>NC_017042.1 GCF_000284075.1 Rickettsia rhipicephali str. 3-7-female6-CWPP
TATCTCAAAATAACAAATCAATTAGCAATCTTCACAGAACCTAATGTATTTATTAAACTTATCTTTCTCATCTTTAAATTTATCGGCATCAGGCAAAGCAGGTTTTTTTTTGGTAATATTTTTCCATCCTTTATTTTCTATAAAATCTTTTGCACGTTCTACCCATTCTATTAACCCTGGTGATTCGGGTTTAATAGCACCTATAGGACAATCAGGAACACAAACGCCGCAATCTATACATTCATCGGGGTTAATGACTAACATAAAATCATCTTCCCTTTCACCTTCATAAAAACAATCTACAGGACATACTTCAACACAATCGGTATATTTACATTTTACGCATTCATCGGTTACAACATAAGTCATTTTATTATCTGTTTTTGATTTTGTCGATTAATATAGAAGTTCTTAAAAGTAATACTAATAGAAAATATAATATAAAACTAATAAACATGATAATTAAAGGCTTTAGCATTGAAGAGTGAATAGTTGGACTCCCTAGCCTTAAAACACTAGCAGGCTGATGCAGGCTATACCAAATATTTACCGAGAATTTTACTATCGGTATGTTAATCAGTCCGATAAGAGCAATAATAGAAGAAGGATTTTGTGCCTTTCTTATATTATCCGCACTATTCACTATAATAATATAGCTTAAATATAATAAAAATAATATGAGCATGGAGGTAAGTCTTGCATCCCAAACCCACCATGTCCCCCATATAGGTTTTCCCCATAAAGAACCTGTTACTAAACTAATCAAAGTAAAAGTAGCTCCAACGTAACTAGAAGCTACGGCTAACAAATAGCTAATAGTAGTTTTCCATACTAAACAGCTAAAGCTGCATGCTGCCATGAAAACATAAACACCAAGAGCCATCCAAGAAGCAGGGACATGAACATACATAATGCGTACAAACTCACCTTGCTGATAATCTACCGGCGAAACTATGAGGGCTAAATAAAGACCTATAATCATCATTACGCAAGTAGATATAGCTAATATAGGTATTATAACCTTTGATAATTTATTAAAATAATAGGGGGTTAATAGTTTTAGCATGTTTTTCTTAGTTCTTTATGTCATTCTTGCAATCCTCTATGTCATCACTGTAGCTAGAAATAACAGTTCTTATCCTCTTAAAAAACTCTTTCATTAATAGCCCCGAATCTTCGGCAAGAATTCCGCTATATATTTCCGGTCTATGAAAACAAGCACTACTGTTAAAATATCGCAAATTACTTTCGACTGCTCCGTGCTTGAAATCAGAAGCCCCGTAAAATAAACGTTTTAACCTGCTATGAGCTATAGCTGCCGCACACATAGCACAAGGTTCTAAAGTAACGTAAACATCATAATCATTTAAATTTTTAGAAGATATAAGATTACATGCTTCATTAATAGCAATAATTTCAGCATGATAAAGAGCGTTATTTTTTGCTTCCGTATTATTATGGGTACTAGCAATAATTTTCTGATTTAACCTATCTACAATTACCGCTCCGACCGGGACTTCATTTTTATCAAAAGCAATCTTGGCTTGTTTTAAAGCTTGCTCCATGAAAAAATTATTAAAATTAGCTTCTTTATCTAACAATATATTCACGGTAATTTACGTATTCTTCGATTCCAAAAGGATCTTGGTGGATAATTATTTCAGCCTCCGGAAATTCCTGCAATATTTCAAAAGCAATCTCATCGCTAATTTTATGAGCATTATAAAGCGACATATTGCCGTCCATTTCCAGATGGCACTGGATAAAAGCTTTTTGACCAGCATATCTAGTTTTCATTTCGTGCATACCTTTTACCCCTAAATGGTTATTAACTATCGAGATAATTTTTTGTCTATCTTGTTCGGGTAATTCATGATCTACTAAATTTTTAAATGCCTTTTTAAATAAAGAATAAGAAGAGTGCAATATATATAACGAAATAACTACACCAAATAATGGGTCAACACACCAAAAATAATCACTTAAATTTATAGAGATAATTACTATAACATTAGTTAGTAAGTCCGTGAAATAATGAAGCTTATCGGCTTTTACTATTTCCGATCTTGTTTTTTTAATTACATAAGTTTGGTAAAGCACTAAAATAATTGTTAAGAATATACATACATACATTACAGTAGTACCGTCGCTAACATTCTCCGGTTTTGTTTTTGCAAATAAAGATTTAGCCGAAGAAAAGCATACAAAAAAAGCTGAAGCAAAGAAAAATATCGATTGAGAAAAAATTGTTAAATCCTGCATTTTTTCATGCCCGAATCGATGATGATGATCCGGCGGTTGCAGGGCAAATCTTAAAGCTATTAGATTAATAAAGGAGGAAGTTATATCAAGCATTGAATCAATTAAAGAAGCAAGGATTGATTGCGAATCGGTAACAACCCAAGCATATAATTTTATACTTAAAATAATTAATGCCGTAGTAACCGATAAATAAGATGCCGATTTTATTAACCGATTACGGCTATTAGTATCCATGACAAATCTTTCCAATTTATTTTTTGTAGTTTAACAAAGAAAATATAAAATTCAATTATAATGAGGTTCCGTGAACAAAATTAAAAATAATATTTTAAAATACAAATAATTTAAATTTTGTTTACAGAATCTAGTTTTAGCTTTACAAAATTCTAAAAACCATATACTTATTAAATTATATATTAATTTAGAGAGAATTATATGAAACTATTATCTAAAATTATGATTATAGCTCTTGCAGCTTCTATGTTACAAGCCTGTAACGGTCCGGGCGGTATGAATAAACAAGGTACAGGAACACTTCTTGGCGGTGCTGGAGGTGCATTACTTGGTTCTCAATTCGGTAAGGGCAAAGGACAGCTTGTTGGAGTAGGTGTAGGTGCATTACTTGGAGCAGTTCTTGGTGGACAAATCGGTGCAGGTATGGATGAGCAGGATAGAAGACTTGCAGAGCTTACCTCACAGAGAGCTTTAGAAACAGCTCCTAGCGGTAGTAACGTAGAATGGCGTAATCCGGATAACGGCAATTACGGTTACATAACACCTAATAAAACTTATAGAAATAGCACCGGTCAATATTGCCGTGAGTACACTCAAACAGTTGTAATAGGCGGAAAACAACAAAAAGCATACGGTAATGCATGCCGCCAACCTGACGGACAATGGCAAGTTGTGAATTGATAGACAAAACGTCATTGCGAGGAAAATTACAAAGTAATTGCCGAAGCAATCTCAGAAATTTTATTATTTCATGAGATCGCCACGTAGCTCTTATGGCTGCTCGTAATGATGTTATAACAAAAGAAGCAACCTATAACTTTCAAGTACAGCATTTAAACATAATGATCGCATTCCTGATAAATTTACTTGTAAAGGACAAAATGTTTCACCGCATCTAGAATGGAGTAATGCTCCTTCAGATACTAAATCTTTTGCACTTACAATGGATGATCCGGACGCACTGGTAGCAATAACACCGCCACACGGTATATGGCATCATTGGGTAATATATAATATTTCTGCTTCTATTACTAAGCTTTCGGAAGGACAAATAGATAGTAGTATTAAAATTTTAAATAATAGCTGGCAAGAAAAAAAATACGGCGGTCCTTATCCACCTGCCGGCAAACCTTATCGCTATTTTTTTTAACTATATGCTCTAAATAATTATCTTGAGCTTGATGAGAATGCTAGCAAACAAGATTTAGTATTAGACCTGCAAAAACATTTACTTGCCAAGGCAGAACTAATCGGCATTTATTCTATTTAATGAATGCTATTTATTGTCCACTGTGTCATCCCGTGGCTTAACCACGGGATGACACAGAAGTGAACTGACACATGCAAAAACCTATAATCGAGTTTCGTAACGTATCTAAAAAATTCGGTAATAAATTGCCGATAAATAACGTTAGTTTCACTGTCAAAAAAAATAATATCACTACTTTAATCGGACCTAACGGTGCAGGTAAAACTACCATAGTACGATTAATGCTTGGTCTTGAAAAACCTACAAGCGGCGAGATTATAATTGATCCCAAACTAAAAATTGGATATGTACCGCAGAAGTTCGGATTACCCCCTGATTTACCTATTACAGTAAAAAAATTTTTAGATTTGTTAGCACCAAGTAATTTTAATAACAATATTAAAGAGATTAACTCATTTATTGATTTGGAACATACAAAAGATCAAGAAATTTCTAAGCTCTCAGGAGGGCAGTTTCAAAAGGTAGTTCTTGCATGTTCAATAGTTAATAATCCCGACTTAATTATTTTAGATGAACCGTTACAGTCTTTAGACGTAACAAGCCAACAAGAATTTTATCAGCTTATTAATTTGATTCGTAAAAAGCTAAATATTACGGTTTTTATGATTTCTCATGATTTATTTACCGTAATAAAAAACTCCGATCAAGTGATATGCTTAAACGGTCACATATGTTGCAGCGGAATACCAAATGAAATAACTCCTAACTCTGAATTCTCAAATGCACTTTCTGCTCTAGGCTTCTATACCCACCACCATGACCATAAGCATTAGAATTCTTGCATCACTTATTTGTCTCCAAAAGGATCTCTCCTTATTAGCTATGTTATGCAAGAATTCTATTATACTTGAATTGTATTCCACGCTCACCTAAGCTTGTTCTGTAGCATCATCACCTATCACCTCTACTTTTAATCCGTATTATCGAACTGCGTTAAATCATTTTCATTTGTATTACCTGATTCTTGTTGGCCTGTTATCACATTAAACAATTCTTTCGTAGTGAGCCTGGCCTTAGATAAGCTTTTTACCTTATAACTATTTTCAATAAAGAGTTTCTGCTGACCTACCATAGCAAGTAATTTTTTTATACTAAGACCGTCGTCAATTAAGATTTTTACCCGTAAACTATTTTTAATAACTAAGTCTTGCTGACTTGGTTCCATTGCAAGTAATTCTTTCACACTAACACCGGCGTCAGTCAAACTTTTTATATTATAGTCATTTTCAACAAAGAATTCTTGTTTATCGTTTTTTCTATATTCGAAATTTGTGCAAAAGTAAAACCTATGTTAAGCAATGATATTTCCTCTTCTGTTAAATCTCGGTTAATTTGCTTACTTATTATAATTTGTTGTAGTAATTTACTATCAGTTTTTAGCTCTTCAATAGTAGAATATTGATTAACCTGGTTATTAGCATTTTTTCCTAAGTTTAATTCTATTGTTGGTACTTCTCTTGTAATAGGATAAACATTTGTTGCATCGCCCCATATATAAATCTTGCTCCATTGGTTTTGGATGAAGTATAGTGTTTATATCAAGTTTAGGAGTTTCCACATCCTACATATAAATTTAATGCTTGTTTTTGTAATGCTTCTCTCAATTTATTTATTATAGGTACAAATAATAATTTATCTTCTTTCCCTAAATGCTCAAATGAATCTAGTACCATAGAAGTGGCTTTTTCATTCTTTTTTCCCTCTCCAGCAAACCAAGCATATGACTGAGCTCTTATATTTCCTTTATAATCCGTAATTATATAAAAACCGGCATTTGCTTTACTCATACCGTCTAAAACACATCTTTCGGAATCATGTCCTATAGATTGGCAAGAATTACTAAATTTACCAAGCATAAAACCTCTCATATCATCAGCAGGTAATTTAGAAAAATTATACTTTTTGCCTTTTACCTCTATATCAAAATTAATATCAGGCATATAATCTTCTTTTTTTAACTTATCTTCTTTTATAAGGTTCAATGCTTTTTGAAAACTATTATTATCTAGTTTTCCTTTTAAAGAAAAATGAGCTAAATTTTTTGCATGTAATTTATTTTCTTCTGATAATTCTTCTTCGTTGTACTTATAAGATTCTTTAATTACTATTTCAGTTACTTGATTTACTAATTCTTTTAAATCATTTTTAGTTATCTGCTGAAAATCATTTAATTTATTTTCTTTAAGAATTTTTTGAAATTTTTCAGTTTTTTCCAATAAGTGTGCATTACTGAAAATATATAATGAGTCTCTTCCCAGATTTATTTAAAATTTGAAAAAATTCTAATGTTTTGGAAGACAATTTTTGTGGTAAATTAAATTGAAAACTCAATTCTATTGTTTCTTTTGTATCATAATTAACAGTTTTTAAGTAACTTTTTATATCTCCTAAATTTCCAAAGTCAGTAGATAATTTTTTAGCCATTTTTAAAGAATTTAACCGCCATTCCCCGTATATAAGTCAGCGATTATTTGACAATATGGCAATACTTCCTTACATAGTTCTTTACTAATAAGATTTTTTTAAGGCGTGTATTTGTAATTAAATATTGCTTATGTATTTTTTCAAAAACATCATTAATATTTAATTGATCAAAATTATTTTCTAATAATTCTTTTAATGTATCACTAGACTTTTTATTAAAGCCCTCTTTATATAATAAATGAATATTTGCCAATAATATTTCAGCATCGTCTTGGTTTATTCCAGCTTTTTTAAAGTCATGGGATTACTTTTAGCATTTTCTTCTAAGTTTGTTATGGCCTTTTCTAAATTAATTTTTTCTTTTGGATCACTAGCTTTCGCTAGTTTTTTGTTTAATTGTTCTAAGCGTTTCTTCGGATCTTTTTTATCTATCCATTCTTCGGTAGTTAATAAACTATAAATTTTTTCAATACTATTAAATGTAACTTTCATTAATTGCTTCTTTTATAATTATTCTACAGAAAACCATAAAACATGGTAATTTTAGAAAATAGCAAGGATTAGATTAATTTTTCTTAACGAAATCAAGGGATGAGTGTTAAGGATAATTTAGAAATACATCAAATAGCAAATTATATAGAGTAACTTGCTATTTATATTAGATCACACCAAATATTGCTTTAAATATCTACCAGTATGGCTTTCCTCACATGCAACGATGTCGGCAGGGGTGCCACATACAACTATCTTACCGCCTTTGTCGCCACCTTCAGGACCGACGTCAATAATATAATCTGCAGTTTTTATAACATCTAAATTATGCTCGATAACTAAAACGGTATTGCCCATATCAACAAGCTTATGTAACACTTTTAACAATTTATTAATATCGTCGATATGTAATCCCGTAGTCGGTTCATCAAGTATATAAAGCGTTTTACCGGTTGAACGTCTTGATAATTCTTTAGCAAGCTTAACGCGTTGTGCTTCACCACCTGAGAGAGTAGTAGCAGACTGACCGATTTTAATATAGCCTAGACCCACTTCATTTAAGGTAATTAATTTTTCATAGATTAACGGTATTTTTTCAAAAAACTGCATCGCATCTTCTACAGTCATCATCAAAATATCGGCAATAGATTTACCTTTATATTTTATTTCAAGCGTTTCTCTATTATATCTGTGACCGTTACAAATATCACACTTTACATATACGTCAGGTAGGAAATGCATCTCTATTTTTATTAGCCCGTCACCTTGGCATGCTTCACATCTACCGCCTTTAACGTTAAACGAAAATCTGCCTACTTTATACCCTCTAGCTTTTGATTCAGGTAATTCCACAAACCAATCCCTAATATGGGTAAAGGCACCTGTATAAGTCGCAGGGTTTGAACGAGGAGTTCTACCTATCGGAGATTGATTAATATCGATAATTTTATCAATATATTCAAGTCCTTTTAACTCTCTATATTTGCCGGGGAATACTTTGCTAGTTGGCTCTAAATGCTTTAGAGCCGCTTTATATAGAGTATGAATCATCAAGCTTGATTTACCGCTTCCCGATACTCCCGTTATAGCGGTAAAAGTACCAAGCGGAATTTTGATATCAACATTATCTAAATTGTTGGAAACCGCCCCAAGTAATTCAATTGCCCTATTATCATGCCCTACTCTTGTTTCAGACGGCACTTTGATTGTTTGACGACCGCTTAGATACCTACCTGTGATACTTTCTTCAAAATTCTTTATTTCTTCAGCATTTCCTTCCGCAATAACACGACCGCCGTGAATACCGGCTCCCGGTCCTATATCAATAATATGGTCTGCTTCATATATTGTTTCTTCGTCATGCTCGACTACCAAAACGGTATTACCCAGATCTCTAAGCCTTTTTAGTGTCTCAATTAATCTTGTATTATCTCGTTGATGAAGACCGATAGACGGCTCATCAAGTACATATAAAACACCGCTCAGTCCTGAACCTATTTGAGATGCAAGACGAATACGCTGACTTTCCCCCCCCGATAAATTACCCGCTTCTCGTGATAACGTTAGATAATCAAGCCCAACATTCATAAGAAATTTTAATCTCTCGGTAATTTCTTTGAGTATACGCTCAGCAATAAATAATTGCTTTTTATTTAATTTTTCCTCTAAGTGACTAAACCATTTTTGCAAGGCTGCAATACTCATACCTGCTACTTCGCCTATATGAAAATTTGCTATTTTAACGCATAATGCTTCATCTTTTAATCTAAACCCTGAACAAGCAGTACATTTATGCTCTGACTTAAATTTAGCTAGTGTTTCTTTAATTAAAACCGATTCTATAGTACGGTCCTTTTCTTGCAAACTTGGTATTATACCGGCAAAAGGTTGTTTTATTATTTGCGTTTTAGAACCATCGTGAAATTCAAACTTTATTGCCTCTTCTCCTGAACCTTCAAATAAAATATCCTTAACATTTTGTGATAAACTTACAAAAGGTACTTCAATAGAAAATTTATAATGATCGGCAAGAGCCTTTAATGTCTCTAGGATAAATTTAGAAGATGTACTACCCCAAGGCACTATTGCACCGTCTTTAATAGAAATTCTTTGATCCGGAACTATTAAATCTCTATCAAAGAAAAACTCCTTACCTATCCCTTCACATTTAGGACATGCTCCAAAAGGGCTATTAAAAGAAAAGATTCGAGGCTCTATTTCAGTAAGCTGAAAACCCGATACCGGACAAGAATATTGCTCAGAAAAAGTAATACGCTGATTTTTTTCAAACTCGCTCTTAACTGCCGGCGGTAATTCTACAATTTCCAAATAAGTAATACCCTCGGCAAGATTTAACGAACTCTCTAAGCTATCTGCAAGTCTATTACCTAAACTTTCGTCTAGAACTATTCTATCAACGATCACTTCTATATTATGCTTCTTATTTTTATCAAGTTTCGGTAAATCATCAATTTCGCAAACTTCCCCGTTAACTATTAATTTCTGAAAGCCTTGCTTTTTCAGATTCATAATTTCACGCTTGAACTCACCCTTATGTCCTCTAACAATAGGAGCGAGTAAATATATTTTCGTACCCTTAGGTAGTTCGTTAATTATATCTACCATCTCGGAAACTGTTTGGCTATGTATCGGAAGACCGGTTGCCGGAGAGTAAGGAATACCCACCCTTGCATATAATAACCTAAGATAATCGTAAATTTCCGTTATAGTTCCAACCGTAGAACGTGGATTTTTGGAAGTAGTTTTTTGGTCAATTGCAATAGCAGGCGATAATCCGGAAATAGATTCTACATTAGGTTTATTTTGTAAATGTAAGAATTGCCTTGCATATGAAGATAAACTTTCAACATATCGCCTTTGACCTTCTGCATAAATAGTATCAAACGCTAAAGAAGACTTGCCTGAACCGCTAAGACCGGTGATAACAACAAATTTATTCCTTGGAATATTAACATTTATATTTTTTAGATTATGCTCTTTAGCACCGCGTACCTTAATATATTCTTGGTTCATAATCACTTCACTACAAAATTTTTGAGATATTTTTTAAAAAACCTGTAGTATTATAGGCCCTTTTATTTTATTATTGCAATAATAATATTTTAAAGTAGGTAGTAATCTATGGCAGGTAGTTTAAATAAAGTAATATTAATAGGTAATGTAGGGCGTGATCCGGAAATGAGAACTACGGGCGAAGGGAAAAAAATCATTAATCTTTCCTTAGCAACAACCGAAACTTGGAAAGATCGCATTACCAGCGAACGAAAAGAACGAACTGAATGGCATAGAGTAGTGATATTTAGTGACGGGTTAGTATCTGTTGTAGAACGCTATGTCACAAAAGGTAGCAAATTATATATTGAAGGTTCATTGCAAACCCGTAAGTGGAATGATAATTCAGGTCAAGAAAAATATACCACGGAAGTTGTGTTACAAAACTTTAATTCACAATTAATATTATTAGATAGTAAAAACTCTAATAATCATACTCAAGATTCAGGACATAGCGAATATAAACATCCTGAAACTAAAAATCATTCCTTTGATCATAGCGACTTAGACGACGAAATACCGTTTTAATCAAAATTGTTATGAAAAATTTTATTTGGGCAATAATATTTCCAATATTTCTTTCAGGGTGTTCTACTACTCATGATGTAGCTAGCAGGGTAAAGCATTCACAAGATATAGCAACTCAAAATAACTTTCAGATGAGGCTAGTAAACGGTGGTGATTTTACTCTTACGACTTATCAGCGTATTACCAACCGTAACCTACCTTTTGTATTCTATATTGAGGGAGATGGACATCTTGCGGATGGATCTGCTAATTCTGACAACCCTACTCCCGTTAATCCGATGCTCTTAAAGCTTGCTACAATGGATAAAAGACCGAATATTGTTTATATAGCAAGACCTTGCCAATATACTCCTTTAGAAATGAACTCAAAATGCATTAGCGATTATTGGTTAGATAAAAGAATGGGACAGGAAGTCGTAGATTCAATTAACAATGTCATAAATATTATCAATAACGGACAAAAATTTAGCTTAGTCGGCTTCTCCGGTGGCGGCGGGCTTACAATATTAATTGCCGCTCAAAATAGTAATGTTAAAGATATTATAACGATTGCCGGTAATTTAGATACTAAAAAGTTTGATAAATATCATAATTATCGTGGTTACTTAGTTAAATCCTTAAACCCGATAAATTATGCAAAACAGGTTAATAATATCCCTCAATTACATCTCTCCGGCATGGATGACAAAAGAGTCCCGCCTTTCATAGCAGCACTTTACGTAAAAACAAGTAACTCACCGTGTGTAAAAAAGCAAACTTTTCCTAATATTGCTCATGCAAAAGGTTGGGATAAAGTTTGGTCTAATATATTAGATATGCCTCTGATTTGTAATTAGACATTAGGAAATATTATTAATCTATAATTCAAGCACTTATCATGGCTTTTGCCCTTAATGTTATGCCGACTGTACCAAATTGTTTTAGACATTTTCCAATCTTTAAACGCTTTACTTCCGTAACATTTACATATGCTGTATCAGCTGCTTGTATGTATGTTATTAGCTCTTTTGGTTTTCCTCATTGAATAAAAACCTTTGGAAACTGGGGAGTATTAATTATTATGATTCCAACAAGTATTGGATTTGGTATATTTCATTTTGAAAAATTGGAGAAAGAAAGTGGAAATTATCCGACAAAATCTTTTGCTCCTCCTCCGGTGATGTCTGCTTAATTGATAAATATTTATAGCAGGTTTCCTGTAATATCTCTTAGTTTAAGACACTCAGCAAAAATTATAAAATGCGTATTATTAGAGAATCAAAGGGAATAATCAGAAGTTTTAATAGTTAGTAATAATTATAATCTATAATATTGCCGACGTTTCACTAAACCTTGCAGCTTAAGACCGCCTTTAGCACGCATCCATCGCAGTAACTCGTTAGCAGCGTTTGCATATTCACCTTGGTTTAGCTTTTGCCGCAATGTTGATGCTTGAAATGCCCCAGCCCCGCAGTTGAAAATAAACGAGATTAAGGCGGCTTGTTGATTTTCGGTTAATGGCACACCCTAGTGGACGATTATCGACACATTTAACAGCTTCGAGTAATTATTATTTATCTTTCTACAGATCCTCGCTTGCTTTTTTGCGATATATTCTTGGGAGTAGTAATAGAATGAGGAAGGGAGATTTATGTTTGTTAATAGTAGCCCTTATGCGTTCTAGTGTTTGTTTAGTATTTTTATTAGCATGTTATAGCATCCATATAAATACCTACTTCTTTCTGTTCTTTTTTGAAAGCTTCTTTATTTCCTATGTTAGCCAAAGCTTTAAAACTATGTTTTATAACTTGTCCAATATTTTTAAAAACATGCGAATTATCTTTTTTAGCTGTTTCTTTGCACCATATATCTAGATTCTCTAATTCTTTTTTGATTTCAGGATTTTCCTTCCCTTTTTCATAAGTATGAATAATCTTTTCTAATTTTTCTTTAAACTCTTTTTCGTTATTACTAGGTTTTAAATTAAGCATTACACCAGAATGGTCTGATGATAGTTCTTTGAGGGTATTAATAATCATTTCTGCTTTTAATCCATTATTAGCTCCATTAAGCAAATTTTCATATTTATGTCTACATATGGAGCTATACTTGTGATATCATGATTATTAAATATTAGTTAACACAAAAGAAATTAAAGCTTTAATTAATAAACTTGAGAAATATTTTTAATTAAATTATTAATATTTCGTTTTATAAGGTGATAAATTTACTATTTAGAAGAAAGAGCAAAGCTGCTTAGTTTAGAGACTTGGTAAAAGACAATTAATATTCAGTTAAATGGTCAAAAGCTTGATTTTATGCTGCATCTGCGGTTTGTGATACGTTTGTAGAAATACCGAAAAATAAAGAATGGCGCACCCTAAAGGATTCGAACCTCTGACCCACAGATTAGAAGTCTGTTGCTCTATCCAGCTGAGCTAAGGGTGCTAAACATTTATGGTAAACGTTATATCAGTTTAAGCAAAGTTTTTCAAGGATTCTTTTTTTATTAAAAATAATAAGCAAATATGATAAAAAATATTCATGGATAAATTCTACAATTACAATTCTTCTTCACATCAGGCTTTACTTAGTTTTAAAGTAAAGCCTAATTCTAAACAAAATCTAATTAGCAATTTTGTAATTATTAATAATATCCCATATCTAAAATTATCTATAAAAGCAATACCGGCACAAGGTAAAGCGAATGAAGAAATCATAAATTATTTAGCAAAAGAATGGAAATTATCACGTAGTAATATCGAAATTATTAAAGGTCATACTCATAGCTTAAAAACGATATTGATAAAAAATATTAATGAAGACTATTTAAATTTGATTATTAATTCCTATATTAAATAAGGTACAGTTGTTGCTATACTTCCAATGTCATTCCCGCATAGGCGGGAATCTAGTTTATATTTATTATTTTCTAGATTCCTGCTTCCGCAGGAATGACATAAGCAGTCATATGACGAAAAAATAATTTATTAACTGGAATAATTATGACACAAGAAAAAAAGAAATTTGACGCCGAGGTTGGCAAGATTTTAAATTTAATGATTCACTCTCTTTATAGTAATAAAGAGATTTTTATGAGGGAGTTAATTTCCAACGCTTCGGATGCTTGTGATAAATTACGTTATTTATCTCAAAGTAATAGTGAATTAGTAGCTGGCGATAGCAATTTTAAAATTACAGTTAAAGTCGATAAAGATAACAGACAAATCATTATCCGTGATAACGGCATCGGCATGAATAAAGACGATTTAATTGAAAATCTCGGTACTATTGCAAGATCGGGTACGGCAAATTTTCTTAAAAGCCTATCCGGTGATTCTAAAAAAGACAATATGCTAATCGGTCAATTTGGTGTTGGATTTTATTCAAGCTTTATGGTAGCCGATAAAGTGACTGTAACCTCAAGAAAAGCTGGGGAAGATAAAGTCCATATTTGGGAATCAGACGGGCTTGGTGAATATACTGTCTCAGATTCAGATAAAGAGTTGACAAGAGGCACGGAAATCGTTTTACATATCAAAAAGGAAGAAGATACATTCCTTGATCATTTTAGATTAAAACACATCGTTAAAAGCTATTCCGATCACATAGCAGTACCGATATATTTCTTTGATGAAGCTGGTAATAATGAAATCCAGCTTAATTCAGCTTCTGCATTATGGACAAGACCGAAATCGGGAATTACGGAAGAACAATATAAAGAATTCTACAAAAGCCTATCTTACGCCGTTGATGACCCTTGGATAACTATGCATAATAAAAACGAGGGAGCTATAGAATTTACTAACCTACTTTTCATTCCATCAAGCAAAACATTTGATTTATTCCACCCTGATCGCAAAAGGCGAGTAAAATTATATATAAAAAGAGTATTTATATCTGATGAGAATATAGATTTAATCCCGTCATATTTAAGATTTTTACGAGGCGTGGTTGATTCAGAAGATTTACCACTAAATATTAGCCGTGAATCACTGCAGCATAATAGCGTGCTTGAGAAAATCAAAAATGCTATTACAAAAAGAGTGCTTGGCGAGCTTAGAAAAAAGAAAGAGGAATCACCTGAAGAATATAATAAGTTTTGGGCTAATTTCGGCGGTGCTTTAAAAGAGGGTTTATGCGAGGCTACTACCGATCATGAAAAATTATTAGAGGTATGCATATTCAGAAGTGCCTTGCATAATAAAATGATCAGCCTTGACGAATATATAGCGAATTTTAAAGAAGGGCAGAGTACTATATATTATTTAAGCGGTGATAACCCCGATAAATTACTTTCAAGCCCACAAATCGAAGGGTTGTTAAGTAAAAAAATCGATGTATTACTTTTTACCGATACAGTGGATGATTTTTGGGTAAATGTTAATAGCAAGTATAAAGAACATGCTATTAAATCAGCAACAAGAAGTGATATCGATGTAGAGCAAACTACTTCACAATCTGAGGAGAAAAATACAGATAGTAAAAAATCCGATGATGAATATAAATTGCTAACAGATTATTTTAAAGAGACACTAGGGGAGTTGGTAAAAGAAGTTAAGATCTCTAAAAAACTTACTTCAAGTCCTGCTTGTCTTGCCGTTAGCGACACTGCTATGGATATTCGTATGGAGAGATTTTTGATTGAGCAGAAACAAATAGCTAATGCCTCAGCTAAAAATCTAGAGTTAAACCCTAAAAATAAAATCATAGAGAAAATCTTTAACGACTTAAAAGCAAATAATAAAAATAATAAAGAATTGGTTAATCTAATATTTGATCAAGCCTGTATTTTAGAGGGTGAACCGGTTGCTGATACAGGTGCATTTTCAAAGAGATTAAACGATATTGTACAAAAAGCCATATTATAACTTTAAACTTTTTTAATTTTAATGTAGAATAGTTGCAAACGTGATTTTGGAAGTATTGTTCTGTTCGATCTCATTCCCGCGTAGGCGGGAATCCAGAAAGAATATTCAAAATATCTGATTATAGAATTTTATAATTAATAAAATGAATTCCCGCCTACGCGGGAATGACATCGAGAAAATGTCTTATTACGATACTATATTTAGCAAACATATAGATAAGATCAAAAGCGAAGGAAGATATCGAGAATTTAAGGCCTTAAAAAGACAAGCCGATAATTTTCCTTTTGCAGAACACGCTAATAAACAAATAGTTATGTGGTGCATTAATGACTATTTGGGTATGAGTAAACATGCAAAAGTAATGCAAGCTTCTATAGATGCCTTGCTAAAATACGGTGTTGGATCAGGCGGAACTCGCAATATCGGCGGTAATAATATCGCCATTCTTGAGCTTGAAAAAGAACTTGCAAATTTACACAAAAAGCAAGCAGCTTTAGTTTTTACATCCGGTTTTGTTGCAAATGATACAACGCTTGCAAGTCTTGCTAAAATCATGCCGGATATAGTATTTTTCTCCGATGAGCTAAATCATGCATCAATAATTGCAGGGATTACAAGTTCAAGAGCCGAGAAATATATATATAGACATTTAGACGTTAAGCATCTAGAAGAGCTTTTACAATCAGTCGATATTAATAGACCTAATAGACCGAAAATTATTGTTTTTGAATCAGCTTACTCTATGGACGGTTTTTTCTCACCTATCAAAGATATAATCAATTTAGCCAAAAAATATAATGCTTTAACCTTTATCGATGAAGTTCATACGGTCGGTTTATACGGTAAACAGGGTAGCGGTATTGCCGAGCTTCTTAATTGTAGTGATCAAATCGATATTATTCAAGGGACGCTTGCCAAAGCATATGGTACTATCGGCGGTTATATCACTAGCAACCATAATTTAGTCGACGCTATAAGACTAACCGCTCCAGGGTTTATTTTCACTACTTCATTGCCGCCGGTAATTTCTACCGCTGCAACGCATAGTATTAGACATCTTAAAGAATCAAATGAAGAACGAATAAAACATCAAGAAGTAGTTACAAAACTTAAAAATTCTTTTGAACGTTTTAATATACCTTATTTGAAAAATGAAAGTCATATAGTGCCGATAATTATTGGTGATCCGATTAAAGCGGCGAAAGCCTCAAATATGCTCCTTAATGAATACGGTATTTACGTTCAACATATCAATTTTCCAACTGTACCGAGAGGTACGGAACGCCTTCGAATCATCCCAACCCCTGCCCATACCGACAAAATGATCAATGATTTATCTGTAGCTTTAGTGCAGATATTTGCCGAACTTGATATAGAATTATCTTCTGCTAAAGAACTTAACGAAGAAGTACGCTTAAATCTTATTGCTTAACGCCATTGTGAGAAAAATTACACAGTAATTGACGAAGCAGTCTAATAAAAAATGCTCTTAATGTCATTCCTGCGTGGCATTGTTGCGTGGGATCGGTCTTCCGTCATTGCGAGAAGAATTACGTAGTAATTCGACGAAGCAATCCAGTAAAAAATTCTGTAAATCAGAATTTTTTTAATTATTTTGTTGGATTGCCACGTCGCTTCGCGCCTCGCAATGACGATTTGGCCTCCACACAACAATGCTTTTAGTTATTTAGCTCATGACGATATCTATCTTTGGTTAACAATGCCACAAATCTTATACCCAATTTATTTACTTGCTTTTGCTCCTAAATCATCTAGTTTATTGAAATATACTCTAAAAAAAGTAAGATATAACCCTTTAAATTCTTTTTAAAAAATAAAGGGTTACCCCATAAATCCCTTATCTTTATATAATTTAAAAAAAGTTGTATTTTTATACCACTATAATATTAATTTTTTATTTCTATAATAATTAATTTGTTTACTTTGAAGAATTTATAATTTATTTTTTCTATAAAATTTCAACACAAGGCTGTAATTATTGAGCTTTTAAAGTTAACTCAGATAAAGAACAAACGAGCAATAACAAAAAAGAAAAAAGTACTTCTACAAAATCGACTACGGCTAGTCGCTTAGCTTATGACAATATCCATCTTTAATTTAGCAATGTCTAAAAAATAAAGTAATATGAATTTTAACTTAATATAATTACCGAATATGTCTTTTTTTGACCGCAAAACTGCAATTATTAAGTTTCTTAAGATTAATGCCGGAAAAGAATTTACTGCTTCCCAAATAGCCGTATGGATAGTTGAAACGTACTCTCAAGAGGCTGCTCGAAAAGTGCAAACAAGTAACGATAAGCTATTAATGAGCGTTAACAAGATGAGTAACACAAAAGAAATAGCGATACTTTTGTATAAAAATGAAATGAAGACGCTATTACCTACAACCCATACCAAAAATAGAACCGAACATTAAGATAATAAAAAAAGGGAAATCGAGCTAAATATTGTTATATTAATAATACCGATAAGACATTTGATATATCCAAAATTATTAAAGCCCTTGAAAATTATAAGAAGCAGGAGCTTACTGCTATGGAAATGGCTCAATTGCTGTTAAGTGCTAACGCGAAATAGTTAGTGATTGCAAAAATAGACGACTATATGCCAGCAAAGGTGAGTTCTGCGAAACTCACAGTTAGCAATGCCTAATCCTAATGGGATTTTACAAAAACTATTGCATATTTCAGCTCTTTAGTTTATTTTGATTAGCAAACTATATACAGAATTAATGGATTATTAAAATGGGAATTACCGTATTAAAAAATGAAGGATTGGATTTTCATGCAAGAATTTCTACTCCTTTAAGTGAGATAGATGACGATATTCAAAAAGAATTACTTGATTTAACCAAAAAGGTTAAAATAGCAGGTTTTAGAGCCGGTAAAGTACCGGTTTCAATTGTTAAGAAAAAATATGGTACTTCCGTCAGGAATGATATAATAGAAAGAAAAATTAACCATTCAGTAAATCACGTTATTAAAGAGCATAATCTCAATATAATCGGTAGACCCAAAATTGAAGAATTACAAAACGAATCCGATAAAGCTTTAGAATTTACCGTAAAAATAGAGCTATTACCTAAAATTACTATTCCGGATTTAAAAAAAATCTCACTAGATCGTCCAAAATTAGAAGTAAACTCTAAAGATGTTGAAGAACAACTAGAAAAACTTGCCGCATTAACAAAAAACTATACTAAAGAAAGTAAAGCAAAAATAAAAGCCGGAGATCAGGTTACTATTGATGCAATCGGGTACATCAAGGAGAAAGCTTTTAAGGACGGTAAATTAAATGATTTTAAGGTAATAATAGGTAGTAATGCACTTATTCCCGGTTTTGAGAAACAATTAATAGGTTCTAAAACAGGTAGTGAAGTAGATGTTAATGTTACTTTTCCTGAAAATTACCATGCTAAAGATTTAGCAGGTAAGGATGCTCGTTTTGTAGTACAAATTAAAGCAGTACATACTGCAGAACCTACCGTTATCGATGACGAATTTGCTAAAAAATTCCAAAGTAATAGCCTTGAAGAATTGCGTACACATTTTACTAAACAAATAGAAAATGAGTCGGAAGAAGCTATTAATACTATAATGAAAATGAACTTATTTGATAAGTTAGAAAAATTGTTAGATTTTGATGTACCGGAATCTTTATTAGAGCAAGAAAAAAATATTCTAAAGTCCGGAACCGATAAAAATGAACAAGATGAATCATTATTGAAAGATAAATCCTCTAAAGAAATAACAGCATATTATAATAAATTAGCCCTACGCCGTGTACGAATAGGCTTATTACTTGCTGAATATGCAAAATCTAAAAATTTGCAATTAGAGCCTGATGATTTAAGAAAAGTTATTATGCAACAAGCACGTAATTTTCCTGGGCAGGAAAATATGATATTTGATTTTTATAAAAATAATCCTAGAGCAATTGAAGGACTTAAAGGTCCTGCCTTAGAAGATAAAGCTGTACAATATATATTTAATCACGAAATAAAGCTTAAAGAAAAAAAATATACTAAGGAAGAGCTAGAGAAATATCTAGAAGCAGAAGAGCAACGTATTACTTTAATTTAAAGTTTATTAATTGTCATTGCGAGGGGATATTATTGCGTGGATATCAAGTCGCCGTTGCGAGTGAACGTTAGTGAGCGTGGCAATCTCAGGAATCCTCGCAATGACAATCCTCAGTATCCACGCAGGCAATACCTAGAGTATTACTCCTGATTTTTTATAGTCTCTAAAGCAAGTTTAACTATTTTATTTACTCCAGCATTAGTGTAGGTAGAGATAGGAAAAACTTCTTTATTAGTAACTTTCTGCAACTTATTTATTTTTTCCTGTATTTCCTCATCTGTGAGAACATCGCATTTATTAAGACATATGATTTCGATTTTATTTTTTAGATAATCGGAATATGATTCAAGCTCAAGACGTACCGTATTATAATCTGCAACTACATCATTACTAGAGCCGTCTATTAAATGTATTAACAGATTACATCTTTCTATATGCTTTA
The DNA here is from genome assembly GCF_000284075.1 of Rickettsia rhipicephali str. 3-7-female6-CWPP. Classification (GTDB taxonomy): domain Bacteria; phylum Pseudomonadota; class Alphaproteobacteria; order Rickettsiales; family Rickettsiaceae; genus Rickettsia; species Rickettsia rickettsii. The sequence continues at coordinate 19,680 of NC_017042.1, forward strand.
AGAATTTATCGCCAAGTCCGTGACCTTGATGAGCCCCCTCAATTAAGCCAGGAATATCGGCTATGATAAACTCTTCGTCATCAACATATACCACTCCAAGATTCGGCACTAAAGTAGTAAAGGGATAATCGGCAATTTTAGGCTTGGCTGCCGTTACAAAGGATAAAAAAGTAGATTTACCGGCATTTGGAAACCCCACAAGCCCAACATCAGAGAGAAGTTTTAAACTTAAATGAATCCACATTTCTTCGGCAATTTCTCCTTCCGTACGCTTTCTTGGAGCTTGATTAACCGACGATTTGAAATGGCTGTTACCAAGACCGCCACTTCCTCCTTTAATTATTTCAAAGCTTTGATCATCCACAGTGAAATCATGCAATAATATATTGCCGTCCTCGGAAAAGATTTGAGTACCGATCGGAACATCAAGAACTAATGATTTTCCTGATTTACCGCTTCTATTTGAATCTTTACCGTTTTCGCCGTTTTCTGCGGTAAAATGCTGTTTATATCGATAATTTACTAGCGTATTAAGATGGTGATTACTCCTGAAAATAACACTACCGCCACGTCCACCATCACCACCGTCCGGTCCGCCTCTGTCAATAAATTTCTCACGATGGAAACTAACACAACCATTGCCGCCGTTCCCACCTTTTATATATATTTTAACTTCATCAATAAAATGCATATGATTTATATTTTCAACGTCATTGCGAGCGACTGCAAGGAGCGTAGCAATCTCAAGAGGTTTGATGAGATTGCTACGCTCCTTGCAGTCGCTCGCAATGACGACAATGTTTACCGCTCCCGAATACCCTTATACTCTCTATGTACATAACCGGTGTAAAGCTGTCTAGGTCTGCTGATTTTTTGTTCAGGGTCTTCGTGCATTTCTTTCCATTGTGCCATCCAGCCTACGGTTCTTGCTATTGCAAAAAGTACCGTGAACATTTGCGACGGTATACCCATAGCTTTATAGATAATACCCGAATAAAAATCAACATTTGGATATAATTTTCTCTCAATAAAATATTCATCTTTAAGAGCGATAGCTTCAAGTTCTATTGCTATTTGTAAGAGCGGATTGTTGTCTAGCTGCCCGAGTTCCTTTAATACTTCTTTGCACGTTTCTTTAAGTACTGCGGCACGCGGGTCATAGTTTTTATATATACGATGACCAAAACCCATTAACCTAAATGGATCATTTTTATCCTTAGCTTTAGCTATATATTTAGGAATATACTCTGAACTACCGATTTCTTTAAGCATATTTATTACCACTTCATTAGCCCCGCCGTGAGCAGGTCCCCAAAGTGAGGCAATACCTGTGCTAATACAAGCAAAAGGGTTAGCTCCGGATGAGCCGGCAATTCGGACTGTTGAAGTAGAAGCATTCTGCTCATGATCGGCATGTAGGATAAATATCTTATTAAGAGCATTTTTTATTATTGGATTTACTTTATATTTCGTACAAGGCGTTGCAAACATCATATGCAGAAAATTTTCGGTAAAATCTAACGAATTATCAGGATAAATAAACGGTTGTCCTATAGAATATTTATAAGACATTGCGGCGATGGTAGGTATCTTAGCAATCATTCTAATAGCGGTAAGTTCGTAATCTGCTTCCTTAAAATTCAATAAATCAGGATAAAATGCCGAAAGAGAACCGACAGCCGCAAGCATAATAGCCATAGGATGAGAAGAGCTGCAAAAGGTTTGAAATAAATAGTGTAATCTTTCATTCACTAATGAATGATGCGCAACCTGTTTAGTGAAATTATTATACTGCTCGCCACTTGGTAGTTCCCCATAAATCAGCAAATATGCCACTTCTAAAAAATCACTTTTCTCAGCTAAGTCTTTAATATCATATCCTCGATGCCGCAAGATTCCTTTATCACCGTCTATATAGGTGATAGTAGACTGACAAGAAGCAGTAGACATAAAACCCGGGTCGTAAGTAAAGCAATCGGCTTCCGCAGATACCCTACTTATATCGATTACATCCTCACCGATACTTGCTTTAAGTATAGGTAATTTAAATATTTTTCCTCTGATTTTTAATTCAGCAAATTCTGAATCATTATTATTTTCATTGGTCATATATATACCTTATTTTTATACATCAGTAAGTATAACCCTAATTTAATGCAATTAGAAACGAATTATGATTTATTAGGATTTAAAAATTTTCTTTGATATCTTGCTCAACTTGCAAGGTTAATGAAAATTAAAAACGCACATGCTTCTACTTTCAACTGTAAGCCTAAAGCGTTTAATAAAGATCCTATATTGTCGACACTTGGATTACCTTTGCTAGATAACATTCTATATATATGTTATCTATTTATATGAACTTCTTTAGAGATTTTTCTATACCTCCTCTTGCTATAATGGTTTCTTTTAAAGTAGCCATTATAGCTCATTATTATGAGCTACAAAATATTGCTCTAACGCTTCATTAATATACCCTACTAATATTTCCTCATTTTGTAATTTTTCTTTTAAATAATCTGTAAACTTTACATATAACACCCTCAATTTCGTTTATAAACTTCTTCTATCATTTCTAAGGCTTTTTCAATATCTTTGCCTTGAGTATCTTTATTACCTGCATTTAATAGCAGAATATCTGTTATAAAAATTGTAACTAGAGATGATTACACTGTCGCATATATACGACTAATTGTCCAGTAGAAAATTATTTTGAAAAGTACGTGAAGCTGTGAGTACTAGATTAATGTACAAGTTATGCAAGAAGTCTATTATTGACTAAATACTCCTTAATCTTGAGTAAATCATACCAAGAGGTGCGTTTTTGCATAGGTTGGCGGAGTAAATAGGCAGGGTGGAAGATTGCCGTAGTTTGAATAGGAGCGGATAGATATTTATTGGTATAAAAATAATATTCTTGTCTAATTTTAGTAATACCCGAATTTTTTCCAAGTAAGCTAGTTGCAGCCGTGCTACCGACTAGAATAATTAACTTCGGGTTAATAAGAGCAATATGCTTCTCGACAAAAGGTCTACAAATATCGACCTCTTCGAACGTCGGCTGTCTATTAGCAGGAGGACGCCAAAATACCGTATTAGTAATATAAGCGTTATTTTTTCGTGAAATTCCGATAGCGTGTAACATATTATCAAGTAAATTGCCACTTTCGCCGTAAAAAGGTATTCCTTTCAAATCTTCGGTACTTCCCGGGGCTTCGCCTATTAACATAATTTTAGCTTCCAAATTACCGTCACCGAAAACCGTGTTAGTAGAAAATTTCTTAAGTTCACAACCATTAAAATTTAGTAGAGATTCTTTTAGTTCTTCGATATTATTAGCTCTATCGGCAAGAGATCTTGATAGGGTTATATTATCATGAACTTTATCATTCATATTGAATGCAGTTTCTTTTGTAGACTTAAGTTTTACTTGTGGCTTTTCAGTTAGTTCAGTATTATTACGTACCTTTAATTGCGTTGGATGTTCATGGCAATAATATTCAACACCGATTGCACTTAACCATTTAAGCGTATCATTCATTATCTTAAAATTAAAATATGTTAAAATATTCCGTACCACACGAACTAAATGACATAAGGCTTGATAAAGCTCTATCATCACTTCTTGAAAATGTTTCAAGGAATCAAATCCAAAAAGCTATTAAAGATTCGCAAGTACTAGTTAATGATGTAATTATTTCTGATCCTGATGTTTTGGTCAAGGAGAATGATATTATATTATTTTCTTTTAAAGAACCTGAAGAGCTAAAAATTGCAGCAGCAAATGTAGCACTTGATATAATATATGAAGACGATAATTTGATAGTAATTAACAAAGCTGCAGGTATGACGGTACACCCGGGAGCAGGGCATCATGACGATACGCTTGTTAATGCTTTATTACATCATACAAAAAACTTATCGGATATCGGCTCATCAGAAAGACCCGGGATAGTACATCGTTTAGATAAAGACACTACGGGCTTGATGGTAGTGGCTAAAAATAATAAAGCACATATGCTACTTGCAAATCAGATAGAACAAAGGCAGGTAATACGGAAATATAAAGTGTTAGTGTGGGGAGTAATAAATCCGCTAGAAGGAGTCATTAAGAATAATATAGGTCGCAGCCGAAGCGATCGCCAAAAAATGACCATATTAAAATATGGCGGCAAAGAAGCCGTTACACATTATAAGACTCTAGAATTATTTTATAAAGGTAGTATTAGTATGGTGGAGTGCAAGCTTAGTACGGGTAGAACTCACCAAATTAGAGTACAGCTAAGCCATTTAAAACATTCGGTAGTCGGCGACCAAACTTACGGCAATAACGACCGAAAAATTGCTCATTCTCCCCCTGAACTAAAAGCAAAATTAATTGATTTTAAACGTCAAGCCCTGCATTCTTGGTATTTAAGTTTTACTCATCCGACTAGTAATGAGATTATGGAATTTTCTTGTAAGTTGCCAAGGGATATAGAAGAGATAATTAGTTTATAATTAACAAAATATTAATTTTTTTAAAATAATATTAAGGATTAAATATTTAAAAGATTTATAAAATGAAAAAATCTAATGCTAAATTAGAAGAAGCCTTATATTCTATGGAAGAGGGTATTTTAAACCTTAGAAAACAAAAAGCGAGCTTAGAAGAGATTTTTACTTTTCTGCAAGATTTAAGTACCGCCACAGACAAAATTATTTCCTTAGATATATCAAATTATAGAGATTGGTCAGAAGTAAAAGATTTTATTCTAAAATTAGGTAATAATTTATCTTTTAAACCGCAATCTATAAAAATTGCTAGCTCTTCCCAATATTAGTACAGAACATGAAATTAAAATTTCTGAATTCGTCAATGAAATTCTTTCTCTAAGATTAAAAACAGGCATAGATATTAATAATAGTACGTATATTGATGATGCAAATTATAGGAAAAAAATTTTTAGAAGAATTTAAAAAAATGATTTTAATGAGCAAGAAGAACAATTAAATAAATTAATAAAAGTTGCATGCAAAGAAGCAAAAGCACCTGATAATATAGACATGCAATATATGCAAACTCTGCGAATTTTCTCTGAATTTGATTTCAGTAAAATAGATGAAAAATATTCTAATTTACAACATCTTTTTACAAAGCTATATAAAGCACAAGAAGTAAAATCAGAAATTTATCATTATGTAAGTAGAAGATGATTTACATTTTTATATGGTAAAAGTTAATGGAGTAAATGTAACTACTTGGCAAAATTTCTTAAAGAAACAGGGGGAGTTTATAAACCAGTCCGGGAAAAAAGAATATAGAAAAGCTTTTATAGGACTTAGAGATGCTTTTGACTCTAGTATAGAATATCATGACCAAGATTTAACAGATGTATATGTACCTATAATAAAGTATGGGAACAGAAAAGTAGTATTGATATATCATCGGTAGAAATGATTACAACTATGACAACTTCTCAAAACGCAAATTTCACATATAGGAATAACAAAAGCTCCAATATATGACTATAATAATACTAAAAAACATTCAAGTCTTTCGCTTAAACTTCATATTTTTATTGCTAAATGTGCAGAGATTATTTATCCTAACAAAAAAGAATATATGATTACTGTTCCAACAAAAAATATAACTCATATTATTATTAAAGAATATGAGAAAAAACAAATTTTAGATAAAATATATATAGGACATCAAGACACAAAAATACCGCAAGAATCTTTAGAGGAATTAAAATCTAAATATCAAAATACTAAGTGTATACAATATGAGGGACAAGAGTATAATAAGCATTATTTTAAAGCTTATTTAGAATAATATTTTAAAAAATCAACAAGAAATTTTAGGTGAGAAGAAAGCTCCCATAAAATTTACCGAAGCAGGATATGGTGCTTTTTCTGACTTTATTTTGTATGGGAAAAATGGTGAAGTACTAAATAAACTAACTGCTGACCAGATAAAAAGAGAGTTCGCTTGGTTTTGTACACTAGTCCTTATTTATTAAAAAATCAACACGAACAAGAACCTTTAATCACTTGTGATTTAGAAACATTAGCAAATCTTAGCTTTAAAAATAGCTATATAGAACATGAATATTATTCAGAAATAATTGGTGATATAATAACATAAAATGGTTTATGAAAATAATTAAAATACCTAAAACCAAAAATTATCTTAAAATAGATATTATAACTCTAGAACCCTAATATTATAAGAATAAATTTGGTAATAATCTATTTCGTGCATTTACTGAACTTAAAAAACGAGCACCGCTAGGTAGTGTAGATGAGATTTTAGAAATGAAAAATTTTGGCAAAAAATAAAACATGCAATGTTCTATAAAGCAAATTCTTAGTGACGCTACAGATAAATTAAATAAAATAGGTATTAGTTCGCCGCAATTAGAAGCACGAATTTTACTACAGCATGTTATAAATAAACCTATTGAGTATTTACTTATTAATCTTGATGAGCAGTTAAATGAAGCCGAGATAGAAGCTTTTGAAAAACTGTTAGAGAGAAGATTAAAGCATGAACCGATAGCATATATTACAGGTGTTAAAGAATTTTACTCACGTGAATTTATTGTTAATAAACATGTATTAATTCCAAGAAGCGATACTGAAGTTTTAGTGGATGTTGTATTTCAATGTCATCCCCGCGAAAGCGGGGATGACATAAGCGAAAACTGCAATGACAAATTCTTAAATATCCTAGAACTTGGCACAGGTAGCGGCTGCATTGCTATCAGTCTATTATGTGAGTTACCGAATGCTAATGTAATTGCGACCGATATAAGTCTTGATGCTATAGAAATTATCAAAAGTAATGCGGCAAAATATGCGGTAACGGATCGCATTCAGATTATTCACAGTAATTGGTTTGAGAATATTGAAACTCAGAAATTTGATTTTATCGTTAGCAACCCGCCATATATAGCTCACAGCGAAAAATCAGAGATGGCAATTGAAACAATCAATTATGAACCGTCTATTGCTTTATTTGCTGAAAAAGACGGACTGCAAGCGTACTTTCTCATCGCCGAAAATGCCAAACAATTCTTAAAACCAAACGGTAAGATTATATTAGAAATAGGGTTTAAACAGGAAGAAGCGGTAACCCAAATTTTCTTAGATCATGGTTATAATATTGAAAGCGTTTATAAGGATCTACAAGGTCACAGTAGGGTAATATTATTTACTCCTATTAATCTCAATCGGTCATATGCAAGACGTATCGGTAAAAGCTTATCAGGAGTGCAACAGAATTTATTAGATAACGAACTACCAAAATATTTATTTTCTAAAGAAAAGCTTGTAAATGAAAAACGTAAAGTATTTCTTGAGATAGGCTTTGGTATGGGTGAGCATTTCATTAATCAAGCTAAAATGAATCCTAATGCACTTTTTATTGGGGTAGAGGTATATTTAAACGGAGTTGCAAATGTTTTAAAGCTTGCAGGTGAACAAAATATCACGAATTTTTTATTATTCCCTAATAATTTGGATTTAATATTAAATGAGATACCAAGTAATAGCTTTGATGGAATTTATATTTTATTTCCCGATCCATGGATAAAAAATAAGCAAAAGAAGAAACGTATTTTCAATAAAGAACGACTTAAGATTTTACAAGATAAGCTAAAAGACAATGGTAATTTAGTATTTGCTTCCGATATCGAAAATTATTTTTATGAAGCAATAGAGTTAATACAGCAGAACGGTAATTTTGAAATTATAAATAAAAATGATTATTTAAAACCGCACGATAACTATGTAATTACCAAATATCATCAAAAAGCTATTAAGGCGAATAGAACGCCGAAATTTATGATTTTGCGGCACGTTTTAGGCGATCATTAATTGCAGCTCCTATATTCACTTGAGGTATAGGGCTAACTGCTATACCTCTTACATCATGAGATGCAGCATAATCGTCAAGTATTCTTAAATAAGCATAAAGATTTGCAGCGGCTTCTATAAAGTTACCTTTTACACTTAAGTTTAATGAGAATCTTCCTGTAAGATTGCTATTGCCAAAATTTAATCCGATTTCTTTATCCTCTAAATTTATAGCATTTAGCCTAACCGGTACTTTTGGTGAATAGTGTTTTGCAAGCATTCCCGGAGCTTTTATAGTACTTGTCTCTGATGCTTTTAAAACTTCTATCCCTAGTATTTCTCCTAAAATTTCAGCAGTTATAAACCCTTCTCTAAGAATAGTAGGAGTAACAGTCGTTGTATCGATTATCGTTGACTCTAGCCCATATTTAGATTGATAGATTTCAGGTGCTAAAATAAAAATTTCCTGATTATCCTTAAAATGTTTTGTGACATGCTCAGCGTTAGTAGGACTAATATAGTTTGCAGGGTTAGCACTTGGGGCAGCTATAGGTATGCCTGATTGTCTGATAAGCTCTAACGCTACAGGATAAGACGGTATCCGAAGCGCTATGGTATTTAGTCCTGCTGTTACGCTAGGGGCAATATTTGCATTCTCTTTTAAAGGGACAACTATAGATAATGGTCCAGACCAAAATTTTTCTGCTATTTTTGTAGCTAAATCGTTAAACTCCCCTATTTCCTTTGCTTGCTCTATGGAGGAGACATGCACGATAAGCGGATTGATAGCAGGGCGCTCTTTGAACTGAAAAATCTTTAAACACGCCTCATTATTTGTGGCATCCGCACCAATCCCATAGACTGTTTCAGTTGGAAAAACAACCACTTTACCTGATTTTATAAATTGAACTGCTTTGTTTATCATAAGCGGTTAAACTTAGCTACTTTATCAAATAATTCGCAAATATTCTGTAATAACGACAAACGATTTTGAGCGATCTTTGGATCAGAGTCATTAACGAGTACATTATCAAAAAAGCTAGTAATGGGAGTTAATAGAGACGATAATAAATTTAAGGCTTTCTTATAATCTTTATCAGCTATACTATCTATAATTTGCGGAGAAATTTTTTGGATTACTTCAAATAATTCTTTTTCAGGTTGTGTACTAAAGAGACTCGCATCAACTAAGCCGGTAATTTTCTGATCACCAATTATATTGCTAGCTCGTTTGTAAGCATTTAATAATTGCTTGCCTGCGTCTTCTATTAAAAATTCTTTTAACGCATCAAGCTTAAAGTTTGTATCTACTAAATTTAAGTCAAGAACTGCATTAATTAACGCAATATCATAGTCATTTTTAAAGTAAAATTTTGCTCTTTCTTCAAAAAAAGATATTATTAAATTCTTATTTTCGTCAGATGAATCTTTATATAAGTTTATAGAAAAATTAATTAAATCATTAAAATTTAGCTCTAATTTATTTTCAAGTATTATTCTTATTATACCAAGAACTTGACGTCTTAAGGCATATGGATCACCTGAGCCTGTTGGTGCTTCCCCTGCTATCATCAAACCTACTAAACTATCTAGCTTATCGGCTAAAGCAAGTAAAGCCGCATTTCCGCTTGGTACATTGTCGCTCAAACCTTGCGGTTTATAATGGTCTCTAATTACAGCGGCTATTTCTGCATTTAGCCCTTCATGTTTTGCATAATAATAACCCATAATCCCCTGTAAATCAGGAAATTCCCCGACCATCTCAGAAACAAGATCACTTTTGCAAAGCCTAGCTGCTGTAATCAAATCCTTATTATTTGGAGCTATATAATTACAAATATCGGTTATGCGTTCAATTTTTTCTCTTAAATTACCAAGCTTTGCATGAAATGTTACAGCTTCTAATTGGCCTAATCTTGATTCTAAAGTTTTAGCTATATCCTGCTTACAAAAATATAAAGCATCCGAAAGACGTGCCGATAGAACTTTCTCGTTACCTTGAATAACTAGTTCAGCATTTGTAAATCTGCCATTACTGACAAAGAGAAAATACGGTGTGAAATTTCCTGTTTTATCAAATAAACAAAAATATTTCTGATGAGTACGCATCGAAGAAATAAGTACTTCTTTAGGTAACTCTAAAAATTTTTGCGGGATTTTTCCAAGCAATACAACAGGAAATTCGCTAAGCCCTGCTACTTCTTCTACTAAACAATTATCTTCTTTTATAATTAAATCATGAGAACTTGCTAGTTCCAGTAAACCGGTTTTAATTATTGTCTCTCTCTTTGTTCTTTCTAAAATAACATGATTTTCTAAAAGCTTATTTCTATAATCTTCAAAATCTGTTACTTCTAATTTTTTATTATCAGTAAGACGATGCCCATACGTAATATTATTAGCGGTTAAATGCCCAAATTGCACCGGTAATATTTCGCCGTCAAATATGCATAAAATATTTCGCAGAGGTCTAATCCATTTTATTTTGTAATCACCCCAAAACATCGATTTTGCCCAGCTATATTTATTAATAGCCTCTATAATAATCTCCGGCAAAATCTCTTTTATTTCTCTTTCTTCTGTTTTTTTGACAAAGAAATAATATAGCTGATTACTAATTAATTTAGTAGAAAGCTCTAATTTACTAACATTATGAGCTTTACAAAAACCATTAATAGCGGCTTCCGGAGCTTCTATGCTTGGTCCTTTAATTTCTTCCTCTTTTGGCAAAGTTATCTTTGGCAAATGGGTAGCATGTAGCGTTATCCTGCGAGGTCCCACGAATACTTGCACTTTTGCAAATATTTCGTTTTCTTCAAAAATTTTCGTGAATATATTTAAATAACCCTCTTCAGCATTTTTTTGCATAAAAGCCGGAATTTCTTCGCTAAATAGCTCTAATAATAACTCGCTCACTTGTTCATCTCCAACCATTTTGTACAACAAATTCTAGCTAAATGACGCACTCTTAAAACATAAGAAGCACGCTCAGTGACGCTAATTACTCCAAGTGCATTTAGTTGATTAAATGCATGACTTGCCTTAAGGCATTCATTATAAGCCGGCATAGGTAAATTAGCTTTGATTAATCTCTCACACTGGTCTTCGCTATCCTTGAAATGTCGCAGTAACATTTCACTATCGGCAAGCTCTAAATTATATTTTGAAAATTGCCGTTCAGCTTCGAAATCCACTTCACCGTATTTTAAAGCTTTTTCGTCTACTTGTCCGTTCCAATCAAGCTCTCTTACTTCATCAACACCTTGAATATATAAAGCAAGCCTATCGAGTCCATAAGTGATTTCACCGGCAACGGGACGGCATTCAATACCGCCGATTTGCTGCATATAAGTAAATTGCGATACTTCCATACCATTACACCATACTTCCCAGCCAAGCCCGGCAGCACCTAAGGTTGGCGACTCCCAATCATCTTCAACAAATCTGATATCATGAATTTTTAAATCTATGCCTAAACATTCTAAGCTTTTAAGATATAACTCTTGAATATTATCCGGCGACGGCTTTAAGATAACTTGAAACTGATAATAATGCTGCATTCTATTAGGATGCATGCCATACCTGCTATCCCCTGGTCTTCTTGATGGCTGAACATATGCAACAGACCAAGGTTTAGTACCAAGGCAGCGAAGCACAGTTGCAGGGTGAAACGTACCAGCCCCGACATGGGCATCGTAAGGCTGCAATATTGCACAGCCATAATCCTGCCAATAATTTTGTAATGTCAGAATAATTTGCTGAAATGATAGTTTTTTCATAGGATATTATTATTGGGAAAGAAAATTTTGATCAGTTAAAAGGATCGAATATTTTTATATTAAACATATTATATATTATAATGTTTGATATTTCTAGTAACTAGTATCATATTGCTTTGTTTTGCCTGTGCAGCTATTAAAGCATCGATTGCATTCGTACTATCAATACTCATTAATTCACCCCACTCCTCACATATTTCTTTGTCAATATTAAGAATTCTTTCATTATAATCTATTATTATTCTTTCTAACCATTTTTCTAATTTCAAACTTGCTATTTTATCTTTCTTTGCTAATTTTGATATTTCCTTTCTTATTTCGCCGATAGTAATACAACTTAAGTGTAACTGGCTAGAATGAACAATTGAAAACCATACTGCTATTTGAGAATTGGATTTTTTCTTTTGAATTTCAGATACAACATTAGTATCTAATAAATATTTCATAATTCAAAATCTCTAGCATACCCTTTTGCTCTCTGAATATCCAAATTATCTATCTTAGGTATGCTCAATAAATATTCTTTAAAATCAGGTTTTTGTTTAGTAAGTTGTTTATAGTCTTTTATACTAATAATTACAACTGCTTCTTCACCCCTTTTTGTAATACATTGAGGGGTACCATGCATTGCAATATCAATAATATTACTTAACTTATTCTTTGCTTCGTGTAACTGCCATTTATTCATATAAAATCCTCATATAGCTAGATTGTCTAGATTATTATAATATTAAAGATTCAAAAAAATAAAATATTTTTTAATTTGAGGTCTTAATAATACTCCTTGCCGATCTCGATTTTAGGGCGATTGTTTGCTACTCGCCAATCGTTAGTATCACGGAAAGAATAAACACAGCCGCAAAATTCTTGTTTATAAAAGTTCTCTTCTTTGGCAATTTCGTACATTCTGCTAGCACCGCCGTCTTTACGCCAATTATAAGTCCAATAGGTCACCCCTTCATAATGAGATGCCGCCCTAGTTCCTGATTCATTAATTTGGTTCATATCTTTCCATCTAGAAATACCAAGCGAGCTAGTTATAACTTTAAAGCCGTTCTCATAAGCATATAAAGCCGTACGCTCGAAACGCATATCAAAACACATTGTACAGCGTATACCTCTCTCAGGCTCAAACTCCATCCCTTTAGCACGCCTAAACCAATTTTGCGGATCATAATCTGCATCGATAAATTCTATATTATGTTTCTCGGCAAATTTAATATTTTCGTTTTTACGAAGCTCATATTCTTTTTTAGGATGAATATTAGGATTATAGAAAAAAAGCATAAACTTAATGCCGGTATTGATCATTTTTTCCATTAAAGGACCAACACAAGGAGCACAACAACAATGGAGTAAAACCTTGCTTTCACCGTTTGGTATTTCAAAAACTTCGCTCATTCGCTCATATTAATTTACTAGATTCTTTTTATAGGTTTCTTTATAGAATTTTAGAATTATAGAAGATAACAAGGCAAGTGCAATTAAATAATATGCAATAGCATAATTGTCTCCGGTAACTTTCGTTAACATCATTGCTAACATTGGAGCAGTACCGCCAAAATATAGCAGCTGCAAGGTTGTATGAAAGTGCAACACCGGTAAATCTTATGCTAGTCGGAAATATCTCTACTAAAACCGTTGGAATAGGCCTCATATAAATGCTAATAACTCCAGCAAATATTACTTGAGATATTATAGCTAATATAGCTAAAGTAAAATTCATCGACCCTAAGGCTACAAAAATAGGATAGACTGATAAAATTAACAAGATAATCCCCCCATATATTAGTACAGGACGTCGCCCCACCTTATCCAAAACATACGCAGATATAGGAAATACTATCATCATTACGATTAATATTATACTACTAACAATTGTGCTTTGCTGATTAGCATAACCGAGTTGTGTGCATAAAATTACCAATAAAAACCGTAGAAGTATAAAAAGGAGCAGTTACGGTAATATACAGACCAAGTGCGATAATTTTAGTTCTTTTGGGTATTTTGTTAATGTTTCTCGTAAAGGAAAACGTGCTAAACGCCCTGTTCCTTAGCTTTTTTATAAATAGGACTTTCTGCTAGGTTTTTTCTAATATATAAACCTACGGAGCTAATAAATAAACCGGCAATAAAAGGTATCCTCCAACCCCATTCAAATAGCATATCGGCAGGCATAAAATAAGAAAAACCAGCTGCTGTACCAAGTCCAAGCAGCATACCGCCGCACATACTAACAACTGAGCTACTTCCCCGCAAGTCCTCGCTGCTCGAACGAAGCATGTTCTACAATATACGAAATACAACCGCTAAATTCCCCTCCTAAAGAAAAACCTTGTATGAGTCTGATAATAATAGGAGCAACAATTCCAATAGTTTTATAACTTGGTAAGAGCCCTATCCCGGCAGTCGTTATTGCCATAGATTCAGTTGGGAAAATACGATTTAGCTTTAGAAGCTTATAATAAGGCAATCGAAGTAGATCCAAGTCATCCTTATGCCTTAATATAACAATAAAGCAGAAATATTAAGAAAGCTTGAAAAATACGAACTAGCATTTGAAGCATACAATAAAGCATTAGAATTAGAGCCAAATGACTTTGAGACACAAGCTCAAATACAAGCTATATTAGACATGCAAAAAGGCTAAATAATAGTCATAATTTATTATGACTATTATAACGTACACACTAATTTGGTCATAACTATTATAATATACACGTTATAATGGTCAAGCACTTATAACTTAGTTATCCTCTAGTGGGAACTACCGGAATTCCTACTTTTGTAAGTTTAGCTCCTTTTGGCTTTTTAATTCCTGCAAATTTCTGTTCTTCTTGTTGTTTTCGTAGTTTTTCTCCTATTTTTGCAGCTTCTCTGCTACCTTTAAGAGCACTTTTTACGGGCTTTGTGTTAAGATTCGTAACACCTTTTGAAGTCTTAATACTTTCAATCTTTATCAAAATATTTTACGTCTGTAGCAGTACTTAAATGGTAAACTCCGCTACCTTTTTGTATACACTGATTTTGATTTTGTAAAGCTTTACCTTCTAAATCTAAGAATTTACCATTTTTTTTGAAGAATAGTTTCATCAAGCTTAATATTCTCATCTAATACTACTTTTCTAAAATCACCTACTTCTCCAACTTTTGTACCACTAAGATCATATGCGTAAAGTTTTTCTTCATGGAAATCTAATTCGTATTTTTAATAATTCCAAGATAGATTAGAGCTTTGTATCCAAATTACGCTTTACCTCAACTTCTACGGGTCTAGAAAATTCTTTTTCTTTTACTTCTTCAACTTCTCCTATAACTAATTGCCCATCTATGGGGCTGCCCAGTTCATCTTTAAAATGAATTAATTTGGTATTTTTACCCTATTTAATTCAGTTTCTTCAGTTTGAAAATGTAGATGTTTTTTTTCTGGCATAAATTCCTCCTTGAATAAATTGTGGTTTATTTCAAGTGTAAAGGAGTAAATTAAATTTTTGCAAGAAGTTTTTATTGTTAGTTATTTCTCAATAACTAACCAATATTAAGAATTAAAAACTACTGTGCCGTCCAGCCGCCATCTATCAAGAGTCCACTACCTGTTATTGATGAAGCTTTTTCGTCACATAAGAATATTACTAAGTTTGCTATTCCATCAGCTTCTACAAATTTTTTCGTAGCTTGAGATTTAAGGATTACATCCCTTAACGCTGATTCTTCACTGATATGTCTAGCTTTAGCAGTATCTGCTATTTGATTCCTTACTAAGGGTGTGTTGACGTAACCGGGACAGATAGCATTAACTGTAATATTATTCTCAGCCACTTCTAAAGCAACGGTTTTGGTAAGTCCAAGGATACCGTGCTTTGCTGCTACATATGCCGACTTGAAGGGTGATGCGACATATGCATGAGCGGAAGCGATATTAATAATTCGCCCGAAGCCGTTTTTTTTCATAATCTGTATTGCGTATTTTGTAGTATAGAAAGATGCTATTAAATCTATACGCAAAATTTGCTCCCATTTATCTTCAGAAAATTCACCGATAGGAGCAACATGCTGAATACCTGCATTATTTACTAATATGTCTATTTTACCGAATTCTTTCATTTTTATCTCCTTATATAAATACCTTATAAAATATGCACTGTCATACCGTTAAATCGTCATTGCGAGCAGCCATAGGCTGCGTGACAATCTCAGAACTTTGGCACTAAATTGCTGCGTCAATTACTTACGTAATTTCCTCGCAATGACGAGAAAATTAGAACCATGCAACAAAGCTGATTAAGTCACGGGATGACATAGTTAATCAAGTAATATTTGTCTTTTATTTAAAAGTAACTTATATTAGATTTCACTTAAAGAAATAATGTATAAATCTATGGAAATTGTTAATAGCGTTGATGCATCTGTATCTTGCCAGGGCAAAGAACCTCCATATGACCATCCGAAAGTTTATTTAGAGATAGATAAAGAAAAAAAGGAAGTTATCTGCCCATATTGTAGTAAGAAATTTAAATTAGTAACAAAATGACTATAAAATTTCTGTCAGAAAGTACTATCAACCGAATTGCTGCTGGTGAGGTTATAGAAAGGCCCGCATCGGTAGTAAAGGAATTAGTTGAAAATGCTGTTGATGCAAGTAGTACTAAAATAGATATTATTTTAGAACGTGCCGGTAAAAATCTAATCATTATTTCCGATGACGGTATCGGTATGACTGATAAGGAATTAGAAATTGCCGTTGAACGTCATACAACTTCTAAGTTTGATGAAAGCGATTTTCTAAATATTCATACTTTCGGTTTTAGGGGTGAAGCACTGCCGTCTATTGCTGCTATTAGCAAAATGCTAATTACTTCTAAAAAACGAGATGCCGACAAAGCATTTCAGATTAAGTTAATTGGCGGCAATGAAAAACAAGTTACTATTTCTGTTCATAATGAAGGTACTAAAATAGAGATACGTGATTTATTTTTCGCAACACCTGCACGTTTAAAATTTCTTAGAGCCGATAAAACAGAGCTTGCAGCAACTGTAGATGTGGTTAAGAAAATCGCTCTAGCACATCCTGAAATTTCTTTTAGTTTAACACATGACGGCAAGAATTTATTAAAACTAAAGGGACAAAATAAAGATGCTAAAACTAACCTAAAACAGCGTATAATTGATGTAATAGGTGATGATTTTATAAAAAACGCCGTTTATATAGACTTCAAAACACCTGATTTCTCTATTTGCGGCTATACTAGTAGCCCGACATATAATAGAGCTTCAAGTGAAGATCAGTTTTTATTTATTAATAATAGACCGGTAAAAGATAAATTATTACAGGTAGCTTTAAGGGTAGCATATCAAGATTATTTAGCTCGTGATCGTTATCCGCTATGTGCTATATTCTTACAAATCGATCCGCAACTTGTTGACGTTAACGTACATCCGGCAAAAGCAGAGGTTAGGTTTCATGACCCGAATTATGTGCGAAACTTATTAATAGAAGCAATTAAAAATGCTTTAACAAATAAAAGCCATGTTATTTCTTCTACTACTATCGCCTCTGATGCTCTTGAGTTATTTAAAAATCCTTTAGTTAACAAACAATCGCCAGTAAGTAAAGTTATAAAGGTTAATAGTAAATCGGCAGATTATAGACCTACTACTCATTCTACACTTAATACAGTTCCTCAAAATCATGTTTGTCAAAAATTAATCGATACATTATCACATGCTAAAATAGAACAAGAAGTAGAAAACCGTATAGAATATGAACAGCAAACCCGTAAACAATATAAACTTGGGGCAGCTAAAGCACAACTTCATACGACTTATATTATTTCACAAACCGAAGATAGTATAGTGATTACCGACCAGCATGCAGCACACGAACGTTTAGGGTATGAAAAAATAAAAGATTACCTTAAAACGGAAGAGTTAATCAAACAGCGTTTGCTTATCCCTGAGATAGTAGAACTGCCAAATGAAAAAAAAGCAGATTGTTTATATGACCATAGAGAAAAACTATATAAACTCGGTTTAACTCTAGAAAAATTCGGCGAAAAATCTATTATAGTAACTGAAATTCCAAATATTCTTGGAGATGTAAACGTACAAAAGTTAATTCAAGATCTCGCCGATCATTTATCGGATTTTGGCAAGAATATAGCTTTGACAGAGTTAATCGAGCATGTAACGGAAACTTATGCCTGTCATTACTCTATTAGAGCAGGACGAAAATTATCGGCAGATGAAATGAATGCCTTACTGCGTCAAATGGAAAATACGCTGCTTTCAGGTCAATGTAATCACGGCAGACCTACTTATATTGAGTTGAAGATTAAGGATATCGAACGCTTATTTGGACGGTAACTCGTTTAATTTGAAAAATTGGCGTCATTGTGAACGACTAAAAGGAGCGTGGCAATCTAGTTTTAATTTCCCGAGATTGCCACACTCCTTTTAGTCGTTCGCAATGACGTATCTCTCTTTATTTTGCAATGCCTAGTTTTTACTTGACTATTTTTCAATTTCGTTTTATTCTGCTTTTTTTAGAGTAATAAAATAATATCTTGATTTAAGGTGTCAGCTAATGGCAAAGAAAAATAAAAATGTTTTGGTAAGGCTAGTAAGTACTGCCGGCACAGGTGTTTTTTGGGTAAAGAAACGCAATCCGAAGACCCAAACTGAGAAGCTTTCTTTTCGTAAGTATGATAAAGTAGTTAGAAAACATGTTCTTTTTAAAGAAGAAAAAATAAAATAATTGTAAGTAATATATGGCAGTAAAAATTCGTTTAGCTAGAGGCGGTGCTAAAAAGCGTCCTTTTTACCGTGTAGTAGTAGCTAACGCAACAGCACCTCGTGACGGTGACTTTTTAGAAAAAGTCGGAACTTATGATCCAATGCTTGCTTTAGATAATAGTGAGCGTGTTGTTTTAAAAAAAGATCGTATAGAATATTGGCTGGGCACCGGTGCTAAACCAACTGAGCGAGTCGCAAAATTTATTGAGCAAGCGGGTGTTACTCTTCCTGAGAAAGTTAAAAAGGAAATGGAAGTGAAAGCAAAAAACCGTAAAGCTAGACCAAGTAAAAAGGAAGCTAAAGAAGCTTAGTTTATAGTGTATTTTTCGTCATTGCGAGCAGGCATTGATTGTGTGGATCAATTCAGCCCCTGTCATCCCGCTATTTGATTGCGGGATTTAGTAAATTTGACTATTAAAAGTTGTTTGTCTAGATATCGTGGTCAAGCCACGGTATGACAGCACATATCTCTTCTCTATAATCATATTAATATGCCGGATTAGCTCAGTGGTAGAGCAACCGCCTTGTAAGCGGTAGGTCATCAGTTCAAATCCGATATCCGGCACCATCAAAATTTTTCTTGTCATACTGGGGCTATCTTTATATAGATACCAAATCGTCATTGCGAGCAGCAGTAGGCTGCGTGGCAATCTCATGAAATAATAACAAACTTCTGAGATTGCTTCGTCGAATTACTGCGTAATTTTTCTCGCAATGACGATTTACCGATCCATGCAAGCAAGCTTTCACAAGAATTATTATGATAGTAATCGATAAAACATCTTATAGAGCTGTGGGATTTGATAAACGTATTAAATTCCTAGTGCTACATTATACACAGTGTGATTTTAAGCAGTCTTTAGATTTTTTAACCGGTGAAAAGTTAAGTAGCCATTATTTAATAAACAATGAAAACCCTGAACATATATTTCAATTAGTAGAAGAGCATGATAGAGCATGGCATGCTGGAGTAAGTTACTGGCAAGGTCAAGAGCGTATTAATGATACATCAATCGGTATTGAAATCGTAAATCCTGCTTTTGAAGTAAATGCAAAAAATAATGATATAGTTTGGCTACCCTATTCGGAAAGGCAAATTAATAGTGTTATAAGTTTGTGTAAACAGATTATTGCTAGATATGATATTAAACCTACTAGAGTGGTTGGGCATTCTGATATTGCTCCAGGTAGAAAACAGGACCCTGGCCCGCTATTTCCTTGGAAACTATTATATGATAACGATATTGGAGCTTGGTATGATGAACAGGTGTTTAACGATCTATTGCCGCAAGTCGACATAACCGATATTGCAGCAATTCAGCAAAAATTTATTACATACGGTTATAAACTTGAAGTTACCGGAATTTTAGACTCTAAAATGAAAGATATTATAATTTCGTTTCAAATGCATTTTCGTCCTAGTAATTTTTCCGGCGATTTGGATGCTGAAACCATAGCAATTTTAGATGCATTAATATTGAAATATACACCTGAATTAATATGATAAGATTTATAACTATACCGGATTTTGCGAATTATCAAGTTACTTTGAAATTAATGGAAGATTACGTTAACAAAGTAATTAGTGATCATGAGCCGGAAATTATTTATTTAGTTGAACATTCGGAAGTATATACAGCCGGTACTAATTATAAACAAGAAGAATTATTAAATTACGGTGATATTCCGGTCATTTACACAGGACGTGGCGGTAAATTTACTTTTCATGGACCGGGTCAGCGTGTTATTTATCCAATTCTTAATTTAGCTTCACCAAATCGACACAAAGATTTAAAACTATATATAGAAATGCTTGAAGAATGGATTATCAATAGCTTAAATTATTTTGGAATTAAAGCATATATTATTAAAGATAAAGTAGGAATTTGGGTAAAAGTAAGGAAAGATGAATTTGCTAAAATTGCTGCAATAGGTGTTAGAGTAAGAAAATGGGTTACATATCACGGTGTAGCTATAAATATTTCAACAGATTTAAGTAAGTTTAGTGGGATTATTCCTTGTGGACTTGAAAATTCTTTAGTAACATCTTTAAATCAGTTAGGGATTCATGTTGAAATGTCTGAATTTGATAAAATTATTCAAACTGAATTTAATAAAATATTTAAATGATCAGAAAATTTTTACTCACAATTTTTGCTCTTTGGGTCGGTGGTTTTGGTTATTATTTATATTTAATAAATTCTTATAAGCTTAATAGTAATACCACTAATGCAATAATAGTATTTGCAGGAGGAGGACATAAAATTGAAACCGGTAGTGCTTTGCTTAAGGCAGGCTATGCACCTATATTATTTATTACTGGTATAGAATCTACAGAGCAATTAAAAAATTTGTTAAAGGAACGTAATGTTATAGAACAGCAGGTAATACTTGCTCCGAATAAAATAATGTCTGAAGAAGATAATATTAAGAAAGCGGTTGATTTTATTGTAACTTACAATCTTACTTCAATAATTTTAGTAGAGCATAATTATAATATGCCTTTTATGCTAAATAAGCTTGAAAAAGTGATTCATTCTTCTCATACTATCTATATAGTACCATATCCTGTTTTTTCCAAACAAAAATATGATGTGTTATTAAAATCCTATCATCGTTATTTAATGAGTATACTCGTTTAATTTGCTCCTTTACTCTTTTCCAGTACAATATTTTAGAACGGCTATGCCAAATAATGCAGAAATTAAAGAGCCTATTATTACTGAAGCTCTCATAGAGTTTGAAGGGCAGCTGCTCTCAAACGTAATACTACCTATAAATAAACTTAGGGTAAATCCAATCCCTCCAAGTATAGCTATAGAATAAAATTTTAACCATGAAGTATCACTTGGTAAATTACAGAGTTTAAATTTTACAAATGGATATGAAAATAGCATAATACCTAATTGCTTACCTACAAATAAACCAAATATTATCCCATAAATTAAAGCAAGTATTGAGTTGGAACAAGTGCCTTTAAATGCAAAATATTCTAAAAGGATACCGGAATTCATAAATACAAAAAGCGGTAAAATAAAGTAATTTACAAAAGGACGAGTTAAGTTTTCAAGTTTTTTAAAAGAAGTGTTAAATGCTCCTTTTATATTAACAGGTATAAAAAGTGCTATAATGGCTCCGCATAAAGTACCGTGAATACCTGACTCCACCATACTAATCCATAATAATAAACCTACAATTATATAATAAAATAATTGTTTAACTTGTCGATAATTCAATATAAACAAGATGAATATAATTACAGAGGAAATTAATAATGCCGGAGTATTGATTGTTTTAGTATAAAACAAGGCTAGTATAATTAACGCAAAAGCATCGTCAATTAATGAGAAACCTATAATAAAAGCTCGTAATTCTAAAGATATATGTCGGCTGAAAAAAGATAAAATACCAAGGACAAAAGCAGTATCAGTTGCGATAGGAATAGCCCATCCTTTTATTAATCTCGGTTTATCGTAATTAAAAAACATGTATATTAAGACAGGAACTACCACACCTCCAAGGGCTGCCGCAGCAGGTAATATTAGTTTTTTTTTATTTTTATGTTCACCTTCTACTAGGTGAAATTTCATCTCTAAACCTATTAATAAAAAGAAGAAAGTCATGAGGCCGTCATTAACTAAATCTATAAAAGTTGTTTGTAAACGTACATTTCCTATTGTTAAAGAAAATTTACTGTAAATAAAAGAAGAATAATATTTTGTTAGGAAAATGTTATTGCTGACAATTATTGCTAAGGTAAAAGCAATAATTAATAATATACCGGCAAAAGTACCTGATTTAATTAATTCTCTTAACTGGTTATTTATACTCATGATTTTAATATTAGTTATAACAAGCTCATAATAATACGTTATTTAAATTTATTAAGAAAGTCAAAAATCTATATAAATCCATAGCAATAATTTATTTTTTAGTGAGATAAAAAGTTGTTTTTTGTACTTTTATAAGCTTGTATAATAATAAGTGTAAGAAGATATAATTATTAATTACAAAAAAAATATCTAAGCAATTCTTATGTTAACAGAACAGCAAACCGAATGGATTATCAGCAATAACCTTGTAAATAAGGGATGGCATATAGGATAATGATACTAAAAAGAATGTTTATTTTCAAAAACCAAAATCAAAAACAGAACAGACAAGATTAAACGGAAAAAGACCGGATTATATCTTATATGAAAGTAATAATAATAAACCTATTGCAATAATAGAAGCAAAAAACAGGAGTGGATTTAAGGCAAGCTTTAGATCAAGCAACGGAATATGCAAAATTGTTTGATGTACCTATAGTGTTCGCAATGAATGGAGCTTACTGCGAAGCTCGTTTTGTTGCTAATAATAAAGAGCTTATTAAACGGTGATGAAGTAAGGGAATTACTACATGAAAAAGAATTATTAGCTTTTTTAGAAGCAAGCAGTAATGAAGCTTGGACTAATACCGAAAGAAATTAAAGTATCACGTGAAGAATTAATATCGATATTTAAAAACTTGAGTAATCTTTTAAGAAGTGAAGGGCTCCGAGCAGAAATAGAAAGATTTAGCGAATTTGCAAATATATTATTCTTAAAATTATTAAGCGAAAACAACGAAAAATCTTGGTGGAATAATATCAAAGCACAATCAAACGATGATATTATCGGTTACATTAATAGCTATGTTATAGAACAAATTAAGAACAAATACGGTGGTGATGTTTTTACGCCTATTTCTCTAGGCAATTCCATTACTCTCCGCCACATTATCGATGCAATTGATCCTCTTGCGATACCGGTGGGTTCTTAACTGAAGCTTTTAATTATATCAAAGAAAATAATATAATTAATACCGATGAAGATTTAATATGGGCGAGAGTTAACCAAAACCGCTAGAATCGCTAAGATGAATATGATTTTGCATGGTGACAGACATAGCGGAATTCAGCAAATAAATAGTCTTGAGAACCCTAATGATGTTAAACCCTTAACTGATCAGCAGTTAAAGTTTGATGTAATTGTTACTAATTGCCATTTTCTCAAACTATCACTAAAAAAACTAGCAAAAACGGCAAAACTATAACAGAAAATCATATAACTCCTCTTTATTATAACGGCATTGGTAGTACCTGAAGGGTTCTTATTCAGAAAAGACACCGCTGCTGTTCGTCAATTTTTACTGTCAAAAGCAAAGCTGCAACTCATTATCTCTCTACCGCAAAGTACTTTTTTACCTTATACAGGAGTAAAAACGTCAATACTTTATTTTATCGATGTACATAAACCGAATAATCAAAAAGAATATTGGGGTTAAGAATATCGGCGTTACTCTAGACAATAAAAAAAGAAAGATTGTCGGTATAAATGATTTAAACAGGCGAGGATGAAAAATTAAATTTATCTAAAATTCCTTTTATAGATCTCGATTTTTATCAAATAGCTAAAAAAGGATTGGTGAAAAACAATGATATTTTAATGTGTAAAGACGGAGCATTAACGGGTAAAGTGTGTTTTGTAGATGATAAAATTTTACCACAAATAGAAGTAATGATTAATGAACATGTTTATATTTTTAGAGGGAAAACGAATATTTATACATCAATCTTATTTATTTTATTGTTTAAATAGCGATATAATTCAAAATCAAATTAAGAACTTAGCTTATAATAAAAGTGCTCAGCCTGGTTTAAATAGAGAACATATAAACTCAATTTATATTCCTCTTCCGTCTCTAGAACAACAACAGGAAATTATTGAAGAATTGAATAGCTATCAAAAGATAATAGAGGGGGCAAAACAGATAATAGATAATTGAGGCATCCTTTTATTTGGAAATAAATAAACAATGAGAAATTGTTAAATTTGGCGATATCGTTATCAATAAATTAAAAAGTAATATTTTATCTCTTGAGCATAAGGAGTATACAACGTTAATAGTAGGTAAAAAAGGTAAAATGATTAACATTAATATTGCAATTAAGGGGGATATTCCAGTAATAGCAGCTGGTCGGGTTAGTCCTTATTCACATAATCAATATAATTTTAACGATAACATAATCACTATTTCTTCATCGGGAGCATATGCTGGATATATTTGGTATCATAATTCGCCAATGTGGGCTTCAGATTGTAACGTAATCTATTCAATTAATGAAAAACTATTGTTAACTAAATATCTATATTATATTTTAAAATCTCAGCAAAATATAATATACCAAAAGCAAGCTGGATCATCAGGTCAACCTCACGTTTATTTGAAAGATTTAGAGGATTTACAAATTCCTATCCCGCCTCTTGAAGAACAGCAAAAAATAGTAACAGAGTTTGATAATAATCAAAGTGAGATTGACAACCTTAAAAACTATATAAAACAATTTGAAAACAAACTAAAAACCACATTAAATTCTCTTTGGCAATAATTGATGTACATTAACTACTTAAAAGATTTGATTGGTTTTAAGTCTGTAACTCCTAAGAGCGATGGGGCTATTGAGTATATTGATGATTTGCTTAAACAGCACGGCTTTAAGACCGAAATAAAAATATTCGGTGATTCTAAAAGCGAGCAAGTCACTAATCTTTATGCTGTTTTCGGTAGCAATGAGCCTAATATTTGCTTTGTTGGTCATGTAGATGTAGTGCTGGCAGGCAATCATGAGCTTTGGCATAATGCGAGTCCATTTAAAGCTAGCCAGCAAGACGGTAAGATATATGGCAGAGGTGCGGTGGATATGAAAGGGGCTATAGCGTGCTTTCTAGCTGCCAGTTTAGATTTTATAAAAAATAATACCGATTTTAAAGGTTCCATTAGTTTCTTACTTACTAGTGATGAAGAGGGAAAAGCAAAGCATGGTACTAAAGAAATGCTGCAATATATTTATGATCAAGGATATAAGATAAATTTTGCTATTGTCGGTGAACCTACTTGTGAAAAAGAAATAGGCGATGCAATTAAGATTGGCAGAAGAGGAAGTGTTAACTTTAAATTAAATATAGAAGGCTTAAGCGGGCATGTAGCCTATCCTCATAAAGCAAATAACCCATTGCCTTGCTTAATAATAATATTGAATGAGTTAACAAATATAAAACTTGATGAAGGTATTGAATTTTTTCAACGTTCAAATCTTGAAGTAACGAATATCGAGGTCAGTAATAATACTTCAAACGTAATTCCGGCAAGTACGGAAGCATCTTTCAATATACGTTTTAATAATTTACATAGTGCAGAAACTTTAGCAAAACAGGTAGAAGAAATTATTAAACAGCATTGTAAAGAATATAAAGTAGATTATAAGTTAGAATATAGTAGTTCTGCTGAAAGTTTTATTCAGAACCCTAGCGATAAAATAAAAGAATTTGCTAAAGTAGTAGAGCATACGCTTAAAATAAAGCCTGAATTCTCTACAAGCGGCGGTACGTCGGATGCAAGATTCGTCAAAAATTATTGTCCGTTAGTAGAGTTTGGTTTATTATCCGAAACGGCACATAAAATAAACGAATACACAAAAATTAGCGATTTACAAAAATTATACGATGTGTATTATAACTTTTTGATGGAAATACTTTAATGTCATTCCCGCAGAGGCAGGAATGGCATTACCATACGCGGATGTGATGGAACTGGTAGACATGCAAGATTTAGGTTCTTGTGCCGCGAGGCGTGGGGGTTCAAGTCCCTTCATCCGTACCACTTAAATTTTCTCATAAAAAATAACATAAAATTTTTATGCAGCAATTTAGTATTTATCAAACAAGCGATGAATTGCTTCTAAAATCAATATTGCTTCTGATAGAAAAATGCTATTACTCTGATCTTAAAAGCGTGATATTAACTGCAGATGCAGATCAACAAGAAATGCTCAATAAAAATCTTTGGACTTATTCACGTAAGCAATTTATACCTCACGGTAGTAAACTTGATCCGCAGCCTGAAAAACAGCCGATTTATATTACCGATGAGTTACAAAATCCTAATAATGCTAGTGTGCTTGTTATTATTTCGCCTACAGATATAGGAAAAATTTTACAAGCAAAAGAGTATATAAGAGTTTTCAAAAGGATAATTATAATAACCGATTTACCGGAAGATTTAAAAGAATTAACAGTTAAAATAAATAAATTTACCGGACAGGAAAACAAAATAGATTGTTTTACTCAAAATCCTCGTGGAGCTTGGAGTAAAGTAGTCTAATAAATTTATATTCTTTTACGTACAAATAAATATAATCCGATCGTTAAAGCAATAACCAAATTGAAATAACAAGCAAAAATAAAATCTAGACTTTTTGAAGCAAAATTTTGTAATATAAAATGAATTGAAGTAACTAGCAATACTGTTAAGGCAGAAAATAATACCGGCATAAAAGTTGTTTTTTTGCTATAAGGATATCTCAAAAAAACTGCAAGTGTTACAAAAGGTAATACAAAACTGTATAAAGGCCAAATTATTCTTTGATGTGCTTCAGCAATTAATTTAATTTTTTTAGTAATAGCTAAATCATGAGGAGGGGCAAGTAATTCGCTTATATAATATTCGTTTGCTTCTTTATTATGTTTAGTTCTTTGCGATATTAAAGGATTATCATTTTGCAGTTTTATCATTAAAGAATCGAAAGTTAACTGAGTTAAATTACCATTTACGTCATATTCTTGTCTTATGCCTTTATTAAGTTCAAAAATCGGGCTATTATCATATATATTAAGAGTACCTGAACCCGCAAATACTACTGATGGGTTATCAGCGTTGCGATTATCAAATATTATTACGCCATTCATAATATTTCCTGCTGATTTTTTATCTATAAAAACAGTGATATCTTTCGTTACTTTATTAAAAGTTTTCTCTTCAATCATACTTGAGATATAATTATTCTTTATAAAGTTTAAACGTGATTTTAAGTTTATATGAGATAACGGCAGGATGGTAGAAGATATATAATAAGCAAGTAGCATAACTATTAATGCGACATATAAAGCAGGCAGTGCTAGCTGTACATTATTAACTCCTGAAGCTTGTAATATAATTAATTGTCGCTCGACTTTTAAATTATTATATATATAAATCACGGTAATAACCGTTATTACCGGTAACAGAATAAATAATAAAGTAGGAAGTACTAAAACTATTAAACTGAAGAAGTCCATAACTTTTATACCTTTATCAAATAAATATAAAAGTTTTAATATTTGCGTTATCCATACTATACTAGTCACTGAAAAAGTAACGACTATAAGCAGCGGTAAGATATTTTTTATAAAGTATTTTCGGTATAGTAGCATCATAATGTTTGTTTGGTTTTTTGATGTCATTCTCGTTTTTAGCTAGGAGCGACATCAAACGCTTTTCAAAAACTGTCCAGTACTATGGATGGTTAGATGGGTTTTGTAGGAACTCGTTCCCGGTTCATTTCAAAATAATTAAAAACCAAGTGCACTGTGTGAACCTAATCGTATTAACTCCAATGTGTCAGCATCGGGTTTTCTATAAATTAATACTAAATCCGGTTTAATATGACAATCTCTACAATCTTTCCAATTACCTATAAGGGCATGGTCTCTCATATGTATAGGTCATATTATATCAGCAACCAAGTACCTAACTGCTTTCAGTAAAATATCATCCAAATTTATTCCATGTTTTCTACGTTTTTCACGTTTAAACTGTGCAGTACGTTTAATCGTTCTCATTTAAATCAGATAACAAATTATTGATATTACCAACATGAACTAATTTGCCGCTTCTTGCAGCTTTCATAGCTTTAATTGTTTCATCATTTGGGATAAGTGGCTCAAACGGCAATGCTTTTTCACGAGCAACACGAAATAACAGCATACGAACAGCATCAGATAAAGTAAGTCCCATAGCAGCAAGCACTAAAGCTGCTTCTTCTTTCACGTCTTCATTAATACGGGCTCGCACAATAGAATCAGCAGACATAAAAATCTTCTTTCAATAATGTAGCCACATTGTAGCGCGCATATTAAAAACTTTCAAGATTAAAAAACAAGTTTTTTATATGTTTTTTCTTAATTACTGCCTCATTAATAGAAAATCCCCGATCTTTCTTATTATATGATTTGCAAAGATGCGATAAATTAACTTACCTATCAGTATTGTTATAAATGCAATAATAATGCCGTAGATTATATCACTTGGGTAATGCATAGCAAGGCTTATGCGAGATAAAGACACGAGCATAATAACACAAATCATTAAGATTTTTAATGGTAATTTTATATAATTCCAAGCAAAATACGTTACTAACACACTAAGAGCTGCGTGGCTGCTTGGAAAGCTTGAAAAGCATCTTTCGTTTGCAGTATTTATTATGGTCATGAAACTATCTACAGGAAGACTGCAATAAGGGCGAGGGAAATTAACTGAAAATTTAAGAGCGGTAAAAATTAAACCGAATACCCCGTATATTA
Organism: Rickettsia rhipicephali str. 3-7-female6-CWPP; assembly: GCF_000284075.1. Classification (GTDB taxonomy): domain Bacteria; phylum Pseudomonadota; class Alphaproteobacteria; order Rickettsiales; family Rickettsiaceae; genus Rickettsia; species Rickettsia rickettsii. Next base: position 48,515 of record NC_017042.1, read on the forward strand.
TACCGATTTCAACTAACTTATTATAATCGTGCCAGAATTTATTTTGCCGCTTCTTATCATTTTTGGTTTTCTTTAATTGAATATAAAAATATATACGGTATAAAATATATATTAAGGCGAAATTAGCGATATTAAAACAAAACGAAATTATTTTAAAAAAATAAGGTATAAAGCCGATATTAGTAATTTTATTCAAAAATAAGAATATTTCTTGATTTAAGCCGCAAAAATTATAAAAAACTTCAAACATTATTTTAAATATTTATGTTACAAGTAACAATACTTGGGTGTGGAGCATCTATAGGCGTACCGGTGATCAGGTGCGATTGTAGTACTTGCACATCTCCTTCAAAGTACAATAAAAGGACTAGATCAGCAATATATATTAACGATGAAAATAGTCAAATATTAGTTGATTTCGGTTTTGATATTAGAAATCAACTATTACGAGAAAAGATAAATAAGCTCGATTGTGCTATATTAACACATTATCATTCCGATCACGTTAACGGTATCGATGATTTACGAGTATTTACTTTTATGCAAGGCAAGCCATTTGAAATCTATACAGATCACGATAGTACGGCAAAGCTCCATACAAAATTTGATTATCTATTTAACAATAAGTTATTTAAGCTTGGGCGACTGTTCACAACTCAATCTGTTAGTTTTTTTGATAAAATTAAGATTAATACTATAGAAATACAATTTTTTAGACAGCATCACGGTCCTATAGATAGCTTGGGCTTACGTATAGGTGATTTCGTTTATTCGCCCGATGTAATCGATTTTCCTCCTGAATCAGATAAATTTTTAAAAGATATAAAAATATGGATATTAGATTGTATGGATTATAAATCAAATCCGAATCATGCAGGACTTGATAAAGTTCTAGAATGGCGTGAAAAATATAAACCTGAGCAGATATTATTAACCAATATGAGACACACGATAGATTATCATGAGATTACGAAAATGCTTCCAAATAACGTTAAGCCGCTTTATGACGGTTATAAATTTACGGTCTAGTTTATGATTATTTTAGAAAAAGTTTGTAAGCGTTATGGCAAGAATTACGCAATTAAGAATATTGATTTAAGTTTTACTACCAAGGAAACTACTGTAATAATCGGTCCTTCGGGAAGCGGTAAAACTACTCTGCTTAGAATTTTAAATAATTTAGAAGAACCAAGTAGCGGTACTTTTTTGGTAGACAGGAAGAAGCTACTGCTTAAAGATAGAAGAAAGCTTTGTTTAAAAGTTGGTATGGTTTTTCAAAATTTTAATCTATTCCCGCATTTAACGGTAGGAGAAAACCTAATCTATACGCCGGTAAATGTTTTAATTTTGCCAAAAGAACAAGCAATTTCTATGGCAAAGGAATTGCTTGCAAAATTTAAGCTAACACAAAAATTTGACTCATATCCGGCAAGCCTATCAGGAGGGCAAAAGCAACGTACCGCAATAGCAAGGGCTTTAATGATGAAGCCGGAAATTTTGTTATTCGACGAACCGACTTCGGCACTCGATCCTGAAAATATTAAAGATGTTATAGAGAATATAAATTTATTAAAAGATCAAATGAGCATGGTAGTGGTCACGCACCATTTGAAGTTTGCAAAATTAATAGCGGATCGTGTTATTTTTATGGATCAAGGACAGATTTTAGCAAATCAACCTGCCGAGGATTTTTTTAATAAACCGGCATCGCATCGAGCTAGGTTGTTTTTAGAGAATATCGGCGATTTAATGTGATTTTCTTGATAAAGATAAAATTATAGCCTATAATTAGTATTTAATTTAGTATTAATTATAGGTATACTCGATGAACTTGAAAAATTGGCTACGTCGTCTAAATAAGTTCGCAGGTAGCCACGTATTAAGTATACGCTCCGCTCCTAGTCTTGCAGACTCCTTGCTCTTTTCCAAGTTGATCTTCGTATAACTTTCTTCGTTTACTTGGAGTCAATAATGGAACATATTTATGCAAATCTAGCAGTTAGTATATCAGAATTAAAAAAAGCACTACTGCATTATTGGATAAGACAAGTGGTGAGCCTGTTGCCTTATTAAATCATAATAAACCGACTGCTTATCTAAATTCCGGCTGAATTATATGAGCAAATTATTGAAGCTTTAGGATGACAAATATTTATTAGAGCTTGCTACTTATTAGATTAAAAGATAAAGAAAAGGCAATAGCGGTTAAAAGTAGCTTTTGTCATTCCTGCGAGAGCGGGAATCCAGTAAAAAATGGTAAAAATAAAAAAAATCATATAAAAATTTAGTATATAATTTGTTTAGAAAGATGGATTCCTGCTTTCGTAGGAATGACATATAGAATCAATAAATAATATCGCCATATGAATAAAAAGCTTATCCTATTTTTTAGTATAATGTTACTATTATCACATCGTACAGTTTTGGTACAGACACGAGTAGAATTACCGTAAAAACTAAAAAGCTTGAATTGCAAAAAGACGAATTACAAGGAGGAGCAATTACAATTCTATACAAAGGTGAAGTTATTTATAAAACAACGTTTGGAAATCAGAAAGGTAATAGTGGAGTTATTACGGATAAAACTTTATTTCCTTTAGCATCGGTTTCAAAAGCTGTTTCAGCAACGGCAATTGCATTAATGGTAGATCAAGAAAGTTTAGATTTTGACGAAAAGTTCAAATTACCATACCTAAAAAATGCTATTAGTCTTAATAATATTTTAAGCCATACAACAGGTTATCAATTCTCAGGAAATATTGAAATTGAGCAAGTAATGAATCGCTCAAAGCTTTTAACGTTGCTAAAAAAACAACAAGCTAGTTGTAAACCCGGGCAATGCTATATAAGTATAGTAACATCGTTTTTAGTTTACTTGAAGAAGCTTTAAATTGTAAAAAATCAAGTTTAAATGCTGCAATAGATAATTTGCGTACAACGCTTAAAACGCAAGATATACAAATATTACCGCTGTATAAAATAGTAAAATCAAACAAAGATGTTTTTGGATTTAAATGGCAACCGATTTGGTCTATTGATCAAAAAATGATTGAGTCATATTATGCTCTTGGATGGCGTATTCTTAAAGTAAAAGGACGCTCAAGGATTTAATTTTTCACTCAGGCTATATTAACGGTATTAATTCTTTTATTGGCTTTATACCGTCAGAAGAACTTGGAATTATTATTCTAGTGAACCAAAAAGGTAGTTTTCCACTTAAAAATGGGCTGGGACTTTGGTTTGATTATATAGATTAAAATTATATACTCAGATAGAACTTCGTATACCTATTTTTTATTTACTTGTAGTATATTATATGAATAAAAAACTCATAAAACTTATTTTTATCATTTGCAGCACCGTAATTGTAACCGGTTTATTATACAAATATATCAATCAACATTATCCAAAATTTTTTAAAGCACCACAAAATATAGGGAGTTTTTGTGCGTCATTATTAATATTATTTAGTATAATTTACAGTACTATTAGCCAAAATGAAATACGCAGATTTTGTTTGCAATTAGCAATGTGGGCAGCAATTTTCTTAGTTATAATAACCGGTTATGCTTTTAGGTTTGAGCTGAACTACGCTTATCATAGAGTAATGTCTGCTTTAATTCCATCATATAAATGGTCTACTGAAGTCGGAGAAATTATTATAGCCCGTAGCAGAGACGGGCATTTTTATATCAATGCTTTTGTAAATAACGTTAAAATAAAATTTATGGTAGATACAGGGGCAAGTGATATAGCTTTAACTAAAGAAGATGCTCAAAAATTAGGCTTTGACTTAACTAAATTAAAATATACTAGAACTTATCTAACAGCTAACGGCGAAAATAAAGCCGCTCCTATAACCTTAAATAGTGTAGTAATCGGTACGGCATTTAAGAACATCAAAGGACATGTAGGTCTTGGTGACCTTGATATTTCGCTTCTTGGTATGTCGCTACTTGAGCGTTTCAAAGGTTTCAGGATTGATAAGGATTTATTGATCTTGAATTATTAGACTTCCTGCATAACTTGCTTCTAAAGGCAATTTGTACGTCGATCCTAATCCCTAATCTTCACGTATGTCTATATATGCTGCAGCGGCAAGTGCTTCCGTGTATCCTTTAAATTCCTCTCTATAAACTGCTTTGGAAAGATGTCTATTTTTTACAAATTTCCTTTTTATTAAGAAATAGTTAAATTATTAATTATTTCTTGACCTTTATATCAAAAAGTGCTAACATGCCTTTTTTAAATAAAAGGGGTTTTATGTATAAATCTAAATATGACGAAAACGATTTCAAAATCAATTTGTTTAATGCTATTTTGTGAATAAATATGGATACCAAATCGTCATGAGCTAAGCGACTAAAGATGTTGTTGCGTGGAGCAGTTTTTCCGTCATTGCGAGGAAATTTACAATAGTAAATTGACGAAGCAATCTTGGGAAGAATTCCTGAGATTGCCACTCTCACTAACGTTCGCGTGCAATGACGACTTGTATCCACTCAACACGACCTTTGCAAGAATGACATAAGAGCCGTGTTAAAAAGGCATTTTAAAGCCTGGTGGTAAGCTCATACCGTTTAAGGCTCCTGATAAAGAATTTTGAGAATCTTCATCACATTTTTGTTTAGCATCATTAAAGGCAACTTTAATTAAGTCCTCAAGCATTTCTTTTTCTTCTGCTTTTAATAAAGATTCATCAATTGAAATCTTTTCAACTTCGCCTTTACCGGTTGCAATAACCTCAACAAGTCTGCCGCCGGCTTTACCGGTATATCTTGCATTTGCCATTTGCTCTTGAGCTTCTTGCATTTTCTTTTGCATTGATTGGGCTTGCTTTAAAAACTGATTAAAATTTACCATAATTCTATCCTATATATTTTTAGCTTTTAAGTAAAATATCCGAAATTGTTATATTTGGGAAATGTTTTTTAATTAAACCAAAATCGTTACTTGCTTCAATCTTACCAATTAACTGATTCTTTAAGGTTTGCTTGTTCTGCTCTTTTATTATTACTATCTCAAACTTTTCATTAGTAAAAACAGCTAACAAATCTTCTATTTGTTTTTTTATTTTGCTTGTAACTTCAAGACTTACGAACTCTAATCTATTATTACTGAGATTTTTAAGTTCCGTATGATTGAGCAGGAAATAATATATATCTATCTCATTATTTTTATATAAATATTCAAGAAAATCTACAATTTCAAATTTTTTTTTTATTTCCGGATTAATTGATTGATTTAAATTTTGATTATTACCGTCAAAATCTGTAAGCAAGGGTAGCGACGTCGAATATATAGATTTTATAACTAACATTTCCGTTTCTGTTAGTTGGTTATAGGAAATTTTTATTTCCCCTACTCCCTTATTATATATTTGCCATAAAATTGATAAGTGCGGCAAGCTGGTTTTATCTAATATGCTTTTAGTTCTATCATTAAATGATTCATATATAGGCAAACTATAATTAGGTAACATTTTTACTTTATTAAGATAAGCAATAAAATCTGATGCCGATTCTATAAAAATCTCAAGATTAACCGAAGAACCGTAAAGTTTATTTATTAAATTTATAGCTTTTTCCGTCTCTCTGTGGATAATACATTCGACAAATTCTATTATAACCGAACTATCGACAAGCCCAAGCATTTGATTAATTACTTGAGGACTAATTATATTGTCAGATTTCGCCAACATACTAGCTGCTTGATCTAAAATAGAGACTGCATCACGTGCCGACCCTTCCGATTTGTAAGCTATAATTCTTAATGCTTCTATATCGGTTTTTAAATTTTCTTGCTTAGTTATATATTCAAGTAGCTTAAAAATCTCTTCAAAACTCAACCGCCTTAAATCATAACGTTGACATCTTGAGATAATAGTTGCAGGTATCTTTTGTACTTCCGTCGTTGCAAGGATAAATATTATATGAGGTGGTGGTTCTTCCAGTGTCTTAAGAAGTGCATTAAATGCCCCTTTAGAGAGCATATGCACCTCATCAATAATGAAGATTTTATGCTTACCTTGTAGGGGCTTATACTCGGCGGATTCTATAATTCTACGTATGTCATCTACGCTAGTTTTACTTGCCGCATCAATTTCGATTATATCAGGGTGATTATAATTATTAAAGCTGATGCAATTCGTACATTCCTCGCATGTTTTAATAGTCGTATTTTCGGTAATTAAAGCAGAACAGTTTACGGCTTTAGCAATAATTCGGGCGGAAGTAGTTTTACCGACTCCTCTAATACCTGTTAAAAGATAGCCTCCGGCTAGCCTATCGTTTAAAATAGTATAGCTTAAAACTTTGACTAATACCTCTTGCCCCTGAAGCTCGGCAAAGTTACTAGGACGATATTTCCTTGCAAAAGGAATATATTGATTTGATGAATTTATATCTAGCACGATAGTTATAAGACTTTTTATGTCATTTTAGCAAAAAACTGGCTTTATTGCATGGTTCTCTATGTCATTCCCGCTTTCGCGGGAATGACATAAAACGAGCCGCCTTGCTGTAGAAATGACATCAAAATTAGAATAATGCTAGTAATGACCCATCGAATCCCTCTCTGGCTGCTTCCTTTCAGACCTGACCGACTAAACAGGTACAATGCCCACTACTAGCATAATTAACATAACCTGTTTATTTTCAAGAAACAATATATTTTTTTTCTATTTCCGATTTTGTTAATCTTTCAGGAGGACCGAATATTTCAGGGGTTTTTAATTTAAACAAATCATCGGAAAATTTTTGTACTTTAGCTATTTTATCAAAAGTAATAGTGACTATATTATTATCTTCAAATATTTTTAATGCTTCAATTTGTTGAGTAGCTTTATTAAAAGTAATTTCGCTACGTTTTTCCGTTAGAGTATGATAGATAGTAATTTTAGAAATATTTCTTTCGTTAATTACCGATTCAAAAATAAAATCCTTGTCAAAATGCTCATTATCTTCTAATAAAAAATTAAATGTATTTTCGCTTCTATTAATACGGCTTACTTGCTCCATATCATAATCATACATCGATACGAAATTTTTAGTACCTATTATAACTAAAGGGAAAGGAGGATAATAATTATATCTAAAATTATAAGGTTTATGGATCAGTAATTTTCCTTTAACTATTTTACTGTACGAATCTTCTTGAGTAAAATCTATCGCAACCGATTTTATCGTACGTAGATAAGTTTTTAGCTCCGAAATAGCTGTTTTATCATCTGCCCCAAATGCCAAGCTTGAATTCACAAAAAGATAAATAATGATTAGAAAAAATATTTTTTTCATTTTTGTTGTTTTATATTTTAAATTATGTTTAAAATACCTTATGTATTCAGTTAATGCAAAATATAATTAGTATTTATGAAAATCGTTGCTTTAAAAGAAAAAGCCAAGCATGAAACACGAGCCGTTATAACGCCTGAAGTAGCAGGATTGCTAGTCAAAAAAGGCTATGCGGTTACGGTAGAAAAAGATATAGGGTTTCATGCCGGTTTTCTTGATGAAGAATATGTTGCTCTAGGTGCTAAAATATCTTCGGTACCACTCGAAATTATTTCTGATGCTGATATTATATTAAAGGTGCAACCTTCATCCGTTACGGATAAATATAGTGAGCTTGAATTTGCAAAAAAAGGAGCAATTATTGTAGGATTATTATCGCCTTATTTAAATCATGAATATATAAAAGCGGCAGCTAAAAAAAACCTTACGACTTTTGCTATGGAGTTTGTGCCGAGAATTACTAAAGCTCAAAATATGGACGCTTTATCTTCTCAAAGTAACTTAGTAGGCTATAGAGCGGTAATTGAAGCAAGCTATCATTACACAAGGGCTTTTCCTATGATGATGACGGCAGCAGGGACGATTTCACCGTGTAAAACTTTAGTGCTTGGTATCGGTGTTGCCGGTCTTCAAGCTATTGCAACGGCAAAAAGGCTTGGTAGCATTGTTGCAGGATATGATGTAAGAGCTGCTACCAAAGAGCAGGTAGAAAGCTTAGGAGCTAAGTTTGTTTCACCGGAATTACAGGAGGATTTACAAGATAAATCAGGCTATGCTCACGAGAGTTCGGAAGATTATAAAGCTAAACAAGAAGAGTTTTTAGCAAAAATTATTAAAGGATATGATATAGTTATTACTACTGCACAAATTCCGGGAAAAAAAGCACCTCTGCTTGTTACGGAAAAAATGCTAGAATCTATGAAGCGCGGCTCAGTGATTGTTGATATAGCGACTAGTACAGGCGGGAACGTGGAAGGTTCAGAACCGGATAAGATCGTTACTAAGCACGGAGTTACCATAATAGGTGTATCAAACCTTGCTACTAAAATTGCTACCGACAGCTCAAAATTATATGCTAAGAATTTGTATAATTTTCTAACCTATGCATTGCAAGACGGTAAGTTTAATATGAATGATGCGTTAGTACGTGAGATGTTGATTACTAAAGACGGAAAAATTGTGAGTGAGAAATTAAATATATGAATCAATTACCGACGATGGCTAAACAGGCTGCTGAAATTGCCCATAACACCCAAGAATTATCAGATAAATTAAAAGATTTGGTAATAGATACTAGTTGGCAAACAAACACAAGTACTATAGATCCGCTAGTATTTGCTATAACTATTTTTGTATTAGCTTCTTTTGTGGGCTATTATGTTGTGTGGAAAGTAACTCCTGCACTCCATACTCCGCTTATGTCTATTACTAACGCTATTTCAGGTATTATAGTTCTTAGTTCTATGATTGCTGCAAGTAGTTCTGCTTTTGGGTTTCCCAGTCTACTAGGGTATTTTGCAACGTTGCTTGCTTCTATAAATATCTTCGGCGGGTTTATAGTAACAAAAAGAATGCTCGAGATGTTTAAGAAGAAGTAATTAATAATGTCATACCTGCGTTGTTGATACCCAAATCGTCATTGCGAGGAGCAGGGGTTGTTGCATGGGTCGAAAAACCTACTCGATGTCGTTCCCGCGTAGGCGGGAATGACATAACAAGTCATACGGTTAACGTTTACAGTGACAAAAAAATCAAATTAAAGTTCTAGTTCTTTATATTCAACGGTAACTACTTCGTATGATTTAGATCCTTTCGGTGTTGTAACTTCTACAAAATCACCTACCGATTTTCCAATCAAAGCTTTTGCTATAGGAGAAGCGATTGAAACTCTTTTTCTAGTTATATCGGCTTCATATTCTCCTACAATAATATATGTTACTTTTTCTTCAGTATCGTCGTCGATCAAAGTAACCGTAGCCCCGAATTTTATGTTATCTCCCGATAATTTACCAATGTCAATAATTTCCGCTCTTGCCGTCATATCTTCAAGCTCTTTAATACGCCCTTCTATAAATGCTTGTTTCTCACGTGCCGCTTCATATTCCGCATTCTCGGATAAATCGCCGTGTTCTCGTGCTTCGGCTATATCTTCACTAATTTTTTTACGTTCTACATGTTTTAAATGTTTAAGCTCGTGTTCTAATTTTTCAAAACCTTTAGCGGTGATAGGAAATTTTATATTCATAATTATATTGTATAGATTTAGTAATTTTAGTATACTATTTTCAATAATATAGATTTCAGCAAGTATATTTGTAATAGTGAAATTTGTCAAATAAGCCTTTTTAATTATTTGGCATTCTCATATAACAATAGCAACAAATTAGTAATCTTATGGCAATTAAAGATTTTGACTTTGAGAAAAAGCGTAAAATTTTCCACCTATCGGCTATAATATTTCCGCTGCTTTATTTATTTATTCCAAGAACCGCTATTACGTTATTATTATTATTTATAATAACGGCTATTACATTATATTTAGATGTATCACGTCATAATAATGCAAAAATTAGCGAATTTGTAACTAGATTTTTTTCAAAAGTTATAAGGCTTGAAGAAAATAACGGTTCTTTTGCTTTAAGCGGCGTTAGCTTTATGATGCTCGGTTTTTTCTTAACTGCTCTTCTTTTTCCTAAAAATTTAGTGATTTGTTCGTGGTTGATTTTAATTATTTCAGATTGTTTAGCGGCTCTTGTCGGCGTTAAAATAGGAAATAGCTTAGGTAACGGTAAATCTATAGCCGGTTCTATTACCTTTTTAGCTTCTGCAATTTTTATAAGTATATTAGTGTATTTCTATTTAGGATATAATACAAGTTTTATTATTATAATTATAAGTTGCATAGGGGCTACAGTAGCTGAATTTTATTCAAAAGATTTAAGAATTAACGATAATTTGTCTATACCGCTTTCTTATTGTCTTTCTACAGCTATTCTTTCCTACATATTGTAATATAATGAGAGTTGCACCGGAATTTTATGAGTTCTTAAAAAACCGTATTAACATATCGGATGTAGTACGGCAAAAAGTAGCTTTAACTAGAAAATCCGGTAACTATGTAGGTTTATGTCCTTTCCATCAAGAAAAGACCCCATCTTTTACGGTTAGTGATAGTAAGAGATTTTTCTATTGTTTTGGTTGTAAAGCAGCTGGTGACGTTATAAAATTTACTTCTAATATTAGCGGTTTATCTTATAATGAGTCTGCTATAAAGCTTGCAACCGATTACGGTATAGAGATACCGAAATTAACTGCGAAACAGAAAGAATTTTATGAAGAATCCGATGAAATTCTAAATATTTTAGAACTCGCCAATAAGTTTTTCAGGACACAATTAACACCTGAAATATTACATTATCTACACGAAAGGGGTATTACCGAAGAAACAGTAAAAGAGTTTTCAATAGGCTTTGCCCCGAAGAATAATAAATTTGAAAAATTTTTTCACGATAAAAATATAGATATTATAAAGCTTGGTAAAGCAGGGCTAATCGGCAAGCGAGAAAACGGTGAAATATATAATTTATTTTCTAACCGTATTACTATTCCAATTAGAAATATTTACAATAAAATTGTAGGCTTTGGCGGTAGAGTACTAGGGGAGGGGCTGCCTAAATACTTAAATTCACCTGAAACTACAGTATTTCAAAAAAGTGAAACTCTATACGGTGAGCATAAAGCGATAAGCAGTAGCTATAAAAAAAATCATTCGATTTTAGTAGAAGGTTATTTTGATGTTATAGCACTACATCAAGCAGGTTTTAGTGAAACGGTTGCGAGTCTCGGTACTAGCGTTACCGAGAATCACTTACATAAATTATGGCGTGCTGGCGATGAAATTATATTATGTCTTGACGGAGATAATGCAGGCATAAAAGCTAGCATAAGAACTATTAACTTAGCATTACCGCTTATTAATAGTGAAAAGAAAATTTCTTTTATTAGGTTACCAAGCGGACTTGATCCCGACGATGCAGTAAATAAAAATGGTGCTGATTTTTTTGCAAAGCTTATAGATAAAAGAATAAGCTTATCAGAAATGATTTGGCATATTGAGTATAGCGGCAAGAGTTTTAAAACTGCGGAAAAAAAAGCTAATTTAGAAAAAAATTTAAAAAATTATTGCAGCAAAATATCGGATAGTGATTTAAAAGCAAGTTATTACAGGTTTTTTAAAGATCAAATATGGCAAAATTTAGTCACAACGCAGAAGAAAGCTACAACTAAAAACTCAAAGTTGGCTCCTATAATTTCAAGTCACGGCTATTCGGAGCTTGAAATGTTAGAACACGCTTTTTGTACTTTGTTGGTTAAATTTCCTATAATACTTGAAGCAAAAGATATTAGAGATTTCATCTTAAATTTAAATTTTAATAATAAATCGCTTGAAGAATTCCGTAATTGGTATTTAAACGAGATTATAGATAATAACGTAGAAGCAAGTGAAATTACTGCAATTGTGGAAAAAACTAGCTTTTTTGATATTTTTTTATTATTATCAAAAACGGATAATTTGTTTTTAGATATCTCATTTAATAAAAATAATATCAGACTGGATTTATTATGGCAGTGGCTACATAAGAAATATTATCTAATAAATTTACAACAAGAATACGCTATTACCATAAACAGTACTGACAATCACGACTTTGAAAAAGTTTTACTATATAAAAAAGAAATTCTGAAGATTGCAAATGAACTTCAAGTTTTAAACGAATCTTTTATTAATCACACGATAACTTAATTATTTCAAACTTCTTTTAAAAGAAAAAAGCATATAGGTATTTAATGAGCAATAGCAATATAGACAATGATCTAGATAAAATAGATAGTTTACTTAAAAAAGCTAAATCTAAAAAGATACCGGTCACTTATGATGATATAAACAACGCTCTTCCTCTTAATAAAAATCCTTCAATAAGACAATTAGAGGAAGCTATATTAAAATTTTCCGATGCGGGAGTAGATATTTTAGAATCTAATGAAGATGATGAAATTAAGCTTGATATCGGAATGGATGAAGAATTTAAGCTATCTACCAATGTTGATAATGAACCTGAGGATGAGGTAGAAGAAAATATAGGTACTACCGATGATCCTGTAAGATTATATCTTAAGGATATGGGGGGAGTCGATCTTTTAACTCGTGAAAATGAAGTAGAAATAGCAAAAAGGATTGAGGAAGGACATAAAACAATGACTGCTTCCTTATGCAGAAGCCCTATTGCTATGCGTTGTTTTATAGTATGGTATGAAGATTTAGTTAATGAAAAAATGTTACTACGTGATCTGATAGATTTAGAAGCTAACATATTACATGACGAAACACCCGAAAATGATGAAGAACATAGTAGTGAGACCGAAGGAGAAGAGCATGAGGATAACCACTTATCTATATCTAGAGTAGAAACGCAGATATTACCTAATATTATAGAGCGTATGAAAAAGATTTCGTTTATCTGCGAAGAGCTACTCATTGAAGCTAAAAAATGTTATGAGAAATCTTTTGAGCCGAAGGTTTTACAAAATAGCAAAAAATATAATAATTTGGAATTATTAATAAATGAAGTTTCGGAAATACATTTTAATTCTAAAAGAACGGAAGAAATTTTAGGTAAGATGTATGGAATAAATCGTGATTTAATTAATAAAGAAACAGCCTTTTTAAAACTTGCTGAAAAATATGGAGTAACTCGCCAAAATTTCCTTGATGAATATATAGGATCGGTTATCAATGCAGCATGGAAAGAAAAAATGCTGAAAAATAAAAAAGGCGCTTGGAAAGAGTTAATGACTAAAGAATCGGATTATATAGATCAAATGATTGCCGAATTATCGGTTATAGAATCTAAAACCGGTCTTTTAGTTAATGATTTTAAAAAACTAGTGAATACTATACAAAAAAGTGAGAGACAAACGCTACAAGCAAAAAAAGATATGATAGAAGCGAATTTACGTTTAGTTATATCTATCGCTAAAAAATACGCTAATAGAGGATTGCAGTTTTTAGATTTAATTCAAGAAGGTAATATAGGACTTATGAAAGCGGTGGATAAATTTGAATATCGCCGTGGTTATAAATTCTCTACCTATGCTACGTGGTGGATTAGACAAGCTATAACAAGAGCTATTGCCGATCAAGCAAGGACTATACGTATTCCTGTGCATATGATTGAAACAATTAATAAGATACTACGTACTTCAAGACAAATGCTTAATGAACTCGGATACGAACCAACAGCAATGGAAATCGCTAACCGTCTTTCAATGCCGCTTGATAAAGTGCGTAAAGTCATGAAAATAGCTAAAGAACCTATAAGTCTTGAGAATCCCGTAGGTGATGATAGTGACGGCGGTCAATTAGGCGATTTTATCGAAGATAAGAATGCAGTAGCACCGATTGATGCGGCAATTCAGTCAAATTTACGAGAAGTTACCACTAGAGTACTTGCAACCCTTACGCCTCGTGAAGAAAGAGTGCTTAGAATGCGTTTCGGTATAGGTATGAATACTGACCATACATTAGAAGAAGTAGGGCAGCAATTTAAAGTAACTAGAGAACGTATAAGACAAATCGAGTCAAAAGCTTTAAGAAAGTTACAACATCCTATTAGATCCAAAAAACTTAATAGCTTTAGAAGCGGAGGAAAGCGTGGTGACGGTAATCCATCGGATTTACTAGAAGCATGATAATACTTATACTGTCATCCCGTGATTCGGGATCTCAGGACACGGGCTGTGATACAAGATCCCGTAGTCAAGCCACGGGATGACAGTGGGCTATTATGTATCGATATAAAATTACCATTGAATATTTAGGCACAGATCTTGCAGGTTGGCAAAGACAAGCAGGAGTAATATCGGTACAGCAGATATTAGAAGAAGCGATTTATAAGTTTTCCGGTGAACAGGTGATATTGTTTGGGTCAGGAAGGACAGATGCCGGTGTTCATGCTATAGGTCAAGTAGCACATTTTGATCTTTCAAAATATTTAGAACCTCACAAAATTATTACGGCTATCAACTATTTTGCAAGACCGTATGCCGTAGGAGTATGGAATTGTGAATTAGCCCCCAATAATTTTCATGCTAGGTTTTCAGCTACCTCTCGTTATTATATATATAGAATTATTAATAGACCTTATCCATCGGTAATTGATTTAAATAGAGCATGGTGGATTAGTTCACCTTTAGATGTTCCTGCTATGCAACAAGCTACCGCTTATCTATTAGGCAAACATGATTTTACTTCATTTAGGGCTAGCTCATGTCAATCAAAATCACCGATTAAAACTTTAACTGAACTTAATATTATTAAAGAAGACGAAGAAATAAAATTATATCTTTCAGCCCCATCATTTTTGCATCATATGGTACGTAATATTGTCGGCAGTTTAGTACTTGTTGGTAAAAATATTTGGCAGGCAGAACAAATTAAAGATGTTCTAGAGGCCAAAGATAGAAAAGCCGCCGGTCCTACTGCTCCCGCCTCCGGTCTTTATTTTGTGAAAGCAGCGTATTAACAACCATAAATTTTGTCATTACAATGCCTCCCTGCATAGGCAAGGCCATTACTAAATTGTGGTTGACCGTATAGAGAAATAATATCGCTTTCTGCCGATAATTTGTCACCAGTGCTTGAACCTTTAAACTTAAAGTCAGAGTTCATACGGCTATATGCGATACCGCCAAGACTATTTTCCCCGATGTAAAGCTCACTGCCGATCGTGCCGCCGGATACCGCGTACCTTTATAGCTAGGATTACCTTTATATACATCTTGATTACTTGAACCGAAAGCACCGGCAAACCCATAATCCTTTTTTAGTAATTATAGGGTTTGCTTCATCACCTGCTGCAACGGCTATCATAGTACCGCCTGATAAGTGATTATTAATATTAGTAGTTACTGCTTCAGCTGTAACATTTGCTACACTAACCGATCTTGTTCCTTGCTCGGTTAAATGCTCTACTACTTTTTTTGTATTATCAGGTGCAACTTGAGCTAAGTTTGCTACGAATAATAAGGATTGTTCTTGTTTTGTTTTACTCACTACAACAGTATCATCATTAGCTACTTTAGCTACTTCTTTAAGCTCAGCTTTATTATTTACTAATTCCTTAGCAAGCTCTACAGCGTGTTTTTCAGGATTTTGCATAACAAGTGCAGATTTTTCTCTAATCACTTCTTTTTGTGCTTCCGCTACAAAAGTATTTTCCGTATGGACAACGATAGTATTATTGATTGCCTCAGCCAATTTTTGCGACTCAGTTTTTTAACATATTCCTCTGCTACTCTTATTTCGTTAGCTTGACGTTGCTAACTCCGCTTGCAGTATTTGCACTCCTATTCTGCTATTATTTTTTTTCAACCACTGCTCTTTCGTTAGCCTCTTGTTGTGCTAATCTTTCATTTTCATCTCTTCTTTCTTCTTGCTGTTGCTGAGCTTGCAGTCTTTGCTGTTCAGCTCTTTCGTTAACGCTGAGTTTGTGCTTGTTGCTGTGCTTGTGCATCTACCGGTACTACTAAACCGGCTAGGTTAGCTTGTGTCTCTGCATCACAACTTGATCTTGTCTAGCTTGAACCAATTCTAGATCTATATTATCAATTGGTTATTGTATCTCTCTTTGTCTAGCTTGTCCATCTCGCTGCAGTACTGCAATTTGTGCCGGTACTTCTCTTTGTGCATTTGTTAAGTCCAGCTGTGCTACAAACGGAGCGTTACGAATATCAAATAAAGCTTGCCGTACTCGGATTTTGTTCCCCCATACGGCTCCTGCACGTGCAGCATTTAATCGTTGCTGTGCATCTGCTAATTGTTGCGGATTCTTGATTCTTGGCTTGTATTCGTGCTAGTGCATTCTGTGCTTGCCTTAACCTTAAGTTTTCTCTGTCTACTTGTTGCTGAACCCTCACCGGAGCCGCTACCATATCTTGCTGTAGTCGTGCTTGTCTCTGTCCTAACGTATCTACTGTTTCTCTTGCTACTATTACGTTTCCTACTATCGCTGCTTCTGCTCTTGCTTGAGCATGTGCCGGTTGTGCCGCTGCTTGCACTCCTACTTGTTGTACTTGTAATCCTTGCAGTAAAGCAACGGTTCCGGTAGCTGCAGTATAAGTATATCCATATTACTCATCCTCAAAATTGATAGGGCGGCTACATCATTCGCCGTGTGAGCCCTATTAATATTAATCACAATATTTGTACCGAATGCCGTAGGGAGATTTTGAAAAACTATACCGCTTTCTCCTAAAGCATTTATAGTAATATTGCCTTCAAGTACTACATCGCCGGTAAGAATTACGTTACGTCTAAGATCGAATGTCGAACCGTTAATGTTAGCATTACCGTTAATTGTAATGTCCTGCGTGCGAATATTATAAGTCCCCGAATCAAAATTAGTTTGTCTGGAATGAATATCATTATGCAATTTGTGTTCATGATTACCTTCAAACGTCACTTTAGAAACTTGTTTGGTTTGTGAACCGATTTCATAAATATCAGGAGTCTTTACGAAAGTTACCTCTCCTCTCATAGTTTTAGTAGTAGTAATATTACCGGTAAAATCTTTATTAACCCTTACCTTCCCAAAACTTATAAACTCTAAATTCCCTGTATCTATTACACCGCCGTTGCGATGTTTCATATCAACTTTTTCTTTAAATACAAGCTCAATAGATTCAACGGCACTAATATCATTACCGGTAATGGTTAGCTCAGAACCTGTTCCATTACCGCTTGTAAGCTTTAACTTTGCTTTTGCATTATTATTGGCTCCATATGCAAGAGGTGCTCCTAAAGCATTTTGAACTACCCTTTGAGTTTGCGGATTGTCAACGTTAGTTATATTGTTAATACTAACTCTTGTAGTTGGATTGCCTTCAATAACAGTAAATACCCCATTAAAACCATAAATATTAATATCATTAATATTAATCTTTTGGGCAAAATTAATCCTATGGTTATTTTCTGTGATAATAATATTGTCATTATGTTGCGGAGGATAATGGTTGTGATTATATCTCCAATCATTCATCGTACCTATATTAGAAGATGGATTGCCCGCCGGAATAATATCCGCTGCGAAGCCTCCTATGCTTGCAAGTAGCCCGATACTACTTACTGGTTGCTAGTAAAAGTTTATTAAAAAAAGTTTTTTTCTTATTAGTCATAATTTCCCCTATAACTTATTGCTTTTAATGATTTTACCACTTAACTTATCGGTCATTATACACTATTTGTTTACGACGCACAATAATTAATTAATAAGTTTACTATTAGTTAGTATTTATTAATTATTTACGATGGCGTGATTTATGAAATTTAAGGGCAATAGGCTGGTTTAATGAAAGGTAGGGGTTATGGTGTTTGTTTGGTAGGTAATCGTCATTGCAAGCAGGCATCATTGCCCGCGTGGATCAGTTTTCCGTTGTCATCCCGTGGTCAAGCCACGGGATGACACCGAGTGCGTTTTTCGATCCGCACAACAATGTCGTAATTTCCTCGCAATGACGTCAAAATAACATCCTATTCATCATCTATATTAGAAAGCTCATCTTGTAACTCTTGAGAAAATACATCCTCATCATCGTTAGAATCATTCGATTTCTTAAGAGAGTGTTTGAAATTATTTAGGTCTTTATTTTCAAATATTTCAATAGATTTTAAAGTCTCATTTGGAATTATAACTATAATATTTTTACTTAATTCATCTAAATAATCAGTGGTAACGGAAACTTTCAGTACTCCTCCATATTTGCTCTGTTTGCTACTTACTACAAAATCTTTTAAAGATTTACTTTTAAAATAGTTTTCAGAAGTAAAGATCATTGTTATAAAAAATAGTACTAACGAGATAGTAGTACCTACGGCAAATCCTGCTAATAGCCCTAAGAATCTGTCAATAAAACCGTTTCTCATAAATGAAATTATAGCAAGAAATTTATAAACTATAAAAACACATAAAATTAAAGCAATAACATAAGATATAACACCGACAATAATTATTCTTATAACCTCATTATCCATATATTTCCCGATTAGGTCAGAAATATATGGATATAAAAAATATCCTAACATTATAGAAGTAATAAAACCGAGTATTCTAGTTGCAAACCCGATTATGCCTTGATATAAGCCGAAAAATGAGAAAAGAGTAATAATAGCAAAAATAGTAATATCAAAAAATGTGATCATTATTGTTAACTTCTATTGAATAATTGGATTTAAAGCTTATATATTATATAATTAAAAAGTTTTATTTATGGGCGATAAAATTTTTCATAACTTATCCGGTAAAACACTAGTTGCTACACCGCATGTAATTACAAAAGGCATTTACCATAAATCCTTAATTTATATGTTATCACACACGGAAGAAGGAGCAATAGGATTAATATTTAACCGCTTAGTAAATCATATAGATTTAAAATCGTTTTTTAAAATAAAAAATGACGAAATAACAACCCCGGTTATGGTTCCTATATATCTTGGCGGACCCGTAGAACATGAAAAAGGGTTTTTTCTTCATTCTAGCGATTATAATAAAAATTTATTATTGGATTTCCATAATGATTTAGCAGTAAGCTCTAATTTAGAAATTTCAGAAGATATAGCTTTCGGTAAAGGACCTAAAAATAGCTTATTCATTGTCGGTTATACAGCATGGAAACCAGGGCAGCTTGAAGAAGAATTAGAGAAAAACCTATGGCTGGTTATGGATTGTAATAAAGAATTTATTTTTGCCGATAATCCTGAAAGTAAATGGCATAATGCATTAAAACACTTAGGCATTGATGAAATACATTTCTCATCACACATAGGAAATGCTTAGAGATTATCTGTTAACCATTTTTCGGTAAGCCTAAGCAATAATGCTTTAAAAATTTTCCCTGACTGCTAATTAAATACACAAAATTAGAATGTTGTAATTCATATTTGTTTGTTTTTACATCAAATATTTTGGATGTATAGAAGAAGACCTTAAATTGATCTGCTAATTGTTCAATATCTTGGACTCTCCCCGTTAAACCTATAAAATTATCATCTATTTTTTCTAAATATTTTTTTAATACCTCACTTGTATCATGCTCAGAATCTAGAGTAATAAAAACTACTTGTACTAAAATATTCTCTTTCTTCAAAATCTTAATAATATCTTCTACTCTTTTTAGTACTTGATTGTCATATAAGGAATAGGTAGTACCAAAATAAATCAAA
Organism: Rickettsia rhipicephali str. 3-7-female6-CWPP; assembly: GCF_000284075.1. Classification (GTDB taxonomy): domain Bacteria; phylum Pseudomonadota; class Alphaproteobacteria; order Rickettsiales; family Rickettsiaceae; genus Rickettsia; species Rickettsia rickettsii. The sequence continues at coordinate 68,087 of NC_017042.1, forward strand.
CTTAAATGACCTTGCAAATGGGTAATATCAAATTTCTTTCCTTCTTGATCTATAAGAGTAAACTTAATTTTAGGCGAATCGTCCATATTACTAGTTTTCACACCAATCTTAAGCTTAGATGGAGTTAATGAAGAATACAATAAAAATATTATGCTCGTAATCATAGCTAGAGCTATAAAAATTTTTATAATATACATTTGGTTTTTATTATTTTTCATAACCTAAGTAATTATCAATATTTATTTATAATAAAACTTATTCTTATAATATATGCAATAAAATTCATCTTTCACTATATATAAATATCGTAATATCTAAATTGTGATATTTTTAGTTAAAATTAATTTATTTATTAACTAAATTGAAATTTTTTGAGTTAATCTTAAAGTTAAGATTATTAAATAAAACAACAACTAAGAAACACAACTAAGAAACGGATTAATTATGTACAATTATACCGCTTATGTAAAACGTTTAAATGATAAATTTAAAAAACAAGAACATACGAAAATTACGAAAATATAGATAGTACTATTTCTGAAGACCATTTATTTCAAATACTAAATGACAACAACAATGCAACTCAACCGATACAAACACTCCTAAATCAAAATTCGTTTGAAATAACAAATAATATTGAACACAATAAAGCAGAAAATATGAGGGATATAATGATGTTGAAAAAAGAAGAAATAAAGGAAGCAGAAATGGAAAATTTTATCGACTTAATTAATAAAGATAGTGAGAAATATGAATCTATTATTGATAGGAGTAATAAAGCTATAATTATATTAGGGCAAGAGAAAGAAGATTTAAATCTCATAGCTAATTTTCTTAAAGACGGTGAATTAATATTAGAAAGTAATAAGTATGGAGATTGGGACTTCTCAAAAAAAAGTCTAACAGCAAGTTCAAATATTTTAGATAGTTTTTATATAAAAAACGAAAAATATTTAACATATAACAATAACAGTTCTTATTTGGATGCTGCTAATTCATCCTCTGAATCTACTATTGACAAATTTTTCCTACAAAAAATTCTAAGTACGACTCCTACTAAATTTATATTAGCAATAAAAAATATTGAAACCAAAAACTCTAACTCTTCCCTTGTCAAAGCCAATCTAGAAAAACTTATCGGTATATTTGAACAATTTACTAAATTATTGAGATATATTGATATAAATGAAGGTAATTTTAGTAGTGACCGATAGCCCAAGCAAGCAATAATCATACTCGTATATCTAAAATTATTGATGACACTATAAAACTCGGTAATTTTAGCGATGAACACAAGAGTATCATTAATAAAATAAAAGATTCTATTTATTACCTCAAGCTAGCGAGCAAGCAAAAGACTATACAAATCTATTAAATATTAGAGATGATAATTATATCATTCTAGATGAATATAATAAAATAACAATCGACGGCGAAAATTTAACATATATTTTAAATTCTATAAATGTAATTAATAAAGAAGTACCAATTAGTATCAATGAGCTTAAAACATATATAGAAAAAAAATTGGAACAAAATATAGAAAATAATTTAAGTTTTGAAGATGTTTTGCCTAAAACAGACAAATTGAAACAATTAATAGATATAGTAAATTATTATAAACAGTTAGAAGACAATGCCAAAACTATAGGAAATTTCTTAGAAATCGTTAAAAAATTAAATCAGCTTTTAGAAACACCGAAATCAAAAAATAAATTAGAGAATCTTCTAAATTACCTTAAATATTTATCTAACATCAAATTTTCCGAAAAAGAAAAATTGGTTACACTTAATTCTGCAAAATGGTTTAACGATTTATTTAGTAACCTTGGGGCATATAATATAAAAGAAAAGTTATTAGAATTATTTAAGCATACAATATGCAAAGATAAAGATTCATTTTATAAAAAATTAAATGAAACTATTGAAAAATTTTATGAAGATATCAAAAATAACGATGTTTTAGACTTAAAAGCAATCAATAATATATATATACTTAAAAAACTTTTTACAGCATATTAACAATTCTAGCACTGATGTTGAAAATTTAGATAATATTAAATTATTCTTAACAAAGAGCTTTAAGAATTTTAATAATATATTAGGTATAACTATAAATAATAGCATTAGTAATTTAGAAAAACTAATAGACTCAGTCAGCAAGCAAGAAGCTAAATCTCTTTGGAGGTATATTACCGCCTCTAAATCTATTACAGAAATATCTCAAAATCTCGATAAAGTAATATATGATAAGCTTTTACATCAGCCTGTGTTACCTGATCAAGCGCTACCTATTTATAATTTATTAGAAAAATTACTAAAAGAAACTCATAAATCTATTAATGATTGTTATAAAAACGAAAACTTATATAAACATCAATTAGCAGAAATTTATTGTCAACAAGCACAAATCTGTACACCTAATGGCTCAACAAAACTATTCTAAAGACTCAATAGGATTGTATGAAAACGTTGCTAACCTTGGTTCTGAAGAGGCAAATATAAAACTTGGGAAGATTGAATTTAAGAGCGGAAATTATATAAAAGCTTTAGAATATTTTAAAAAAACTACTCATATATCTTATGCAAAAGAAGCTTTTAATAAATTATTACATCTCAAAGAATCAGAACTAAAAAAGAAAATACAGCAAAAGAATCCGCAAGATATAGCTAAATTAGCATCAGAAATAATTGAATTATATTCAAGCCAAGGTGATTTTTATAACCAATATAATCTAGATATATCAGAAAAAAGTCTGCAAGATTCACTAAAAGTATTTTGTCTTAATACGAAAGCTCTAATAGAAGCACAAGGAAGACCTCTAAACCTTATGGAATATTATATGATTTGTCTAAAGAGTTAACATCAATAATTTCTTCACCGTGTAGTCAACTTAAACTTATACAAAAAACTGAAAAATATAAAAATTTAGCAGAAAAATTTAAAGAAGAAAAACTAGAAACTGATTATACGAATATTACGACAAGCTGGTCACATGATTCATACTTTAAAGAACCTTTACTTAAGTTTGATGATGTAAAAACCTTAATTTGTAAAACTCTACACTTGATCTGACAGGTAGAGATTGATTAAGCAGCAAAAGTGCTGTCAGATAAGTAAGAATTAATAGACTTATCTTGAGCAATTTTAATGCTATCCTTGAAAGTTTGCATAGGAGTTTTTCCATAACAGAACTTTCCAGAATGCGGTCTAGTATTGTTATATTTGTTTAAATATTGATCTAAGTCAATCTGTAAATCCTCTAATGAGCTATAAATCTTTTTACGGAAAGCTGTATCATAAAATTCATCTTTTAAAGTTCTATGTAATCTTTCGCATATTCCATTAGTTTGAGGAGAACGTGCCTTAGTTTTAGTATGATCAATATTTTCTATAGCCAAATATAACTCAAGAGCATGATGTTCTACCTTACCACAATATTCCGTTCCTCTATCTGTAAGGATTCTCAGTAGTGGTACATCATGATTATTAAAGAAAGGTATTACCTTATCATTTAAAATATCAGCGGATGTTATTGCAGATTTATCAGTATAGAGTTTGCAAATAGCCACTCTAGAATAAGTGTCAATAAAGGTTTGTTGGTATATTCTACCTACTCCTTTCATATTACCAACATAATAGGTGTCTTGTGCACCAAGATAACCGGGATGCTGAGTATCAATTTCTCCATGAGCCTATTTCTCCATGAGCCTCTTTAATTTGTTTTGCTTTTTCTAAAGCAGATATCTGCTCTTCTGTCAGTAAGATACCATCCTGTGCAGATTTAGCTTCTAAAGCTTTGAGTCGTTTCTTTAGAGTTTCAAGATCGTTGCGTAGCCAGATAGAACGTACACCACTGGATGACACTATAATACCTTGCTTTATTAGTGCTTGGCTCGCACGAAGCTGACCAAGAGCAGGATTCTCTATAGCAAGATTTATTACTGCTTGTTCTATATGTTCTGATACACGATTCTTTACTATAGGTTTCTTACGACTCATATCCACAAGAGCCGCTTCTCCGCCCATCTCATATAGTTCCTTGAAACGGTAAAAGCTATCTCTTGAATAGCCCATTACTTTACACGCAGTACTAACACTACCTAGTTGTTTTGCAAGTTCTAATAATCCTAATTTAGGTTTGATTATTTTTTGATCATAATTTGACATATTGTTCCTATTAATTGAGTTTTATATTTAGTTCGTGGATATGATAGATAACTCCTTAGTTATCTACATACCCACAAACTCTTCTAATTTCAATCTTAATATGTCAGATCAAATCTGAAGGTTTACACTTAATTCTTCATTTGACCATATTATTATGATAATAATGAAGATTCTAGCAATATGTTAGGTGCTTGTTATAATTCCTCAGAGTATCCCTCAATGAGAAAAATTTAATATCTCTTAATACTATTTTTATAGACAAGCAGAAATGTGGTGCTAGTATAAAAATAGCTATATTTAACGATGAATTAGATTATGATAAATAATCAATTTTCCAAAGATACCAAAAAAATTGCTGATCAAATAAAAGATGCATTAATGGGTATTAGTGACAATCTTGTACTTGAAAGTAAAGAGGTAGAGGAAATTTTTGAAGAATTAAGCCAAAATGAAGAATTTGAGTATGAGATGGAACGAATGCTTGCTATCTTAAATGAACAAACTATGGATTTAACTCAACTGCAAAGTCGGATTATCTTATTAATCCATAAGTATTTAGGTAAAACTAAAAACTTAAAGCTTAAAATGCTTAAAATGGATGAGAAGCTCATTAACAAGAATGTTGCCGAAGTCAGTAATTATTTAATGCATCAGCATTCTAAAATAGTTAGAGATGCTAATAAAAACCTTGCAAACCCAAAAGACAAATTACAAGGTTTAACCAAACAAGCTAAAATAGACTTAAAACGTTTATTAAAAAGCTTTGCCGTTTACCAAATTTATATGTTCATGAACCCAAAAAGAATAGCAGGCGAAACGAAGCTAATGAACTTCGCCTATAATATGATCAGAGGGGGCATGAAACTCGCTCAAAAATATGAAGGCGGCAAGGAAAAAGACATTAAATCATATTCACCTAGACTTATTAAAAAACTTGAAAAAGCTCATGCCGGCTTTAAAAAAAGTGGCGGTATATCAATTTAACTACTGTATCTTTTTATAAAGAGCTTATACTAAACTAACATTAATATTATGAATAGGTATTCAAGCTTTCAACTTAAATTATGCATGTAAACTTAATATTTCGGAACTAATAACTTGGGTACATCTTGGCTGCATGCTGCAGTACTCAAGAAAAACACCACGCTCAATCCGTACAAATTAACATAAAACTCTTTCTCTCAATTCCTCCCCTTGCTACTGTAACGGATAATATAAACGATACTGTTTGTTATGCAGAAATCGTACGGCTAGTACAAAAACTTTCTCAAGAAAATCACTTTAATCTTATCGAGTATTTAGCCGTACAAATATATAATATTATTTATCAAAATTTTATCGAATCTAAATTAGAAAAGATTTTTCTAAACGTAACCGTTACTAAATTAAAATCACCGGTTTCAGGAGTGCATGGCGGAGTTTCTTTTTCTTATTCAGGAAAGGAGACACTATGATTTATATTTCTATAGGCAGTAATTTAGGTAATAGACTTGTAAATATTAAAAAAGCTCTAAATTTACTAAAAAGTTGTAATTTTACCACCTAATGCAGATAAAGCTTGGGATAAATCATATTTAAATATGGTGGTGCAGGGCAAAAGTACTTTAACGCCTAGTAAACTTCTAATTGAGTTTAAAAAGATTGAAAACAACTAGGTCGAGCAAGCTCTTACGATAAATGGTTTCCAAGAGTTATTGACTTAGATATCCTACTTTGGAATAATTGCCATATAGATTTACCTGATTTAAAGATACCGCATCCTAAATTATTAAACAGACCGTTTCTTATTCATCTAATTGCAGGTTTAAGCTTGGAATGTCGTTATTCATGTCCGATCAATAATTTTACAACAATAAAACCTTTGCAGAAATAGCACATTTAATTGAAAATCAAGGAGTTATACGCTCTCTTGTTTTAAATCCTCAATTTGTGATGATTATACATTACGATTAATTGCCGATTATAATTGTAAAATTATTACTATGCATTCATTAACCGTTCCACCGCAAAAACAAAAATGTCTTGATTTCGATAAATCTCCGCTTGCTAACTTAAATATATAGACAGAGCAAAAAATAACAAAATTAGAAAAATGTGAATTTGATAAAAAAATATCATTTCTGATTCTGGAATTGGTTTTGGAAAATCCGTTTATCAAAATTTATATATATTACAACATATTAAAGAATTTAAAAAAATATATTGTAATATATATAAATTCTAGGATGTGAGATATTGTTAGGACACTCACGAAAATCTTATATTTCTGCTTTTTATAATTCCAAAGCACCGGAAAGAGACTTAGAAACAATAGCAATATCAAAATATTTAATGGAAAACGTAGTTGATTATTTACGAGTGCATAATGTTTATAGAGCATCAAAGATTTTTTGTAGCAGACCATATGATTAAATATGTATAGTTAAATGCATTGATCTTATATACTAAGGAGTTTGAATATTTTTATCAGACGGTAAAAAATAATATTATATAGTCATGAGACGAAAAACCTTTTACTCTATACCTGCAAAGATTTTAAAAAATTATATTTGTATTGTTTTTTCAAGAAATACACCATTACAATCTTATAATAATATATTTTTTATTAAATCTTTAGATGATTTTAGGTAATAAAACCTTTTACTGATAAGAAAATTTTTATGGTTAGAGGGGCAGAAATAGCGACTCTTTTCCTAGAGTAAAATCTTATTGATGAATTTTTACTTACAAAAATAAATAAAAATTATGATGGAGATACTTTTTTGCCTCTTAATCTTTTAGCAGAATGGCATTCTGTAATAATAGATAAAACAAACAATTATCAGATTTATAAAATTACTAAGAGGTTATCAGTAAATAAATTTTAATTAGTAATTAAAATTTATTTACTGATAACCTCTAAAAGGAGGTAAGATGCAATTTTTAGAACAGCTTAATATAAAAATCTTGAGCAATATTAACCTTTTAAATCATCCATTTTATCAATTATGTGGAATATGGGAAAACTTACTCATTCTACTTTACAAATTTACGCAAAAGAATATTATCATCACGTTACAGCTTTCCCACGTTATATAAGTGCAATACATTCCAAATGTAGTAATATACAAGCTAGACAAATATTACTTGGTAATCTTATAGAAGAAGAACAAGGTGAAGAAAATCACCCGGAACTATGGAAACGTTTTGCTGAAGGACTTGGATGTTTAAGAAACCAACTCACTTCAGAACCTAAATTAGATTCAACTCAAAAACTTGTTCAAGGTTATTTTAAATTAACAGAGAAATCTTTTTCTATAGGTCTTGGAGCATTTTATGCTTATGAGCGTCAGACTCCTAAAGTATCTAACTCTAAAATTCAAGGGTTACAAAAATTTTATGGAATTTCAGATTACAGAACTTTACAATATTGTTCATAGTAAAGTTGATCAATGGTGTATACACAAGAATGTGCAAATTTGATTAATAATTTAAGCTCAAAAGAACAAAAATAGCATATCAAGGAGCAATAAAAGGAGCAAAACTACTATGGCAATTTCTAGACGGTATAAATGCAACGTATCAATAATTTAACTATTATTCTCTCATAAAATGAAAAATATCTTCCTACATTCCTTAAGTCTTGAGAATTATCGTAATTTTAAAAATCTTGAACTAAAAACAGATAATACACCAATAATTTTAATAGGTGAAAACGGTAGCGGTAAAACTAATATTTTAGAAGCTATATCGCTATTTTATCCAGGAAGAGGGCTGAGATCAGCAAAACTTGCCGATATATGCAAAACTTCAGAAGATCATTGTCTAGTTAAAGCTCTATTGCAAAGTAAGCTAGGACTTGCAGAATTTACCACCCAATTTAAACGTAGTTCTAATAGAAGGATAACTGAGTATAACGAAAGTAAAATAGCCAATAATGAGTTAAGTAAATTCACTAGCATGGTATGGCTGACTCCGCACATGGAAGGAATCTTTACAAGCAGTAGCAGTGATAGAAGAAAATTTCTTGATAGAATAGTTTATAATTTTAATCCAAAGCATACAGAGCTAGTTAGTAAATACGAATATTACATGCATGAGAGAAATAAAATTCTAGTAGAAGATATAAGAGATGATAATTGGCTTAAAATTATTGAAGAAAAGATGGCTGATATTTCTAACCATATTGCTAATAATCGCTTAAAAACCTTAGAATTTATGCAGCAAGCAATAGATGACCTTGAAAATGAATTTCCAAAAGCCGATTTATCGATTGACGGCATTGTTGAACAAAAAATATTAAACGGCGAAGAAAATATTGTTAGTTTTATTACTACAGAACTTTATCAAACAAGAAGCAACGATAAACTACTTGGTCGCACTAGTTTTGGAGTTCATAAAAGTGACTTTTTAGTAAAGCATCAAAAGAAAAATATCTTAGCCAAATTCTGTTCTACCGGTGAACAAAAAGCTATATTAATTGCAATAATCCTTGCTGAAATGAATTATGCTATAAAGCTAACTAAAATAGCACCGATTTTACTTTTAGATGAGGTCTTTGTGCATTTAGACGACAAAAGACGTCAATATTTAATCGAATTTTTTACCGACTTAAACATGCAACTATGGGTTACCACTACCAATCTCGAGGGAATAGAAAATTTTGCAACTAAAGCACAATTGATTAAGTTATAGTTTGTGTAATAATGTCATTCCTGCGAAAGCAGGAATCCAGCATAAAGCGAAATAAATCGAGCTTTTAATTCCAAAAATTTGCTGTATTTAATACTTTTTTTCTGGATTCCTGCTTTCGCAGGAATAACATTGAACACTTTTCTCGCACCATGTAACAACGCCCGCTAAAAGCGGGAATGACATCAAGAGTATTTTCTGATCCATACAATAAAGCACTATCCCAATCAGATTCACAAGAAAAATTTACAACATCCTTCTTGATTTTTATCGCACCTCTTAAAAAACCAAAATAACTATTATTATTTTTCATAAAATAACACTTCACTTACATATTATATGAGCATTAGTTAAATTTAAAGTTTTTTGTATATAAATATATTGCTTAATCTTTTGAAACTGCTTAAAATTAATTTTTAATTTATGTAAATACTATGAAAAAACAAGCTAATAAAATATCCTATGATGAAGTACCTTATTCTCCATTTACTTTCAGTTATACCTCCCCACCTTATTTAAGAACTATCGGCAAGCTATTCGGGCTAAATCCTCCACCTCTTGAAACTGCTAAAATACTTGAACTCGGTTGTGGAATTGGTGTTAATCTGCTTAACTTTGCTGAAACATATCCTAAATCACAATCTTTAGGTGTTGACTTATCCAAAACACAAATAGAATTAGGTAAAAAAATTATCAGTGATTTGAAAATAAAAAATGCCGAACTAAAGGCATTATCTATATTGGACCTTGATGAGTCATACGGTAAGTTTGATTACATAGTTTGTCACGGCGTATATTCATGGGTACCTGAAGAAGTACAAGATAAAATACTCGCAGTCTGTAATAAACTGCTAAATCCGAACGGCATAGCTTTTGTAAGCTATAATACGCTCCCGGGCTGGAATATGCAGGGAACAATACGTGAAATGATTATGTTCCATTCAGAGCTATTTAATACTAGCCATGATAAATTACAGCAAGCTAGATTACTTTTAAAGTTCATCAATGACTCATTAGAAAGTTCCACAACGCCTTATTCTAATTTCTTACGAGATGAAACAAAATTATTATCTGCATATACGGACTCATATGTATTACATGAATATTTAGGCGAAATTAATACAGGTACATATTTTCACCAATTCATAGAAAAAGCTCAAAAAAATCATCTAAATTACTTAGGTGATACATCGCTTACTGCAATGTTTATCGGTAATTTACCTACTCAGGCAGCAGAAAAGCTACAAGCCATTAATGATATTGTTCGTACTGAGCAATATATGGATTTTATCACTAATAGAAAGTTCCGCTCGACATTATTATGTCATCAAAACATACCTATAAACAGAAAAATTGAATTTAATAATTTAAAAGAGTTTTTTACTAGCCTTAATATTAGACCGGTAATTCTAGAAAAAGCTGTTGATTTAACTAACGAACAGGAAAATGTCAGCTTCTATTACGAAAATTTACCTGAGCCTTTTATTTCAACCACTTCGCCGATCATGAAAGCTATTTTATATGTATATGCTGAAAATATTAGCAATCCGATAAGCTTAGAACAAGTAGCAAAAGAAGCTTTTAAAAAGCTTGGTAAATATCAATTACAAGATTTCTTAGCAGCATTAGAACAGCATTTTATCATATTCATTTTTCAAGGTTATCTCAAAATATTTGAGACCAAACCTCATGCTATAGCAACTATCACCGAAAAACCTAAAACTAGCAAATTTGCAAGATACCAAGCAAAACAAGCACATTTTAATAATGTAACTAGCGTGTTTAGCGTCACTAATAGACTTAACGATATGGTAGGTATACCGATACATGAAAAATATATTTTAGAAATGTTAGACGGTACGCATAATATTGATGATATTAAGAAAGGCGTTCTTGAAAAAATTAATTCAAAACTTTTAACTGCTCGTGACGATAAAGGACAGGAAGTAACAGATCCAAAATTATTAAAAGAATTTGTTGACTATGTAGTTAATACATCCCTTGAGAAATTCCGGATGAATTATCTGTTAGTAGAGTAATTAAAATGTTCGTGGTCAAGTCTGCTTTGTTGCATGGATCAGCTTTTCGGTTATTGCGAGTAGTCCGTAGACTACAGCCAATCCATAAAAATATAATCCAAGTAAATGAAGAGTAGCTATACGAAGCTCAACTTGGAAAAGAGCAAGGAGCCTGTAAGCCGAGGAGCGGAGCGTATACTTAATACGTGAGCATCCGAGGACTTACAAAGACGACACAGCCAATTTTTCAAGTTGAACTAGTATAACTATGCTACTAATTTTTCACGCAATACTTCAACTAACTTATTAATTGCTTCGGTTGGGTGGATGTTTTCAAGGATAGCAAGCTCGCCTGCAAGTCTATTTAAAGCTGATTCGTAGAGTGTTCTTTCACTGTAAGAACGATCATTATCAACATTTTTATGTAAGTCCCGTAATACTTCGGCTATGGCTACAATATTACCTGAGTTAATTTTGCCTTCATATTCTTGGGCTCTTCTACTCCACATTCTATTTCCTTGTTTTGGTTTACCTTGAAGAGTTGAATATATGACATCTAAATCTTTTCTGCTTGCAACCGCTCTAAGACCAACAACCGCAGCTCTACTAACAGGCACTTTTAATGTCATTTTATCCTGCGAAAAGGAAATTACATATACTTTAATTTCAGTACCTGCAATAGTATGATATTCTATATTTGTTATTTCACCAACTCCATGTGCAGGATAGACAATTCTCTGCCCTATTTTAAACTCGGATTTTTGTTCGGTTTTATGTTCGGATTGTGTTGTATTTGCCATTATTAATTCCTCCGTAGTGGTTTTAATGCCTAAGAACTTAATGTTAGACTATTATTTTCTATAGTATAGCACACTTTGCTTTTATTATAAAGTAGAGATTTTTATTGAAATAAAATTGATACGATCTTATTGTAGATAATATTAATAAGTTAAAGGAATAAATATGCGAAGTATTTTTATTGTACTAATATTTTTATTATTTTTGAGTAGCTGTTCAGAAGAAAAAGCACAAGATAAGAAGCATGAGGAAAAACAAATAATAGAGCACGAAACTCTACAAAATAACGAAACTTCTAAAGAAACGAATCAGGAAGCCGTAAATTCTGAAAATACGGCTGAATCAATAGTTCCTGCTAATGATAATAATCAGACTGATGAAGTATCAACGCCGGCTTCACAAGAACCAAAAAATCCTGCAATAAAACCTGTTAAAGTCACTTTTAAAGTTGATGATAATGATATGGTTCTCGGTAACAAAAAATCAAATGTTATAGTAGTCGAGTATTTTTCTCCTACCTGTCCGCATTGTGCTTATTATCATCAAACAATTTTTCCGGAACTTAAGAAAAAATATATTGATACTAACAAAATTGCATATGTGGTTCGTGAATTTATTGCTACTAAACAAGATTTAGATGCTGCAATTTTAGCCCGCTGCAAGGGGGATACAAATAGTTTTACACAACTTCATAATATTATATTAATACAACAAGATAAGTGGGCATATAGCAATAAATACAGAGAATTATTAACTGATATAGGACAACTTGGCGGTATTTCTCCGGAAGAATATAAACAATGTTTAAATAATGATAAAATTACTGAAATACTAATTGCTAATACCAATTTTGTAGCAAAAGCACCCCAATTTATAGGTACTCCTTCTTTCTTCGTTAATGGAGTACAAACAGGAAGTTATAGCATAGATACTATTTCCACAGCAGTTGATAAAGCTTTAGAGGAGCAGAAAGAAAAAGCAAAAAATGAAATGAGCTTGTAATTTAGATCGTCATTGCGAGCAGTCGTAGACTGTGCGACAATCTCGTTAAATATCCTGAGATGGCGTCTTCTCGCAATGACGGAGATAAACTAATGAATACGGAAAAACTAAAAGATATCAAAGCAAGAATTAAAGACTTAAAAACTCCTAAGTTTTCTAATCCTAAAATTCGGCAAGAAATTAGCCCGTTCACTATCGCTGTAGATTTAGTTTCAGGTACAATGGTAGGTGTCGTAATTGGGATATTTACGGATAAATTTTTTAATTCTAAACCTTTATTTCTTATTATATTTACAATAATAGGAATGATTGCCGGCTTTAACATTATAAGGCAAAAAGTAAATAATAAAAAGTAAGGAAATGACGCATAGCCCTTTAGCACAATTTGATATCAAAAAATTAATAGACATCAAAATGTTCGGTTTTGACGTCAGCTTTACTAATTCGAGTATCTATATGTTACTTGCTAGCATCTTAGCTCTAACTTATTTTTACTTAGCTTTTTATAACCGGAAATTAGTACCTTCTAGATTACAAGTGAGTGCTGAAATAGTTTATAATCTTGTAGCTGATATGTTAAATCAGAACATAGGAGTAAAAGGACGTAAATTTATTCCGTTAGTTTTTAGTTTATTTATTTTCATTTTATTCTGTAATTTACTTGGTATGACACCTTATAGCTTTACTACTACTAGTCATATTATTGTTACTTTTACCTTGGCAATTCTAGTATTTTTAACGGTAACTATAGTCGGTTTTGTAAAACACGGCTTACGTTTTTTAACCCTTTTTTTACCGCACGGTACTCCTTTATGGTTAGCACCGTTGATGATAGTAATTGAACTATTTACATATTTAGCAAGACCGGTTAGTTTATCATTGCGACTTGCCGCTAATATGATGGCGGGACATGTTTTATTAAAAGTAATAGCCGGTTTTACCGTTTCATTAATGATTTACTTGAAATTTCTGCCAATCCCTCTTATGATGATACTAATTGGGTTTGAAATTTTTGTTGCAATACTTCAAGCTTATATTTTTACTATTTTATCTTGTATGTATCTTAATGATGCTATTAATTTACACTAGGCTTTTTGCACAACTTGCTTCTAAAGATAATTAGATAAAATTTTTTGATTAATTAAAAGTGAGGTTTTTTATGGATATGGTTTCTTTAAAATTTATTGGTACAGGATTTATGGCTATCGGCATGTACGGTGCAGCTTTAGGCGTTAGTAATATATTTAGCTCTCTACTTAGTTCAATAGCACGAAACCCTTCGGCTACAGAAAACTTACAAAGAATGGCTCTGATCGGTGCAGGTCTTGCTGAAGCAATGGGACTTTTTTCCTTTGTAATTGCTATGTTACTTATTTTTTCTTAAAATTCATTTTTAAATAAGATGCCTCAATTTGATATTGCTACCTATCATTCACAAATTTTTTGGCTTATCGTAACTTTCGGCTTATTGTATATATTTGTTTATAAATTTATAACTCCAAAAGCTGAAGAAATTTTTAATAATAGACAGACAAATATTCAAGATAATATTACGCAAGCCGATACATTGACCATAGAAGTAGAAAAGCTAAATAAATATTATAACGAGGAAATAGACAAAACAAATACTGAAATAGATAGGCTAAAAAAAGAAAAAATAGACTCTTTAGAATCAGAATTTTTAATTAAAAAAAAGAATCTAGAGCAAGATTTAAAAAACTCTATAAATCAAAACATTGAAGATATAAATTTAGCTGCTAAGCAATTTAGAACTAATAAAAGCGCAGCAATCATAAAGCTTGCCGTTAATATTATTGAAAAAATAACCGGCACTAAAGCAGATATGAATTTACTACAAAATATAAAAGTAAAATAATGAATTTCCTAGATGAGAGCTTCTGGCTTGCCGTTAGTTTTGTAATTTTTGTATATTTAGTTTATAGACCGGCAAAAAAAGCCATTTTAAATTCTTTAGATGCTAAGATTTTAGAAGTCCAAGAAAAAGTTCTAAAAGCTGAAAAGTTAAAAGAAGATGCTGCTTTGCTCTTTAAACATACCAACGCACAAATAAAGAAATTAGAAACTTTACGCTCTCAAATGATAGAAGAAAGTAATGAAGTTACCAAGAAAATCATTCAAGAAAAAACTAAAGAAATTGAAGAATTTTTAGAGCATAAAAAATCTGATGCTATACAGTTAATGCAAAACCAAAAATCAACCGCAAGTAAAGAGCTACAAGATGAATTTTGTGATGAAGTGATAAAACTTGTATCCGAATATTTTCAATCAGTTAAGCTTTCAGAAAGTAACATTGCTAAAAATTTAATGAATAAATCTGATTTTCCTCAGGATAAGGGTCTACATAGCCACACTAACCACTAGCTAGCAATTTATTTAAAATTGCTTCATCATTAACACATACCCGTAATATCGAGCCATCAATAAAATATTCAGGATGTTCGTTTGTTATCTTATTTGTTAATTCAGGATAGGCTCTAACAAATTCTTTTACACAAGTGAAGTTTTTACTAGAGCTGTTATTAATCGCTCCTAAGCAAATCGCTTCAAAACATAACATTTTAGCTATTTCTATATTTTTAAGGTCAGATAAAACTCCTAGTTGTTTTGCTAAATATCTATCGCCTAAATAGCCTTTCACCCCCCAATTTCCTAAGATTGAGAACTTACTATTCCACTTATCTTTAGCAGCATTAATATATATTTTATTTAAAACATTCTTTTGTATTTTTTGTTTAATTTCTAATGTAACTTCCTCAAAATCGCCTCTTTGTAATATAAACTCCCTAGTTTCATTATTTTTTATAAATTCTGGTCCAATTTTTTTGAGATAAGTTTTTAGCCTTGTAGTGACCTAAACCTAAAGTTTGTACGTACATTAAATAAGATTGTTTATAGAACTCTATATAGCTTCGTATGTATTATCTAATTTTCATAAATCACTCCGATATTATTAAGAGAGCTAGCAATAAAAGAAGGATGAACACTAATTCATGATCGATTTTTAAAGCTTTCTTATAATATTTTAACTATTCTTCAAATTTACATATAATAACCCATTTTTTGACATAAATTTGCCTTTCTACATTTATCAATTTCAATATCATCATTTAATATTTTTACTACATGGGGATAAAATATTTTAGAATTTCCCAGTCTTCACTTGGAACATCTGTTAATATTGGAAATAAATCATCTAAGATTTCTGCTAGTCTTGTATAAATCTCTTTTTCATCTATCGCATGTTCTTTATATTTATTTATATATTGCTTTGTTATAAATTGCATTAATCTATGTAATTGTAAGCCGGCTTGTCTATTTTGGTATTTTAGATTCATTATCGATAATGCTTCTAACCTTTTTATAGGTTCTTGTAGCTTTTCTTTATCTATTAAAAATAATTCTTTGAAAATCTCTATACTGATAAAATCAGGGTCTACATCTGCAGAATATTGTAATATCTGCCGAGCTAAAGGTGATTTTTCTAATAATTGTAGTAATAAAACGGTTTCTATATGATCATCTTTGCTATTGTTAAAGTAATTAATGTAATCATTTACTTTAAGTAATTTATTTGCTTTTTTAAATATGCTACTGCTTTATATAGCCTATAAGGTGATGCAGCATCGTGTTACTACCAAAGTCTTCTACTAATTTATCATCAATATCTTTCTTGTTTAATCTATTTTTTAGAGATTTCTTTAAATATAATATCGTTTCTTTTTTACTAAAAGACTCTAATATAATATTTTCTATATCATCACTTAAATTATTATTTTTAGTAGTAATTATCACTTGTGCCTTATCATTAAGTATATTAATTATACTGTTAAGATAAGGCTATATATCTTTATGATCTTCAACATTATCAAAAATAAATAATATAGCTGAATTTAAATTAGCAATCCTCTCATGGACTAATCTTATTATGTTTTCTTCCTTTTCATCTATTACATAAATAGTAAATTCTTTAGCAAGTTGTCTATATGCTTCAAGGACTTTGTCTGCAGAATCTGCGTTAATAAAACGTACTATTTTCTTTTGCGCTTGTGTTTGTCTATCTCCATATTTTATAGCTAGAGTGGTTTTACCGGCTCCAGCGAAAGCACTAGCTGTTACAAATCGTTTTTCGTTTAAAGTTTCTTCTATTTGTATTTCATTACGGACAATCAGATTATAAGTTAATAAAGGGGGTAAATTGCTAATTATATTTTCTGTAACTTTAATTGATTCATTAGGAGTATAAGCATTGCAGTCTTTTAATACTTTCTTTGCTTCCCTACTTACTTCAATTAACCTTAAAATTTGCTCTCTTAAGTCATCTACTTTAACTTTAGGTAAATTTGTAAATATATAATATATGCCATATTGAGGTTTTATTTCATATAGTTCTTTTATTACTTTTAACTGTTGTTTTATTAAATTTGGTATTTCTTTTTTATCTATACTCAATTTGCTCAACTGTGTGCTAGATACCAATCGCTACTGCCTTTATTATTTGTATTTGCTATATCTACAGACAAATTTACTTCTTTTATACGATAATGACCTTTGTAAGAAAGTTTAAATTTTCCCTCAGGGGTTATGATCTCTTTTGATGGGCAACCTTGTGCGGCATTATTTTCTAAATGCTTATAAACCTCTAAAAATTGTCCGGTTGCAATATTACCGCTTATAAGCTGATCGATTACCTCTAAGAAGCTTCCAAATGTCGTTGCAGTAGCATTTTTATATATTAGATTGCTTGCTAAAGGTATAAAAAGTGCCTTATTTATTAGCGTATTATCTTTAGGATTATATTCTATGCGAGGCCAATCTAGTACTTCCTCATACTTTATAGGTTTACCGGTTTTTGGATCAAAAGTATCTAGCATTGGATCAAGTAAATAACCGGATAATGATAATACGCCTTCTATAACAAGGGAGCACATAGTTTTTAATTAGCGGTGTTTTATTTAATATATTTATTATCTTACCTGTATGCTTTGGAGTAATTTTAGGAAATAATCTATATACTTTATTAATATGCGGATTACAGACATTTACAAAATTCGGAGCTGATAAATAAGTCGTTATATTTAAATTTTTTATGTCAAAGGTAGTTTCATGGCTATACTCTGCGGCTGAAGATTTTCTGTAGCTAAACCCTGGCTATCGAATGTGATTGCCTTTGCTTTTGGATAATGAAAATCTCTATGAGCACAATATAAACTAAGCTCTGCGAGCCATACACACCTAAAGAATGACCTGTGAAAGATAAATTATAATTATTCTCTTCAGCATATTTGGTAATCTCCTTTGTAGCTTCATATGCGGCCGCTTGCTGTGCCCACACTATCTGCCCATCTAAAATACTTTTAAAATGAGCTTTAAACGGTGAATTAGTTTTGAGCAAATCTAATTTTTCAAATGTAGTGTACCTCGATAGGTAAGTACCATTTGTTTTACTTTTTCATTTACATATGCTACTGCGTAATATCTACCTATTTCAGGCTTGTTAAATATTTTAAATACTTTCCAGTCTTTTAATTGTTCATTTCGGGTTTTGACCTTTTCATTATTTTCTTTTTCTACAGCAAACTCTACAATATCATTGTCCGTAGAATCCATATAAGCATGTAAACTAAATAAACCATGGACAAAGTCAGTAAGGTGGTGCTTATAGTTTTGATTATTTAAGATAATTTTACTTTCAATCTTTTGTACAAGCTCACTAGAAGCATTAGGCATCTTGCCCCAGCTTATACATTACCGATAAAATTATTATTTTGGATTTTAGCGGCTATTTTCTCTAGTTGCGGAAGCGTTAAATGTAGATTGCTAAAATCTAAATGAACAAATGAAGGGGCATGCTTTTCTAGACACACTATAATTGTTTGATAGTCACTTATAGTTTGAGAATAGTTAACTAGATTTTTTGAAGAAAACACATCTGCTTTCATAAATATACTTCATAAAAATTGAACTGAACTTTGCGTTTTCAACCGAATTTTTTGAAACATTATAAATTAAAAGTTATTATTTCAACTATTATTTTTATTCTGAACTTAAAATTAGATTATTTAAGATCTTATATTATAGGAAAATATAGAATGGTGACCCCTACGGGATTCGAACCCGTGTTCCCACCGTGAAAGGGTGGTGTCCTAACCGCTAGACGAAGGGGCCTTAATTTGGCAATATAGATATATTAGTCATACCGTGGCTATGACCACGGCATGACAGTAAGTTAGAAGTTTTATACAACACCTTTGCAAATATTGCAAGTATAAAAATTATAGGTTTACCTTAAGCTTAACACTACCTTGATGACTTCTATAATGTTTATTTAGATAATAATTATAATCCAACGAAATAGTAGTATTTTTGATACTGCCTATAATACCCGTTCCTAAATTATAGGATGTTTTCGGTTGCTTCGGTATTAGATAATCATGTTTGAATGTATCATCAAATATTTTAACAACTCTATTTATTCTTTGGGTTTTCTCTTTAAAATTATGTTCTACCGCTCCTTGGAATGTTAGACCTAAATTATTAAATTTTAGAGCATCTTTTAAAGGTAGTGTGACTTTAGTGCCGACAATTCCGGACAATATATTATTCTCTTTCATTGTAAGAGCTATTTCTTGTACGTTAATACCGGTTTCATGATATACCCCGTCTCGTGACTTCCCGTATCTTAAGCCGATATTCGGGGTAATAATGAGCTTGCTCTGCAAAAGATAATTATAATGCAGTAATGCTTCCGCATTATAACTATGATTACGATGTTTTACATTACTTCTAATTTTAGTATCACCATATGAATAAGTTGTTTTATCTTTAATAAAGTTTTTAGAAGCAGATACTAAAGCTTGTAGTGCAAAATTCTTCGGTAATTCTTTTTGTCCGTAAATAGAAACCACATGACTATTAATAAGTTCTTTATCATTATTTTTACTATTTTTAAATTTAAATACTGAATGAACATTACTATAAGCTATACCTACGATATTATTGTCGATTTCAGCATCGAACCCGATAGTAGCACCTTTGTTAGTACCTCTATAACCGGTCATATTGTCAACGCGTCCATGATTATTAGTGCCGTACATACCACGCATCCACAAACCTCTTTTTATATGAGACTCTTCTTCATCACCGGCTCCTACTGCTACCATATTATTAGACATATTCATAGATGCATCTAATCTGTTACGAATCATATTATTTACAATAGTATTAACAACTTTCACTTGATTTAAAGTAGGAGCGTTTTCTGAAATTTGCGTTTGCATTTCTTTTTTTGCTTCCTGTTCAAGAGGAATAGCCGTATCAACTTCCGTTATTTTAAGATTACCCCCATCGGAATCGGATAATTGCCCTATTGTTTCTTCTTCCTCTTCAACCCCTGAATCATAACTTTCTTCATCTTCGCTACCATCGCCTAATGCTAAACATTCCTTTTCTCTATCGTCACTTAATGCTAATGCACACTCATTACTTGATGCAAGTGCAGGTAATGAAGATAATTGTCTACTTACTTCTGTTACTTCTGTGTCTTCTTGTTCTTCATCTCCTGCAGGTAAGGTAGATTCTGATTTACCATCCGACACTAACATGTCTTGTAACAATAACTGAGCAAGAATATCTGCAGCTTCTTCGCCTGTATACTTCTCTAGAAGTAACGAAGAAATTTTTTCATCATGTTCTTGTAATCGTGCATTTATTGCTAAAAGCATTTTTTCATCTAATTCCTCTACATCCTGTATACGATTACTTATATAAGCCATTGCTTCTTTAATATGATTAAGTTCCTCACTTCTAGAACTTGAGCCAGGCAATTCTTCTATTTTTTGTATTTTATTGCTTAATACTCTTATATAGGTATCTACATAATCTTTATCAATTTCTATAGTTAGAGTATCTACCGGAGTTACAACATCACGACTACTCAAATCATCACCATTAGATAAGCTGTTTATGCTACCAACTGAAGATGAACATGAAAATACCGGCTTACTCTCAGTTACCTTAGCTTTACAATCATTGGCTATTTTTTCATCATGTTTAGATTCTAATTCCCCTAATTTCATAACATTAGAATTGTTTAAATCCTCTAAGCCACTAACCGAAGGTGAACGGGATAGATTTGATTCTGCATCACTAAGTAAACTGCTTATGTCACCAATTGAATAGGAACGTGATATTGATACATCTGTGCTTGAATACTCTTCATTTAAAGAAAATGCTGCTTCTATGGCTTTCCTTTTTTCTTTTAATTGTGATTCTTTTGAAGATAAGTCTCGTGTTTCTACAGCTAACCGCTTAAATTCTAGGTTTTCTGGATCTTGATATTGATTCAATTTGGCAATAGCTTGCTTTTCCTTAACTATTCTAGCTTCCTCTACTTTTAATAGTTTATCTTCTAAATCCAAATAATCTAATTTCTTGTCAAGCTCGGCACTTCTGAATAATGGTATAGGTAATTTTCGTTTACTAGTATTCTTGTAACTTACAGATGGCTTAGGTTGCTCTGTCTTAGGTTGCTCTGTCTTATATATTGTTTCTGATGCTAAATTCTCATAACTAACCGACTCATATATAGTAGATAATGGCTGTGTACCTTTTTTAATAGTACTATCAACTAAATTTGGTAAGCTATTCATATTAGCAGTCGGTATAGAATGGCTATTTCCCCAATTTGGATTAAATCCAACATCTGCATCTGTTTTTATATTATTAAAGTGTTTATCTGCTCTGCTTTTAATAGCATCCAATTTTTTTTCTGCTTTTGCATTATATGCTTTTATATCTTCCGGTTTGCGTATTAATACCTGCTGTAATTCTTGAGAGATTTTAATTGCTTCTTGGTAATCATTTTCTATTTCCTGTAAAACTAAATTAAGTGATTTTTTTTGTGAAGGACTGGTTGTTTGCAGTATTGCGGTTCTCTTTGCATCTAAAAGGCTTATAAGCTGAGTTGCCTTTTTTGTGAATCCACTAACTACACTTAAACTAGACTCCTTATGATTCTCATTTCCCCAAGCGTGGCCAAATCCTCCCTCTTGATCTACTGTTCTTTGCTTTGAGGTTTCTCCATCTCCTTTCTTTTTTCTGTTCTCTGCATCATTTGTTTGCAAAATTGACCCTACTTTTGATACAGCTCTCTTTATTATATTACCTTGTTTTTTCTTACTAGAACCTGAATAGGTACTTTCTTCAGTTAAAGTTTCTTGAGGTGCATTTGTATTCATTCTTTGGTTATACGCTGCATCCCAACTCGCTGATAGTTGATCGAAATC
This sequence comes from Rickettsia rhipicephali str. 3-7-female6-CWPP, assembly GCF_000284075.1. Lineage (GTDB taxonomy): Bacteria > Pseudomonadota > Alphaproteobacteria > Rickettsiales > Rickettsiaceae > Rickettsia > Rickettsia rickettsii. The sequence goes on from NC_017042.1 coordinate 90,052, forward strand.
ATAGGCTGACGACAAATTTTGACTTTCCAAACTCCTAAAGCCTGAATCAAAACGTTCTTCTTGTGAATGTAAATCTAACCCTAGATCATTCTGCACACCTAAAGTTTCGGTACGCATTTTTTCTGATTGCAATTGTTGTATCTCCGGAATACTTCCACTTACATTATTTTTCCTCGATGAGTCACTTTTAGCTGAAGACGAGCGTGATAATATTGGAGTAGCGCTTTTTCTTGACTTCTCTTCATACTCTGCATAAGACTGAAATATTTCCGCTTGCTCATATACTTTTTGAGTTTCCGGAACTCTAGCTTGCTGAACGTCATATAATTTCAAGAACAAACCTTCATATGCCTTTATACTGGCAAGATGTGCAATCTCACCTAATTTTTGATTAAATTGATCCGCACTTAACTTTCTCATTTCTGTCACTAAACTATCTATTACACCATCTATTTGAGCTTGATTTGACTGATTTGGCTGTATGCTATTCAAATAATTAATGTATTGTGAAGCCTTAGCCTCGTAAATATCTTTTGAATGACTTGAAAGCTGTAATGAACTATTCACATTAGCAGCTTGCGTATACGGCATATTTCCCCAACCTGAATAAAATCCAACATCTTCACCTGTTTCTTTACCTAAAGTGCCGCTTGATAAGCTCCCCAATCCTGAATCCATACTTCTAGGGTCCTCTATTTCTTGACTTGGCAATGTTACTATATAAGGTTGCTGCTGAACTTTTATTGGTACTAAGTACCCCTCTTCATCCTCTAGTTGTTCACCTAAAATTCTCTGAACCCCATGACTTAATGGTATGGTTGGCTTTGCTTTTGGCGGCTGCTTATAAGTAGAACCGGTAGAACTATTATAAACAGCAGGAGTTAATAACTTTAGATTTGCCTCTATCTCATTTAATTGTTCAGAATAACCATTCGTTTTATCTTGCATGGTTCGTAATGCCGTTCTACTTGTTTCTTTTTTCACACTAGCAGCTACTTCTTTAGCTTTATCTGCTGCCGTTTTTATAGCTTTTTCTTGTTTCTTTATTTCTGATAACTGCTTTTGTTTCTTTTCTCTTTCTGTTCTTTCCTTATCCTCTGCTTGTTGCTGTTTTTTTGTTTTTTTTGCAGCAATATGTTGTTGATTTTTTTGTACTAATATACCTTGCTGAGCCTCATTAATTCTTGCTTGCTGTGCTTGAAACGCACTAACTTGGGTTGACACCGTTGTAACCGGAACTGTTTCCTGCGATTCTATCGAAATTTTATTTGCTGGAATATCTATTTTTTCTATTTTCTGAAATAATCTATCTGCTTTATTGTTTTTACTTGTTAACTCTTTTTCAAGTTTCTTTATTTTATTTTTATTTTCACCTACTTTGATTTGTGTTTCTATCTTTTCAGCTTTTGACTTGAGTGCTTCTATTGTTTTTTGTGCTGAAGTTAGCTGCGTATACAACTTCTGCAATGGTTTTGTATTTTTTGTATCTGTGGTATTTTTTTGAATAGCCTGTGTTACTTCAGCTAACTTGATTCCTATCATCTCATTAACTCGTGATATATTACTTACCATTCCTGCTGCAATTTCAGTACTGCTTTTTTTTATAGGCAACGGTACAAATGTCGACTTCGGAGGAACTTCTGGTTTAACCTGTGAGCTAGATTGCACTGTCTGTTGTTGCGGGTCGCTATTGCTAAACGATAATCTGCGTACTGCCTTTGAGTTTGTGTTTATGTTTGGTAGTGTATTAGCTCCTAAACTATCATTTGGTTTAGAATCTGAAGTAGGCTGATACGGAGTCGCCGGTGTTGATGATGGAGTACCAGGTGCCGTAGTATAATGTTCAGGTGATATCAGGGTAGTATTTGGTGTATTAGGTGCAGTGACAAAACTATTTGAAGCTGGACTAACAGTAGGCGAAGACGTTGTTATTATAATCTCTGGTTTTTGAGGCATTTGTTCTGTCGGTTCAGGAGTATAAGTATTTTGACTTTGTTCTGTTTTTTCAGTGCCTACAAATGTTTTGCGTCTAGTAATTGGTCGTACTTTTCTTGCTTTCCCGACATCAGACTTACTACGTGCTACCACTTTATAATGATCCTCTACAGGAACATCTTTTAATGGATTAGATGCCTTAGGTTTGTTAGATATTTTCATTTCTCTTATTTCAGATGGAGTATATGTGTTTATTTCCGGTTCCGGTACAATTACTGTTCCTATCTGCTGCGGGGTATTTGTCGTATCTTTGTTTCCATTTAATTGTGACAAATTATTCAACAATTTATTACTGAGGTCTATACGAAATGCTTCTTTACTCATCGCCATACCCTCAAAAGGTATTGCAATTATTGCTCCTACTGAAATAGAGGCAAGCAAAGAATATTTTAAAAATCTTGATTTTTTTAGTAAATGTTGTTCTGTTAACTTATTCATTACAAATACTCAATTTAAATTAAAATTTTATATACATAAACGGTTGGGTATTCTAATAAATAAGTTAATAAAAAGCAATATTAAAATTAATTTATCTTAACTTATAATTACAAGAGAATTTTGTTCTAATTATTGAAAATATAACAGATATGACGTATAATGTATTTTTAACTTTTGATAGAAAATACTACAATATTTTAAAATAACTTTGGAAACGGAGTATAATAATTTAAATATTTGGTATTTTGTTAGTTTTATTTTTACGGTATTATTGTTTGTTTTCGCTTGATTTTGAACTTTCATTTACAACAATTTTTTTCATTTTTTGTGTTTGTTTAATATTAACTTTTACTAGAAATTCTAATATATTTTTACAGTTTATTTACTGAGTGATTATTGCTTTTATTTTTGGCATATTCATCTCTAAATATCGTGTGACAAATTTACACATAGCGAAATGCTTTATAAAGCTATCATCACTAAAATTAGCGGTAAAATAGAATCGATAAAACCGACTATTATATAGGAGGATAAGTAGTATTAAGTCGTATAAAGATAGAAAAAATTAATCGTAACTTACAAAAAGTTAAAATTAGTATACCGAAAAAATATATACAAGAAATTAGGGTAAATAACCGAATTACTTTGCTTGCTAAGCTCTATAAGCCGCAAAATAGTATACTTACCCGGGGATTATGATTTTGGTTTTTACGCTTATCTATCGGATATTGGAGCAAACGGCTATGCGATGCCTGAGCCGCAAATTATAGAACGTAATGAAACAAATTTTGATAGTTTTATTTATAGAGTGCGTTCCTATATTTATAATAATTTAATAGAAAAGCTAGGAAAAGATAAAGGGAATTTTGCAGCTGCAATATTACTTGGCGAGACGAAACAGGCAAATAATGCAGGATATGAGGCAAAGCGGTATTATTACACGTGCTTTGTGTTTCAGGATTGCATCTATCTTTAGTCGTGATGATTATTTTCCTTACTACAAGGTTTTTATTAAATCTTTCAAATTATTTGGCATATAATTTCAATATAAAATTAATCTCTGCTTATTGTTCGCTAATAGGCAGCTTTAGTTATTTAGAACTAAGCGGTATGCAAATAGCAGCGACTAGAGCTTTTATTACTGCTGCAATTTTTATTTACGGTATTATTATCAGACACTCTTGCTTTCCCCTTCGTTCACTTGCAATTGCGGCTTTTATAATATTATCGTTAAATCCCGAATATATTTTTCATCCAAGTTTCCAATTATCTTTTATCGCCGTATTATCGCTTGTTGCCGGTTATAAATTTTACTTAAAGAATTCATGGTTACTTGGAGAAAAGAAAGGCATTTTTGGAGCAGTAAAACTTTATATAGCCTCAAATATTTATTCAAACTTCTTAGCAAGCATCATAACGGCACCTGTAGTAATTAATCAATTCTTTATATTTGCTACTTACTCAGTACCAGCTAACCTCATTGTCGTTCCGATAACGTCATTTTTTCTTATGCCAATTGCTTTGTTATCTCTGCCTTTTACCATGATCGGGTTTGATAACGATATTCTAAAGCTTATGGGATTCTTTATTGATATAATAATAAAATCAGCCGCCTATTTTAATAGTTCACCAGCTGCTGTATGGTATTTCGGTTATATTACCAATTTCAGCATATTACTCTTTTTATTCGGCTTTTTTGGATTTGTATATGGAAAACCGCTTGGCGTTTGCTTGGTCTTGCAATCATGGCAATATCACTCCCCAAAGCCGGAATTAATATTTGATGCAAATGCATATGGCCATATGGCGGTAGGCGTTAAAGATAGAGAAAATAAACTAGTAATACATGCTGATAAAATACCTGCTTTCAATAGAACTTACTGGGCTAATTGGTTTGGACAAAAAGATAGTATGGTGTTACCTTTAGAGAATAATATTTTTTAACCAACTACAGACAAAAAATTGTCATTAATAAAGATAATCATTGTGAGAAAGCCGAAATTCATATTAATCTCAATTATAAATCTAAATGCCACGGGAGCTTAATATCGAATAATGCAAGTTACACACAAAATACTAAAAATCCCCTCAAAAGGATATAGAAAAATCTTGAGTCTCTTAAATGAAAAAGGACAAGCAAGACTTATAGGCGGCTGCGTACGTGATGCGTTACTAGATCTCTTGCATAACAAAGCTAATAAAGAGGAATTTGCCGAATCGACGTACAAATTACCTTTAGAAGCAAGTTATCCAAGAGATCGACTTGAGAAAGGTAGCTACGATATAGATATAGCTACTAATTTGACACCTAGTGAAGTAACAAATATTTTATCTGGAGCTAAAATAAAAACTATTCCGACCGGTTTAAAATTCGGCACGATTACGGCTACTTTAAATAATGAAAAATTTGAGATCACGACTCTTAGGAAAGATATTGAATGTAACGGCAGACATGCCAAAGTAATATTCACCAACGATTTTGCCGAAGATGCCGCAAGACGAGATTTTACTATTAATGCTTTAAGCTATTGTCCCTTTAAGAACGAGATATATGATTATTTTGAAGGGTTTAAGGATTTGCAGCAGGAAAAGGTTGTATTTATAGGGGAAGCTCTAGATAGAATTAAAGAAGATTATTTGCGAATTCTACGCTTTTTTCGGTTTTCTAGCTATTATGCGAATCAGCTTGATGATGGCAACTTTAAAGCATGTAAAGCTTTAAAAGACGGCTTAAAAACTTTATCACGAGAGCGAATTAAAAGCGAAATGGATAAAATTATTGTTTCAAAAAGAGCAGCACAAATTTTAAAAGCTATGTTTGAAATAGGAATATTAGAACTAATATTCTCTATCCAAAATTATGAAATAAAATTTTTTGAGCAGGCAAATGATTTTAAATTAGAATTAGTGACTCGATATGCACTCTTATTATATTGTCAAAAAGATTTTAATTTAAAGGTCTTTCTAGATTGGAAATTCTTAAAACATGAAGCAATGCAAATATTATCAATAACGAACTTTCTGAATGACGCTAAATTTAACATGAAAAAAATTTGGTTTGAAAAAAAGAATTATAAGGAATATTTATTAGCAGCTAGCATAATCGGTAAATTAAATCATTCACAAGTAAAAGAATTTATCCTTAAATATGATGCGTTATTACGTCCTAAATTCCAAGTAAACGGTAATGATTTGTTAAATATGAATATAGAAAAAAAAGAGATAGGAACAAAACTAGAATATCTAAAAAATTTTTGGATAGAGCAGGATTTTAAACCTAGTAAATTAGAGTTATTGGAGAAATTATGAGAGCTAGTACATCAAACTGTCATTGCGAGGAAAAATTGAAAATTTTGACGAAGCAATCTCGTGCCAAAATCCTAAGATTGCCACGCTCCTTTCAGTCGCTAGCAATGACGATTTGGTATCAACGCAAGCAAGTCTTCGCAGGGATGATGATATACCTAGCATTACTATTCCTTACATTCCTCAGCCTTACTAGCTATGCTAAGCCTAAGATAGTTGTAAGTATTACGCCAATCGGTAGTATTGTTTCGATGATTGTTAAGGATAAAGCGGATATCGAGAGCTTAGCTATTAGTAGTGACTGCCCACATCATTATAATTTAAAACCTAGTGATTTAGTAAAAGTCAAAAATTCCGATATAGCAATTTATATTAATGAACAATTTGACGGTTTTGCCGAGAAATTAATTGATAATTATAGCAAAAACATTATAAAAATCAGTGATATTAAATCTTTAACCACTATAAAAGATAATTGGCATATTTGGCTTGATCTTAATAATGCTGTGATTTTACTACAGGAATTTGCACGAATATTTAGTAAAAATTTTCCTGAGCTACAAGAAGATATTAATAATAACCTTTCAACAGCACTTAAAGAATTAAATAAGCTACAAGAGATTAAAAATAATGAGCTTGCAACGATAAAAGACGTAATTTTATTAAGTGACAGTAGCGAGTATTTTTTTCTTAATACTAATATTAAAACTGCAAAATTATATAGCGAAAGTCAAAAAAGCCTCCGATATATAAGCAAGCTAGAAGATTTAATTAAAGAGTCTAATAACAAATGTCTTGTTTTCAGTAATGAACAAAATTCACGATTATACGACAAATTAAACGCTAAAATAATAATATTAAATAGCGAAAACTGGAATGTGCAGAATATAGATTCCAACACTTTTCAGAATCAATATTTACAAATGATTTATCAAGTTAAAAAATGCATACACTAAATAGCGAAGAAGAGACAAAGAAGCTTGCAAAGCTTTTAGCACAAAGCTTAAAACCAAATGATATAGTTTTACTTAACGGTGACCTTGGAGCAGGTAAAACATTTTTTTGTCGTGAAATTATTAAATATTTTTGCGGTGAAAATACAAGCATTATAAGCCCGACTTTTAATTTACTGCAAACGTATAAAGCATCTAACTTCACTATATATCACTATGACCTGTATCGTCTTAAATCACCTGAAGAAATTTATGAACTTGGATTTGAAGAGGCATTATTAAACGGCAATTTAATTTTAATAGAATGGTCTGAAATTATTAAGCATTTACTTACTCCACCTTTAATCGAAGTAAATCTAGAAGTATTAGATAATAATAAACGTTTATGTAGTATAATAACAAATCATAAAGAAAATTCACAAGAATCTTCCCTTATTGATTTTTTACAAGATTCTCCGCTATTCGATACAAAACTTGATATTCAAAGAGATAAAAGCCCTACTAGAAAAGTTAAGTTATAATTATGAACTATTTAATTTTTCTTTTAAATAATTTATAAACTTCTCCATCATTTCTTTTTCCTACAAGAAAGATATTTAATATCTTATTTAAAAAAAATCCTTACTCTCTTCCTCTGATAAAAAACCGCTTTTACTCGCATTTTTTGCTTGCATTGCCTACCAATACATATCTTCAAGCTAATTAAATTTCTCATATTCTTCATGTGATATAAGAACAACTATGGGCTTACCGTATTTATAATTACCGGTGATTTTACTGCTTGATTCATCAACTCCCCAAAATGATTTTGAGCTTCTTTACTACTAATACTTTTCATATTGTTACTTTATTTAGTTTGTATAATTATTATATTAGCTATGATAAGCTATTATCAATATGATAATTACTAATCATTAATATCTAACTAATCAATTGTCATGTAATAAAAACGCCTTTTCAATAGGAAGTAATTTTAATTCCAGTAACATCAGCATAATTAAATCTATTCCGGCTTTTTCGTTACTATTACCGTGTACCAATATAAAAGAACCATTTTGAACTTTTTCGCCTTTTAGCAAGCCATGCATTACTCCCAAGCGGAATAAATCCCAAATCTTTTAGTTTTTCTATTAATGTTTGATCGGAAACTAATCCAGGAAAACGAAAGAAAGGTGACGGAGCAATATTATAACTTACTAATATTTTCCCTGCTTCTAATACTTCATTTTCAAAATCATCTTTATTGGAAAGAAGGAAATTATCTTCAAGAGGTTTATCTTTAAAATAAGGATGACTAAATGAATGATTAACCCATGTTATTTGTAAATAACCGTTTTCTTGTTGTTTTAATAACCATAAGAATTCTTCTGTATGCTTTTATTAATCCATAATCCTGAAACACATATAGCAATCGGAATAGGTTTATTTAGTTTGATCGATAATTCTACGAACTTTTTAAAAAAATCTTCTTCAAAGCTTTTGGAAGAAGGACACATGTCAATTGTCAAGAACTGTCCTTTTACTTTATACATGCTACTCGTAGCACCGTAATTTTGTTGTATATAAGGTGCAGAGCTATATTTATTTAAAACTTAATATACGGAGTTTTACTTAATTTTTTTAGAAGATTTTCTTTTTCTATTTTATTCGTAGGTAAAATTACCAGCTCTTGTAGGGCTATTTCAGTTTTAAAAGAATTCGGATCTACTAAAACGAAATATGATTTTTCATTATTTAAATAAGAACGAATAGCAATTCTTATTTTTTTATTTTCAGCAATTACATGCAAAAATACCGGTTTATAATCAGTTATAATTACTGCTTTTTCACTTGCATAGCTTAACTAAAAAACAATATTACAAAAATAAAACTTAAAATTCTTTTAATTTATTTGTCTCCATAACGCTCGTATAAAATTCCGCAATTTTCTCTTTTACAGCTAGAGGATCGTTCATTAAATTAACAGCACCTCTAAACTCTGCTGAATTCGGTAAACCGCTACTATCATATACCAGCCAATATGCTTACGTGCAACAGGTACGCGCCCACAGATTCACCATAATAATCAAGTATTACCTCATAATGCTCGGTTACGATATCTAGCTGCTCTGCTATAGAGGGAGCAGATTTTTCTTCACCTGTTTTAAGATAATGATCAATTTGTGAAATAAGCCAAGGTTTGCCATATGCTCCTCTACCGACCATAATACCGTCTGCACCGGATTTTTGTAGGGCTTCTTTTGCCTTAGCAAAATTAGTAATATCATCGTTAGCAATAACCAGAATCTTTACCGATTCTTTAACTGATCGTATAAAATCCCAATCGGTATTACCGGAATAAAACTAGCATCTAGTTCTACCGTGAACGGTAACCATCTGAACACCTGAGCTTTCAGCAATTTTGGCTAAAGTCGGAGCGTTTTTCATATTATCATCCCAACCCATACGCATTTTAACGGTTACCGGCAACTTAACCGCTTCAACGGTAGCTTCAAAAATTTTACAGCTGCTCATCCCTCATTAGAGCCGAACCTGAATAACCACCTACTACTTTTTTCACCGGACAGCCAAAATTAAGATCGATAATTTTTGCCCCCATACCCTCTCATTTTAGCAGCTTCTGCTATCGCATTCGGCTCACAGCCTGCTAGCTGTTAGCTGTACGCAAGCACTTGTTGCATCATCACGCATAATGGCACTTTTTTTAGTGACTGCATAGATTCCACAATCATTGCTCTACTTGCTACCATTTCAGAAACTACAAGCCCTGCACCAAATCTTTTCACCAATCTTCTAAATTCTAAATCCGTAATACCCGACATTGGAGCTAGTATAATATTTGAAGAAAGCTCAATATTGCCGATTTTGATCATAAAAACCGTTATAAAAATAAACACTCATAATATCATAATTAAGTATTTTTGTCTAATATTACTAATTAAGAATAGACAAAAGCCGATTAATCTATTATAAGCTTAAGTTATATTTCTTTTTCTTACACCCTAATAAATGAAAGAATAGTATAGACGAAGATCAACTTGGAAAAGAGCAAGGAGTCTGCAAGCCGAGGACTTACAAAGACGACGAAGCCAATTTTTCAAGTTCATCGAGTATATACGGCCATGTAGCTCAGTCGGTAGAGCAAAGGACTGAAAATCCTTGTGTCGTTGGTTCAATTCCAACCGTGGCCACCACCATTCCTTAACTTTAAATCCCGTTATTTTATATCTTCAATTAAATTTCTATTGCATCTGTAAACTTATTTGATGAAATATTATATAATCAACTAATATCTTTACTAGAAAAATTAACGCGTGTAATAATACACGCAAAAGATGAAGATAAAAAATACTAATTTATTTAATCAATCCGATGAGGATGGTAATACAGCCTTAATTTTAGCTGCTGATGCAGGTTTAGAAGAAGCTTGTTTAAAACTTATTCCCAAGATATCTGACGAGGGGCTATTAATACGATCGAGAATATACGTGGTCAACCTGCATTAACAAAGGCTATATGGCGTGATTTAGATAATGTTTGTATAGAGCTTATTCCAAGAATGTTTGAGGAAAATATTAACGCTATTGATAAATTCAGAAGGATATTGTTAATGCTTGCAGCCAAAAAAGGCATGATAGCAGTTTCTCTAGAATTTATTAAGCTGCTGCCACCTTGAGATGATTATTCGTGCTGATAATAATGGGAATATGGCTGCAAGCTACGCAGATACGGACAAAGCATTTGCCAAGGTAAAAGGGAATTATTGCAAGAAAAACAACAAAACTTATTAAAAAATTTAGCTTCATTTCTAAATAAAACTTTTTTAAATAACAATGGTTTAGATAATTTTTTTATAAAATTGCATATGCTACAAAATTCTATAAAAAAGTGAAAGTAAATAAGGAACTATTAGCATCTTATTTACAAGAACAAAATAATAATCCTGAATCTATTATAATAACGATGAATAATTTTATGAAATTATTCCCATTTGCCATTGCAGGAGTATGTAAAAAATTCAATCGGATTCTAAAACCCCTTTTTTACATTTATCATGCTTACAAAATGAAGCAATATGTTGTATTATCTCCCACTTAGAAAACGAAAATGGGGGATAGATGTTGAGTTGTCTGGAAAAAGTAGCACTACATAGAATTAATAAAAAGGGACAATTTTGTCTTCATCTTTAATTTTTATGATGCTTATAAATTTTGTTATACAAAAAAGTATTACTTAATATACTGTCGCTTGGTGAAGCAAATCGTCTATACTCTTCTGATTTCAAAAATTGCTCTTTCATTTTATCAAGGATTCGCATCCTCACCTCTCAAAATAAAATTCAATTCTTGAAAGCATTTGAGTATACTTGCCTCCACCAAAATTCTGCTTATTTAATTACTCCCAGTTAATCAGTTTTTTAAAGTAATTAATTTTATATAACAAAAAGTAAATTTTGTTGCATAATAAAACTATCACTTATATACTGTCGCTAATGATTAATTTGCTTAAAGTTATATGGTAAGTAGTAATTTTTATAAAAATCTAGGGCCACGAAAACTAACGGCAATTATAGATTTTTTACACGATATTATAGAGCCTCCTAAGATTCATGAAGATATAGCTATTCATGATATTAAAATTCTGCAGGAAGCATCACCAAATGATATTAGCTTTTTAAGCAATCCTAAATACTCCGAATTTTTAAAAACTACTAAAGCTGCTGCTTGTATAGTGCCGAAAAATTTTACGGGAAAAGCAAATCCAAAGACTGTTTTATTACACGCCCAGAACTCATATTTTGCTTACGGCAAATTAATAGATTTTTTTTATGCTCCTATTAAATCATACCCTGCTAAAATAATGAAATCCTCTATTGTTGCAGATTCAGCGACTATCGGAAAAAATTGTTATATAGGTCACAATGTAGTTATTGAAGATGATGTTATTATAGGTGATAATAGTATTATAGAAGCCGGAAGTTTTATAGGTAGAGGCGTAAATATCGGCAGAAACGCTAGAATAGAACAACATGTTTCAATAAATTACGCAATTATAGGCGACGACGTCGTAATACTTGCAGGTGCAAAAATTGGACAGGACGGGTTTGGATTTTCTACCGAAAAAGGCATACATCACAAAATATTTCATATAGGAATAGTTAAAATCGGCAATAATGTTGAAATCGGTGCAAACACTACTATTGATAGAGGATCACTTCAAGATACAATTATAAAAGATTTATGCCGCATAGATAATTTAGTACAAATAGGGCATGGCGTCAAAATAGGTAAAGGCTCTATTATCGTAGCACAGACAGGTATAGCAGGAAGTAGCACGATCGGTAAATATTGTGCTCTTGGAGGGCAAGTAGGAATCGCCGGACATCTAAATATAGGCGACGGGGCACAGGTAGCGGCACAAGGCGGTGTAGCACAAAATATAGAAGCAGGTAAAATTGTCGGCGGCAGCCCTGCAGTTCCTATCATGGATTGGCATAGACAATCTATTATTATGAAACAATTACTAACCTCTAATAGCAAATTAAAAAAGTAGCTTGCTATTGAAAAGAGCTTTGTTGTTGCATGAATACTTGAGTCGTCATTGTGAGCAAGCCATAGGCATAGGCTACGTGGCAATCTCATAAAATAATAACAAACTCCTGAGATTGCTTCGTCAATTGCTATGCAAATTCCTCACAATGACAGAAAATTTACATTAAAGAAGAGACCTAAATAAATGATCATAGATATTACCGAAATCATGGATTGGATACCTCATCGCTATCCATTTTTATTAGTAGATAGAGTACTTAAAATCGATCCTAACAAATCAATAACAGGTATTAAAAACGTTACTGTTAATGAACCGCAATTTACAGGACATTTTCCGGCAAGGCCTGTTATGCCCGGTGTTCTAATGGTTGAGGCTATGGCACAATTAGCTGCTATATTAGTTGCTAAATCTTTAGGTTTTACTAAGAATAAAGAAGTGTTTTTAATGGCTATCGAAAATGCAAAATTTCGTAGAATTGTTCAGCCGGGGGATACTATGCATATCCACGTTGTTATTGATCAGCAAAGAGCTAACGTATGGAAATTTTCAAGTACGGTTACGGTCGAAGGTGAAATAGCTGTAGAAAGTAAGTTTACCGCAATGATTAAAGATAAAGCATAGGAACATAGTGTCAAATTCTAATATCCATACTACAGCTGTAATTGCAGAAGGTGCAAAGCTCGGTAAAAACGTAAAAATCGGACCGTATTGTGTTATAGGTCCTGAAGTTGTGCTTCATAACAATGTCGAGCTAAAATCCCATGTAGTAATTGAAGGGATTACCGAAATCGGCGAAAATACCGTAATCTATCCTTTTTCATCAATAGGTCAACCTCCACAAATCTTAAAATATGCTAATGAGCGATCAAGCACGATAATCGGCTCTAATAATACTATTAGAGAATATGTTACGGTACAAGCAGGAAGCCAAGGCGGCGGAATGGTGACAAGAGTAGGAAATAATAATTTATTTATGGTCGGCGTTCATATAGGTCATGATTGTAAAATCGGCAATAATGTAGTATTTGCTAATTATGTAAGCCTAGCAGGTCATATTGGGGTAGGTGATTATGCAATAATCGGCGGGCTGTCTGCCGTACATCAATATGCTAGAATCGGTGAATATTCGATGATCGGCGGGCTATCGCCGGTCGGAGCAGATGTAATACCGTTTGGGCTTATAAGTAGCAAACGTGCGGTGCTTGAGGGCTTAAATCTAATCGGTATGAATAGAAAAGGGTTTGATAAAGTAAAGTCTTTAAGTGCTTTAAAAGCTGTCCAAGAAATCTTCTCAGGTGAAGGTAATTTTGCTGAGCGTATAAAACAAGTTGCCGAGAAATATAACAATAATTCTATAGTAATACAAATTATCGATTTTCTTAATCAAGATAGTAGTAGAGCATTTTGTCGTTTTGAGAAGTAAATTTATTTAACTAGCGATATGTAACACTTTGTGTTACAATTAAATATTATAAGAAAGTGTTACGACTAGTATACGCTTAGAAATAAATTTAAGTAAAAAACTTGAAAAAGCAACTCATGATTTACACAGTGGAAAAAGCTAGATAATTAGTGAAGCAATACGTATATATCTTAAACAACTAGAGAACATTCAGACCTAGCCAAAGAAGCTAAACATCAATCCTTATTAGCTAGTAAAGAAAACAATCCTGATGCCGACTTATGGTTAAAACACAATGAAGAAAGTTGGTTAGATGAATGGAAATAATATTAAAAAAAGATATATTGTTGCTTGGTGTAATATCTGGAGATTATGAAACCTCGCCCCGCTGTTGTTGTTCAATCTAATTTATATAAAAATCATCCCAGTATAACAGGATTTTAATATATGCCCCAACTTTTCGCCTGTTATTGACTCCTACAGAGCTAAATGGTCTTAATTTAGGATCTCAATATTATGGTTGATAAAATTAGTGCTATAAGAAGTGATAAAATTCAAAAAAAATTGGTGAATTATCACCTGAACAACTAGAAGAGTTAATTGAAGCTATTAAATCATGGATGAATTAGCCGCTAATTTTCTCATTTTTTCTTGCAAAGAGTTTTGGCGTAAACGAGTTTTCAAGCTCTTAAAATCAACTATTTCTGCATTTTGATTTTGCTGGCTACATGCAAAAATATATTTCTGCTCTCCTTTAACTTTTTGAATACATTGTCCGCAAATTCCTTTCATCATACATTGCATCGATGAATTAACGCTAACTATTATTTTTGTATTTTCACTGAATATTTCATTTTTTAGACTTTGCAATTCTTCTATTATTTCAGGAGAAGCATTAATTATTACTATATCCACTGAAACTAATTTACGGATTTTTATATCAGGATAGGTAACAAATATAACTTCATTATTATTTTCTTTTAGAACTTTTAATAAGCCTATATTACCGGCTTCGAAATCAACAATAACTATTTTTTTATTTTGAGGTATTTCTAGCGGCGAACCTGTCGGTCCCATTAAAACTACTTTCTCATTTTCGGATAATGTTTTACATAAGCTAGTAGATTTACCGACTTCAAAAACTATAAAGCTAATTAAGCCTTTTTCTACATCAATATCGATAGGGCTTAAGGCTACAGGCTCTATTAACTTAGCAGCATCTTCAGAATAATTTTGTAAGCGAAAAAACTGTCCGAACTTAAAATTTTTAGCAGCAAGCGGCGAATGAATTATCAACTCAAAAGTTTTATCATCTAAAATATTTATTTTATTAACCCTAGAAGTCAGCAAATAATCAAGCTGCGTACAAAAATCTTTATAACTACCTTTAAATCTAGGATTATTATTTATAAGCCTTTTGTTAATAGCGTCGTACCCTTCTTTGGTACTAGCAAGAGCCTTCACCACACTACCCGAATATTTAGGATTACAATCACCGAAATAACTATATTTATCCTCATCGAATTGAGTGTTATTTTCTATACCGATTGCCATAATCACGGTTTTGGTTTTGATGTCATTGCGAGGAAATGCGTAGCATTGACGGTTTCGATTCTCAAATTCCACAGATTCCACATGACCGTATTTATCAACATTAATCCTTAAAGGTTGCATATTTTCCTTAAAATCAACACCGAGTGCTAATGCATATATTAGCTCCTCGTGATTTAATTTATATGCCGGCGAATCTTGCAATCTTCCACGATAGTAGACAGTAGCACCCCCAAGCTTATTAAAAACCTTTCTTAATTCTTCATTATTCTTAGCTTCTTTAAACAATTCTGCATGAGCAATAAATTCTTCAGCTATTTCTTTATCTTCCTCCGTTAAATCTTTTTCTATATAATCTTCGGCAAATTCCTCTACTTGTTTTTTATAGTAATATAAACTTTCCGTTGCTACGTCTAAGGAAGTAAGACCGCCGCCTATTACCGCAATCGGCATCCTAATTACCATATTAGTATTAGAATTTTTCAAAAATGCCCCTCCACTTTGTAAAGTCATTAAGAAATCAGAAGCCGTTTTTACGCCCTTAGCTTTAAAATTTTCTATATCTAAAACTTTCGGCTGACCTGCTCCAATGCAAAAAGCTATATAGTCAAAACCCAAATCGAAAGCTTGTTCTTTCGTTATATTAAAATCTAAAGCTACTCCGTCATAATATTTAAAATTATTATTTCTCTCTAATATTAGCCGCAATATATCGAGATTGTTTTTATCCCACCGAATGGTAATCCCATATTCCGCTACTCCTCCAAATCCTCTTGGCATTCTTTCCGATAACAAATTTTTATATTCATGCCAAAATTTTATAGGCTTATGAACGTCAAAAGGCAGTAGAGTAATTTTTAAACCGTCAATAGCCACAACATTATGACCTGACCGTAATAAATAATAGCTAAGACTAAAACCTGCAGGACCAAGACCGGTAACTAAAATATTATAATTAGTAGGTTCTTTCGGAAGCGGTGCATAAATATTAAGCGGATTCCAACGAGTAAGTAGTAAATATATCTCTAAGCCGTAAGGTAATTTAAGCGTTTCTTCTAAAATATTTGATTCTATTAATGGGATATTTACCGGATCTTGCTTTTGGTAAATACAAGCTTTTGAGCAATCATTACAAATCCTATGACCTGTTGCTGCAACCATCGGATTATCAATAACTATAATAGCAAGAGCACCTAGGTTAAAACCTTGTGCCTTAACATAGTTCATTTCAGAAATTTTTTGTTTTAACGGGCAGCCTTGTTTTAAATCCGTCATTGCGAGCGACTGCAAGGAGCGTGGCAATTTCATCAAATCTCCTGAGATTGCCACGTCGCTTCGCTCCTCACAATGACGATTCTGAGGTTGCAGTAATCCCTTAGAACAGCTATCCTTATCCTGCTTATGGCAATAAATACAATAATGAGAATGGTTTAAAGCTTCATCTAGATTTAAAAAAGAATCTGTATAGTCAAAATATACTCTCTCATTTTTTTGATATTTTAATATTTTTTTATCGTCTATTAGATTTTCTTTATCTAGTTTTTGTGGAAGGTTGAATAGGATGTCATCCTGTGGCTTGATACCCTCACACGAATAAACCCTATACGCAGCATACCTAGCTGCTATGTCTAATTCTTCTGCAAAATTTTCTTCTGCCTGTTGCCATATAATTATTTGTTTGGCAAATTTTCTAGAAGTAAAATTTGCACCTATTAAATCAGTTAGCTTTAAATACACATCTTCAAAATCAATATCTTTTATTTTTTCCGGTGGATATTTTTTTACGGCAACACGTTGAACAAATTTTCTTTTACATTCATAAATAATATCAAAATCTTTATGTTTTAACCTTGATATCGTTATTTCTTTTGAAATACAAAATAACTCTGCTAAAAAATCGTCTAAATGAGGGGAAATTTTTAGCAAAAATTCGGAATAATCTTTTGGAATAATGGAAAGAGGAGTCGATCTAAATAACATTAAATCTTTATGCAAAGATTTATCGGCTTTAAAGAGATAATCTAAAAATATTTGATCTAATTTTTTAAGTCCGGTTAAATCTAATTCATTAAAATCTAGATTAAAACCAAGTTTCATAAATAATAAATAACTCTTTTAGAAAATTGTCTATAAATTAAATAACTGATACAAACAGTAATAAATGCAACTATAATAGACTTAACTATCAGCATCAT
Organism: Rickettsia rhipicephali str. 3-7-female6-CWPP; assembly: GCF_000284075.1. Classification (GTDB taxonomy): domain Bacteria; phylum Pseudomonadota; class Alphaproteobacteria; order Rickettsiales; family Rickettsiaceae; genus Rickettsia; species Rickettsia rickettsii. Next base: position 107,445 of record NC_017042.1, read on the forward strand.
ATCCGGTAATGTTCCGTCAATCACCAACGCTTGTACGGGTCTTATAACTAAAAAGAACGGATTAAATTCAAAATATATCTTTTTAGACTCCGGAATTAGCGAATATGGATAAACTATCGGTATACTCCAATAAATAACTCCAAGAATAACACTCAACATTTGCGGAATATCTCGAATATACGGCGTTAAAAATGCTACAGCGACAGAACCGCTAATCACACATATTATTAAGGGCAAAATTAATATCGGCATAAATATTATTTGCCAAGAAAATTTTTCTGGAAATAATAAAATAAAAGCAAAATACATTGCCGAAAATGAGCAAATTAAAGTATATAATTGCCCTAAACTATCCGCAACAGGAAAAAAAGTCTTAGAAATTCTAACTTTTTTTATTATTTGATCACGTGTAACTAAAGAACTTGAACAAATCGTTAAGCTGCTTACTATAAAACTCCACAAAGGAATACCGCCGACTAAGTTCATTACCATAAATTCTCTCGGTTGTCTTAATAAAAAACCGAAAAAATATGAAATTACCATTATGTGAATAAAAGGCTGAATTAAACTCCATAAAGAACCTAAAAAAGAATCTTTATTTTGCCTAATTATAGAAGTTTTAACTAGTAATGCTATTGCCCGCCAGTATTTTTTAGAAAAAAAATACTTTATCATTTATGAATTTCCTTGTTGTTGGTTATAGATTTTAAACATTTCCGATGGTGTACCATCACCTATAATATTGCCGTCTTTTAATAAAATACATCTATTGCAATTATCTTTTATAATTTCTTCTTGATGGCTTACTATTATTGAAATAGGAGTTTTTTTAAACTTATTCTTCATTAAACTAAGAGATTTTTCTATAAAATAGCTATCGCCTGCCGCAAAAACTTCATCAAGTAATAGAATCTGCGGATTTTGAAATATCGATACAGAAAAAGCAAGGCGCGATAACATACCAGAGCTATAAATTTTTATCGGTAAATCAATTTTACTACCAAGTTCCGAAAAATCTATAATTTCTTTTTCAATTTTTTTGCTATATTTATCCAGCATATTATTATATAGCATTAACATTTTTATATTTTCACGACCAGTTTGCTCAGGCTCAAAACCAACTCCCATATCTATAATTGCCGCAATATCTCCATGAACTTTGACTGTACCGGATTTTAACGGATATATTCCGGCGATTAGCTTTAGAAGCGAACTTTTTCCCGAACCGTTACTCCCTATAAAAGCTATTTTTTCTCCTTCATAACAAGAAAAATTAATATTGTTTAATATAGGTATATTTGGAGAAAGAGAGACTCCTTTTTTTAAGAAGAAATGCTTTAAACCTTGAGCTCTTTTATGAGTATCAATACCTTCAACATAACCATTAGTTATCTCTATAAATACTTTTGGATGGCTAAGTGACATAAAATAAATATTAAATAGATTTATTAATCCAATCTAAAAGAGACTTTTTTTGTTGCAAACCTATTTTAGTATCTTTTTGTTCACCGTTTTTAAATAACATTATCGTTGGAATACTACGAATACCGTATTCTGAAGGAGTGTTAGGATTTTCATCAATATTCATTTTAAGTACTTTTACTTTGCCTTGTAATTCTTTACTGATTTCATCTATTATCGGTGTTAACATTTTACACGGTCCGCACCATTCTGCCCAAAAATCAACCAGTACAGGTAAATCCGATTCTAATACTTCCTTTTTAAAAGAGCTATCCATTACGTTATTTGCCATAATTCCTCTATGTTTTTATAACATTGTCCATATGGCTTTTATGTCATTCCCACGTAGGCGGGAATCCAGTAAAACCTATAAAAAACTTGTTTTTTTAGGTTTATTTTATTAAATGTGTAACTTCTATATAAATATTTGAAGTTATTTTTCTGGATCCCCGCCTACGCGGGGATGACATCGAGTAGGTTTTTCAATCCATGCAACAAAGTCGCTTTTAGCTAGGAATGACATAGTGTTGTTTTCGGATTCATATGGACAACATCTATATTTATAAACAAAATTATAAAGTACAGGCTTCTACTTGTAAATAATGAAAATCTTTTTATTTATTATATTTATTTTTTCTATTATAATATATTCTCATTATTAAAGCTGCTGTTTCCTCTATTGATCTAGTCGACACGTCAATTACCGGCCAATTTCTTTGATCACAAATTTTTCTGACTTCTAGGCACTCTTTTTGTACTATATTAAAATCCGTATAGCTTTTATTTTCGTTAATTTGTAATAGATTTAATCTGGCTTCTCTTATCTCAATTAACCTATTTGGATTAATAACGAGTCCTACTACCAATTGATCTATATTTTTTTCTATAAAATCAGGAAAGGGGCAATTATAAACATAAGGAATATTGGCAGCTTTTAAACCGTTATATGCTAGAAATACGGAAGTCGGTGTCTTAGAAGTTCTAGAAGGACCTATTAATATTATATCAGCCTCTGATAACTCATTAAGCATTTGTCCGTCATCATGTCTTATAGCATAATCTATGGCATTAAGTGTATCAAAATAAGTTTTATCAAATTTATAATTGTAATTCTGTTCTTTTTCTATTTCAATACCTGAAAAAACAGACATTTCTTTAATAATTTTACCTATTACAGAAATACATGGAATTTTTAATTCATAGCAAAATTTCGTTAAAGCTTTTCGGAGTTCTTGATCGGCAATCGTGTATAATACTATCCCATTTTTATATTCTATTTTACTTAATACTTCATTTAGCAATTCCAAATTTCTAATCATTGGCCAATGATATAATTTTGGTTTTACGGAAGTAAATTGTGCAAGGGCAGAATTTGCTGCATATTTTGCAGTTTGCACGGAAGAGTCTGAAACCAAGTGAATAATTAGCTTTGTCATACTTTCACATGTAATTGTGGATAAATTTTTTAATAACTTATTATTTTTCCTATTAAAATCTATTAAAAATTTCCTCAAATCCTTATTAAATCAAGTAAATCTAGTGTATTTTTTTTAAAACAAATAGTTTGTGGATAAAATTGTGAATAAATATCATTTTTCTTTGAAAAAATAGTCTTTTCTAAGCTAGAAATGAATTTTACACTTAATTATCCACTTGTATAAATTCATTACAAACTTATGTGAATAATAATTAAAAATACCGATATTTTTAACAAAATTTTAATGAAAATTTTGTTGATAACTCTGTTTAAAACATTTAATCTACATAATTCTATTTATATAAACAATAAATATATTTATTATTTTAATATTTTTAGTAATTGCATGAAGCAAATTATAAATCCATTAAAAGGAAATGGTAATAAAATACCTATTTGGTTTATGCGTCAAGCAGGTAGATATTTGCCGGAATATAAAAAAGTAAGAGAAACAACAAAAAATTTTCTAGATTTTTGTTACGATGTTAACAAAGCAACGGAAGTAACCTTACAACCGATAAAACGTTATGGATTTGATGCAGCTATTATTTTTTCCGATATATTAGTTTTACCTCATGCTCTTGGATGGGAAGTGGATTTTAAAGAAAATATAGGGCCTATATTAAAGCAATTCAAATCACAAGAAGATTTTAAATATCTGCAAATCAATCCGAATGATAAATTAGAAAAGGTTTATGAAATAATAAAAAAAGTAAAAAAAGAATTACCATCCCCCACTTCTTTAATAGGATTTACAGGTAGTCCTTGGACAGTGATGAGTTACATGCTAGAAGGAAAAGGAAAACAGGATTTTAAAACGAGCAAAAAATTCATATATGAAAATAAAATACTTGCTGAAGAATTATTAAATTTTATTACGGAAAAAACAGCTGATCATCTTATAAATCAAGCAAAATCTGGAGCAGATGTTTTAAAGCTTTTTGATTCATGGTCAGGAGTACTTGCAGAAGAGGAATTTACTGAATTTGTAATAGAGCCGACAAAAAAGATTGTACTAAAAGTAAAAGAAGTTTTTCCAAAAATTCCTATAATTGCTTTTCCTAAAGGAGCGGGATTATTGTACGGAAAATTTATAAAAGAAGTACCGATAGATATTTTAGCTGTAGATCAAACGGTCCCTCTTGAAAAAATGAAAGAATGGAGTGATAAAGTAATAGTACAAGGTAATTTAGATCCGGTTGTATTATTAACTAATAAAGAAATTATTAAAGAAAAGACTTATAAAATTCTTCAGGCAATGAAAGGAAAGAATTTTATCTTTAATTTAGGACATGGTATTTTGCCTGAAACACCTACGGAAAATGTAGAATTTTTGACAGAATATGTTAGGTTATATGAAGAAAAGAATAGCAATAGTACTTTTTAATTTAGGCGGTCCAAAAGACCTTAAATCAGTGAAGCCTTTTCTATTTAATCTATTCTATGACAAAGCTATAATTAATCTACCAAATCCTTTGCGTTATATTATCGCTAAAATAATTTCTATTACTAGAGAGAAAAAATCTCAAAAAATTTATTCTTTAATCGGTGGTAAATCTTCTTTACTTCAGGAAACAGAGGAGCAGAAATTAGCACTAACCGAAAAGCTAAAGCAACTTATAAAAGAAGATTTCGCTATTTTTATAAATATGAGATATTCAGCACCGTTTGCTAAAGAAGTAATAGGTCAAATAAAAAAATATAATCCAAGCGAAATAATATTATTGCCTCTATATTCTCAATTTTCAAGTACTACGACAGGATCATCGGTTAAAAATTTTTTACAAAACCTTGATATTGATATTCCAATTAAAACAATTTGCTGTTATCCTCTAGAAAAAGATTTTATAAAAGCCCATGTTTCATTAATTAAAGAAAAACTATACGATAAAAATTTTCGTATATTATTTTCTGCTCACGGGTTACCCGAAAAAATAATAAAAGCAGGCGATCCTTATAGTTTTCAAATAAAAGAAACAGTACAAGCAATAGTTAAAGAATTAAATATAAAAGATCTAGATTATAAGATAACTTATCAAAGTAGAGTAGGACCTATAGAGTGGTTAAAACCGAATACGGAAGACGAAATAGAGCTAGCAGGAAAGTTAAAAAAAGACATAATTATCGTACCTATATCCTTTGTGTCCGAGCATGTTGAAACACTAGTAGAGCTTGATATTGAATATAAATTAATCGCAGATAAATATGAAATTCAATATACCCGAATTCCGACACTTGGAACAAATAAAATTTTTATTAATAGTTTGACAAATATATTGCTACGATTTATTAGTAAGGTTGATACTAATTTAGTTATAAGTAGCTCTAGTACAAGAATATGTCCAAACGAATTTACTAAATGTTTGTGTAAATTAACAAATTAATAAGGAAAAGAATGGCAAGTTACTATCTATGGTTTAAGTCAGCCCATCTGATATCTGCTATATGTTGGATGGCAGGACTTCTTTATTTACCTAGAATATATGTTTATCATACTAAAGCTAAAATAGGTAGTGAGATAGATAGTACTTTACAAGTAATGGAGCTAAAATTACTCAGATTCATTATGAATCCGGCAATGATTAGCACATTTATTTTTGGTTTAATAAATGCTCATATTTACGGGTTTGTTGCTCTTGATACTTGGTTTCACGTTAAAATGTTTGCAGTATTAATTTTAGTGATATTTCACGGTTTACTTGCAAGATGGCGAAAAAATTTTGCAAATGGTAAGAATGTCCATTCAGAAAAATTTTATCGCATAGTTAATGAGATTCCGGCTATTTGTATGATTGTTGCAGTGATTATGGTTATAGTGAAACCATTTGACTAGTACTCTCTTTATTTGAAAAGGGATTATTAAAGATATATCGTCATTGCGAGCAGCGGTAAGCTGCATGGCAATCTCATGAGATAATAACAAACTCCTAAGATTGCTTCGTCAATTACTCACGTAATTTCCTCGCAATGACGTTAAAACCGATCCATGCGGGCAATGTTTTTCCGTGAAAGGAAAGCAGGAATGACATAAATAAAGCAATGTTTGTTTATCTATACTTTAGCAATACCAAATATTGCTTCTAATTCTGCTAAGCGTTTTCTCTATTGCGTTGATATCTCTCTTTTTCAAAGGTCTTTCTAGCAACTCTACTATCTCAACTTTTAGGATTTCTAAATTTTCTTTTGAAGTAAACTCTGCTACGGGTTCAGGTAGGCTCTTGTTAGTTTGGTTGGGCATGTAGTTACTCCCGATTAATTAAACTTAAATTGCTTAAGTTTCAACCACCGAAGAGAAATAACCCCTTGGTGGTCAGGGGGAGTTAGCAAAACTGAAAAGTCAGCTATAATAGGTTTTGCTTAAAGCAATGCTTTAAGCTCTGGACATACCTATATCTCCCCGACCATAAGGTCGAGGATTACATCAGTTATGTGAGAGATTTTCTCACTTTTGGTTACACCCCGAAATAGTGTTTTACTATTTTCAGTTAAAGCTTATACCTAACTTCCTTTAAAAGTCAATCTATAACTTATTTTAAACTAATAGTTTATTTATCTAAAAGATTTTTTTATTTCTAATATAAGTTGTAAAATTTATTTAGAGTATCTATAATTCATAAAAAATAATATGGAACATTATGAATAATAGCGATGAACTTAATAAGTTAGTAATCTCTAAAGATAAAACCATTAGAAGAATTTTGCATAATAACAAATGATGGTTTTCAGTAGTTGACGTAGTAGGAACATTGACTGATAGATAGTAGTGACCCTGGAGCTTATTGAAGAAAACTAAAACAAAGGTTAAACGAAGAAAAAAGTGAGGTCGTGACAAATTGTCACGGACTGAAATTAACTGCCACAGATGGAAAAAATATATAACATACAGAGTCATTACTTCGTATTATACAATCTATTCCGTCTCCAAAGGCAGAACCGTTTAAACAATGGCTTGCTAAAGTCGGTTATGAGAGGATTCAAGAAATTTCTGATCCGGAAAAGTCAATTGATAGAGCAAGGGATAATTGGAAACGACACGGTCGTAGCAAGAAATGGATTCAACAATGTATGATGTGGATGGGGCAGGAAACACGAAATAAAGAAATAAATTAACTGATTACTGGAAAATCATGAAGTAACAAAAGAGAATGAATTTGCTATATTAACTAATATTCTTCATCAAGAATGGGCTGGTATAACTGTTAAAGAACACAAAAATATAAAGGGCTTAACAAATCAAAATTTACGTGATCACATGAATGAAGCAGAATTAATTTTTACTGCTCTTGCTGAATTATCTACTCGTCAGGTAGTAGAAACTAATAATGCAACAGGAATGGAAGAAAATAAGGTTGCAGGTAAAATAGGAGGAAGTATAGCTAAAAACGCTAAAAACGGCCTTGGAAAATAAAACTGGTAAAAAAGTAATCTCAACACACCGAAATAGCATTTTGTCATTCCGGTTATGATTTTAAAAAAGTCAATTAAACTTTACTTCAGGTGGCAATGACATTAATATTGCTTCGACATTTCCATCGGTCATTAAGCCGAATTTAGTACCGCGGTCATATAACAAATTAAATTCTACATATCTACCTCGCCTTATAAGTTGGTATTCTTTCTGCTCAGCTGTCCAAGGTAAAAATAACTTACTTCTAACGATTTCAGGATACACCGACAACAAAGCCTTACCTACGTCCTGTGTAAAGGCAAAATCCTGTTCAAAATTATCGTTATTTAAGTAATCATAGAATATTCCGCCTACTCCTCTCGGCTCTTTTCGATGCTTTAGATAAAAATATTCATCACATTGCTTTTTGAATTTAGGATAATAGCTAGAATCATACTTATCGCACGCTTCTTTAAAAACTGCATGAAACTTTACAGTTTCGTTTTCTTCCGGATAAAAAGGTGTTAAATCGCCACCGCCACCAAACCAACTTTTAGAAGTTTCTATATAACGAGTATTAAAATGCATAGCGGGAATTAGCGGCGATTTAAGATGTGCGACTAATGAAATGCCTGTTGCAAAGAATTTCCCGTCTAGCTCTGCTCCTGGAATTTCGCTGCGGAATTCGGGAGAAAATTCACCGAATACGGTAGATATATTAACCCCGACTTTTTCAAATACTTCTCCTTTCATGAGAGACATGACACCGCCACCGCCGCCGTTACGTTGCCAGCTTGAGCGTACGAACTTAGCCGGTTTTAAACCTTTGGTTTGTGCATATTCTTCTTCGATTTTTTCAAATTCTTTGCACAATAAATCACGTAAATTAGTAAACCAACTACTTGTTATTTCTTTATTTTCTATGTTCATAATTATTAAGCAACGATTTAATTATTTTCCTCATCATATACATAATCACTAAAAATACGGCAGCAATGATCATAATATAAAAAGCCGGAGCATAGAATAAGCCTGTGCGCTCTACAAGCCAACGAGAAATAATAGGTGAAGTTCCGCCGAATATCGCTATTGCAAAATTGTAGCTGAAAGCAACACCGGTAAATCTTTGTTCTGCCGTAAACAAGGATATAACGAATATATAAGCTGTACCTGCTATGCTTCCTGCGAGCATACCAAGCATTGTAAGAGCTATAATTTGTTGCCACATCTCTTCTGTCGACATAAGTAACATGGTCGGTAAAATCAATATCAAGATAGCAACACCAACAAGCATTGCCATTTTAAATTTTCCGATAATATCGGCAGTACCGCCAGCAAGCGGCATCGCTATCATCGCAATAAACGAACTATACGCTAAATATGATAAAGCAATAGTATTACTAAGATGCATTACATTATAATAGAAAACATTTATATATGTTTTTACTAAATACATAACGCTGCTAGCGATAGCACCTATACACATAGTTAAAAACATCGATCTCCAAGCAGTTCTAATTACATTGGAAAAAGGTGCTTTAAGAACTTGTTTCTTTTTCTCAAGCATTTTAAAAATCGGTGTTTCCGATACACGCAATCGCAAGTAAAATCCTGCAAGACCCATAAATCCGCCAAGCAGAAAAGCAAAACGCCAAGCAAAATCTATATGAGAGAAATAACGTTCTATTATAATACCGATAAATGTTGCAATTAAGGTACCGGCGATATTTGAACCATGTACTAAACCTGCTGTAAAACCCGGTCTTAAATTTTGACGATGTTCAAGGATAAAAATTGCCGCTCCCGTTCCTTCACCGCTAATACATAAACCTTGAATAAGCCGCATTATAACTAGAGTTATAGGGGCATAAATCCCAATACTTGCATATGAGGGTATGAGACCCATAATAAAGGTCGGAATAGTCATACCTAGCATCGAAATTATTAAAGCGATACGTCTACCGTATCTATCACCGATATAACCGAATAATATGCCTCCTATCGGTCTTGTCAGAAAGCCAACCGCAAATACTCCAAGGCTTAGAAGAATTCTAATGAATTCTGATTCGCCTGGAAAAAAAACTTGTCCAATAATCAGCGAAAAAACTGAATATACCGTAAAATCATAATATTCGAGTACATTACCTGAAATAGCAGATAAAAAAATGAACTTAGACCTATTCATTGAGCTTTAAATAACTTAATTACTAATTAGTTATTATAGACAAGTTACATCATTTATAAAGTGTAATTTATAATATTATTAATTACAATAAAATCATAAGCACATATGCAGTATAAATATTTAATTGTCGGCATTTTAATTCTTGTGGTGATAGTAATATGTTTTTATGGTTATAAGTTCTTGTTTAATAAACAACCTGAATCAGTTGCAAATGATTTTGAAAAAGAATTAGTAGAATGTGATAAAGCTATAAAACAAAATCCGAATGATGCAGATGCATATATTGGATATGGATTTAGACTAAGAATACTGGGACTTAGGTTTCCTGAAAAATATGAGTTGGCCCTTGAAGCTTATAACAAAGCAATTGCACTAAACCCTAATCATTTTCAGGCTTATCTTAATAAAGGAGCGGTATAGCTATAATACCCATCACCAAAGCAGTACGTCTACCGAATCTATCACCTATATTACCGAAAATAATACCGCCAAGAGGTCGTACTACCAAAGCCTGTAGCAAATACCACAAAAGTTAAAGTCTCTCGCATTTCTGGATCCAGAAAAAATGCTGCCCTATAATATAAGCAAATTGCGCATATAATGCATAATCATACCATTCTAAAGCGTTGCCGATCATGCCGGATATTACTACTTTTCTCATTAAGTTATTTTATTGATTTTAAAAAAGATAATAAGAGTAATATTTTATATTCTCAAGTAAAAATAGCTTTATTTTATGCGAATAGCTTTGCTTGCGTTGATACCGTAGTCGTCATTGCGAGAAGCGTAGCGGTGTGGCAATCTAGAACAATAATTAAAAAAATTCTGATTTACAGAATTTTTACTGGATTGCTTCATCGAATTACTGCGTAATTCTTCTCGCAATGACTATACCCTATCTATGTTTTTCATTAACCACTTTCTTAGTTAATTTAGCATTGATTTGAGAAGGAGAAACTTTAATATTTTGTTTGATGTTTTTTGTTTTTTCTTGAGATAGAAGACTTTCTTTATCATTTTGTAATGTTTTCATAAACTTATCTATATTGCTTTGTTCTAGTTTTATTGCATTATCATTATTCAAAATTAATCCTCCAATTTTTTCACCAAGTTCAGGTGCATATCTGATGGCAAAAATTGATGCCGGTACAACTATGATAGAAAAAGCCGCTCCCGCAGTCGCAACACTGATTGCTCCGACTAATAAAGCACAAACAGCACCGGCGATTTTTCCGGTTGCTTGTTTAAACATATTACTTTTTTGTGTAAATACTAAAGACCTCTCTAATATTTTATTAAATTCTTTCTTTATATAGATGGTTGCTTCATCAACATTATTATATTTCTTCATTGCATACATTACAGAAGCCTTAAATAATTTTTTGTGAGACTCCGCATAATTTATTATTTTGTCAAAATTCTTCTCTTTTAAAAGAGTTTTAAATATATTTTTAATTTTTTCTTTTTCGGTACTATTTATTTCATCTCCAAAATAAACTTCTACAAGATTTTCTGCTATTATATCTTGTGATTGTTCCAAAATATTATTCTTATTTTGCTCATTTTCGTCTTCAGAAGTAATCATTATTGCAAATAACTCTAATGCTACGGAAAAATTATCATCGTTAACAACCCGCATACCTAAATAATTTTTGAGTCTAGAAATACATTTATTAATATATTTTTCAGCTTCTGGTTTAGAATTAAGCCTTAGCGTATAATCTATAGCAAGCATATTTGCAATAGTAGAGCAAGTAGATTTCATAAGATTATTGGCAAAATTATTAACAATATCTTTTTTAAATAAACTAGTATTTACGTTATTAAGTACTATTGCATTATTCATTTTGGTAATTTATTTTGAGGCTAATTCTCTGATATATAATATCAATTTAGCATAAACAAGATTAGGAGCATGATTTACTGAAAGTTTATATATATTCTTAGGTGTTAACACTTCTTCATTACGTACTCGTACAAAAGATATAAGAGTATTAGCAGGCATATAAGAATAAATTTCAGAGAATATTTTTAGAAAAGTCAAAAAATCTGCACATGCATATTTTATATTTATGCTATAATTATTTACATAAATCGATTCACCTTCTCCTTCAATCGCCTGAACATTATTTTTAAAAAATACTGAATTTATAAATACATCTATAGGTTCTACTAAATCATATTTATTGCTTAAGCTTTTTATTTTAGGAATTAGTTCTTGATAATTTAAGCAACTCACACTACTTGGCACGCTTAAATCTACATATTTTTTGTACGATTCTAATATTTCTTCTTTAGAGTTAATGACAGAATAAAGCTTTAAAACTTCCTCTGTTAAATTTTCTTGTAAAACTTGTTTATCAAGAATAGATTTACTGTATTCTTGCTGGAAAATTTTTATTATCCAAATAGTTAAGGAAATAAAGAAGAAATATATAATAAATTGAAAAAATATAAGATTCTTTAAGTACATAATATATTTTTCAAACATTATTTTTACCTTGGGTTATTAGTGCCGTTGCATGGTTTATGTCATTCCCGCCTACGCGGGAATGACATGGAATATTACGTTTTATTATCAACTATATTAACCGATAAAGGAATTACTACCTGACCGAATATATCAAGTATTTTATCCTTATAAATAACATAATCTATCTGCAAATTAGATAATTTATTTTTTACGTTTGTCATATAATCATCTAGCATCTTTAGAGATTCATCTACCGATAGATTATTAGTATGATATTTAAGTATTAATTTGATTATTAATTGTCTCTTAGAAACTAACAAACTATTATCTATATTTGTTAATTCCCATTTAATTTCTTCTAATTTAAAAGCCGGATTTAAAGTAATTATTAGCCTTTTAAGTAAATCAAACGGCAGTGGTACCGGTGCTTCTAGTAATTTTTCTATTACATATAAATCAGCTAGGCTAGTAGTATTTTTAATATAAGGATATTTATATTTGAGACCATCATATTCTTGATTTGTTGCATAATATTTTTCATTAATAGAGTTTATGTCTTTGTAATTTTGTTTTGTATTATATTTGATAATACCGACCACTAATATTAATATTATAAGTAATGCACTATATAATTTAAATGTCAGATCCTTTATAGTAACTAGTTTTTTTATTGATTTTAAATTATTATTATAAGCGGGAAAACTCTTATATTCTAGAAACAGTCTACTAATATTCGTATCTATAAATCTTTCTTTTTCTAGAGTTTGCTTATTTAGTATATTATCAACCGGTATAAAGATTACAGGACGTTCTTCAAAATTTGTTGATTCTAATAAAGATTTTAACTCTTCATCTACTATAAGAATTATACAGGCTCTTTGGTCAAGAGTACTTATATAATTTTTAAATAATATCAAACAATCATTAATTTCTTGTTCTATAATACCTTGAACATAGCCGGTTGTTTTATCAAATGGATACTCAAGATTTCTAATTGTTATTATATTATTTTTATGTTTGATAATAAATTTTATACCGCTAGCTTGTGATACATATACACAAATTTGAAAATAATCATTATATTTATCATTTTCTATATTCTGCACTATTTTATTTATAATAACTTTTAGCTCTAACGTTAAAAAGTAAATTCCTTTTAAATCAAGAGATCTTTTATCTATAATGCATGAAATTATATCACTTAAAGGTGTTTCAAATGGATACGACATAATTAAAGTCGACCAAATTTCACTTGGGGTAGTAGTAATTTCGTAAACACAATGTGCTATAATGTCTTCTTTATTAAAATAACCTTCAATAAATTGTTCAATAGGATCAAGTTTAACTATTGACTGTAATATAGGTATTTGATCGTGCCGTGTTTTACATTCCCTGCCGTCAAGTAAAAAATAAATATCGCTTTTTGGAAATTTACTAAAAAAGTTTTTATAAGGATTTAAGTCTATCTGTTCCCGAGTAGGGATAAATAATTTATCTAATAATTTATTATCGAGAAAAGTACTAAGAAATACACCTTTATTACCTAGTAACACCACAATCTTTTTTCTTTTGAAAGAAAATATTTTTAATTTTGTAGCAAATTGAACAAAATGTAATTTGATCGAATCAAAAATATTTTTCATAAATAAATTTATTTTAATCATAATTCAGTGTATTTTACTATACTGGACGTCATTTCTGCGTGGATACCCGAACCGTCATTGCGAACGACTGATAAGGAGCGTGGCAACCTCAGGACTTTGGCACGAGATTGCGTACGTACAATTACTACGTAATTTTCCTCGCAATGACGAAAAATGATCCTCTCCGGAATGACATAACATTAAATAATATATCTTACCATGACTAAATTTACCACCGAAGAAGTTAGAAGTAAATTTATAACTTACTTTAAAGCAAATAATCATACACATGTACCGACCAGCTCGTTAATTCCACACAATGATCCTAGCTTAATGTTTGTTAATTCCGGAATGGTACAATTTAAAAATGTTTTTACCGGACAAGAAAAAAGACCTTATAACAAAGCGGTAACTAGTCAAAAGTCTCTTAGAGCCGGCGGCAAGCATAACGACCTTGAGAATGTCGGTTATACTGCAAGACATCATACCTTTTTTGAAATGCTAGGTAATTTTTCATTCGGTGACTATTTTAAAGAACAAGCCATATATTCCGCTTGGAATTTATTGACTAAAGAATTTGAACTCCCAAAAGACAAGCTTTATGCAACAATTTATCATACCGATGACGAAGCAGCTTCTTATTGGAAAAAAATAGCAGGTTTTGGGGATGATCGCATCATAAAGATCAGAACAAACGATAATTTTTGGTCAATGGGTGATACTGGCCCTTGCGGTCCTTGTTCCGAAATTTTTTACGATCACGGTGAACAAATATATGGCGGACTTCCCGGTACTAAAGATGAAGACGGTGATAGATTTATCGAGATTTGGAATATGGTATTTATGCAATATGAACAAATCGATAAAGATACTAGCATAGAATTATCGCAAAAATCTATCGATACCGGTATGGGTCTTGAGCGTATGACGGCAGTATTACAGCATGTTAACAACAATTATAATATAGATTTATTTCAGGAAATAATTAATTTTACTGAAAATATAGTAAAAGTGAAAGTAGAGGGAGAAGCTAAATTTTCTTACCGAGTTATTGCCGACCACTTACGAGCAAGTAGCTTTTTAATAGCTGACGGCGTTATTCCTTCAAATGAGGGGCGTGGTTACGTACTTCGCCGCATTATGCGAAGATCCATGAGGCATGCTCATATGCTTGGGGCAAAAGAGCCGTTAATGTATAAATTACTGCCAAAACTTGTTGATTTAATGGGGAATGTTTATCCTGAACTTAAAAGAGCAGAACGCTTTATAAGTAGTATCTTAGAACAAGAAGAAATTAGATTTAAAGCCACATTAGAACGTGGTCTCAAACTTCTTACCGAAGAAACAGAAACGCTAACAAAAGGTAATGAATTATCAGGAGAAGTAGCATTTAAACTATACGATACTTACGGATTTCCGCTTGATTTAACCGAAGATATTCTAAAAAACCGCGATATTTCCGTTGATCACAAAGGGTTTGAAGAGCAAATGCTTATGCAAAAAGAACGTGCTAGAAAATCTTGGCTTGGCTCCGGTGAATCAAAAACCGATCAGTTGTGGTTTGATATCAAAGAACAACATGGTAGCACGGAGTTTTTAGGATATACACTTAATGAAGCAAAATGTCAAATAATTGCATTAATCAAAAATAATAATTTAGTTAATGATATAAAAGAGATAGATACACAATTCCTGCTAATCAGCAACCAAACTCCTTTCTACGGTGAATCAGGCGGTCAAATAGGTGACATCGGAACGATATTTGCAAAAGATTCTGAAGTAGAAGTAATAGATACTTTAAAATATTTAGGCTCTATTATAGTCCACAAATGTATTTTGAAAAAGGGGCAAATTAACGTAGGCGAGAATGCTAATTTTAGTATAGACATAAGATATAGGCAAAATTTAAGAATTCATCACTCGGCAACGCATATATTACATGCAGTACTGCATGAGGTACTTGGTAAACATGTTACTCAAAAAGGTTCGTTAGTCGCTCCGACTTATTTACGCTTTGATATTAGCCATTCTAAAGCTGTGACTAATGAAGAAATCACTTTAATAGAAGATAAGGTAAATGAGATTATTAGAGATAATCATGAAGTAAATACTACATTCATGGCAACTGAAGATGCAGTTAAACAAGGAGCTATGGCACTATTTGGCGAGAAATACGACTCTGAAGTAAGAGTAGTTAAGATGGGTGAGACTTCTTTAGAATTATGCGGCGGTACGCATGTCAGACGTACCGGTGACATCGGTTGCTTTAAAATCACAAGCGAAAGTGCTATAGCAGCAGGTGTTCGTAGAATTGAAGCAGTTTGCGGTGAATTCGTAATTAAATTAATGAGAGAAAAGGATAGTTTACTTAAGTCGATAGAAAGCAGTTTAAAAACTAATAAAAATGAACTTATTACTAAGGTTAATAATATCTTAGAGCGTAACAAGGAAGTTGAGAAAGAGTTAGAAAAAACTCATTTAGCTAGTTTAGATTTAAGTATAGAGCAAATTGAAAAGCAAGCTGCACAAATAACAGGAATAAAACTATTATACAAAAAAGTAGGAAATATAGACAATAAAATATTACGTCAAGCTGCCGAGAATTTAACAAGAAAAGTAGAAGATTTGATAATGGTATATATTGCCGAGGGAATTGGTAAATTATCTATTACGGTTGCGGTGAGTAAAGCTATAACAGACAAATACAATGCAGATATAATTGCAAAAAAACTTTCTTTATTCTTAGGTGGCAGCGGCGGAGGTGGACAAGCAAGCCTTGCTCAAGCCGGTGGAAATGATATAGGTAAGCTAACTAACATCCATGAAAAATTATACAGTTTATTGACAGTGTCGTAGTGTACTAATTTTTTAGGACGTCATTACGAGTGTGCTTTGTGCAGATGGATACCCGGTTGTCATTGTGAGCAGCCGTAGTACTTGCGTGGCAATCTCGTCAAATGTCCTGAGATTGCTTCGTCAATTACTTCGTAATTTCCTCGCAATGACAAGATGGTATCCACGTAACAATATATTACAAGAAATATTTTCAGCAAGTAACAGTAAAATCAACAAAAAGGACTTAAGACCGGTCGGACTTAATAGCTATAAAACGGCTAGCGGTAAATATACAAGCAAAGCTTATGGTTTTGAGGGTAATGTCGGTTATCAATTCTCTGCCATGGACGGTATAAATTTAATGCCTAATATCGGTATCATATAAAGATAAGGCTTATACCGAAACCGGTACAGGTGTGAATAATATGTATGTCACTGGTAAGTCCGGTAACTTAACTACAGGGATTGCAGGCATAAAATTAACCGCTCCTAAGAGATTATCAAACGATACTCAAATAGTACCGGGACTACATTCTTCCGTAGAAAATAGCTTTAGCAATAAGCAACCTAAGGTGAAAGCTAGATTTATTTGGGCAGATAATTACTTTGAAAACACTACAAGTAGCAGCACACCGAAAGTTGGCTATAATGTAGGTGCAAGTTTACTTACCGCTCATAAGAATATTGAGCTACTTGCAACGTATAACTGTAATTTACGCAGCAAATATACTAGCCACCAAGGTTCATTAAAGTTAAAGATATTGTTCTAAAAATATCATTCCTATGTGGGATACCAAATCGTCATTGTGAGCAGCCGTATAGGCTGCGTGGCAATCTCATGAAATAATAACAAACTCCTGAGATTGCTTCGTCAAATTACTTTGTAATTTTCCTCGCAATGACGAAAAAACAATATCCGCGCAGCAAATGCCTCATCGCCTTGTGAATTCCTTGCTCTTTTTGAAGTTAATCTTCGTCTACCATTCTTCATTTCACATCAGTATACTCATAATTCCCTAACCGGTTTTAGTACTAACTTTTTGTTACTAAAGATATTGATTTTAGAAAAGAAATTACTTTTTGGCTTTTTAAAATCACGTTGATAATTTTCACCGGTGACAGCATTATAGCTAGTAATTAAAGAAGGTATAACCTCGTTATAATATATTTTATAAAGGTCATGCATAGTTTCTTTGGTAGTTAAATATCCCCATTTTACGGCTTGTTGCGGTACTCTCGCTAAGGCTTCAATGCAGGCTGTCGCTTCTTCAATTTCAGGGTTTTTATTTTTATACACGTCAGCTGCTGGTGATAAATTAGCTTGCATATCTTTAAACATAGCATAAATCATTAATGCCATATATTCATCGGTTTTAAATTTTCTTACAAATATTAGATTATTCCTACTGCTATAATTTAAAAGCCGAAATTTATATATAAAAATCATGAATTTTATAGCATAAACTTTTAAGCTGCTAACTTTATTTGCATTATAAAATTTAAGTTTCGTTTCATAATCTAATTGCTTTTGCATACCTGCTTTAAGGAGCTTACTCAGCAAATTATGACAATGTATTATGTCATTTTTTCTAGCAATTCGTACTTTATCGGTAGCTTTAGTACCGGAAAAATTAGCCGAATGGCGAGTTATTTGCCTGCCTTTATTATCTCTTTTTATATCGGCAAAATGCCCAAGCTCTTGGGCTGCGATAATCTGAAGTCTTGCTGCCGCAGCAAAGCCGTTGCCGTAAGTCGGATGATCTTTATTGTTTTCAGCAAAAGGATTACCGCCGCATGAAACAAAAATAGCTACGTCCTTGCCGTTAGTGCTTTGCATACCGCTATTACTGCCTACTCGTTGCCAGCTAACCATATCCATCATATCGCCGATATTATGTGAGTAGGTAAGAAATACTTCCGTCTTATTAAGAAGAAGCCACCTTATTACGATCGGATGAGCCGACTGAACAAAAATACGTGCTAGCATTTCGGTTACTTCTTTCTTAACCGGCTGTAGCTTTCGTATTTGCTTTTTTAAATTATCGAAAATTGATTTTATTTTTTGATCTGAAGCGGAATTTCTGTATAAATTTTGAAAAAGCTTGGTAGTTTCAGGGATTAAATGCGGGCTTGTTAGCTCTTCTTGACTAACCATTAAGCTTATATTAAGAGCAGGTTCGGTAAACCTTGCAAAATTGCAGCAATCATCGGTATCTATCCGTAATTTACCGGACTTAATTAATTGCATAGCCAAATGCTCATACTCTATTTCCATGTCCTGCTTATAAATAGCAGGAACACGGTCAAGAATGTGATATATGCTAGTCATTTTAAAAATTTAGTGGTTATTTTCTACATTACCTGTTGGTAGTACATCATCATTTTCGTCTATATTTAAAGGTATGAGCTCTAAGTTAAATACAAGCTCAGGCTCATTAGGTATGTGCTTCGGTTTAGGTTCTTCTTCAAATATGAGGTTTACAACAACATCTACCTTAGGGAATACTGTATCAAAGCAATCTTTAAAAAATTTATCTGACGATTTTAACTTTATTGCATCTAATGCTTTTTGTCTACCATCTTCATTTTTAATACATAATGTTAATTGCCTCTCTCCTAAAAAATAAATGAGGATAATCATCGAAAATTTTTGTAATTAGCTCCGGCTGTTGCTCGCTAAAATATTCGAGACATACCTTATTACCATATCTAAATATTTTATATGCTAAGAATAAGACAAAACAACCTTGTTTTTCTTCAGTAAATTTATCAGCAAAATATTTTTGATTAAGAAAATCTTCAACTCTTCTTCTGATGCCGGTTGAAGAAATCGCTATTTTTTTCAAAAATGGCTTTGAGCAATCAACCGAAAAGCAAGATATCTTTATACTTCGCAGCTGTCCGCTTTTTGCTTTCTCAGTGATTATTTCAGATTCAGGTACTTGCTTTTCCATTTGCCATAAATCGTATTCTACATTGCCGGGAGTAGTTTTCATTATATCATCCCATGATGATGTGCTTAATCCTTCTTTTGTAGTAGTTAAAATTTGATTTAACAACGATTTAGAACTCTTTAAATATATCCTTTGCATGATGGATACATATAACTAATCAAAGAAATAGCATATTGAAACGCTAATTTTTCCATAGGATTACTATTCATTTCTTTGGTATTATTGGTATCATAACGAAAAAATTTATTTTGCATTGGCAATTTAGTCGTAAAGAAATTACTGAAATCTGTCTCATTATTTTTTTTGATTTCTACACTCCTTAAATTAGCAAAAAGTAAAGCTAATCTCTGTAGATCTTGTCCTACAGGTACGGTTATATCAGATTGTTTATTAATCATTTTACAAAATTTAGTAAGTACATCTACTAGCTTTTTTTCTTCCTTAGAGTTAAACATATTATCACCGGCATCATGTGCGGAACTGCTATTAGAGCAGTGGCAATAGAATTTAAAAAACCGGACGCTGCTATGTCGCCAAGATAACAAACCCATTTTATAAGAGAAGAGGCACTCACACGTTCCAAATGCTATGCATCAGGAACTACTAGGCCGCTACTTACAGCACTAGCAGCAATACATACATTGTGTAAAGCCATACTAAAACATTTATAATATTCTTCTAATTTAGGGTTAATGACTTTCAATTCTTTAATTTGGTTGTTTATATCTGCAGTATACCCAACATTTGCAGATTGTAACATTTTTTTATGTCTGCAATTGCTTGCGCATGTCGAGCTATATCGTGGTCATGTTTAGCTATTATGCTTATTAATGCATTTAATGTTTGACTCACTTCTATTATATCATGCGAATCTTTATTATTAAAGTTAATTGACTACTATCTCTCGATAACATCGGTGAATTAGTAGTTTTATTAAGTTCTAGAGTTATTTGACTGAGAATTTCCTGAAATTCTTCTTCATTCTCTGGACAAGATATTATATATTTGTTAAGTACAGTACCAGCTTCGCTTAATTTGCCTGCTTTATAAAAAGCTTTTCCTAATAAAAAATCAGTATCTTTAGGTTTAGATGTATATAGAGCTGCTTGTCGTAATGAAGCTACTGCCTTAAGGTAAAGGTCTGTTTGTTCAACATTATTATAATACTCTCCCCAACACAAGTAAGTGATGCCTTCATAATAATAGATATGTAGAAAACCTTTATATTGTTTAATTAAGGTAAAAATATATTAAGTGCTTCTTTATATTCATTTTTACTTAAAAGTTCTCTTCCTTTAGAGATTAATTGGTTTACGATCTCTTTCATATTCTAATCTATTATTAGTTAATTGTTTAAATCATATTATGGCCGCCGTTGATAGAAATAGTCTCACCTGTTATTATAAATCCGGCATTTTTATCAACTAAAAATGCCACAGCTCTAGCTATTTCTTCCGGCTGTCCTAGTCTTTTTTTGGGGATACTATTAACGATTTTAACAAGCACGTCTTCGGGTACTGCTCCTACCATTTCGGTTGCAATATACCCTGGAGCTATACAGTTAATGGTGATATTTTTAGAAGCAGTTTCACGAGCAAGGGCCTTAGTAAAGCCGATAATTCCAGCTTTAGCAGCAGAGTAATTTAGTCTGCCCAACCTTGCCCTGCTTGAGCATTAATTGAACTGATATTTACTATACGACCGTAATCTTGGTTTCGCATCTGCTCCATTACGCTACTAGACATATTAAAGCAAGAATTGAGATTAACGTTAATCTCATTCCAATCTTGATGACTCATGCTATGTAGCATTTTATCTTTGGTAATACCGGCATTATTTACAAGAATACTTACCGGTTTTTTAAACTCCTCTTCAATTTCCTTTACTGCTTTTCTACATTCTTCAAAATCCGCAACATTCCAGCATTTGGTTTTTATACCGTATTTTTCTTCCATTCCTTTAGCAGCGTCGTAATTGCTGAAAAAATTAGCAACTACCGTAAGACCCTTATTTTTTAATTCTAAAGCGGTAGCTTTACCTATTCCTCTAGTACCGCCTGTTACAATTGCAAGTTCTGACATTATTTCTCCATACCTATATTTTGACTTTTATTAAATTTAACCGGTGGGGTTATACTTGGTTTAAGCTGTGACACCGATTTAGTTAACGGTTTAACAACTTTCCTATCACTGCGTATTGCGATAGATTCTCTAGGGTGATTTTTTCATATTCTGCATCTATCTTTTTATCCATCTTTTTTTGTCTTCAGTTTTATTAGTTTTAGCAGTTAATACCATTATAGCAGCAAGTGTTTCTTTTCTACTTTTTGGAATGACTCTTTTATTTTCTTTTTTAGTGCCGTAACAACCTATTGTTGCACCGCCTGCATAAATACTACCTGCTTGCTGAGCAATATGACAGTTTTTAAGTGATTGTTTATCGATGTCTGTTTCTTTTTATACCGGTATATTTTGATACTGCTTGAGATATTTTATTATGTTCATTAAGCCCTTCTCTATCTTTACCGCTAGCACACATTGTTAATATTTCTTCCTGAGGTAAATTTATTAAACTAGTGGTTTTAGTTTCTTGTTTATTTTGTCTTATTTTCGCTGTTAAATTACTTAAGACATCTGATAATATTTAGATTAATATTTTCTTTATCAAAAGATATAAAAGGAAGTTTTGTCTCGAAGGATACTCTAAAAGGAATATCTGCTTGCTCAATATTTTTTCTTAATGTTACAGTTTTTTTTAATATTTCTTTTTCTTGATCCGTTAAATTTGCATTGTTAATTATTTCTGCTGCATTTCCTTTAGGTTTATTTATCCTAAAAAAACGTTCAAATTTGCTTCTAGGTTTAATATGTGCTTTTAATTCATCAATTCCTTTTTCAGTCGGTAAATTTTCTGCTATTTTGTTTAAAGTATCACTCACTCCTGCAAAGTTATTTGTTACTCCTATAAGCCTAAATAAATTAAAAGGAGTATTAGTATTTTTCCCACCGACATTTTCTATAGATTTTTTTGTCTGATCAACAATTGTGGGATCATTGTCAGCTCCTATAGGACCTGAGTTTAATGTATTAGTATGAAGAGTAACGCCGTCTTCAAGTCATTCTTGGGCTTGGCGTGCATTTAAGTCGGTAATTTTTTGTCTAGAATCTATATCATTTGAAATCGAAGCTAATGTACCTGCATGTTTAGATGTAAGCAATGTTTCAAAAATTTTACCGTCTTTGTCGGTTATTGCATCAATTTTCTCAAAGGCGTTTTTCATGCCAACAATTTGTCGTAACTGGGTTGGGATAACATGCCTACCGTATTGAAATTTTAAACATCTTTAGCAACATTTAATTTTTTATGAGCATTTTTAATACCATTTTTTCCTAGCAATTCAGCAACACTGTCAATTTCAGGTTGCATATTTTTTGAGATATTTTCTTGTGATTTTTCCATATTCAAAGCATTAAAACTATTAATAAATTTTACTGCTTCTTTATTTAATTTCAGCACAAGCTCAGGTTTATTTTCGCCCTTTGCTATGTCTATCGCTCTTCTGATAGCATTTAAATATTACATTTCAAAAGCTTTAGTGCCTAAAACAATTTTTTCATTGGGATTGTTACGATCGTCACGTATTAATATTGGAGTTTCACCGTTTTCCCTTCAATTTTAGCTCTATGTGTTTCTAAAGGAACGCCTACTCCGGGTGTGGTTAAAAATTCTTTTGTATGATTTAATAAAAACCCCTTATCGTTATCAAATTGTTTTTTTAATGATGAAAGCATTATAAAATTCTATATGTAGTTGTGCATCTCTTGTTATTTTAATTAAAAATTATTATATAAAAATAGTCTAGTTAAAAATATTTAACTTTATTAATTAAAATATGTTATTTATATGAATATTGATAAATTTACTGCACATGCTAAATCAGTGATAGCTAGTAGCCAATCACTTGCTGCTAAAAGTGATCATCAGCAAATATTACCTTTGCATTTATTATCTAGTCTTTTAAGTGAAGAAACAGGTATAATTCAAACCCTTATTAATAATACCGGCGGTAATATAAACTTATTAAGAGATCAAGTTCAGCTAGAACTAAATAAAATCCCAAAAATTCAGGTTGAGGGAGGGGGGCAAGTTTATTCTTCTGCTGAAGCTCTTAAAGTTTTAGAAAAAGCTAGTAGCATTGCTAAAGACAGTGGGGATAACTTTGTAACCATAGAGCGTATATTTGAAGCATTAACTTATGATAATACTATAGCCGGTAAAATTTTAACGAATAATGGAATTAATAATAAAAAAATAGCAGCAGCTATTTTACAGCTTCGTAAAGGCAAAAAAGCAGATACCGAATCGGCAGAAAATAGTTACGATGCTCTAAAGAAATACGGCAGAGACGTAACAGAGTTTGCCGAAAACGGTAAGCTTGACCCGATAATCGGGCGTGATGAAGAAATAAGAAGAACGGTGCAGGTACTATCACGACGTATGAAAAATAATCCTGTATTGATCGGCGAACCTGGAGTCGGTAAAACTGCTATAATAGAGGGGCTTGCACAACGAATATTTAGTAAGGACGTACCTGAATCGCTTATTAATTGCCGTATTATTGAGCTGGATATGGGAGCTTTAATAGCGGGAGCTAAATATCGAGGCGAATTTGAAGAGCGTCTTAAAGCAGTGCTTAGCGAAATCAAAGAATCAAGCGGTGAAATTATTTTATTTATCGATGAATTGCATCTATTAGTCGGTACGGGAAAAACCGATGGTGCTATGGATGCCTCGAATTTACTAAAGCCGATGCTTGCTCGTGGTGAGCTGCATTGTATCGGTGCTACTACTCTAGAGGAATATCGTAAATATATCGAGAAAGATGCGGCACTTGCTCGTCGTTTTCAGCCTGTTTACGTGAGTGAGCCGACGGTTGAGGATACTATATCAATACTTAGAGGAATTAAAGAAAAATATGAGCTGCATCATGCAGTGCGAATTTCCGATAGTGCAATAGTTGCAGCAGCGATGTTATCAAACCGTTATATTACCGATCGTTATTTACCTGATAAAGCTATTGATTTGATTGATGAAGCTTGTAGCCGTATGAAAATAGAGCTATCAAGTAAACCAGAAGAGCTTGATGAGCTGGACCGTCGTATTATTCAGATAAAAATAGAGCTTGCAGCACTTAAAAAAGAAAATGACGAGCATTCTAAAAAGAAAATAGAGCATTTAACTACAGAATTAGAAAAATTAGAGTCTAAATCCTATGATATGGGAGCTAAATGGCAAGCTGAAAAGTCTAAACTACAGCAAACACAAAAGCTCAAAGAAGAACTAGACCGTAGCCGAAACGAGCTTGAACGTGCTGAACGTGATGCTAATCTCGCTAAAGCTAGTGAGCTAAAATACGGAATTATACCTGAGATTATGAAAAAGATTCAGGAAGCCGAAAGTATGGATAATAAAGGGCTGTTAAAAGAAATTGTATCGGAAAGCGATATAGCAAGTATTATCTCACGTATTACTGGTATTCCAATTGATACGATGCTATCAAGTGAACGTGAGCGTCTGCTTGTGATGGAGCAGAAATTACGAGAATCGGTAATAGGGCAGGATGAGGCAATTAAAGGTGTTAGTGATGCGGTAAGAAGATCACGTGCAGGGATTCAAGATATTAACCGCCCGCTTGGTTCGTTCTTATTCTTAGGACCGACCGGAGTCGGTAAAACCGAGCTTACCAAAGCCTTAGCTGGTTTTCTTTTTGATGACCGTAATGCAATACTTCGTATAGATATGTCGGAATATATGGAGAAGCACGCTATTTCTCGCCTGATAGGAGCTCCTCCCGGCTATATCGGATATGATCAAGGTGGGGTGTTGACGGAGGCAGTAAGACGCCGTCCTTATCAGGTAATATTATTTGATGAGGTTGAAAAAGCCCATCCCGACATATTTAATATTATGCTGCAAATACTTGATGAGGGAAGATTAACAGATAGTCAAGGTATAACGGTTGATTTTAAGAATACTATAATAGTTTTAACGTCTAATTTAGGTGCTGAGATACTCGTTAATCAGAAAGAGGACGAAGATACATATAAAGTAAAGGATGAGGTTATGGAATATGTAAAAGCAGTATTTAAACCTGAGTTTTTAAACAGACTAGACGAGATTATATTATTCCATCGCCTAAATCGTAATAATATTCATGATATAGTTAAGATACAGCTTGAAAGCTTAAGGAAAATTTTACTAGCACAAAATATTATTCTTGAATTTGATGAATCGGCCTTAAATTATTTAGCCGAAAAAGGTTATGATCCAAGCTTTGGAGCAAGACCCTTAAAACGCCTTATCCAGCGGGAAATACAAAATAATTTAGCCAAAATGATTTTAGCAGGCGAAATAAGTAGCGGTAAAACGGTTAAAATAAATGTAAAGGATAAAGAATTGAAGGTAACAATGAGTTGATTAATTTTTTCCGAATAACGCATTATCGCATAATCCACTATTCTTGTTAAAGGCACTGTCTAATAATTATTGATTTTGTCATTGCGGGCTATTAAAAGATTTGTTGCATGGCTCAAAAAACGCGTTTGATATCATTCCCGCGGAAGCGGGAATGACACAAAACGAGCAATGCAACAAGACCACAACTAAAAGGAGTATGGTCATCTAGAAAAAGCAATAAAAAATTCTATTAATTAGTATTAATAACATTCAATTTCAGCTAATGTTATACTTTCAGTACCTGATAATTTATAATAATCACTACTAGTAGAGTTAGGAATTTGTAAGTCAAATAATAGTGCTTTTTCTTCTTTATACGGATCAACTAAGTAAGAATTTGTAATATCTGTAACTATTGGCGATAAATAGGTTGTTGTTTCAATAAGCTTATCAATAGCATTCTGTCCGTCTTTTAATATTTTATCGACTAGTTGTTTATCTTTATAAAAAGTATTTACGGCCCCTATTAAGGTTGTTGATATCTCATATATAATAACACCGTTTTTAATTATATTGGTTATATTAGAGTCTAATTTTGCTGTTTTAGAAAAAATTAAAGAAATAACAGTAGGATATTTATTAAATACATTAGGTAGTTCTAAAAAAGTATTTGCGGCTGAATAGGCAGAATTGGCTGCTTCTGAAAAACAATTAAATGCTTTGTATATGTTTTCATAATTGCTATTACTCATAAACTTACCTCTTTTTTATATATGTAATTACCATGTTTCATGGTAATTACATATCATACTACTAAATTAAGAAGTGTCAATATTAAAAAATTATATTTCTTCTTAGAGGATATCAGTAAATAAATTTTAATTACTAATATCCTCTAAACTCCACCTAGCTTTTGGACAGAAATTCAAAGGAGTAAATAACTTATTATTGTAACGCTCAAGTCCTGCATATGCAATCATTGCAGCATTATCGGTGCACAAGTGGATAGGTGGATAAATAAGCCGATAACCATATATTTTAGCACAACTACTTAATATTTCTTGTAAATATTTATTAGCAGCGACACCGCCGGCAATAACTATATTCTTCTTATCAAAATTATTTGTTATTTGTTCATATGCTCTAATAGCATCTTGTACCTTACTACTTAGAATTTCTCCTATAGTAAATTGAAAACTTGCTGCTATATCATTGATTGCAGTGTCATTAATTTCCTTTAAATTCATTATTAAAGTACGCACGGCAGTTTTAAGCCCTGAAAAGGACATATTGCAATTACCGCTGTTAATTATAGGTTTTGGAAATTTATATTTATGAGGATCGCCAAGTGTTGCTCTTTTCTCAATTTCAGGTCCTCCGGGAAAAGCTAAGTTTAGCATTTTGGCTACCTTGTCAAAGGCTTCGCCTACGGCATCATCTATAGTAGATCCTAGTATTTTATATTTTCCGAGACCTAAAACTGCTACAAATTGGCAATGCCCGCCCGAAGCTAACAAGAGTAAATAAGGATAAGGAATATTATCGGTTAGTCTTGCGGTTAAGGCATGACCTTCTAAATGATTAATTGCAATAAAGGGTTTTTTTAAAGCACTGCTTAGCGATCTTGCAAACATTGAGCCAACTATAACACTGCCGATTAAACCTGGACCGGAAGTTGCGGCAATTGTACTAATGTCCGTTAATTTAGTGTTGCTTTCTTTTAAAACATTTTTTAATGCTTTATCTAGATGTGATAAGTGAGAACGTGCAGCAATTTCAGGTACTACCCCTCCAAAAACTGCATGTTCTGTATTTTGTGAAATGATTATATTAGATAAGATTTCTCGATTTTCGGTGATTATAGAAACAGCTGTATCATCACAGCTTGATTCTATACCTAAAATTTTTATCATTCAAATTGAAACTAATTAGAGGCGTTGTTAAGTAAAAAATGATAGTTTGCATCATTGTGAGAAGGTGTTGCCCACGTGGATACCGATGTCATTCCCGCGTAGGCGGGAATGACATAACAGGATCCATGCGACAACACCAACACCCGCTTGCAATCACAATATCTATCTTTATTTAATAATGCCTAATTAGATACCTTTAAGGTATTTAATTGATTATACAGCTTATAAATAGATTGTTCGGCATCAATAATTTTGTTATTAACTATTTTTAATAGTTTTTCCGAAGGTTTTTCTGTTATTTGCGTTGTAGAACTTACTTGCTCCGCTAAATTTTTAAGTGATTCTTGTATTTCTACAAAAGATTTTTTAAATTGTTCTTTAATAGTAATAGATGATTCTTCAAGCTCTTTAATTTTTAAGCATAGATTTTCTAATAAATGATCTATTTTAGTTTGCATTAAAGTCAATTTTTGCTTTTGTTTTTCACTAAGATAGCTTAAAGTTTCTTGCATTTTTGCCTGTATACGTACTTTTGCAGTACGTTCAAGTTCTGAAGCTAAACCGATTTTACTCATTAAAAATATTATCCATTTGTGAACGTCAAAATGATACCATTTTGCACCGTTACGATAATCTGAAGGAAAAGCATGATGGTAATTATGCCAATTTTCACCGAGTAAGAATAATGCCATCCACCAAATATCTCCGGCAGTGCCTTTGTAATATTTTTTACTACCGGCAAAGTGGCATAAAGAATTAACGCAGAAGGTTGCTTGCTGCTGTAGGAATCTACCGAGCCCCATAAATAAAAATCCTGCATATGCCGATTGTATAGTACCGCCGACTAAATAACCGATAAATAAAGGCACGACAATATTCATAAAAGCTGCTATTTGCCAATAATATTTTAGCTGCCATTTTAATAAATTGTTTTTCCCGTGCTTAGCCCAAGTAATGCGATCAATAGACTTATAGCTACCGCTTCCGACTAGCATCCATCCTATATGAGACCACATAAAGCCTAAAAATTTATTATCAAATTTTAAAGGAGTATGCGGATCTTGGTCTTGATCCGTATATCTATGATGTTTATAATGATTCGATGCCCAAGATAAAGCTGGTCCTTGTAATGTTCCTGCAGACAGCATAATTAAGACAAACTCGGCATATTTATTTATTTTATAGGCATTATGAGACCATAACCTATGCAAACCGATCCCAACGGTAATATTATTAATATAATAACTAGCAATTATAAAAATAACTTCAGTTAGCCCTATTCCATAATCAAACGAATATTTAACTACAAGAGATATAATAAAAATAGGATAAAATATTAAAGCAAATAAAGCGGGCTTATTTAGTTTACTTAACATAAAATTTACAGTTTTTAGTTATAAAATATATAAATCGGCAACGAATAAAATCTTAATTATATTTATTATACATAAATATTAATGGGTATTAATAACATACTTAATGCATAAATACAAAGAAAATTTTGACAATAAAATTCTAGTTATCCTTATTTAGACAATAACCGATAAAACGAACGGTTGTAATAATTAAATTGTCTTTCCCTAAGGCCTCTCTAATCCTATTTATATGAACATCTATGAGACGTTCATTAAAGGTCTCTTCACTTTCCCATAAATATTTTATTATTTCTTGACGCGAAAATACTTCATTTGGAACCTGAAAAAAAGTCGTAAAATTTTAAACTCAGTAGGACCTAGACGAATATTCAGTCCGTATTTGTATACTTTTTCAGTATTTAAATCAATATTTAGATTCTTAAATTTAATAATATTATCTTGTACAACTGACTTGGAACGTCTCAATAAGCTCTTTAAAGTACCTATATTATAGGCGTTTTAGAAAATTTATTAATTTTTCTAACGTTATTTATTGTTATTAAAGGATTTTCTTGTAATTCTGCACTAATAATCATGATAACAAGCGGCTGACTAAAAAAATAGGTTAATGCTTTTTCTAGAGTTGAAGCCCTCATTATATTAAATTTTTTATTTTTTTCTTCTATAATTAAAACTTCAGGTAATAGCTTATCAAACACTGAATTAATCTTCATCAATATTTAGTAAATAATTAAAAATTTTTGTAATAATTTTCTAATTTATTAGGGTTTATAGCAAACTTTTTATAAAAAGAAACAAAGAAATAATAATTTTGTAAAGATAATACTTGAATTTAATAGTTTTAGTTGCTATAAATAGCTTTATTTTAAAGTTTGTTTGTTGGAGATTCTTATATATCATGAGCTTTTATGAATCAGTTTTTATTATACGCCAAGACGTATCATTAAACGATATAGATAAAATCGTTGATGATTTTGCTAAAATTATTAAAGATAATAATGGCACTATCATCAAAAAAGAATATTGGGGGGTAAGAACTTTAGCTTACAAAATCGGTAATAACAAAAAAGGACATTATTATTTTTTAGGTCTAGATATTACTGGTAATGTAAAAGAAGAGCTAGAAAGAAAAATGAAGCTTAATGAAAATATCATTAGATTTCTTACAATTCAAACAGATTCAATTAGTAGTGAACCTTCACCGATATTAAAAAATCAGAGTACAGAGAATACTCCGGTAATTGACGTAACGGTTAATAATTAAATTTGTAAGAATTAAGGTTAAAGAATGTTAAAAAGTAATAATGCTAGTGAAACAGCTGCTCGCAAGGTAGGAGATAAAACTGCTAAAAAAGTATTTTTTAGAAGACGTAAAGGATGCCCTCTTTCTGTGCCTTATGCACCTGTTATTGATTATAAAAATCCTGAGCTTTTAATAAAATTTGTCTCTGAAGGCGGTAGAATGTTACCAAGCAGGATCACAAATGTTTGTGCAAAGAAACAAAGAAAGCTAAATAATGCTGTTAAAATTGCAAGAATTTTAGCGTTATTACCTTTTGTATTTCAAGCTAAATAAAGGCATAATACATGGAAATTATATTAATAAAACCCGTAAGAAAATTAGGTAAAATTGGCGACATACTCAAAGTAGCAGACGGGTTTGGTCGTAATTATCTTTTACCGCAAAAATTAGCTATTAGAGCTACTGAGCATAATAAAGAGCTAATAGTTAAACAAAAACACGAATTTGAAGCAAAAGATAAGCAAATAAGAGAAGAAGTAGAAAAAATTAATGCTCTTATTAAAGATCAAAAATTAGTTTTTATCCGTCAAACATCAGATGACGGTAAACTTTTCGGTTCGGTTACTAATAAAGAAATAGCCGATAAATTATCTGAAAATGTATCTTATAATATTTCTCATTCAAATATTGTTCTTGATAAACAAATTAAATCTACCGGAATTTATACAGTTGAAATAAGACTCCATGCAGAGCTTAATGCTATAGTTACGGTTATTGTTGCAAGATCAGAATCAGAAGCACAAGATTATTTACGAGAACAAAAGACTGAAACTTCAGAAGATTTAGCTGAGTCAGCATAAATTTTCTTTATCATCTAATTGTGTGGTTTTTTGTTACCATTGCAAAAGCAGAGTATTGTTGTATGGATTGAGAAACTTGCTCGATGTCATTCCCGCGTAGGCGGGCATCCAGCATAAAGCGAGATAAATCGAGCTTTTAATTTCAAAAGTTTGTTGTATTTATACTTTTTTTCTGGATTCCTGCTTTCGCAGGAATGACATAAGAGCCATGCAACAATGTCCCGCCTACACGGAAATGATATACTACTACGTTTGACCACAATATCTAAACACTTTACAATACTAACATTTTTCAACCATGCTATATGAAAAATTTGAGTATAATATCAATAATCTAATAGGTAATTTTGGCTTATCTAAAATATCGATTGCAGTATCTGGTGGGAGCGATTCGGTAGCACTTCTTTATCTTGCTAATATTTGGGCAGAAAAAAATAATATAGAATTATTTGTTATATCGGTTGATCATAACTTACGGGAACAGTCGAAGCAAGAGACCCATTATATCCAAAATATCAGTAATAGTCTAAATCGCAAGCATTATAGTTTATCTTTTGACCATCAAAATAATTTTTCCAATTTACAAGAAAGAGCAAGAGAAGGACGCTATGATTTGATGACAAATCTATGTCTAGAACTCGATATATTAGTACTTTTAACTGCTCACCATGAAGATGATTACGTAGAAAATTTTTGTTTAAGATTAGAGCGTAATAGCGGTATATTTGGACTTAGTAGCAGTAATATCAATTGGTATAATAATATACAAATAATTAGACCGCTATATAATATTCCAAAAAGTGAATTAGTAGAATATTTAGTCAGTCATAATATAAAATGGTTTGAAGATGAGTCAAATTCATCTGATAAATATAGACGAAATGTTATTAGGCAAAAATTAGCTAAAGGTGCAGATTATATTAGACATCTTTCCAAACCAGCTTATAGAGAGGAATTTAAAGGAGACACGGAACGCAGCACCGCAGCGTACACAAGCGTAGGTGAGGATGCATTGTTGCGTGGATCAATTTTATCTCTAGAAGCGAAGTTTGGAACGATGTCTAAAGCCGCAATAATCTCACAACAACTTAAAACCAACAAACTTATAGAAAACGAGTTGAAGCCTGAATTAATATCGGCGATAGCTGAAGCGGTCAAGATTTTTGAATATGGCTTTGCTTTTCTTGATTTAGTTAAATTTGATAAGTTTTCAAATGAGGTGAAAATACAAATAATTAATTTTTTACTGATAATAATTAGTGGACAATCTAGAGCAGCTCGTTTTTATTCGGTAGAACCTATTTTGAAATTAATTACTCAAGACGTAAACTTTAAGAATACACTTCATGGCTGTATAATTAAGCGTATACAAAATGAGTTACTTATATACAGGGAATTCGGCAAAAAATTACCTGAGAGTAAAATATTACTAGATAAATCCGTTATTTGGGATAATAGATTTTGTATCACAAAAAATCAAGAAACTCCAAATTGTTTTGTAACTCATCTATCGTTAGAAGATTATAAAATAATAAAGAAACAATTGGATTTAGAACCTTTGAAAAATCTATCCTGCAAAAATCACAATGCAGTTTTATTGACCTTACCTATCATTAAAATACTTGAAAAAGTTATAGCAATACCACATATATCATATTATGATAACGACATGTGGAACTTTGAAGTATCTTTTGCTCCAAATTTTGTATCTCGTTTCACCCATTTTTGCTAACACCGGTATTTAAGAGGTTATCTGTAAATAAATTTTAACTACTAATTAAAATTTATTTACAGACCTCTTATACCAATAAAAATTTTTATTAGGTTTTATATCGATGAATAATCAAGGTAGAAGTATTTTAGCTTGGGCAGTACTTTTTGTTTTTGTAATATTACTTTTTAATGTGTTCCAATCTGACGGTTTACTTGGTGGAAGAAATAATATAACTTTCTCGGATTTTTTAACACGAGTTGATGAAAAGACCGTTAATTCGGTAAAAATTCAGGGTAGAGTAATTGAAGGCACTTCAAATGACGGCTCTACTTTTAACACTTATGCTCCTGATTATCCTGATTTAGTAAATCGTCTTACTAGCAATGACGTTAATATTGAAGTAGTGCCTCTTGAAACAAGAATGAATACCTTTTTAGGCTTTTTAATTTCTTGGTTTCCTATGCTTTTATTGATAGGTGTTTGGTTTTTTTTCATGCGTCAAATGCATGGAGGCGGGAAAGCCATGGGGTTTGGAAAATCTAAAGCTAGGTTGCTATCAGATAAAGGACCAAAAATTACCTTTAAAGATGTAGCAGGTATCGATGAAGCAAAAGAAGAATTAACTGAAATAGTAGATTTTTTAAGAGATCCAAGCAAGTTCCAAAAGCTTGGTGGTAAAATACCGAAAGGCTGCTTACTTATAGGTCCTCCCGGAACCGGTAAGACACTTCTTGCTAAAGCAATTGCAGGTGAGGCTAATGTTCCGTTTTTTAGCATATCCGGCTCTGATTTTGTTGAAATGTTTGTAGGTGTCGGTGCAAGCCGTGTGCGTGACATGTTTGAACAGGGTAAACGTAATGCTCCTTGTATTATCTTTATCGATGAAATTGATGCGGTAGGTCGCCATAGAGGTATCGGTATGGGTGGCGGTAATGATGAACGTGAGCAAACCTTAAACCAAATGTTAGTCGAAATGGATGGATTTGAAGCAAACGAGGGAGTTGTGATCATTGCAGCTACAAACCGTCCTGATGTTCTTGATCGTGCATTACTGCGTCCCGGTAGGTTTGATCGTCAAATTGCCGTTGCAAACCCTGATATAAACGGTCGTGAGCAAATTCTAAAAGTACATTTAAAGAAAATTAAATATAATAGTACGGTACTAGCACGAATTATTGCTCGCGGTACCCCGGGTTTTTCCGGTGCTGAACTTGCTAACTTAGTTAATGAAGCTGCTCTTATTGCTGCAAGGCTTGGTAAGAAAGAAGTAGATATGCACGACATGGAAGAGGCAAAAGATAAGGTGCTGATGGGAGTGGCACGTCGCTCTATTGCAATTTCGGAGAAAGAAAAAAGGTTGACTGCATATCATGAAGGCGGACATGCATTAGTAGGACTTTATTGTCCTGCAGCATCACCTATTCATAAGGCCACGATTATACCGCGTGGTAATGCTCTTGGGATGGTGCAAAGACTTCCTGAAACTGATGAATATTCTCAGAATCGTGAACAGATGGAATCATCTATAGCAGTTTATATGGCAGGAAGAGTAGCGGAAGAAATTATTTTCGGTAGAAATAAGGTTACCTCAGGAGCTTCGTCGGATATAAAAGGTGCAACTAATATTGCAAGAGCGATGGTTACAAAAGCAGGTTTAAGTGATTTAATAGGACCGATATTTCACGGTTCAAGTGGTGACGATATGTATGGTAGACAACCTAATAATGAAACCTCGGAAGCTACTGCAGAGTTAATTGATGCTGAAGTTAAAAGAATTATTACGCAAGGATATGAATTTGCAAAAGATATTTTAACAAAACATATAGATCAACTTCATACCTTAGCAAATGCTTTAATTGAATATGAGACATTGTCCGGTCAGCAAATTAAAAATTTACTTAGTGGTAGAGCTTTAGATTCAGAAGAGGAGAATAAATTTCCTTTTAATGATTCATCTACTATAAAAATAGATAAAGAAAAAGTACCTGAGAAAACAAAAACAACTAAAGCTAAAAAAGAAAATTCCGCTTCCTAAGTTTAGTAGTATAATTTATAGATTTATTTTGTGGTATCGGTGGTTTTAGAAAAGCCTTGGAAATAAAGGGTCTTGAATGTGTGTTTTCTTCTGATATAGACAAAGACGTATAAGAAGCATATAAAAGAAATTTCGGTGATAAGCCATACGGTGATATTACGAAAATATCAGAAACCAAAATCCCTAAACATGATATTTTATGTGCCGGTTTTCCTTGCCAATCTTTTAGTATTTCAGGTAAGAGGCTTGGTATAGGAGATGTAGACTCTTGTATGAAATAATAAGAACAGCACAATATCACAAACCCTATATATTATTACTTGAGAATGTTAAAAATATTCTGAATATTATAATAATGGCAGCGTAATTGAAACTATAGACCAAAATTAGATGAGATTGGCTATAAAGTATATAGAAATGTGTTAAATGCTGCATTATTTGGAGTACTGCAAACAAAGAGAAAGAGTTTATTTTGTTTGTTTACGAAAAGATTTTAGCAGTGAATATACACTCAAATATGTAAAACCGGAAGAGTCTTATGAAAGGATTTACAACCCTTTCGGTCATTCACTTTATCAGCTTTTGGTGGTGGTGTCGGTGCTAGAACCGATCTTTATTATATAAATGATAAGATAAGAAGACTAACAATCAATGAATGTAAATATTTAATGGGTTTCCCTCAAGATCATTATGTTGCAGATGGATTAAAGGGTTATAGGCAATTCAGTAATTCCACAAATAATAGCAAATATATATATGACTCAATAAGAGCAGTTTAATGGATAATGGAATATACGAAGATCAACTTCAAAAAGAGCCAGGAGTTCACAAGACGAGGAACGCAGCGTATACTTAATACGTGAGTACCGCAGTACTTGTAAAACGACGTAGCCAATTTTGAAGTTGATCTTCGTATATGGATTGCTAACTATAAATATCGTCATTGTGAGTAGGCATTGTTGCGTGGACCAGTAAATGCTCTTGATGTCATTCCCGCAGAAGCGGGAATCCAGTAAAACCTACAAAAAACTTGTTTTTTTAGGTTTATTTTGTTAATACTAAGACTATTTTTTCTGGATTCCTACTTCTGCGGGAATGACATCGGTATCCACGCTGGCAATACCTTGTGAGTAACTGTAAGTAGCATGGCAACCTAGAGACATTAATGTCATCCACGTAACAGGTATGAAAGATTGTGAATTAGCTAATTATTTTGTATAGTTCTAAAAACAAATTTTAAGAGAGTACTTAAATGGCAGAGTTAAGGTTACCGCCAAATTCAGTAGTAAAAAAAGGTAGAGAGCATAAAGAACAAGAGGAAATGCTTAAACCTAGAAAGATAAAAATTTATAGGTATGATCCTGATCTTGATGAGAATCCTACTATCGATAGTTTTGAGATAGATTTAAGCAAAACCGGACCGATGGTTTTAGATGCTTTAATTAAAATCAAAAACGAAATCGATTCTACTTTAACTTTTAGGCGTTCTTGTCGGGAAGGAATTTGCGGTAGTTGTGCAATGAATATTGACGGTACAAATACTTTAGCATGCATAAAACCAATAGAAGATATATCAGGCGATATCAAAATCTATCCGCTTCCTCATATGAAAGTAGTGAAAGATTTAGTACCTGATATGTCGCATTTTTATGCACAATACGAATCTATAGAACCTTGGCTCAAAACCGACAGCCCTACCCCTTCAAACTCTGAAAGGTTACAGTCGATTAAAGACCGAGAAAAGCTTGACGGTTTATATGAGTGTATATTATGTGCTTGCTGTTCTACTTCTTGTCCTAGCTATTGGTGGAACGGTGATAAATATTTGGGTCCTGCGATTTTACTACAAGCATATAGATGGATTGCCGATTCAAGGGATGATAATACCGGTGAACGTCTTGAAGCTTTAGAAGACCCATTTAAGCTTTACCGTTGTCATACGATTATGAACTGTACTAAGACCTGCCCGAAAGGCTTAAATCCTGCTAAAGCTATCGGTAAAATAAAAAGTTTAATTGCAGAACGTCACGGTGTGTGATTCTTAATTAATTATTTTTAAAAATGATAAAATTTGTAATAATACCATGACACAAGGTGACATGAATTATTGTGTCGCTGCAGAATATAAGAAAGTTGATAAGAAACTAAATCAAATATACCAAGAAATATTAAAACATATTTCAGACAAACAAGAACAAGTTAATTTACTTAAAAAATCCCAAAATTTATAGATTAAGTACCGAGATACTGATTGTGAATTTCGAAGTTTTGGGGTTTATGGCGGTTCCGTATATCCAATGATACTGCTTATGTGTCTTACAGGAAAAACCGAAGAGCCTATAAAAGAATTTGAAGCCATGCTGAAATGTCCACAAAACCTAAATTAATTCATAATTTGTAATACTTTAAATAATTCTCCCATTTGTTTCGGTGATATTAGTCTTTCTACCTGTCTTTCTATTATTTGTGCCTGCTCAGACATCTTTCCAAACTCTACTTCTAGAGGTAATTTATACGTCGATCCGATGCTCGCATCCTCACGTACTAAAGTGTACGCTGCGGTGCTGCGTTTTGTGTCTCCTTTAAATTCCTCTCTATAAGCGAATTTGGAAAGATGTCTATCATTAAGCTTGTCTTGCAATGTTTGTTTGCGTAATAAGATTCCGTTTTCTATTAAAAAATCTCGTTGCGATATTGTATCTATTACGTTTATTTTGCTGTTTTTAGCTACCGTCTTTAATGCATAAAAATCCACATGTGCCGATAAATCAGCTTCTCCAAGATTTTCAAGGATGGGGCAATATTTATGGTTTTTAACCGCTTGTAATGTTTGATTATATTGATATCTAGTTCTACCATTCGGAGCTATATCATAGCCGTAATCTATTATTAAGCCACTGCCGCTTAGTCTTTTTAGATGCTGCGCTATAAATTTTATAATTTCTATCGATTTATAAGATTCTTCAAGTACTGCCCCGTCTTTTGCTTCAATATGAGTACGTAGCAGATATTCTTGTAATTGCTTATTAATGCTTATTTTATCGTATTTAATTCTTTCGTCTACCGGCTGCACTACAAATATTCTTTCATACCATAATTCCTTGACTTTAATATATTGCTTTATCGGTATAGCATCAAAGAATTCGTTAGCTATTATTATAGTAGGTTTTTTTGGTATATCTTCTACAAATGATTGATGACTAATCGGTAAATTAATATCTTGTAAATTAGCCTTTTGATGAGCAATAAAATTTTTATTAATTTCTATTAGTGCAATTGATAAAGCTTTATAAAATTCCGGTACTAATTTTGCAGTACGTAGTAAATCACGCATTAATAGACCTCGACCAGGACCAAGCTCTACTAAACTAAGACTTTTTGGGCAGCCAATTCTTTGCCACTCTCTGATACACCATAAGCCGATAATTTCACCGAATAGCTGTGAAATTTCAGGAGCCGTAACAAAGTCACCTTCGCTAGCCAATGATTTTACTTGCTTATAATAGGAAGTAGGATTTAAGTTTAATACCTCCTGCATGAGGACATCGCAAGTAATATAACCGTTTTGATCAATTAATTGTCTTATTTTGGATTCGATTGACATATTAAATAACTTCCTAAAAGTAACATAGGTACAGATAAAATTTGTCCCATAGTTAAGCTATCTAAAATAAACCCGATTTGTATGTCGGGTTCTCTAAATATTTCGATAGTGATTCGGAAAAGACCGTAAAATGTTAAAAATATTCCTGAGTTTAAACCGCACTTTTTAAGAGTTTTGTGCTTAAATGTTGCATATGCTAAGATACTAAATAATACTAAACCTTCAAAAAAAGCTTCATATAATTGACTAGGATGTCTTGGCATCAAATCGCTATTCGGAAAAATCATACCAAAAGAAGAATTTGTAATACGTCCGTATAGTTCGCCGTTAATAAAATTAGCGATTCTACCTAAAAATAATCCGATAGGTACTACAGGGGCTATTATATCCGTGAGACTTAAAAAATTAATTTTATATTTTCGGCAAAACAAATAAGCAGCAATAATCACCCCTAAAGCTCCGCCATGGAAAGACATCCCGCCTTCATAAGTTTTTAAGATATCTATTGGATTTGAAAAATATCTAGAAGGGTTATATAATAAAACGAACCCTAGTCTGCCTCCGACTATTATGCCTATAACGGCATAAGTAATGAAATCTTCTAGATTTTTTTTGGTAATTTGAGGCTTAAATTTTTCTATAATTTTATTTGCATAGAACCAGCCTAGCAAAATTCCTATTACATATGAAAGAGAATACCAAGAGATAGCAAGTGGACCTATAGAGAAAATAATTGGATTGATATTAGGAAATGTCATAGATAAATAAGTTATTTAATTCATTTAACATCTGAGTTACGGAAAATTACGTAAGTAATTGACGAGGTAATTCAGTTTTTTATTATTTTTATGGGTTGCCGTAGCTGCTTCGTGGCTTCGCAATGACAGTATCTATATTTGCTTAGCAATACCAAATTCTTTTGAGTTAAAATTATTGATAAAAATAAAATTCTTAGTAATAATAAAAAAGATTTATATTTATAATAGTAATGATAGGTAAAATATGCAATATTTAATGGATCTATATCATACCTCAAGTACTGAGTTAGTATTATTGTTTGTTATGTTAGTATCTCTTATACCGGTGATATTTCTAATTAAAAGATTAATTTTTATTCCTGTAAAAAATTATTTAACTAGACATCATTATGATGATTATGAAAGGATAAAAAAATATCCTATATTTCGTTATTTATTACATACTTTATTAGCGCTTTACTTTATATGTTGGGGAAATATTTTTCATCATACTTCTTTTAAAACACATGTATTACTGGGAATCGAAGATACTATAGTAATCTTATATACTGGTATATCTGTGACGATGTTATTATTAACGCTTATAGATGCTTTTGCAGATCTGTATCACAATAGAATCAAAGCCGTTACAAAAAATGCACCGCTTAGCTTATATTTTCAAATATTAAAAATTATTGTCATAGTTATTGCAGCAATGGTAACTATTTCATATATATTAAATATTTCGCTTAGTACATTCTTAACAAGCTTAGGTGCAGCCGCAGCTCTTTTAACATTTGTTTTCAAAGATACCGTTTTAGGATTACTTGCAAGCTTGCAACTAACTACTCAAGAAATTATTAATATTGGAGACTGGGTACGTATAGGCGAAATTGAAGGAACAGTTGAAAAAATTACTATTTCCGTAGTAACAATTAGGAATTTTGACCAATCTATTACCACAGTTCCTACTTACAGCATTTTAAATTCTAACATAACTAATTATAGAGGAATTAGTGAATCAGGAGCAAGAAGGGTAAAGAGAGTATTTAATATTAATATGGCAACTATTAACTTCTGTGATGCTACTATTTTAAAAGCACTAAAAAAATCTCCTTATATATCAAAGGATGTAATAGATAAAATCACTCTTGATAAAGAAGAGAAAGATTTAACCAATATTAAACTATTCAAATTATATATTCAGGAATATCTAAAAAATAATCCGGCAGTTTATACCGAAGGGTTTACTTTTCTAGTAAGACAGCTTGAACCTACGATTAATGGGTTGCCTATAGAAATATATATCTTTGTTAAAGAAGTAAATTTAGTAGGTTATGAAAATATACAGGACAATATTTCTGAACATTTCATTTCTATACTTCCTGAATTTAAATTAAAAATATTTCAGAATGTAGGAGTGGTATAATATATCCGAAGTAAAATGAAGAGTAGTAAAAAAATAAATTAAATTTGTATCCAAGATGGAAGTCGTCTTTCATCTTGGATATTCGCTACTTTTGAAAGCAAAGAAGTATATATACTACTTGATTATTTTCTTTAAATGCTTTAAAACTTAAAGCTTTAAAAATATTAAAATTTAAGACCTAGGAATGAATAATAATATAATTAATTTAGTAGCCGCTATTATACTGTCTTTAAGTATAATTTTCGGTTGGCAGTATTTTGTTGTAAAACCTGAACAAAAAAAACAGCAACAGCAAATAGCAGTGCAGAAAGCAGAAAATTTAAAGAAACAACAGTTAAAAGCTTTAGTCGAACCTGCAACTGGTATTGTTGTTCAAGAAGAAAGTCAAATACAGCGTATTAAAATAGAATCTGAATCACTCACCGGTTCTATTTCATTAAAAGGACTTAGATTTGATGATTTAATATTAAAGAAATATAAACAAGATTTATCTAAAAATAGTCCTGAAGTGAGATTATTTTCACCGGCTAATACAGAAAATGCATATTTTGCTGAAATTGGTTTAGTTAGTAATTTATCTAGTGTAAAACTCCCTAACAACGATACTATATGGAATAGTGATAGTGAAATATTAAGCCCTGAAAAACCTGTTCATTTATTTTGGGTTAATGAAGACGGAGTTAAATTTTTAGTTACTATTACTGTCGATGAAAACTATTTATTTACTATAGAGCAAACCATCGTTAATAATAGTGATAAAGAACTTCCTGTGCAATCTTACGGTTTAATAAATCGTAAATATATTGCCGTAGAGAAAGCGGTGAATATATTACATCAAGGACCTATCGGGTGTATAGACGAGAATCTTAAAGAATATTCTTATGATGATATTAAAGATAAGAAAAGTGAAAAATTTGCAGCAAGTAAGGTTGACTGGATAGGAATTACCGATAAATATTGGTTATCTTCCTTGATTCCGGATAAATCAAGTAATTACAGCTCGAATTTTAATTATGCTCTTAAGCAAGGGACTGAAAGATATCAGGTAGATTTTATTTCACCGGTACAAATAATAAAGCCCGGCGAAAATTTTTCAATTAAAAGCAGAATTTTTGCCGGAGCAAAAAAAGTAGACTTGCTTGATAAATATGAAAAGCAATATAATATTAAATTATTTGATAGAGCTATTGATTTCGGCTGGTTCTATATAATTACCAAACCGGTTTTCTACGCCATGAATTTTTTCTATGGCTATGTCGGTAATTTCGGTGTTAGTATATTAATTGTTACGGTTATAATTAAGCTATTAATGTTTACTTTAGCCAATAAGTCTTATCGTTCGATGAAAAAAATGAAAAATTTACAGCCGGAAATCGATAGGATAAAAAATTTATACAGTGATGATAAAGCACGTTTAAATCAAGAAATTATGGCTTTATATAAAAAAGAAAAAGTAAATCCGGTAGCTGGTTGTTTACCTATACTTGTTCAAATTCCGGTATTTTTCTCCATCTATAAAGTATTGTATGTAACTATTGAAATGCGGCAAGCACCGTTTTACGGCTGGATTAAAGACTTATCTGCACCTGACCCTACTACTATTTTTAATTTATTCGGCTTATTACCGTTCTCTCCACCATCATTTTTAATGATTGGAGCATGGCCTATTTTAATGGCTATTACTATGTTCTTACAGCAAAAAATGAGTCCTGAACCTGCGGATCCGATGCAAGCTCAAGTAATGAAATTTATGCCGCTAATTTTTTTATTTATGTTTAGTAGTTTTCCTGTGGGACTTTTAATATATTGGTCTTGGAATAATATTCTATCCATCATTCAACAATATTATATTAATAAATTTAATTAATGAGAAAAAATTTACCTAATTATCTAACTATTGCTCGAATAATGGTAATTCCGGTTATTATACTGGTATTTTATATAAATAATTCACTTGCACGTAAACTTGGGGCATTATTATTTGCTTTAGCTAGTATTACGGATTTTTTTGACGGTTATATTGCAAGAAAATATAATTTAGTTACAAGTTTCGGCAAGATGTTTGACCCTATAGCAGATAAGCTACTTGTAGGTTGCGTTATTATCATGCTACTAAAAAAAGATAATGTAGATGAGATACCTTGCTTATTAATTTTAGCACGAGAATTTTTAGTTAGCGGTCTTCGGGAATTTTTAGCTCTAGTAAAGGTTAGTATGCCTGTATCGAGACTCGCTAAGGTAAAAACGTTTTTACAAATGTTTGCTTTATCGATATTGATACTAGGCTCAAAAGGTTCAGGAATTATTTATTTAGATATAGTAGGGGAAATAATTTTATGGATTGCCGCTTTTTTAACAATCATTACAGGTTATTCTTATTTTAAAGCCTGTAAGAAATATTTTTAAATAGGAGAATTTTATGATACATGTAAAATATATAATTTTAGGGTTTATTATGGTGTCTAGTTTAAATCTTTACGCTGCTAACAATGATATAATTGCCAATAAGAAAGTTGTAAAGGTAGAAGTAAGTAATGAACATTTAAACACATTAAATGAAGCTTCTACTCTTTTAATTAGTTGTGTAGATTTTAGATTAATAGACGAAACAGATAAATTAATGAAGCAATTAGGATTAGAAGATAATTTTGATAAAGTATCACTGCCCGGTGCATCGCTTGCCCTCGTTAACGACAAATATACTTATTGGGGAAAAACAATAGAAGATACTATTGAGATTTTGCAAGAATTACATAACATAAAACAAATTGTTTTTCTTGATCATAGAGAATGTGGAGCTTATAAAATACTTATAGGTCAGGAACAGCTAAATACCAAGGAAAAAGAAACGGTAGCACATGCAGCAATTTTAAACAAGGCCCGTGATATAATAAAAGAAAAATTCCCCCAATTAAAAGTTTATACTTTTTTAATGGGTTTTGATGGTGTAGTAGAGCAGATTTATGAAATACCTAGCTAAAAGCGGAGTTGTTGTATGGATAGGTTTACCCGTCATTGCAAGGAAATTGCGTAGCAATCTCAGGAGTTTGTTATTATTTCATGAGATTGCCGCACAGCCTACGGCTGCTCGCAATGACGATTTTTGATCCGCACAATAACGGCTAAGAAAAGTAATTTATTTTGTATCTTTGCTCTTATTATCATTAGAATCAGCAGTATTATTCTTTTGGTCATTTTCTACCGATAGTTTAGAGATAGATAGTTTTTGTTTATATTTTTGTTGCTCTGCTAAAAAATTTTGAGCCTCTTTGGAAAGGCTGTTATATAGTTCACGTTTCTTCTTATTAATCTTGACTATTGCTACTCTATATTTTTGTATTTCCTCCCGTACTTCCGGTTTTATAGTACCGGCGTAAGCAGAAAAATCATCTATAATTTTTTGTGTTGTAACATCGTTAGTTTTTGCTGCATCTTTTTTTGAGCCGTCAGAAGTTGTACTATTGGCAAAGCAGCTTGTACTAAGGAAAATAGTTATTCCAAATATTATTTTTTTTATCATATAAACCTTAAGCCTTATTCTTGATAATTAGACCATTTTTAAGTCTAATAGTCAATAGACTTCTTTTGGAACTCTACTTCTAGGGGGAATTTGTACGTCAATCTGGTACTTGTATCCTCACGTACTTTTTTATACGCTGCGGTGCTGCGTTCCGTGTTTCCTCCAAATTCCTCCCTATAAGCGAGTTCGAAAAGAAGTCTAATATATAATAGAAATTATATGTATTTTCTATTTGTATTTTATTGTTTGGTGAGTATAAATATACTAATAGTTGGGAAAAATATAAAATTATGAAAAATATACAGTATTATAATAATAACGCTCAAGAGTTTTATATCAGAACAATCAATGCAGATTTGTCTGATAACTATAAAGCATTTACTAGCTATTTACCTGAACAAGCTCATATTTTAGATGCAGGTTGTGGAGTTGGTCGTGATACAAAATATTTTTTAAGTCAAAGATATCAAGTTACTGCTTTTGATGGTTCAACCG
Source organism: Rickettsia rhipicephali str. 3-7-female6-CWPP (assembly GCF_000284075.1). Classification (GTDB taxonomy): domain Bacteria; phylum Pseudomonadota; class Alphaproteobacteria; order Rickettsiales; family Rickettsiaceae; genus Rickettsia; species Rickettsia rickettsii. The sequence goes on from NC_017042.1 coordinate 152,242, forward strand.
AAATGGTTAAATTAGCTACAAAAGAAACCGGAATAGATGTACTGCACTTCACTTTTCAAGATATCGATTTTAAGGAATCGTTTGATGGTGTTTGGGCTCAAGCAACTCTCCTTCATGTACCTTATAATGAAACAATCAATGTGTATAAAAAATTCATGCTGCATTAAAGCCGGAAGGCATTTTTTATGCTTCTTACGGATACGGTTCAGATATTATACAACGTGATGATCGTGATTTTTACAATATGTATGAAGATACAATAAAACCTTATTTTAACAGGCTTTTTGAAATAGTTAAAATATGGACGGAAAAGAGTAAGAGATTCTCTACAAGTAAAGAGGCATTATGGTTAAATTTTATTGTTAAAAAAAGTAAAACAATATGATTAGGTTAGTTTACTTATTTCTTGCTTTAATAATCAGTTTTAAAATATATGCAAAGGAATATAAAGGCTTAACATATAACGTTATGAAAAAGATAAGCATGTGATTCATGTGTTAACTATTGATCCTAAGAATTTTGGGTTAAAACTAGTTAAAGCTCATAATCAGGTTATAGGCAGAGAAACAGTAAACGTTATGGCACACCGCACTAATACAGCTGCTGCTATTAATGCCGGATTCTTTGAAATCGCCGGTAGTGATGACGGCAGACCAAGCCTTACTTTAATGATTGACGGCAAGCTATTTAGTCTTAGAAAACAACTACAAAGTTTGTTAATTATAGATCAGGGCAATATTCAAATTACCAAGGCTAGTGCAAAAATTTTAGTAGAAATAGACGATAAATCTGTTATTCCCAATAAAGACGGTAAGCTTATAAATTTAAGTAACACTGCTTCAATAGTAACCGGTATTCCCTTATTGGTTCAAAACGGTAAAAATGTTGTAGATAATCCAAAGCAAGATGATCCGGCTCATGCTCGTACTGCCTTAGGAGTGCGTAATGACGGTACTATAGTTATAGTTGAGCATATTTATAAGCAACATGTAAAAGACCTTAAGCTTGTGCAAGTAAGATCAATATTACGGAAAGAGAAATAAATAAATGTTGATAAATTAACAATCCCTGAAGCTTTAAAAATTTTAGAAAAACACCTTGTTAATGATACTGTGATAGGATTAACTAAAACAGAACTTGCAGATTATATGTTAAGCCTTGGATATGAATCGGCAATCAATTTAGACGGTGGCGGTTCTTCTACATTATTCATGGGCGGAAAAATTATAAATAATGTAACAGGTGATGAAGATGAAGCTTTAGGCGAACATCTCGTGCGTTCCGTATCCGATGCAATAGTATTATACCTATAAAGTAAATTTACGTTGCCCTAACATGGAACAATGTCATTCCTGCGAAGGCAGGAATTCAGTAACTAAAAGATATAAATATATTTAATTTTTTATATTAAAAGCTCGGATAATTTCGCTTTTTTCTAGATTCCCGCTTTCGCGGGAATGACATACTCAAATTTTAGCTAGAATGACATTTGAGATTTAGAGAACCCTAAGATTTTATATTTTCCTGCTCCATTGCTTTTTTACGCATTTCTAAATATTCTTCTTTATTCATTATTTTTTTGGGAGCTACATAATCTAAAAATACTTTTCCGTTTAGATGATCGATTTCATGCTGGATAACTCTTGCTAAAAATCCTTCTGCGATACCTTGAATTTGATTTCCATTTATATCATATGCGTGATAATGAATTTTCTTGAATCTTGCTACCGGTCCTATAGCATTTTCAACAGAAAAGCATCCCTCGTAATCTTCATGTTTATCAATACCTATCGGTTTATATGAGGGGTTAATCCAAATAGTTTTAGGCATTGTATCCTTAAGGTCAGGACGCCATTTTTTTAACTCTGCATCTTCATGTACTGCAAATATTATTATACATTTTGATATGCCTATTTGCGGTGCAGCAAGTCCTGCACAATTTTCTTCTTGATCATATTTCTTTTCTAAAATAGATATATCACGTAAATCTTCTGAAGATAACGGAAAGTTTAAAGTTTTTGCCTTTATTCTAATAGTTTTATCCTCTGAACTATTTAAGGTTTGAATGTTCAAAGTTACATATTGCGGTAATGAAATATTGTTTTCATTTTTCATATTACTTTTACAACCTGTTATAAAAATTATAGCAGTTAATAATAGAGCTGTTTTTAATTTGGACATATATTTTATTATAATAATTTATAAATAGAAAATTATAGATAGAAACTAAAATCAAGTAAATAAATTGTCATATTTCTTTTACGCATCCTATAGTTAATAATTTTATTTAATATCTTTTGAGAAAAAATCAATAGGTTTGACTTTTCTAACATATTCTAGTACAATGTTTATCTTCAAAATAAGAAAAATTTAATTTATGAGTACTTCCAAAAGTGACAATTATCTCTCGGAATTAAGAAAGGTAATTTGGCCTATAGAAAGATATGAAAATAAGAAGTTTCTTCCTATGGCGTTTATGATGTTCTGTATTTTATTAAACTACTCGACGCTTCGTTCAATTAAAGACGGGTTTGTAGTAACGGATATAGGGGCAGAAGCAATAAGTTTCTTAAAAACATATATAGTACTACCTTCTGCCGTAATCGCTATGGTAATTTATGTTAAGCTCTGCGATATTTTAAAGCAAGAAAACGTGTTTTATGTTATTACTTCATTTTTCTTAGGGTATTTTGTATTATTTGCGTTTGTTCTTTACCCCTACCCTGATTTAGTTCATCCTGATCCTGAAACCATAGAATCTTGGAGTTTAGCTTATCCTAATTTCAAATGGTTTATAAGAATAGTTGGGAAATGGAGTTTTGCATCTTTTTATACTATGGCAGAGCTTTGGGGAACATTGATGCTTAGTTTATTATTTTGGCAATTTGCTAACCAAATTACTAAAACCGATGAAGCTAAACGTTTTTACTCAATGTTTGGTTTACTTGCTAATTTAGCATTGCCTGTAACATCCGTAATTATTGGATATTGCTTGCATGAAAAAACTCAAATAGTTGCAGAACATCTAAAATTTGTGCCTTTATTTGTTATAATGATAACAAGTAGCTTTTTGGTAATATTAACATATAGATGGATGAATAAAAACGTTCTAACCGATCCTAGACTTTATGATCCGGCATTAGTAAAAGAAAAGAAAGCTAAATCTAAAATGTCATTAATAGACAGTTTTAAAATGATCTTTACTTCTAAGTATGTAGGTTATATTGCATTGTTACTTATTGCTTACGGTGTTTCAGTAAATTTAGTTGAAGGTGTTTGGAAATCCAAAGTAAAAGAATTATATACGACAAAAGAGGCTTATACTATATATATGGGTAAGTTCCAATTTTATCAGGGTTGGGTTGCAATTGCTTTCATGCTTATAGGTAGTAATCTTTTAAGAAAAGTATCATGGCTAACTGCAGCTATGATAACTCCATTAATGATGTTAATTACCGGTGCAGCGTTTTTTGCATTTATCTTTTTTGATAGTGTTATTGCTATGCATTTAACAGGTATTCTTGCTTCAGGTCCTTTAGCACTTGCTGTTATGATCGGTATGATTCAAAATGTTTTAAGTAAAGGTGTAAAATATTCTTTATTTGATGCCACTAAAAACATGGCGTATATTCCGCTTGATAAGGATTTACGAGTAAAAGGGCAAGCTGCTGTTGAAGTTATCGGAGGAAGATTTGGTAAATCAGGCGGTGCTATTATTCAATCTACATTCTTTATTTTATTTCCTGCATTTGGTTTTGTAGAGGCAACTCCTTATTTTGCTTCTATATTCTTTGTAATAGTAATATTATGGATATATGCCGTTAAAGGTTTAAATAAAGAGTATAAAGTTTTGGTAAATAAAACCGAAAAATAGAATTTGTTAAAATTTAATATTATAAAAAAAGCAAGTTTCTAAGACTCTGAAACTTGTTTTTTTATAGTCGGAGAGTTTACAATATGACAAATACAAGATCCAAAATTAGAACTCCAAGATCGCCATATGTAAAAAAATATAATAGTTGGCGAGTAAGGATTTTGTATTCTATTATTATAGGTTACGCAACTTTTTATTTTTGTCGTCAGAATTTTAATATAGCAACTCCTGCTATAAGAGCATATTTTGGGGTTACTAAAACACAAATTGGCTGGATATTAACTGCTTCATCTATTATGTATGGAGTTAGTAAAGCTTGTAACGGGTTTATTAGCGATAAAGTTAATGTTCGGATATTTATGGTTTTGGGGCTTTTATTTGTCGGGATCATTACTATGCTAATAGGTTTTTCAGATTCTTTATGGCTTATAGGAATTTTATGGATAGCCAGTAACTGGTTTCAATCTATGGGCTGGCCTCCTGCAACAAAGATGCTTACTCACTGGTTCGCTTCAAAAGAACTTGGAACTAAATGGGCTATGGGTGCAACTTCTAATCAAATAGGTGGTGCCCTTGCTATGATAAGCTGCGGTTATTTAATCGATAAATTTGATTGGAGAGCTGCTTTTTTTGTTCCAGGTGTAGTTGCTTGTGTAGTATCGCTTTTTTTATATAATAGGCTTCGTAATTCTCCAAAAGAAGTAGGTTTATCTACCGTAGAGGCATATAAAGAATATCCGCCTGAAGCTATAGGAGATTATGAGAAGCTATTAACTCCACAATTACTTAAAATGGTCTTTTGTAATAAGCTAATATGGTATGTTTGTTTAGCAAACATGTTTGTTTATATAATACGTTCCGGAGTAATTTATTGGGCTCCAACATTTTTAAAAGATTTACGTAATATAAGTCTTGCAAATGCAGGCTTACAAATCGGTTTATATGAAATGATAGGTATCCCAGGGGCATTAATAGCAGGTGTTTTATCTGATAAACTATTTCAAGGTCGTCGAGGTCCTGTTGCATCCATATGTATGGTATTGCTTAGCTTATTGTTAGTCTTGTTTTGGAAATTTCCTATTCATAGTGAATTATTAAGTATAGTAATTCTTTCTTTAATAGGCTTTTTTGTTTCAGGACCTCAGCTCCTTGTAGGTATAGCAGCTGCTGATTTTAGTACCCGTCAGGCTGTCGGTACGGCTAATGGATTATCAGGGTTATTTGGTTATTTAGGAGCGGCTATTGCGGGAGTCGGCGTAGGATGGATTAGCGATAATTATGGTTGGAATGGGGTATTTATATTTTTCAGTATTTCTGCTCTTTTAGGAGGAGGATTATTTGCTTTAATATGGAATCGTTCAGCTAAAAAATAAATTTAATAATTATGATAAATAGGTTACAAAATGACAATACAATATACTTTTTCAATGATTAAGCCTGATGCTATCAAAAGGAATAAAATAGGGCAAGTTAATACTTACTTAGAAAATGCCGGTTTAAAAATAGTAGCCCAGAAAATGAAATTTTTAACTAAATATGAAGCTGAATGTTTTTATGATGAGCATAGAGCAAGACCGTTTTTTAATAGCTTAGTTGAATATATTACTTCAGGAGCGGTAGTACTTCAAGTGCTTAAGGGGGAGGATGCTATAACTTTAAACCGCACAGTTATGGGTGCAACTAATCCTGCTGAAGCTGAAGCAGGCACTATTAGAAAAGATTTAGGCGAATCAATTGAGGCTAATAGTATTCATGGTTCAGATAGTGAAAATAGTGCGAAAAGAGAAATCGAATTTTTCTTTAATAAATCTGAAATTATAGAATAATTAATGCTAAAATATGACGTAATAGTTATAGGCGGTGGACATGCAGGCGTAGAAGCAGCCGCCGCTTCTGCACGTCTTGGAGTTCCTACTCTCTTGATTACGTTAAAACCGGAAAATTTAGGCGAAATGTCTTGCAATCCAGCAATCGGTGGGATTGCAAAAGGCACATTAGTTAAAGAAATCGATGCACTTGATGGGTTAATGGGTTATGTTATAGACCAAGCCGGTATACATTATAAAATGCTGAATGAGACTAGAGGACCAGCCGTTTGGGGACCTAGAGCTCAAGCTGATAGAAAGCTTTATAAAAAAGCGATGTATCAAGTATTAACAAATTATCCTAATCTAGATATATTATATGGAAAAGTGGAAGATATAGAAATTAAATCTTCTAAAATTGAAGCGGTTATTTTAAATAACGGTAGCAAAATTCTTTGTCAAAAAATTATATTAACTACAGGTACTTTCCTATCAGGGCTTATTCATATTGGACAAAAAAAAATTCCTGCTGGTAGAGTAGATGAAGAGCCTTCGTATGGATTATCAAATACATTAAAACAAATAGGTTTTAAACTGGCTCGTTTAAAAACAGGTACACCGCCTCGAATTGATGGACGTACTATTGATTATAGTAAAACAATTTTACAACCCGGCGATAAAATTCCTCGTCCTTTTTCTGAATTAACAAATATTGTTAATGTTTCTCAGATAAATTGTTTTATCACAAAAACAACCTCAGAAACTCATGATATTATACGTGAGAATCTTGATAAATCCGCAATGTATTCAGGGCAAATAGAAGGAATAGGACCGCGATATTGTCCTTCTATTGAAGATAAAATAGTCAGATTTAGTACAAAATCAGAACATCGTATATTTTTAGAACCTGAAGGGTTAGATGATTATACGATTTATCCAAACGGTATTTCTACTTCTTTGCCTGAAGATGTGCAACATAAATTAATCAAAACAATACCAGGATTAGAAAATGTAAAGGTTTTACGTCCAGGTTATGCTATAGAATATGATTATGTTGATCCACGTGAAATAAGTGTTACGCTAGAGACAAAAAAAATAGCTGGATTGTATTTTGCCGGGCAAATTAACGGTACTACAGGATATGAGGAAGCCGCAGGGCAAGGTATAATAGCCGGTATAAATGCTGCTTTAGCAGTAAAAGATCAAGCACCGTTTATGTTAACAAGAGCAAACAGTTATATTGGAGTAATGATTGACGATTTAACAACATTTGGTACTATAGAACCTTATCGTATGTTTACTTCTCGCTCAGAATATAGATTATCTTTAAGAGCAGATAACTCTGATTTACGTTTAACGGAATTAGGGATGAACATTGGAGTCGTATCAGAAAAACGTAAAAAAATATTCACAAAAAAATGTGAAGATATAGAAAAAATAAAATCATTATTAAATACCTTGTCTTTAACTACTAGTAAACTTGCTAAAATGGGTATACAGGTTGCACAGGATGGTACATATAAAACAGTATTAGACTTATTTAAAATACCTAATTTTAATGTTGAACAAGCTATTAAAATTTTTCCTATGCTTAAAGAAACACAAAATAATAACATTTTGCAATTACTCTATATTGAAGCAAAATATGCTTCATATTTAACTAGACAACACGCAGATATTAATTTATTTCAAAGTGAAGAGGCGCAGTTAATACCTAAAAATATTGACTATTTTAAAATACCAAGTATATCATTAGAGATACAGGAAAAACTTTCTTCCCATAAACCTACTACTATTGGTGTAGCACGTCGAATTCCAGGGATTACACCTGCAGCAATTACGGCTATTATAATTTATTTAAAAACTAAATATAGTGATGGAAGTTCCACGTGAAATAATTGAAAAGTTAGAAATTTTTCAAAAGTTAGTTAAAAAATGGAATAAATCAATCAATCTTGTATCGGATAATACTATACATAATTTTTGGCAACGTCATATATTAGACTCATTACAATTAATACAATATATTGATAATAAAGAAATACATTTGGTTGATATAGGAAGCGGTTCCGGTTTGCCTGGTTATAGTATTATCTATAGCGGGGGTAGCGCAAGTAAGTTTAATAGAAGCTGATTTACGTAAATGTATATTTTTAGAAAAAGCATCAAAGATATCAAATAATAACATACAAATAATCAATCAAAGAATAGAAAAAATAGAAATAGATTGTAGTATATTAACTTGTAGAGCTTTCTCTAACTTAAATACAATATTTAATTGCATAAAAAATATTTCAGTACGAGAAAAATTTTTGTTATTAAAAGGAAAAAATTATTTAACTGAAATAGTAGAAGCTAAAGAGAGATGGTTATTTGGTTATTTAATACATCAAAGTATTACTTGTGAAGAAGGGAAATTTCTAGAAGTTAGTAATTTAACAAAAATGATATGAAAGTAATTGCTATTGTTAATCAAAAAGGAGGGGTAGCAAAAACTACAACTACTGTAAATTTAGCTACAGCTTTTGCTGCTGTAAATAAAAAAATTTTAGTTATAGATCTTGATCCTCAAGGGAATAGTAGTACCGGTTTTGGAATTAGTCAGCAACAACGCAAAAATACTATATACCAAGTATTAACAAATTTAATAGAATTGAAAGATGCAATAATTTCTACAGATATACCAAATTTAGAAATAATTACTTCAAACACTAATCTATCTGCGGCTGAATTAGACTTAACAAAATTAAATGACCGAGAATATATTTTAATGAAGCTATTGGAAGAAATAAAAATATTATATAATTATATAATTATTGATTGCCCTCCTTCATTAAATTTATTAACGGTGAACGCTTTAGTTGCAAGCGATGAAGTACTGATTCCAATGCAATGTGATTTTTATTCTTTAGAAGGATTAAGTCATTTGTTAAAAACAATTGAAATTGTAGAGAAAAAATTAAATCCTAAGATAAAGATTGCAGGTATATTATTTACAATGTATGATAAACGTAATCGTTTAACTGAACAAGTAGAAGATGATGTTAGAAAATGCTTAGGAGAATTAGTATTTAAAACCGTTATTCCAAGAAATATTAAACTATCTGAAGCTCCTTCATATGGAAAACCGGCTATTATATATGATTATAAATGTTCGGGAGCAGTTGCATATATAGAACTTACAAAAGAAATCTTAGAAAGATATGGCGAAAAATAAAGGACTAGGAAGAGGATTATCTTCATTACTTGGAGAAGAAGTTATTTCTATAGAATCAGAAATAGTACAAATAATAAATATTGATAAAATAAGACCAAATGAGAATCAGCCTAGAAAAAACTTTGAATATGATAAAATAAAAGAATTAGCAGATTCTATATTGAATAATGGTTTATTACAGCCTATTATTGTTGATAATAATTTCCAAATTATAGCAGGAGAGCGACGCTGGCGTGCATGTAAATTAGCAAAAGTTTTAGAAATACCGGTAATTATAAAAAATTTAGATGCTAGAGAGAGTATGGAAATAGCATTAATTGAGAACATACAAAGAACTGATTTAACAGTGATGGAAGAAGCTCGTGGCTTTAAATATTTAATAGAAAATTTTAATTATACGGCAGAAAAATTAGCTGAAAGGCTTGGTAAAAGTCGTAGTCATATAGCTAATTTATTAAGGCTTAATAATTTGCCGCAGTCTATTCAAGATAAAGTAAATGAAAATATACTAAGTATGGGGCAAGCTCGGTGTTTAATAAATCATGAACATGCAGAAGTAATAGCCGATCATATTATAAATAATGATTTAAATGTACGTCAAACAGAAGAACTAGTAAGACAATGGTATAAAAAAAATGAGTATACAAAATCCCCTAACAATAATAACAAAATAGGAAAGCGTTTTTTAAAGGACAACGCTACGGATAATGATCTAGAATTATTAGTAAAAGCTTTATCAGAAAAGTTTGGTATAAAAATAACAATAGAAAATTATCCATTAGGCGGAAAATTAATGTTTCATTATAAAGATTTGGAAGAATTAGACTTGATATTATTAAAATTAAATTAAAATGCATATGGAAAAATTATCAATAAGCTTGAACGAAAAATTATAAATATAAAAGTATACACAATCCTCAAGCTGCTAAAATTAAAGTATATATACAGCATTTTATTTCTTAAGATAAATATCTAAACGAGAAAAACAATGATAGAAATTACAATGTCTGATTTTGAATTATATGATCATAGAGCAATAAATTCATACAATACAGTAGTAAATATATATATCGGTGTAAAATAATAATATAAGGAAATAATTTATGTCATATCAATATGTTTATGAAATGGTTGGTTTAAGCAAAATTATAAATGGTAAACGAATTTTAAAAGAAACAAATTTATCATTTTTACCAAAAGCTAAAATCGGTATAATAGGTCCAAATGGAGCAGGCAAATCGACTTTATTAAAAATAATGGCAGGTATTGATAAAGAGTTTGAAGGTAAAGCAACAGCTAAAATTGGTATAAAAGTAGGATATTTACCTCAAGAACCGTATCTTGATGCTAGTAAAAATGTTTTTAATAATATCATAGAAGGTCTTCATGAAAAGAAAAAACTTATTGATGAATTTAATTATATAAGTAACAAATTTGCTGCTGAAATCACTGATAAAGAAATGCAAAAGCTTTTTGATAAACAAGCAGAATTGCAAGAAAAAATAGACAATTGTGATGGATGGAATCTAGAACGTGAAATAGAGATCGCAATGCTTGCTTTACGTTGCCCACCAAAAGAAGCAGATATTACAAAAATTTCCGGTGGAGAAAAAAGAAGAGTGGCTTTATGTAAATTGCTTTTAGAGAAACCTGATATGTTGTTACTTGATGAACCTACAAATCATTTGGATGCAGAATCAGTTTCTTGGCTTGAGGATTATTTAAAGCATTATGAAGGTACTGTAATATTAATTACCCATGATCGTTATTTTTTAGATAATGTTACAGAATGGATATTAGAAATAGATCGTGGAAATTGTATACCGTGGGAATCAAATTATAGTTCTTGGCTTGAGCAGAAGCAAAAAAAAATAGCTTTAGAAAGTAAAGAAGACGATGATAGAAAAAAACAATTGAATCGTGAACTTGAATGGATTCGTCAAACTCCAAAAGCTAGGCAATCAAAAAATAAAGCACGTATTACAGCATATCAAGAGTTATTAAATAAACAACAAGAACAAAAAACCGATCCTACTCAAATAATTATACCTAACGGACCTCGTTTAGGTGATCTTGTTATTGAAGCAGAACATATAGCTAAAAAATTTAATAATAAAATATTATTATCAGATTTTAGTTTTAAAGTTCCACGTGGAGCTATTGTAGGAATTATTGGACCGAATGGAGCAGGTAAGTCTACTTTGTTTAATATTATTACAGGTAAAATAATGCCAGATAGTGGTTCTATTAAAATTGGTCAAACGGTAAAATTAGGTTATGTCGATCAATCACGGGATCATTTAGATGATAATAAGACTATATGGGAAGAAATTTCAGAAGGTCTAGATGAATTACAACTTGGTAATAGAATAATTAAAAGTAGAGCTTATTGTGCAGCTTTTAATTTTAAAGGCGGTGATCAACAAAAAAAAGTTGGACACCTTTCAGGTGGAGAACGTAACAGAGTACATTTGGCAAAATTATTAAAAGAAGGAGCAAATGTTATATTATTAGATGAGCCGTCTAATGATTTAGATATTGATACATTAAGAGCACTTGAGGATGCTATTTTAGATTTTGCAGGTTGTGTATTAGTGATTAGTCATGATAGGTGGTTTTTAGATAGAATAACCACTCATATTATATCATATGATAAAGAAAATAATGCTACATGGTTTGAAGGAAATTATCAAGATTATCATGAATATATGCTAAGTACTAACGGGGAAAGTATTTTAAATCCAAAATATAAACATAAGAAATTAATATAAATATGTCTTTAACGCAAATATTATTAATTTTGTTTGTAGGAATATTGGTAACAAAACCGCATGATATTTTTATAATTATTAAAGAATTAAAAAAAATAAAAGCGTATTTAATTAATATTAAGTCGTCTATTGTACAAAATATAGATGAACCGTTAGAAACAGAGCAGGTAAATTTTTATTTAAAAAAAATTATTAACCTAGAAGGTTATTATCATGGTAGTTATGATTTAACGACAATAAAAGAAAAATATTATACACTAATAATTAATAATGACTTAATAGAAAATGAATCAGTACCTGATATAACAGAGAAACACTAATCCGTGCCTCGCTCAATTAATTAAATCTAAGAATTATGCAGAAAGTAGTAAAACTTAACAATATCAAAATAGGAAATGATTTACCGTTTGTTCTAATTACAGGGCCTTGTCAGATTGAAGGAAAAGATCATGCGTTGTTTATGGCAGAAAAACTTGTTAAATTAACTAGCAAGCTTGAGATTCCATTTATTTATAAATCTTCTTTTGATAAAGCTAATAGAACTTCCGTACATGGGATTAGAGGACTTGGTATTGAGAAAGGTTTAGAAATTTTATCAAAAGTAAAATCTGAATTCGATTGCCCTATTGTTACTGATGTTCATTCAGAGAGTCAATGTACCGAAACAGCCGAAGTAGCAGATATTTTACAAATTCCGGCATTTTTATGTAGACAAACCGACTTGCTTCAAGCTGCAGCAAAAACAGGTAAAATAGTAAAAGTAAAAAAAGGACAGTTTCTAGCTCCGTGGGATATGAAAAATGTACAAACAAAACTAGAAGCTTTTGGAGTAAAGGATATATTATTTACAGAGCGAGGAGCATGTTTTGGCTATAATAACTTGGTATCTGATATGCGTAGTCTTGCAATAATGGCAGAGTTAAATGTACCTGTAGTTTTTGATGCCACACATTCCGTTCAGCAGCCGGGTGGGCTAGGAATTAGTACCGGCGGAGAAAGAAAATATGTAGAGTTACTTGCAAAGGCAGCAACTTCTGTAGGTATTGCCGGTATGTATATGGAAGTACATCAAGACCCCGATAACGCTCCAAGCGACGGTCCATGTATGATGAAGTTGGATAATCTAGAGTCCATTCTTATCAAACTAAAAAAATATGATAAAATTACAAAAGAAAAATAACTTCAAATTTTACCTTTCAAAATATATATAAAAATATCCCCTATTAATTCAATTTTAAAATAGAAGTAATAATTTTTTACAATGTAAAAAATAGAACTTTCTTATCATTAGAATTTCACCAATTTGCCTTTAAATCTTTGTTGTAAATTTACTTATTTAGAAATTTTTAAATAGTATTAATATTTATTTATTCAACTTATAGATCATAAATGTTTTTATTTGTATAAATGCAAATAATTTATAGGTATAATTATTATGTGGAATCAAATAAAAGCAGTTGGCAGTACACTGCTTGGTAGTCCTAAACAGGAATGAGGTTTAAAAAATATAAATGATTTTTTGACGGAGTATTTTAATAATATTTTGGAATAAAAAAACACTCCAAACTTAATTGTTCTTGAAGAATGTAATATATTAATGAAATTACGTAATATTAAGGATATATTAACTCCAAACACAAGCTTTATATCTAAGTATGAATATAAAGCTATTATAGCTTGGCTCTCTAATAACACTCGTTCTATATTTAATGAAACATTAGTAAAACCAAATAGCGGGTTTGCGGAGTTTATCAATGTAACCGCTTTGGATTTTAGTAACTACCCCCCTTTATAACAGAAGATATACCATATATAGCAAATTATTTAAGGAATAATAAGACTATTGAGCAAGTCTTTTTGGACAATTGCAGTATAAATGATAAGCAAATAAAAATTTTAGCTGAGGTGTTTAGACTTAATAAAACAATAACTAAACTTTCTTTAGTAAATAATAAAGCTATATTAGATATAAAATTAAAACCTTATCAAGTAACCGATAATGTAGAATCTAATAAAGAACAAAAAAAATCTTATAAAGAAGCATTAGAATGGCTTGATAAACTTACGGGATCGCAAGCTGAGCATATTGTTATATCTATAAATGAAATAAAAGCCAATGCTCATTATTATTTAGGTATGATCTATGAAAATAGTAAATCGGAATTAGATTGGTTTAGAGCAATAAGAGAATATATTAATGCTCTGGAAATTGATAGAGATTTTAACTTTCTCTATGGCCATGATATTTTTGTAAAAAAATAGGTGGATTATTTTTAAATTTAGGGAGGATTCTATAAGGACGAAAATAAAAGCGAAATAGTAATTAAATTGCTTCTTGAAGCAATAAAATATTTCAAGGTAAGTTAAAGTATAGACCCGATAGAAGAGTGTAGTTTTATTCTTAGAGAAATTTTTAACATACCTAAGAATAAAAAAGAAGTAGAAAATTATCTATCTTTAAAAAAAAGATCTTTATATCTTTAGGGGAATTTTTATTTAAATTTAATACCGCTAGCTGCTTTTGAATATTTAAAGGCTGCAAGTATAGCTAGCTCTCAGGAAGAACAAAAATTATTGTTAAAGTGATACACAGACTATAATAAATGATTTTGTTTCACTGCCGGAGCCGCAAGCCAAGGAGTAGCCAGAAGTACAACAAAATCAAAATGAGTAATTGACTAATGATCAACAAGAAGTAAACAAACAAAATGATACGCAGCCTCAAAAACAAGAAGAAGCTTTAATTCAGCCGCAGCAAAAGCGTCCACAACAACCGCCGCCAACGAAAAGTACCCCGCTTTACACTATAGAAAATATACAAGAATCGGATTACTGGTATAGTGAAGATGATATAAAAAATATATTAGAAGAAATATAGACAAAAATAAATTCTCTATAGTTACCCTATGTTGATTTAACAAGCCCTGAACAAGTAAGAGATGCACTTAGAGAGAGTGCATGAGGATTTGAAGAACAAAGGTAAAGTTGTACTTATGCCGATTAATACAGGACATGGGCATTGGGTAATTATGATGATTAGTAAAGATAATAACGTTAATAGTAATGAAGTAGAGCGTCCTCCTTATGATAATAATGACGAAGTTGAGGTAGGTGGAGCAACTATGCAACTTAATGATTAACATTAAAAGTTTGACGTTGCGATGTCATTGCTGCTGTTGCAGGAATGACATCGGCATTCTAATAACAATGCCCACTCGCAATACTTGCATTTACACCGAGAAAGAATTACCGCAGCCGCATTTTGCTTTAGCTTGCGGATTACTAACATTGAAATATGAACTGCCTAGCTCTTCTATAAAATCAAGAGTGCAATCTAGCATAAATTTTTGAGAGATAGGATCAATAATAATTGTAGCATTATGTTTAGTAATGACATAATCATCTTGCTCTATATTATCTTTTGAGACTAGTTCGTAATTATACATAAGTCCTGAGCAACCGCCGCTATCAACCGAAACTCGTAGTACTAAATTCTTATCTTTTTCTAGCTTTACTAACTCGCAAACCCGTTCAAAAGCTCTATCCGTAATTGTTATCGTCACTTAAAATTACCTTGTAAAAGTCTCATAAATTATATAGTATATCTTGATATTTTTCAAGTTGGCTTTGTTGTGTGGATACCAAATCGGCATTGCGAGCAGCCGTAAGCTGCGTGGCAATATCATGAAATAATAACAAACTCCTAAGATTGCTTCGTCAATTGCTATGCAATTTCCTCGCAATGACGAAAAGTTAGAACCACACAACAACGTCTTTCAAAATAAAGGATAACGATGCTTGCTTCATATGCTTCTGATCCTCTTAAAAGTAGGGGAAGATTATATAAGGAAATCCCGACCTCTTATAGAAACGAGTTTGAACGTGATCGTGATCGCATTATACATACTAATGCATTTAGGCGTTTGCAATATAAAACTCAAGTTTTTATTAATCACGAGGGAGATCATTACAGAAATAGGCTAACTCATTCTCTAGAGGTTTCGACTGTTGCACGTTCGGTCGCTAATACTTTAAATTTATCAAATGATTTAGCTGAGACAATAGCACTTGCTCATGATCTTGGGCATACGCCTTTCGGTCATGCGGGAGAGCGGGCTTTAAATGAATGTATGAGAGAATATAACGGCTTTTCTCATAATGCTCAATCTTTAAAGATACTAACATTACTTGAAAAAAGATATGCGGCTTATAATGGAGTAAATTTAACATGGGAAGTTTTAGAAGGAATAGTAAAACATAACGGTCCTATACTAGGAGAGATAAATGAATATATAGCAGAGTATAATAAGCAAAATGATTTAGAACTTAGTACCTATGCATCAGCAGAGGCTCAAATAGCAGCTCTTGCCGATGATATTAGCTATATTTCGCATGATTTGGAAGATAGTATCGGTGCTAAAATTATCGATTTTGATAGTCTTGCTGAACTTAAATATATTGATCAACATGTTTTTGAACTCAAGTCAAAATTTAAAAATATTAGTTCCTCATGTCTGATTTATGAGGTAGTACGTAAGCTAATACATGAGTTAATTACCGATTTATTATGGCAAACAAAAGAAAATTTAAATAAAGAAAAAATTACTAACATAGATGAGATACGTAACTTGAATTATCAGATAGTGGATTTTACGGAAAAAACTAATGAAAATATTAAGGAAACTAAGAAGTTTCTTCATGAGCGAGTTTATAAAAGTAATAAAATTACGGCCATCAGCCTTAAATGTACTAAAATCGTACAAGGTCTGTTTAAGGTTTATATGGATGATATTAATTTATTGCCGGTTAATTGGAAAATGCTAATAGACTCTAATGAAACATATAGTAAAGCTAGAGTTGTTGCTGATTATATAGCAGGGATGACTGACCGTTTTGCCATTCAGGAATATAATCAGCTCTGCTCGACTTCCTACATAACTTGCTTCTAAGGGTAATTTGTGTGTCGCTCCGGTACTCGCATCCTCACGTACTAAAGTGTACGCTGCGGTGCTGCATTCTGTGTCTCCTACAAATTCCTCCTTATTAACGAGCGTTTGTAAGAATTCTATTCGCTGAATTTTAATAACATTTAATAATTATGAATATATTTAATCAATTGAAACAAGATATAATTGTGGCAAGCAGGCAATTATATAATAATCAAGAAATAGCAAATACTGCTACTATTGAAACACCGAAAGATAGTTTTAACGGTGATTTATCAAGTAATATTGCAATGATTATTGCAGCTAAAGAAAGTATTTCTCCTCGGGAAGTGGCTTTAAAATTTAAAGAAGTCCTTATAACATTACCTTATATTGCAAGTATAGAAATAGCAGGACCGGGCTTTATTAATTTTACTATAAAAGCTGATAGTTGGCAGGCATCAATAAAGGATATTTTACAGCATGAAGAAAAGTTTTTTGAAATTGATATAGATAAAAACAGAAATATTAACATCGAGTATGTTTCTGCAAATCCCACCGGTCCAATGCATATAGGGCATGCTAGGGGTGCGGTATATGGTGATGTGCTAGCAAGGATTTTGCAAAAGGTAGGTTACTCCGTTACAAAAGAATATTATGTTAATGATGCAGGCTCACAAATAAATGATTTAGTTAGTACGGTATTATTACGTTATAAAGAGGCTTTAGGTGAGCAAATTACTATCCCTGCCGGGTTATATCCGGGAGAGTATTTAATTCCGCTTGGGCAAATTTTAGCGAAAGAATACGGCAATAAATTATTAACGATGAACGATGCTGAAAGGTTCAAAATAATCAAAAGTTTTGCCGTAGAAAAAATGCTTGATTTAAATAGAAAAGATTTAGCAGATTTAGGGATTAAACATGATATATTTTTCTCTGAGCAATCATTGCATGATAAAGGTGAGATAGAGGCAACAGTTAAACTACTGGAGCGTATGGGGCTCATTTATGAAGGTACGTTACCTGCCCCTAAAGGTAAAATTCACGAAGAGTGGGATAATAGAGTTCAAAAATTATTTAAATCTACTAAGTACGGTGATAGTCAAGATCGTCCTATAGAAAAAGCTGATGGAAGTTGGTCTTATTTTGCTTCTGATCTTGCATATGCTAAGGATAAAATAGAGCGGGGAGCGAATCACTTAATTTATGTACTTGGTGCCGATCATAGTGGATATCTTAAAAGAATTGAGGCAATAGGTAAAGCTTTAGGTAAGGAGCAGGTTAAAGTGGACGTTAAAATCTGTCAATTGGTCAATTTCGTTGAAAACGGTGTGCCGGTTAAAATGTCAAAACGTCTTGGGAGCTTTGTTAGTGTGCAAGACGTAAATCATGAGGTGGGAAAAGATATCATAAGATTTATGATGTTGACTAGACAAAATGATAAGCCACTTGATTTTGATTTGGTAAAAGTGAAAGAACAATCAAGAGAAAATCCTATCTTTTATGTACAATATGCACATGTGAGAACGATATCTATTTTATCAAAAGCTAGAGAATTAATGCCTGAATCTTATAATCACTTTGAAGCAGGTAAGTATGATTTATCTTTATTATCCTCTGAAGAAGAAATTGAGATTATAAAACTTTTGGCTAGCTGGACAAAAACATTAGAAGCAGCTGCAAAATATTTTGAACCGCATCGCATCGCATTTTATTTAATAAATTTAGCCTCAAAATTTCATTCTATGTGGAATTTCGGTAAAGAAAATAGCGATTATAGATTTGTAATTGAGAGCAATAAAGAATTAACTCTAGCACGCCTTGCTCTTGCAAGTGCCATACAGAAAGTTATAGCTAGCGGTCTCGAAGTGATAGGTGTAGAACCAATGAACAAAATGTAGTGAGGTTTTCATCATCATTGCAAGGAGGTGTTGCTCGTGTGGATACCGAGTTGTCATTGCAAGCAGCCTTAGGCTGCGGGCAATCTCATGAAATAATACTCCTGAGATTGCTTCGTCAAAATTTTCAATTTTTCCTCGCAATGACGTTTTTCTATTATCAAATTACTAAATATGATCAATAATATTTTTATTAAAATATTTCTAGTATTTTTAGTATGTATATCCGCTATTTATTTTGGTTATCAATATTATCAGAATAGCAAGCCGGTAATTACTATTTATCCTGATGAGCTACCTACAAAAATAAAACCGTCTATAATAGAAAATAACCAAATAGCAGCAGTACATAGTACGATATATGAAAATCTTATTGCTAAAGATACAAATATTAAAACCGTAAAATTGCTTCCTGACCCTGAGAAACCTATGCGTATAGATTCTCGTAACCAAAGTCAAAGCGATGAATCTTTTGATGAAATATCTAACCTTATTGCATTAATAGAGCCAAATAATAACTCCAAAAATGAAACGGATTTAAATATAATAAAGCTTGAAAAAGGAAGTAAAGATAAGGTTAGTAATGCTAAAAATTGTAAAAATAATGAAAGTTATAAAGTACAACTAGGTTCGGTAAAATCTGAAGCAGAAGCAATGAAAGAAGGGGAAAGAATAAAAAAGAAATTCCCGAAAATTCTTAAAAATGTTGTTATCACAACCAAAAAAGTTAAATATGATGACGGCAAATTTTTCTATTTAATCTTAGCTGGTGATTATGGTAGTCTTAGTCAAGCTAAAGCGGTTTGTAAGAAATTAGCTTATAATAAGCAGAGTTGTGTGTTGAAGTGATATTTGTATACTCTTATGTCATTCCTGCGAAAGCAGAAATCCATCATAAAGCGAGATAAATCGAGCTTTTAATTTTAAGAATTTGCTGTGTTTATACTTTTTTTCTGGATTTCTGCTTTCGCAGGAATGATATAGAGAACCACGCAACAACGACTGCTCGCAATGACGATAAATAAAAACTAAATAACTTATGAAAGAAGCTAAAATAGAAAATATTGACTTTGGTAATGCATTATCAGAGCGTTATCTTGCTTATGCGTTATCAACAATTATGTCACGTTCGCTTCCTGACGTACGTGACGGACTCAAGCCTGTACATCGTAGGTTATTATACGCAATGCTACAGTTAAGACTTGAGCCGAATTCCGGCTATAAGAAATGTGCAAGGGTGGTCGGTGATGTAATAGGTAAATACCACCCGCACGGTGATGTGGCAGTGTATGATACCTTGGTACGCCTTGCTCAGCATTTTTTGTTGCGTTATCCTTTAATTGATGGGCAGGGTAATTTCGGCTCTATCGACGGTGATAATGCGGCAGCTATGCGTTATACCGAATCACGTATAACGGACATATGTACGTTATTAATGGAGGACATCGATAAAGATACGGTAGATTTTCGCCCTACTTATGATGATTCCGATTTAGAACCGGTAATAATGCCGGCAGGTTTTCCGAATTTACTAGCTAATGGTTCTGAAGGGATAGCAGTCGGTATGGCAACCAATATACCGCCGCATAATTTACATGAGCTTTGTGATGCTCTAATACATTTAATCGACCATCCGAAAGCTGAAATTAACGATATAATGAACTTTATCAAAGGTCCTGATTTTCCGACCGGCGGCATAATTATTGATAAAGCTGAAGTTATTAATGCTGCATATACTACTGGACGCGGTAGTCTTAGAGTGAGAAGCAGATGGGAAAAAGAGGAGCTAAGTTACGGTACATATCAGATCGTCGTAACCGAGATACCTTATCAGGTTCAGAAATCAAAACTTATAGAACAAATAGCAATATTACTAAAGGATAAAAAAATTCCCCTTGTTAGCAATATTAGAGATGAATCAACAGACATTATAAGGTTGGTTATAGAGCCGAGAGATCGGGGATGTGATCCGCAAATAGTTATGGAATCTCTATTCAAGCTAACGAATTTAGAAAGCCGCATTCAGTTAAATATGAATGTGATCGGCAGTAATAACGTGCCGAGAGTAATGAATATTTTGGAGATTTTACAAGAGTTTCTAGATCATAGACAAAATATTGTTACTCGCAGATCAACTTATCTTTTAAACAAAATCAAGCATCGTTTAGAAATTCTAAAAGGGCTTAGGATAGCTTATCTAAATCTTGATGAGATAATTAAAATTATTCGTGAAGAAGATGAGCCAAAAGCGATAATGATGGAGCAGTTTAAACTAACCGAAATACAAGTAGAAGCGATATTCAATACCCGTCTTCGCTCGCTTCGCAAGCTTGAAGAGCAGGAAATTATTAATGAGCATAGTAATTTGCAGAAGCAACAAGCTATATTAGAAGAAATTCTAAATAACCCTAAAGAACTATGGAAAATAGTTAAAAAAGAAATCAAAACAGTACAAACGAAATTTGGATTAAATACGGTAATAGGAGCAAGGCGTACAAGCTTTGAGGAAGTAACGCTTACGAATCAAGTAGTTGATATAACGGCTTTCATTACTAAAGAGCCGATTACTATTATCTGCTCAAAAATGGGGTGGGTGCGTTCGTTAAAAGGTCATAACACCGATTTATCGACTATCAAATATAAAAAAGGTGATGCAGAAAAATTTATTTTAGAAGCTTACACGACTGATAAAATATTAATAGTTAGTTCAGAAGGCAGATTTTTTACTTTGCTTGCCGATAATATTTCCAAAGGTAAAGGAACAGGGGAATCTATAAAGCTACTTGTGGATATAGGCAATAACGATATTATGAATATTTTAGTCTATAAACCTGATCAGCTTTTATTACTTGCAAGTAGTGTAGGTAAGGGGTTTTTAGTTAATTCAAATGAAGTAATGGCTCAAACAAAAACAGGAAAGCAAATTATGAATGTACCGGATGGTCATGTATGTATAGCTTGTTTACCTGTAAACGGGGATAGTATTGCTTGTATCGGTGAAAGTCGTAAATTACTGGTATTTAATATAGATGAAATACCAGTAATGAAAAAAGGGCAAGGTGTAACGCTGCAAAAATTTAAGAATGCTAAGCTTCTAGATATTAAAATATTCAATAAAGAAGACGGCTTAGGTTGGAATAACAATGGAAAAGTAAAACTTGAGAAAAACATTGTTGCATTTTTAGGCAAAAGAGGTAGTACCGGTAAATTACCTCCTATGGGCTTCCCAAAAAATAATAGATTTTCATCATAATTATAATAAAGATTGAGTATATACAAAAAAATAGCATATTTTATATGGTTTGATACAAGCGAATTATTTATAAATTCACTTGTACCGTTCTATTATTAAAAGTTTTTATAGGCTTTTAAACTCATCTCACCTATTTAAATTAATAGATGTTACTTATCTCCTACTCCTATAACATCAACCTGATCATCCTGATAACCTTCCTCTAATTGATAATATGTAAAATCTTTATTATTATTACCGAAAAGGTTATAAACACCACGTTAATAGCGTTACTATCTTTGAAAAATTGAATTATAGTAGAACAATCCTCTCTAATTGTATCTATTAAAGGTTTTTCAATAGTGGCAGCCATAAGTGCTGGTACCTTTATTGCATCAAATTTGCTTATAACGTGGTTGGGCTTGAAATTTTTTTTTAAGGTAAAATCTATACTCATTAAATGAGGGATTGCAGTAATATATTTATCTATAATGTTACTTGTTTCCATCATGTTTTTAAATACATTTAATATAGGAGAGAAAAGATTTTCATTTTCCTCTGATGCTGGTTTTCGATGTTCTGAGTACATCTATCTTTATCTTTAGAGAATTATCCTGTTTCATATTAAAAAACTTCAATGCTGCCTCAAAATCCTCGTCTTTTGTATAGACTTTCTGAATATTTAAAGCATGTAATATTGTAAATATTTTTTTAAGTTGGAACTAGAAACAAAATTATATGCATCTTTAAATAATAATTTAGAAGCGGTTGGCATATCTTGTAACTGCTTTTAATCCATTTACGAAGAAATATCCTGAGCTTGTAAATTGAGCATGATTCATAGTGTTACTCCTGTTTTAAAATAATAAAAATCATATATCACTTGACCATATATTATGGTTGCATCACAATATATGGTAATCAGAGAAAATCAATATCTAAAAATAAAAAAAGTAAAATATATAATTTTATTTAATCAAAAGGCAGTATAGCATAAATTTTTCAAGGTTCGCCGGTACTTGAAGTACAAAAGCTAAGCATAATTTGACAAGAATTAGAGAGCTGTAAGCTAATAGAATGGTTTAAAGATTGAACAGAAGAGAAAACAAGATTATTACAACGACGGAACTATAAAGTTTATTGATAGTTCAATTTAAAAAATGGAATAATCAAGGCATAAGCTTGCTCTAAGCCTTGATTATAATAGTGATGGCAATTTATTTGTAAATAATTAAAACTTAAGTTTTGTACCTATAAGACCAACAGTACCTCGTATTGTTTTACTAGGTGCTTCAGGGTAATATACAGGTTTACCTTTAGCTTGGAAATGAGAAATTTCAGCATATGGTAATAAACCAGGCATGATCTTATATTCAGTAGCGAGGCTTACAGCATCAACGGTGTTTTTATATCTTGAAGTTTTAAGATATTCAAGACTTGTTTTTATAGGTCCTTGTCCATAAGCAACTGCTCCATTGTAATAATAGGTATCACGACCGACTTTATAATATTCCTTAGCGGTTAAGCTTTTACCTAAATTACCGTAAGAAGCACCACAAGAGAAATTACCGTAAGTAAATATAGCTCCAAGATTATATGCTTTTAAATTAGAAAGCTTATAGGTATTAAGTACTTGAATTGTAGTTCTGTCCATTTTAGCATGAATAAGACGACGAGCAGGTTTACCGTATTCTCCGGTGACAGATAATTTTAAGTCTGCATCTTCGCTAATTTCATGTTCATAAGTTAAGCCGGCAGAAAAAGCATCCTTAATATTCTGATTAATAGTCATGGTTTCGTTATTCTCTAATTTGACCGTCTTTATTCCGGTTTTAGAAACACTAACTCCGTTTCTGCCTGAGCTTTCAAGCGTTAAATTATTTATATCTCTATTACCTCCTGTATTAGCAGTATCGGGAGTATAAGAAACTCCGGCTTGGAAGCCTTTCATTTTAGGCGTGAAAAAATTCAATCTTCTAGCTTTCTCAGCTTTATCATTGATTTGATCAAAAGAATTAGAGTATGACTCAAGATAAAAGCTAGCACTAGTATCAAAATCCGATTTTAAACCTTTATATCGCATATATTGACCGTCAAGTAGAGCATATCTATACCATCCTCCGGTACCTGCAGTTACTTGACTACCGGTAATACGCAACTTAGTGCTTGCATCAGCAGGAGAGCCGAGTTCTACTTTACCGTAACTAGTTTCAATAAAGATATGTGATCCATTATAACTTGTAGAGGTTTTTGCTCTTGTAGTAGGCTGAAGCACTATTTTAGCACCTGCTATTACATCATTGATAGTTTTAGCAATAGTGGCCGCAAACGCTGCTTCCGTGTAAAACCCTAGCTTTTTCCTGTTATCAGTTACATTTTTATCAAATAAAATTAAATGATTCTGTTTAATATAACCGCTTTCAAATAAATAGAATCCTTCTAATTTTATTTCAGTATCAGAATTAGAAATAATAGGTGTTGGATTTTCTTCGGCAAGACCAGCCGATGCAAGGCAAATAATACTTGCAGTTAATAATAATTTTTTCACTTTAATAAAGCTCCTATATAAATAATAAAATTTACTATAAATTTTTAGTATTAATAAATATAAATCAACTACGCTAGAATATGATAATACTTTTCAGAATTAACAATAAAAAACTATTTTAATTTGTAATAATTTTAAGTATATAATGTTGTATTATTATCACTATCATTATTCAAGTAGTCTCAGACTTATAGTTTTAAAGAAAAATTTTGTATTGTAAATAATTATGAGTTATAATCATTAGTTTATTAATTAAATCAAGTTTTGATTATGGCTATAATGTCAGATAAGTGGATAAAAGAAGCTGTTATAAATCAAAGTATGATAAGGCCCTTTGCGGAAAAGCAGGTAAGAGTGCATAATAAAGAAAAGATTATTTCTTACGGCTTATCTTCTTACGGCTATGATGCTAGAGTATCTAATGAATTTAAAATATTCACCAATATAAATTTTACTACGGTTGATCCAAAAAATTTCAGTGAATATAATTTAGTTGATAGAGAAGTAGATGTGTGTATTATCCCACCTAATAGCTTTGCCCTTGGCAGAACTATAGAATATTTTAAAATACCGCGTGATGTATTAGTTATTTGTGTCGGCAAGTCCACTTATGCAAGATGCGGTATAATAGTAAATGTAACTCCGTTAGAACCGGAGTGGGAAGGACATGTAACTTTAGAGTTTTCTAATACTACTCCATTACCTGCTAAAATATATGCAAATGAAGGAGCTTGTCAGTTTTTATTTTTAAAGAGTGATCAAATTTGTGATACTTCATATGCCGATCGCCAAGGAAAATATATGAAACAAGTAGGCGTAACTTTACCGCTGACATAACTTTTTTATGTAGAAAATTATATTTAATTTTTAATAAGGATTTTTATGAGTACAATAAACACCGATACTAATGATACAATGCCGCATATTTCTGTTAATGCACAATATATAAAAGATTTATCTCTTGAGAACCCTTCTGCCCCGTCTTCTCTTGCGGCTTTGGATCAACGCCCTCAAATTGATTTATCTCTAGATATAAATGTTACTAATTTATCGGAAGAAAATTTCTATGAAGTGGAGTTAAATATCGAGGCAATTGCAAGAAATGAGAAATATAAATTATTTCAGATAGAATTAAAATATGCTGGAGTATTTAATTTAATTAATATTGATTCTGAACAACATCCGATTTTATTATCCGTTCATTGTCCGGCAATGATATTTCCATTTGCCAGAAAAATTATAGCTAGCTGTACTCAAGATGCAGGATTCCAGCCTTTAATGATTGATCCTATAGATTTTGGTGCCTTATATCATAAGAAAATGTCAGAGCATCAAAACTAAGAAAGTCATTTAATTATTTAATAAATTTTGTTTTAAACGCCATGGTTTTTAAATCACAGATAGAGCTTAATAGTAAAAATTTTATCAATTTGATTAAATATTCTTTACTTATGTTATTAATGAATGTATAAAGCACTAGATAAAAAATTATAATTTAGTTAACAATAATTAACTGTAATTAAATTATAGCACAATATAAAAATTGAATTTTATGGAGAAAAATAATGAAAGTTTTGTTAATTGAAGGCGAGCCGGAAATGGCTAACTTAATTGAGCTAACTTTAGCTTCAGAAGGGATAGTTTGCGATAAAGCTTCAGTTGGTGTGGAAGGGTTAAGACTTGGTAAAGTTGGTGGTTATGATCTAGTAATCTTAGACCTTATGTTACCGGATATTAATGGTTTTGAGATATTACTAAGATTGCGTGCTGCAAAAATAAAAACCCCAATCTTAATTTTATCTAGCTTAACGGATACGGATCAAAAGATTACTGGTTTCTCTTCCGGAGCCGATGATTATCTAACCAAGCCGTTTGTAAGAGAGGAATTAATTGCTAGAATTAAAGCTATAGTTAGACGTTCTAAAGGTCATGCAGCATCAGTATTTAGGTTTGATAAGGTTAGCATAAACCTAGATACTAGAAGTGTAGAAGTTGACGGCAAAAAAGTACATTTGACGAACAAAGAATATGCTATTTTAGAGCTATTAATACTCCGAAGAGGAACTATCTTAACTAAAGAAATGTTCTTAAATCACTTATATAGTAGTGTTGATGAACCGGAAATGAAAATTATTGACGTATTTATTTGTAAACTTCGTAAAAAGTTAAGTGATGCTGCTGGCGGTAGAGATTATATCGACACAGTGTGGGGACGTGGTTATATGCTAAAAGAATATGATGAGTTACAACAAAAAGAAACTTTAGCACAAGGAGCATAATTAATGCCTTTATCTACTTCTTTACTTGGTAAAAAAAGCACTTATAAAGATAGTTATGATGTGACTTTATTATTTAAAATTCCACGTATAAATAATCGAAACGAACTTGGAATAAATAGTAATAATCTTCCGTTTTACGGTGTAGATGTTTGGAATACATATGAACTATCTTGTCTTAATAAGAACGGTAAGCCATGGGTTGGAGTAGGCACTTTTTATATACCGACGGATTCTGAAAATATAGTAGAATCAAAATCATTTAAATTATATCTAAATTCTTTTAATAACTTTGTTGTTGAATCAGTAAAAGAACTAGAAAGAATTATCTTGCAGGATCTAAGTAATGTTACACACGCTAAAGTAACAGGACGTATATTTCCTATAAATACAAAAGTAGAATTTGGTGTTCCAAGCGGTAAAAATATCGATGATTTAGATATAGTATGCAATAATTACGGTGCACCCGATAATAGTTTAATTGAGTATGAAGATGTTTTGGTAGAAGAAGAGATTAATTCTAATTTACTCAAATCAAATTGCCTAGTAACCGGTCAACCGGATTGGGGTACAATCGTTATAAAATATAAAGGAAAAAAGTTAAAACATGATTCTTTTCTGAAATATTTAATATCTTTTAGAAATTATAATGAGTTTGCAGAGCAGTGTGCTGAGCGTATTTTTACAGATATTAAAAACGCTATAAGTCCTGATTTTCTTTCTATTTCTATAGTATATACTAGGCGTGGAGGAATTGACATTTGTCCCTATCGTTCTACCGATAAAAGTTATACTTTACCTAGCGATAAACGATTTATTAGGCAATAACCACTTTTCTAATCCATAAAAAATCCGTTTGTGAGAAAAGTATTGTCAGTGTGGATTGAAAAATGCATCCGTTGTCATTCCATGGCTTGACCACGGAATCTAGCTTAAAATACTAATATTATTAGTATTTTAGATTTTTTTTATGGACCCCGTGGGTCAAGCCACGGGGTGACACAGTGGATTTTACCGGTCCATCCAGCAATGTTCCGACTATACAGGAATGACATAAACGAGCCACGCAATAACGCTGATCAAGGGGCGGGGTAACAATCACAAAATAATTCACGTAAGCAAGCTTTTCGCAGGATAGCAGTTAGTATAATTTTATGATTCTTTTGTAGGATTTTGTGGAGGCTTTAGGCTTTCTACTATTTTATTCAGGTCTATTTGACTACAGATCCCCAGTAATACGGGATCACGAGGATGAATAGAATTCATATTCCAATGGCTACGGGTTCTAATAGCATCTATAGTAATTTTAGTAGTACCTATTAATTTAATTATTTGATGGTCTTGGATGTTCGGATAATTAGACAACAACCAATATATAGCATCCGGTTTATCTTGACGTCTTGCTATAGGAGTGTATTTAGCACGCTGTTTTTTCTGATTTTTCATCAATTCATCAGCAGGGCTATATGAAATTTGTAAATTAGCATTAGGATCTTTACTGCAACGCTCAATTTCCTCTAAAGTTAACTGACCGTTTGCAATTGGATTTAAACCTTTTATAGATTGTGCTACTTCACCGTCAGCCATACCTTTTATTTCAAATTCATGAATACCGCAAAAATCGGCAATTTGTTTAAAAGTTAAAGAAGTATTTTCAATTAACCACATAGCCGTAGCTTTTGGCAGAAGCGGTAATGTTTTTTGCGAATTCATGATAATTGTTTTTTGGCTTAATTTAAGAAGTTATAACAAATAGAGTTATTTAAGTCAATCTTCATTTAGAAACTTAACTATCTCCTCAACTACTTTCTTAGCATCGCCGAATAACATAAAAGTATTATCGCGATAAAATAGCGCATTTTTTATACCTGCATATCCTGATGCCATAGAGCGTTTAATAAACAAAATCGTACGTGCTTTTTCGACATCGAGTACCGGCATACCGTAAATTGGACTGTTCGGATCATTTTTAGCAGCAGGATTAGTTACGTCATTTGCCCCAATCACAAGCACTACGTCAGTGGTAGCGAAATCTCGATTAATTTCTTCAAGCTCAAGTACTTTCTCATAATCTATATTAGCTTCTGCAAGTAAAACATTCATATGCCCCGGCATTCTACCTGCTACCGGATGTACGGCAAAACGTACATTAATATCTGAACGTTCTAATATATCAACCATCTCTTTTATGATATGTTGAGACTGGGCTACTGCCATACCGTAACCGGGAACAATTATTACAGATGATGTATTAAGTAGTAAATGTGCCGCATCTTCAGGGCAGCTTGTTTTTGCTATTTTATCGTCGTCTATATCCTTGTTAATTCCAGTAGGTGCAGGCAAAAACGCCCCAAAAATAACCTTAATTAATGAGCGATTCATCGCTTTGCACATTATGTAGCTAAGTATAGCTCCGCTACTACCGACTAATGCTCCAGTAATAATAAGTAGGCTATTGCTAAGCGTAAAGCCTATACCTGCTGCCGCAAAACCTGAATAAGAATTTAGCATTGAGACTATAACAGGCATATCTGCACCGCCTACCGGTATTATTAGTAATACTCCGATTAACAGTGATAAAAAGACTATTAGATTAAATAAAAATATATTCTCTGAACGAATAAACGATATTACTAGAATAACCAATATTATTGCCGTTAATAAGCATATATATTGCTGACCGTAGAATTTTAACGGGCTACTTTTCATTAAGCCTTGTAGTTTTAGAAAAGCTATAATCGAACCGCTAAAAGTTAAAGCACCGATAGAGACGCCTACTGATATTTCTATTAATGCATTAATCGGTAAACTTCCTGCTATTCCTATAGAAAAATTTTCAGGAGCAAGTACTGTAGCATAAGCTACAAATACCGCAGCAAGACCGACAAAAGAGTGAAATCCCGCTACTAATTGAGGCATTGCCGTCATGGAGATTTTAAGTGCGATAATCCCGCCGATTACAGCACCTAATAATATGGTTGCTATAATGGGTAATTTATGAGTAAAATCTGGTAGGAAAAAAGTAACGACGATTGCTATCGCCATCCCCAAAATACCTATGGTACTGCCTAAACGTGCTTGTTTCTGTGAGGATAAGAATTTGAGTGATAGAATAAAGCAAACAGCCGCAACTAAGTATAATAACTGGATAATCTGTAGGGACATAGGTGAATGTATGTTTATATTATTAGCTATTTAGTGTCATCCCGCGGCTTGACCGCGGTATCCAAAAAAATAAAAAAAACTGGATCCCGCGATCAAGTCGCGGGATGACAAATACGCTTCAAGAACCATGCAACAAGGCTAAAAAGTAAATCCTATACCTATAGAAACTATTAAAGGATTAAGTTTAACTTTAGAGGTCACGGTTTTATTACCTACTAAATTCGGTTTATACTCAAGTTTAGGATTTAAGAAAAATTGTCTTACGTCAATATTGATTAAAGTATCATCTTTAGCATAAAAATCTACACCTATTTGTCCTACGGCACCGTGTCCGTTTCTAATTTTAAGACCGGTAGCTTGCGTAAGCATATAAGAACCATGATAACCTATACCTATATATGGTCTTATTCCACCGTAAGGAGCTATATGAAATTGTCCGGTAACTGTTGCAGGAATCATATAAATAGGTTTGTTTTTTCCTAGTTTGACATTATCAACGCCATAATTATGAGCAACGGCTGCAAGGGATGTATATTTAGTGCGTAAAACATTAAAGCCAAGTGATAATTCAGTAGCTAAATAATTATTAAAGAATATAGTAGTGGACGCATCACCTCCATAACCGTTTTTTGCAACTTCTCCTACTGAAACAGGTTGAGGAGAGGTAGAAGTAGGTAATCCTTTTTGCTTAGCACTTAAAACAACACCTCCTAGACGCATCTTGAAAACTAAACTGCCTTCGTTTTCGTAATACGGTGTACTATCATAGTCAGGAGCAGAGTCTACATCATCATACATGCTTTTAGCAAAACTATTAATACTTATGCTGGATATAAACAAAATTATCCCTAATTTTTTCACTATTCTTAACATATAATTATAACCTTTACTTGCTTAAAATTGATTACCGTATTATTATATAAAATTTTTGTTTATATATTTATACCATTGTCATAAAAGATAGAATTCTTTTATGCTAAAAGTCAAGACATTTAAGTAAAATTATAGAAATTATTGGAGCATATTAATGAATGATGCATTAAAAACATATTTAACCGGTATAGGTTGGTTTTTACTTAGTTTAGTAAGTAGTAGTGCCAATGATGTAATGTCTAAATATCTTGGGACTCGTTTACATAGCTTTGAAGTAGCTTTTTTCCGCTTCTTTTTCAGTAGCATAGTTTTACTACCTTTTGTTGTTTATTATGGTAAAAATACTTTAAAAACAAGTCGTCCTTTTGTACATATATTAAGAGGGTTATTATTATTTTTCGGTATGACTTCTTGGACTTACGGTCTTACCATAGCTCCTGTTACTACTGCAACAGTCGTAAGTTTTTCTATTCCTTTATTTACTTTAATACTTGCCGTATTTTTTCTGAACGAAAATATTATTTGGCCAAGATGGGTAGTTACCGTAGTAGGATTTATAGGACTTGTTGTTACGCTTAAACCGCATACCGAGGATTTTAACCCAGAAATTTTGTATTTTGTATTAGCGGCTATTTCATTTGCTATGCTTGATATTATTAATAAAAAATTCGTAATAAAAGAATCGATGATTAGCATGTTATTTTATTCGGCAATAGTAACTGCTATAGTGTCGTTACCTGTAGCATCGCAGTATTGGCTAACTCCTAGTAGTTTTGAATTAGCTTTATTGTTTGTACTCGGTAGTAGCGGAAGCTTAATATTATTCTTCCTGCTTAAAGCTTTTTCCATGGTAGATGCAACCGCTACCGCTCCTTATAGATATTTAGAGCTGGTGATTTCGGCAATAGCAGCATATTTCATATTTAACGAATTTCCCGATAAAAGCACACTTCATGGAGCAGTAATAATAATTCCTACCACCTTATTTATAATATATTCCGAAAAAAAAGCTATGAATAGAAAACATGAATCGCAGTAAACTAGTATTTTCAAGCGGTATCGCTAACACTTTTGAATGGTATGATTATGTATTATTCGGTTATTTTGCACCCATAATAGGAACAAAATTTTTTCCAAATGAGGATGCTAATACTTCTTTACTGCAAGCTTTTTTAGTATTTGCTATAGGTTATTTGGCAAGACCGTTGGGTGGCATATTTTTTGGTGTTATCGGTGATAGATTTGGACGCAAAGTAGCCTTAACTAGTGCGTTATTTTGCATGTCTGTCCCAACCGTGTTAATAGGAATATTACCAACTTACCATACTATCGGTATAACTGCGACTATATTAATGATTTGTGTACGAATTCTACAAGGATTATCAATGGGAGGAGCTTTGACCGGCTCTATTTCCTTTGTTATTGAGCATACTAGCCATAAACACCAAGGCTTCACCGGTAGTATTTCAATGTCTAGTATATGCTCCGGTTTATTGCTTGGTTCTTTTGTTTCTTATATCGTTAAGAATATCCTAA
The DNA here is from genome assembly GCF_000284075.1 of Rickettsia rhipicephali str. 3-7-female6-CWPP. Lineage (GTDB taxonomy): Bacteria > Pseudomonadota > Alphaproteobacteria > Rickettsiales > Rickettsiaceae > Rickettsia > Rickettsia rickettsii. Next base: position 184,365 of record NC_017042.1, read on the forward strand.
CAGCTTCACAATTTGATAGTTTTGGCTGGAGAATACCTTTTTTACTTGGTTTTTTTATTCTTTTTGCAGCATTTTATATTAAAAAAAATACACACGAAACACCGAATTTTAAAAATCTAAGAGAACAGAAAAAGATTTTACAATCACCGTTAAAAAAAGTCATTACCAATTATTGGTTTGATATATTAATCTCGATTTTTATCAATGCTCCCGGTTCGATAATATTCTATCTAACTACAATTTACTTGGTATCGTTTTTAAAAATCAGCCGCAACTTTACTGAAAATGAGGTAAATAGCCTTGCTAGTGTGTGTTACGTGATTATGATAGTCGTAACTTTATTAAGCGGTTATCTATCCGATATTATAGGTCGCAGGAAAATTTTTGTAATTAATCTGATAATAATTATTGTAACAACATCGTTTTTACTTAATAATTTTGAGAATGGGGCTTTCACAAGTGTAATTATCTCACAATTGATACTTGCTATACTTGCTGCTAGCTATATCGGTCCTGAACCGGCATTACAAGCAGAATTGTATCCTACAAATATACGTAACACTGCTCTCTCTATTTCATATAACACTGCTACAAGTATTTTTGGTGGTACTACGCCTCTTGTCTTTGAATATTTAGTACACAAAACAGGGCATGTAACCTCAGCAGTTTATTATGTCATATTAAGCTGTATTTTTGCATTGATTGCCTTATCTTTCTACAAAAATAGAAGTTTAGATAAAATATGAAAAAAATTACAAAACCTGCAAACCTAGTTGAATTTAATAACAAAATTGTAGTCTTTAAACCTAAGAGTTATTACTATGGCGATGCTTGTGAACATAAAATAACTGAAAAGGGATTAGTCTTTGCCAGTATCTCTGAGGATAACATCAATCATTCCAGAACTTTTAAAGAAGTAACTAGTGACTAAGCAATTTCAAGGATAGATCTAGACTTATTCGGTACATGTCATAGAGTTACTACGAGTGTAACGGCTGACCTTCTACAACAAGAAGAAAACGGTTGTTTGGACATGAGGCTTGTTACTGCAGAAGAGATACCCAAATTACACAAGTTAGTACAAGATAATAAAATGATATTACCATGCCAAACCAAAGAAAAAACACTAAAGATTTTAAGTGATTATTTACAGAAAGAATTTGGGATGCATGCTAATGAAACTACAGTAGCATTTTATGATGGGGTACATATAAGTGGCGCGAATGAAGAGCTAGCATAAGAGCTTTTTTGTAAATAGTAAACGAATTTCCAAAATTTTTCTTGATTTAATAACAAATATGTGGCAAAAAGGGTTTGAAATAATCTTGCTACTATAGCTCAGGGGTAGAGCACTTCATTGGTAATGAAGAGGTCGGGGGTTCAATTCCCCCTAGTAGCACCACCACACATCCTAAGCTTTGTGAGTTTTTAACCTTTCTTGAAAAACTCATATGCTGATTTTAGTCTAGTGTCTGTCAGATACTATTATAGTATTATGTTTATTTTATAAAGCTAAGTTGCAAATAATATAAAACTAATGTATGATTTACATTTAAAATACGGGGTAACGATTATTTTATTATATGATAGACATTCTTCTCTTTGTACATATTACTATTGCAATATTGCTAATTATAGTTATTCTGATGCAGCGTAGCGGATCGGATGGAATTAGTAGTATAAGCGGCGGTAATAATATGGGAGTAGTCAGTGCTAAAACAGTCGGTAATTTTCTTACTAAAAGCACTATAATACTTACAACATTATTTTTAATAAATGCAATAGTACTTGCTAACCTTTCCTCAAAAAAGAAATCTGATTTAGTTTCTAAGATTAATGAAATTGAAGAAAATCAAACAGAAAATAGTTTACCTATAGCTAAGTAGTTACAGCTTTATCTTAGTAATATCTCTCATACTTGTCATTGTCTACCTTTGTTGGTATTGTCGCGTGGATCGGTAAAATCCACTGTGTCACCCCGTGGTCAAGCCACGGGGTGACAGATAAAAGTACTGGATTCCTGCTTTTGTGGGAGTGACATAACAGGATTCATGTAACAACACCTATAGATCAATGGTATGACATCAGAGAATTTAGTATAGTTTTCAGAACTCCCAATATATATTATTAGAGTACAGTAATATTTTTGCACCTAAAATAATTTTAGAAATGTCTATAGAATTTAATATAAAAGAAAAAATTTATATCATTTTATGTACGTTTTTTACAGTCCTTATTATAAGTAGGAAACTTAATATATCAAAAATTTGTTTACCTTAATATTTTTAATTTTTATATTCTTGAATTATCTATAGGAGCAATTTTTTACCCGTTAACTTTTTTATTAACGGATTTAATAGCTGAGTTTTACGGTAAAGAAAGAGCCAATTTTTGTGTAAAGCTTGCTATTATTTTTAATATAATAGTAATTTTAATAATAAGTCTCATGGATAAATTGGAAGCTAGTAATTGGTCTAATGTTGACAACATAACTTTTCATAAAGTCTTTGGTTCATACCATATATCTTTTTTAGCATCAACTTTTGCCTGTTATATAGCTCAACTTGTTGATATTAATATCTATTTATGGATAAGAAATAATTTTAGTACGGCAATTTCTTTATTTATCGATACTTTTATTGTAATTGGGATTATGAGTTTATTTAATATTTTTCCTTTTGACCAATTAGGTCATCTTGTACTTAATAGCTATTCATTTAAACTATTTTTTACTATATTTAGTACTCCAGTATTCTAATGCAGGAGTTTGGTTAATAAGCTTATTCATTAAGAAAGGATAAGCTCTTAGGAAACGCTTATCCTGATTTAAATTTTCTATTGGTGATTTACAAATTGACTTTTAGTTTAATAAGTCCTTGATGGCTTTGATACTTTTTATGCGTATAATAATTATACTCAAGTAGAACATTTATATTTTTTCTACTCATAAGTATATTACTACCGATATTATATCCAAGCTTAGGTTGTTTTGGTATAATAATTTTTTCTTGTAATGTTTGTCCTTTAAAAGTCGCTTTTGCATTAACTTTTGTATTTTTATTATTGAAGTGATGCTCAATATTACCATACAAACTTGGTGTTAATACTATATTGTTTGTGGTCACTATAGGCTTAAACACTATTTTACCGCCAAGGCTACTTTCAAATGATTGATTTGATTTCTTTTGAATCATGAGATTTTCTATATCTACATTATACTCTTTATAATTGCTAGCTCTTGAATAATCATATTTAAAACCGATATTAGGAATAAAATATAAATCGTATTTTGTACGATATTTATAATTTAATAAAGTTTGAAAACTTAAATTATTGTTTTGATATTTTCCAATTATATTATTAATGCTTTTAGATCTATTCTTAATATAATTATGACCGTAAGATGTTATAGCCTGCAATGAGAAACCTTTAATTAGTTCTTTTAGACCGTAAATGCTTAAAAGATGACCGTTAACTGTTGTTTTCCCTAGTTTTTTATTATATTTAATTAGGGATTCCAAACGGCTATAAGCTATTCCTATAACATCATGACTATTGATGAATTCAGCATCAGTCCCGATAGTTATGCCGGTTGTACAACTTTGATATTTTGGAATGTTCTTCCAAGTTTCTTGTGTGTTGATGCCGTATAAGCCGCTAATCCATACCCCTCTGTTTATACTAGCTTCTTCATCACCGGCCCCTATTGCAGCAACCTTTAATCTATCACTTAAAATATTATAGTGAACAGGTTTGTGAAGAGTTGAAGTCGCCTTAACTAATATTGCTACTTTCCTACTAGTGTCATCAGATACCTGTTGTCTCTGTGTCGCCTCATCTTGTTCTGTAATTGCTTCAGTTTTGAATGACACATCGATAGCTTCATCTTTGCTTTCTAAAACTATATCTTTTTTTAATTCTTCGTCAGTGATGCTATTGCTTTCTTCTAATTCTTCTTCATCAGTTTCATACCCTTTATCGTCTTCATCACTAGATCTTAATGCTAGAAGTGATTTTTTGTCATCTGATTCATCAGTTTCATACCCTTTATCGTCTTCATCACTAGATCTTAATACTAGAAGTGATTTTTTGTCATCTGATTCATCAGTTTCATACCCTTTATCGTTTTCATCACTAGATCTTAATGCTAGAAGTGATTTTTTGTCATCTGATGATTTATCATTTTTGCTATCGTTAGAACAGAATAATCTCGGTGATAAAACGGTTTTGGAATCAGATTGCTCTGACTTTTTATTACTATCTTCAGGTTGTGTATCATCCTTTGTTGAGGATTCGTCATTTGTGGTTTCGTTTTTTTGTTGGAATAATCGTAATGTTTTCAGATCTAAACGTCCTATTGTCTCTTCATTGTTACTATTTTCTGATTGAATATCACTACCATATTTTTGTTCTAATTCAGTAGACTCTACTAGTAATTGTGCAACAAATAGAAACAATTCTTTATCTTTTGCTAATTCCAAAAGTTGAGAAGTATAAATATTACGTACTTCTTGTCCTATTTCAGTTCTAGGACCTATAAAATCAGAGTTAGCAGTATTAAATGCCTCTTTTACCGCTTCTTCTGGATATTTTGTCAATTGCTGTGTATAAATATTATGTATTTTTTGTTCTAGTTTAGTTCTAGGATCTATAAAATCAGAGTCAACGGAAGTAAACGCCTCCGTTAATTTTTTGCTAAGTATAATATCATCTTTAACATATTTAATAAATTCTTTATCTTTTGCTAATTCCAAAAGTTTAGAAGTATAAATATTATGTACTTCTTGCCCTATTTCAGTTCTAGGACCTATAAAGCTAGAGTGCATAGTGTCGGCTGCTTCTTGGATTTTTGCAAAATACTTATTATTTTGATGAGCTTTAGGTAATTTTTTTGAATGCTCAAATGCTACTGATTCCACTATAGCTTTTTTTAATAAATTGGCATCAGAGTATTTTGCTTTATGTCCTGCTGCTTTTTGTCCTGATAAAGCAAATTCTTTATATCTTACAGCTATATCAGAGCTAAAGTTATAAATTTTTGGAGTTGTTTTAAAAGTAGATGTATTTGCATTGGATTTAGTAATCCCTAAACTTTTTAGATAAGCTAATTCCAAATCTTGTGAATCAGACGGCAGTGGCGGTGGCGGTGGTGGCATGTTTCCGGTATGGATGTGTTTTTTAGCTTTTTCTTGCGAGCACTCGTGAAGAGCTTTTAATATTATAGGCATATTTAATTTTCTAGTAAGAATTCTTATTTGTTCATTACTCATGCCTGTAAATGAAGGCAAAGCTAATCTTAATTGATCTAAATTATTATTACCTGTTAGTTTGATAGTAGTAGCGTTTAAAAACTCTTGTAATAATTCGGGTTTTTTTTCCTTTACTATAGCAATAAACGCATGTTGAGGTAAATTTGCTGTAATTAATTCTTCAAATTTTATTGTGCTTAAAATAGCTGTTCTTAAATCATCAAGTTTAGCCTGTGCTTGATCAGAATTAATTGTTTTTCTTAAGTGTGTATCTTCTGTTATTAAAAAAGTAGCTTGTTGTGCTGTAGTTAATATATGAGGGTTGTTAATTAACTCTTCGACTCTATTACCAAATATATCTTGATCGAAGTATTGTGCATTAGTATAGGCAAATTCTAATTGTTCAAACGGATTTTGTTTGCTCTGTAACTCTCTAATCAATTCTGATTTATTGAATTCAAGTTTAATAGGTCTCTTTAATTCTCCAGATATTTTACATGACGATAATAAAATACGTTTTACTGCATCATCAGTGTCTTCATTGAAAAGATTTTTAATTATCTCTTCGCTTGTTGTTGTTTTCTTACCATTTACGGTTATATCTTGTATATATGGGTCTTGAACAAGAGTGTTAAAAGCTTCTTTAGCTTTTTCTGCGATTTCAGGGGTTGAAATGCTAAATAAATTTACAAGAGTTTTCGCGTCAGCTCCTTGGTTGGCGTATGATTCTGTTAATATTTGACGTATAACATTTGTAAGATCAGCTTGTCTTTTTATAAGCTGATCTTGTAAATCATAAGCTTTTTTACCTCCTGTCTCAGTTCTATATGCTGCATATAATTTGGCATAAGCTGTCTCTGGCGTGCTTCTGTCTGTGCTGGTGGTTGCACTAGGAGTTGTAGGTTGAAGTGGTACTTTTGGTTGAACAGTAGTATTGCGAGTAAACTGAATATATAATGAATGTATGTGAGGATATTCTGCTTGTAACTTATTTAAATCAAAATTGTTAGAGTTGCTACTAAAGTCTTGAGAATTTAAGGGAGGTGGTGGGGGTGGCATGCTTCCATTTAGTGGTAGAGGAGGCGGATTTGGAATACCCCCGTTTAGTGGTAGAGGAGGCGGATTTGGAATACCCCCGTTTAGCGGTAGAGGTGGTGGATTCGGAATGCCGCTTTGTGTTTGTTCTAAATTATTTGCATTATTACCTACTGCTAACCCTAAAATTTTATTGGTTTCATTGCTGAGTATGTTACTATCAGATAATATTACTTTAATTGCTGAATTTAATGTTTGTTTATTTAATGCTTTGGCTAGTTTAATCATATCGTCTTTAGTTAAACTATCTATTATTAGCCCTTTATTTTTTAGTTCTATATTTATTTCTTTTACTATTTCTGGTGTTAAAATATAGGTGCTTTTTACAATATGCGGCTGCATTTTGTTTTTTAACTCTAATTGCAGAGCTAAAAAGTTTTCTACTGAACTCTTATCTTTACTTGCTGCTAGTTTGATAAGATCTAATCGTGCCTTTTCTTCAAATTGACTATTAGATATATTTCGTGTTGCATAGTCTTGAATTCTTTCAGTAAATTTAGTTTTTTCTTCAGAAGAACTATTTTCTAATAATTTTTTTAAAATAGGTCTATTTTTAACGTCAATATTGGTATTGAAATCTAATTGTCCCGTATTATTGCTAAATAATACCCTTTGAATAGTATCATCATTAAAATCACTTAAGATAGTCGTTACTGCTTCTTGTTTATAACTACTATCTACTTCAAGATTTAATGCTGCTATAGGATTTGTTTTAATAAGATTTTTAAATTCTTCAATATTTTCTTCTTGTTGTATTATTCTATTTATATTGTGTTGAGACTGCGTTAAATTACCCTTATTTTTTTTATGATTAAAGTGAGTTTTAAAAGTACTTATAGGATCAAAAAAATATGGTTGTTTCTCTTTTCTACCCGTGAAAATCCCTGAAGATGTTCTTGAAACCCCTGAAGATGTTTCTGTATTATGTGTACCTTGATTTGACATATACCAATTGTGTTTGCTTCCGCTCTTTTTTTGAGAGTGTCCGGCAGACTGTTTAGTAGTAGTATCATTGTTGTTTAGCAACTGCTTTGCGTCTATTCCGGCTCTTATTTGGTGTATATAAGAATTTGCTTTTATGTCCTCTATCTTAAATTCATTCATTAATTCGTCAGCGTTAGGGATAATATTATTATCTATATAGTACGATTTTTTACCAAGCATCATCTGAGTTGCTATTGATGCGATATAGTTTGTTGCCTCATCTTTATCAGCACCAAATTTCTTCTCTAGCTCTTTTTCTGTAGGAATACTATTATCAGCTATATATTGTGGCTTTTCTTTGTCCATAACTTTAAGTCTTATTGACTTAATATAGTCGTCTCTATTATCACCACGAGATATACCAAACCTATTTTTTAACTCTTTTTTTGTAGGAATATGGCTATCGGCTATATATTGTCCCTTTGCGTTTTCCATAATTTCAGTTCTTATTGAAGCAACAAAAGATTCTGCATCATCTTTATTCATGTTAAGAGCAGTCCTTACTTCTTTCATTTCAGGGATAATATCATTATCAACATAATGTTTGTATTTAATATCTCTGTTTATTAAGCTGATATATAGCTCGATTACCGCTTTTTTGTCTTTTTCTGTACGACGTACCTTTTGATCGTTTTCTACATTATTGTCTATTTTGCTAGGGTCATAACTTATTCCAAGATTTGTTGCTGCTTCTATATATGTAGGAACTACACCTTGATTAATATATTCTTGTTTTTTTGTATCAAAATCCTGTTGTTTTATTCTTTCGATGTATAATAAAATTTTAGCTCTTGCTTGTCTTGCTTTATGTCTAGTTTTATCTACAAAACTTGATAAATCTGTTTCCTTATAATTTATTCCTAGATCATCTTGTGCTTGAGTAAAACTAGGAACTAAATCTGCTTCTTGCCATTTTTTGATTTTTTCATTTGGAGTCAAATTGTCCCAAATGTTTTGTTGTTGTTTTAAATTGTACTTTTCCCATGTCGGGGTTTTACTAACTAAATCTTTAAAGTTTGCCGCTCTAGCACTTGTACTTAAAAAGCTACTAGTCAACAAACATATTGACATGAAAAAAGTTAAAACATATTTTTTTGAGTAGGAATTTTGTAAATTCATTCAAACCTCGATTAGTTATTATTTTTTTAATATAAACGAGGCGAGTTATATAATATTTGTTAACTTATGTAAACTATTAATTACTAATATTTATTAACCAATGAATTTTTTAGCCAAAATATGTTTAATATATCACATACTAATGTATACTCCGAATTTTAAACTTTTTTCAAAAGGAGTATGTTAATAATACTTTTGAAAGAAATGTACTTCAGTTTTTGGTAAATAAAATATGCAAATTCAATTTCACTTATATAACACTTTGAGCCGTACTAAAGAGGTTTTTAATCCTCAAGATCAAGCTAACGTAAAAATGTATGTATGTGGACCGACTGTTTATGATAATCCTCATATAGGTAATGGTAGGTCGGGAGTAGTATATGATTTACTTTATCGTATAGTTATAAAAATATTCGGTGAGAAGACAGTAAAATATGTACGTAACATTACGAATGTTGACGATAAAATTATCGATAGAGCTGAACTACTTGGTGTTACTATTGATGAGTTGACTGATAAAGTTACGAAAGAGTTTCATAAAAATATGGCATATTTAGGTTGTATGCTACCTAGTATTGAGCCGAAAGCTACAAAGCATACTGATGTAATGATCGCAATAATAGAACGCTTAATAGCAAAAGAGTACGCATATGTTGCTGATAATCATGTTTATTTTGATGTTTTATCAGCTCCAAATTATACGGAATTATCTAACCGAAATTTAGAAGAAATGTTTGAGGGAGTACATGTAGAAAATAGTAAAGCCAAAAAAAATCCACAAGATTTTGTATTATGGAAACCGGCAAAGCAAAATGAACCGGCAAATATGAATTTTGAAAGCCCCTGGGGACTTGGTCGCCCTGGATGGCATATTGAATGTTCAGCCATGAGCTACAAATATTTAGGTGAGAATTTTGATATTCACGGCGGCGGAGTAGATTTAATCTTTCCGCATCATACCAATGAGATTGCTCAAAGTAGATGTGCTTTTCCAAGTTCTACCTATGCTAAATATTGGGTACATAATGGGTTTCTAACGGTTAACGGTGAGAAAATGAGTAAATCTCTTGGTAATTTTATTACCATAAGGGATTTAATGGATAAACAAATTCAAGGAGAAGTAGTAAGGTTATTTTTATTAAGTAGTCACTATAGGCGTCCTCTTGATTATAATGATAAAGCTATAGAAGATGCTAAGAAAACTTTAGATTATTGGTATAGAGCTATAGAAAATATTAATGTGCAGAAAATAGATTTACCTCATGATTTCATGCAAAGCTTACTTGATGATATGAATACGCCGCTTGCCGTTAAAATAATTAATGACTACGCTAAAGGTGTTTTTATTTCTAAAACTGAAGAAGAAAGGCAGCTTAACGCCTCTGCTATTATTACTTGTGCTAATTTTATTGGTTTAATGAATAAGACCCCACACGAGTGGTTTAATAGCGGTGTGGATGAACTCTATATAAATGAGTTTGTAAATAAGCGTTTGGAAGCAAAAAAACAAAAAAATTGGTTATTAGCCGATCAAATTCGTAACCAGTTATTAGAGGAAAAAGTAATTCTAGAAGATCAACCTGACGGTACTACTATTTGGCGCAAAGAATAAAAGCTTGTAAATTACGCAATATGCGTATATAATTTATAGGCTTATAAGTCGTCATTGTGAGGAAATATATGTAATAATTGACGAAGCAATCTCAGGGTATTTGATGAGATTGCCACGCAGCCTACGGCTGCTCGCAATGACGATTATCCAAAACTTAAGCAAAAAATTCACACGTAAGATATATGTTAGTTCATTAGAATGGGCATCTTACGGAGGTATAAACTAACAATGGAGAATTTAAAAATGTCAAAAATACCATCTGTTAACATTAAAGAATTATTAGATGCGGGCGTGCATTTCGGTCACAAGACCTCACGCTGGAATCCTAAAATGGCATCTTATATATATGGTGAACGTGATGATGTTCATATAATCGATTTAAGACAGAGTGTCGCTTTAATGAGTGTTGCTTTGAATGCAATATATGAAACCGTAAAAAAAGACGGTAAAATATTATTTGTAAGTACTAAAATACAGGCAAGCGATATTATAGCGGAATATGCCGAAAAATGCGGACAGTATTACGTAAATCATAGATGGCTTGGTGGTATGCTAACTAACTGGAAAACTATTGCGGGTTCAATAGAAAAGCTAAATAAGTTAGACAAAACCTTAGAAAACGAAGAAGCACTTATGGGTTATACTAAGAAAGAGATACTCGATATGAGCCGTAAGAAAGATAAATTACTTCTATCTCTTGCCGGTATTAGAAATCTTAATTCTAAACCTGATCTTCTAGTAGTTATTGACACTAATAAAGAGCATATCGCAATTAATGAAGCGGTAAAGCTTAATGTTCCTATAGTTGCAGTAGTTGATACTAATTCTAATCCTGATAATGTAGATTATCCGATTCCGGGTAATGATGATTCTATAAGATCAATAAGACTTTATTGTAGTTTATTTGCAGATGCGGCATTACAAGGACTTGAAGAATCAATGAAAGTTTCAGGAGTTGATATGGGTGCTATGCAAGAGCATACAGATAAGGCGTTAACTTCTAAAAATGTTTCTAAATTAAAACAAGCTAAAAAATTCTCTAAAACGAAAAATATTGATGAAGAGACAAATACAGAATTTGAGCAAGCATTAAATGATGAAAAATTCTGATAATGCATAAGTGTTGTTGCATGGATCGGCTTTCCCATTGTCATCCCGCGACTTGATCGCGGGATCCAGCTTAAAATACTAATATTAGTATTTTAAATTGTTTTTATGGACCCCAGGAGCAAGCCACGGGGTGACACCGAGGTCGTTCTTCGAGCCACAACCCAAGCCAAATATAATAATTAAGGAGAAAGTAAGGTATGAGTGAAATAAATATAAGTGTTGTAGCGGTTAAAGAATTAAGAGAAAAAACCGGTGCAGGTATGATGGACTGCAAAAAAGCATTAATAGAAACCAGCGGTAATTTTGAAGAAGCTATTGATTTTCTTCGTAAGAAAGGTTTAGCTGTTGCTGCAAAGAAAGCCCGACGCATTGCTTCTGAAGGTTTAACGGCTGCAAAAGTTGATGGGCTTACCGGAGTGGTAATTGAAGTAAATTCCGAAACGGATTTTGTTGCTAGAAATGAGCAGTTTCAGGATCTAGTTAAGGATATTGCAAATCTTGCAGTAATTGCAAAAACTATAGACACGCTAAAAACATTTAAAATGCAAAGCGGTAAATCAGTTGAAGAAGAAATTATAGAAAATATCGCTACAATCGGTGAAAATTTAACATTACGTCGTATGGATATATTAGAGATATCTGAAGGAGCAATCGGTTCGTACGTGCATAATGAAGTTGTACCGAATTTAGGAAAAATTTCCGTATTAGTAGGTCTTGCGTCTAACGCAAAAGATAAAGCAAAACTAGAAGCGTTAGCTAAACAAATTGCTGTTCATGTAGCAGGAAATAACCCGCAAAGTATAGATGATTCAGGCTTGGATCAAGCACTTGTAGAGCGTGAGAGAAAAGTATTTTTTGAGAAATCTAAAGAAGAAGGAAAGCCTGATAATATTATAGAAAAAATGGTAGAAGGTAGAATACGTAAATTCTTCTCGGAAGTTGTATTGCTTCAGCAAAATTTCTTATTTGAGCCTAAACTTACCGTTGCGGAAGTAATTAAAAATGCCGAAAAAGAACTCGGTGCAGAAATTAAAATCGCCAAATTTATTAGATACGAACTTGGTGAAGGTATAGAACACGAAGAAAAAAACTTTGCCGATGAAGTAGCTGCCATTACGCAAGGTTAATGGGCTTGTTTCATAGCTTCAATGTCATTCCCGCGTAGATACCAAATCGTCATTGCGAGCATGCGTTGTTGTGCAGACACAATTCCATCCTGTCATCCCGCGACTTGATCGCGGGATCCAGTAAAAATATAAAAACAACTAATACTAGTTATTTTTATGAATACCGTGGTCAAACCACGGTATGACACCGAATGCGTTTTTCTATCTGCAACAATACCTACTCCTGTGGTCAATTGAACTAGGTGACAGTAAAACACTCGTGAATGCTCACTCACACCTTTTCAAAGCAAACAAAGGCGAATTTAGGATAAGTGCTTATTCTAAACTCGTATTTATAATATCTCTCTAACTACAATCAACTATCTATTAATAAATAATTTTCGGTTTTTTACTTTATAATATTATAATAAAAGATTTATATTGACTTAATAATAGAAAATCTTACAATAATAATTATTATTAGTTTAAATGAAGAGCATTTTATGTCAAGGACAAAAGAGGAATATGCTGCACAAATTTATGCTGCCGAAGAGCATCGTAGGAGACAAGCTAATTATAGTGATAATGATGCCGAACTGCTTAGGGTTATTATAGTATGTGCCGGTTATGCATGTTATAAAGCAGTAGAAGGGGCAGTAAAAGTTACCGTAACAGGAAGTAAAATTATAGAAAACGCCTATAAGATAGGAAGTGGACAAATAGCAGTACTCGGTACTGATGCCGAAAGTAAAATAACTTATATAACAAAGCATCCTTCGTCTCGAGGTAATACAAGTACTCCCACTCAGTCGATGCCAACTAATCCTGTAGATCCTTTAGAGCAAACTCCCCCTAATACTCCTCTACCTCTAAAAGAGAAAAGACTAAAATATACGGAAAAAACTGGTAGGTAGTGCAAAGATTGGAGCTAAAACCCTTTCAAACGCTTATAAAGTGATAACCGGTACAATAGAAGTCGTCGGTCCAGGAAGTGATTTTAACAGCAACGGTAAGGAAAAATTTATATTTTCTGAACCTACTAAGCATAAAGTTGTTCAAAAAGAATTTAAAACCGAAAACGGTTATAAGTGCAGTATTGCGTTGGAAGAGACAATTGAAGCTTCCTTAACATTAAGATTAAATAACAAGCGGATAGTTAAGATTAAAGAATTTAGAAGCATGATTGTCCCTGATACTACAGCAGATACGGGAGAAACTTTTGATATTTTGCTAATTTTAAAATATTCTGATGGGGCAAACATGCCTAAAGCAGATCCTGCTTTTTTAAAGATACATTATGGTAGAGACGGAAAATTAAATAAGTTATCGTTGCCAAACCCACCTATAATTTTTCATAACCAATGGTATCCGGCCTTAACCGTTTATAAAGGTGAATTATGTTCTTTGCCTATAAGTAGTGGGTATTTTATAGGTATTTGAATAAGAAAATACTAGAAAATAACGGAAGTATAGAAATCAGTCACGTAGATCCTGAATTTATTATAGAGCTTTTAGGAGAATAAGAGTTTTTAGTTAAATTCTATCAAAGAAACTTCGTAATTACTTTTAAATATTCATCTAGGACTGTTTGGTTGTCCTTAACAAATTTTAAAGCATTTCCGCGGTAAGCTTTAAGTTCTAGAGAATTATTAGACCTGAGTAGATATGTTAGTTTGGTTAGTAAATCTTCACCGTTTTTGATGTGGATAGCTGCTTCATTTTGCAATACGCCTTTAGCGATAGCGGTGTTTTTGCTCATATCGGGACCGAATATAATACAATTAGAGAAATATGCCGCTTCTAAAATATTATGCCCGCCTTGTTTAAAAGAACCGCCGATAAAAGAAATTGTAGCTACAGAAAAAAATAGTCCCATTTCGCCGAACCTATCAACTATATAAAGATCATCGCTTAAAACAGGTAAATCATTTTGCGACTTAGCGGTAGCGGATAAATTATGTGACTTACAATTATCGATAATTGATTTAACTCGCTCAGGATGTCTTGGAATTAAGATAATATAGCAGTCTAAAAACTGCTCTTTTAGGTTTTTGATTATAGGCAAAATCACCTCTTCATCTTCGGGGTGAGTGCTGGCAAATAGCACGACTCGCCTATTGTCTAAATGTAAGCTTAATTTTGATAACTCTTCTTGATTGACCGGAAGTTTTTCGTTGGCAAATTTAATATTGCCTAAATTCACTGCATCTGATACGCCAAGTTCATTGAATTTTTGTAAGTCACGCTCGCTTTGCACGATAATTTTACTGAAATTTTTGAGAATAAGCTGAAAAAAGCTTTTTCTTTTTAGCCAAGCTTTAAACGATTTATCGGAAATACGAGCATTAACTAGTAGTAATTTACACTGCTTTGCTCCCTCATTAATAGTACACGGCCATAATTCCGATTCTATAAAAATGCCTAAGTCAGGTTGCCAATTTCTTAAAAATTTTCGAGTAAAAATAATATTATCTATCGGTAAAAATTGGTGAACTGCTATTTTAGGTAATTTGGCAGTTAATATTTTAGCGGAGCTGTTAGTCCAAGAAGTTACTAGAAAACGAACGTCAGGGTAGCGTTTACTTATATTATATATTAATGTTAAAGCTGCCATAGACTCGCCAACGCTTGCTGCATGAATCCATATCAGCCTTCGTGCATAACTTGCTTCTAAAGGTAATTTATACGTCGATCCTAACCCTTCATCCTCACGTACTAGTGTGTACGCTGTGGTTCGCAGTGAAGTATCTCCTTTAAATTCCTCTTTATTAGCGGACGTTTGCACGAAGTCTAATGAATCGTCTTGTCTGTGTTTGCCAATAGCAAAACGCTCTTGGATGCGTCTTATATCTTCTTTACCTATTAATAAACGTATAAGAATTATGATAAAATAAACAGGTAATAATATAAAGCTTAAAGCATAATATAATAACATCATTTCTTTAAACTCTCTGTTAAGCTTGCTAATTGTTTTTCAAGGCTTATATGGTTTTGTATTTTATCATTTGTGAGTTCTAAAGGCGAGCCAACTATGATTTTAATGGTACCAAACGGTAGAGGTATTATTAATTTATCCCAACTTTTTAATCTGAAACATCTAGAAGTGGAGCTGACTATAGGAATAAGTTTTGTGTTATATCTATAGGCTATTTCGGTAATGCTGCTATTTACTTTATATACCGGTCCTTTAGGACCGTCCGGCGTGACTATTATATTTGCACCTTGAGATAACTTACCTATAATATTACGTAAAGCTCCAATTGAATTTTTATTAGTAGAACCTACTATCACTCTGCAACCGAATTTTCCTACTAGATCGTTTAAAATTTTTCCGTCTAAA
Source organism: Rickettsia rhipicephali str. 3-7-female6-CWPP (assembly GCF_000284075.1). Lineage (GTDB taxonomy): Bacteria > Pseudomonadota > Alphaproteobacteria > Rickettsiales > Rickettsiaceae > Rickettsia > Rickettsia rickettsii. The sequence goes on from NC_017042.1 coordinate 199,980, forward strand.
TGCGGTGATATTAAAGCATAGATATTTCTATGTCCTATAAACATAGCCGGACTTAAGGCAAGCATATTATGCCAAAATGCAAAGATTACCCCTTGTTCGTTTAGGAATTTTTCCTTATTGCCGTTATCGTAAAATATAAATTTCTGCTTTGAAGTAAAGTAAACAAAACGCAAATACCAATATAGTAAAATAGTAATTATACTAAGTACGTATTTATTATTTTTTAAAAATTTTTTAAAAACTTTCCGCATTATTTTTTTGTTGGTTTAGGTGGCTTTTTAACTTTTCCGTCATTGCGAGGAAATTACGAAGTAAGTGACGAAGCAATCTCAGGATATTTGACGAGATTGTCACGCAGCCTATGGCTGCTTCGCAATGACGATTTGGTATCCATGCAAAGCCTTAAGAAGGAAGGACATCGATTGTTCGCTCAATTCTAATACAAGCTTCTTCTAGCTCTTTCATAGAAGTAGCATAAGAGATTCTAAAATATCCCTCTAAGCCGAAAGCGATACCGGGTACTACGGCAACTTTTGCTTCTTCAAGTAAATATTCGGCAAAATCATTACTATTTGCAATAATTTTTCCTGACTTAGTTTTATGCCCAAATATTTTATCGCATTTAACAAATAAGTAAAACGCCCCTTCCGGCTTATAGCACTCAAAATATTTTACTCTTTTCAAAATTGATAAAGCAAGATCACGCTTTTTTTGACAATTTAAAGCATTAGGCTTTATATAATCTTGAGGACCGTTTAATGCTTCAATAACAGCCATTTGACTTATTGAACAAGGGTTTGAAGTACTTTGCGACTGAATAATAGTCATTGCTTTAATCAAAGCTTTAGAGCCTGCACCGTAGCCTATACGCCAACCCGTCATAGAATAAGCTTTAGATACTCCGTTTATGGTAAATATTCTCTTTTTTAAATCAGGTGCTATTTGGGCTAATGTATAAAATTTAAAATCATCAAAAGTAATATGCTCGTAAATATCATCAGACATTACGTTTACATGTGAATATTTTCTTAAAACTTTAGCAATATTTTCTAGTTCTTCAAAATTATAGCTTGCACCTGTTGGATTACTAGGTGAGTTAATAATAAGCCACTTAGTTTTATCCGTAATTGAACGTTCTAAAGCTTCTGCACTTAATTTAAAGTTATTTTCAATTCCGCAATTTACAAAAACAGGTGTTCCTGTGCTAAGTGCAACCATATCAGGATATGAAACCCAATAGGGTGCTGGAATAATTACCTCATCCCCTTGGTCTAAAGATGCCATAAACAAATTATATATAACTTGCTTACCGCCGGTGCTTACTATTATTTCATCAAGTTCGTAATCTATATTATTTTCACGTTTGAATTTGTCTTTTATTGCTTGCTTTAAAAGAGGCATACCCTCAACGTTAGTATATTTAGTAAAGCCGTCTTTAATCGCTTTAATCGCCGCTTCCTTAATATTGTCAGGCGTATCAAAATCAGGCTCACCGGCACCGAGTGTGATAATATCAACTCCCGCTTTTTTAAGTTCAAGAGTTTTTTTAACGATTGCAAGGGTCGGCGACGGTTTTATAGAACTTAGCCTCGTAGAAATAATTGACATAATTTGAGTCCGTATTAAATGAAAGCTACAGTAAAATCGGTAATTTCAAGAAATAAATATTAATTTTTATAATGAAATCTACAATTATATATTATAATTTGTTTAGTATTGACAGAATATATTAGTCTATGTTCGTGGTTAATTCTACGTGACCATAAACCTGATAATATATCTTTTAAAGATTCGGGCTTACCTATACCTGTAAACGGTGCTTCTTGGATATTTTTTATTAGGAGTTTAATACGTTCATATTTTTTAATATCGTATTTTTTCCAATACGCTAAATCCTCCGCTGCTTCTAGTGTCCACTCAATCTCAATCATCTAAATTAACTTTAGCAAACTCTCCTCTTTTTGCTTGTTCGATAGATTTTTTTATTCGATTCGCATTAGCCGGATTAGATAATAAATATAATGTTTCTTTTGTAGATTCATATTCTTCTTCGGTTAAAAGAATAATATTCTTATGATTCTTTCTTTTAATAAGATAGGGGACATGATCGTTTTCTACGGTATTTAGTACAGAGCTTAAGTTTTTTCTAAATGAAGTGCCGCTAATTGAGTGCATGAGCTACCTACTGATGTACATATAACATGTACATCCTAGCTTCAATTCCATTAATTTACAAGTAAAATTATTATTTTATTTAAAAATTTATCAAGATATGCTTTATTATATAGTAAGTAATATTAATTTAGTAATTAAACTATGCTCGGTAAAATAAAAGACAAAATCAAACATTATTGCTTAACTATAATAAATATACCAAATTTTATTAAGAATAAAATTTTAGAATTTAAAAATTATATAAGTGATTGTAAATATAAATTCTCTCATTTAGCCGAAACTAATTATCAACTTGGACTCGATCATTTATATAGAGGTAATTTAAATGATGCATTACTTAGGTTTAAACTAGTCGATAAATTTTTTAATCCTAATGATTCTAAAGTATATTATCAACTCGGATGGGTTTATTTTTTAAAAAATAATTACAGGCAAGCTATAGAATATTTAGAAAAATCTAATGAAAAATATAAACCTATATTTATAAATTTTTTGAAAAATTATAAGGATATTACTGAAATACCTCAAGAAATTTGTGGAAAATATCGTGATTTAACTGCACAATATTATCCTACTATTTTTAATAACGATAAAAATATCCATCTTCCGTATAGGTTTGTTAATGAAGCACTTAAGCAGATATCTGATTTACCGGATAATTACTCTATTTTGGAACTTGGAAGTAATATAGGACTTGTAGGTTATGAAATACAAAAACGTTTTCCGGAAAGTTTTACTTTAACCGGTGTAGAAGTTTCTGCTTTAATGAATGAGTTACAAGAAACATATTACCCGAACACTAAAATTTACGATCAAATATATAATATTGCTATCGATGAATTTTTAAAACAAAACTCTAATAAATTTGATATTATTTTTAGTTTTTGCGGATTATCGTTTACTAACAATTTAATAGAATATTTTAATTTAATATACTCATCTCTTAATAAACAAGGGTATTTTGCCCTTTATTTACCAAATGCGACGAAGACACAATTTTCATTAACACGCAAAGAATTTATTTTTAACTTGAATGAAATAAATAATTTTTTACAAAAAAATAATTTTACTATATTAACTTCGGAAGAAATAATACTAGCGGAAAACAATAAATATAGTATTATTGTTTGTAAGAAAACAGCATAAATCAATGAGAATATTAATTATATTATCCATTATTTTATGTTCATTATCGATAAGAGCTGATCTTGAATATGTTGATAATGACATATATAACTATAATGGTGGAAGAAATGAAAACGGTTGCTTGGAGGTTTATGATCCATACGAAAAGTTTAACCGTAAAGTGTTTGTATTTAATTCTGTGTTAGATTATATAATATTGCGTCCTTTAGCGATAGGTTATAAGAACATCACGAATGATTACGTAAAAGCGCGCGTTAATAGTTTCGTCAGTAATGTCGATACACCGCTTACGGCGGTAAATTACGGGCTTCAGTTAAATTACGATAAAACTATGAAAAGCGTTTGGCGGTTTCTCATTAACACGACGCTTGGCATAGGCGGTTTATTTGACGTGGCAGGTAAAGTAGGTTTGCCGTCTGATCGTCAAACTTTCGGTAGTACCCTCGCACATTATGGAGTTGCCCCAGGTCCTTATTTAGTATTGCCGATAATCGGTAGTACTAACGCAAGAGATATGACGGATTTGGTAATTACTAATTATGCTCTTAATCCATTAATGTACTACACTCATAATGATTTTGACTTAGGAGTACTAGCAGTTAGTACAATAAACGATCGATATGTTGTATTACCGTTTAGTGATTATGTGATGAAGAATTCTACCGATCCTTATGTGGCTATTAGATCAGCATTACATCGTGCACGTGAAGCATCGGTTCAATATCCTGAAAATTTTAAATGTCCTAAACCCAAGAATTAATGAAATTAAAGAGGATTATATGCAAAAAATTATTACAGGTTTATTTTTATTAGTTATGACGTTTTCCGCTTATTCTAATGAAAAAGTGCCTGCCGGTTTGAACAGTTATGTTACTAATTTAGTAAATGAAGCTTCTAGTATATTAAACGATAGTAAGTTATCTGAGCGAGTAAAAATTGTTCAAGTACGTGAGTTAATGTCTCAGAACCTAGATTTTGATTGGATGGCTAAATATACATTAGGCAGAAATGGGATAAAAACTTTATCAGGTGGGCAGGTTCAGGAATTCATCAAAGTTTACTCTAAATATGTTACTAAATCTTATACTGATTTAATAAAAGATTATAAAGGCGAACAGCCTAAAATAGTAGGAGTTCGTCCTTTAAGCCCGACCGATTTTATGGTTGCTATGAATATCATTAGTAATAAAGAGCAAGACCCTATTAAAGTAGAATATCTTGTACGTGAAATGAAAGGAAACGGAAAAGACGTTTTTAAAGTTTCTGATATAATTACGGAAGGTGTAAGTCTTATTGGAGCTCAACAAGACGAGTTTACCGATACTTTAAAAAATCAAGGCTTTGAGGCACTAATACAAAAATTAGACAGTCGTTCTTAAGCTTATTTCACTGTCATCTTAAATCGTCATTGCGAGGAAATTGCATAGCAATTGACGAAGCAATCTCAGGAGTTTGTTATTATTGCATGAGATTGCCACGCAGTCTACGACTGTTCGCAATGACGATTAGATATCCACGCAACAAAGCCCGCTCGCTAATAGCGTTAAACAACATAAATCACTCCACATGAAAATCTTAGCAGGCAGTAGTAATAAGTTACTCGCAACGCGTTTAGCTATAGCATTAAATATTAAATATATTGAGCCGAAAATTACCTATTTCAATGATTCCGAAATAAAAGTAGAAATTCAAAAATCGTTTCATAATGAAGATATAATCATAGTACACAATCCACATCAAAACCCGTTAATGAGCGCTTAATTGAGCTGTTTTTGCTAGTAGATGCAGCAAAAAAAGCGGGAGCAAATCGAATAATTTTAGTAATGCCTTATTTTGGTTATGCAAGGCAAGATAATATAAATGCTCAAAATATAATTCCTGCTAAGTTAATAGCAGATTTTTTAGAGAAGCTCGGAGTAAACCATGTAATTACTATTGATTTACACTCCGATAAGATAGAGAAATTTTTTAATATTCCTGTTTCTAATCTTGAACCTATAAATTTATATATCCCGTTTTTAAGAACTTATAGTAATTTCGTTATAGTTGCACCTGATAAAGGAAGTATCAATCGAGTTCAAAAAATTAGTAATTTACTAAATATAGATTCAGCTTATATAAACAAAGAAAGGGATATAAATAATAATTGTGAGATGATATCAATAACAGGTAGTGTAGAGGGCAAAAATTGCATATTAATTGATGATATTATAGATAGTGGAGAAACAATCGTAAAAGCAGCGAGATTTTTAAAAGAACATTCGGCTTTATCGGTAGTGCTTTTATAACTCATGCAGTGCTTTCTGCCGGTTCTAAAAATTCGATAATAGACCTCTTGGAGAACGAAGCTAATAAAGAGGAATTTGTAGGAAACACGGAACGCAGCACCGCAGCGTACACTTTAGTACGTGAGGATGCAAGTACTGGATTGACGTACAAATTACCTTTAGAAGCAAGTTATGCAAGAGGTCTATTAGACAAATATTTTTATCACGGATACTATAGAAACAAGTGACTTATCTACAAAATTTTATATAATACTACCCGTATTGCCTATCATCGTAAAAGAGTTAATAAATATACTATGAGCTTGTGTACTGTAGAAATAAATCTATCTACAATAAAAAATAATTACCTTTTATTACAAGATATTTGCAAAACCTCATTAGTCGGTGCTGCCGTTAAAGCTAACGGTTACGGTCTTGGAGCAGTACAAATTTCTAAAGCTTTAATAGAAGAAAATTGTAGGCATTTTTTTGTGGCCTCAAGTGAAGAAGGAGTGAATTTACGCAACGCTTTAGGATTAGATGTTAATATTTTAGTTCTTAACGGCGTTTTTGAACATGATGCTTTAGAGCTGATAGAATATAATTTAACACCTGTCCTAAATAACTTAAAACAAATAGAAATTTGGCAAAAATTTAGTAATTTGAAAAACCGATTATTGCCTTGTTATTTACATTTCAATACGGGGATTAATCGTCTTGGCTTAAGCTCTGATGAGATAGAGCAGCTAATTAATGATCGTGATTTGTTAAAAGGGCTAGATTTACAATATATTATAAGCCATCTAGCTATATCCGAGGAAATAGATAATCCTTATAATCTAGAACAATTAAACAGATTTAAAGCTTATTTACAATATTTCCCAAACGTCAAAGCAAGCCTTGCTAATTCCGGCGGCATATTTTTAGGACAGGATTACCATTTTGATTTAGCAAGATCGGGGGCAGCCTTATACGGTCTTAATCCTTTAACAAAGAATCCCGTAACCTTAAAAGCTCCTATAATTCACTTACAGAATTTGACACTAGATAGCCATATTGGTTATAATATGACTTTTACAACTAAGCGTGATAGTGTCATTGCAACGTTACCGCTTGGTTATGCCGATGGGTTTAGTCGTAATTTTAGCAATCAAGGCGAAGTATTTATTAACAGTCGCGGCGTTCCTATAGTAGGGCGAGTATCGATGGATTTAATAAATATCGATGTTACCGATCTACCACCGTCCGAGATTTTTCTAGGGCAGGAAGCGGAAATTATCGGAAATTATTGCACGCCCGATAAAATAGCGAGTATTATAGGTACTATCGGGTATGAGGTATTAACTAACCTTGGTAGTAGATATAAAAGAAAGTATATCGGGTAGATATCTGTGTCATACCGTGGCTTGACCACGGTATCCAGAAAAAAATTAAAAAAGACTGGATCCCGCGATCAAGTCGCGGGATGACATTAGAGGTTACTGGATTCCTGCTTTCGCAGAAATGACATAGCGTACTTAAATTAAATAGAAAAAATACAAATGTTATTAAATATAGCTAATTCGGTCGGTAAACGTACTATAAAGTTTGCACAAAGTGTAGGTAGTTTTTCTCTATTTAGCTTTGCTGCCGTTAGCAGTATCATAAGACCGCCTTTATATTTGAGTTTAATCATCAGACAATTATTATTGATCGGGTTTCACTCGCTTCCGGTTGTTGCGATGACGACTTTTTTCTCAGGGGCGGTACTTGCATTACAGAGCTATACCGGTTTTTCCCGTTTCTCAGCTGAAAGCTCTATTGCAACGGTAGTAGTATTGTCGCTGACTAGAGAGCTTGGACCTGTCTTAGCCGGACTAATGGTAGCGGGAAGAGTTGGGGCATCAATCGCCGCCGAAATAGCCACAATGAGAGTAACGGAGCAGGTAGATGCTTTATATACTTTATCTACCGATCCTATTAAATATTTAGTTTTTCCAAGAGTAATAACAGCTATTATTACAATGCCTTGTCTTGTTTTAATCGGGGATATAATTGGTGTTATGGGCGGTTATTTGGTAGGGGTATATAAACTTGATTTTAATAGTGCAGCTTATTTAACCAGTACTTTTCAGTATTTAGAACCGATTGACGTAATTTCCGGTCTTGTTAAAGCGGGAGTTTTTGGGTTTATTATTTCTATAATAAGTTGCTATAGCGGCTATTATTCAGGTAAAGGGGCTAAGGGAGTTGGCAGAGCAACTACCTCGGCAGTAGTGAATTCTTCTATCCTTATCTTAATCAGTAATTATTTAATAACCGAATTATTTTTTAAAGTATAGGTATACTCGTTTAATTTGGAAAAGAGCTAGGCGTTTTATATTTTTTAACCGCAGCGTACATAAACGTACGTGAGGATCAAAAAATATAAAACAACAAAACCAATTTTTCAAATTAAACGAGTATACAGTTTTTTTTGTTTATTTGGAGTATGCATGAGTGTAGAAGAATTTAAAATTAAAATTCGGTCATTATATAAATCATTTGCTAATCATAAGGTGTTAAACGGAATAGATTTGGATGTAAAAAAGGGCAGTTCATTAGTTATTTTAGGTGGTTCCGGTAGCGGCAAATCGGTTCTAATTAAAAATATAGTAGGATTGATTAAACCTGATAAAGGTAAAATTTTTATTGATAATGTAGAAATCCAAGATATCTCAAGTAAACAAAAATTTGAGATTATGGACGGTATAGGTTTTTTATTCCAAGGCGGAGCATTATTTGACTCCTTAAATATACGTGATAATATTACTTTCGAGACTAAAAAATTATCTAAGAAAGAAAAAAACGACCTTGCCGGTGCAAAGCTTAATTCCGTTGGTTTATCCCCTAGAATACTCGAGCTTTACCCTGCCGAATTATCGGGAGGAATGCAAAAAAGAGTAGCCCTTGCTAGGGCTATTTGTAGTACACCGTCGATTTTATTTCTTGATGAACCGACCACAGGGCTTGATCCTATCATGGCAAATGTTATCAACGAATTAATTATAAAAATCCAAGAAGAGTTAGGGGCAACTACGATTACTATAACTCATGATATGATTAGTGCCGCAAAAATAGCTAAAGAAGTAGCTATGATTTATCAAGGAAAAATTAAATGGTACGGTAGTAAAGATGAAATGCGTAATAGTGATAATCCTTATTTAAAACAATTTATAAATGGATTAACTACTGGGCCTATAGAGGTATAAAATGTTTAAGAACTTATTATGTATAATAATATTTCTAGGTATAAATCTAAATGTTTATGCTATAAATTCTAGCTCTTATACGACAGATGATATAATAAAAATAGTAATTATTCTTGGAATAGTTATTTTAATTTTTAGTCCTGCACAATTCCGTATAATCGTTATCGGTACTATGTTAGGCTTGGCTTGTGCCTATTTCACGTATAAATACATCGTACCTATCTTTATTTCTTCACTAAATGGACCATAAAGATAAATATTGCTATTAGTTACGCCCCACATCTCAGATATTTTCTCTTCTAATAGTATCAATTTAATATTCTACAATTAATCTAAAGCTCTCACTCTCCCGTGATAGCCATCTAATTCAAAAGAATTGGGATGTATATTTTTACATGCATCTAAACCTATTATATTAATCATATTAGTATTATTATTATCAATACCATTTTAAAGTAGTACGAATATCTTCCAAGTATTTAGATGATTCAGGCAAATCATTACCTCCAATTATTCGTACTTTTATTAAATCTTGTTCTATCAATTAATTCTGATTAAAGTCAGTAATTAATTGCTCTAACTGTTGTGAATTAATATTTCTAGCTAATGCTATTTTATTTAATTTTACGGAAAACGCGAGTTTCGAATTAACAGAGCATAGAATTTAGACTAGCAAGAGAGATGTAATAGAAGGTTTATTATCAGACATTTGATAATTTATCAGTGCTGCAACCATATGAACAAAGGCATTTGTAACTGATCTATGCTTTGAATGCTCAAACTTACTCAATAGTTTAATTTTGCTAAAAACAGATTCTATCAATGATCTTTTAAGCAATAATATTTTATCCAACATAGACATAAGCTTATTTTTCATATTTTTCTTTACTCTAGTTACTATAAAAACTCCTTGCTCTAAAAGTTGTTGAAATAATTTTTGTGAAATATAATCACGATCTCCAAATATTTTACCAAAAAGATTTTTTATCATCAATTCTAGCTGTTTTCTATCATCCTTATTACCAGGACTAAAAGATGCTTTAACTTATACCACCAGCTCTATTAATTATTAAATGTAGTTTGAGTCCATAGAACCAACCTTTTGTTGTTGCACCACGTGCTGCTATACTAGCAAACACTTTATGCATTGAAATACGATATTTCTTGCATACCTCTATACTACTTGAATCTACAAATAGATAGTCCGTCACACTGATCCAAAATAGAATTTAATATTAATACTAATAGTGGTAAATGTGGACCTATTATTTTTATAAATTGGCTATAAGCTTACTAACTGAAAATCTCTTTGATGATGAATCCATATCTGTTTCAGATAATAGTTTTTAAAACAATCATAAGATGACTGTCAGTAACCTATTATAATCGTTATTACCTCACTTCTATGCAGTCTACTTTTTGGACCAGATTTGTTGTTATTTTGAGTAATTGAATTTGTATGCTTATCTAATTCTTGCAAATCGACGTAGCAAAATATTTCTATAAAATCTATGCTCATATCATAGGTTATTGCTCTTTATATTATTTTTCAATAACCTATAAACTTTTTTCTAATACTGTAAAGACACTACCTTAATTCAAACCTTAATTCAAAACGTGTGTTTTCTCACTAATTTTATAACAAAAACAGTATTATTAATACACTCGTAACCTAGTGATTATCAGCTATACAACGCCTTTATTAATACGAAACTCGCGTTACGGAAAAGAAATTACAGGCAATCTCTTCATTTAAATCTTTAGTAGAAATTACTAAATCATCATTTATATCATAAATTTTATATTCTTGTGTGTTAATTTCAATTTGCATAGTTTATTTACTTTGTTGATTATTTTGGTGTAAAGCAATATTTTGATTGGGAAGCGTATAGCTAGGTGCAGCTATTTTTGTCTTAGTACTTATATTTTTTTAATATCTTATCACTTGTTAAGTTTAATTTTGGTTCATTTTTTGTTTTATTACTACTAAAAATACGGATTTAAATTGTTAGATAATAAATAATCAGTTTGAGCTATTAAATTATTTACAATTTTTGTTTGTTCTTGATCATTTAGATTCAATTCGTGAACTCGATTACTAATATTTTTAGTTACTACATTTTTTACTAATTTTGGATTAGTTTTTTGAATTTCCTCTGCTACTTTAGTAAGTGGTCTTGATATTTGATTAGATTGCCATGTGTCCATAGAATTAGGATTTTGATTAGATCCTAATAAATATTGCTGAATAATATATTTTTGTTGGATTTCATTTAAAGAGCGATTAGGTATATTTTTATTTTTAGTTAAATCAAAAGCTTTATAAAGTGCAGGAGTATTACTTCCTATACTTAAATGTACTTGTCTAGCAGCGGTTGTTTTATCCTCTCTACCCGGAACAGTTACCTGTTATTGGATCAAATATAATTCCTGATGGAGCTCTCTTGTCTTCTATATCTGCAGATTTTATATTTACGTTAGAGTGGTTATTTAATTCTTGTGTTACTTTACGAATATTACCCATCTGATACCGCAATTGATACTGCAGATCTGTCACGCCCTCCTACTAAATAAGCTTCTAATTTGGTATTAGGAGGAAAGTTGCTTATTACATTCATGTGTTAAAGAACTAGCATCAGTAAATCTGTCAACATGTGCTAATGCAGTTTTTTTAGTTAATGGATCATGTAAAATTACAGCAACGCATTGTTGAATGTTATCAGTGCCTATCTTTTCTTTATCAGAAAAACCAAAGTTGTTTAAGAGCAACAAGATGATTGCCTTTGTTATATAATTTTAATCCTTCATTATACAAACAAGCTGCTTGATTATGATCAATTTGCTCCTTTGTACTTAATGGTTTTGGAGTAAGATTACTAATATATTCAGGAAAACTTGAAGGCAACTCTCCTAATTTTTTAATTAGTCCGGTGATATTACCTTGAACTGGCTTCCCATTAATAAGCATAGATTTATAATAGTTTAATTAATTTATATTTTTATATAAAACTCTGTTATTTAATCAAAATCAAGCATTAGCTAATACTTAGCTACAAAATAATTATCCCTTGACACTAGGGGAGTATTGCTTTATATTTTGTATCTATTGTATATACTCGATGAACTTCAAAATTGGCTACGTCGTTCTACAAGATCTGCGGTGCTCACGTATTAAGTATACGCTCCGTTCCTCGGCTTGTGAACTCTTAGCTCTTTCTGAAGTTGATCTTTGTATATGACTCTTCATTTACTTGAAGTATATTTTATAAGTTTTAAGGTATTTAGCTTATGTCTCGTAAGTGCGAACTCACAGGTGTGGGTGTTTTATATGGTAACAATGTATCACATTCTCAGCGTAAAACTAGAAGACGTTTTGAACCTAATCTAAGATCGGTTAAGTTTACAAGTGATATAACAGCCGGGGAATATAGATTATCGGTTAATGCTAGATGTATTAGTTCAGTGGAAAAAGCCGGGGGTTTTGATGCATATATTCTAAAAGCCGATGATAATGTTTTATCAAGTAACGCTAGAGCTATTAAGAAAAAAATAATTCAGACTAAAACAGCAAAATCATTATGAAAAGCGGTATACATCCAGAATATAAAAAGTTTTTGATTAAAGTAGGAAGCGATGTTTTTGAAACAATGTCTACTCATCCTACAGGTGAAATTTTAATGGATGTTGATTTTAGAAAGCATCCGGCATGGAATAAAGAGTCCGGAAATGTAGTAAATCAATCGAACAAAAGTGTTAGTGATTTCAATAAAAGATTCTCAGGTCTTTTTTGCGGTAGTAAGAAAGAAGCTAGCTAGGCTTTGTTTGTGGATAACAAATCGTCATTGCGAGCAGGCATTGTTGCGTGGACTGGTTTTATCGTCATTGCGAGGAAATTGCATAGCAATTGACGAAGCACTCCAGTAAAAAATTCTGATTTATAGAATTTTTTTATTATTTTTTCTGGATTGCCGTGCAGTCTACGACTACTCGGTATCTACGCAAGAATGACACTAACAATATTCACGTAGTATTGGACTAAGTCAAAATATAACACAGATAAATCGTTAATTCTCAATTATTGCGGGGTGGAGCAGCTCGGTAGCTCGTCAGGCTCATAACCTGAAGGTCGTTGGTTCAAATCCAGCCCCCGCTACCATATTTTTTAATGTCATGCTAGCTCACTTATAGTGTTATTGAAGTCTGCTGATGCCATTCCTAACTCAGTGTTGTTGCATGGTTACGAAAGCAAATTATGACTACTCAGAAAATAGTGCCTACAAAATCAACTGATGGCAGTAAGCTTTTTCGTCATCAAGCTAAATTTGTAGCCGGTGCTATGAATATAAATCAAATCCCCAATTTTTCATTACCGGAAATTGCTTTTGTTGGTAAGTCAAATGTCGGCAAATCAAGCCTAATAAACACGATATGTAATAATAAAAATCTTGCTAAAGTTTCTAATACTCCAGGGTGTACTAGGCAAATCAATTTCTTTAACCTTGCAGATAAACTTATTATAGTTGACCTTCCCGGTTATGGTTTTGCTAATGTTCCTATATCAGTCAAAGAGCAGTGGGGAGTGTTAATTAGTTATTATTTACGAAATAGTTATAATTTAAGGTTAGTTAACTTATTGATTGATTCAAGAAGGGGTATAAAAGAAAATGATAAGAAAGTAGCTGATCTATTACTGGCAAATAAAAGAGAATTTCAAATTATTTTCACAAAATCCGATAAAGTTACGGATCATAAAAACCTTAACGATGAAGCACAGAATTTTCTTGCAACTTTAAACTACTCATGTAATGTTATGTATGTAAGTAGTAGGAGTAAAGAAGGTGCAAGAGAACTTAAAGCTAGTTTGGCAAAATGGATCAAACCTCAAAAATAAAGAGGTAGATAGTATTTCTTCATTAAATAACATTGCTATAATTAAGAATATAATAAAGTGTAGTAGTGAGTTGAAGAATCAAGCAATAGTTCTAAAATTATCTGCTACTATTATTATTGACGATAAATTATTTACGGCTTTTATTGAATCTGTTAGATTGCTTGAGATGTGCGGTGCTAAAATATATATAGTACATGATCATATTGATTTACGAAGTTCGTCTTTAATATCACAAATAGATAAAAATTTTAGTCAAAAAATTAGTAAAATAAGCGACTATAGTTCTCTAAATAATCCTATTATTATGGAAATTTTATCCAGTTACGTTAACAAGCTTATAGTAACAAAGTTAAGTAGTATAGGTTGTTATGCAGTTGGTATTTCAGGTAAGGATGCTAATTTACTGCAAGCAAAAAAATCAAAGCTATTTCACCGAAAAATTGTAAATCATGATGTTATAAATATTGGTTTTTTAAGCGAGCCTATTATGATTAATCCAGAAATTTTATTAAATTTTGCAGATAATAATATTATACCCGTGATAGCACCGTTTGCGAGCGACGATCAGGAGAAAACGCATTTATTAAATGTTAACTTAACGGTAGCAACAATTGCTTCTGCATTAAGTGCAGAACATTTAATATTGCCATATGAGATATTACAGGTATCCGAGACGTTTCCGTATAATATAAAAATACGAGATATTAACTTGTTGAAATCAATGTTAGATGATAGTAATAATTTCATTGAAGAAGCATTAATTAAGATAGCAGTTAATGCCCTTGAAAATAATAACGGTTACGTACATTTTGTGAATAGTGAAGCACCGAATTCAATATTGTCAACTATGTTTGATATTAATATAAATTAATAGAGGTTTTGTATGGTAGGAACATTAGCATCCGATCTTTTATTTGTAGGGTTAACTAGACCGCCTATGATATTTGGAGTAAGTATTAAGTTTGCTGCATTAAATATGATAATGACGATGATAGTATTTATTTGGAATAACGGCATTATGATTTTATTCATTGCAGCTGCTTTGCATTTGGTAGCTTATATTATATGTTTTAAAGAACCGAGATTCATAGAGCTATATTTAAATAAAATGTCAAGAACTAACCAATGTCCTAATAAATTTTACTACGGAGCAAATTCGTATAATATTTGAGTTTTATGTCATTCCCGTGTAGGCGGAAATCCAGATTTTTTGTTGTCATCCCGTGGCTACGACCACGGGATCTTGTATCACAGACTGTGTGTCCTAAGATACCGCGATCAAGTCGCGGTATGACATTAAATGTTACTACTGGATTCCCGCCTACGCGGGAATGACATAAAAAGAGGTATAACTGACAAAATAAATCAAAATAGTTAAATCAGGTGAGGTAATGAAGTTATTTAGAACTAGAGCAGCTAAAGAATTAAGGTCTCAACAAGAAAGACCCACTTCACATTTTATTCCTTATAAATGTCATTGGGATAGTAATACTATTTTAACAAAAGATAATTCTTTATTACAAGTTATTAAAATAAATGGATTTTCTTTTGAAACTGCTGATGATGAAGATCTAGACATTAAAAAGAATATCAGAAATGCCTTACTTAAAAATATGGCTTCGGGAAATATCATTATGTATTTCCATACTATTAGAAGACGTAAAGCAGTAATATTTGACGATACGGAATTTACTTATGATCCTACCGTAAAAGTCCCTAATGATTTTATTACTTATTTAGGTGTAGAATGGCGTAAGAAACATGCTGGGGCTAGGTCGTTTTTTAACGAATTATATGTTAGTATTTTATATAAGCCTGATACTGGCGGTATTGCCATAGTTGAGTATTTTCTAAAGAAGCTTAGACAGAAATCTAATAAAACCGCTTGGGAAAACGATATGAAAGAGATGAAAGAAAATCTTCAAGAAATGTCAACTAGAGTGGTTAATACATTCAGAAGTTACGGAGCAAGATTACTTGGAGTTCGTCAAACGCAGTCAGGTAGTTATTGTGAAATTTTAGAATTCCTTTCATCTTTAATCAATTGCGGCGATTCACCGGGTCCTATAGCATTACCGCGTGGTACTATTGACGAATATTTACCGACTCATCGCTTATTTTTTGATTCTCGTACTATTGAAGCAAGAAGTCCGCTTGGTAAGAAATATGCCGGAATGATCAGTATACTTGAATACGGTCCTAATACTTCGGCAGGAATTTTTGACGGATTTCTGCAAATGCCTTTTGAATTTGTTATGACGCAAAGCTTTGTCTTTGTTAATAGGACAGTAGCGATCGGTAGAATGCAATTACAGCAAAATAGAATGATACAATCCGGTGATAAAGCTACTTCACAAATTGCTGAAATTAATACGGCCCTTGATATGGCCACTAGCGGTGATATCGCTTTCGGTGAGCATCATTTATCGCTTTTATGTTCCGCAAATAATATTAAAGCTTTGGAAGATATATTGTCAATGGCAGCAGTTGAGCTTTCTAATTCAGGAATTCAGCCGGTTAGAGAAAAAGTTAACATGGAACCTAGCTATTGGGGACAGTTGCCGGGAAATATGGATTATATAGTGCGTAAATCCACTATAAATACTCTTAATATGGCTAGTTTTGCCTCACAACATAATTATCCGCTCGGTAAAATTAGAGATAACCATTGGGGAGAATATGTCACAGTACTTGATACTACTTCAGGTACACCGTTTTATTTTAATTTCCATGTAAGGGATGTTGGACATACTCTCATTATCGGTCCAACCGGTGCCGGTAAAACAGTTCTTATGAATTTCTTATGTGCTGAAGCACAAAAATTCAAACCTCGTATGTTCTTTTTTGATAAAGATCGAGGAGCAGAAATATTTATACGTGCTTTAAACGGAGTTTATACAGTAATTGATCCGGGTTTAAAATGCAACTTTAACCCTTTACAGCTTGAAGATACTAGTGAGAATAGAACGTTTATTTTAGAGTGGTTTCGCGTGCTTGTAACTTCTAACGGTGAAAGTTTAACTGCACAAGATAATAAAATCTTATCTCAAGCGGTAAGCGGTAATTTTAGATTAGAAAAAAAAGACAGAAGGCTTAGTAATGTTATAGCGTTTCTTGGTATTGATACACCAAATAGTTTGGCAAGTAGGATTGCAATGTGGGTCGGTAAAGGTTCACACGCTAAGATATTTGACAATGAAATAGATGATATTGATTTACAAAAAGCAAGAGTATTCGGTTTTGATATGACTGAATTACTTAAAGATCCTGTAAGCCTTGCACCGGTATTACTATATATTTTCCATCGTATTAATATCTCTTTAGATGGGCAGAAAACTATGATAGTACTTGATGAAGCATGGGCTTTAATCGATAATCCGGTATTTGCACCTAAGATCAAAGATTGGTTAAAAGTGTTGAGAAAATTAAATACTTTTGTTATATTTGCTACGCAGAGTGTTGAAGATGCCGCAAAAAGTAGAATTAGTGATACGTTGATTCAACAAACAGCCACGCAGATTTTTTTACCTAATTTGAAAGCTACGGATATTTATCGTAGTGCATTTATGTTAAGTCAGCGAGAATATATTTTAATTAAAACTACCGACCCTACTACACGTTATTTTTTAATAAAACAAGGAATAGATGCCGTAGTTGCAAAAGTTAGTTTAGATGGTATGGATAACATAATCAGTGTTTTATCCGGTAGAGTTGAGACTGTAGTATTGCTCGATCAAATTAGAGAGAAACACGGCAATGATCCGGATAAATGGTTACCTATATTTTATGAAGCAGTTAAAACATTATAGATTCCTGTCTGTCATCCCACGGCTTGACCGTGGGATCTTGTCTCATAGACTGTATTCTGAGATCCCGTGGACAAGTCACGGGATGACATTTTTACAATGCGAGGCAAGTAACTAGTTATGAAATTATTTCCTCGTAGTATACTTATAATATTAGTATTAAGCTTTGCCCTAAATTTAGGGCTAGTTACTAAAACGCATGCTAAAGATACTCTTGATAGCATTGTAGATATTTTGAGTGGCTTAACTTGCGAAACCCAAGGCGTAGGCGATTTGCTGCGTACTGAATTTTCTCATACATGTATTGTTGCTCCGTTCTTTACTTTTGCGGTAATGAATCTTGTCTCTCCCATTTTATACATGAATACGTTTTTAAAGCTTAAAATAAACGACAGTGATTTATTTAACGATAGTAATTTTGGGAATTTCCCCGGAGGTCAATGTACTCGTGAAAACAGAATTGATCCTAAAAATCCAGAATTACGCTTTGCTTTATGTAATAATGCTAAATTAATTGTATCTCGGGCAAAATCTGTTGCAGAATCGGCACTTGCTATTGCTAAAGCCGTCTTAACAGGGAGCGACCCTTGGGATGATATAAGGAAAGCGTGGGTAAATAAAAAAAAGGAATATCATGTTCCATATAGTGGTAAGCCCGGTGATGACGGTTTTGCATTTGATGTAGGCTTTCCTGTAATATATTGGAAAGTTATTCAAGATAAAGATAGAATATGCGTATCGACAAAAGGATTTACAGGAGACGTTCCCGTCGGCTGTAAATATATGAAAGAGCCGTTTCCAAAATCCATGTATAATAGCTTTATGGATGTAGCAGATAAGGATTTTATTGAGGATCCAAATGAAACTCCTACCGATCCTTTAGCTTTAGTTTCCTGTAGTGCAGCGGGTGATGGATGTTATCAAAAAGCTTATAATGCTTCAAAAACTGCAGTAGTCATGACTTCTCCTCTTATAGAATGTATGAGGCAAATGATTGCTAGATTAATAATTAGTAAAGATGTTTGTAGTTTTGATAATGTAAGCCAAGTGGTTAATTTAGCTTCAAGGCAAGATAGTACATTCTTTCAGTTTCAAGTAGGAATGTATAAAATAGTTACGGCTTTTCTAACTTTATATGTTATGTTTTTTGGCTTTAAACTATTACTTGCAGGTGAAGTACCGCCAAAAAGTGAGTATATAAATTTTATATTGAAAATGATATTCGTAACTTATTTTTCAATAGGAATTAATATAACCCCTGGTAATGGTTCTCCGTATGACCGGTTAGACGGCATGATTCAGTGGGCGTTTCCTTTCTTACTTGACGGTATAAACGGTTTAGCAAGTTGGGTTATGAATGCTGCTCCGTCCGGTTTATGTAAATTTAACAATCTTTCTTATGACGGTACCGTTTCTTATATTGCATTATGGGATGCATTAGATTGTAGGGTAGCTCATTATTTAGGGCTTGATATATTATCTACGTTACTTGTCGAAAATGCTTATCGCAGTCATGATTTTTTAAATTTTGATTTCTTTAGTTTTAGTGCTCCACCATATATTTATTTGCTAATTCCGGCGATAATCTCCGGTAATATGATGTTGGTGTCACTCGCTCTTTCTTATCCGTTACTTGTGATTTCGGTTGCTGCCTTTATGGTTAATGCAACGATTATGTGTATGATATCTATAGTAATACTCGGTATTTTGGCTCCTCTTTTTGTACCTATGTTTTTATTCGCATATACAAGAAATTATTTTGATAGCTGGGTTAAACTAATGATCTCGTTCTTGCTACAACCTATGGTGGTAGTTACTTTTATGATCACGATGTTTTCGGTATATGATTATGGTTTCTACGGTAAATGTCAATATAAGAGCAAGTTAATTCACAATAGTATAGAAGACAAAATTCAAGGTGGCATTACTTCTAATAGGGATGTTTTAATATTTTACATTAATAATGATTGGGATGATACGTCACAATATCCTGATAAAGATGCCGTAGAAAGCTGTCAAAATAGTTTAGGTTATATGTTAAATAACCCTATTACCACGGCATTTAACTTTGCAAAAGATAGTGTAAGTGAAATTGTCGATAGTAAACCGGGTAATACCACTACCGATAAATTTCTTGCTAAATTCCAGTTTTTATCGGGAGTAGTTTTGGGTCCCGGAATGTTTTTTATGTCTCCAAAAGTGCTTTTTGAGAAAATTAAAAATATATTGCTTGCGTTAGTTACGGCATGTTTTACATTGTATTTGATGTATAATTTTAGTAGTCAGCTAGCTGAATTTGCTGCAGATATGACGGAAGGAGTAGCTCTTAATAATGTTGCTATAAAGCCGCAAGCAATATTTAAGGCAGCTATGGCAGTACTTGCTACTGCGGGTGCTGCAACTAAGGGGGGCGATCAGATAGCAAGTAGAGGAGGAGTTGGTGATTTAAACGCTGGTCAAGGTGGAGGAGCAAGTGATTTAGAGGTAGGGAAAGGCGGACTACCAAATGATAATATTGCTGCAAGCGGAGGTACGTCGGCACCTGCGGTAACAACGCCGATAGCTTCGTCTTCTGTAGCAACTTCTAGCCCAAAAACTGTAAGTAGTGAAGCAAGATCAGATGTTGTTACTTCTCCTGCTCCTACAGAAGCTGTTTCACCACCGCCTGCTAGTATTAGAACTTCTATTTCTACACCTGCACCACAAAGTAATATTGAAGCTGAAAGTGTTGGAAAAATCATAAGAGTTAATAATCAAGAAAGTAAAAAAGAGATTGATAATACTCCGCCTTCACAGGAAAAAGTTGATAATGCAGCTCCACAAGAAAAAGTTGACAGCACAAGTAAAGGTACAGGAGTAATTGATTATAGTTTTAACTTACAGAAACATGATAATCCGACAGGAGTAAAGCAAATACGGGAAAATGCAGAGATTCGTGATAAACGTGCAGAAGTAGAGAAAGCGTGGAACGAATTAGTAGCAAGCGGGGGAGGAAGAATAAGAGACCAGCAAGGCGAAGAAACATCGGAGCGACGTGCGAATGCAGAAAAGAAATGGAATGAATTAGTCGATAGCGGTGTAGTAACTGAGATAAGAGAAAGGGATAATAGTGTCACTCATAAATTTGATAAATTAGCTGATGAACTTAATAAGTCAGAAAAAGCAAAGGTAGAAGAAAATAAAAATATAGAAAACGACAGAAAAGAAGATAATACTACTACGTCACCGCAAGAAAAAGTTGACAGTACAAGTAAGGGGTCAGGAATAATTGATTATAGTTTTAACTTAAAGGAACATGATAATCCGACAGGCGTAAAACAGATACGGGAAAATGCAGAGATTCGAGATAAACGTGTAAAAGTAGAAAAAGCATGGAATGAACTAGTAGCAAGCGGAGGAGGAAGAGTAAGAGAACAAGAAGGAGGAGAAATATCAGAACGACGTGCAAATGCTGAAAAGGCATGGGATGAGTTAGTAAAAAGCGGCGTAGTAACAGAAAAAAAAGATAATAGTTTTAATGAAAACTCTTAAAACCTTAAAGATATTTATTATAGTTTTTATAGCGTCTGTAAGCTTAGCTAGCTTTGCTGGCTTTGGAGAATCATGTTCTAGTTTACCGACTACTTCAGATGGGTATTTAGAAACGGACACGGCATATGGCTATATAATTCGTAATATTGATATGAAAGATCCGAGAGGTAATTGTAACTCAGTTGCGTCTAGTATAACGTTTTGTTTTAAAAATGTAGAAGGTAGTAGTAGCCCTTGCACCATGTATACTTTAAATGAAGGTGACTCTAAAAAGATTAGTGATTTAAGTATCGATAATAATCCTGATCTTGGAGCAAATCCTGTATTAAAGAATATCGTTTTAACGGTTAAAAAATGGGATAATGATCTATGTTTAGTTATGCCTACGTCAAGGGGACCGATGCCGGTAGCATGTAAATCTTTGAGTGCTACACCGACTCCACCTCCTCCTGAGGATGAGAATTGTAATATAGGAAAAAGTTGCTATACGGGAGCAAATTATAGTCAATCGTTAATTAATTTTTCCGGTCTTGCAGTTCAGTGTTTGAGCGAAACGCTTAATAAAATATTTTTTGCTGGAAAGAGTTGTAGTGTTCAAGATCACAATTCTAGAATAACTAATCTTGCTGCTTTTTCTACGTTTCAAGGTTATTTAAAGAGAATTATAGGTGCGGCATTAATTCTTTATACTATGTTTTTTGCCTTTAATATGGCTCTAAATACAGAATATGCAAGTACTGAAAAAATAGCTCTTTTTGTAATAAAATTCTTATTTGTTACTTATTTTTCTATCGGTCTTGGACCTTTAGATTTTAGCGGCGGTCAGCCGACAAAAGAAAACGGTATGTTAAAATATGGATTACCTCTTTTGACAGGAGCAGCACCGGACTTTGCGCAGATGATCTTTAATGCAGCAGGTTCTAGAGGATTATGTCAATTTGATAATTCAAAATATAAGGACGGTTATAAATTTTACGGTTTATGGGACGCGATTGATTGCCGTATAGGTTATTATCTTGGTTTGGATTTACTTTATAATATAGATAAAAATGGAGTGTTAGGGAATGTGGTCGGCAATGGTCCCCGTGGTAATAATACACCTATACCTAATTTTGAGCCTGACGGCAAAAATGACAGACCGAAGGATTTAAGTAAAGCAGGAGCACTTAGATTTTTTACCGTTATGTTTGGATTCTTTATGGCCGGAAACGTTATTATACTTGCAGCAGGTTTAGTATTTTCTGTAATATTTTTATCTATACTTTTATATTTTATTACGCATTATTTAGTCTGCATGATTACTATTTACGTTATGACATATATTTCTCCTATATTCATTCCTATGGCTCTATTTACTCGTACAAAAGCTTATTTTGACGGGTGGCTAAAAGTATGTATTTCATGTGCATTGCAGCCGGCAGTAATAGCAGGTTTTATAGCTTTATTAATAACTATGTATGATTCCGCAATATTTAAAAATTGTGAATTCCTTAGATATGATTATGAAAAAGGGGATATTAGATTTAGTACTTTTGAGTTAAGGCTTCCTGTCGGCGGGGCAGATAAATGTCAGGAAAGTTTTGGATATAAAATGTTAGAATATTATGCAGGTGAAGGTTGGGAAGAGCATTTATTGATACTTTTTCCAATAAAATCAATTGTTAGAGATGTTGTATCTATTTTAGCGGAACTTTTATGCGTATTAGTATTTTCGGTTATTTTTTATTACTTCTCTAAATCTATAGGGCGATTTGCTTCTGATTTAACTAATGGTCCTAATATGGATGCAGTAACGGCAAGTCCAACTAAAATCGTTGATTTAGTAAAGAAAGGAGCAGCTTTCCTTAAGGATGTTGCTATGGTTTCGCAAGGTAAGCCGCCGGTAAGAGATAAGCCGGATGTTAGAGGTAAGCGTAAAGCGGGAGAGCAGCAAGGCGGGGATTTAGCAAGCGGTTCGGGTGGAGGTAAATGATAGAATATGCAGAGTAACTTATTAAAAGTTTTAGGAGTACTTGCTATAGTAGCAACGTTAGTTTGCTTTATTTTTGCAGCACTTGGTATGATAGGAGCAGTAAAAGTCGGTGATGGCTGCTACATGAGATATGCGTCGGACGGTAAAGTAGGGGCGGATTCAATAACCGGTACTATAACCCTTAATGCTAATGCTAATTATGTAAACACTTCTAAGATGTTGCCCGACGGCACGACTCGGCTTATTCCTGATCCTACTCGTTACGGTGAATGGCTAAATACTCAGGTGCTAGTAGAAAACGGCCAACCGGTGAATTTACAAGTGGTCGGTCAGATTAGTTTGTGTTTAGCTTATATACCGAAAGATAATTTACAACGTACAGGGGCTGGATCTAATTTAGACGATAACGGTCAAATGATCTCGATTCCTCGTATTAACGATGCAAATAATCCACCTGTCTCTCTAATAATGGATGCAAAAAATAATGAATGGCGTAATATTGCCGAATTATACGCCAATGATAGAGTTTTAGTTTCCGTATCTCCTAATTTTGCCAATACGGATGCAACAGTTAAGGATACTTTTAAAGGTGCTGAAGTTACGCAAGATTGTTCAGAGAATAAAACTACTTATAATCCAATTTGTGGAAAATATTCTGTTTATTCAGGTGAGTATGTCAATGCTTGCGAGTTAAAAGAGAAGTATTGGAATTGTAAAGTCACATGGAGGTGCCTTAACTGGTTTGAGCAAGTAGGTTGCGACTGGGGAGCATTCGGCTGTAATTCTAATTGTGATAAGAAACCAGAATGTAAAGAGAAATGTATGGCTTGGGTTAATATAACTAGACCAGCACCAGAAAACTACCTAGATGATGGGAGTTTTACATTTTCGTGGTCTGACGACACAGGTAAATTATTTACCGACTATTCAGCCCTTCAATGTTCTAATAATGCTAATATTCCTCCAAATGATCAATGTCCTGATAGTGTTAGCGATCGTAATCCAAAAGATAAAGATTATATTGGAGGTGTAAATTGTACTTCGGGAATATGTAGCGATGGAGATTTTCAAAAGAATCGGAGATTTTGGTATACGGCAGACGGTAAAGGAGGCAAAGGACCAACTGGATTAATATATCAAATGAATGATGCGGGTTCTGTAAGTCAAGCTCTGCCTTCTAAGCTAGAATTTGCTAAATTTGTTGTAGATACAGATCAACCGTCTGACTATAAAGATAAAGACGGTAAATATTTATATAAAGTTATATATAATATACCTTTTAACAGTAATATTGAAAAAAGTTATTTACAATATAGGCTGTGGTCTCCTACCTCACAAGATAGTAGTAAGAATACGGGAGGATACGTTTTAAATATTAAACAGACTAAATGCTATAGAGAAAACGGTAATAGTTTTAACGATACTTTTGCTGATCGAGGACGAGTGCAATACATAATAGTAAAGCCTTCGGAAAACCCGAATACTAGCGGTAAAACCTATTCACCTCAAGGAATTAGCGTTGATAGTGAAGGTAAATATAGCTTTAACGCAAATGAGGCGGGTTATATATGGATGAAAATTCTAAATGATCCTGGTAATAATTTAAGGGACTATAAAGATAGTGAAGGTAGCTATAAAGTACATTTCTCAACATCCTTAAAAGTAGGAAGTTTTACTATTAAAGTAATGAATCCGTTACTTCAGTTATTCAAAACTAAAGTGCAAGGGGCTGCTACTTCTATTTTTAAAAATATGGTATGTTATAAAGCTAATGATAGCTCGTCCTGTACTAACTTTTTTACCTATATTAAAGCAATTTTAATTCTGTATGTGATGACTTACGGAGCAATGTTTTTGCTTGGTTTTGCTAAGATAAACCAAAAAGAGCTAGTAATTAGAATAGCAAAAATCGGGGTAGTTAGCGGACTTATGAACGGTAATACCTTTGAATTTTTTAATAACTATCTTTTTGATGCAATTACCAATTTTTCAGACTCAATTATTGCTAATATGAGTGGATATAGTTTGTTTACTTCTACTAATACTATTTCTAATCCTTTCATGTTTTTAGATGCAGTAATGAGTAAAATATTTTTTAGTCAAACCTTTATCGCTCAATTACTTGCACTTCTTGCTCTTGGGCTTAGCGGTATTATATATTTTATAATTACTTTTATTGCGGTTGGTATAGTAATTATTACTGCACTTAGAGCTGTTGCCGTTTATATTATGGCATTTATGGCAACTTGTATATTAATCGGTATAGCCCCTTTATTTATTAGTTTCTTATTATTTGATTTTACTAGGTATTTATTTGATAATTGGGTGAGGTTTACGATCCGCTATATGATAGAACCGGTAGTTATGATGGCAGGTATTATAGTGCTAACACAGCTATTTACCATTTATCTAGATTTTGTTTTAGGTTATAGCGTGTGTTGGAAATGTGCTTTACCGATAAAAATTCCGTTTATCGGTACTATTTTACCTGTTGCATTGCTGAATGTACCTATCTTCTGTATTAATTGGTTTGCCCCTTGGGGAATGGATTATATGTCGGGTATGATGGGAGTAAATATGCAAAATATCGTAGCTCTAGTTATTATTGCTTACGGTATGTACGGTTATGTCGAATTTTCAGGACGTATGGTAGTAAAATTAACTAGTGCTGTTGGGCCTTCGGCTACTGAAATTGGTGGTAAAATGTCTCATGATGCAGGACAAAAAGCATTAAGTCCAATAGGAATGGATGATAAAACAAGACAAGGTATTGCCGACAGGGCAGAAGCACGATTAAAACAACGCAATAAGACATTAGATCAGGCCGAGAAAAATAGGAAAAATACGCCAAAAGAAGGGGGCGAGAAGACAAATGAAGAACCACCTAAACCTGAAACACCGAAATAGAGGGTGAATCGAAAATCGTCATTGCGAGGAAATTATGAAATAATTGACGAAGCAATCTCAGGAGTTATTTCATGAGATTGCCGCGCAGCCCCATACGGCTGCTCGCAATGACGGGTTTACTATTTAATACTATGTGGACAAGCCACGGTATGACGTGTTGGATAACAATTTAAAATTATGAAAATTCTTAAGAGTTTAGTTTTATTAGTTTTGTTTATAGCGATGCCAGCTAAAGCCGATGATGCTTTTTCATGGATGTCAACCAGTTTTAGTGTGTTAAAAAGCTTATTCGGTTGCTTAGAAGTGCCTGAATTTACAAGTTTTCAAGAGGGTAATATAGGAATTAGTTTATCTACAGCCGGAATTTGGCAATCAACAGGTAATACTGTTGCGAAAGGTAAATTGTTAAAAATAAATTGGTCTACTTCAGGTATTACTCCTGAACCTAGAAAATATCTAGTATTATATAGAATTGATCCAAGGTTTAGTACGCCGCAAGTTTTCATTAAAACTTATAATTATTCTAAATTACAATTTGAAGCTTTAGGATTTCCTCGTTTTGTTACGGACAATAACAGTGAAACACCGGGGGCTATACCGCCTGATAAAGACCTTGATGCACTTTCATTTACTAAAATGTCTGATTCTGTTAAATATTTTAACTATTCTAACGGTAATTCGAGAATTGAAGTTAAGGCCGGCGATGTAGTAAATATTAGTTTAGTTGGTAAAGATAATTTTTTTAGCCCTAATACTCCAAAACTTCCTAATACCGTAGATAATATTTTAACACAGGAACTTGATAACTCGATATTCGCTGCTTCTGCACTTTATACTCAAAGTAACCTTGGAAATTTTGATAATAGAATAATTTACTCTTCTGCAGAGCAGGTGTGTAATATGATAGATAAGGAAAGAAAAATTGTATGTAGCGGCACGGGTACTGCTACAAAGTATAAAAATACCGATAATGGAGTAATAGTCGGTAAGCCTATGATAACGGGAGCGGTAAAGTATTTCATGGGTTTAATTAATGCTTGTCCTGCTAATGCCAGTATAAATACTAGCCCTGCTTGCTATTACGATCAAGGTAGAGGGATGATAATTAAAGTAGGCGGGCAGGTTATTAAGGGACGAGATCAGAGTTTTGTAAATTCAGGCAACACTCAAAGTAGCTTTATATATTATCAAGCCACTAGCGGCGGTACTATGGATTTTACTAGCGATTGGCAAGTTAGTAACATGTTCAGTAATTCAGTTTTAATGAGTGATTGGAGCCGAAATTTTTCAAATTATGCTAGTTTTGTAGATTATATAAATAAGAATGATTGGTCAGCTAATTTTTTATATTTTGGTCGTTATTCGATGATTGTTGAAATAGGTAATGGGGCAAATTCAATTAATCCTGGTGATCAACAAAATATAAAGTTAGAATATTTAATAACATCTGATGGTACGTTACCTGATCCATCTGTTCGTGGTACGCCGGTAGATTATAACTTTGCGGCTGATGCACCGCAAGATGGATATTTATGGTTAAGGGTGGTAAATCCTAATAGTAATATACAAGGGGTAGTTAGTGTAAATTATGCTAATTATACCGGTACAACTTGGTTTTCTGATATAATATATAACGGTGCTATTAAGCCTATTACCGATCAGTTTAGAACTTTTAGTCAAAACTTTTATATTAAGTTAGTTAAAAATTCTGCAGTGCAGAATTTAGCTAAAGCTGCATTAACCCTTTATATTACTATATTTGGGCTAATGTTTGTTGCAGGAGCATTAAAATTAACTGCCGTAGAAGTAATAACACGTATATGCAAAATAGCTATAGTAGCTTTTTTAATTAGAGAAGAAAGTTGGAGCTTCTTTAATACATACTTCTTTAGTGCATTTACTGACGGTATTGATTTCTTTGTAACTAATGTAGTAGGTGCTACAAGTTCTAGATCTAATATTTTTGGTTTTATTGATCCTATATTTGATAAATATACTAATGGTAGGATTTGGGGATTACTATTTATTGAATTATTACAAATACATAATGGTTTAGCATTTATCGCTATTATAACCATTTATTCACTTATTACTTATTTTAGAGCTATTTTAGAAGTTATAATAGGTTATGTTATTGCATTCATAGGGGTAACTGTTATGATTTCATTGGCACCGTTTTTTATAATATTAATGTTATTTGAAAAAACTAAAAGTTTATTTGATAATTGGATATCGACATTGCTTAGCTATGTAGTGCAACCGACAATATTATTGATTTTCTTTTTATTGATAGATCAGGTTTTATCTGAGCAGCTTTTAAAAGTGGTAGTTAGAGCCTGTTGGGATACTCTTATACCAATAAAAATAGGGCTTGATTTAACAAATCTTGGTATTCCGATTCATTTCTCTTTTACATTACCGTTCTTACCCGGAATACCTTTCTATGTACCGGATGTTCCGGAAATTAGTAGCTCGAATATTCTAACGAACAATGCTAATACTTTCTTAGTATTATTTACTACGGCTTTATTATTTTATTCATATTGCTTGATGTCATATGGTTTAGTAACTTTTGTAAATATAGTAGTTGGAATGCTTACAAATGTTACACCGGCACGAATATCAGGAAATTATCAAGAACGTTCTGATCCTGTGGGAGCCGTTATGCAGGATATAGATTCGGTAACAAAACCGGTGAAAAAGGCTGCAATGGCTCCGGCTAGAGTTTTCAAAGACAAGATAATTGATCAAAATTATAAAGCTAGAAAACCGGAAGGAGGTGGTGAATTTACAAATAAATTTCTTGCTGAGCGTAATGATATGAAGAAAGAGGAAGGAGAGAAGAAAGAATAATTGTAAATATTTTCACCGTCATTGCGAGGAAATTGCATAGCAAGTGACGAAGCAATCTCAGGAATTTAGTACTGCTTCATGAGATTGCCATGCTCCCTATTATGGTCGCTCGCAATGACGTTGAAATTGAGACATATGGAAATAACACATAATAAATGAACAAAAATATTTTTATTACATTATTAATATCGCTATTGCTGCTTTCCGGTTGTACCGGCGATACTTGTATTGACCCTGATGATTTCGGTTTTATCAAATTCAATGTCTCTTCTAGATATGATCCAGAAGAAATTACTTCAAGACAGGAAGGTGATCAGGTAGCACCATGGCGTGATAGTGCTTATAAAGTAAACGGCTATCCTTTAACCGTTATGGTAAAACCGTGGAGTTATATACTTGGCGATAAAAATACTTCAGGTCAGTTATCTGCATGGTGTCCATGGTATGGTCAAAAAAATAACACAACTACTTTGGCTGCTTTTTGCGTTAAGCTACAACCTTGTACTTTTTGGGATAATGCTAGACTTGATATGTGTACTCCTAATCCCGCAAATCAAAATGATGCAATGATTAGTAATGCTCCATGTATAATGACAGACGGTGTCGGGCTTTATTTTCTTATTGCCGCTAAAAATACCGATCCCAATATTTCACCGGACTCACAGCGTAAACCGCAAGGTATAACTCAGCATTTAGGAGAGCTTACTTCGAGTGTAGGTTATGAATTTTATAGTATTAGTAGTACAGGACAATTCTTGAAAGCCGGTGGTATAAATTATCAATATAAAGGTGAAGATAAGTCAAAATATGCTCAATCTCCTCTTTATTTTAAGATTATAGATAAATTTTATGATGATAATAGCGGGCAATATAGATTAGTAATAAAGTCCGGAGTTACTGATACTAGACCCGATCCGCTACAATTTTTAACGGATTTAATAAAAGGAGTATTATTTGGTAAGGATGGGATTATAAAGAAAACTTATCAACAAATAATTGATACGTCAGGTTATAGGATGAGTGTCTCGGCTATTTTAACTCTATATATAATGTTTACGGGCTTTTCCTTTTTAATAGGTAATATAAACCTTACTCATGTCGAACTTATAGTTAGAATATTAAAAGTTAGTATAGTCTCAATATTATTAAGTACGGATAAAGCTTGGACATTTTTTCATGATTATTTATTCGTATTTTTTATTGATGGGGTTCAGCAAATACTGCAAATAATTAATGAAGCTTCGGCTACCGGTCCCGGTTCTCAAAGTTTGCTTGGGTTACTTATTTCTCCTCAAACTTTATCTAAATTATTTTCTTTACTATTTGTTGATTGGCTTGGTTTTATATATATCATTCTATATTTAATAGCCTTATATTTTATTTTCTTTCTTATATTTAAAGCCACTATTATCTATCTAACCGCTCTTATAACTATCGGTATGATTATAATTATGGGACCGATATTTATTTGTTTCATGTTGTTTAATATAACTCGTTCGTTATTTGAGAATTGGTTAAGACAATTAATATCATATGCATTACAGCCTATAATTTTATTTGCCGGTATCGCTTTTATTTCAATGATCATCAGAACCGAAATATATTCAACGCTTGGTTTTGCGGTATGTAAACATGATTTTCCTAATTTAGGTCCGATAAATGAAATATTCGGTAGTTTCCTTGAGGATATAGATCCAAGCCTGGGTCATTCAATATTTTATTGGTGGTTCCCAGTACCGATGAAAGGCGGTATAAATAATTTCCACAAAGCAAATATATTAGTTCCTGAAGATCATATAATAGTAGATGATTCTTGTAAGAATGACCCTGATAAATGTAAGCATTGTGCTGCGTATGAGTGTATAGATGAACGCTATATTGAATTACCGTTTTTAGATTTAGTTAAAGATGCAAAAAGAATTAGTAATTTTATAAATGGGAAATTTGTCCAACTTGACGGGATATTACTAATTTTTGTGTCTATTTATTTGCTAAGTAAATTTAACGATACTGCTATATCGACGGCACAATTTATTGCCGGTACTTCAGGTAATTTAACAGACATACAAAAAGTTAATCAGCAATCTTATGAATCTGCAGCAAAACAAATGAATAGACCGCTAAATTATGTGGCTAAGACGGTAAGTGCACCTGTAACTAGCCATGTAAGTGCAGGGAAAGAGCAAGCTCGTATGTTCTTTGCCGAGAAATTTGAAAATATGATGATGAGAAGGCTTGAAAAGCAAGCTCTCGGTTCTTCAGCAAATAAAACCGTACAAAATGAGGTTAAGAGAAAATACGGTATAGATTCTAAAGATGTAAAAATGAATGCTATTACGGATTATGAAAACGGTATTGCAGGATTATTAAAGAATTTACCTAAGGGGAATGAATTAAAAGCAAAAGAACTATCGCAAATGAAGTTTACTCAGCTTCGAGATAAAATTGCTGCAAATAAATATGGAGTGAAAGATTACGCCGCTTTAAGTAAAGAACAAAAAGCTGAGCTTGATAAGTCATTAAAAGATGCTAACTTACGTGAACTCGCTAGCGATGCAAACTTTACTAGAGATTATCAAAATGCTTATAAAAATGCTCACCAAGAAATGTCAGGGCGAGGTGTTGGTCTGTTTGGTAAGAATATAGGAGTGCTTAGAAATTGGCAAGAGATAGAGCATCGTGTTGATACAAAACGTAAATTAAAAGAAGAAAAGCGTGTAGGTATAGGCGAAAAAATATATGCAGGTTATACAGGAATAAAAAGAGGAGCTTTAACTGCAATAGTCGGTAAAGATTTACGTGATGCTTATGAGGGTAATCTAACCAGTGCCGAATGGCATGATTTTGAATATAACGATCCAAGGCTTAGAACTTATAGCGAAAAATTAAAAGATGATGAAAAAGCACGAGAACACGAAGAGCTCCAAATGCATATTAATAAGGAAGCGCTAGCTGCTCAAGCAGATATCTTATCACCGGAATATCTAGCAAGACTAGAACAAGCAGGTAGACATAGTGATGTGGAATATTATCAAGAATTAGCTCACAGAAAGCTTATTCATGAGGTGCATGGTAGGTTATGTGAGGAAGATGAACCGGTAATGATGGGCGACAGATTTATGCGTGAGAAAGCTACTGATTCTCAGATGCGAGATATGATAGATAACGCTCATAGAAAACATGCAGAATTTATAGATGGAGATCGATATACTCGTCGCCAAGAGCATTATGATATTATGCACGAGAAAGCCCAGGAAAATTTAGAGCAAACTTATAAAGAGCTTAAAGATCATTTTAAAAGAGATGATATCAAGATCGAAGAAATGCCGGCATTAATAGCACAAAAAGTTAAAGATACCGCCGAGGGAGCTGAAATAGACCAAAAGATTATGGAAGAGCTTAATAACTTTAATGCTAATGTTAAAAATTATGAATATAGTACTGAAGTATTAAATAAAATAGAGGATAGAAAGCAAGTCATTACCGATGAAATCAATGCTCAGATCGATCAGATTAATAAATATAGAGAAAATGCCAAAATGCAAACCTATGTAAAGCCTATAGTAAACGAGGGTAGAAAGCTAAGAAAATTAGAAGATCATTTAAGAAATATGAAGTAGAATAACTAATAGTTGTTTTTTTAAACAATTATAGTATATAGAATATGTAAAAACAAAAATATTTATGAACGATCAAACTAAAAATGGTCCTGAAGAACTCAAGTATTTATCATCAGATAAAAGCTTAAAACCGCAAAAAAAGTTGGGAAGAAATATTTACAGAACTAAGCTCAAATCCTACTAATGATTTTTTTTCTGAAGGAAGAGAAGATTCTCCACCGCAAGAATGTTAATATATAGCTCTTATGTCATTCCTGCGAAAGCAGGAATCCAGAAAAATAACTTCAATATTGATACAGAAGTTACATATTTGATAAAATAAGCATATAAAAAACAAGTTTTTTTTATGCTTTACTGGATTCTCGTTTCCGCGGGAATGACATTAAGGGTATTTTCCGAACTACGCAACAATGCCTACACGGAATTCGAATATACACTGTTGCGTTAATAGCACTTAAGCAATGCCCGCTAAAAACAATAATTAGTTTTCCCTTTATTAATTAACTTATATACTATCTAATTAAGTTAGTGATTAATTTATTAAGGGGTTTATGAAAAAGCAACATATAATAAATGAGACTTTTTTAGATGCCATTCTAGCTAAGAAATTAGGTACTACTTATACTCCTCCAAAAGAAATCAACGATCCTGACTTTGATGAAGCAGCAAAGCATTTCATCGATCTATTACTTAGAGCCGATGGCTTTAAGCATGTTAAAACTGCAGTAGTTCATCCGATCGATAAAGAATCATTACTCGGTGCAGTTAGAGCGGCACAATTTAATGTAATAAAACCGGTCTTGATTGGTCCGCAACATAAAATTGAATCAGTAGCAAAAGTTAATAATGTCGATCTTGAGGATTATCAAGTAATTAATGTTGAGTATAGCCACGAAGCAGCAAAAAAAGCTGTAGAGCTTGCTAAGAAAAGAGAAGTTGCAGCTATTATGAAAGGGTCGCTTCATACTGATGAGCTTATGTCTGCGGTAGTTCATAAGGAGAATAGACTACGTACCGAACGTCGTATAAGCCATGCTTTCTTAATGGCAGTTGCTACCTTTCCAAAACCGTTCATTATTACCGATGCTGCTATTACTATTCGTCCTACTCTAGAAGATAAGCGTGATATAGTGCAGAATGCTATTGATTTAATGCATATGATCAAAGAAGACAAGCATGTTAGAGTTGCGGTATTATCGGCAGTTGAGACGGTAACTTCTGCAATCCCTACAACCCTTGATACTGCTGCTTTATCGAAAATGGCAGATAGAGGGCAAATTACGAATGCTATAGTTGATGGACCGCTTGCGTTTGATAATGCTATCTCTTTATTTGCTGCAGAAGCAAAAGGCATTAGCTCTTCAGTTTCATGAAATGCTGATATATTAGTAGTACCTGATCTTGAATCAGGCAATATGCTTACAAAGCAGCTAAAATATTTGGGTCAAGCGGTTATGGCGGGTATCGTTCTTGGAGCCCGTGTGCCTATTATTTTAACAAGTAGAGCCGATCCTATGGATATGCGTGTTATTTCCTGTGTACTTGCTTCATTTTACCAATCCTCCTATTACAAAAGCTTTCGGTTTACCGAAAAAATATTATAATAAAGGGATAATTCGTTACGGTTTTCATGGGTTATCATATAAATATGTTAGCAGCCATTTTAAAGAAATGACAAAGGAAGATTTACCTACAAAGACTATTATAGCTCATTTAGGAAGTGGTAGTAGTCTATGTGCTATTAAAAACAGTCTTAGTCTAACAAGTTCCATGGGTTTTAGCGTACTTGACGGTGTTATGATGGGTACAAGGACAGGTAACCTTGATCCTGGAGTAGTGTTATATCTTATCGATCATGAGCAAATGACTACGAAAGAAGTAACCGAGTTATTATATAAGAAAAATCAGGATTACTCGGTATGTCCGGTGAAAGCTCCGATATGCGTACTTTGCTTGCCAGTAACTCACCTGATGCTAAATTTGCTATAGATTTATTTGTGTATTGCATTGTACTTGAAATAGGTAAGCTCACTGCTGCACTTGAGGGAGTGGATTGTCTAATTTTTACTGCTGGTGTTGGACAAAATTCCGCTGTAATACAAGAAATGATTACTGAAAAACTTTTTTATGGCTAGGCAATTAAAATAGATGATGCAAAAAACCAAAAAAATGAGCATCTAATAAGCGCTGAAAGCAGTAAGGTTAAAGTTTTCGCTGTGCCGACAAACGAAGAGCTAATCATCACTGAGGAAGTGATGAAGTTTTTATAACACAAATTGGTTAATTTTTAATTACTTATACCTCTATTTTTCTTTATTAACTTTTTTTGAAATAAAATATATACAACTATAGATATATTTTTAACTTAAATTTTGGGGGAAGTTATGCCGGAAGATTTTGATAAAAAGAAAGCAGAAAAACAAATAAAGGATATTAAAAATAATAAGATAAATCCATATAATGATGCAATGAAGAAAGATTCTAGAGTGGGTTTATGCAGAGGCAAGTTATAGCTAAAAACGCAGCAGCAGGTTATAAGACAGCATTAAAAATAGAGGAGCAAGCAAAAGAAGCAGGTATTAGTTTAGATAAAGATGCTATGAGACGCTTAGAGAAAATAACAAGTCGTTATATAGAAGCTGCTAAGAAAGCAGAATTTCAAAAATTTCAAAGTGATCAAGCTCATAAAACGCGTCAACAAAAAGCTGAAGCATTTAGGAGTGGTACAACAGCTGTTGCTAAAAAACAAAGAAAAGAAGATTATAGGACAGGTGGGTGGGGTAAATAATTAAATTATAATTTTATTGCGTTAATTGGTACTGTCTACTATTTTAAACGTATGTCGTCTATACTTCATGCCACAATCTTAACCGTTTTTCCTGAAATGTTTCCTGGGACTCTAGGACATTCTTTAGCAGGACAAGCACTAAATAAAAATATTTGGTCATATGACGTTATTAATATTCGAGATTTCGGTTTAACTAAGCATAAAAATATTGATGATGAGGCTTATGGCGGTGGTAACGGGCTTATAATGCGTCCTGATGTTCTAGGCAGTAGCATAGATCATGCTCTTGCTTTAAATCCTAATGCTGAAATGTACTATCCTTCACCTCGCGGTAGAGTCTTTACCCAAAGCTTTGCTAAAGAGATGTTGAAAAATAAAAACCTCATATTCTTATGTGGACGTTACGAAGGGATTGACGAACGTGTAATTGAAGAGTATAATGTTAAAGAAATTAGTGTAGGCGACTACATTTTATCCGGCGGAGAAATACCTACCCTCACCATTCTCGATTGCTTAATTAGACTACTGCCAGGTGTTTTAATGAACCAAAATACCTTATCTTCCGAGTCTTTTGAAGAAGACGGAGAATTTAAGGGCGGGCTTGAATGCGGACTATATACAAGACCTGAAATTTGGCGTGATCGAGCTGTACCGAGTGTTTTGTTATCCGGTAACCACAGGCTAATTAATGAATGGAAAAAAGAGCAATCACATATGATTACTAAATTACGCCGTCCGGAGTTACTTAAAGATTTATAGAGTTAAGGAGTTAAAAAAATGAATATTATTGACCGCTTTGAACAGGAAAATATTTCAAAGCGTACTGCAAATACAAAAATTCCTGAGTTTGAAGCCGGCGATACAGTTAAGGTGATTGTTAAAATTATTGATAGATCGATTGAGAAAGACGGTAAGGAAAAATTAACGGAAAGATTTCAAGCTTATGAAGGTGTAGTTATCGCAAAAAGAAATCGTGGTATTACTTCATCTTTCTTAGTACGTAAAATTAGCCACGGTGAAGGAGTCGAAAGACGCTTTATGACTTACTCGCCGATAGTACACTCTATTGATGTAGTAAAATACGGAGTAGTTCGTCGTGCTAAACTTTATTATTTAAGAAATAGAAGTGGTAAGTCGGCTAGAATTAAAGAGAGACATATTCCTATTGCTAAAACTAAGGCAGCAAAAGCTTAAATATATTTGTATCTCTTATGTCATCCCTGTGAAAGAGTGCGTTGCTACGTGAATACTAAATACGTCATTGCGAGCAGCCGTAGGCTGCGTGGCAATCTCATGAAATAATAACAAACTCCTGAGATTGCTTCGTCAATTACTTCGTAATTTCCTCACAATGACGTATGCCTCAAATCCCTAAAGTATCTCTATAAAGCTCAAGCATAGCGTCCTGCTCGGCAAGCTTATCTTTATCCAATTTCTTTAGTTTCAATATAGATTTCATAGCTTTAACATCAAATCCATGTGAAGAAGCATCTTGGAAGATATCTTTTACTTCTTGAGATAAATCAGCTTTTTCTTGTTCTAATCTTTCTATTTTGCTTATATATTGCTCTAATTGTTCTTTTACTACTACTTCTGACATAAAAAATCATTTAACCTTTTTGAATTTACTATATAATACAAATATAATCCTTATTCAACAAAATATATAATAATGCAAATTTATCCTTTAAGACTTTTACCTAATAAAATCGATTTTGATTTTATGAATTTTAAAAAAGTTAGCTACACTTTCTCAATTATTTTATCACTCATTAGCTTTATTTGGATCGGTATATATAAATTTAATTTCGGTATTGATTTTGCCGGCGGTATAGTTATTGAAGTAAGGCTTGATCAAGCTCCTGATTTGCCAAAAATGCGTGGGGTTCTAGGCAAGCTTGGAATAGGTGAGGTGGTCTTACAGAATTTCGGTAGTGAGCGTGATTTATCGATTAGATTCGGTAGTAGTAGCGAAGAAAATTTCATGAAAAATATTGAGTTAATTAAAGCATCTTTGCAAAGTAATTTTCCGTATAAGTTTGAATATCGTAAGGTAGATTTTGTCGGTCCGCAAGTCGGTAAGCAGCTAATAGAAGCGGGAGCTATGGCGATGCTATTCTCTTTCTTAGCGATTATGGTTTATATTTGGGTGCGTTTTGAGTGGTATTTCGGTCTTGGTATACTTATTGCCTTAGTGCATGACGTAATACTCGCTCTTGGGTTTATGAGTATGACAAAGCTTGATTTTAACTTAAGTACTATTGCTGCAGTGTTAACTATTATAGGTTATTCCGTTAATGATTCGGTAGTAATATATGATAGGATTAGAGAAAATTTACGTAAATATCATAAAAAAAATATCACGGAAATTATAAATTTAAGTATTAATGAGACTTTATCAAGAACTATTTTAACTGTCATTACCACGCTACTTGCCAATTTAGCCCTTATTCTTTTTGGCGGTGAGGCAATCCGTAGTTTTAGCGTACTTGTATTTTTTGGGATAATAGCCGGTACTTATTCCTCAATTTTTATCTCTGCTCCGATACTTACAATGTTTGTTAATAGGAAGTTTAATAAAAAAGTAATAGAAAGGTAAAGAATCGTCATTGCGAACAGGCATTGTTGCATGGACCGGCTTCATCGTCATTGCGAGTGGCCGTATGCTGCGTGACAATCTCAGGATTTTGGCATGAGATTGCTTCGTCAAAATTTTCAATTTTTCCTCGCAATGACGTTTTTAAGCCATAACGAGAATAGTTTATGCTAAAAGAAGAAGACAAAATTTTTACTAACCTGCATGGGCAGCAAAGCCATGATTTGAAATCTAGCAAAAAGCGAGGTGATTGGGAGAATACCAAAGCTTTGCTTGATAAAGGTAGAGATTTCATCGTTGAAGAGGTTAAGAAATCAGGGCTTAGAGGGCGAGGAGGTGCCGGATTTTCTACCGGTATGAAATGGTCATTTATGCCTAAAAATTCAGAGAAGCCTTGCTATTTAGTAGTAAATGCCGACGAGTCTGAGCCTGGCACTTGTAAGGATCGTGATATATTAAGGTTTGAGCCGCACAAATTAATAGAAGGTTGCTTGCTTGCAAGCTTTGCTATAGGAGCGAATAATTGTTATATCTATATTAGAGGTGAGTTTTATAATGAAGCCTCTAATATTCAGCGTGCCTTAGATGAAGCCTATAAAGAAGGGTTAATAGGAAAGAATGCTTGCGGTTCGGGCTTTGATTGTAATATTTATTTACATCGTGGGGCGGGTGCTTATATTTGTGGCGAAGAAACGGCATTGCTTGAAAGCTTAGAGGGCAAAAAAGGTATGCCTCGTTTAAAGCCGCCTTTTCCTGCCGGCTTTGGGTTATATGGCTGCCCGACTACTATAAATAATGTTGAGTCTATCGCAGTAGTGCCAACCATTTTAAGACGAGGAGCTAGCTGGTTTGCCGGTATAGGTAAACCTAACAATACGGGAACTAAGATTTTCTGCATATCAGGGCATGTTAACAAGCCTTGTAATGTTGAAGAAGCAATGGGAATTTCGTTAAAAGAATTGATTGAGAAATATGCGGGCGGTGTTCGTGGTGGATGGGATAATCTTAAAGCCATAATCCCAGGCGGTTCTTCCGTGCCTTTACTTCCTAAGTTATTATGTGAAGTGGAGATGGATTTTGATAGTTTAAGAACCGCAGGTTCCGGACTTGGTACAGGCGGTATTATAGTTATGGATAAATCTACCGATATTATTTATGCAATAGCAAGGCTTAGTAAATTTTACATGCATGAATCTTGCGGGCAATGTACTCCTTGCCGTGAGGGTACGGGCTGGATGTGGCGAGTTATGATGCGGCTAGTTAAAGGTAATGCCAAAAAATCTGAGATAGACGAACTCCTTAACGTTACGAAAGAAATAGAGGGGCATACTATCTGTGCTTTAGGTGATGCGGCAGCTTGGCCGATTCAAGGGCTGATACGCCATTTTAGAAGCGAGATCGAGGCGAGGATAAAGAGTTATAGCGTGGTTTGACTTTATCGTCATTGCGAGGAGATATTGCCCGCGTGGATACTAAGCCGTCATTGCGAGCGACTGAAAGGAGCAAGGAGCGTGGCAATCTCATGCAATAATAACAAACTCCTGAGATTGCTTCGTCAATTACTTTGTAATTTCCTCGCAATGACGATTCCAATTTATAAATAATTAAGAGATTATGCAAACAGATAATACAAAATCAAACACTAATAAAACAGCTAAGCAAGAGTGGGAGTCTTTTGCTTTTGTAATATGTATCGCTTTACTTATTAGAATACTTATTATGGAGCCGTTTACCGTTCCGACCGGGTCTATGAAAGCAACCATACTTGAGAATGACTATATATTTTCTACGAAATATAGTTATGGTTATAGTAATTATTCTTTATCTTTTTTTGATTTTATTTCTCTTTTTAAAGGGCGAATATTTGCTCGTGAACCGGAGCGTGGCGATATTGTAGTTTTTCGTCCGCCTCACGATATGAGTGTTAGATATATAAAGCGTTTAATAGGGTTACCCGGCGATAAAATTCAATTGATTGATGACGTAATATATATTAACGACAAAAAAATAGAACGCACAGAAGTTGGAACTTATATAAGCGAAGAGGGAATAAAATATTTAAAGTTTAAAGAAACACTGCCAAACGGTAGAACATATTTTTCTTATAAGCTTGCTCCTATTTATGGCGTTATATATAATGATAGATACGGTAATACGGATGTTTTTTATGTACCTGAAGGGAAATATTTCTTTTTAGGGGATAATAGAGATCAGTCAAATGATAGTAGAGTAAATCTTGGATTTGTACCGTTTGAAAATTTTATTGCTAAAGCACAATTTATTTGGTTCTCAACAAAAATAACTTGGTGGGATAATGATATAGGAGTTATTAATCTAGTACTAAAGTTAAAGCCATGGATTGAATCTGTTAGGTTAAATCGAATTTTCAGAAATCTTTATAACACGGATGCGTAATGGAATCATTTGAGCAGTTAGAAAAGCTACTTAGCTATAGTTTCAAAAATAAAGAGCTTTTAATAGAGGCGTTGAGTCACCCGTCTTTAAGGCAACATCACGAGTACAAGGATGATAAAGATTATGAACGATTAGAATTTCTAGGTGATGCCGTATTAAATTTAGTAATCACAGAAATTTTATTTAGAAATTTTGCAAATTATAATGAGGGGCATTTAGCTAAAATTAGATCATATTTGGTTTGCAAAGAAACAATATGCATGGTTGGAGCTAAACTTACTTTAAAAAATTATATAATTATGACTCATGGCGAAGAAGTAGCAGGTGGGCGTGATAATCTTAATAATATAGAAAATGCCACGGAAGCTTTAATTGCAGCTATATATCTTGATAGTAATATTGAAACAACCTATAATATTATCGAGAAGTTATGGGCAGAATTTATAAAAGTTCAGAATTTAACGGATTATGACCCAAAAACTGCTTTACAAGAATGGGCTCAAGCTAGTGATCATCACCTACCTATATATCGTCTGATAAAAAGAGAAGGAGCCTCCCATTCATCGACTTTTACGGTTCTTGTAAAAGTAAAAGATTATGAACAAACAGGCACTGGTCACGCAATAAAAGAAGCAGAGAAAAACGCAGCACGAAGCTTA
Organism: Rickettsia rhipicephali str. 3-7-female6-CWPP; assembly: GCF_000284075.1. Classification (GTDB taxonomy): domain Bacteria; phylum Pseudomonadota; class Alphaproteobacteria; order Rickettsiales; family Rickettsiaceae; genus Rickettsia; species Rickettsia rickettsii. The sequence goes on from NC_017042.1 coordinate 240,836, forward strand.
TTGCATAGACTTAAAAATGACTAATAGACATCTTGCCAAACCAGCTTATAGAGAGGAATTTAAAGGAGACACGGAAGCACTTGCCGCCGCAGCGTACACACTAGTACGCGAGGATGCGAGTACTGGATCGACGTCTAAATTACCTCTAGAAGTGAAGTTTGGGAAGATGTCTAATCAGAAAACGGTATCGGTTTGTATAATCGGGCGACCTAATAGCGGAAAATCAACTTTATTAAACAGAATAATCGGTGAGAAGCTTTCAATCGTTACCCCAAAAGTTCAAACTACTAGGTCAATTATTACCGGTATTATTACCTTAAAAGATACGCAGGTAATTTTATACGATACGCCTGGTATATTTGAGCCGAAAGGGAGCTTAGAGAAAGCAATGGTAAGATGTGCGTGGTCTAGTTTGCATAGTGCGGATTTAGTTCTGTTAATTATTGATAGTCTAAAGTCGTTTGATGATATAACGCATAATATTTTAGATAAGCTTCGCTCACTTAATATTGTTCCGATATTTTTATTGAACAAAATAGACATCGAATCAAAATATCTAAATGACATTAAAGCTTTTTTAACAGAAAATCATCCTGATAGCTTGCTTTTTCCTATATCTGCTTTATCAGGCAAAAATATTGATGGATTACTTGAATATATAACAAGTAAGGCCAAAATTTCTCCTTGGCTTTATGCGGAAGACGACATAACGGATTTACCTATGCGTTTTATTGCAGCAGAAATTACACGAGAGCAGTTATTTTTAAATTTGCAGAAAGAACTCCCTTATAAATTAACCGTACAAACCGAAAAATGGGAAGAGCTTAAAGACAAATCCGTAAAGATTAATCAAGTTATAGTAGTTTCAAGAGAGAGCTATAAAACTATAATACTCGGTAAAAACGGCTCTAAAATCAAAGAAATAGGAGCAAAATCCCGAATGCAAATGGAGAGGTTTTTTGGATTTCCTGTTCATTTATTTTTATTCGTTAAGGTGCGTGAGCTGTGGGAGAATAATCAAGAATTTTATCAGTATATGAAGATATAAAGCTGTTACCCTGTGGCTTGACAGGCTTTGTTGGATGGTTTTTGATGTCATTCCCGCGAAAGCAGGAATGACACAAAAGCCATATAATAATGCCAATAAAAATAACATTAAATAATCATGATAATACTTGGGATTGATCCGGCACTTGGGAGTCTTGGATGGGCAGTAGTGGCAAAGGAGACCGCACAGTTGAAATATTTAGCTAGTGGTATTATTAAAACAAATAGTAAGGATGCAATTCATCATAGACTTGCTTTTATTAATAGTACATTAGAAAAAGTAATATTAGAATATCAACCAAATATGGCAGCGATTGAAGAAACATTTGTTAATACTAATAGCGTGACTTCTTTAAAGCTTGGATATGCTAGAGGGGCGATAATGTCGCTGATCGGTAGATATAATTTGGACATGCGAGAGTTTAAGCCAAATACGGTAAAAAAAACCGTAACAGGATATGGGCATGCAGAGAAAGACCAAATTTTGCATATGATAAAGCTTTTGCTGCCTGGCACTTCCTTAATTACCAATTCCGATGAAGCTGATGCCGTAGCGATTGCCTATACATGCTTAGTTACAAAAAATTATTAAAATGAATCCAATAATAATATTAGTTGCCCCGCAAATGGGTGCGAATATCGGTGCTACTGCAAGAGCAATGAAGAATTTTGGCTTAAATGAGCTTAGAATCGTAGCTCCAAGAGACGGTTGGCCTAATGAGCAAGCACGTAGTAATGCAGTCGGAGCGGTTAATATTATAGATCATGCAAAAATTTTTGATAGCCTAGAGGATAGCATTAAAGACCTCGAATATTTATATGCTACTACTTGCATTAAAAGGGCTATGAATAAAGATTATGTATTTTCACAAAATTTACCTTTAGATTATCCAAATTCTGAAAAAATCGGGATAATGTTCGGGCGGGAAAATAATGGGCTTAGCAACGAAGAAATCGCATTTGCTAATAAGATTATCACTATTAATACAACCAAATTTAGCTCATTAAACATTGCTCAAGCGGTTATTATTATATGCTATGAGTTGTTTCGTAATTCTACGCCCAGAGAGGATATACATAACATTCAAAAATTAGCTACTAAAGAAGAAATAGAGCATTTTTTAGTAAATTTATTCGGCAAACTCGATAAAGCTGGATTCTTCAAGGCTCCCGACAAAAAGCCTGCTATGCAACAAAATATCACTAATATATTTACACGTATAAATAGTCTCTCTTCCCCTGAAGTCCAAGCTCTGCAAGGTATTATTAAATCTTTAAATCAATGATATTTAGTAATTTCTTAAGTTCAGGAACATAATTTCTTATTCAGTTATATATTTCATCGGCAAGCTTTTTATTGTAAGTATGAGATGTCATATTACGATCAGTAAGCATATAAATCCATAAACTCTCATCATTTATAATACCGGCAACAAAAACTTCCTTTATCACTTCTTTAGGATAGTGAAGAACTGTGCCTTTTTGAGAAAAATATTCTTTTAAAAACTTCCAAGCGAGTTCAAAGGTAAATTCAAATCTTTGTATAGTGGCATCAATATAAGCCCTATCTGCTGTTGTCGGTTTTAAATAAATATCTTCAAGCGTCATAACAGCTTTACGAAATTTTTCAAGTTTAAGGTTTATTTTTGACATATATAATTTTTTTCTCTTTTAATATATTTTTATAAAGTTCAGAGCTTATTTTAGTACTTTCAAACCTTACACAATCTATTTTTAAAAGCGTGTCGGCATTCTCTATAATAGACATAACTTCTAGCCATTCTTGATCTGTAATATTAGGGCAGATAATTGCAATATCAATATCGGAACGCTCATCGTTATCCCCTCTAGCACGAGAACCAAAAAGCCATATTTCGTTGACAAACGGTAAAGATTTTAGCTTATTAATGAATATATATGATTGTATATCTTTATCCATATAATTACTAGCTTTTGATTAAAGATTTAATAATTTCGGCTACTCTTTCTGCTTCATTTAAGGGTTTGTAGCTATATTCCTCTAGAGCAATAGCCGACTTATCAAAAATTCTTGCTATCTTCTGTTCTACTAACTGCTTTATAAAAATCTTATGCTTTGAAGAATTAAAGTTTGGTGGGCAGAATATATAAAGAGGCTTGCCGCTTGAAGCTGCTTCACTGCACATTGAGATTGAGTCTGCCGTAGAGATTATATATTTTGCCTTGGAGAGCATAGCTATATAAGGATTATAGCCTGCGTCTTCGTTCGGGTCATAAATAATTTTGGAAGATAGCGTATTATTTTTAATAATTGATTTTACAGTGTGTGGTGTACGTCTACTAAAACTAATGAAAAAAGGTATTTTTTGATTAGTATATATTTTATTTAATAATGAAGCAAATAAAACTGCTTCATCTTCATGGAAATTAAATTTTTTATTATTCCCACCGATTATCACTGCAATAAACTGTTTAAGATTAGGATAATGTTTTTGGAGTTCCAAGTTCGCCGCGGCGAACTTTTCGGTTACGTTGTTGATAGCTCCGTTGATGGGGATAATGTTTTTAAAGTCGTCATTGCGAGGAAATACGAAGTATTGACGAAGCAATCTAGTAAAAAAGCCCTGAGATTGCTTCAGCCACTTTGTGGCTTCGCAATGACGTTGGTCATGATAAGACAGAATAACAGCATCAAATGCATTGTAAGGAAGATTAGGCTGCATTATTTGTATTAACTTGATATCTTTAAATTTCTTTTTTAAATAAAATGCTAGTACTGCCGTTCTTCTTCCAGCGGTAATTATCATATCAGGCGGGGACTTATCCAAAAGATACTGCAATAGCTCACTTTTTATATGAATAGGATAATATTTTAGTAAAAAGTTTGGTAGCTTAGCTAAGCAATTATATTCAAGCTTAATTGTTGTATATTCTTCCGTTAATTTTTCAGCAAGTGCAATAGCCTGATGGGTGTTGCCTGTTCTATCATCTGCCAATACGTGTATTTTCATTGTAAATACTTTTCTAAAGGTAATGTTAATGAGTTTGTTAGAGGTAGTGATTTATCGCAAGCCTCGGCTATTTGCGGTGTGATCGGAATTTGAGCGATTAGTGGTATATTATATTTTTGCGATAAGTGTCCGCCGCTATTATTTTTAAGCATATAGCTCATATTCTCAATTATTCCCAAAATAGGTAAATTTAGTTTTTGATATAAATCTATAGAACGTATTACGTCTATTTCTGATATTTTTTGTGGTATAGTTACGATTATTACGCCGTCTAAATGATAATTTTCTAGTATACTTAAATGAATATCACCTGTCCCCGGCGGCATATCGATAATTAAATAATCTAAATTATCCCATTTTGTTACCGATAATAAATGATAAATAGTCTTACTCGCCATAGGACCACGCCAAATAATTGCCGAGTGGTCTTTAACGAAGAAGCCTATAGACATAATTTCGATGCTTTGAGCAAGTACCGGTATTATTCGCCCATCTTTCGTTTTCGGTACTTCGTTAATGCCGAATATATGCGGAATTGACGGACCATAAATATCCGCATCTACTATCCCGACTCGGTAATTTTCTAGACTTAACTGCTGAGCAATAAGAGCCGATATGGTAGATTTTCCGACTCCGCCTTTACCTGACGCTACTAAGATAATTTTTTTTACATTTTCTACAAAATATTTTGGTTTTTGAACTTTTTTCTCCATCGGTTTACTTTCGGTAAAAACAATTGTTATTTTATTTACTTCCGAAATCTCGTTAAGTTTATTAATTGCCTTAAGTCTAATTTCTTCGGCTTCTAACTTGTTTTTACCTGATATATCTATTGAGAAACCGATATTATTACCTTTAATTATAATATCCGATATAACTTCATTTAAAAAAGTACCGTCTTTAAAGGTAATATGCTGAATTTTATCTATAATTTGTCGTTGGTGTAAATTCGTCATAATTAAATTTCCTTTTTAAAGCTGTTGAAGCTCGTAACTTGACGTTATATACTATAATATATATAATTATCTCATCTTTAAAATAATATAAAACAACAAAGCAAATGCTTAATAAAAAATATATCTCAATTTTAAAAAAATCTCCATGGAAAGATTTTGATTCTGATAAAGAAGATAACATATTCACAAGACCGCGTAAAAATCAATTTAATTTTGATCAATTTCAATGCCCGTTTAATTTCAATGCTAAAACGATAATTTTAGCTGTTGTCGCAGTGGTTGCTTTATGGCTCGCTTCGGGTATTTATGAAATAAAAGAAGGCGAAGAAGCAGCGGTAATAAGATTTGGGCGTCTTGTGCGTAAGGGCTCCCCCGGGCTTAATTATCATTTACCGGCGCCTTTTGAAAAGATAATAGTTGAGAAAGTTAAACAATCACGCCGGATTGAGATTGGTTATCGTACAAATAACTTTCTGCGTAGCGGTGGCGATAATACTAAAAATATTGCCGGTGAAAGTATAATGCTCACCGGTGATGAAAATATCGTTGCTTTAAATTGTGACGTAATGTGGCATATTAATAATCTTGAAGATTTTATTTTTAACGTACAAAGGCCTGAAGAAACAGTAAAAGCAACAGTCGAGAGTGCCGTTAGGGAAGTCATAGGTAATACTCCTATTTCTTGGGTATTATCCGATCAAAAGCAGGAGATTACTTATAAAATAGAGAAATTAGCACAGAAGATATTGGATAGTTATAATGCCGGCGTTATGATTGAGAAAGTACAATTATTAAAAGCCGAGCCGCCTGCCGAAGTAATAGACGCTTATAGAGACGTGCAAACTTCAAAAGCAGATAAAGAAAAAGAAATAAATCAAGCTCAAGCCTATAATAATAAGATTTTGCCGGAAGCTAGAGGAGCGGCTGCAAAGATTATACAAGAAGCAGAAGGTTATAGAGAAGAAGTTATATCGAAAGCAGAAGGTGATAGTCAAAGATTTAATGCTATTTATAAACAATATGCTACAGGTAGGCAAGTAACTAGAGATAGATTATATTTAGAAGTAGTCGAAGAGATATTAGGCGGTTCAAATAAAACGATTATTAATAATGCACTACTGCCGCATATGGCTATTAAACCATAGGGATGCGATGTCATTCCCGCTTTCGCGGGAATGACATCGAGCGTGTTTTTCACGCTATACACGAATGACATCTAAATAACAAGGAATATTAAATGCAACAAAAGATTTATTATATAATTTTTACAATTGTTTTTGGGCTGATGCTGATTTCTAGCTCCTTATTCTCAGTTGACCAACGCCAATCTGCAGTAGTATTCCAGTTTGGTGAGGCAGTTAGAACTATAGAAAATCCAGGACTGAATATTAAAATCCCGTTTATTCAAAATGTTGAATTTTTTGATAAGCGTCTTTTAGATGTTGAGGTTGAGGCAAAAGAATTAACGGCTGCTGACGGTAAACGAGTTATTGTTGATGCCTACGCCAAATTCCAAATTAATAATCCCGTAATGTTTTATAAAACGGTACATGATTATCAAGGTGTGAAAATTAGGCTGACTCGTAATCTTGAATCGTCAATGCGTAAGGTGATAGGTAAAATCTCGCTAAGTAGCCTTTTAAGTCAGGAACGTAGTAACGTAATGTTAAATATCTTAAATCAAGTGGACGGTGAAGCTAAAAGCTTCGGTATTGATGTTGTAGATGTTAGAATTTTAAGAGCAGACTTACCAAAAGAAAATAGTGCGGCTATTTATCGTCGTATGCAAACGGCACGTGAAAAAGAAGCAACCCAAATTAGAGCGGAAGGACAAGAAGAAAGCGTGCGTATTCGTTCAAAAGCAGATAAAGAAAGTAAAATAATACTTGCTAAAGCTTATCGAGATGCACAAATTATTAAAGGTGACGGCGATGAGAAAGCGGCAACAATATATAATTCTGCTTATTCAGTCGACCCAGAATTTTATAAATTTTATAGGTCACTTTTAGTATATAAAAATTCTTTAAAGAAAGAGAATACTAATTTTGTAATTTCACCGGATGCTGAAGTTTTAAAATATCTAAATCTAACTAAGTAGTATACTAGTCTATCTACTTTTTATTTACTTGGAATATATGGTTAATCTGAAAATAGTTATTGTTATAATAGTTTTAATATCAAGTAACGTTGTTCTAGCACAAGAAAATAGTAAGTCTTTAAAAGTAGCAGATCAAGAAGAGAATGAATTTACGGAAATAAATTCTGCTCCTTTAAAAGTAAGTGAAGCCGCCCATTATAGCTTTGCCGATATAGTTGAACCGTTAATTCCTGCAGTCGTTAATATTTCAACAATAGAATATGTTAATAGTAAATCGGAAAATGCCGAGAAAGATCCTCTGCAAGAAAAAGTTAATGATTTTTTAGAAAAGCTTAATATACCGTTGAATTTGGAAGAGGTCAATCAAACTCCGAAAAGTGTTCCGCTTGGTTCAGGATTTATTATTGAACCTAACGGCTTAATAGTGACAAACTATCATGTAATTGCAAATGTTGATAAAATTAATATAAAACTTGCAGATAATACCGAATTATCGGCTAAATTAATAGGTAACGATACTAAAACCGATTTAGCTCTCTTAAAAATAGATAGCGAGGAACCTCTACCTTTTGTTGAGTTTGGAGATTCAAATGATGCAAGAGTAGGAGATTGGGTTATTGCGATCGGTAATCCGTTCGGTAATCTAGGTGGTACGGTGACAAGCGGTATTATTTCTTCTAAAGGGCGGGATATCGATATAGATACGGACAATATAGTCGATAATTTTATTCAAACGGATGCTGCAATTAATAACGGGAACTCCGGTGGCCCTATGTTTAATTTGGATCAGAAAGTAATCGGCGTAAATACGGCAATTTTTTCACCGCTCGGTACTAATATAGGTATCGGTTTTGCAATACCGTCAAATACTGCAAAGCCTATAATCGAACGTCTTAAGAAAGATGGAAAAGTAAGTAGAGGACGCCTTGGAGTAACAATACAAGATTTAACCGAGGAAATGTCTGAAGGGCTAGGACTTAAAGATACTAGGGGGGTGTTAGTAGCTAAAGTACAAGAAGACGGTCCAGGTGATAAAGCGGGAATTAAAACAGGTGATATAATAATAGAGTTTGCAGATATACCGGTTAAAAATACTAAAAAATTACGTGTAATTATTGCAGATGCTCCTATTGATCAGGCAGTAAAAGTAAAAATACTTCGCGATAAAAAGGAGCTTGAATTACCTATTAAAATTACTTCGGATAATGAAGAGGTTACCAAAGATTCTACAGAAGAGACCAATAAGAAAGACATAACAAATAAAGAAGAAAATAATTTATCTATTACTAAAAATAATATTACTTTTGGTAATTTGACTGAAGAACTAAGACAAAAATATATTATTCCTCAAGACAAAATGGGAATAGTTATAACCAATATTGATGAAGAAGAAAGTAGCTTCAAAATTGGCGATCTGATAACCAATATTAATCAGGAAAGCATAGACGATATAAGTAAGCTAGAAGAATTATATGAAAATGCTAAAAAATCAGATAAGCAAAATATTTTGCTCCTGATTGAAAGGGGTAGTAGTAATATGTTTGTACCATTGCAGGTTATGTAAGATATAGTTTTCTATATCATTCCCGCGAAGGCGGGAATGACATAGAATGTAAAAATAATACCTAAATAATTTATGAATGAAAAAATAGCAATTTTAAGTGCATATAGTTTTGTTAATATAGAAGAACCGGCGAATTTGATACCGAAACTTTTGCTTATCGGTAAAAGAAAATATGTTAGAGGTACTATTTTATTAGCTAATGAAGGCTTTAACGGTTCTTTTTCAGGTTCATATGAAAATGTAAATCTTGTACTTGAAGAATTGATAAAGCTGACCGGTCCCAAAGATGTTAACGTTAAAATAAATTATAGTGATGTTCATCCTTTTCAGAAATTGAAAGTCAGACTTAAGAAAGAGATCGTAGCAATGAACGTTGATGATTTAAATGTTGATTTGTTTAAAGGCGAATATATAGAGCCGAAAGATTGGGATGAATTTATCACAAAACAAGATGTTATAGTAATAGATACTCGAAATGATTATGAAGTAGAGGTCGGTACATTTAAATCAGCAATTAATCCTAATACCAAAACATTTAAACAATTTCCTGCTTGGGTTCAGCAGAATCAAGAATTGCTCAAAGGTAAGAAAATTGCTATGGTTTGTACAGGTGGTATCAGGTGTGAAAAATCCACCAGCTTACTTAAAAGCATAGGTTATGATGAGGTATATCATTTAAAGGGTGGAATACTGCAATATCTAGAAGATACACAAAACAAGAACAATTTATGGCAAGGTGAATGTTTTGTCTTCGATGATAGGAGAGCAGTGACAGATGATTTATCGCCCGTAGAAAGACATTGGTTGCAGAGATAGATGTCGTTGACCGATTGAAACGTGTAGTATGTCATTCCCGCGAAAGCGGGAATCCAGCAAAAAGAGAGCTTTTAATTTTAAAAATTCAGTATATGTGTATTTTTTAATTACTGGATTCCCGCTTCCGCGGGAATGACATAACCCTTTTTTATTTATTAGAAATATATGACTAAAACCAAACAAGAAATTTATAATAAGCGTCCAACTTCGCCGCATTTAACTATATATAAGCCGCAAATAAGTTCTACATTATCAATTTTGCATCGTATGACCGGCGTAGCTTTGTTTTTTGCGGTGTCAATCTTTGTGTGGTGGTTGATTCTTAGTAAATATGACAATAATTATTTACAGCTTGCTGAATGCTGTATTATAAAAATATGCTTAGTAGCTGTTAGCTATGCTTGGTTTTATCATTTATGTAACGGCATTCGGCATTTATTTTGGGATATCGGTTACGGTTTTTCTATAAAATTGGTTAATATCACCGGTTGGTGTGTAGTGGTAGGATCTGTATTATTAACGGTATTGTTATGGGTGTAGTAATGAAAAACGTCATTGCGAGGAGATGCGTAGCATCGACGTGGCAATCTCAGAAATAATAACAAATACCTGAGATTGCGGACGTACAAATTACTTTGTAATTTTCCTCGCAATGACGAAAAGCTAAAACAAATAATAGAGAAAATTAATGGTATATGATTTTAAAGCAGCAATTGTAAAAGCAAAAAATAGCGGTTCTGCTAAAAGTGGTTCTCATCATTGGTTATTGCAAAGAGTAACGGGGATTATATTAGCTTTATGTTCTGTGTGGCTAATATATTTTACGTTAACCAACAAAAATAATGATATAAATATTATTATGTGGGAGCTTAAAAAGCCTTTTAATGTAGTAGTTTTGTTAATTACGGTGGTTATTTCGTTGTATCATGCGATGCTTGGTATGCGTGTAGTAATTGAGGATTATATAAGTTGTCACAAATTACGTAATACATTGATTATAATAGTGCAATTATTTTGCATTGTGACTATTGTAGCTTTTGTAACGATGTTTTATAAAGGATAAAAATTGTCATACCGCGGCTTGACCGCGGTATCCAGAAAACAATTTATAGCATTATTGTGTATTGAATTACTGGACCCCATGGCTTGACCATGGGGTGTGACAGAGGTAGACAATTCACGTATCAAAATAGTAAAAAATTAATTTAATGACCAAAGCGTATAATATCATTCATCATCAATTTGACGTAGTAGTTGTAGGTGCAGGTGGAGCAGGTCTTCGTTCTGCATTCGGTATGGCTAAAGAAGGGCTAAATACCGCTTGTATAACTAAGCTGTTCCCAACCCGTAGTCATACTGTGGCTGCTCAGGGCGGAATTAGTGCGGCTCTTGGGAATATGGGCGAAGATGATTGGCGTTGGCATATGTATGATACGGTAAAAGGTTCTGATTGGTTAGGCGATCAGGATGCCATTGAGTATATGTGCAAAAAAGCTCCAGATGCGATTTTAGAGCTAGAGCATTACGGCGTACCTTTCTCAAGAACTGAAGAGGGAAAAATTTATCAGCGTCCTTTTGGAGGAATGACAACAGAGTACGGCAAAGGAAAAGCAGCTCAGCGTACATGTGCTGCGGCAGATCGTACGGGGCATGCCATACTTCATACTTTATATCAACAATCACTAAAACATAAAGTACAGTTTTTCGTTGAGTATTTTGCTATTGATTTATTGATGGAAGATGGTGAATGTAAAGGCGTAGTTGCGTGGAATTTAGATGACGGTAGTCTGCATTGTTTTAGAGCTCATAATGTAGTGCTTGCAACGGGCGGATACGGGCGTGCTTATTTTTCGGCAACGTCTGCTCATACTTGTACGGGTGATGGGGGTGGCATGGCGATTAGAGCCGGTCTTCCAATGCAAGATATGGAATTTGTACAGTTCCATCCGACAGGTATATATTTGGCGGGCTGTCTTATTACCGAGGGGGCAAGAGGCGAGGGGGGATATCTCGTTAATGCAAACGGTGAGCGTTTTATGGAGCGTTATGCTCCTGCTGCAAAGGATTTAGCTTCAAGAGATGTAGTTTCAAGAGCAATGACTATAGAAATCAGAGAGGGGCGAGGAGTCGGCGAGCATAAAGATCATGTATTTTTACATTTAAATCATTTATCGCCTGAGATTTTACATAGTCGTTTGCCCGGTATCTCTGAGACGGCTAAAATTTTTGCCGGTGTTGACGTGACTAAAGAGCCGATACCGGTACTTCCTACGGTACATTATAATATGGGCGGGATACCGACGAATTATCACGGTCAAGTCATAATCAAAGACGGTAAAAATCATAATAGCGTAGTAAAAGGGCTTATGGCAATCGGTGAAGCGGCTTGCGTATCGGTACACGGTGCTAACCGATTAGGATCAAATTCTTTGCTTGATTTAGTAGTATTTGGTAGAAGTTCTGCATTAAAAGCAGCCGAGCTTATTAAGCCTGCGAGTCCCCACAAGTCTATAAACGAAGAAAGCCTTGAAAAAATTATAAATAGATTTGATAAAGTCCGTCACGCTAACGGTAATATTTTAGTTGCAGAGTTAAGGCTTAAAATGCAAAGAACTATGCAAAGCCATGCTGCGGTATTTAGAACTCAAGAGGTACTAGATGAAGGAGCAGGAATGATTAGCGAAATAAGAAGCGGCTATAAAGATATAAAAATTAACGATAAATCTTTAATTTGGAATAGCGATTTAGTGGAAGCCTTAGAGCTAGATAATCTACTTGATCAAGCTTTAGTAACGGTATATTCGGCAGCTGCAAGAAAAGAAAGCAGAGGAGCTCATGCACGTGAAGATTATCCTGATCGTAATGATGGGGATTGGATGAAGCATACTCTTAGCTCTATCGATGAAGCAGGTAAAGTAGTTCTTGATTATAAACCTGTGACTTTAACTACTTTAACCGATGAAGTAACAGCAGTCCCGCCGGCGAAGAGAGTGTACTGATTAATGTTCTGATGTCATTCCTGCGAAAGCAGGAATCTAGAAACCTTTAGTGTCATCCCGCGATTTAATCGCGGGATGACAAGAAAAAAATATATATAAAAAAATATGTTTGAGTATTTAATAAAATTCTATCCAAAAATCTTTTTTATTGTAGAGGGAACTTTGGTAACTTTAAAATATAGTGTTATTGCCGTTATATTCGGTTTAGTAATAGGGATGCTGCTCGCTATTTGTAAGGTAAATAAAAATCGTGCTTTAAGGCTTTTTGCAAATTTCTATACTTCTATTTTCAGAGGAACACCTTTATTAATTCAATTAAGTATTATTTATTTTGCTTCACCTTATATCATAGGCGTTAAATTTAGTGTGTTTATGGCGGGAGCTATTTCTTTTTCTCTTAATTCGGGAGCATATGTTTCCGAAGTAATCAGGGCAGGGATTAATACAGTTGATAAAGGGCAGTTTGAAGCGGCTGAAGCTCTTGCTATTCCAAAGTTTTTAATAACGAAAGATATAATTCTGCCGCAAGCAGTTAAAAATATTTTTCCGTCATTAGTAAATGAGCTTGTAAATTTGATTAAAGAATCAGCCATTATTTCTATGCTTGGAGAAATGGATTTAATGCGTAGAGCACAAATTGTATCAATTGAAACATATAATTATTTTTTTCCAATGCTTATTGCTGCGTGCTGTTACTATATTTTAGTGATGTTAATCAGCTTTATAGCAAAAATAATTGAGAAAAAAATGATTGTTAATTAAAACATACTTGCTTTTATGGAAAAAGTAATTATAATTTAAATTTAGTGTAATTTACAAATTCTTATAATTTGTATTTAGAAATGATTGAAAATAAAGGGTGGAAGTACTTTCCACCCTTTAAATTATCGTATATATAAGTTTTTTTGGAGTATTTTTTTTAATGCCGACATATAATCAATTAGTACGTTTTGGGAGAAAGTCAAAAACTCGTAAGACCAAATCTCCTGCCTTAGAATCTAATCCTTTTAAAAGTGGTGTTTGCATAGTTGTAAAAACCGTTACCCCTAAAAAGCCTAACTCTGCACTTCGTAAGATTGCAACGGTGCGTTTAAGTAATAAAAGAACCGTAAATGCATATATTCCTGGTGAAAAGCATAGTGTAAAGGAACATGATAGGGTGTTAGTAAGAGGCGGTCAAGTTCCTGATCTGCCGGGGGTGAAATATCATATCGTACTCGGTGCTTATGATATTGCCGGAGTTAAAGGACGTAAGCAAGGTCGGTCACGTTACGGTGCGCCTCGTAAACAAGTTGCAGTTACAAAAAAATAAATTATTAGTTAGAGAGAAAAAATAAAATGTCACGTCGTCATGCCGCGGAAAAGCGAGTAATTTTACCTGATATGAAATATAACAGTATTTTATTGTCAAGATTTATCAATAATATTATGAAAGAAGGGAAGAAAGCCCTTGCAGAGAAAATTGTTTATTCAGCCTTTAATAAAATTGAAAAGAAGCATAGAGTTGATCCGTATCAAACCTTTAATAATGCTATGCATAACGTGAAGCCGCATTTAGAAGTAACTTCGGTTAGGGTTGGAGGAGCTAATTATCAAGTTCCGACGCATGTTGATGAAAGAAGAGGATATGCCCTTGCTAGCCGTTGGATTATTAATGCTGCGTCAAAACGTTCTGAAAAAATGATGATTGATAAACTTGCCGAAGAGCTGTTTGAAGCTTCTAATAATAGAGGCGTTGCCATTAAGAAGAAAGAAGATACTCATAAAATGGCCGAAGCTAATAAAGCTTTCTCTCATTTTAGCCCTAAAAAAATGAAATAAGGTAGGGTAATAATGAGTAAAATAAATAAACTTGAGCATATTCGTAATATCGGTATATGTGCTCACATTGATGCCGGTAAAACCACAACTACCGAACGTATTTTATATTATACCGGTAAATCGCATAAAATAGGTGAAGTGCATGAGGGTGGTGCTACCATGGATTGGATGGAACAAGAACAAGAACGCGGTATAACCATTACCTCAGCTGCTACTACTTGTAGATGGCAAGATAAAATAATTAATATTATCGATACTCCTGGACACGTTGACTTTACTATCGAAGTAGAGCGTTCGCTTCGTGTTCTTGACGGTGCGGTTGCAGTATTTGACGGTGTAGCAGGTGTTGAACCGCAGTCAGAAACGGTTTGGAGGCAAGCAGATAAATATAATGTTCCTAGAATGTGTTTTGTCAATAAAATGGACAGAATGGGAGCAGATTTTTATAGATGCGTTGAAATGCTCAAAGATCGTTTAGGAGCAAAACCGCTTGTTATTCAGTTGCCTGTAGGGATTGAAGAAAATTTTAAAGGTATAATTGATCTTGTTAAAATGAAAGTAGTGATTTGGAAAGATGAAGCACTTGGAGCTGAGTATTTTGAAGAAGATATACCTGCTGATATGAAAGATAAAGCTGAAGAATATCATGCTAAATTACTTGATATGGTTGTTGAGTTAGATGATCATGTGATGGAAAAATATTTATCAGGTGAAGAAGTAACAGCAGAAGAGATTAAAAGATTAATCAGAAAAGGTACTATTTCAGCAGCATTTTATCCGGTTTTATGCGGTAGTGCTTTTAAAAATAAAGGGGTACAGCCTTTACTTGATGCTGTAGTAGATTTCCTACCTTCGCCTACTGATATAGGTATAGTAAAAGGTATGGAAGTAAGTACCGGTGAAGAAAAAGATTTCCCTATTTCGGTAACTGAGCCTTTTGCAGCTTTAGCATTTAAAATTATGAATGACCCGTTTGTCGGTTCATTAACTTTTATTAGAATATATTCAGGTAAAATTACTTCAGGAACAACTGTTATTAATACCGTAAAGAATAAAAGAGAAAAAATCGGTAGAATGCTATTAATGCATTCTAATAATCGTGAAGACGTAAAAGAAGCATCAGCAGGTGATATAGTAGCTTTAGCAGGTCTTAAAGATACTACCACAGGTGATACGTTATCCGATATTGATCAGCAAGTAATCTTAGAAAAAATGGAATTTCCAGAGCCGGTAATTGAGCTGGCGGTAGAACCTAAATCAACAGCCGATCAAGAAAAAATGGGCCTCGCACTTTCTCGTTTAGCAGCTGAAGATCCATCATTTAGAGTGTCCACTGATCATGAAACAGGACAAACAGTGATAAAAGGAATGGGAGAACTCCATTTAGAAATTATCATTGATCGTATGAGAAGAGAGTTTAAGGTCGAAGCAAATATTGGAGCTCCTCAAGTAGCATATCGTGAAACTATAACAAAAGCTTGTGAAATTGATTATACCCATAAGAAACAATCCGGCGGTGCAGGACAATTTGCTCGTGTAAAAATTATTTTTGAGCCTCTAAAAGATGTAAAAGATCTAAAAGATGAAGATAAAATTTTTGTCTTTGAAAGTAAAATCATCGGCGGTGCCGTGCCTAAAGAATATATACCAGGTGTTGAAAAAGGATTAAATAATATTAGAGAAACCGGTGTTATTGCCGGTTATCCTATGATTGATTTTAAAGCAACTTTAGTTGACGGTGCGTTTCATGATGTAGATTCTAGTGTACTTGCATTTGAAATTGCTGCAAAGGCAGCATTTAGAGAAGGGATGCCGAAAGGTAATCCTAAATTACTTGAGCCGATTATGCAAGTTGAAGTTATCACTCCTGATGAATATATGGGTGATATTATAGGCGATTTAAATAGTCGTAGAGGGCAAATTCAAAGCATGGATCCAAGAGGGAATGCTCAAGTAGTTACTGCGAATGTTCCTTTAGCGGAAATGTTTGGTTATGTTAATACGCTTAGGTCTTTATCTCAAGGTAGAGCTCAGTTTAGTATGATATTCTCTCATTATGATCAAGTGCCGAGTCAAGTAGCTGATATTATTAAAGCTAAAAAATAATTTAGGGGTGAGATGTCACATCTTACAGAAATAAATGTTGTTTTGCCGTGGCAGCTTATAAATTAGAAGTACTGTTTATTATAGTAATTTTTTAATAATAACAAATATTTTTAATAAATTTTTATTGATTTTTTATTAAAAATATGATAGGAGTGTAGCTCAATTGGTAGAGCGCCGGTCTCCAAAACCGGAGGTTGCGGGTTCGATGCCTGTCGCTCCTGCCATTATAGGCTTAGAGCTTTTTTGCTATAAAATATAGAATTTTTACAAAATTTGCTTATAGAGAGAAATTTGAAAGAGGTACTTCACCTTGAATCGCAGCGTACATACTAGTATATGAAAATTCCAGTGCTGGATCATCATCTCAATTGCCTCTAGAAGTAGAATTTTGTAAGAAGTCTAATAAATTACTTAACAAAAATATGTTTAAAGAATATAAAATTTATAAGTTTTTTGAACAAGTTAAACAAGAAACTTATAAGGTAGTTTGGCCAACTAGAAAAGAGCTTGTTGCTTCAACATTAGTAGTGGTAGTAGCAGTTTTTATTTTTAGCCTAATTTGTTTGGTACTTGATTATAGTATACATAACATAATGCAGCTTTTGCTTAATATCGGCAAATAGTATAAGGAATAAATTGTGACAGAACAGAGTATAGATAATATATTGCCTTCTTCTGAAAAAAATGTAAAGCAGTGGTATGTAGTACATACGGCATCAGGAGCAGAGAAACGCATTAAAGAAGATATGCTTAGCAAAATCGCTAAACAGAAAATGACGGATTTTTTTGAAGATATATTAATACCTGTTTTTGGAGTTTCTGAAGTTAAACGCGGTAAAAATGTCAAGGTAGAAAAAAAACTAATGCCGAGTTATATCTTGATAAAGATGAATATGACTGATAAATCTTGGCATTTAGTAAAAAATATATCTGGAGTAACCGGCTTTTTAGGAAGCAAAACCACGCCAAAAGCTCTTACAGAAAGTGAAATACAAAATATTTTTAATAATTTGGAAGCAGAAGCTAAAGAAGCAAAGAATTCTAAATTGTATGAAGTTGGTGAAATAGTGACTGTTACAGACGGTCCTTTTGAAACTTTCATGGGTACAGTAGAAGAAATAGATCAAGAAAAAAATAGGTTAAAAGTTTCAGTTGCAATATTTGGTAAAGCAACTCCAATAGAACTAAATTTTAATCAAGTAAAGAAAAATGATTAAAGGTTGGACTAAATACGGTTTATAAATTAACTTAAGCTGTATTGTACGAATGTTCAGGATGTCATTGTTGCGGGATAATGCGTCGTCATTGCAAGCAGACGTAGGCTGTGTGGCAATCTAGAAGAAATAATAAAAAACTTCTGATTTACAGAATTTTTTTCTTCCTTGTTTTGTCAAAACTTACAGCTTTTCCTCGCAATGATGGGAAACAAGATCCATGCAATTGTTACAAAGTAATATTAATTTAAGAGAAAAATAAGGATATTTATAAATGTCTCAGAAAGCAATAAAAGGTTATATTAACTTGATAATTCCGGCTGCCGGAGCCACTCCTGCACCTCCTATAGGACCGGCCCTAGGACAAAGAAAAGTTAATATTGCAGCATTTTGTAAAGATTTTAATGATGCTACGCAAGGTATGGAAAAAGGAATACCTCTACCAACCGTAATTACCGTTTATGAAGATAGTAGTTTTTCTTTTAAATTAAAAACTCCTCCTGCTTCTTACTTTTTAAAGAAGTATGCTAAAATTACTAAAGGTTCTAGTGCTACTAAAAAAGAAGCCGTAGTAGGTAAAGTTACTATGGATGATTGTTGTGAAATTGCAAAGTTAAAAATGCCTGATTTAAATACAAAAAATATTGAAGCAGCAACAAAAATTATTTGTGGTAGTGCTGCATCTATGGGACTTGAAGTAGTAGGGAATTAATTATTATGTCAAATAAGGAAGATGTTGCTGTAAAAATTAGCGGCGGTAAAAAAATAAGAGAAGCTAGAGAAAAAGTAAAATCAGATACTTTATATAATTTAACAAATGCAGTTGCACGATTAAAATCAGCATCATATGTTAAATTTGATCCAACCTTAGAAATAGTTATGAAGCTTGGAATTGATCCTAGGCATTCCGATCAAATGGTACGTGGTGTAGTTAATTTACCTGCCGGTACAGGCAAAAACGTAAGAGTTGCCGTTATTTGTAAAGAAGAAAGAGAAGAAGAAGCTAAAAGTGTCGGAGCAGATTTAGTAGGTTCAACAAATATTATTGATGAAATTAAAGCAGGGAAAATTAATTTCGATGTATGTATAGCTACTCCCGATATGATGGCAGCTATAGGTTCAGTTGCAAGAATTTTAGGACCAAAAGGTTTAATGCCTAACCCTAAACTTGGTACCGTAACTTTAGATATTAAAAATGCTATTAAAAATGCTAAAAGCGGTCAGGTAGAATATAGAGCAGAGAAAGCAGGTATAATTCATGCAGGGCTTGGAAAATTATCTTTTTCAGACCAAGATTTATTAAAAAATTTAAATGCGTTTATTGAGGCAGTAATTAAAGCAAAACCTGCCGGATTAAAAGGAAGTTATTTAAAAGCAATGTATTTATCTTCTACTATGGGAGCATCGATACAAATAGATTTAACTAGTATAGCATAATTTTTATAGCCGTTTAACGGTAGTATAGTAATAATAAAAAAATTTTGTTATTTTAAGCATTTGTATCAGTTTAAATATATTAAACTGTATTATAAAAGGAGAATTAAAAGGTGTTAAGATCAGAAAAACCGGTAGCAGTAGAGGATATTGTAAATATTTATAAAGAATCGCCCTCTATAATTATTACTCATTATCACGGGTTAACCGTTAGTCAAGTGAGTTCGCTTAGAGAATCACTTAAATCTAAAGAAGCAGGTTTTAAAGTAGTTAAAAATACTTTAGCAAAAATAGCTGTAAATCAAACAGGGCTTGATAGTATTGCTAATTTATTTGCGGGTCCTACTGCTATTGTTTATTCTAAAGAACCGGTTGAGATGGCAAAATTAGTAGTTAATTTTGCTAAGGCTAATGATAATCTTAAGATTATCGGTGGAATAGTCGATAATCACGTATTAGATGAAAATTCAATAAAAGAACTTTCTAAGCTACCTGCACTTAATGAGCTTAGGGGTAAAATTGTTGGGTTATTACAAGCACCGGCTACTAAGATTGTAGGTGTTTTACAAGCCCCGTCTTCGAGTATGGCGAGAGTAATACAAGCACATGCTAGTAAAAATTAACTTAAAGGTTACTGCATCAGGTATTTTAATTGATAATTAAAGAGCTTTTATAGTGAAAATTAATAAGGTTTGTTATAGAATATTATTCTTATTTTAAAAAAGTCTTATAATTTGAAGCAAAAAAGAATTTAATTAACTTAAAATACCTGATGCAGTAATCTCTCAATATAAAAAAAAGTAAAAAGGAAAAAATTATGGCAGATTTAGCTAAAATTGAAGAACAATTATCATCATTAACATTAATGCAAGCAGCTGAGCTTGTGAAAATGCTAGAAGAAAAATGGGGTGTATCTGCAGTAGCTCCTGTAGCTGTAGCAGCTGCCGGTGCTGCAGCTCCTGCGGCTGAAACAGTAGCTGAAAAAACTGAGTTTGAAGTAGTTTTAACAGCTGCCGGTGACAAGAAAGTTGAAGTAATTAAAGTTGTGAAAGATATCACAGGTCTTGGTTTAATTGAAGCTAAGAAATTAGTTGATGAAGCTCCAAAGCCGATTAAAAGCAATATGAAAAAAGCAGAAGCAGACGAAATCAAAGGTAAGTTAGAAGCCGCCGGAGCAAAAGTTGAATTAAAATAATTTGTTTTTATTCCAAGAAAAATCTTATAATTTTCAATCAAAAACAACTAAGTATAGATTAATTTTTTTACAGGGCCTAATGTTTTGCAGAAATATTTTATAGCTTTAAATTAACTTCTTAAAATCAAAAAAGCCTTATTTTAGTAATTAAATTTGAATAAGGCTTTTTTGTTTAAAAATTATTTTAAAGCTAATTTAAATTATTGAAATTTTCTAGGTTCTGTGAACATTTATAATTGATTTTTAGTGAAAATTAATGAGATTTTTGAAGGAATAGCTACCTATTTTAAAAAAAATAATATTATTATAATTTGTTGCAACAAACAAATAACCAAAATCAAATCTTTTTGGAAATGTTCGTAGAGCCTACACAAGATCTAAATAAGAAACTTACTAGGTTTCTTTAATTTAAGTTCTATGTAAAAAAATTTAAAACAGTATATTTTATTTTACTGCAAATTATAAGCATTTTATTGAAATAGGTATCTATTTCAATAAAAACTTTACTGTTTAAAATATAAATAATTTAAATTTTATATACAGAACCTAGGTTCTGAACACTTTTGATTAATGATTATAATTAGGAGATATTTTTAAGCAAAAATTAATAAGATTTTTGAGAGGAGAGTTTATTACTATTTCAAAAAAAATCTTATGATTTACAGCTAAAAAGAGCCATAATTATAATCATTCTATTAAAAGTGCATAGGACTTAATCACTGCAATACGGGCAGTAATTTTATCAGTCAGGAGATTATATGGTTTCATTAAGGGATAATATAGAAGCACAACCCTTGTCACACAATAGAAGAATAAGAAAAAATTTCGGTCACATAAATTTAGTAGCAGATATACCGAATTTGATTGAAATTCAAAAAAATTCATATGAGAAAAACTTTCTACAGTTAAATATTAAAGATTCTGAAAGAAAAAACAAAGGTTTACAATCTATATTAAACTCAATTTTTCCTATTTCAGATTCCTCCAATATTGCTAATTTAGAATTTGTAAAATATGAATTCGATACTCCAAAATATGATGTAGAAGAGTGCAGTCAAAGAAGTTTAAGTTATGCTGCTCCTCTTAAAGTGACTTTAAGATTAAGTATTTGGGATATAGATGAGGATACCGGTACTAGAGAAATTAAAGGGATTAAAGAGCAAGAAGTATATATGGGTGATATCCCATTAATGACTAAAAACGGTACTTTTATTATCAACGGTACGGAAAGAGTAGTTGTATCACAAATGCATCGCTCACCTGGTGTATTCTTTTATCATGATGAAGGAAAAGTCCACTCTTCCGGCAAGCTTTTATATTCTGCTCGTGTTATTCCATATAGAGGGTCTTGGCTTGATTTAGAATTCGACGCTAAGGATGTTATTTATTTCAGGATTGATAGAAAAAGAAAGCTTTATATTACTACTTTGCTTAGAGCTATAGGTATGAGTACTGAAGAAATTATAAAATTTTATTATAATTCAGTAACTTATAAGCTTGTTAAAAATAAAGGTTGGGCGGTTAAATTTATACCTCAGCATATTACTGCTCATCGTTTAACAAGTGATTTAGTAGATGCAGATACCGGAAATATTCTACTGAAAGCAGGACAAAAAATTACTCCGCGTTTGGCTAAAAAATATTTTGGGGAAGGGCTTAATAATATTTTAGTAGCTCATGAAACTTTAATCGGCAAATATCTATCTGAAGATTTAAGAGATCCTGCAAGCGATGAAGTATTAGCAAAAATCGGTGAAATGATTACTGCTGATATGCTAAATGTTATTAATGATCTTAAAATTAAAAATGTTAACGTATTAGTAATCAATCCTCAATCTGGTCCATATATAAGGAACACCTTATTTGCTGATAAAAATCAGGATCGTGAGGCAGCATTATGTGATATTTTTAGAGTGCTAAGACCAGGCGAACCTGCTAATATCGAAGCGGCTGAAAGCCTGTTTTATAATTTATTCTTTGATGCGGAAAGATATGATCTTTCAGAAGTCGGGCGAATAAAAATGAATTCTAGGTTAGAGCTGAATATTTCTGAAGAAGTTACGGTTTTAACAATTGATGATATTAAAAATATCGTAAGAATTTTAGTAGAGCTTAAAGACGGTAAAGGTATCATAGACGATATTGATCATTTAGGTAATAGAAGGGTTAGATCGGTAGGTGAATTGATAGAAAATCAATTTAGAATAGGTTTAGTCCGAATGGAAAAATCTGTAATTGAAAGGATGTCGGCAGGTGATGTTGATACCGTAATGCCTCATGATTTAGTAAATTCTAAAATTTTAGTTTCAGTAGTAAAAGAATTTTTTAATACCTCCCAATTATCCCAATTTATGGATCAAACAAATCCATTATCGGAAATAACTCATAAAAGAAGGCTGTCGGCACTCGGTCCCGGAGGTCTTAGTCGAGATCGAGCAGGTTTTGAGGTGCGTGACGTACATCCGACTCATTACGGTCGCATTTGTCCTATTGAAACACCTGAAGGTCAGAATATCGGGTTAATTAACTCTATGGCTACTTATGCTAGAATAAATAAACACGGTTTTATAGAGAGTCCGTATAGAAGAGTTAAAGATGGATATGTAACCGATGAAGTGGTATATCTTTCTGCTATTGAAGAAGGTAAATACAAAATCGGACAAGCAAATTCTAAAGTTAATAAAGACGGAAAGCTGCAAGGAGAGTTTATTAATTGCCGTGTTGAAGGCGGTAATTTTGTAATGGTAGAACCGTATGAGGTAGACTTCATTGATGTAACTCCTATGCAGGTAGTATCGGTTGCGGCTTCTCTTATACCGTTCTTAGAAAACGATGATGCTAACCGTGCTTTGATGGGTTCAAACATGCAAAGACAAGCCGTTCCTTTAATTAAAACGGATGCACCTTTTGTAGGTACCGGAGTTGAAGGGGTAGTAGCTAAAGATTCCGGAGCGTCAGTGCTTGCATTACATGACGGTATTGTTGAGCAGGTAGATTCAAATAGAATCGTGATTAGAACTCTAGAACAAAAAGTTGACGGTTCTCCTTCGGTTGATATTTATAACTTACTAAAATTCCAAAAATCCAATCATAATACTTGTATAAATCAAAAGCCTTTAGTTAAGGTCGGTCATTACGTTAAGAAAAACGATATTATAGCTGACGGTCCTAGTACGGATAACGGTGAAATTGCTTTAGGTAGGAACGTGCTTGTGGCTTTCTTACCTTGGAACGGTTATAATTTTGAAGATTCAATTTTAATATCCGAACGTATAGTAAAAGAGGATGTATTTACATCTATTCATATTGAAGAGTTTGAAGTAATAGCTAGAGATACACGCCTTGGTCCTGAAGAAATTACCCGTGATATACCGAATGTAAGTGAAGAAGCGTTGCGTCATCTTGATGAGGTCGGAATAATTTATATAGGTGCAGAAGTAAAAGCCGGTGATATTTTAGTCGGAAAAGTAACACCGAAAAGTGAATCGCCTATTACTCCTGAAGAGAAGCTACTACGTGCTATTTTCGGGGAAAAAGCTTTTGACGTAAAAGATTCATCGCTGCATGTACCTTCCGGAGTTAGCGGAACTGTAGTAGAAGTAAGGGTATTTTCTCGTAGAGGTGTAGAAAAAGACCAGCGAGCTATTGCTATTGAAAAACAACAAATTGAAAAATTAGCAAAAGACAGAGACGATGAATTAGAAATTATTGAGCATTTTGTGTTTAGTTGGCTTGAAAAGCTTTTAGTAGGGCAGGTGATTATTAACGGTCCTAAGCAAGTAAAAGTAGGACAAACTATTACTACTGAAATGCTAAAAGGCTTATCTAAAGGACAATTTTGGCAGATTACCGTGGAAGATGCAAATGTAATGAATGAAATAGAGCAGATAAAGACTCATTATGATGAGAAAAAAGAGGCTCTTGATAAAAGGTTTGCTACTAAGGTAGAGAAATTGCAAAGTGGTGATGATTTACCTCAGGGAGCTTTAAAAGTAGTAAAAGTATTTATTGCAACTAAGCATAAATTACAACCCGGGGATAAGATGGCAGGAAGACACGGAAATAAAGGTGTTATTTCACGTATCGTACCTGAAGAGGATATGCCGTTTTTAGAAGATGGAACTGTGGTAGATATCGTTCTTAATCCTCTAGGTCTTCCGTCCCGTATGAATATAGGACAGATTTTAGAAACGCATCTTGGGTGGGCATCAATAAATTTAGCAAAAAAAATATCTACCTTAGTAAAGGAATATAAAAATAAACATATAGGTATTGAGCAGATTAAGAAATTCTTAATTGAACTGTATGGAGAAAATATTAATTCTATACTTGAAAGACCGGAAGAAGAGATTATCTCTTTTTGTAAGAAAGTAAGTAAAGGCGTACATTTTGCAACTCCTGTATTTGACGGAGCAAAAGTTCAGGACGTTAAAGATATGCTAAAGCTTGCCGGTCAAGACCCTTCAGGACAAGTGAAATTAATTGACGGTAGAACCGGTGAATATTTTGACCGTCTAGTAACTGTTGGACAGAAATATTTGCTGAAATTGCATCATTTAGTCGATAATAAAATTCATTCCCGTTCTATAGGACCTTATAGCTTAGTAACGCAGCAACCGCTTGGAGGTAAGTCTCATTTCGGCGGACAGCGTTTCGGGGAAATGGAATGTTGGGCATTACAAGCTTACGGTGCAGCGTATACGTTACAGGAAATGTTAACGGTTAAGTCGGATGACGTAAACGGTAGGATCAAAACTTATGATTCTATAGTACGCGGTGAAAATAATTTTGAATCAGGCATTCCTGAATCATTTAATGTTATGATAAAAGAATTTAGATCTTTATGTCTTAACGTAAAGCTTGAAGTAACTTCAAGTTAAGAAAGATAGGTCATTTAAACAGATAAAAAACAAGTTTTTTATCTGTTTTACTGGATTCCCGCTTTTGCGGGAATGACATATAGGGTGCAATAAGAACTCTTGGTAGACGAAGGTCAATTTCAAAAAGAGCTAGGAGTTCACAAGGCGAGGAGCGGAGCGTATACTTAATACGTGAGCACCGCAGAACTTGTAGAACGACAACGCCAATTTTTGAAATTCACCGAGTATATACGAGTAATTTTTAAGGAAAAGTATTTTTATGAGCGTAGTAAATTTTTGCGGACAATTAAGTAATACTCAACAATTTGATCAGATAAGGATTAATATAGCAAGTCCCGATCAGGTACGTTCGTGGTCTTTCGGTGAAGTAACAAAACCTGAAACAATTAACTATCGAACTTTTAAACCTGAGAAAGATGGGTTATTTTGTGCAAGAATTTTTGGTCCGGTCAAAGATTATGAATGTCTCTGCGGTAAATATAAGCGGATGAAAAACCGTGGAATTACGTGTGAGAAATGCGGCGTTGAAGTTACGGTTTCTAGAGTAAGACGTGAAAGAATGGGGCATATTGAACTTGCAGCTCCCGTTGCTCATATTTGGTTTTTAAAATCGCTACCTTCAAGAATTAGTACACTTCTTGATATGACAATGCGAGATATAGAAAAGATTCTTTATTTTGAAAATTATGTAGTAGTTGACCCAGGGCTATCGATTTTACAAAAAGGCGAACTCTTAACAGAGGAAGAATTACAGAAAGCAAAAGATAAGTACGGTGAAGATGCATTTACTGCCTCTATAGGTGCAGAAGTAATACAACAAATGCTTAAAGATCTTGATTTTTCAAAGTTAAAGCAAGAATTATACGAGGAATTACAAACCACTTCTTCAGAAGTCAAAAAGAAAAAATTAGTAAAGCGTTTAAAATTAGTAGAGGATTTTTTAGAGTCGGAAAACAAGCCGGAATGGATGATTATGGATGTTTTACCGGTTATTCCTCCTGAAATTAGACCGCTTGTTATGCTTGACGGCGGAAGATTTGCTACTTCAGACTTAAATGAACTTTATAGAAGAGTAATTAATAGAAATAATCGTTTAAAGAAATTAATAGAGTCAAAAGCTCCTGATATAATAGTCAGAAACGAAAAAAGAATGTTACAAGAAGCGGTGGATGCGTTATTTGATAACGGTCGTCGCGGTAGAGCAGCGAAAAATGCTAATAAGCGTCCATTTAAGTCATTAAGTGATATGCTTAAAGGTAAGCAGGGGCGTTTCCGTCAGAACTTGCTAGGTAAGAGGGTTGATTACTCAGGACGTTCAGTTATCGTGGTAGGACCTGAGCTTAAACTTCACCAGTGCGGTTTACCTAAAAAAATGGCTCTGGAGTTATTTAAGCCGTTTATTTATTCTAAGCTTGAGTTGTACGGCATCGCTACAACTATTAAAGCCGCTAAAAGAATGGTGGAAGCTGAAAAATCCGAAGTGTGGGATGTGCTTGAAGAGGTAATTAGAGAGCATCCGGTTTTACTTAATAGGGCTCCGACGTTACATAGGCTTGGTATTCAAGCATTTGAACCGCTATTAATTGAAGGTAAAGCGATCCAGCTTCATCCGCTTGTGTGTACTGCGTTCAATGCGGATTTTGATGGTGATCAGATGGCAGTACATATCCCGTTATCGATTGAAGCACAGCTTGAAGCTAGGGTATTTATGATGTCTACAAATAATATCTTAAGCCCCGCAAACGGTCGTCCTATCATTGTACCGGATAAAGATATAGTGCTTGGTTTATATTATCTAACCCTTGCATTTGATAATGAAGTAGGCGCAGGGATGATGTTCTCAGATTTAGCTGAGATGGAACATGCTTTATATAATAAATTTATAACTATTCATACAAAGATAAAATATCGCAGAAATCAGTTAAATGCCGAAGGTAAAATGGTCCCTGTTATCATTGATACTACTTACGGTAGGTTAATGGTTGGTGAGTTATTGCCTTCTAACCCTAATATAGAATTCAAGTTTATTAATAAACAACTAACTAAAAAAGACATATCATTAGTTATAGATTTAGTTTATCGTCACTGCGGTCAAAAAGCTACGGTAATTTTTGCCGATCAGCTAATGAAACTAGGTTTTAAATATGCTTGTTCTTCAGGTATTTCTTTTGGAATGGACGATATGGTAGTACCGGAATCTAAGAGTACTCATATCAACGAAACTCAGCTTGAAATAAAAGAATTTGAACAACAATATTCAAACGGTTTAATTACTTACGGAGAGAAATATAATAAAGTAGTCGATGCTTGGTCCAGATGTACCGATAGAGTGGCAAACGACATGATGAAAGAGATTGCTATGCCGCCGGTTAATGATGATCCAAATCATCAGAGAATAAATGCTATATATATGATGGCTATTTCCGGAGCAAGAGGTTCTTTCCAGCAAATTAAGCAGCTAGGCGGTATGCGAGGTTTAATGACCAAATCAAACGGTCAAATTATACAAACTCCTATTATCTCTAACTTTAAGGAAGGATTAACTGAATTTGAGTGTTTTAATTCTGCTAACGGAATGCGTAAAGGGCAAATAGATACGGCTTTAAAAACGGCAAGCTCAGGTTACTTAACAAGAAAATTAGTAGATGTTGCACAAGATTGTATTATTACTGAAAAAGATTGTGGAACTGATAAAGGAATTGAAGTTAAGAGTGTTATTGAAGGCGGAGAAGTTATAGTACCTTTAGCTGAAAAGATTTTAGGTCGTACTGCTGCTATTGATATATTTCATCCGGTAACTAATGATCTAATTCTCAATAAAGGCGAGCTTATTAATGAAGCAAAGTTAGAGCAGATTGAGTCGGCGGGACTCGACAGAATTATGATAAAATCCGTATTAACCTGTGAAAGTACTACCGGTATATGTAGCATATGTTACGGTAGGGATCTTGCTACCGGTACATTAGTATCGGAGGGTGAAGCAATCGGGGTTATTGCTGCTCAATCTATCGGTGAACCGGGTACGCAGCTTACAATGAGAACTTTCCATATCGGAGGAGCGGCAACAAAAGGTGCTGAGGTTTCTTCCGTAGACGCTTCCTATGACGCAAAAGTGAAAATTATAAGCCGTAACGTTGTTATTAATTCCGAAGAACGCAAAATTGTTATGAGCCGAAATTGTGAATTATTATTGCTTGATAATAACGGTAATGAAAAGGCTCGTCATAAAATTCCATACGGTGCTAGATTACTTGTTGATGACGGTGATATGGTGATTAAAACTCAAAAACTAGCAGAGTGGGATCCTTATACTATACCGATTATCACGGAGAAGTCAGGTAAAGTTTTATTCAAAGATATGGTTGAGGGTATTGCTATTCGTGACGTAACTGACGAAGCTACTGGAATACCGAGTAAAGTTATTATTGAATCAAAGCAATATTCACGCGGTGCAGAATTACGTCCGCGTATACAGCTTTTAGATGCTAAAGGTGAAGTTATCACCTTATCAAACGGTTTAGAAGCTAGATATTACTTGCCGGTTGGAGCAGTTTTAAGCGTAGAAGATGGAGTACAAATATCGGTAGGTGATATCATTGCACGTATACCGAAAGAATCAACCACTACTAAAGATATTACCGGTGGTTTACCAAGAGTTGCCGAGCTTGTAGAAGCAAGACGCCCTAAAGATCATGCAGTTATTGCCGAAATTGACGGTAGAGTAGAATTCGGTAAAGACTATAAATCTAAAAGACGTATTATTATACATCCGATTGATGAAACAATGTCTATTGAGTATATGGTACCAAAAGGCAAGCATGTTGTAGTTAACGAAGGTGACTTTGTTAAAAAAGGTGATTTATTGATTGACGGTAATCCGGTACTTCAAGATATTTTAAAAGTAATGGGTGTAGAGGTTCTTGCAAATTATATTGTTAAGGAGGTTCAAGCCGTTTATCGTCTACAAGGTGTAAAGATTGATGATAAGCACATAGAAGTTATTATCCGTCAGATGTTACAAAAAGTAGAGGTTACGGATTCAGGTGGAACTACGTTATTAGTAGGTGAAAAAATAGATAGATATGAATTTGATGAGATAAATGAAAAAGCTATGAAAAACGGTTTAAAACCTGCTGAAGCACAATTAATATTACAAGGTATTACTAAAGCTTCTCTGCAAACTAGATCGTTTATCTCTGCGGCATCATTCCAAGAGACTACTAGAGTTTTAACTGAAGCAGCTATTGCCGGTAAAGTTGATAAGTTGCGAGGACTAAAAGAAAACGTGATAGTTGGACGATTAGTACCTGCCGGAACCGGTTACTTTATGGATAAAATGCGTAAAGCAGCCATAAAGCTTGATGAAGAGAATGTATAAATATACTGAGATAGAACTTGAAAAATTGGCTGTGTCGTCTTTGTAAGTCCTAGGATGCTGAACGTTTAATATACGCTCCGCTCCTCGCCTTACAGACTCTTTGCTCTTTTCCAAGTTGATCTTCGTATGTACCGGATAGTTTATAAAAAACCCGTCATTGCGAGCCAGCATTTATGCTGGCGTGGCAATCTCATGAAATAATAACAAACTCCTGAGCTAGCTTCGTCAATTACTTTGTAATTTTCTCGCAATGACGGGGTGGTATCCACACAACAATGCCTTCCTAGCTAGAAGCGGGAATCCAGAAAAATAACCTTACTACGCATTATTGACAAAAAAAGCCTATAAAAACCAAGTTTTTTATAGGCTTTTTCTTATTTCCCGCTTGCAGAAATGACGCTTTAATAACAAGCAATCGGTGCTGTTAAATGCTCGTAGGCTTGACCTAAATAAGATACTGGTTGTTCAAAGATATGCGTATTATTGTTATCATAATTATAATTACCGTATAATTGTAATCTTGCTAAAGAATCTTCATATGGAAAGTTTTTAAGTGTTTCTTGATTTTTAGATATCTGAATTTCTGCTAAACAATGTTCAACATAAGTTTTCAGTACTTCTTGACGAATTGCATCATGTAAAGCTTTTAACATGAGTAAGTTTACTAATAGGTTAATATCATTATGTGCATTAGTAGTAATCGTAGCTTCTTCGTGTTTTTGATCAATAGACATCTTTCCAAACTTCGCTTCTAGAGGTAATTTAGACGTCGATCCGGTACTCGCATCCTCACGTATGTCTATATATGCTGCGGTGCTGCGTTCCGTATCTCTTTGAAATTCCTCTCTATAAGCTGGTTTAGAAAAGTGTCTAACAGGCAATTCAGAAATTAAAGACTCTTCATTGCTTACTTCTACCTTCTCTATTTCAAGATTTTCTGATTCAGCATTGACTTTTTCTTCAAAATTTATCTCTGGGAAAAGTGCTGTCACATCCGTTATTTCAAGTTTTTCTCCTTTTTTACCTACTTCATAAGCTTTAGCAATAATTTGTTTATAAATAACGTCAATTAATGCTCGTTTTGTTTGTATTTCATCAGAATAGTTAATTCCTCCTTCATTCCAAAACTTGACTATTTTAGACAAAGCAGGAATATATTTACCGGCCTTTGCTAAAAATTTTTGTATAAATGTAGGTTCAATAAGAGGGGTTAATGTGGGATTTGCTTCATATTTTCTAAATACATACTCGACAATTTTAGGTATATTTTGATCTGATTCTACTTCGTCAGGTAAGCCGTGTAATATTTTTTTTGCTGTTGCTTGACCCATCTTCTCATGCAAAATATTAACCCCGATCCATGTCCATGCAGGATTAGCCGTAAAACAAAGCTTTGTTACATAAAATGCTAGCGATATAGGTAGAGATAATAACTTTAAATAGTTAAGGCAAGTATATCGTATTGGATGAGGCGTGAGACTATAAACCTTAGCCATATCTTGGTTTAACTCACATGATGTTTTAATCATTTTATACTTCTGCTTAATTAAATGAGAAGTGATGTCATGTACTGGCATATTATTACTTAAATTTAACTAATTTATCAGTTAAGATATAAAAAACGTTAACATTTGTCAAATGCTATTTAATGAGATTTTGTTTCAATTATAATACTTGCAAAGTTTTATCAAGATAAATAGAATGATCCAAAATCAAAAATAATATAAGGAGTAAGTATGCTTAACATAAACTTTGTGAATGAAGAATCATCTACTAATCAAGGTCTAGTAGTTTTTATTGATGAACAGTTAAAGCTTGATAGTAATTTAATAGGACTTGATCAACAACATCATGGATTAATTTCTAAAACTATTCAGAATAAACTGCAATTTACCGGTAAATATGGAGAGATCAAGGTTATTCCGTCCGTCATTAAATCAGGCGAGGTTAGATATTTGATAATAGCAGGTCTTGGGAATGAAGAAAAATTAACTGAAGCAAAAATTGAAGAGTTAGGCGGCAAAATCTTACAGCATGCAACCGTTTGTAAAATTTCTACTATCGGCCTAAAACTTACAAATAGAATTAGCAGGTTTACATCTCAAACATTTGCCTCTTTAGTTGCTAGCGGTGCGTTTCTTGCTTCTTACAGATTTGATAAATATAGAACTACCTTAAAAGAAGCAGAGAAGTTCGCAGTAGAGTCAATTGAAATTTTTACCGATAATAGCACTGAAACGGCAAAATTATTTGAAATCAAAAAATTAATTGCTGAAGCAGTATTTTTTACAAGAGATATAAGTAATGAACCGTCAAATATTAAAACCCCCCAAGTTTATGCCGAAAGAATAGTTGATATACTTGAACCGCTAGGGGTAGATGTTGATGTTATCGGTGAACGTGAGATGAAAAACCTTGGTATGGGAGCATTACTTGGTGTAGGGCAAGGTTCACAAAATGAGTCAAAGTTAGTGGTGATGGAATATAAAGGCGGCAGTAAAGACGCTCCGACTATTGCTTTGGTCGGTAAAGGAGTGATTTTTGATACAGGCGGTATTTCATTAAAACCGTCAAGTAATATGCACTTAATGAGATACGATATGGGAGGTTCTGCAGCAGTTGTGGGTACCATCATTGCGGTTGCCGGTCAAAAATTACCTATAAATATAGTCGGTGTTGTAGGGCTTGTCGAAAATATGCCGTCCGGTAATGCACAGCGTCCAGGGGATGTAGTAACTACCATGTCAGGGCAAACTGCCGAAGTTTTAAATACCGATGCAGAAGGGCGTTTAGTGCTTGCTGATGCTGTTTGGTATGCACAAGAAAAATTTAAGCCTAAATGCGTGATTGACGTTGCAACTCTAACAGGAGCAATAACCGTAGCACTTGGTAATACATATGCTGGTTGTTTTTCCAATAATGATGAGTTAGCTGATAAGTTAATAAAAGTAGGGGAAGAAGTTAATGAAAAACTTTGGAGAATGCCGCTGCATGATGAGTATGATGCAATGATTAACTCCGACATAGCCGATATGGCAAATATCGGGAACGTACCGGGAGCTGCCGGAAGCTGCATAGCTGCACATTTCATTAAACGTTTCATTAAAGATGGAGTAGATTGGGCTCATTTA
Source organism: Rickettsia rhipicephali str. 3-7-female6-CWPP (assembly GCF_000284075.1). Taxonomy (GTDB): domain Bacteria; phylum Pseudomonadota; class Alphaproteobacteria; order Rickettsiales; family Rickettsiaceae; genus Rickettsia; species Rickettsia rickettsii. The sequence continues at coordinate 273,465 of NC_017042.1, forward strand.
GATATAGCAGGCGTTGCAAATAGTAATAAAGCTTCAGCACTCGGTCCTAAGGGGGCAGTAGGATACGGCGTGAGATTACTAGAGAAATTTATCAAAGAATATACTTAAATGCTATTCTTGCGTTGCATTGCCCGCATGGATACCGAGTCGTTATTGCGAGCAGCCTTAGGCTGCGTGGAATCTCGTCAAATACCTGAGATTGCTTCGTCAATTACTTGCGTAATTTTCTCGCAATGACGGAAAAAACTATCCATATGGGCAATACTGAGCTAAGAATGTGAACTTCGTCTATTTACTATTCGTTTATTCTGAATATAATTATGAACACAATAAATAAACCTTATATATTTGTTATAGGTAATGAGAAAGGCGGAGCAGGTAAAACTACCTGTTCTATGCATCTAATAATCGCTCTGCTTTATCAAAATTATTCGGTAGTAAGTATAGATACCGATTCACGTCAAAGTTCGTTAACGAATTATTTAAAAAATCGAGATTTATATAATAAACAAAATCCTGATAAACCTGTATTAGTACCGAAACATTTTCATATATCGGAAAGCGAAGTAGAAGAGCAAGCAAAAAGTTTTGAGCAGATACTCAAAAATAATCAGGATGTCGATTATATAGTGATTGATACCCCAGGCAGTCATACTCCTTTATCAAGGGTTGCTCATTCTTACGCCGATACAATTATTACACCGATTAATGATAGCTTTCTAGATTTAGACGTAATAGCAAAAGTCGATAGCAAAGATGAAATTATTAGCCCATCAATATATAGTCAAATGATTTGGGAGCAGAAAATGGAACGTGCTAGTCGTGATAGAATTAGTATAGATTGGGTAATACTTCGTAATCGTTTAAGTAATCTTGATGCATTAAATAAAAGACGCGTAGGAAATGTATTAGCTAAACTTGCTAAAAGAATTAATTTTAAACTCGCAGAAGGATTTAGTGAACGTGTAATATATAGGGAGTTATTTTTACAAGGTCTAACATTACTTGATCTAAAAACTGCAAAATATGATAGAGCATTTAATAGCTCACACGTGCTTGCACGTCAAGAATTACGAAATTTTTTAGACTTTCTAGATATTAATTAAGGCTGCGTTCAAAGGTTAATTTCTATTAATGTTTTTCTTGTACAAAGTTAAAATATATATATAATGTGCAAAATTAATATGTTTTAACTTTATAAGAGAAACAAATGCCAAATATTGCTGAAAATATTTCAAAACTACCGGAAGAACAAGAAAAAGTTAATAAGCTTGTTGATCAATATAAAAATTTAACTCCGGAAGAACAAAAAATTGTTGATAGAAAACTTAAGTCACATTTTACAAAAGAAGAGCTAGAACAAGATGAGCTTAAATCAAGAATGAATAGGATACGTAGTAATTTGTCTAAGCAAGACCAAGAAAAACTACAAGCAGGTAATAATTCTATAGGTGAAATAGCAAAAGATGTATTATCGTTAGTTAAAGGAATAATAAATCTAGTCGAAAATGTTGCAGAGATAATTAAAAATCCTAAGAAAGCAATATATGAATGGATTAAAGGTGAGTTAAATCAAGTAAAACCTCAACAACAAAATTATCAGCAACGCCCATCAAAGCCAAAAGCTGCTGCAATATCAAGATAAAACTTTGGCAAGATAAATTTTTAGTTTTTGTTTGCGAAAATTTGCGATTTTATGTATATAATATAGGGGAAATCGTATAATAAAAATAAAAATGCATAAATACAGAACTCATAATTGTAACGAATTACAAATATCCGATGTAGAAAAAGAAGTTAAGCTATCCGGTTGGGTACATAGAAGAAGAGATCACGGGAATCTAGTTTTTATAGATTTACGTGATCATTACGGTATAACTCAAATCGTGTTTACCGATCAAAACCCTCAGCTTATGGAGGATGCAAGTCGTTTGCGTTATGAGTCGGTAATTACGGTAAGGGGTACAGTTGTAGCAAGATCAGAGGACACGATTAATAATACGCTTCCGACAGGTCATGTTGAAGTGCTAGCTGTGGAATTTAGTGTTGAGTCAGCTGCGGACACTCTACCTTTTGTTATTAATACCGAAAAAGACGTTCCCGAAGAGTCTAGGCTTAAACATCGCTTTTTAGATCTTAGACGTGAGAAATTACATAATAATATAATACTCCGCTCACAAATTATTTCTCATATTCGTCATTTGATGACGGCAAGCGGTTTTACCGAATTTCAAACTCCGATTTTAACAGCAAGCTCACCTGAGGGGGCTAGGGATTTTTTAGTACCGAGTAGAATGCATCCGGGTAAGTTCTATGCATTACCGCAAGCACCTCAGCAATTCAAACAGTTATTGATGGTATCAGGCTTTGATCGTTATTTTCAAATTGCTCCTTGTTTTCGGGATGAAGATGCAAGAGCCGATAGATCACCCGGCGAGTTTTATCAGCTAGATGTAGAAATGTCGTTTGTTACACAGGAAGATGTATTTAGTACTCTTGAGCCTGTGATGTATGATTTATTCACTAAATTCACGGATAAGAAAGTATCAGAGACTCCTTTCGTTTGTATTCCATATAATGAATCTATGCTAAAATACGGCTCTGATAAGCCTGATTTGCGTAACCCTATTATAATTGCCGATGTAACTGAGATATTTAGAGATTCCGATTTTACAATCTTTAGAGAGAATATTAAAAAAGGTAGCATAGTTCGTGCAATTCCTGCACCTAAGGCAGCTGCACTGCCTCGTAGTTTCTTCGATAAAATGATAGAGTTTGCGATATCAGAAGGAGCAGGTGGACTTGGCTATATTCAGTTTAGTGAAACCGGTGAAGCAAAAGGACCGGTAGTAAAATTCTTAAGCCCGCAGCAATTAGAGAGTCTAAAAGCTACAGCTAGTATTAGTAACGGTGATGCTGTATTTTTCGCTAGCGATAAGAAAGAGAAAGCTGCTAAACTTGCCGGTAAGGTTAGAATAAGACTTGGTGAAGAGCTTGATTTACTTGAAAAAGATTGTTTTAAATTCTGCTGGATTACCGATTTTCCATTCTATGAGTTAAATGAAGAAACAGGAAAAATTGATTTTAGCCATAATCCGTTTTCTATGCCGCAGGGCGGAATAGATGCTTTAGAGCAAGCTAAAACCACTGAAGAGTTATTAGAACTTACCGCATACCAATATGATATTGTTTGTAACGGTATTGAACTTTCCAGCGGTGCTATTAGAAACCATAAGCCGGAAATTATGTATAAAGCATTTTCCATAGCAGGTTATAGTGAAGAGGAAGTTGATAAGAGATTTGGAGGGATGATTAGAGCATTTAAGTTTGGAGCTCCACCACATGGTGGAATAGCCCCCGGTATTGACCGAATCGTTATGCTGCTTGCGGAAGCAACAAATATAAGGGAAATAATTGCGTTTCCTTTAAACCAGCAAGCTGAAGATTTACTAATGAACGCCCCAAGCTATGTAGAGGATAAAGCTCTAAAAGAGCTAAGCATTATGCTCTCACCGTCTGCTAGAAAAAATGCAGGAAAAGAATAAGAATGTATATAGTTGTTGTATGTTAATTATGTCATACCGCAACTTGGCCTATAGTATGTCATTTCTAGCTAAAAGCGGAAAGCCAGTAACTATTAATCTCATCCTGTGCCTTGATCGCAGGATTTAGTCTTTTTTAAATTTTTTTTCTAGATACCGTGGTCAAGCCACGGTATGACAGCGAAAAGTACTGGCTTTCCGCCTTTAGCTAGAAATGACATTAGGACTATGCAACGACGCAATGACGTTTAAGGCATACACTCAACAGTGCTTACCTTTGTTGATGTCTTTCCTTCCTAGCTTGTAATTTAGAGAATGCGATTCCTTTTACCGTTTCTACTCTTTTTGTTTGGAGTCCTTCTTGCTTCTTCTGTTGTAGTACATTACCAATTTTTATACTTTCCGCTATAAGTTTTTCTGTATTATGAATTTTATTTAAATTCTCAGGAGAAATTTGTTTCATAAAATAATTTGCGATACTAGGTAAACCTCTCTTTTCACAAAAATTTCCTACCTTGTAATATATAGTATCTTTAGCAGTTAACTTGAAAGATTTAGCATTTAATAAGTTGGTCGTGTTTTCGATATTATCCTGATATTTTAAATTTTTCTTTATACCCTCAATATCTTGGTCGGTAAGATAATTTTCTTTTTTTAGCGCTTTCATTATATTGTCGTAGAATTTTGCTACTGCTTTATCGGTTACATTTTTAGTTGTTGCCTGCTTTGTAAAATCAACAATTAGTGATGCCAATTTTTTGCCTGTAGATTTGTCTTGTATACGCATTGATTTTGCAGGATCAGAAATTTGTACTTCTACTTTACCTGTCTTAACCTCAACTTCTGTTTCTTTCCATTTTCCGTCCAAATCTTTGCTCCATTGCTGTTCCTTGATTATTTCTTTTTTCAAGCCTATAGGAATTTTAATTTGGTAATTATTTTCATACGCCCACTCTTTAGCATCTTTACCTTCAATTGTAATGTTATTATCTATTGCATAGAGTACTGGGTCTTTTACAGGTGAATTAGCAAAAGCCTCTAACCAACCACCATTGTGAAATTCAGGTAAAACATTACTGAATTTTGTTATTATCTCAGCGCCTTTGGCCACTTCTTGCATATTAACAAGATTTTCTTTTATACTGTCTTTATAGTGTTTTCGCAAATCATCAAAATTTTTAATATTAGTGGATAACGCAATATTTTTTGGATCAAACCCAGCTTTTTTTAATTCATCAATTTTTTGATCAACTATTGCTTCCATCTGTTTCTCATCAAATTGACTTATCATTTGATTTAACGATTCGCTATATTTATCGATACTGAATGAGAAATTACCTGCTTTAATAGCAGCACTGTAGCCAACACCAGGATGTGCAAACATTGCAGCTGTTGATTGAATCATACTGCCAAAATTCTTATGAAATGCTAAAAAAGAGCGACCATGATCAATTTTGGTTATTGTTTTACCATCCTGCACCATTAAATTACCAGCATGATAATCTACTTCCCCCAGCATATGACAAGCAGCTATGGCTTTTTCAAATCCTTCCAATTTTTTTAAATTTTGATCATTAGCTCTGACTCTAGTTTGACCTGATAAACCAGAAAATTCTGTTAGTGTGACAGCATTATCAAAAAATTTAGAACGTACATAAAGTGAATCAGGGTATTTTTCATCCGCTGTTACCAGCCCTTCTTTTGGTGCGCGATCATGTAATAAAAATTGATACATGGTAGAGCCTATTAATTCTTGTACTCCGTCTCTTCGGTCAGCAATAGCCTGTTTTTGTGCCTTATTATCTTGTATTTTTTGGCATGCAGCATGAGTTTTATAAAAATGTTTTAAAATAAAAGTATTACCGGCGTTATCTTTAGCAACATAACCGGCCGAGACTCCTGCTGCCTTTTTTCCTTTCCCCTCAAACTCAGCTTGCTGTGCCACCCTCTTATCACGTAGCATAGCATCAATTGCTTTTTTAGGGTCATTAGGATTTCTTATTCCTTCAAGTTTGCTGTAATCTGCGTTATATCGGCTATCATCTAATCCAACCTGTCGTTCAATTGCCTCTGCCATAACTAAATGCTGTAAAAGAGGTGCATCGATTATTTCCCTTAATTCCTTGTTTTTATCTCCTGGAAACGAGTTTTTTATTATTGTTGTAACTTTAGCTAAATCCTTAGTGTTTAAATCGGCTAGGGCCATATAGCTAATATATAGGCTTTCAGTAGTAGGAGATTGGTCATTAGAAAGGTCAATAACAGATTCGGCAATGTTTTCGCAGGTTCTAGATATTTTGGCATTCAATTCTGTATCGTTAGTTTTCAGGGCTTTAAAAAGTTGCTCTTGTAATAATAACTCCTGTTGAGTTTTCTCTTTAGACATAAAAATAACCTGATTTAATATTAACTAATAGTGAAAAAGTGTTGTTGCGTGGGTCAAAATCCTCATCATTGTGAGGAAACCACGCAACAATTGACGAAGCAATCCAGTAAACATTCTGATTTACAGAATTTTTTTATTATTTTTTCTGGATTGCCGAGTTCGCTGCGACCGCTTGCAATGACGATTCGGTATCCACGCAACAATGCCACGTGGGAATGACATTGAATAAGTTTTCCAAGCCGTGCAACAATGCCCCCGCTTTTGCGGGGATATGACATCGAGGTCTTTTTAAAAACTATTCAGTACTATAGATTTGAGTGTGATATAACAATGAACAAACCGAAACAATGAAATAAAATCATGACTTTGCAAGAATGATACCAATTAATCTCTTCTATTGCCTAAAAATCTCATTAAATATAGGAAAAGATTTATAAAATCTAAATATAAAGTAAAGGCTGCCATAATAGAAAGCTTTTGTCCTACTTCATCGTTTCCTGCCGTGTAATACATAGACTTAATCTTTTGAGTATCCCAAGCAATTAATCCCATAAATATTACTATTCCAATAAGAGAAGTAGCAAAAGAAAGAGCCGAGCTTTTTAAAAACAAGTTGACTAATGAAGCAATGATAAGACCTATAAGACCCATTGCAAAAAATGAACCCATAGATGTTAAATCTCTACTTGTACTATAACCGTATAAACTCATTGCTCCAAAAACGGAAGAGCAAATAAAGAAAGTACGAGCTATTGATGCACCGGTATAAATAAGAGCTAAATATGCAAGCGACATACCGGTTAAACCGGCATAAACCCAAAATAATATTTGTGTCGTTTGCAGGTTCATTCGTCCGAAGCCCATAAAGAAATATAAAGCAATACCGAGCGGAGCAAACATTATAATAGTACCGAAACCTGTTTGAAACATTAAATTATAAATAGGTTCAACTGATATAGTCGTTACGGCTGCTACACCGGTTAGTAAAAGTGCTAAAGCCATATAATTATATACTTTAAGCATGTATTTTCTTAAGCCTTCATCAAAAGTTTTATTTTTTGAGGCAGTAGTTAAAGTTTTTGTATAATCGATCATAAGTAACCTTAGGATTATGTTGTTTACATAATAAAATATAGCCTCTTAAAGGTATTTTTTCAAGCTATATTAATTATATTTTATAAATATCTTGCATTGAATATAAAGCAGAAGGTTTATCTTGTAGCCAAATAGCGGCTTTAATTGCACCAATAGAAAAAGAATTTTTATTCAGAGCTTCGTGTTTTAAGGTGATTATTTCATCGTCACCTAGGAAAGATATTTCATGTATACCGTGAACATTTCCACCACGAAGCGAGGAAATACCTATTTCTTTTTCGCTTCTTAGTCTATTACCACGATTAAATGTTATATTTAATCCTTTTTTGCTTGCAATTGTTTTAGCAAGCATAACAGCAGTTCCTGAGGGTGAATCTTTTTTATTACGGTGATGCGTTTCTAGAATTTCAACATCGTAATCATCTAGTATTTTTGTTACTTCTTTAGCTAGATAGCTAAGCAAATTAGCTCCTATACTCATATTTGCAGAATATAAAACAGGTAAAGTTTGAGCTGCTTTTTCTAAAAGCTTAAAATGTTGAGGTTGGAGACCTGTGGTTCCGATTACTAATTTTGTATTATGTTTTAATGCATAATTAATTAATTTTTCTAATATTTCAGGGGTAGAAAAATCGATGATCACATCAGAATTTTTACAAAAATTATCTAAATCATCTAAATTATTAGTACTATTAAATTTTGCTGAAATTTTGCAATCTTTAAATTTATCTATTCTCTCTAGAATGGTTTCTCCCATTTTACCGGTAGAACCACTAAGACCGATATTTAACATATTGGCAATGTATACTCCTAATAAATGAACAGTAAGTAGACGAAGTTTAATTTGGACAAGAGCAAGGAGTCTAAAGTCCTTGGATCGCAGTGTATACTTAATATAGTTCGAACCGCAGATCTTATTAGACGACGCCAATTTTTCAAATTAAACTAGGTTCTGTGAATATTTCTAATTGATTGGCTATTTTGAGGTATTTTTTAGCGAAAATTAATAAGATTTTTGCTGGAATAGTTTATATTTCAAAAAATCTTATAATTTGCAGCAAAAAATAACCAAAATTAAATCTTTGTATAAGATTTATGAAAATATAATAGAGGCTTTAAATCATTTTTAATAGCGGTATTTATTACTTCACCGATAAATATAACATGATCACCGGCATCGTAAGAAGCATACTTATTACACTCTATATGATAAGTTGCACCGTTTATTAAAGGGCAATCAGTTTTATTGCCAAGCTCATAATCAATTTTTGTAAATTTATTAGATTGTGATTTAGCAAAATGTTTTGAGATATCAATTTGATTCTCTGCTAAAATACTAATTGCAAACTTATCACTTTTTTGAAAACTGTTTATACTAAAAGAGTTTTTATTAAGGCAAAATAATATTAACGGCGGTTTTAAAGATACGGAAGTAAGAGAACTAGCAGTAAAGCCAAAAAGTTCGTTGTTGCAATTTGTTGTTATAATAGTTACTCCCTGAGGGAATCGGCTCATAGCATCTTTAAATTGACTTTCTGTTACTGTCCCAGCCATTTTTTCATAATTTTGTTAATGGTTCCGTCTTTTTTTAATGAATCGATTGCCTCATTAATTTCATTAATTAGTCCTGAGTTTTTAGACATGCCTATAGCAAAATCGGATGAAAATTCTTCTAAAGTACTGCTTTCTAAATTTGAATTATTTTCTTTTAATTTTTTGCCTTGAAATTCCTCAGAAATAATAGCATCTATGACTCTGGCTTTTAATTCTTCAACCAACATTAAATGATTTGCTAAAGAATGAACTTTAATATTTATCGTCTGTGATAGATCGTGTGCTTTTTTTTCTAAAACACTACCGAGCTGTACCCCTACTATTTTATTTTCTAGATCTTTGCTATTTTGTATATTATCGCCTGTTCTATATATTATGGCAAATCTTGCAGTAGCATAATTATCGGAAAAGCTGATATATTCGGCACGCTCCGGTGTTACGGAAAGCTCCGCCACCGCAACATCAATATTTTCACTAACCAAAGCTGCAAGTAAACCGTTAAAGTCGAAGTTTTTTATGATAACTTTTTTATTTAGACGTTCGCTTATTGCTTTGATAATATCAATATCAATCCCAACAATCTCTCCGTCTTGGATAAATTCATAAGGAGGATTATCTGCGGCAGTACCGACTATTAAAGTTTTTTCTGTTTCTTTTTTTTCACAAGAAACTAGTAAGCAAGATAGTAAAAATATTTTCAGAAATTTCATAAAAATAATGTTTTAAGTTTGAGTATGTTCTGTGTCATCCTACGAGGCATTGCCCTTGTTGTACGGATATCAAATCATCATTGCGAGGAAAATTATGTAGTAATTGACAAAGCAATCTCAGGATATTTGGCGAGATTGCCACACAGCCTAAGGCTGTTCGCAATGACAGGAGAATCTATCCACGCGGGATACCTTCAAAGGAATAGCATCAAGAACTCAATTTCTCCTTTAAAAGCTGATTCACAAGCGTCGGATTAGCCTTACCACCGGTTTTTTTCATTACCTGCCCTACAAAGAAACCGAATAATTTATCCTTACCATTGCTATAACCCTCTACTGATTCAGGATTTTCAGCTATTACCTCGTCAATTACCGTGTTTAGCACGTTATTATCCGAAACTTGTACAAGTCCTTTTTCTTCTACTATTTTATCAGGTGCTTTACCGGTTTCAAACATAATTTCAAAAACGGTTTTTGCAATTTTACCGGAAATAGTATCATTTTCTATTAATTTTACCAGTTTTGCAAAGTTACTAGGGGTAATTTTGCATTCATTTATTCCTATCGATGTTTTATTTAATTGGCCGAACAATTCACTAGTTAGCCAATTAGCAAGCATTTTAGGGTTACATTCATTTGCTGCTTTCTCAAAATACTCAGCAACCGATTCATCGGCTACTATTACTTCGGCATCATATTTACTTAAGCTAAATTCCTTCGTATATTTTTCAATCTTTTGATCAGGTAGCTCAGGTAAATTTGCTTTTAGCTCATTTATTAACTCATCAGAAATAACAAGCGGTAATAAATCGGGATCAGGAAAATATCTATAATCAAGTGCTTCTTCTTTTAAACGCATAGTTCTTGTTTCGCCGCTATCGGCATTAAATAGGCGTGTTTCTTGAATTATTTCTTCACCGCTTTCAAGCAAGTCTACTTGTCTTTTAGCTTCAAATTCTATTGCTTTAATGATGTTACGAATTGAATTAATATTTTTAATTTCGCATCTTGTGCCGAGTGGTTCGCCGCTACGTCTTACTGAAATATTAGCATCGCAACGCATCGAGCCTTTTTCCATATCACCGTCACAGCTGCCAATATAACGTAACAAATTTCTTAGCTTTTTTACAAATTCAGCTGCTTCTTCCGGTGATGATATATCAGGTTCGGTCACAATTTCCATAAGCCCAATACCGGCACGATTCAAATCGATAAAGCTGTAATGTGGTGATTGATCATGCATAGATTTACCTGCATCTTGCTCTAAATGCAAACGGTTAATACGAATAGTTTTAAGATTGCCGGTACTAGTCGGTATTTCCATAGTGCCGTTTTGTACTATAGGATAGTAAAATTGCGAAATTTGGTAACCTTGCGGCAGATCGGCATAAAAATAATTTTTACGATCAAATACCGAATATTTATTTATTTTAGCTTTAAGCCCAAGCCCTGTTTTAATTGCTTGGTGTACACAATGCTTATTTAATACCGGTAACATCCCGGGCATTGCTGCATCAATATAGGAAACCTGCGAATTTGGACTTGCTGCAAAAATAGTACTACTGCCTGAAAAAAGCTTAGATTTTGAGGAAATTTGAGCATGGATTTCAAGCCCTATTACATATTCCCATTTCCCCGTATTACCTTCAATATATGTCATAATTAAAAACCCTTTGGCTCAAATTTAATATGTTTTACACCTGACTCAATTGTCGATGCTACTTTCAAAACATTATATTCGTCTAATTGTTTACCTATAATCTGCATCCCAAGAGGTAAACCGCGTGCCGATAATCCGGCCGGAACCGATGCACAAGGTAAACCGGCTAAACTTGCAGGAATAGTAAATAAATCGTTTAAATACATAATAGTCGGATCATTTTGTTTTTCACCAATCTTAAAAGCTGCGGTCGGGGCAGCCGGTAATAAAATGGCATCAACTTTTGCAAAAGCATTATTAAAATCGTTTGCAACTAAACGACGTACTTTTTGAGCTTTTAGATAATATTCATCCATACCACTAGATGATAGCACATATGTTCCAATCATAATACGACGTTTTACTTCCTCCCCAAATCCGGCTGATCTAGTCATTTCATACATTTCGTCAAGCGTCATATTTTCACGTTCTACTCGAAGACCGTATCTAACGCCATCATATCTAGATAAATTTGAAGAAGCTTCAGCTGGTGCTATTACGTAATAAACAGCAACACCGTATTTAGCATGCGGCAAAGTAATATCAACTATTTCAGCACCGGCGTTTTTAAGTAGTTCTATGGTGTCCTGCCACATTTTCATAATATCAGGTTCAATAATACTGCCCTCACCAAGGCTAAGAGGTACGCCTATCTTCATATTTTTCATAGAACTTCCGATAGCGGATTGTAGCTCTGGAACTTCTGCTTTAATCGAAGTAGAATCTTTTTCGTCAAACCCCATCATCACTTCAAGCATAATGCTACTGTCTAAAACGCTTCTAGTAAATATTCCTGCTTGATCAAGGGAGCTAGCAAACGATATCATTCCGTACCTTGAGCAACGACCATATGTCGGTTTAAAACCGACTAAACCCGTAAAGCTTGCAGGTTGACGTACCGAGCCGCCCGTATCGCTACCAAGAGCAGCAGATGCCATAAATCCGCTAACTGCCGCAGCTGAACCGCCTGAAGAACCGCCTGGAACTAAATCAGCATTATCATCATTTGCTTTCCAAGGGCTAATTACATTTCCAAAACAACTAGTGATATTTGCTGAACCCATAGCAAACTCATCCATATTGGTTTTGCCGAGCATCACACCGCCCTTATCAAAAATATTTTGTGTAACACTTGATTCATAATTAGGTATAAAATTTTTCAGTATATTAGAACATGCCGTAGTTCTAATTCCTTTCGTGCAGAAAAGATCTTTAGCGGTAAACGGGATACCCTCAAGGGTTCTTGCGTTATTTTGAGCATAATTTTGATCGGCTGCTTCAGCCTGTTTTAAAGCTAAGTCAAAAGTTTCGGTAACATAAGCATTTAGGTTTCTATGCTTCTCTATTTGTTTAATATGTGCACCTATTAATTCCGTACTTGTAAAATCTTTATTTTTTAGACCTTTTATACTGTCTGCTACTGTTAATTTGTTTAGTTCCGTCATAATTATTCAACAACCTTTGGAGTGATAAAATATTTTACTTCTTTAGCCAGCTGAGCACTATTTCCACTTACATTATCAAATAACTCACTTGATAAATCAGAACTTGTAACGGCGTCCTCTCGCATTCTAGCATTCATATTAGAAACCGAAGTTAAAGGCTCTATATCTTTGCAATCTATTTCATTTAAAATATTGATCATATCCATAATAGTACTAAGCTGAGTAGAAAATTTTTCTACAGTATCTTCTTCAAATTTTAATCTAGCTAATTTTGCTATTTTCTGTGCTTCTTCTTTTGTTATCATAGTTTTATTATTTTGAGTGATATAGTCTGATGTTATTCCCGTGAAGGCTTGCCTGTTTGCCTGTGTGTAACGGCATTTCTGTCATCCTGCGACTTGTGAGCTAGATCCTGGATACAGCCTGTGATACAAGGTTCTATAGCCGATTTTATTGCATGACTCCTTTATTTTATTAAGGCAAAAAAGCTAATTAGTTATTCTTTCTAAAATTATCTTATTATCAAAACCACCATTAACTTTCTTTTTTTGTTTTTTAATTTTTAATATATCTTTTAGTTTATAGCCATTAATATTACAGATTGTTTCAAGTACTTCTAATATATCGGCAACTTCTCCATATACTCATCTTGTAAAAATTCCTCTACTTCTTCCAGTAATTTATTTTTTAATAATTCTTTATACTCATATGATTCAGCAATATGAGTAACTGGTATCCTGCCTGATTTTAAGATAATTTCTGGAATTAAATCTCTAACTAATTTTGTCATTTTATTTGGTCAGTATAGATTCAATTTATGTCATTCTCGCTTGGCATTGTTGTATGGATCGATTTTTCTGGATTGTTACGTCGCTTCGCTCCTCGCAAGGCATTGTTGCGTGGATCAATTCCACCGCTGTCATCCCGCGACTTGATTGAAGGATCCAGTTAAAAATACTAAAATTATTAGTATTTTTTATTGTTTTTATGGACCCTGTGGTCAAGCCACGGGGTGACACAGTGAATTTTACCGGTCCACGCAACAATGCCTCCTCGCAATGACGATTTAGTATCCACGCAACAAATCTAAAGCAGAAATGACATAGAAAATCAAACAGTCATTATTTCTTGTTCTTTTTGTTTTATTACCGAGTCAACTTTACTACTATAATCATCGGTTAGCTTTTGTACTTGTTCAGATAAGCTATGATGCTCATCTTTTGCGATAACGTTATCCTTTTCTAGCTTTTTAAGTTCTTCATTGCCGTCTCTTCTAATATTACGTAATGAAATTTTAGTATCTTCACCGTATTTATGAGCAAGCTTTACCAGTTCTTTACGTCTTTCTTCAGTTAAAGTCGGTATTGGCAGTCTGATTAATTGACCGTCCGTTGCAGGAGTTAAGCCGAGATTTGCTATCGTAATTCCTTTCTCTACCGATGATACCATAGATTTATCCCAAACCTGCACGTTAATTGTTCGTGCATCAGGGGTGGATAGAGAAGCAACTTGTGAAAGCGGCATTTTACTCCCGTAAGCTTCCACGGTTACGCTATCAAGTAAATTAATTGAAGCTCTACCGGTACGTAGCCCTTTAAGCTCATGATCTAAAACTTTTAGAGCTTTTTCCATTTTTCCTTGTAAGTTTTTCTTTAAATTCTCTTTATCCATCTTTATTTATCCATATATTATTATTAGTACACGCATTGAGACATTGTTATGTGTATTAGGAAATGCTCCCGATGTCATTCCCGCGTAGATTGGTTTTCCTGTCATTGCAAGGAAAAACTATAAGTTTTGACGAAGCAATCTAGTAAAAATTTCTGATTTACAGCATTTTTTATTATTTTTGTTAGATTGGCCACGCAGCAGCCTAAGGCTGCTCGCAATGACGACTTGGTCTCTACGCAGCAACACCTATGCGGGAATGACATAAAAATCATACAACAATTCACACTACAACATATTATTCCTCAATTGTCGTATATTCCCCTTTATCTTGTATTACTCTAGCAAAACTTCCCTGTTCTTTTATCGAAAATACCCTTATAGGTAATTTATTTTCTCTTGCAACTGCAATAGCTGCCGTATCCATGACTTGCAGGCTATTAGTTATAACATCTTTATAGCTAATAGTGAAATATTTTTTAGCATCCGGATTTTTTTTAGGGTCGGAATCATATACACCGTCAACCTGAGTTGCTTTTAATAAAATATCGCAATTCATTTCGATTGCACGAAGTACTGCGGCGCTATCGGTTGTACAAAACGGGTTACCCGTACCGCCGGCAAAAATTACTACACGCTTTTTTTCCATATGTCTTTTAGCTTTGCGGCGAATATAAGGCTCGCACACGCTCATCATAGGAATAGCCGATAGAACTCTTGTATAGATATTGAGGCTTTCCATAACGTTTTGTAAAGTTAAAGCATTAATCATCGTTGCAAGCATACCTATATAATCCGCTGAAGCTCGGTCCATACCGACAAGTGATGCATTAATCCCGCGGTAAATATTTCCACCGCCGACTACAATAGCGACTTCTACTCCTAAATCGATAACTTCTTTAATATCGCCGGCAATCTTTTTTATTATGTCATATTCATGCCCAAATTGCTTATCTCCCATTAAAGCTTCCCCGGACACTTTAAGTAAAACTTTTTTATACTTTAGAGCGTTTATATCTGATATCATTTTCTACTTCAAGTTGTTTTTAATATCTGCTTAATTTTTTTAATCATTATACCTCTTTGTAGGTCGGTAATCGATGATTTATTGAGTGCATGCACTAATAACATATTATTATTTATATCAAGTGTTACTGTACCTGGAGTTAGAGTAATCGAATTACCATACATTATTGCGCCTATTTCTTCTAGCCCTTCTGCGTCCACCCATTCAAAAACCGGCTCTATTCCTATCTTTCTTTGCCAAATTATTTTAATAACCGCGAAAGCCGATTTCCATATTTCTAATAATAACCAAGGAAAATATAATATAAATTTAATTTTAGTGAGCATTAACATTTTCAGTTAATTTGATATTTGAAGTAAAAGGTATTAGTAGCATTATAAATACAAATAACAGCCCTATCATATTAAATATATTATTTATTGCAATTACAAAAGCATCATGATTTAATTTGTTTGCTAATAACAAATATGATGCTTTTTCGGGATTCAAAACTTTCCCGCTTAATAATTCAGTATAAGAATCTAGTTGTTCTAATGCCATTATAGAAGTAGACGAGATATTTTCCGATAAATATTGCATAAAGGTTTTAGTATCATTAGTAAGTATAGTACTGATTATTGCAAGCCCTACCGCTCCTCTTAAATTACGAGTAAGATTATAAAGTCCGCTAGCGTTGCCTACTCTTTCTTTCGGCATATTGCCAAGAGCTATATTATTAGTCGGTATAAAACAAAACATTAATGAAAGCCCTCTAACAAATTGAGGAAGTACAAATGCAGCAAATTTAGAATCAGGCGTTAGAAAACTATTCAAATGACATCCAAGAGCAAACCCTCCAAGCCCTATAATTAAGCATCAGGCGTAAATCTACCCCTAGCCCTAACATCCTACCGGCGAGTGGTGCAGATAAAAATTGTGCTCCGCCCGTCACCATCATAGTAGCCCCGATTTGTAATGTATCATATCCAGCAATAGTAAAGAGAAATAGCGGTAATATATATACTGCCCCGTATAATCCGATACCCATAACGAACGAATAAAGGCAACCAAAAGTAAAGTCTTTATAAAGAAATGTTTTTAAGTCTAAAATTGGATTAATAAAGGTTAGTTCTCTAATGATTAATAAAATAAAACCTAAAATTACTGCAATACTTAAGAATAATATTAAATTATCCTCAAGCCAACCTTTTTTGTTTCCTTCTTCTAACACATACTGTAATAAGCCGAGCGTTAAAGCCATTAATAATATACCGAGAAAATCAAAATTTTTCAGTAATTTATAATTTGGTTTATCAAAATCCCCATATAAAAAAACTACCGTGCATACGAAAATACCCGGGTATGACGTTTAATAAAAACATAAAATGCCATGATAAAATCTCCGTAATATATCCACCGAGTGTAGGTCCTAAAGTAGGGGCAACAGTTACGACAAGTCCAATTAAGATAGTAACAATAGGACGTTGCGATGCAGGAAAAAGTATAAAAACGCTACTAAAGACCGTCGGTATCATAGCACCGCCAAAAAAGCCTTGTAATGCTCTAAAGATAATCATGGATTCAATATTAGTTGCAAGCGAACATAATACGCTCATAACCGTAAAACCCTAAAGCTGCAATAAAATAAGCAATTCTAGTAGCAAGTAACCTTGCTAAAAAGCCGGTAATAGGAATAATGATAACTTCAGCTATTAAGTACGATGTTTGAACCCAAGAAAGTTCATCGTTTGAAGCGCGGCAAGACCGGCAGCTATTACGGATAATGAGCTAGCGACAATTTGAATATCAAGTACCGACATAAACATGCAGACAACCATACCAAAAAAAGCAAATAATTGCTTTTTAGAAAGAGCAAGCGGTTGTAAATTATCATTTGACATAATTAAATTATACAGTTTAAATTAAATGAAGTTAATAAGTGACGTATATGTTTAAAATAAAAAATTATTGTACAACTTTTAATTTTTAATTAAACTATTTATTAGGATATAAGTAGACAAGACATAATATATGGTAAGCATGTTATTTATATTTAGCAAATAATAAATAGTTGATTGATTTACTCAAAATATTTACTATAATATTGATTAACTATAATTGATTTATCAATATGCAAAACCCAACACAAAAAGTTATATCTTTTTCAGAGCATAAATCTGATATAGAACGCATAAAGAAATCAATAGAAGAGGGGTGGGCGATAGTAAAGCTAGTACCTAATAAAGACCGTTTTATCGGACTTTTAGAAAAGATTTCGCATGCTGAAGATGAAACAATCTATATTCCTCCAAGAAAAAAGATAATAGTTAATTAACACGAATAGCGAATTATTACATAATCTGCTATTCGGCTTAAGAAGTTGAATATAAAAGGTGACAATTGGCTTTCACTTTTTATATAAAGCTAAGTATATATTATTTTTTAGCAAAAACTTATAATTCTTTACAAAATATAATGGAATTACCTAAAAAAGGTAGTTTTGTTTTTACACCACTCTTAAAAAGACCTTATTGTCATTTCCGTGTAGCATTGGTGTTGTTGCATTGATTAATTCCACCCTGTCATCCTAGCTCATTTGTAGCGAGATCCAGTTTAGAATACTAAGGTGACCTTGTGGTTAATAAAGTGCATTACCGCAGTTGCTGCAATCTTGCCTATAGTTATGGCTCAGGGAATCACGAATGGCGTCATGTTCTCTTGTTACCGTCCTGCTCTAAACGACTGTAAGCACTTAGCAATATCCCGTTATTAGAATTTAAAGCTGGAGTAACGCTCCCCGCTATTTTATTCTCTATCTTTTTCCCTAAACCAGATAGATAGTGTGTTGTTATTTACAGCATTTACTGCAAGTTCCGTTACTTTCTCTATCGCTATCATCTTTGCCAGCTGTACCCCCGATGTTTTCGCTAGCTCTATGATGGTCTTAAAAAAGTTTCCAACTTCAATCTTGCAAGCATTTTGATAGTTCAATACTCATAGGTCTTATTGGTAAAGGTTTATTTTCTGCTATAGCTATGCTGAAGTTCTTTCATGATTGCTTTCCAGCATCTGTAATCTTCATCTTGTCTTTTCATTAAATCAAATTGGGCAAGGTTGGTATTTAGCTTTTCTTGAGCCTTTATCACTTCTCCATCTTTAGCGTGTAAAAATTCTATTAAATGCGGGACATCTTCTGGAAATAGTCTTGGATTACACATTTGTATATAATTTACTATCAATAACCAACCTAAATTACGTCTATCCTCTTTAGAATATTTAGGATAATTTATATATTTTTCATCATCCATAAAAACATAATCGAAATATTCTTCTAATATTTCTCCAGTATCATAACTTCTAAAAATTCACCTAAATTTTCTAAGGTTATATCTTCTACTGCTTTAAATTCTACAGAATCAAAGAAATATAAATTTATATATTCTTGAAGTGTTTTTCTGATATATGCATCTTCTTCATTTATTTTTTCATACCATAATTTATCTGTCATTGTTTATTTCAGTTTTTTATATTTGGATCAGAAATATTGTTTATTTCATTTTGTTATTCCAATAATTTATACCGCTTCGAGGTTTCATTAAAGTTTTTATTACCTTATTTGCATGTTTTTGTTGTGATTAGGTTATTTTTTAAAACAGCGAAACAGCGTCTCTCTCTATTTCTTTATATGTCCTTACATGCGCTACATTACCACCTGTATTATCAAATATTACAAACTGGTCATTTTTTATATCAACAGCAATAGGTCTTTCAGTATCATTACTTATTTTATAAGCATTTTTTAAAACCGCTTTAGGTTCTTTAGATGCTGGACTTTTTGACCACTTGGATTGATGGTGATAATAAATGATTAGTATTTTAAGTTATTATTTTTATCGTGGTCAAGCCACGGTATGACACGAATGCGTTTTTCTACACATTATTAGTATATCAGGTTCTACCACGCCTATCACAAAATAGGACTATAGTTTTATTTAGAAAATGGTGCCAATGTGGGGATTTGAACCCCAGACCTACGCATTACGAATGCGCCGCTCTACCAGCTGAGCTACATCGGCTGAAATATGATTATATTATGCTGAGATATGGATTCCTACGAGACATGTTTCGTCATTGCTAGCGACTGATAAGGAGCGTGGCAATCCAATAAAAAAATTTTAAAATGCTCAAGACTAGCATCCTTAATTGGACCCCGTGGTCAAGCCATGGGGTGACAATGAAACATCTTTATAAATGCGTTGAAAATCTTAAATGAAAATGCTGCGTATCGTCATATTTCTTCTTCTTAACCGGGAAACCCCAATCCATTCTGATCGGTGCAAAACGTGTTACCCAAATAAAGCCGAAACCAACGGAAGCTCTAAGAGATTTATCGTTATAAAAACCGTTTGGAGTTTGATATTGTTTCTTATTTAGGCCTACTCCCCAAACGCTTCCTAAATCCATAAAGACTGCACCGGTTAAATTAAATTCCTCAGGTACAGGTGTTGGAAAATTAAGCTCTGTTGAGAATGTGTAATATCGCTCACCGCCAAGTCCTTCGTTAGTGATCTTTTCACGAGGTCCTACACCACCGCTTGCAAAGCCTCTTAAACTATAATCACCTAAATTAAAGCGATCGGAAATTCTAATAATTTTTCCTCCAAGCCCTGCAATATTGCCTCCGGAAGCAGATAATTTTAAAGTAAGCTTGTTATGTATGAAAGATTTATAATATTTACCGTCAACTTCATGCTTTATATATTTGTTATCACCTCCAATGCCGGCAAATTCTTGTGTGCCGCTTAATAAATAACCGTTCTTTGGAACAATTTTATTATCGGTTTGATCATAAGTAATAGTATGTCCTATAGCAGAAGTAATGAATCTTCCCATTTGCTCCTTTAAGAATATTGAGTTTGATGGAGTTGGAGCACTTAAAATATCACGTTTGATTAAATAATCTATTTCGTGACCTAAATCCTCTTTAATTTCATAACCAAGAGAAGTTTTTACTCCTATAGAGTGTAACTTATAGCTTTGATCAGTTGTATTTAATACACTAGCACCGCGTCCGGTATAGTTTCTAAATGCGTTTACGCCAAGTGATAAATCACGATCTAAAAAGTGCGGTGCGGTAATACCACCGTAATAGCTTGTAGTGTTTTTACTTACTTGTACACCGGCATTAAGCAGTTTCCCGGTACCGACTAAATTACGCTCTAAGAAAGAGAAACGTCCGAATAAACCGCCGGCAGTATTATATCCTAAATCAAAACCTATAGAGGAAGTAGATTTTTCATCAACTTCAACGTTAACATCATATTTATCTTTAGCTTTAGTCGGAGCTAAGCTAATTGCTACTTTCTCAAAATAATCTAAATTTCTAAGATTACGCTCACCTTTTTCAATATATGAACGATTAATTATATCACCTTCTTCTATTTTAAATTCTCTTCTTATAACATGGTCTTCGGTTTTAAGGTTATTAATAATATTAATTTTATTAATATAAACCTTATCGGCTTTTTCAATAATAAATTTAATATCTGCAGTATGATTAGCATTTTTCATTATATCCGGATAAACATTTACCGCAGGGTAACCGTTCGCTGTAAAATATTCTCCGATTTTTTCAGCTATATCATCAACCTTTTTCATATTGAAAACCTTGCCTTGCTTAATATTAACAATTTTATTAAGCGGTGTTATATCTATATTAGTTAATTTATTGTCTATTGTAATATTACCGAAGCTATATTTTTCTCCCTCTTCAATGGAATAGGTAAGAGTGAAATATTCTTTAGTATTATTGAGTTCTGCTGATGCCGAAATTACTCTAAAATCTGCAAAACCTACAGATTGATAAAACTCTCTCAGTAATTCTTTATCATACTCCATTCTATCAGGATCGTAAGTATCGTTACTTTCTAAAAAACGAAACCAACGAGATTCTTTAGTTAAAACAATAGATTTAAGTTCTGCAGCACTATAATTTTCATTACCGCTAAAATAAATATATTTAATACCGGTTTTTGGTCCTTCTGCTATATCAAAAATAACCTTAACTCTGTTGTTTTCTAAATTTTCGATTTTAGGTGTTACTGTAGTAGCAAAACGTCCGCTACGTTTATAAATTTCTAATATTTTCTTTACATCTAATTCAATTTTAGCTTGTCTAAGAGACTCGCCCGACATTGTATAAATTTCTTTAGCGAGCATATTAGTTTTGATTTTAGAATTACCGTTAAATACTACACTACTTATAAAAGGCGTTTCAGTAACGTTAACTATTAAATGACCATCATTTGTTATATGCATATTTATATTTCTAAAAAGTGAGGTGGTATATAAACGTTTTATTGCCTCATCTTCTTTAGAATTATTATAGGTTTCTCCTACCTTAAGCTTTAAATAGCTCTCAATAGTAGAACGCTCAACCCTATGGTTACCTTCGATAGTTATTTTACGAATTACAGAGTCAGCTAATGAAATATGATAATAAAAAATCGTTAATAATAAAATTGTTAACTTACTAATTGATCTGATTGTCACCTAAAACCTTCTTTAAGATTTAATTTAAATTTCTGTGTTTAAACCCGATATCATCCCGTGGCTTGACCACGGTAAAAATAATAACTTAGATACCGTGTGCAAGTCGCGGCATGACAAAGAACTGGATTTCCGCTTTTAGCTAAGAATAATACAAAGTTCTCCTAACTAATGCATTCAAACATAATTAATGTACTCCACTATAGTAGATAATATAAGCGAGAGCAAGCAAATCTATAATTTAGGAAAACAAATTTTGTATATCGTTGGAAACAGAAATTATAATAAGAAAAATTATGATTATTGCTCCTAATTGTAACAAAATATTTTTAATCTTAGGATTCGGTAATTTACCTGTAATTGCTTCATATAATATAAATACTAAATGTCCGCCGTCAAGCACCGGTATAGGTAGTAAGTTAAGTAACCCTAAATTAACGGAAAGCATTGCTATAAATAACAGATACATTTGGGTTCCACCAGCTATAGATTTGCCTGACTCTTTAGCAATAGCTACCGGCCCTCCTATCTCATCGAATGAACGTTTTCCTACAATCATTTGCGATATTGCGTTTAGAGTTAAAGCAGACATATCTATAGTAGTATTAATAGCTTCCCAGAATCCTCCTAAAATTCCTATTTTAGTATGAATAGGTTCATTTTTAGCTATAATACCGATGCGAAGAGTTTTCTTAACTTGCTTTTCTTCGGGAGGTGATATAATTATTTCTTGAGGCATTATATTAACGATAAATTCCTCACTTTTTCTTTCTATAGTTAAAGTAGAAGAGCTAAAACCGTTAATTAATATCTCTCTCTGCACGTCCCCGAAATCTTTAACAGATTTATCGTTAACCTTAACAATTTTATCTCCTGCTCTTAAGTCTGCTCTCTCTGCCGGTGATGAAGCTACTACATCACCTATTATAGGAGGAATCTCTGTTTTTCCAAAGTAACAATAAAAACCTGCAAATATTATTACGGCAAGTAAATAATTAATTAACGGACCTGCTGCAACTATTAAAAAACGTTCTAAACAAGATTTAGCATCAAAAGCTACTTTTTCGTTAACGTCTTTAGTCTTATCCATAAGGCTGCGATCATAGCCGTAAATCTTGACATAACCGCCAAGCGGTATAAGGCAAATCTTCCACCTAACTCCTTTTTTATCGGTAATGCCTATTAGTGCTTTACCGAAACCTATTGAGAACTCCTCAACTTTTACATTAAAATATCTAGCAATACAATAATGCCCAAATTCATGGATAAATACCAAGATACTAATTGTTATAATAAATCCTATTATAGAGAACATAAAAATTTTATAAGTTTACTAATAAATTATTTTAAGGTATACCTTGCAAGGGTATAGATATCATTTCGTCATTGTGAGTGGACGTTGCTCCTTGGTTCCCGATGTCATTCCCGCAAAAGCGGGAATCCACAAAAAATGAAGTAACAAATGTATTAGTTTTAAAAACTAATAATATTTATGTTTTTTAATTACTGGATTCCCGCCTTCGCGGGAATGACATCACGCCATATCACACTCGCAATGACGAAAATTAAATTTTAAATTTCTTTTCTCTATGAGTTCAAATAAAATTAATAAAAAGTCGATTGCACGTATTGCAGCAGTGCAAGCTATTTATCAAAACATATTGCAAAATAACGACGATATGGATGATATCATGCAAAATGTACTTTCTTTTTATCAAAATAATAATTCTATAACAGATTTACCTGAGAATTTAAAAATATCATTAAGTATAAGTCATTTTAAAATGCTGGTAAAGTCAGTATTTGAAAATTTTAATAAACTAGACGAAATTATCGACAATCATTTAACAAATGATAAAGATCCTGCACATATGCCGATCTTACTCCGAGCTTTATTGCGTGTTAGTATATGTGAGCTATTATTTTGCCCTACTACGCCTGCTAAAGTAGTAATCAACGAATATACGGACATAGCAAATGATATGTTAAATGAGCATGAAATTGGTTTTGTTAATTCTGTATTAGATAAAATAGCAAAAGAGCATACTCGTTTAATTTGAAAATTTGGCTACAAGTACTGTGGTACTCAAGTATTATTAACGGCTTTCGTTCCTCGTCTTGTGGATTTCCTTGCTCTTTTCCAGATTAAACTTCGTCTACTTATTCTTCATTTATTTATAAGTATAAAAGATTTTATGACAAATAATTTAAGCGGTTATAGAAATAAATTCATTAGAGTTAAGACTTCTAAAAAACGCACCGTCTCTTCTAGTAATTGGCTTAGACGCCAATTAAACGATCCGTATGTTGCAAAAGCACGTATAGACGGTTTTAGGTCGAGAGCTGCATATAAACTACTTGAAATTCATGAAAAATTTAAACTTTTTACTCCTAACATGAAAATTGTTGATCTAGGGGCAGCTCCTGGGGGATGGAGTCAAGTAGCTTCCAAGCTTATTAAAGCTTCGGATAATAACCTAAATAATAAAATAATCTCTATCGATGTGTTAGAAATCGAGCCTGTTGCTGGAGTTGAATTTTTTCAAAAGGACTTTTTTGAAGCAGATACGGAAGAATTAATTATTCAGGCTTTAGATGGTAGAGCTGATATAGTAATGAGTGATATGGCATCAAATACCATAGGTCATAAAGCTACAGACCATATAAGAACCTTACTTTTATGTGAGCAAGCTTTTGAATTTGCTTTAAAAGTACTAAAACCCTCCGGTCATTTTATTGCTAAAATTTTTCGTGGCGGTGCAGAAAATGAATTATTAAATAAAGTAAAGCGTGAATTTAAAACAGTGAAACATTTTAAACCTTCATCCAGCCGCAGTGAATCTACGGAAATCTATTTAGTGGCTCTAAATAAGAAATAATGAATATGAAAGGCGAAAGGTGATTTCTGCCTATAAATTTATTATATATGTTATTTTTTTATTTATCATATTAGAGGATATAGATGATAATTACTTATATCTCCTGTTGTTTTGACTTCCTGAGCATATTCTTGACTGCAGATTTGAAAATTATTATACATCCAAACTAAATTAGCTCCGGTTTCAGTTTCAACTATTTGATTATATAAATTATTTTTTAAATTTAGAGTATTTTTAGCATATTTTTGTGTTGCTGCTTCCCAATCATCTACGGTTAAAGTAATATTCTGTTTTAAATCAGAAAAATTAACAAGTCCATGTTTACTGATTCCGGCTATGATTTCTTCAAAGCCTTCGACTATTCCATTAATTCCTAGATATTTTATAACTTTTTGTTTGGCAAAATTATATAAATATGATACCCATTCTTCTGATTGTGATAGTTCTGTTTTTTTACCAGGAAGTACCATTGTTGTTTTTCCCAAATGCTTATTAGTAATATTAATAAGATTATGTTTTGCATTATATATCTTAGAATGGGTAGCTAGCTCTTTTATTGGAGTTGTTACTTTTCCGGTAAATAAATTTTTTTCTATGCCTCTTTCAATTATCGGTTTTGAACCAGGGCTATCAAAAGTTGTAGATTTATTAAAATGTAGGTTGCGAGAATGTATTTCTACTAAGGTTAAATCTGCAATTATTGCTCCAAGTGAATGACCGCTAGTATTAAAACTATATTCTGTGGCTTTACTTAAGCCGCCTAATTTGTTAATTATTTCACTAACAAAATCCTGAAGTGGAGTTAGTTTAGTAGGTAAATAGTGCAGAGCGATAAGTAAGTCGTCTAATAAATCATATATATTGAATTTTGTGCCGGCACTAGCAATATGAACTTCTTTAGTTTCTTTATTTATAAATGCGACGGCTTTATAAGCATATTTAGCAGTGCTGATATTATCACATGAAGCAGTCAGTATTTCCCATCCGGTATCTGTTAATTGTTCATTGACCTTTGATGCTTTTAGCTTATAAATATTTAAATCATCTGTTTTATATGCGAGGTCTAACCCTATATAAGCAAGCTTTTTAGTGCTAATATGTTTAGAATTTTTGTACGTAGACATATCTACCTCTTTTTGATCAATTTTACCATAAAATATGGTTTTTTCTAAAAAATGTCAAGTCAAATATTAATACGTAATTAATCTATTATTAAATAAAGATTGACATTTGATTACTTTTGTTATATAGTACATTTGCATTAATATTTAACAACCATGAAATATGGTGATTCAAACAAGGAGATAGACTATGTTTACATTATTGGCACATAATTTATTCGGAAGTAATAAACCGATTACTTACTTATCTTTAATAGAAAAAGCAAAAGCAGAGTGTAGTTTTTATACAAAATTAGCATCAGGAAGCTTTTTTACAGGAATAAGTAGTTTTTTTTCATCTAGTAGTTGGTTAAGCAAAATACCTTTAATAATAGGGGCTGTTTTTGGTACTAGTTATGGGGCAAAAGGCATTATGGATAGTAATGAACAAATAAAGCTTTTTACTAAAGCTCATGAAGCAACTAAAGTTGAAGAGTATTTGGCTACTTCGGGGTTAGGAAGTTTTGTATACGGTACTGCTATAGATAAAAACGGTATAGATAAATTTACCGGTAAATATATTGAAGGAATGAACGGTAAGATAATATCTAATGTAATAACTCGTGTACCAACCTTAAGTTTAACGGAAGACGGCGTTGGTTACAAACATAATGGTGGCTATGAAATATTAGAATCAACAGATCGTGCGTTATATCAGGAAATACCTGGCGTGAAAGGACAATATACAAATAAATTAGTTCTAGATACTAGTATTCTTTCTTTACATGCTTGTATTATTCAGCAGCTAATACAAAATGGCTATTCAAGTGAAGATGTTGAAAAAGCTTTAAGTTTAGGAACTGTTGCAAAGAGAGAAAGTTACAAAAATGAGCAATTAGCAGAATACAAGCCAAATTTGATAAGTACGTTATGGCATGGTACAGAAAAAGCTATGCAAAATAAAGAAGTAGAACTTTCAAAAGAAACACAGAAATATGCTGAAATAAATGAAGCTTATGAAGTATTATTTAATGATCATACTTCCAGTACTAGTGAAGAACAAGAAGAGCAGTTTTATAGCCTTGATTATAATAATCTTAATGATGATCAAACTCAAATCTTAGGAGATGAGGGAGATGAAGGATATATATCTGATATTGCCTAGTAACTAAATACAAAACTTTCTAGAGAGTAAGGTTATAGATCTATAACCTTACTCTTTTTTATTTAATAACCTCTTTAGCTCTCCTTTCAAAAGCTATAATCATTTTTTCGGTTGCTTTGGTAAAATAAGTGCCGATTAATTTATCCAGTATTACGGATTTCATTTTAAAATCAATAAAGAATTTTAATTCAGTTCCTGCCGTGTATGGAATAAATTGCCAAGTACTTTTTAAATATTCAAAAGGTCCTGAAATAGCTACCGTATTAATCAAATATATTCCATCATCTGTTATTTCGCTTGTAACTCGTGAGTTATATTTTTCTGAAAAGCCTTTTAACTGAATTACTAATTCAGCAATAACCTCTTGATTATTTTCTGAAATAATTCTAGAAGCAGAACACCAAGGCAAGAATTTAGGATAAGATTTTACATCCCAGACCAAATCAAACAATTCTTGCGGTTTATAGGGTAAAATTTTAGTGTGTTGAAGGCAAGGCATTAGAAATCTGTGACTTTACCTTTATACTGCCAGTCCCCGTATCTTGTCGGTTCTAGACCTTTAACACCGCCAATTTCTTTTTCTTTTGGTAAATTTTCTTCTTCTGATATATTAATAGACATCTTTACAAACTTCGCTTCTAGAGGTAATTTAGACGTCGATCCGGTACTCGCATCCTCACGTATGTCCATATACGCTGTGGTGCTGCGTTCCGTGTCTCCTGTAAATTCCTCTCTATAAGCTGGTTTGGAAAGATGTCTATTATCTTTTTTATCGTTCATAGTACTAAATATATGAAATATAACCGTATTTATATTAATAGTCGTTTAGCTGAAAATAGCAAGATAGAATTAGCAAGTGATCATGTTCATTATGTTAAAACGGTGCTACGTCTTAAAGTAAATGATGGCTTGCGTCTCTTTAACGGTACGGATGGAGAATTTCTAGCACAAATTAACGATATAGGTAAAAATAACCTATCGGTTAGACTTAAAGCACAGTTAAAAAAGCCTTATACAGAATCTACGTTAACTCTTGCTGTTGCTATAATAAAGCAAGATAAATTAATGCTTGCAATAAATATGGCTACGCAACTCGGTATAACTAAAATTATTCCGTTAATTACTAGGCGGTGTCAATTTAGATCGGTAAATATCGAACGTTTAACGAAATGTGTTATTGAGGCAACAGAGCAATCAGAACGTCTTACTCCCCCGATAATTGAAAAAGCTATCACAATACAAGATTATCTAAAAAAGAATAATAATTTGATGTTATATGCTAATGAACATGAAAAAGAAGAAAATTCTATATTACGAATTTCATCATCACTTAGTAATAGTGATATAACTATTATTGTAGGACCGGAGGGAGGCTTTACTAATGATGAGCTGGAACTTCTTGCCTCATATAAGAATACAAAATCTATAAGTTTAGGAAGTAATATATTACGTGCTGAAACAGCAGCAATAACTGCTATAGTACAAGTGAGGTTGTTAGGTCGTAATTGCGAGGAAATTGCATAGCAATTGACGAAGCAATCTCAGGAGTTTGTTATGATTTCATGAGATTGCCACGCAGCCTACGGCTGCTCGTAATGACGAAAAGGTAGAGTTACTTCACCTTTTCTATTCCGGGTTTACAAAATAGCTTACCTAAACAAAGGAAAGAATATACACCACAAAAGCCTATAATTATATAAAGTATTGTAACAATAATTGGAAATGAGCCAAATAAAAGTGTGACAAAATTAAAATTAAATAAGCCGACTAAGCCCCAATTTATAGCACCTATAGAAGATAATAAATGTACAGTAGTAATAAGCGGATTATTAGAAGTATTTATTAACATATTTAAGCTCCTTTTAGTTAAACGTAGAAGACCTTGTTGCGTGGCTCATACCTCTGTCATCCCACAACTTGATAGCGGGGTCCAGTTAAAATACTAAAATTACTAGTATTATGGGTTACATTTTTGGATCCCGTGGCGAGGCCTCGGGATGACACTGTGTGCGTTTTCCGAGCCATGCAACAAAACTAACGTAAAATAATCATTTCTCATTTTGAGCTATATGTCTACTAAATTTTATAATTCTATAATTTATTAATCCTTCTTAAAAGTTTGATATATTACAGGTATAACAAAAATTGTAAATATAGTACCGATGCTTAATCCTCCAACTATTACAAAGCCTATAGAATTACGAGCAGCAGCACCGGCCCCGTCTGCAAAAACTAGAGGTAAAGCTCCGACTACGGCAGCAAGAGTAGTCATAAGAATTGGACGCAAGCGAAGTTTTGAGGATTCTATTATAGCTTCTTGAACCTTTACTCCTTTTTCTCTTAGCTGATTAGCAAATTCTACTATCATAATAGAATTCTTAGTAATTAATCCAATTAAAGTAATAAGTCCGATATTACTATACATATTAAGGCTATTACCGGCAAGCCAGAGAGCAAGTACACCGCCGGTTATTGAGAAAGGTACGGCGAGTAATATTAATAAAGGGTCAGTAAAGCTTTCAAATTGAGCTGCAAGCACTAAATAGATAAATATAAGAGCAAACACAAATGTTATAAGCATATTACTGTCTGCCTCTCTCATTTGTTTAATTTCTCCGATATATTCAATTATAGTATTACTAGGATCAAGTAACTTAGCGGCTATTTTATTGATTTCATTAATTGCATCATCAATTTTTCCGTCAGGAGCAAGATCGGAAGAAATAGTAACGGATTTTGAATTATTATAATGACTATATGATTTTACTGATATTTTTTCCGTAATATTGGCTATCGATTCAAGCGGTAACATATTATTATTTTTTGTTCTGATTAAAATTTTACTAAAATCGCTAATATCTTTTCGATCTTTTTGATTAAATTGTAATATAACGTCATATAAATCATTACTCATTCTAAAATCCCCGATTTGTTGACCTGCAAGTAAATATTGTACCGTTTTGCCTATATTTGCCAAATCCATTCCGTATAAATAAGCCTTATCACGGTTGACTTCTATACTTATAGTCGGCATTGCCGATTGTAAATTTCTATTGACGTTTAAGAAAATAGGATTTGTTTTCATTATATCAATAAATTGTTGTGATATTTTATCTAGATCATCATATTCAAGGTTCGTTTGAATAGTAAACTCGATAGGGCTACTTGCATTCCCGCTAACCATTGAACGTGGATCCATAGCGCAAATCGACATGCCCGGTATTTCAGAAAACTGCTTATTTAACATATTCTTAATAGTTTCTTGAGAACGAGAACGCTCACCCCAATTTTTTAGAGGAATGAATCCAAAAACATTATCGCTACCGCCTGCACCTATTACCATCAGATAACCTAATATATCTTTATAATTAGCAAGGATTTTTTCGGCTTCTTTCACTACTTTAGTAGAAGATTCTAAACTAGAACCTTCAGGACCTTTAAGAGAAACTTGTAAAAATCCATCATCTTCTTGGGGTACGAAAATTTTTTGAGTAAATTTAAAACTAATAATCAGCACTATAAATGATGATGCAATAATGATGACAAATTTCTTTTTATTGTCAAAAGTTAGCTCTAGATAGTAAATATATTTATTTTGAATAAATTGTAGAATGTCGTTAAACTTTACTAAGAATTGCGGTAAGTCCGTATTATGTTTTGTAACCATACGACTTGACATCATAGGAGTTAAAGTTAAAGCAACAAATCCTGAGAACAAAACACAAAATGCTAAAGTCCAAGCAAATTCAATAAATAATTTCCCGATAAAACCCTCTATAAAACCCACGGGTAAAAATACGGCAGCAAGCGTAATAGTCATAGCAATGATTGCAAAGCCGATTTCTTTAGAAGCAAGCATAGCCGCTTCCATGGGTTTATGCCCCATTTCATTATATCTAAAAATGTTTTCAAGCATAACTATCGCATCATCGACCACTAAACCTATAGCAAGTATCATAGCAAGGAGCGTAAATATATTAATAGAAAATCCAAAAGCATACATTGCGCTAAAAGTACCGATCAACGATACCGGAATCGTCACAAACGGAATTAAGCTAATTTTAGCAGAAGCAAGAAATAAATAAGTGACTAAAACTACTAATATTAAAGCTTCAAAAATTGTTTGAAATACTGCATAAATTGACGCTTTTACAGGCGTTGCTCCATCATATGCGATACCCATGTTTATTCCTTTGGGCATGGATTCTTTAATTCTTTCTAGTGCTTTCGTTACTTCATGTGATAAATCTATGACGTTAGCTTTTGATTCTTTTATAAGACCAAGGGCAATAGAGCTTTTGCCGTTATATCTAAAAATTATGTCCTCATCGGGAGAAGTTAAAGATATTGTTGCTATATCTCGTAATTTTATGATACCTCCGTTTTGTACTTTTAGAATAATATTACCGAATTCTTCCGGTGTAGATAAAGAACCTTCAAGAGTTACTATAAAATTATTACTTTTTGTTTTAATCGTACCTGCGGGATAATCTTTATTTTGCGCTTTTATTGCGGATTCAAGCTCCAATAAAGAAATTTTATGTTGATATAATTTTTTAGAATCGGGTTCTATTCTCATTATATATTCCCGACCGCCGTAAATTTGTGACTGTCCTACGCTTTCAAGTTTATCTAACGGTGTTTGTAGATTATCTTCGACGATCTTTGTTAATTCTAAATCGCTATATTGATCACTTTCAACGCTTATGAAGAGGCTTGGGAAACTATCGGCGTCAAGTTTTGCAACTGACGGGGCTTTCATATCTTGCGGGAACATATAAGTGATATCCGATATTTTGGCGCGGACATCGTTTAGTGCTACTTCAATATCGGTAGATAATAGAAACGATAAAGTAATACTACTTTCGCCGGTAGAACTTTGAGAAGTTATATAATCTAAATTTTCAACCGTCTTTAAAGCTTTTTCTATACGTGTCGTTATTTCTTGCTCCATATATAAGGCATCGGCACCTGCATAATGAGCTTTGACATTTATAATGGGAACTGAAATATCCGGAGTGCCTCTAATTTGTAGTTTGGTAAAAAAAATTGCTCCAAGAGCTACGATAACCAAATTCAAAACTGTAGCAAAGACAGGGCGTTTAATACAAATTTCAGACAATAACATTGTATTTAATATATTTTTCTTTAAAAATTTTATTCTAAATTAATGTGAATAGCGAATTATTACATCATCTGCTATTCGGTTAGAAATATTCTATATAAAAGGTGAAAGACGGTTTCCACTTTTTATGTAAATTAAGTATATATTGTTTTTTATTAAAAAACTTATAATTTTTTATAGAGTAGAAAATTAGTTTTTGTAATTTACTACTGACAATAAATTAGAGTTTTAATTATAAATTTTCACTTTAATTACTTGATTAAGATAGTTTTAACAGTATAACTGATGTAAAATGGCTACATTTTTCTATAAATTAATATAATAACGTATATATTTTAAACTTTGTAAATAACTGGCATTTGCAGTATGTGGGTAGTTTGTTATAATTAACTCACATAAAAAATATATTGATGTATATTATTGCCAGTTGTATATATTGTTTTATAAAAAAACATCAATACATATTAACCTATCAAAGGAGAGTTGATTTTATTATGAGTACACATAACAAAAAAGAACTAAAAAAAATGAATAAAACCGAATTTATAGCATTTATGACCGACCATGGTCATACTTCATATAAAACATTAACAAAAGCTGAGGCCGAGAAAGCACTTAATTTAGTTCTTGATAGTGTGATTAGTGCTATAAAGAGCCACCATAATATTAATATAACAGGTTTTGGTTCATTTGAAATACATCATAGAAAAGCACGTGAGGGGCGTAACCCAAAAACCGGAGCAAAAATGAAAATAGATGCTTACAATCAACCTACTTTTAGAGCCGGAAGAAAAATGAAAGAAGCTTGTAATTAAAAGAAGTAACGTATTTACAGTACTAATAATTTCCGAACCCCGTTACAAGCTTGCGGGGTGACACTAGAAAAATCGGCTCATGCAACAATGCTCTGCAAAAGCCGGAATGATATAGCATACTTCTTAAGTACAATTCATAACGATATTACAACCATTGATAATTGAACGCCTAGAGTTTAACTTAAAACATAATAAGCTATACAATAGTTGGCTTATCGAAGCCGAAAATATAGAGCAAGCTTTAAAAGATTTAGAAGAGTTTATATATATTAAACTTTTTAAGAATAGCATTCCTCTTGAAAACAATCCTGATTATCATTTCATCGCTAGGGAAACTTCAGCTACATCTAATGCTAAAAATATTTCTATTGAACAAATAAGAAAATTACAAGACTTCTTAAGTAAAACTTCTGCAATTTCAGGTTATAAAGTTGCAATAATTTATTCGGCGGATCTTATGAATTTGAATGCAGCGAATTCATGCTTAAAAATTCTTGAAGATGCACCAAAGAATAGTTACATTTTTTTAATTACTTCAAGAGCTGCAAGTATTATTTCTACAATTAGATCAAGATGTTTTAAAATTAATGTTAGATCATCTATCCATCATACTAAAAACGAATTATATTCCGAGTTTATTCAGTCGATAGCAGATAACAAAACGTTAGATTTTATTAATCGCTTTACTACTAAAGACCGAGAATTATGGCTAGATTTTATTGATAATTTATTATTATTAATGAATAGAATCCTTAAAAAATCTGCCCACGTTAATATTGAACTTCTAGATTTGGAAAATAAGATTTTTAATAAACTATCAAATAGACACCCTTCATATTTACTGCAAAAATTTACCGACATAAAAAAGTTAATATATAATACCATTGATTATGATTTGGACTTAAAAACAAGTTATATATTAGTGGTGAATGAGTTTTCTAGTAATTAACACGATATCACTATGTTCCTTTCTATGTTATCCATAAAACAACAAAATATATTGAGAGAAATATACTCCTTTTTTTTAAAATAGTTAATAGCTATTCAAGATAGCAAGCGGTTTCCCTCTAGAATATAAATTTAACTTATGTTTTATTTTGACTATTGTTCATTTATTCGTAGTATATTAGGTTTTAGGAACTTTATAAATTAAATTATTTGCATGTTTAAAACTTTAACACAAAATTTAACGAAGATTTTTGATAAGCTAGTTAGCTCAGGCATTTTGACAGAAGCCCAAATAGATGCTGCTATGCGGGATATAAGAGTGGCTCTTTTAGAGTCAGATGTTGCATTACCGGTGATAAAAGATTTTATAGCGGAAGTTAAACAGAAAGCTTTAGGGCAGGAGGTTATTAAGTCTGTTTCACCTGGGCAGATGATAATTAAAATTCTCCATGAAGAGATGATAAATCTCTTAGCTTCAAGTGAAAGTGAGACAAAGCTAAATTTAAATTCAAAGCCGCCCGTAAATTTCCTAATGGTAGGGCTGCAAGGGAGCGGTAAAACTACGGCGAGTAGTAAGCTTGCTTTACGGCTTAGAAATCAAAATAAGAAAGTTTTACTTGTTTCTTTGGATACTTACAGACCGGCCGCACAAGAGCAACTCGCTATACTTGCAAACTCAGTACAGATTAATTCATTACCTATTGTGCAAGGTGAGGAACTCCTCGATATTGTCAAAAGAGCTATTGCCGAGGCTAAAATTTCTGCTTATGATGTCGTAATTTATGATACGGCAGGTCGTACACACATTGATAAAGCGATGATGGAGGAAGCGCTTGCAATAAAAAAGATAGTGGAGCCTACAGAAACTTTGTTAGTAATCGACAGTATGACAGGGCAGGATGCAGTAGTTACGGCAAGTAGTTTTAATGAAAAATTAGAAATTTCAGGATTAATTTTATCTAGAATTGACGGTGATTCCAAGGGTGGTGCAGCACTCAGTGTAAAATATATTACTAAAAAGCCGATTAAATTTTTAAGTAGCGGTGAAAACCTAACTGATTTAGAAGAATTCGATGCTAAACGTTTAGCTTCTCGAATACTGGATATGGGTGATATTATCTCTTTTGTTGAAAAAGCAGCTAGTGTCGTTGATAGAGAAGAAGCCGAAAAAACGGCAGCTAAATTAAAAAAGGGTAAGTTTGATTTAAATGATTATCTTCAGCAAATGAGAAGTATAAAAAAAATGGGAGGTTTTGGAAGTATACTTAGTATGTTACCGGGTAGTGGTAAAATTATGGATCAAATAGATCAATCAAAATTAAATAGTAAAATAATTGAACATCAAGAAGCAATTATTTTATCTATGACGCCAAAAGAACGTAAAAATCCCGATATAATTAATGCTTCTCGTAGGAAACGTATAGCTGCTGGAGCAGGAACTACGGTACAAAAGGTAAATATTTTGCTAAAGCAATATAAACAAATAAGCGAGATGATGAAAAAAACCAGTAAAATGAATCCTAAAGATCTATTACGTAGCGGAATTGGAAAATTGTTTTCTTGAATTTATATTATATCTACATTATGTCATGCCTGCGAAGGCAGAAATCCAGTCAAGCATATAAAAACAAGTTTTTATATGGTTATTTTATCAAGTATGTAACTTCTGTAGCAATATTGAAGTTATTTTTCTGGGTTCCCGCATACGCGGGAATGACATCGAGTAGGTTTTCCGATCCATGCAACAATGCCGACTTGATCGCGGGATCTAGTTAAAAATACTAAAATTATATGGACCCTGTGGTCAAGCCACGGGGTGACCTTTTCCTTAAGTTGACACCCATGTGTCTTCGCAGGAATGACATCGACGTTTTTTTTAACTATCCGGTAGTATAATAAGTAACACATATTGACCTAGTATTAAATTTAATTAATTTTTAATTTCAAAGCAATGTATAAATATTGATCAAGTAATTAGCACTATCTTTTAAATCACTACCACTACCATGCCCACTATCTACGCTTTCTAGAAAGTAAGGTTTAGTATTTGGTTTTTTTTCTCAAGCACATACTCAAAAATTCTTCCATGCCATGGGCGTACACGCTGCTCTAATACTGAATCTGTAATTAACACAGCTGGGTATTTTTGCGTTAAAGATAAATTCTCTAGCGGTGCATATTTTTTGATATGTACTAAATCTTCTACTTTTGCTGGATCACCATATTCTGTAACCCATGAATGTCCTGCTCCGAATTCTTTATATCGTATCAAGTATCGGCACTTCACATGCTATAGCTCCAAATAAATCAGGACTCTGCGTCATTGCAACACTTACTAG
Organism: Rickettsia rhipicephali str. 3-7-female6-CWPP; assembly: GCF_000284075.1. Classification (GTDB taxonomy): domain Bacteria; phylum Pseudomonadota; class Alphaproteobacteria; order Rickettsiales; family Rickettsiaceae; genus Rickettsia; species Rickettsia rickettsii. The sequence goes on from NC_017042.1 coordinate 309,490, forward strand.
CAATCCACCGTTACTTCCTCCTTTAATTCCTAAATACTCAGGACTAGTAATATTTTGCTTTATTAAATCCTCTGCTACTGCAATAAAATCATTCAAGCTGGTTTGACGTTTTATTCCTTGAGCCGCCTTATGCCACTCAGGACCCAACTCTCCGCCACCTCTAATATTAGCAAGAACACTAACCCCGCCATGTTTAACCCATACTTCATTTTCCATGCGAGAGAAATATGGAAAGTTGATTACTTGAAAACCGCCGTATGCTTCAAGTAATGTTTGATTCTTACCATCAAATTTTGTACCTTTTTTATAGACAATAAAATATGGTATTTTAACTCCATCCGAGCTTGTAGCTTCCTTTTGATCTACAACATAATTTTTGATATCAAACGGATATAAAGGCTTTCTAATAACTTTTAATTCATGAGTTTTATCCCATAAATAGATAGTTGGAGGAACTATAGAATTTTCTATAGTAATTAATGCATCTTCTTCCTCATCATCAGACAACATACCAAAAATTGTATTTTCATAACGCAGTTTTAAAGTTACCGGTTTTGTCCATTAATTATTTTCTAATGTAAATGTTACTACTTTTGAAATAACATTCTCATAGCTAGTTAAAAATACCGTATCTTTAGTCATTCCTACAAAATACAATACTTCCCTCTCTGTTGGGGTAAATAATATTTTTAAGCTAGCTTTATCGCTATCTTCTTTTAGAAGATCAGCGTAGTGTATGGCAACAAGTGAACCTGCTTTATAGTACTATCTTTAAATTGCCAATCGGAACGCAGTAGCCAAAATACATATTCTTTAAAAGAACCTTCAGGTGTTGCATCTGATGGCATATTTATTTTTTGTAATTTTAAGCTCTCATCTTTAGTATCTAAAATATAATTATCGTAATTATAAAAATCCTTATCTGCAGATATAAATATTTAAAGATGAAGAAATATTATCGGATAAAAGCTTACTGGCTGATACACGTATATAATTCTTTTGTATTTCAAATAGTTTTTTGGCTTTCTCTATAGGTGCTCCTCGTTTCCATATGTAGAGCGAGCTAGGATATAAAGAGTCAGTCACTTCCTCTTGATACAAAACTGGATTAAATATAATAGTATCTTGATCAACCCAAGTAGGGACAGTAAATTTACCTTCTAGTAATTTTCCGCTACTTGTTTTTGGCTCAAAACCATTTTTTACAAAATCTTTTTTCTCTAAATCCCATTCTCTAAAAAACATCTCATCCTTACCGCCAAATGACATGGTAATTAAGAAACGATTAGGGTTTTGAAAACAATTACTCCCACCTCGATACATTACTTTTTTACCGAGTTTTTTGGATAATTTATCAAAAGCGATTAGAACTTCCCAATTTGGTTTATCTTTCGAGTAATTCTCAACCAATGTCCTACGCCATAACCCTTGCGGATTTTTATAATCCATCCAAAAATTATACACGTAACCTTTACGTATAGCACCAAAAGGAGTTTTTCTTTGATCATAGCAAACAGATTCTATTTCTTTCTTAACTACCTTATAAGTAGGCATAGATTGGCAAGTCTTTTCTATTTTATCAGTACGCTCTTTTGCCCATTTTAGAGCTTCAGCTTCTTCTAGAAATTTAGTGTCTTTTGGGTTATATATTTGTTCATTATTACTTTCCCATAGCTTGAACACAAAAAGTTAATAAAAAAATTATAAAATAGTGGGTAATTTTTTTTCATAATTTTAATAATATCTATTAAATTAAAAGCTTTATTTAAAGTTTTCTTTGAATTAGAATAGTGTTTTATCATACACCTTGAATAAAATCAAAGAAAATGCAATGTCCACAAAACCTAAAAGCTAGCACTAGCAAAAATACAAAATATGAGAGTTATGGCTAATGATTTAAGTATTTATATTCATTGGCCTTTTTGTTTGTCAAAATGTCCGTATTGTGATTTTAATTCTCATGTGGCAAGTACTATAGATCATAATCAGTGGCTTAAATCTTATGAAACTGAAATTGAATATTTTAAGGATATTATTCAAAATAAATATATAAAATCTATTTTTTTTGGGGGTGGTACTCCCTCTTTAATGAATCCTGTAATAGTTGAAGGAATAATAAATAAAATCAGTAATCTAGCAATTATTGATAATCAAACCGAGATAACTCTAGAAACTAATCCCACATCCTTTGAAACTGAAAAATTTAAAGCATTCAAAGCCGCCGGAATTAATCGTGTTTCAATAGGAGTGCAATCCTTAAAAGAAGACGATTTAAAAAAATTAGGTAGAACTCATGATTATGTGCAGGCCATTAAAACAATTGAGGCGGCAAATATGATTTTTCTACGAGTGTCATTTGATTTAATATATGCACGTAGCGGTCAGACATTAAAAGACTGGCAAGAAGAATTAAAACAAGCTATGCAGCTCGCTACCTCGCATATTTCTCTTTATCAATTGACTATCGAAAAAGGCACGCCGTTTTATAAATTATTTAAGGAGGGTAATCTGATTTTGCCGCATTCAGATGCGGCAGCTGAAATGTATGAATGGACGAATCATTATCTAGAATCTAAAAAGTATTTTAGATATGAAATATCCAATTATGCTATGATAGGGTATGAATGTTTGCATAATTTAACTTATTGGAATTATAATAGCTATTTAGGTATAGGCCCCGGAGCTCATAGTAGAATCATTGAATCCTCAAGTGCGGTATCGGCAATTATGATGTGGCATAAACCTGCAAAATGGTTAGATTCGGTTAAAACAAAAAATGTTGGTATTCAAACTAATACTAAGTTAACTCATCAAGAGATTATTGAAGAAATGCTAATGATGGGTTTACGCCTTAGCAAAGGTATAAATATTTCTACATTAGAGCAGAAATTAAACACGAAATTAGAGAATATTTTAGACATGAATAATCTTAAGCATTATCAAGCGTTAGACTTAATTAGACTAGATAAAAATATTTATCTTACCGACAAAGGTTTAATGCTGCATAGCTACATAATACCTAGATTGATTATATGAAAATTATTCAAGTAATTTTAAAGTTTATAATTACTTCTTCTATTCATGTTATGGAATGTACACTTTAGTTTAAGACCGAAAAGATATATGTGAATGGTGTTGAGTATGATCAAAAAGTCGGAAATCCCATTACACCGATAGCAGATGCTATTAAAGCAGATAATATTGATGAAGTAAAAAAATATTAGATGAGGGATATGGAGTAAATCAACCATACTTGGGCTGGACTCCTTGAGATTATGCTATATCGAATAATAATATAAAAATTGCCGATTTTTTATTAAAGTGTGGTGCATCCATGAATTTAATCCATATAAATATAGGATTTATGAAGCCGGAAATTGCCGAACTTTTAATTAATCAGGGAATGAGTCCTAATTTAAGATATGAAGACGGTATTACCGGAATGATGCTAGCCGCAGAAAGAAATAATCTTGATTTAATAAAACTTTTGCTTAAGTTAGGTGTTAATCCTAATGTTCAAAATTCTAAAACTAGAATGATTTCCCTTATTATGCATCATCATGTCTTAATGTTGAACCTACTCGTATTTTATTAGAATATGGAGCAGATCAAAAAATTAAAGATTTCAAAGGGAAAAGAGCTTTAGATTGGATAGCGGTGGACGCTAATAGAACCTTACATGCTTCTGATGCAGAATACTATACTGCTTTATTTGTTGCTCCATTTAAAAATAAACTGAAAATTATAAAAGAAAGAAATAGCATAAAGACTCAAAACAAAGAAAAGAAAAAAGAAATAAAAAAGCTTCTCAATTCTCACCGTTAAATTTTTGTAGCGTTTCTATTTATACTTCACAAGTTAGGATAAAAACCTATCTTAATTTTCTACCTTATGTTCTGTCTCTGTCATTGCAAGAAAATTGCATAGCAATTTACGAAGTAAGGAAGAGAAAAAATTCTGATTTACAGAATTTTTTTATTATTTTTTGGAGAGTGCCATGCAGTCTACGACTGCGATGTTGTTGCATGTATCAGACAAACACATGCGATGTCATGCTGTGGTTTGACTATTATATCTATAAAACAACTTTTGATGCTAATAATTTTAGTATTTTAAGCTGGATACCGCGATCAAGTCGCGTTATGACAACTGAAAAATCGATCCATGCAACAAGATCCTATCTACTGGACAATTACCACTATTCTATGAATGTTCACAATGACGTTTTTACGTGATTTACATAAAGCCGTCTGGTATAATGGTTATTATACCCATATCCAAGGTTGAACAGCATTTGCTAATATACCGTGGTTTCTATATCTTTCACTGAATATATTCTAATAAAATAACGGTCTTTCCCATCCCATTTAGGACTATAGCTATCTCTTTTATGTAAAACCGTTTTATTGCTTAATACAACAATATCACCGGACGTAACATATATATAGTTTTGAATAGATTTTTGATCTACGATTTCTCTAATTTGATTTAAAAACCCTGCTGCTCTTTGTATTTCAGGAATAGCATCCATTTTTATTCTGCTATAATAACCGGTAGCATGTTCTACTAATAAAGGGAGGTTCTTGCTCACTATTTTACATGAAAAAGAATCTGCACTTATTACTGTAAATTCATTACTAAGCCCGATTAAGATATCTTGGTAGCTCAATTGATTTAATATATCTTTAAGGCTAATATATACTATAGGTAGATTCTCATGTCCTTTATGTACAATCCCAAAAATTAAATAGTCAACTATAGGAGATAAGTTATCACTCTTCTTGGTCATTAGACGGTATGCAGCATCTACATGCCAATCTCAATCATTATACGGCGATTGAGAGCTACGTTCATTATGAGAATTACGTCTTGGTGCTACTGCTCTAATAATATTCTTATCTTCCTCTTTATATAATATAGGTACACTACCAATTATCCCTATTACTCCATACATATGACAAATTAATTCTTCTATTCCGCTAATCCGTACCTCACCGTCATAGGGAGTCATTATATTATAATTTTTTTGATCGATATTTTTTATATGTATAATTTCTGCATTATTATTTACGGTATCTTTAATTTCTTTTGTATAATTTACATATTTTGTTTCTAAAAAATTTTTAAAAAATACAGTAGATTTATATGGATTTTTAGTAAAATTGTTTAAAATCTCATCACTATTAATATTAAAATTTTTTAGATCAATTTCCTTTCTCATAATTTATCTAAATCTTTTTTATAACTGAGTTCCAATTTTTAGAAGCACTAATAATACCGAAAGGATCTACGTATTTTGTATCTACTAAATATAAATCGTTGTTTTCTTTTAACCAGCTAGTTAATCTAACAATTTTATTGTTTAAATTTTCTAATTTTGCTGTACAAGTTTTTTCATCTAAAATTTTCCTCCAAACATCATAGCACGCATTATTATAGTCAATATTAGTATCTTCAATGATGAGATAATCCCCTTCTTCAAAAATATTATTATGAAAATATTCTAAAATACCTATAGTATTAATATGAGTATCTTCTATTCAAAGTATAGGATGTACTATTTCAGATATTTTTTCTTTTGGGAATATTGCCGCTACTTTATTAGAATCATTAAGATAAATATACTTCCTTATTTAAAGTATCTTCGCTGTTATCTATAATCATAGTAATTGTTGCATCGCCGGTAATATTGATAGTAGTACGTAGCATATCAAGTATTCGGTCAATACCAGCAATAATTGCTACTCCCTCTATAGGTAAGTGAACCGAAGAAAGAACCATAGGAAGCATTATCAAAGAGGCACCGGGAATACCGGCACCACCGATAGATCCAAGTGTTGAGGTGAGAATAATTACTAAATAGTCGTGAGGAGCAAGCGTTACTCCCATCATCTGAGCAAAAAATATTGTGGTAAGAGATAAATTTATAGCAAAGCCGTCCATATTAATTGACGCACCTATCGGAAGTACGAACGAAGTACTAGACTCTGAAATGCCAAGCTTTTCACGACAAACTTGCATAGTAGTTGCAAGAGTCGCCTTGCTACTTGAAGTAGAAAAAGCAAGTATCTGATACTCAAAACTTTTCTTATAAAAAGGTATAGGTGAAACACGACAGAATACACATATAAGTAAGCCAAAAACTAAATATTGGAATGTCATCGCCACAACTACCGCTACAACAAGTTTCGATAAACTAATCATTACCTCAACTCCCTGCATACCTACAATCCAGCCTGTTAAAGCAAAAGCACCGTAAGGGGATAATTGAATAACAAACGATATCATTTTTAATATTAATTTTGACATTACATGAATTAAATCAGTAATAGGTTCACCGATAGATTTCATTTTGTTTAAGGTAATTCCAACAAAAATAGCAAAAAATACAACTTGTAAGACATCACCGTTTGCAAAAGCCCCAACAGCATTATCAGGGACGATATTTACAAAAAAATCAATTATATTAAATGAAGTTCTGCTTGTCGTTCCTGAAGAGGTGAAATCTATATGTATGCCTACTCCTGGCTTTAATACTAAGGCAACAGTGAGTCCAAAAACCGTGGCAAAAAAAGTAGTACCTAAAAAAGCGGCTACCGCTTTCATGCCTACTCTACCAAGGGCAGAATTATCATTCATACTAGTGATACCGGAAACCAAACTGAAGAAAATTACAGGGGTAATGATCATTTTTATCAAACGTAAGAAAATGTCACCGATAGGTTTAATATAATTAACATATTGTGGTAAGTATATACCAAATATAATACCTAAGATTAACCCTAAGGTAACTTTTTGCCATAATTTCATAATTTACTTACTTAATTTTTAAATTTGCTCAACTATAAATTTATTTATTATTTTGGTCAATCCATTCTAAGTACTTTTGAAAGCCATAGTCAATATTTATTTTTATTATTTGCGGTAATTCATAATTATGAATTTCAAGGAGTTTATTTTCAATTTCGTTATAATTAGAAGATTTTGTTTTAATTACAAGTCTATATTCAGTTTCTAAAGTTACTCTACCATCCCATCTAAAGTAACTTTTGACATCGTCAATTTGAATGCAGGCAGTAAGATTTAATTCTAACAAAACAGATGCTATTTTCTCGGCAATTTGCAAATCATTAGTAGTAGTTAAAATTAAACAGCAATCTTGCATGCCTAAACCTCAACAAAACAATTCGGTGTTTCATATAGTTTGAGGCTCGTTACGAAGAAGTTTTGACTTACGAAAAGTTTAGGAAAAATTTCATTCTTTAAATGCGTCGCTATATTTTCTGCAGTCGGGTTATTTTGCATGTAATATATTTTTTGACCGGTACAATTTTCTATTTGCTGCCCCATTGCCTTATCGTCTTGATGTAGGATTAAGCTATGATCAAAATTTTCATCAATCCATTTTTTAGCTAAATCCTTAATTAAACCAAAATCGATTACCATACCAAGTTTATCGGTTTGGTTTGCGGCTATAGCGATCTCAAGAACATAGCGATGACCGTGCAGGAATTGACATTTATTTTGATGTTCTATAATTCTATGTCCTGCATCGAACTCAATACGACGAGTACATTTTATCATTATTATATATTTCCTTTCTTTGAATGATTTTACTTTTTTTTCAAAGAGTAAAAACGGGACCACGTCATTGCGAGGAAATTGCATAGCAATTGACGAAGCAATCTCAGGAGTTTGGTTATTATTTCATGAGATTGCCACGCAGCCTACGGCTGCTCGCAATGACAATTTTTTACAAATCTAACAATAACTTTTCAGGATTCTCAATAAGCTGCTTAATTTTTACCAAGAACGATACTCCTTCTTTCCCGTCAATTATACGATGATCGTAAGATAAAGCTATATACATCATCGGACGTATTTCAATTTTACCGTCTATAACTACAGCTCTTTCCTCGGTTTTATGTAAGCCTAGAATACCTGATTGAGGAGGATTAATAATAGGTGTAGAGAATAATGAGCCATATACGCCTCCGTTAGAAATCGAGAATGTCCCACCTGACAAATCAGCCATAAAAAGCTTACCCTCACGAGCTTTTTTAGCCAAAATTCCTATAGCTTTCTCCACTTCGGCAAATCCCATTTTATCGGCATCCCTAACAACCGGTACAACAAGCCCTTGCTCTGTTCCGACAGCTACACCTATATCATAGTAATTTTTATATACTAAATCATCGCCGTCTATTTCAGCATTTACCGACGGAATAAGCTTTAAAGCTTCAATTGTTGCTTTAACAAAGAAAGACATAAACCCAAGTTTCACAGCGTGCTTTTTCTCAAACTCTTCTTTATATTGATTACGCAAAGCAATTACTTTTGACATATCGATTTCATTAAAAGTAGTCAAAATAGCTGCTGTATTTTGTGAATCTTTTAAACGTTGTGCAATAGTTTTACGCAAGCGTGACATACGAACACGCTGCACTCTTTCTTCATTAGATTTACTTATTGCAGGAGCAGAAGTAGCCGTAGTGTTTATTGTTTCAAGCACGTCACCTTTGGTAATTCTACCGTCTCTACCTGTTCCTTTGATGTTATTGGGGTCAAGCTTATTTTCGGTAACTAATTTTTGTACAGAAGGAGCAAGAGTATTATTAGCCACGGCAGGTTTTTCTACAGGCTTTTCTGAAGTAGGTTGCGTCGCTGCTTGAGCTTTAGCAGATTCATTATGAGTACCGGCAGTATTTGCAGCTGCCCCTTCATTTATTTCGCCTATTTCTTCGCCAACTGCTACATTTGCACCGTCAGTTTTCGATATTTTACCTATAGTACCGTTGCAAGGAACATTCACTTCTAAAGTCACTTTTTCGGTTTCGATTTCTAACAGTAATTCATCGGTTTTAACCGAATCGCCTTCTTTCTTATACCATTTGGCAATAGTTGCTTCCGTTACGGACTCCCCAAGTGATGGTACTATAATTTTAACGCTCATAATTTATTTTACTCCTATATTTGTATAGCATCGCCCTGTATAGTTTTATCGTCATTGCGAGAAGACGCTATAAGCGTCGACGAAGCAATCTCAGGCAAATTTCTGAGATTGCCACGCTCCTTTTAGTCGTTCGCAATGACGATTATTAGGCAATACCCTAAGAATCATATTCCCAATGCTGCCCTTAATAGCTTCTCTTGCTGTTTATTATGTGCTTGCAGCGAACCTACTGCCGGAGAGGCGGATTCCTCTCTACCTACATATTTAAATTCATTATTAATTCCTGCTTCTTTTAAAGTATCGTTTAAGTGAGAAACTATATAACACCAAGTTCCCATATTCTTTGGTTCTTCCTGACACCAAATAAATTCCTGCGTCCTATTATATTTTTTTAATAGCGATGCTACAAGTTTTTTTTCAAAAGGGTATAATTGCTCAAGCCTAATAATCGCTATATTACTATTATTGCCACGCATTTCAAATAGATCGTAATATACCTTACCGCTGCATAAAATTACTTTAGTAATATTGTTTGTATCTACTTTAGTTACTTCATCTAAAACCGGTAAGAAAGTAGTATTTTCACCTAGCTCGTCAAGTTTAGATACGGCATATTTATGACGTAATAATGATTTCGGCGACATTACGATTAACGGTTTACGGGTATCATCAAGTATTTGGCGACGTAGCAGATGGAAAATCGAAGCAGGGGTAGTAGGGTATGTAACATACATATTATTCTCAGCTGCTAGTTGTAAGAACCTCTCAAGTCTTGCCGAACTATGCTCCGGTCCTTGTCCCTCAAATGCGTGAGGTAACAAAACCACAAGCCCGCTCATACGAAGCCATTTAGTTTCGCTGCTTGAAATAAACTGGTCAAAAATAATCTGAGCTCCATTAGCAAAATCACCGAATTGTGCTTCCCATAAAACTAAATTTTTTGGGTTTGCGAGTGAATAACCATACTCAAAACCAAGCACCGCATATTCAGATAAATTACTATCGGCTACCTCGTATTTTGCTTGTTCTTTAGATAAATTATTTAGAGGTATATAGGTAGTATCATCAATTTGGTTGTGCAACACTGAATGACGATGCGAGAAAGTACCGCGTCCCGAATCTTGTCCGGTTAGCCTTATATTTGTGCCTGAAGCAAGCAAGCTTGCAAAAGCTAGTTGCTCTGCCGTCGCCCAATCAATAGGTTGATCAGCTGTTAGAGTGGCTTTTCGAGCTTCAAATAGTTTTACAAGTTTTGGATTAACGGCAAAATCTTTCGGTATTTCGCATAGTTTAGTTCCTAAATCGTGTAATGTTTTTTTACTGATACCCGTTATTGTAGCTTGTGTACGAGTACGAGAAATACCTTGCCATAATCCGCCTAAGAAATGTGCTTCTTGCTTATAACTTTTTGCCTGCTCATATTCCTTATCTAGTTTTGCTTTAAATTCTTCTTTTAACTTAGCAAAATAATTATTGTCGATTACACCGCTTTTTACTAACTCATTTGCGTAAATATTTCCAGGGGTCAGTTTGTTTTTAATAATGTTATACATCTTGCCTTGAGTATACATCGGCTCATCGCCCTCATTATGCCCGTATTTACGGTAACAAATAATTTCTACTACAACATCCTTACCGAATTTCTGCCTGTATTCTACCGCAATATTGGTGGCTTTTAACACTGCTTCTATATCGTCACCGTTAACGTGTAAAATCGGGGCAGCTATGATTTTAGCAAACTCCGTAGAATATCTACTAGCTCTAGTATCTGCAGCATTAGCCGTAAAACCTAACTGATTATTAATGACAAAATGCAATATCCCGCCGATATCATAAGCAGCTAAAGGTGACATTGATAGACTCTCGGCAACCACGCCCTGACCGCAAAAAGCAGCATCGCCATGCACTAAAATAGCTTTGACTTTGCTGCGTTTAGTATCTCCAAGAATATCTTGCTTTGCTCTTACTTTTCCTGCAACTATAGGATTGACCGCTTCTAAATGTGAAGGGTTATAGGCTAGCGACAAGTGTATTTTCTTATCCTCTAGAGTTCTATCGGACGAATAGCCTAAATGGTATTTTACATCGCCTGAAACATTTAGCTCATCAGGAAATACGCTGCCGCTTATGAAGCCCGCAATAACGGCTTTATATGGCTTACCTACTACTTTAGTTAGAGTGTTTAATCTCCCTCGATGTGCCATACCGATAACGATTTCTGAGACGCCATGATGCATGGATAAATCTATAGCTTTACTCATAGCAACTATAGAAGCATCACCACCCTCAACGGAAAAACGCTTAGCTCCGGGAAATTTTGTATGTAAATACTGCTCAAACCCTTCTACTTCTACTAAATCATTTAAGATAGTTTTTTTGTCTTCAGAAGAAAACGTAACTTCGCTTTCTAGCTTATTATATAACCAGTTTTTTCCTTCTACATTTTCTATTTGCTCAAACTCTACACCTATAGAACCTGTATAAACTTTATCGAACTTGGTCACTAATTCAGATAATTTACAGTTCCAAGTACCGACAAATTCATCCGTAATATTGATATTTTCTTCTAGCTGACCGCTATCAAAACCAAAAGTTTCTATATTAAGCTTTAAATCATTTTTTGTTTTACGTAGCTCAAGACCAAGCGGATCAAGATTCGCTAAATAGTGAGCATGCTTGCGATAAGCATTGATCATTTCCTTAGCTTTTAAACTATTTAAGTCTTCAGAAGATAAATTATTATTTAACGATTCTTTTTTTATTTCATCAGGGATAATTATTTTTGCCGTACTTTTATTGAGTAAAGTATTATTATCCTTAATGCCGGCAAAAAATTCTTGCCAAGTTTGATCAACCGAGGCAGGGTTGGCTAGATATTGCTTATATAGCTCTTCAACAAAAACAGCATTCCCGCCAAATAAATAACCTGTTTTTTTTAAGTCTTCTTCCATATTATTGTTTGTATTGTTTAGTTTTTGTCATAAGCCGTCATTGCGAGCAACTGCAAGGAACATGGCAATCTCAGCAATTCTCCCGAGATTGCTTCATCAATTGCTATGCAATTTCCTCGCAATAACGATTTTATTACTATAAATACTTCCCTTCTAAATATCTTATATACACCTCAGGGCTAATTTTTTCCTCACCGCTAGCATTTTTTAATAAATTGGCTGAATTTTTTAACGAACCGAGATTTCTAAAATTCTTATTTAGATAATTATTTAGATTACTAAAATCACCCTTTAATATATCATCTTTTATATTTGAATGCATCTCTTTTACTTTTTTCACCACCATTGATGCGATAATTGTACCGTTTGTATAGGCGAGAAAGTAACCGAAATTTCTGTGTGACCAATGAATATCTTGAAGCCAGCCGTTACTAAAACTTATCGGTTTAACGCCTAAATATTTCTGCATCTTACTATCCCAACAGCTTGGTAACTCATCGAGATTCAAGTCGCCATTGATAAGCATTTCCTCTATCTCAAAACGTAATATTACATGCATCGGATAAGTTACTTCATCTGCATCTACTCTTATAAAATCAGGCGTAACTCTTGTAATTTTTCTATATAAACTGGCCGCTGAATATTCTTCGCTTTTAAAAGCAAATTCGTCTCTAAGTAATTTAGCTAAAAATTCGGTAAATTCTCTTGATCTACCTACTTGCATTTCCATAAATAAAGATTGGCTTTCATGGAAGGCCATACCTTTAGCAAGCCCAACCGGCTGCCCTTTATACATTTCCGGTAGATTCTGCTCATAATAAAGCATGTCCTGTTTCGTGAATAACTCCCATTAAATCGCTTATGAAATTATCTTTATAATACCTAGTAGTTAAACGTATATCGTTTGGTGTTCCACCGCAAAAAGGATGAGTCGATTCGTCTAATTGTCCTTTTGTTAGATCAAACTGCATAATTTCCATAATGCGTTTTCCGATACGCTTTTGCATTTCAGGAGCTAGTTCGCTGTTCTTTACTAGTTCTTTCTCGGGTTTCTGTTTTTCTAAAACTTTATTTATGAGCTGCGGGAGTTCGTTTTTAAGTACTGAAAAAACTTGTTTGATCTCGCTACTTTTTCTGCTTGGATCAAACATATCTATTAATGAGTCGTATAATCCGCAATTAAAAGCATCTGCTCGTACTTTAGCAACTTCTTTCGTATAATCTAAGACTTCTTGTAAGTGTGATTTGAATAAATTATAGTCGTTATGTTTTCTTACTTCTCGCCAAACAAGTGCAGCTTTAGTAGTAGCTGCTACCAATTTCTTTTGTAGCTGCTCGTCAATACAATTTGCATCTGTTACTTTTCTCTCAATCTCTCTAATATTACCATTCTGCCATTCATCAAGGTTCTTTGATTCTTCTTTTGCCTTGCTAAGTAGCTCCTTTAGAATAGGAGATTTGAGCATAGAATGAACTAGCGACGTTAAAGTTACTATTTCGTTTGTCCTACTCTCACCTGAACCCATAGGCATATTTACGGCAACATCCCAGTATAATATGCTCAAGATATTATTAAAATGTGAGATGGTTGCAAATTCGTTTTCTAATTTTGTGTAGTTGTTGTTCATATGTTCCCTATTATGTCATTCCCGCTTGCGCAGGAATGACATAAAAACCGTACCGCTAGTGCCTATTACAAATGCAACAACTCCTTTGCTGCTTTTAAACTTGCTTTGGTGATTGTTTTACCTGAAATCATGCGGGCGAGTTCCTCCTGTCTTTCAGCTAAATTTAAAGCTTTTACCGTTACTTTCGTTTCTTTCTCTAGCTGTGTTTTCTCGATTTTTATATGCAAATCCGCTTTACCTGCTACTTGCGGCTGGTGCGTAATAACTATTACTTGAGTAACGCTACTAAGTTTTTTTAATCGCTCACCTACTTTATCTGCGACCTCTCCGCCAATCCCGACATCTATTTCATCAAATATAATAGATGGTTTTACCATTTTATCAAACAAAGAAGTTTTTAAAGCTAACATGAATCTTGATAATTCACCGCCGGAAGCGATTTTATTAATTGCTGCAGCTGCTGTTCCCGGGTTAGTAGACGCTTTAAACACAATATCGTCATTACCGTCGGCTGTTGGTTCTTTAGCATTTATCTCAATCTCAAAAATTGCTTTCGCCATTTTAAGCTGCTTTAGCTCCTGATGCAACGATTCTTCTAGATGTTTTGCAACAATAAGACGCTTTGCAGATAAATTACTCGCTAGTTCATAATATTTTTTCTGCAGTAGTACTTCTTGAGCTTTTAACTCATTACTATTTGCTATTGTGTTTTTTAATATACTGAGCTGCTCTAAAGATTTATCTAAAAATACACCTAACTCATCAGCAGGAACATTATATTTACGGCTAATAGCTTTTATTAAAAATAATCTTTCTTCTGTTTCTTCAAGATTATATTCCTCATAATTAAAACTATCTAACAGATTTGATAATTCTTGGCGTGCTTCTTCTAGATTATTATAGGCTTCCTCTAAACTTGTAACGATAGCTTCAAAACGCTCATTGTTGCCTTGCTTTGCTAATAATTTCTCTGCTCTATTAATCGATGTATTTATTTCAGGGTTATTAATCTGTTCTAGAATATCTTTTATTAGCTGTAAATCCTTATCTTTATTTTGCAAATCTTTTCGTAGATTTGCTAATTTTTCTTCTTCACCTGTTTGAATGTTCAGTTTAGTTAATTCTTCCGTTGCAAAGCTCAAATAATCAATTTCTTCTTCTATAGAATTTTGCTTAAGTGTTATTTCGGCCATTTCTTTCCGAGTATTTTGCCAAGTCTGATAGCATTTGGAAAGCTCCGCTCGAAAGTCCAAAAGATTTCCATAACTATCTAAAATATCACGCTGCGTATTTGCTTCTAGAAGAGAAATATTATTATTTTGTCCATGAAGCTCGAATAAATAAGTAGCTAATTGCTGCATAAGAGCTTTAGTAACCACTTGATTATTAATGAAAAAATTTTTTCGTCCTTCGGCTTTTTGCAGACACTTTACAAATAATAACTCTTCAGGTTCAATCAAATTTTGAATCAGAAAATTTTTTATTTCTTCATTTAAAGAGAATATTATATTAACAACAGCGTAATCTTTTCCACGCTTTATTATATTATTTGAAGTTTTATAACCTAAGCAAAATAAAATAGCATCAAGTAAAATAGATTTACCGGCCCCCGTTTCACCGGTAATAACACATAAACCTTTATTAAACTCAATTTCCAGTTCGTCTATTAGAATGAAGTTTTTAACTGAGAGACTGCAGAACATATGCTGCTTAATTTTGGTGGTTCTGAACTAGCCTGTACGCATAACTATACCATTGACTATCAGGATAGTTGTAACCTAGCACTGAGGCATATTTTTTTGCTTCATCCGGAAGTCCGAGCATCATATAACTCTCGGCTAAACGGTAAAGAGCTTCTACCGAATGAGAAGTAGTTTGATAATTATCAATTACCTCTTCAAATCTATTTATAGCTGCCATCGGATTCTTTTTCTTTAAGTAAAACCGACCTACCATCATCTCTTTACCTGCTAAATGATCGTTTACTAGGTCAATTTTTAAAGATGAATCAATAGCATATTTAGTATTTGGGAATTTTGCTATTACGTCTTCAAAACTATCTTTAGCTAGGAAAGTTCTAGATTGATCATGATTTACGTCTGAAATTAACATATAATATGATAATGCTTTAAGGTAATATGCATAAGCAATGTCAACATTTGCAGGGTGCAAATTAATGAACATATCAAGCACATCAACCGCTTCTTCATATTGAGCGGCGAGAAATAAAGAATAAGCCTGCATCAATTCGGCTTGCGGCGTCATTTCATTACCTGGATGCTGGTAAAATACTCTTCCGAATTCTTTTGCAGCTTTCTTATATTTTTTCTTTTCCAATAAGGTAATACCTTCATTATAAAGGGTAGGCATAGGGACTACTATGTCATCACTGGTTTTTTTGTTTTTGCACCCGCCTAAAACTAACCCTATAACTAAAAGGGTACTCAATAATTTTGTTAATTTCATAAGAACTTAAATTCAGTTAATAACTAAATATACATATAGGCTTACAGAATTTCAAGGATTCAATTTAAAATCTCACAAACTTATAAATTAGACCTATTCAGAAACTCGTTTATAGGGAGGAATTTGAAGGAGACACAGAACGCAGAACCGCAGCGTACAACTTGTACGTGAGGATTCAAGTACCGGATCGACGTACAAATTACCTACCCCTAGAAGTGAATACGTCTATATTCTTGGACTTATTTCGCTACCCAATGTCCTTTATCATTTTTATGGTATTTGTTTTCTACGGCCGACCCATGACCCATGCTACTTTATGTGCAACTGTCTCTCTAGAGTCATTTCCACGTCTTTTATCGGGCATCCTTATATTGTTCAAATGCATGATTAAAAGCTTCGCGATAAATATCCTTAGCATGGCTCGGAAGATGATTTTTAACTGAATCAGGTAAATTGTTATTATTTTTATAAGGCATAAAAACCTCCGGTAATATTATGCAAATAATATTTTATAATATTGGAGTGGAGGTTTCATTTCTATAGGAAAGGTAAATAAAATTTACGACCACAGACTTTTCATTTTATTAAAAAAGCTGCCGTCATTTTCTTTTTCATTTATGGATTCTTTTTTGAATTCTTCTAGTAATTCACGTTGTCTTTTAGATAAAATTTTAGGTACTTCGACATGAATATGCGTGAGCATATCACCCCTAATAGTTGATCTCATTTTAGACATACCTTTGTTGCGTAGCCTTAATTGATCACCGTTTTGTGTGCCTGCAGGAATTGTTAATTTTACTTTTCCGCCTTCAATTACCGGTACTTCTATCTCTCCTCCAAGAGCAGCATTCACAAAACTAATAGGTAGTTTACAATGTAGATGTGCTCCGTCTACTTTATAAATATCATGTGGTTTTATTGCTATATCAACGTATAAATCACCGCTATTACCGCCTCGAATACCTGCTTCCCCTTCTCCGGTATGTCTTATTCTAGTACCGTTTTCAACACCGGCAGGAATATTTACCGATAAATTTCGTTGTTTATGGTAACGTCCCATGCCATGACATTTCTTGCAAGGATTTTTTATAATGTGTCCGTTACCTTGGCATTTATGACAAGCTTGTTCGATCGTAAAGAATCCTTGCTGCATTCTAGTCACTCCAACACCGCTGCAAGCATCGCAAGTAGTTACGGTTTCACCTTTTTCAGAACCGCTACCGTGACAAGTATCGCATTTTACTGCGCTAGAAAAGCTAATATTTTTTTCTATACCGTGAAATGCTTCCTCTAGGTTAATTGTCAGATTATATTTTAAATCTGAGCCTCTAACTTTAGCTGAAGTTGGGCGTGATGATCTTCTGCTGCCTCCCATAAAGTCGCTAAAGAAGTCACCGAATATGTCGTTAATATCGGGGTGAAAACCGCCATGATTTCCTCCTCCCCCTCGTGATTGTTGATTTTGAAAAGCATCGTGTCCCAAACGGTCATAAGCAGCTCTTTTTTGCTCATCTTTTAGAACATCATAAGCGGCATTGATTTCTTTAAATTTCTTTTCAGCATCTTTAGCATCAGTAGTATCAGGGTGATATTGCTTGGCTAGCTTGAGGTAGGCTTTTTTAAGGTCAGCTTGGCTAGCTGTTTTACTAACCCCTAGTATTTGGTAATAATTTTGTGACATAATTTAATTTATAAAATGAGATTGTAACATCATTACGAGGAACATTACATAGTAATTTGACGAAGCAATCTCAGGATATTTACGAGATTGCCACGCAGCCTATAGCTGATCGCAATGACGAAATTACTTCTACTTCTTCTCTACATCTTGAAAGTCGGCATCTACTATTTTTTCATCATTAGCGGCACTTTCTTCAGCAGGTTGGCTCTCGCTTTGTGCTTTATACATCGCTTCACCGATTTTCATGCTAGCTGCAGTTAAACTTTCGGTCTTTTCTTTAATCAAAGCAGCATCTTCCGACTCAAGTACGGCTTTTAAAGCGGCTAGTGCTGCTTCAACAGCTCCTTTATCGTCTGATGATAATTTATTGCCATATTCTGTAAGAGTTTTTTCAGTAGAATAAACTAAACTATCGGCAGCATTTTTTGCTTCAATAAGTTCCTTACGCTTTTTGTCTTCATCAGCATTTTGTTCGGCATCTTTAACCATTTGTTCAATTTCCGCATCGCTAAGACCACCGGAAGCTTGAATAGTTACTTTCTGCTCTTTACCGCTTGCTTTATCTTTAGCTGAAACATGCACTATTCCGTTAGCATCAATGTCAAACGTTACTTCTATTTGCGGCAAACCTCTTGGTGCAGGAGGTATACCTTCGAGATTAAACTGACCAAGTAATTTATTATCTTTTGCCATTTCACGTTCACCTTGGAATACTCTAATAGTTACGGCATGCTGGTTATCATCAGCAGTTGAGAATACCTGACTCTTCTTAGTAGGTATAGTAGTATTACGATCGATTAATCTTGTAAATACGCCGCCAAGAGTTTCAATGCCAAGGGATAGAGGTGTAACGTCTAATAATAATATATCCGTTACTTCTTTATTAAGTACTCCGCCTTGAATAGCAGCACCGAGAGCTACAACCTCATCGGGATTTACGCCTTTATGCGGCTCACGTCCGAAGATTTTTTTTACGGCTTCTTGTACTTTCGGCATTCTAGTCATACCGCCTACTAATACTACTTCTTGAATATCAGAAGCTTTAAAACCTGCATCCTGTAATGCTTTACGGCAAGGCTCAATTGTTTTTTCAATTAAATCATCTACTAATTTTTCTAGTTCAGCTCTAGTAAATTTAATATTTAAGTGTTTTGGACCGCTACTATCAGCCGTAATATAAGGTAAATTAATATCGGTAGTTACTGCAGAAGATAGCTCTTTCTTAGCTTTTTCTGCGGCTTCTTTCAAACGTTGAAGTGCTAAAGGATCTTTACTTAAATCTATACCGTTTTCTTTTTTGAATACATCTATTAAATGGTTTAATATTCTTGTATCGAAATCTTCACCGCCAAGGAATGTATCGCCGTTTGTTGATTTCACTTCAAAAACACCGTCAGCGATCTCAAGAATTGAAACATCGAATGTTCCGCCGCCAAGATCGTATACTGCAATAGTTTTACTTGCCGATTTCTCGAAACCGTAAGCAAGAGCTGCAGCAGTCGGCTCGTTGATTATTCTAAGGACCTCAAGACCTGCTATTTTACCGGCATCCTTCGTTGCTTGACGCTGTGCATCATTAAAATAAGCAGGTACGGTAATTACTGCTTGTGTTACTTTGTCCCCTAAATAATTCTCAGCAGTTTCTTTCATTTTTTGTAAAATGAATGCACTAATTTGACTTGGTGAATATTTATTATTATCCGCTTCGACCCATGCATCCCCATTATCGGCTTTAACTATATTATACGGTACAATACCTTGGTCTTTCCTAACCATAGGATCGATAAAATTTCTACCGATTAATCGCTTTACCGCATATATAGTATTGCGAGGGTTAGTTACTGCTTGCCTCTTAGCAGATTGCCCGACTAATTTTTCGCCGTTTGCAAAAGCTATTATTGACGGCGTAGTTCTTTCACCTTCTGCATTTTCTATTACCTTTGGTTCTTTACCTTCCATGACCGCAACACAAGAGTTGGTAGTCCCAAGGTCGATACCTATTACTTTTCCCATAAGATTCCTCGTTTTCTTTTTTTTATTTTATTATAACTTTTGATTTGATATAGTGTGGCTTAAATGATTTTACAAGAGGTGACAATGAAAAAACTACCGATTTTACTAAAACTTTTATTTATTATTAATTTAGTGTTCCTAAATAATATAGTTTTAGCATCTAGCGAAACAAGCACTATTATATTTGAAAAAGCAAAGAAAGCAATCGTAACGATCGATACTAGAATTGCCGTATCGGCATATGACGATACAAGTAGTTGGACTGGAACGGGATTTATCAACGATAAGAACAACGGTTATATAATTACTAATACTCATGTTGTCGGCGGTGCGTCTATCGGAACTTATTTTGTTACTTTTTATAACGGTGAGCAGGCAGAAGCAAAACTTATCTATTACGATATTTGGCAAGATTATGCCGTTTTAAAAGTAGAGAGTAAAGATATACCGGCATCAGCAACGCAAATATCTTTTGCAAGCGAACTTCCAAAATTAAATCAAAAGGTTTTTGTAGTCGGTAACACAGAAGCAAAAGGTTTTTCTTTCCATACCGGTTATTTGTCCGATCTTTATAATATTGAAGGTTTAATGCCGCAATGTACTTATGTTATTAATTTAAATACTACAGGAGGTGCTAGCGGTTCACCGGTATTAAACGATAAGATTGAGGCTATAGGAGTATTATATGGTGGCGGTAAAACTCATTCTCTAGCGCTGCACGGTGATTATGTAGTTCGCACTTTAGAAAGTTTAAAGAATAATAAACAACCAGGCAGAAAACATATAGGAATAATAAGTGAGTTATATTCTTTAAATAAAGCAGTTAGACATCACAATTTCCCTAAAGAAGAAATGGATAAATATATAAAGAAATTTCCTGACAGTAGAAATAGAGTGATAAGCGTTCAGGCAGTTCTAGCCGGATCACCTGCCGCAAAATCTTTAAAAGCCGGTGATATTATTTGGGCAGTTAATGATAAGGAACTCGGCGGCAATCTAGCATTATTTGATAGAGAAATGGATAATTTCAAAGGAATAGCTATTAAACTTACTATATTTCGTGACGGAAAAAAGCTAGAACAAGCAGTAGATTTATATGATGTGAACAATAATAAAATCGCTAAAATGATAAATTTCGGCGGTGCAGTATTTTTTGAAGCCGATGATTATTTTAGTAATAAATCAGGTATTCCGCTTAAAGCTCTAAGTATAGCTTCCGTTCAATCCGGTAGTAGCTTTAGCTCTATACCAACGTTTTTTACTAAAGATTATAAAAATGTTTATAGATTGCAAATTTTTGAGATGAAAGATTTAGCTTTAAGTAATCTTGATGATTTGGTGAAATTCCTACCGGCTATTACTAAAGAGAAGTTTATAACGGTTAGATTTAGAAATTATCAACCTTATTATGCTAATTTCGGTTATAATGAACTTATCTCGTCGCATGATGATATGATTGCTGATGTAACTCTAGATTCTATAGATACTAAGCCTTATATATTAAAGTATAATACTATTTCTCATGATTGGGATATGGAAAATATAAAACTTCAGTAACTAATGACATTGTGATAAATTAACAATTCCTCCTAAAATAATTAATAAATTTAGGAGAATTAATGACTAAAGAACAAATACCTACAGTAGATAAAACAAAAAACATCTTTTTTTTTAGTTTTTTACAAAAAATCTAATACTCAGGATTCACTATCAATCACCACGTTCAGGTGATGATATAGAGAGGGATGTTTCTAAAAAAGAAGCTTATTAAGAAAATTCAAAGTATTAATAGACAAGAATGATGAAGATGAACTAAAAGCATTTCTATTTGATAAAAATAATAAGTATATCTTACATGATGCGGTTTAGGATAAAGAACAAACATTAGTTGCAAAAATATTAGAATTAGCTAAATACGTGAGTTAACCTATAACGCTTCAACAGTGTTACATTCAGCAGTTACAGGAATTGCTAACAAAGAGATTATCAAAGCTTTATTAGCAAAAAATCCTTATTTAGTAATGATCAAAGATGCTTCAGGTCTTACTCTATGATATTATAATACTAATAAAGAAATATTAGAAATATTGCAAAATTGTGAACGAGATATATTATTATAGACCGGCTTAATATAGAACCATGGGACGGTTGGGCAGAGAAGATATGCACAAATATTTAGAAGATAATATGTCTATAATCGGAAAAAATAAGCATACAATAATGGAGCTTGTATAAAAAATTTGTAAATTATCGGACAAGCATCTTCCTTGTAAATTTAACATAGAGTATTAGATTTGCAAGGAAGATATAGAGAGTTCTTTAATAAAAAACGGTAAGTATGTAAAACTTACCGATTAAATTTAAAGCTTAAAAAATTATAATTCAGTAGTAGGGATATACTGGATATTTCCATCTTCTCCTATCAATAGGTAATACTTTGTTTGAGGGTTATAAGCATCATAACTAATTGATGTTTGTGATGATAGTTTTTGTGCTAATATTATCAATTTTTCTTCATATAACTCAAAAGATTTTTCTAAATCCTCTTTTGTAATCTTTACAGTTTTAGCTTCATCTGTCTTTGCTTTGAGTGTTTCAATATTTGCTGTTAAGCTATATTTTGTTAAAGTTACTTTTTCTTTTTGTAGGAGTGGAAAATATGTTCTTATTTTTACCAATACTATTTGTATTAGAATACTTAGAGCAAGTTTATTGAATAACATCTATCTAATAATACCTTAAAATTTTTGAAACGGAGGTATACAAGCCTCACTTATTAATGTCAACATAAATTAATATATTGTTACTATAAATATTAATAAATGCTAATTATTATAATTTTCTTGCACAAAATCGAAATAAACTGTTATTAATATAAAAAACCAATCTTAAATCTAATATATGCGTTCTTTATTTGTAATAATTATATTCTTTCTAATGAGCAGTTGTAATTGTTGTAATTTAAAACCGGTATATAGTGAAAAATACAGTAGAAATAATGATTTAGAAGCTATTAAAGTTGAACCGATTCGAACAATTGAAGGAGCTGAGTTTTATCATCGTTTAACTAGTATTTTACCTCAGAAAGCACAAGCAAAATACCTGCTTAAAGTAAAGCTTATCGCAATAACTATGCCTGCTACTATTGAAAAAAACTCCAATGTTTTAAGGGAATATATTAATCAATTAGTTAGATATAAATTAATTGATATAGAAAGCCAAAAGGTTTTAATTGAAGAGCAGTTTTACCAAAACACGTCATATAATGCTATTTTTACACCATATGCAACAAATGTTGAAAGAGATGCAACAGGAATAGACTTGGTATATCAAGCAGCAGAAGAAATTCGTAGCAGATTAATTTTATATTTTACACGGAAATAGTTAAGCTATGAAATTTTATTTTTCACAAATAGGTAGATTATTTGAACTAATAACATCCGGAAAGATTAGAGCTCTTTTACTATATGGTCCTGATAAAGGTTATATAGAAAAAATTTGTAAGCATTTAGTAAAAAGCTTAAATATGCTACAAACTTCTATAGAATACGCAGATCTTAATATGTCATCTTTAGAAATATTACTTAATTCGTCTAATTTTTTTGGTCAAAAAGAATTAATTAAAATTAGATCGGTTGGGAATTCAATCGATAAGAATTTAAAAACAATTCTAAGCAGTGATTATATAAATTTTCCTGTATTTATAGGTGAAGAAATGACTTCTAGTGAGAGCATTAGAAAGTTTTTTGAAACCGAAGAATATTTAGCGGCAGTTGCTTGTTATCATGACGATGAAGCAAAAATTGAACGAATTATTTTAGGTAAAGTAGAAAAAACTAATAAAGTTATAAGTAAAGAAGCTATCACTTATTTAAAAGCTCATTTAAAGGGTGATCATGATTTAATTTGTAGCGAAATAAATAAATTAATATATTTTGTTCACGACGCACGCGAAATTACTTTAAACGACGTTCTAGAAGTTATAAGTAGCGAAATTACGGCAAACGGCAGTGATTTAGCAATGTATTTTTCAAAAAAAGATTATAGTAATTTTCTGCAAGAGCTTAATATATTAAAAAAACAAAATATCAATGAAGTTTTAATTATTAGAGCATTAATAAGGCATTATTTAAATTTATATATAGTTTTGTCGAAAGTAAAAAATGGTGAGCGTTTGGAACTTGCAATAAAATCATTATCACCACCGATTTTCTATCAGTATATTAATGATTTTACGAAGATAGCAAACGGTCTTAGCCTCACTGAATGTCTAAAGACTTTAAAAGTGCTACAACAGGCAGAAGTGGATTATAAGTTAAATCCTGCTAGTTTCGATTTATTCCAAAGTATACTCCAAAGTAAATGAAGAGTAGACGAAGTTTAATTTGGAAAAGAGCAAGGAGACTATAAGGCGAGGAGCGGAGCGTATACTTAATACGTGAGTACCGTAGCTCTTAAGATGACGTAGCCAATTTTTCAAATTAAACGAGTATACATTATGCCTAGACCTGATTTTTCTGACCCTGACAAACAAATTCACGAGATAATTAGAGTTAATCATGCCGGGGAATATGGTGCAAAAAGAATTTATCAAGGACAGCTAAAATATATTAAATCTCAAAATGATCATATATTGATTAAAGAAATGCTTGACCATGAAGAAGTGCATTTAAATTATTTTGAAAAAAAATTACTGGAAAAAGAAGTAAGACCCACATTTTTATTATTTTTTTGGCATCATTACGGATTTTTACTTGGTGCTTTATCTTCCTTAATGGGAATAAAAACGGCGATGCTTATTACCGAGAGTGTAGAAGAAGTAATAGAAAAACATTATGAACAGCAAATAAATTATTTAGAAAATAAAAATGTTGAGCCAGAATTATTAAATAATATTATTAAATTTCGACTTGATGAAATTGAACATAAAAATATTGCTATAATGAATGATAGTACTGAGGCAATATTTACAGCAATAACTAGTAAAATAGTGAAGATAATTTGTCGTATCTCTATAATTTTAAGTAAGAAAATTTAGAGTTAACAGCTTAATTAGTTGAAAAATCTAGAAATATTTTACTTCTAAGGCATTAAGAAGATAATAAAAAAACATTAATAATATTATTAGAAATGGTGATGAAAAGAAAAACTTTTTTTTATTTTTTGCATTTGTATTTTTTAGAATTAATAAATCTTTATTTTTATCAAACATAGCTAATACTACTCGCAATTCCTTTATTTAATTTATGCCTAAACCTAATCTAGAATTAATAAATAAAGGTGCCAGGGGTTAAGCTCCGTTGCTGTAAGACAACAACAACCTCCATTATACTTTATGATTTTACTCACTTATAATAATAGACCCCTGGCATAACTTAATATTAAGTTATGCCAGATTGGTCTTGCAACTTATTAGCGGTCTTATATATTAGTTGAATAATATAAAGAGTCAAGAGATTTTAGTTGTCATTAATAATAAATAATGTAATTCTAAGTTATGGGGTATATTTTCTATATAATCTGCTTCTAGAATTTGCTTTTACATCAATAATAATTTATATTTATTTTCACTCATGCGAATAGCATGATTACTTTTGTAGTTTGTTATTGGTGATAATTAGGAAATATAAAATAACAATATGAGTAGCAATATGAGTCAAAAGATAATTTTAAATAATTCATATTCTATTACTAAATCGCACTTATTCCATATAGTAGACCCAAGCCCTTGGCCCGTCCTAACATCTTTTGCTTTACTTCTTTTGGTTATAGGCGGCGTCTCGTGTATGCATGGCTACAAATTTAATATATATATTTTATCTGCAGGGATTATTTCAGTAGGTTACTGTTTATATTCTTGGTGGAGAGATGTAGTGAAAGAAGGAATAGTCGAACATCAGCATACTAGTCCTGTTAGAAAAGGTTTACAAATAGGTATGGCGTTATTTATCTTAACGGAAATAGTATTTTTTGGTGTATTTTTTGCTTCTTTTTTTAAATCAAGTCTATCACCCGTAGGTCTTTTAGACGGTGTATGGGTTGTAAAGCAGGGCATTTGGCCTCCACCTACAATTAAAACTTTTGAGCCGTTTGATATTCCTTTTATCAATACTTTAATACTACTCTTATCAGGCACTACCATTACTTGGGCTCACTACGCCTTAGAAGAAAAAAATCAAAAAGATTGTGTAACTGCACTTGCTCTTACCATATTGCTTGGAATATTTTTTACAACTATGCAGGCATATGAATATTACCATGCGGCGTTTAAATTTACAGATGGTATATATGCTTCTAATTTTTATTTAGCCACGGGTTTGCATGGAGTTCATGTAATTATAGGTACTATATTTCTAATAATTTGCTACTTTAGAGCAAAAAGAGGAGATTTTACTACAGAAGGTAATGGACATTTAGGGTTTGAATGTGCTGCATGGTACTGGCATTTTGTGGATGTGGTTTGGTTATTTTTATTTACATTTGTTTATATATTTGGAAGTTAAATTATACTATATGTGATTATAATGTTACTTAAAATAGGTGTTTTTAAAATATTTTTGCATATTAATTAAAATTGCATATATTTAGGAGTTGATTTATATATAAATAAATTATACATTATTTTTTAAATGCTAATTATTTTATTGAGGTAAAACATATGAACTTTCCTATTCGTAAATTAAACGAAGAGTTAATCGATTATAATCTATCGTTACGCATATTATTTACTATTCTAAGCGTGGCTATTATTATGGTAGCTTTTGATAGCTTGGGTAGTAGTAGTGGTACTAATGTCGACGATCCTGTAGGTGATGCATTATGTAAGTTAATTAAAGTATTCAGAGGCAATACTGCAAAAGGTATAGCTGTTGTCGGTATAATTGTTCTGGGAATTCAAACATTAAGAGGAAAATTGCAGTGGGAAGTAGCTTTAGTGGTAGTTACTGCAATCATTATATTATTTAAAGCTCCAGACATTGTTAATATGGTATCAAGTGATACCAATAGCTCAAATTGTGGTGTTTCCTAATACACGAAAAAATTATTATATCTTTAGTAATACCCATAAGATTCGGCTTATGGGTATTTTTATTTTTAAGTGATGTTGTGGCATAGCTTCTATGTCATTCCCACATGGCATCGTTGCGTGGGGCGAAAAATGCGTTAGGTGTTATAGTGTGGTTTGACTCTCTATTGTATGAACGTTTAGTATGTCATTCCTGCAAAGGCAGGGATAAGACAACCTGAATATATGTTACATATTTAATAAAAATAAACCTATAAAAACAAGTTTTTATATGTTTTACTGGATTCCCGCCTACGTGGGAATAACATCAATTGCCTTTATACTCAGGTCAACGGCAACATTCGTACAATACTCAATAGTGTTTTAATTGTTTTGATGGACCACGTGGTTAAACCACGGGGTGACAGTGGATTTTGTCGGTCTATGCAACAACGTCCTCACTTAAATAAAAGTCCTAATCTATTACCTATAGCAATATCAATATATTTTGCTGTAATAGGGATCCCTTCAATATTCATTTCTAGATATATTGCTTGTTTTGCAGGGATTTTTGTTTGTAGTTTTGTAATTGATACATATTCATCTAAAGCTTGATTATTAGTATCCATTACTCTCACTTTGATTATAGGATCGGAAATTAAATAATCAGACTCATTAGATAATTTATAGAATATCTTCATACTGCCTATATGACGAGATTTGCCTAAATTAATTTCTTCTATCTTTAATTGATCATATTTACCTAAGAATTTAAAGCTATCTATTAGTAATATCACTAAACAAAAAATTATAAAGCTAGTCCATAATATTGGAAATATATTATATTTTTTCTTAGGAGGCATATACGGTAAAATAACCGGCACATTAGCATTGTAATGATTTTTAATAGGAGTTTTAATAGTTCCCGTGTTTACTTTATCTTTAAAGTCATTTAATGTACTAGTATTATAGTCTAATTTCTGATACCACAAATGGCTACATTTGGAACATTTTACTCGTCGTCCGTTAATACCTATTTGATTGCTTGTAACAATAAATCTTGTTTGGCAATTTGGGCAATTAATATACATAGTTAATTATAATTATTATGTTTGACTTCATGATAATCTCA
Organism: Rickettsia rhipicephali str. 3-7-female6-CWPP; assembly: GCF_000284075.1. Lineage (GTDB taxonomy): Bacteria > Pseudomonadota > Alphaproteobacteria > Rickettsiales > Rickettsiaceae > Rickettsia > Rickettsia rickettsii. The sequence continues at coordinate 337,320 of NC_017042.1, forward strand.
TTTATTATTTTTGGCAATAAAACAGTTAAAAGATATGTCCTCTCTTATTAAAGAAATTGAAGAAGCTTGGCAAATTAAGGACAAACTTCTTCAAGATTCTTCAAAGCTTATAACACTAAAGCAAACTCTTAATGATATTATAGAAAGCTTAAATCAAGGTATGATTCGTGTTTGTGAAAAGAAAGAAAATAGTTGGCAAGTTAATGAATGGGTAAAGAAAGCTATATTGCTATATTTTATCACTACGGAATCACAACTTTATAATAACAATTATAATAGTTGGTATGACAAAGTTGCTCCTAAATTTTCTGCAGATACTGATAAAAATACATTCAAAGAAGCAGCTATACGCAAAGTGCCCGGAGCTGTTGTTAGAACCGGTACTTATATAGCTAAAAATGTTGTAATTATGCCTTCTTTCATTAATATAGGTGCTTATATAGATGAGGGAACAATGATTGATACATGGGCTACTATTGGCTCATGTGCTCAAATCGGCAAGAATTGCCATATTTCAGGCGGTACGGGAATAGGTGGGGTGCTTGAGCCGTTGCAAGCAAAGCCTGTTATCATTGAAGATAATTGTTTTATCGGTGCAAGATCGGAAATAGCAGAAGGTGTAATAGTAGAGGAAGGAGCAGTAATTAGTATGGGGGTGTTTATCGGTAGTTCTACAAAAATAGTATACAGAGATACAGGTGAAATTATTTACGGCAGAATTCCGGCTTATTCCGTTGTAGTTCCAGGAGTATTACCTGCTAAGGAAGTCGGTAAGTCTGGACTTTATTGCGTAGTTATCGTAAAACAAGTCGATAAAACTACTAGAGCTAAAGTAAGCATAAATGATTTACTGAGATAGATAGATCAATGTGAGCGTTCATGGGTTTTTCACTGTCACCCCGTGGCCTGACCACGGGATCCAGAAAAAATAACTTCAATATTGTACCTACACTACATGTTTAACAAAATAAACATATAAAAATAAATTTTTATATGTTTTACTGGATTCCGTGAATAAATCACGGGATGATAGAGAGGAATAATAAGCCGCTTAACACCAGTGAACGATCACAGATCAATAATATCGCCGATTATACCATTAAGATATCCCTCTCTTTGTTGTTGTTCTGAAATATCTGTTTGTTGAATTGCGTTATTATTTGGGTTTCCTAAGAAAGTATTGTATGCCATAAGCATTGCATCTCGTTCTTTTTGAGGATCACGTACAACACCCGCTGCTTTAAAATATGATTCTGCAGCATTTGTTGCCTGTTGTTTTTGAAAGCAAAGTTCGTTTCCTTGTGCCATATATAAATCATATTTTATAGGCTTTTCAGCCTTATTTATAAGACTGTCATAACATTTTAATATAGAGTCTAATTTATTATTCTTTCTATAAAATATAATAGCTGGGTCTTCACGTCCTAAGTTAAATAGCATATCGCCAATTTTATTGTACATTTCTTTAAGTTCTTCATTACATGTTAGAGCTGCATTATAATTAGCTAAAGCTCCATTATAATCTTCTTCTTCGCTCAATGTATTGCCTATTTTAGAGTGGCAGCTAGCTATAGTTTGAGTCACTTCTGCTCTTTGTCCGAGTACTTATTTAACCACTCTATGGCTTCTTTATAATATTGCACTGGTTGATCGTGTTTAGGTTCTATATTTTTTATAGAAGATAGATAATTATTTTGTATGAATAAATCACATATTTCAATTAAGGAACTATAGCAATCATTGGATTGAGACCATGTTGTAGATAACATTTCTTCAAATAATGATAATTCTTTAATTTGTAGGTTTAATACATATCGGTAAGCTTGAATAACCGGTTTATTGTCTGTGAATTGCTCAATAGAATCTAAAATTTGAAATATTACCCCTATAAGGTTATTAGCTTGTTTGTTTAATATGATAGCTTGAAATTCTGATAATTGTGCTAATCCTTCAAAACAAGAAAGAGTTTTTTCTGTAGCCGGATATTGTATTGGAGAACTTGGTAAATATGGTTTAATATAATCCTTATAGTTATTATCTAAAAATTTTGAGTAGTTAAGAGGTGTATATACATTAAAGTCTTCAAAAATTGATTGGATAGTATTAATTATACATTCTACATTTATCTGTATTTGTGTATGTAAATTTTCTATCAGACTGTCTTGTTCCTTTAGCAATGAACTTAGCTTCTTTATCTCTAAATTTTGTACTCCTTTTCTCTCTTCTAGGCGTTTTAGTTCTAGCAAGAGGTTTATTTCCCCATTTTGAGAAGTAGGTTTATAGAAAAATTTTATATCAGAGAATTCTAATATATCCTTGTTAATAGCAATGCTATTTTGTAACATCGGTATAATATTTTCATGATTATTTTCATTATGTTGTGTTATTACGCATATAACATTTCCTTTTAATTTTTTGTGATTTGCCTTTAATGAATAAGGTTTCTGCTTTAACCGGACACATATCGTTATCGATATCTCCCGTATCTGCACAAACTTTTACTTTAGTAATATTTAGTGCATTAATTTTTGAAAGGATTAAATCCTCATCTTTATTTGGTCTAGCTATGGATTCAATAATATTAAAGAATAAAGGGGCTGCAGAAATATTACCCGTAAATGTCCCGTGAGTTTGCCCTTTGAAATCCCCAACCCAAACAGCAAGTACGTATTTTCCGAATATGCCGACGCTAAGTGCATCTCTAAATGAACGGGAAGTACCTGTTTTCCAATAAATCGGTAAGTTATGCCTTGTATTATTATAGGTAATAGGACGAGTCGTATCTTTTATAATATCAAGTGTTAAATAGCTTGCCTCGGGGGATAGTAGTACGGTGTCTGTGTCATCCTTGTCCTCTCCTATGTCATTCCCGCGAAAGCGGGAATCCAGTAAATCATATGAAATTTTTGTTCCAATATTTAGGTCATTTTTTATAGATTCCTGCTCTCGCAGGAATGACATAGGAGAATCCAATACTTTTCTAAGCGGTTTATAAGTACCGAAATTAGCAAGCATAGCATAAAGAGTAGTTAACTCCTCAAGAGTAATTTCTGCTGTGCCGAGTACTATAGATAAACCATAATTTTCAGGTTTTCGTAAGCCGCTAATTTTTGCTTGTTGTAAGAACTCATAAAAATTCGGTTTTTTTAACTTAGACGCCAGAAAGATTACAGGTACGTTACGGCTCTTTATTAACGATTCTCTAGCACTTAAACCGCCTGCAAACCTACTATCAAAATTTTCCGGTTTATAATGATCGTAGTAAGTAGGTGTATCCTTTAGTAAAGTTAATGGATGTATTAGTGATTGATCAAAACTAAGTGCATAGACAAACGCTTTTAAAGCTGAGCCTGGAGATCTATGGCTTTTAGTGCCGTTAATCTGTCCACAAATATCGTTATTAAAAAACTCTCCGGAGCCAATACTTGCAAGCACTTCCATAGTAGTAAAATCAATAAGAATTACGGAGGCATTATTAATGCCATATTTTTTCCGATCATTAATATATAGCCGTACTTGTTTTTCTATAGTAGCTTGCAGATTTTTATCTATAGTAGTGCGTATAATAGGGCTATCATTATTTGCTAGTATGTCTAAAGTAAAATGCGGTGCAATAAAAGGAAGCTTTTTATTGTGATTAAATTTAATCGGCAAACTAATTAACTGATTATAAATAATATCTTGTGGGTGAATCGTGAGCCACTCGGTAAATAGATATTTACGTGCTTTAAAAATATTAATATCATTCCCGCCTCTTTTAAGCGGATTTTGTGGGATTACTGCAAGGCTTAGAATATCGATCAAATTTAAATCTTTTAGGTCACGATTGAGGTAAATATAACTGCCGGCTGCTATCCCTTCAATATTACTACCGTAAGGCACTAGATTTAGATAACCTTCTAGGATTTCATCTTTTGAATTAATGTAGCTCTATATGAATAGCTTTAATGATTTGATGGATTTTACCAAGAATAGTAGAAGAGTGTATTCCATATCTTAAACGTGCTACTTGCATTATTATAGTAGAGCCGCCTATTTTACGATTATTCTGTAAATAAATAGAATAAAAAGCTTTGGCTAAAGAAACGGGGTTACAAAATGCTCATAAAAATGCTTGTCTTCATATAATTAGTACTGCTTCTATAAAACTTGCCGGTATTTCACGTATAGGAGTGAATATCCTATATTTATCGTCTTTAGAAAGCAAAATACGCATTAACTCGCCGTTTCGGTCAAATACTCTTTGTGAGAAACTTACGTCTTTAAGTAAAGGCGCAGGAGGAATAGCAAAATATAATATTATAATGCCGCTGATTGTAATAAAAAGTAATTTGGTTTTGAGAGACAAAGTATATACCTTATAGTTTAATGTCATTCCCGCGTAGGCAAGAAAGCGCGGTTGCATGGAACGATTTTTTCGTCATTGCGAGGAAAAACTGTAAGTTTTGACGAAGCAATATTGGAAAAATTCCTGAGATTGCCACGCTCACTAACGTTCGCTCGCAATGACGACTTGGGTATTCATGCTGGAATGACATCATGTTATATAACAATCATTATAAAGCATTTTAAAAATAATGAAAATTTTGATAATATAGCTTGCATGTATAGAAGTAATATCGTATAATGCTCTACGAGATATTAATAAATTAACCAAATGTTAATAAAATTAAGCTTTACGCTTCCTATAAATACTAAAATATCATATAAAATCCACGTTACTATCCTATTTTATAGCCCATCAATATAAATTTTTGACATAATATTTCTTCATGTATCATTATCTTTAATAACAAAAAAGTATTAATATTTTAAGTAATTGTTAAGATTTAAGGAGAAATTAGATATTATGGAAAAAATATTAAATCTATAAATTCTAAACTTACAAAATTATTCTTACTTAGCTGTGCTAATGCTGCAATCCTTACCGCTGTGACCGGGGAAGCAAAAGCAGATATAGAAATCTATGATATATTAAACCATACTGCTGACTACCAAATATTAACTCCTGCTCAAAAGCTTAATGTTATAAAAGGAATTCAGGACCGTACGGATTTTGGTGACCTTGTTGACGATTTTATGCCGGGGGAAAGAAGATTATTCAATAATGAAATAATAGAAGTCACTAGACTTCAAGCAGTTGCTCTTGTACTTAACGGTGCTAGAGAAAGAAGAGAAGCACGTGCAGCCGGTGTTGAAGTTGTTGATTTTAACAGGTAATACAGCAGTAGAAACAGGACGTAACGAGTAAGAGATGGCTCTAGAAAATAGACTTCAAGTATTGGAAATCCTTGCTAAAGCTGAAGGGGCAAATGCTGTCAGTATTAACGATAAAATTAAAAAGGCTATACATTTTAATAACATAGAAAATTTAAATACACCTTTGGAGCAGTTAAAATATATAGCTATGACAGGCGGTGTAGATGCTAATGACGATTTAAAAGTTGTAAATAATTATGTTGAAGCTCCTTTAACAACAGAAGCTTTTGAACATGTATTTTTTGGTACTAATATTACTGATCCTACTGTAAGAAGCATCGATATTAATGCTAAATACTCTGAATCAGGAAACAGTCCTTTATTAAATAAGTTTAAAAGCGTAGCTACTCCGGAAGCAAAACATAAATTATTAGATCAATTTAAAAACTATGTTAATCAAAACTTAGTTGAGCTTGAGTCTAAACAATCTAGTATTCCCATAAGACAATCCGTAATGAAGTTTTAGCTGATCCTGCAATAGTAGTTAATTATTTAGAGCAGATGGCTAAATTAAAAGAAGCATATATTGATAACGGTAAAATTAAGATAGTGAATGAAAACGATAAGGTAGTTGATGAGCAAGGTCTAAAAAGTTATAACAAGATTTTAAAAGATGTCGGTTTAATAACTAAAGATTTGGATGGTAAGAAAATGCTTTAACAATGAGTGATCTGGCACTTGTCCTAAAAAAGACTGTAGGTGAAATAAGAATAGATAATGAGGGTCTAGTAGGTCTTGTAATATAGCACCTCCAGCAATGGCAGGAGTAGTACCGTCTCCTCCGTCTCTACCGGGTGGAGTAGCAGCTCCTCCTCCGGCAGGTGTAGGTATAAGACTTGCAATAGCTAGGGATATAGCAAATCTAGATGCCATAGGTGATGATGAACTAAAATTAGCAGGTTATAAATCTGAAGGCAAAAGAAGATGCTGCATTAAGGGGAAGAATAGCTGCACTGGCACCGGTTGTAGGCAGAGCAGTTGCAGAAGTTCTTGTAGCTCCGAATACTTTAGACAGAATATTTCATAATGAGATGTATTTAGCTAAAAATAATGGAAATCCCGGAAAGCTAGAAGTAAGAACATTAGGTGCAGAAACAGATTTAAGGATTACTATCAAAACACTTTTAACTTTAGAAGAAAGGAAAAGTCCACTTGAGTCTTTAGCATTATTTTCAGAAGCAAAGCCTGATAAAGCACAATTAATGATAAAAGCTGAGAATATTTGGAATAGACTAAAAGATGATGATGTAATAAAGCAAATTTCAAGGCAAGCTTTAACTTGAAATAATAAAATAGCCAACCAGGAATTTTTTAAAGAGCTATTTAATGAAGAAGAACATAATGCAATAAACCGTTTAAACTATACTTTTGATAAATTACCGCTGGACTTACAAAATCATATTACGGCAAGAAGTACTGAAATAAAAATAAAAGATGAACTACAAGATAAGAAAACAATTATATAAAGAATAGATTATATTGCTAAAAATGAAAGCTTTAATACCTAATACTAAAGATTTCTCCAAAGAGGCAATTGTAAAATTTCTTAATATAATAAGTGATGAGAAAATAGAAGCGGTATTAAAAGGAGTAAAAGCAGCGAAAGCTGCTAATCCTCCTGTTGTGGCACCGGTAATAGTGGTAGCAGGTGGACCGCCACTATCTACGAGGGTAGGATATAATGGGCTTGGTATGGACGGTTTAGTCAGAAAGAGGAACAGTCTAAAGCCTATCGAAAATCTTTTTCCTAAAAAAATGCTGCGGTTGCAGTGGCAGTAGCTTATATTGCTCCTACTTCTAAAATAGGGGAAAAAATATGAAACCGCTGTTCAAGCTATAGCAGCTTCAGTTGACACGGATTTAAAAAGAGAGTTAGCAATAAAGACTCAAGGAAAGGAAAAACTAAAAGCATTAATTGTAGAAGAAGTTTTTGAGAAATATACAACTAAAAATGCAGATGCACTTGATGTTAATATAAATCAATTAACTCAAGCTATAAAAGAGGGAACCAATATTGAGTTCATAGGTCCTAAAAGAGAAGTAGCAAGTTATATATAGATCAGGCAACAAGAAATCTATGTGTTAGAATGAATCAAGATGCAGGATTAATGCAGTAACTTGAATAATTCTAGGTTAGCAGCAATTATAGAAGCGGCAGCTGTAAATGAAGCAGAAGTGGATACAAGACATCCTGAGTCAGGCAGCAGCACAAGCAGTAGCAAATGGAGACGTAAGCTATGGTGGAGTAGTTGTAGTAGCTCCTGCTGTTGCTTCTGTGGCTCCTGTTGCACTATTGGTTTTACCGGCAGATCCTGAAGAGGACGCAGAAGAGGTAATAGCTGTTCCTGCAGTTGCAGCTCCATTAGCACCGGCACCGGTAGTTATTAATATGAAAGATGTAGGGGTAGTTCCCTGCCTCCGGTGGAAGAAGCTCCATATACTGGTGCAGAAATTATGATTGTTCAACGTATAGAGAGGATTGTTCCTGTAGAGGGCAATATTGAAGGTTTTGATGATGATGAAGACGATGATTTTAACATTGAAGAAGATTATGAAAATGATGATTATAATATAATACAGGAGCGAACAAAAGTAGAAGTATCTAGTAGTACAAATAAATCAGCATCTAAGGATTCTGAAGTTCGCCTTGAAAACTCGAAGCAAGAGGAAGCTAGACAAGAAGAGGAGGCAAAAGTAGTTGCTTTTATAAAGGAAGCTGTAGAAGCAAGCATTGCTGAAGCTGTAAGAGTTGAAGCTGCTGAAGTTGTAGAAATGCAAAATGCAGTAAAACAAGACGAAGAAATGATTGGAGCAATATATAATTCGGTTCATGATATCACTCAAATGAGCTGTAATATTATATCGCATAGAATGTTCTCTAGTGCTGCGGTTGCTGCGGGGATGAAGATGCAAAAGTGTTAGATAAAAGTCTTTGGATTGCAGGTACTTACGGTACTAATATGCAAAAAGGTTTTGCCGGTTATAAAGGTCATGCTTCGGGCGGGTACTATAGGTTTTGATATTGGTTCTGATAACTACAAAGATTTAGTCGGTATTGCTTATACTAAATTGGATTCAAAGTTTAAATCTAACGGTAGCAGGTCAAATACTAATATTGATAGCCATATCGTAACTTTATACGGACAAAAAGAATTACCGAAAAACTTTATGATACACAAGCTATGTTTGCTTACAATCATAATATAGTAAAGAGTAAAATCAACCGTTTAGGTACTATTGCAACCGGTAAATATAAGAATAATAATTATAACTTTGAAACTTTATTAAGTTATAATCATCTTATGAATGGTAATATTACTCTTACTACAAATCTTGGTATAAGATACGGTCACTCTAAAGACGATACATATCAAGAAAGTGATGTAGGTATTCAGCATTTGAGTATTGCTTCTAAAAAGCAGCATTTATGGAGCGGTATTTTAGGCGGTAAGGTAGCTTTAGCACCGCAGAAAATAGCTGAAGGTTTCAGTGTCACGCCTGCACTTCAAGCATCTGTAGAACATTACTTTAATGACAATAGTAAAAAACTTAATGCTAAAGTAAAATGGAAAGATAGAGAAGTTAATGACACTATCGCATTACCGAAGCAACCTAAAGTCGCTTATAATATCGGTGCTAGCGTTTTAACTGAAAAAGATAATGTAAGCGTATTACTTGAATATAACTGTCATTTACAAGAGAAATATCAAAGCCATCAAGGCTTTATGAAGTTGAAAGTGAAGTTATAACAGCCAAAATCGTCATTGCGAGCAAAAACTGTAAGTTTTGACGAAGCAATCCAGTAAAAAAATGCTAATTTATAGCATTTTTTTATTTTTTGTGGATTGCCACGCAGCCTATGGCTGCTCGCAATGACGATTATGGACCCACGCTAGCAATTGCACTCCCAAGAGTCAATAATACTTATTACTCGTCTCTTACTACTAACACTGATATATCTGAATGACGGACGATTTTAGAAGCATTAGGTCCAAGCATATAATCTTTTAATTGTAGTCTGACTGCAGAGATTATTATTAAATCGGCTTTAATTTCATTAGAGTGCTTAATTATTTCATCATAAACGGCACCGCTACCTATATAATAATCTGTTTCAATTGCATTGGGAATATATTGTTTGATAAGCTCTTTAATTTGAGCTTTATACTTTTCTTTTTTCTCCGTTCTCCAATTTTTAGGTAAGTAATCTTCAAACATTTTCGTACCGAATTCAGGAATTACATACATAAAATGTAATTTTGCTTGAAAGTGCGTCGCAAGCATTAAAGCCTTAGAAAGAATACCTTTTATAGATTTTTTATCATTTAAATCTATAGGTATAAGTATATTTTTAAATATAGTATTTTCAGACATAAGATATTGTTAGTTTTTGTTTCTTACTGAATCATGTTTTGGTAGAACAAAATTTTGAGTATCGGCGAAATAGTTAATGTCCAGGTTATTTAATAAGTAATTAGAAAATTTAAAATTTGCTACGTTTCTATGAAAAGCTCCGATAAATTTATCTAAAATATCACGATTCGCCTCATCTCTAGTTACTAGGATTGCTGATACTTTTACTGTAGTTTGATCATCGGTAATCCCTGGATATAAGCCCTTATGAAGTATGGCTTTATGAAAAGCTCTATTTTGTTTTATTACTTCCGTTATTTTATCATTGTCAATTGAAACGAAATCAATTTCACACTTATTAGCTATTAAATTTACTAAGGGGTTAGAATGTCCAACCATCATTATTATAGCATCTATTTCCTTATTACAGAATTTATCACTAGAATCTTCATAATTAATGTGTAGCTCTTCAGGTTCCTTAGCAAATTTATATAAAGAACGTACGGCATCATAAGTAATATTACTACTGGAAAATGCCGGACCGTTAGTTATTTTTTTTCCGTCAATATCAGCAAAAACTTTTATTTTATCCTCATCTTTTACAATAACCGTAAAAAACTCATCATGTAGATTAAGCACCTGACGTAAATTTTGCATTTTTTCTTGATCGTGATAATAACCTATGCCCTCATATGCTTCTACTGCAATATTAGCTTGCACTAGGGCTAAATCAATTTTGCCTTGTTGTAATAATTTTAAATTTTCTATACTACCGTTTGTTGCAACAACTTCGCATTTAATATGTTCATTATTTTTATCGTCATTTGTAATAGTCTTGCATAAATCAAGTCCAATAGCATAATATCCTTTTAAAATAGAGCCGGTACCGATTTTAATGACTTTTGGAGCAGCATAAATATTACTGCAAATAAGAAATATGCTAATAATAGTCGCTAGTTTAAAATTGTTCATAAAACTAATTTGCATTATTTGCGGTATTTTGGTCTTCTTTATGTTCACCAAGTTTTAGTTCTAATAAATTAATAGAACCGATATTTATTCCTTTGTCTGAAAACTCAATATCAAACTTAGCTTTTTCTATATTGTTGTAAGCCGAATTTAAATCATTTTGCTCTGTATTTAATTGCGCGTCGGAAGCTTTATTAATTGTTTTAATTATTTTCTTAGAAAAAATAATATTATTCGGTAATAATTTATCAACTATGGAATTATAATTTTCCAGCTCAAAATATAGTTTTCCTTTTGGTAATTTATTGGCAAAAAGTTGTAAAGCACCGTTTAAATTAATTTTAGAATCATTATCACAAGTAAAAATAAATCTTTCTATATTAAGATTTTGTAAAATAGCTGAATCTTCTCCGTCTTCAGCAAATTTTAAAGAAGCAGCAATATCTAAATTAGCATTTTTAAAATTCAAAATATCTTTTTCTGAATAATAATTCATATTTAAAAATAAGGATATATTTTCCTCACTTGCTAAATTCTGTTTTCTTATAAGAAATGCTAAATCATTAATTTTAAAGATTTCTTGATTATCTTTAAATATCAATAATGCTTTATTATTTAACTGAATTGATTTTAATATTTCTTTTAAATTATCATCTTTTGATATTTTATATAAAGGTTTATTAAATTTTCCTATACCCTTTATGTCATCATCGCTGCGTACATCATAGGTAAATGTTTTGTCGCCGTAATTATCGACTTCTCTAATAAAAGGACCGAAATTAAGAGCGGCTCTTTTAGTACTAAAAGCTATATTTAGGACAATATTTTTGCATGTAAATTCTTTAGAATTTACATGATCAATTAATTTTACTTTAGGATCCGTTACGGTAATTTTCCAATTAAAAGGATAGCCTGAAAACTTAACTGCATTATAAGATATTTTAAGATTATCAGATTCAGAATTCTTAATTAAACTTACAACGTTATTTTTTATAGTATATGCAGTTGCAAACCATATTATAGTAAAGGCTAAAAACACAAAAAGAAGTATTTTACGTATCACTTTTTTAATCCATTATAATTTTATATTACGAGTAGCAGAAGGAAGGCGCACTTTTATGCCGTCTAATTCTTCGGTTAAAATAATTTGACATCCCAATCTAGAAGTGTCGGTAAGACCAAAGGCTAAGTCAAGCATATCTTCCTCTGCTTCCGTAGGTTTTTTTAATTTGTTGTAAAATTCTTCTTCTAAAATAACGTGACAAGTAGCACAAGCAAGCGATCCTTCACAAGCGCCCTCAAGGTCTAGATCGTTACTATGGGCAATTTCTAAAATAGAAAGCCCTATCGGTGCTTCTACTGTTTTTTCTTCTCCATCATTTATAATAAATGTTACTTTTATTTTTCCTGACATTCTTCTTATTTTTTCTTATCTAAATTAGTTCGATTATATATAATATTTTATATATAACTGAGGCTATTTAATTTGATTGATATTTTTGCCTTTTAGCAAATCATTAATTATTATATTAAATTTTGTATCCATAGATTTTTTTATTTTGGATTTAAACTCTTTAATAGAATTATTAATTAAGATCCGATCTCTAGCGTGTGCGGCTTCTTTTATATTATCTAATAAAGAATTAATTATAGATATCTCACTTTCCGATAATAAAGTTGTTAATTCCGCTATAGCACGTTCTATGCTAAAGATTAAAGCCTCTGCTTTAATTACTGCTTCTTGTAATAATCTTGTAGTATAATCTATTTTAGCATTTTTATACGCGTTTTCTAACATAATATCAATCTCTGTTTTATTAATACCGTGATTTGGCTTTACTTCTATAGCATGTGATGTATTGCTGATTTTCTCATAAGCAGAAACGGATAATATACCGTCTGCGTCAATAGCAAAAGTAACTTCGGCTCTAATATATCCTGCTTTCATAGGAGGAAGTCCCTTTAACTCAAATCGAGCTAAACTGCGGCAATCGGCAGCCATTTCACGTTCACCTTGCAATATATGAAATTGTATACCGGTTTGATTATCGACATAAGTCGTAAATTCTTTTACTACCGAAATAGGAATCGGAGTATTATGCATGATGATTTTTTCAACTATACCGCCATATAATTCCATACCCAGCGATAAAGGTGCTACATCAATCAATAATGAATTTGTATGGGGTGCTATTAAATTTTCTGCTTGTAATGCAGCCCCCCATACAACTGCTTTATCAGGATCGATATCTGATAGAATATCTATTTTAAATGCTTTATATAATTCGTCTTTTATTAAAGGAATGCGGGTTGCACCCCCTACTAAAATAACTCCGTCTATATTTGGATTTCCTGCTTGTTCTAAACACTCTTGAGCTATATTGATAGTACGTTCTACTAAAGGCAAAATTAATTGCTCTAATGTTTGCTTATTAATTGATATATTATCATTATTAAAACTATCTTTATATGTTAAAGTTTCTTTTGCTTTTTTTGCAAGTTGTAAAGTATCTATAGAATTAGGTAAATCAAATTTATTGCAAAGATATTGTGTAATTACTACATCTATATCGTTGCCACCAAGCATATTATCGCCGTTTGTTGCGATAACTTGAAAAATACCTTCTTGTATATTAAGAATAGATACGTCAAAAGTGCCGCCGCCTAGGTCATATACTAAATAACAGCCTTTTTGATTTTTGTTTAAGCCGTAAGCATAGGCAGCTGCAGTAGGTTCGGCAATTAGCCTTAATACTTCAAAACCTGCTATTTTAGCCGCAAGCATTACTTCGCCTCTTGCTGCATCGTTAAAATGTGCAGGTACTGTTATTACTGCTTTAGTTAGATTAGTCTTTAATTGTTCTTCTGCTTGATTTTTTAGGTAAATAAAAACTTCTGCTGCAATTTCGGGGACTTTCAGTTGTTTATTTGCAAAATTTAGCTTAAGCTCACTACTATTTACATCTAGATAATCTTTAACTAACGAAAAAAGTGCCGGAGTATTTAGAATTTCTTTTAATGTTTTACCGAAGAGTCTTTTAATAGAACGCAGTCCTTTATTATTACCTATAGTAAAATTGTTACTTGTAAAATCTATAGTAGTTGGGATTAATTCTTTATCATCTATAGATTTAATAACTTTAACTTTTCTATTAGCTGCAATAGCTATTAATGAGTTAGTAGTGCCAAAATCGATACCGACTGCTATTTGCCGTTCTTGCTTAAAATCAGCTTGCTCCGGTTCCCTAATTTCTATTATTTGCATGATTTTATTTTTTCTTGCAGTTTATGCAGCAATGTCCTAATATATTTAAGCTTGCTAGTTTTTATAGTTGCGTCTGATAGATTTTGTTCTTCAAAAGCTTGTTTTAAAGAATCAATTTCAAGCTTTTTCATTAATTCATATTTGTCTTTTATTTTTTCTAAATCACTAAATAAGATAGTATTTTCGATTATTTCCATTTCATCCCAGAATATGCTTAATTCTAGCGGCGAAAGTAAACTACGTGTTTTTTCGTCATTCAAATTTATCTTTTGCAAAAGCAGCATATATTCAGCACGCTTTAAGGCATCTTTAAGAGTAGAGTAAGCGTTATTTAATTCAGCCGCAGTAATTAGATTTTGTTCCTTTTCCTGCAAAGTTTTTGCTTTATCAGGATGATATTTTGCCTGCATAGCAAAATATTGCTTTTCTAATATCTTTAAATTAATATTATACTCTTGCGGAAGTCCTAATAATTGAAAATAATTTTGCACTTTTCCTTTTTTGTAATTCTAAACTACTCTATCATATATCAAAAATTAAAAAAATACAATTATGGAAGTAGATCTATTACATTTTGAAAAAAAATATCATAACTGTATTGTAGCAGGTATAGATGAAGCAGGTAGAGGACCGCTCGCAGGTCCGGTAGTAGCAAGTGCCGTTATAATAGATAACGCCAATATTATAACGGGCATTAAAGATTCTAAAAAGCTTTCCAAAAAGACAAGAGAATTACTATATGAACAAATCACTAGTAATTATGTTTGGGCAACTGCTATTATTTCTCATACCGAAATTGATGATATTAATATATTAGAGGCAACTAAAAAAGCTTGTTCTATTGCTGTGGCAAATCTTAGCCTTGAGCCAGAAATAGTGTTAGTGGACGGTAATATGCAGTTTAAGGATGAAAGATTTGTCAGTATAATTAACGGTGATAATTTATCATTATCGATTGCTGCGGCTTCTATTGTTGCAAAAGTTACTAGGGATCGTTTAATGCTAGACTTAAGTGCTGAATTGCCTCAATATTTATGGCACAAAAATTCCGGCTACGGTACCAAAGAACATATCGAAGCTATTAATATACACGGCTTATCACCGTATCATCGTAGGAGTTTTAGGTGTTGTTAATGGTATTGCCTGTGTGGACACTGAATCGTCATTGCGAGCAGCCATAGGCTGCGTGGCAATCTCATAAAATAATAACAAACTCCTGAGATTGCTGCGTCAAAATTTACAGTTTTTCCTCGCAATGACGATGACGATTTTGGTACCCACAACGCACACCATTAACTCAACTCGAGTGCCGCCTCTTCTAGAGTTTTTAGCTGATCACGAAGTTTTGCGGCTTGTTCAAATTCAAGATTACTTGCGGCTTTAAGCATTTCTTTCTTTAATTTATCAATATGGGTTTTTAGCTTAGCAGGATTATCAAATAAAGTATGAGCTTGTTTTTTATCAAGCTTACTATCGATTTTCTCAAATTCTGCTAAAGCGTGAATAGTACGGTTGATGGTTTTTGGAATTATGCCGTGTTTTGCATTATATTCCTGCTGAATTTGCCTTCTACGCAACGTTTCACTAACGGCTTTATCAATAGATTTAGTCATTTGATCGGCATAAAGTATAACTCTACCCTCGCTATTTCTTGCAGCTCTTCCTATTGTTTGTATTAACGATACTTCCGACCGCAAAAACCCCTCTTTGTCTGCATCAAGTATAGCAACTAAGCCGCATTCAGGGATGTCAAGCCCCTCCCTTAATAGATTAATACCGACTAAAATATCAATAGTACCTTGTCTTAAATCTCGTAAAATCTCTATACGCTCTAGAGTATGAACGTGAGAATGTAAATAAGAAGTTTTATATTTTAGCTCCTGCAAATAGGCGGTTAAATCTTCTGCCATTTTTTTAGTTAAGGTTGTGACTAGAACACGAAAACCTTTAGCGATAGTGGCTTGAATTTCGCTAATTAAATCCTCAATTTGGTTAGTAGCGGGTTTGATAATACATTCAGGATCAAGCAGCCCCGTAGGTCTGATAATCAATTCTACAACCGTGCCGCCGGTTTCTTCTAACTCGAACGGTCCTGGAGTTGCAGATACAAACACAGTTTGTGGTCTAAATTTTTCCCATTCTTCAAATTTTAAAGGTCTGTTATCAAGTGCAGAGGGTAGACGAAACCCATGCTCTACCAAAACTTCTTTCCTTGCTCGATCGCCGTTATACATCGCTCTAATTTGCGGTACGGATACATGGCTTTCATCAACAAATAATAATGCATCTTCTGGTAGGTATTCGAATAATGTAGGAGGCGGCTCACCGGCATTACGTCCTGTGAAAAAGCGAGAGTAGTTTTCAACGCCTTTACAGCTGCCGGTTTCCGTTAACATTTCAAGATCATATTGAGTACGTTGATTTAGTCTTTGAGTTTCAAGTGGTTTGTTTTGTGACTTTAAAAACTCTAAGCGTTTTTGTAATTCTTCTTCAATACCTGATATGGCATTATTGACCGTTTCTTGAGGCATCACAAAATGTGAATTACCAAAAACCATAGCTTTATCGAGCTTAGCAAGTTTTGCACCTGTTAGGGGATCAAATTCATGGATATATTCGAGTTCATTACCGAAAAACGATAAACGCCAAGCTTTATTGCTGTAATGTGAGGGGAAAATATCGATGTTGTCGCCTTTAACTCTAAAACAGCCACGCTCAAATCCGATATCGTTACGCTCATATTGTAGATTTATCAAATTGTTTAGTAGCTGATCACGAGGGTAGCTTTGACCAGGCTCTAGATTAACCATCATTTGGTAATATAAATCGGGAGAGCCAAGCCCGTAAATACAGGAGACGGAAGAAACTACTATAACGTCACGACGCTCTAATAGCGATCTTGTAGCGGCATGACGCATTAAATCAATCTGTTCGTTAATTGATGAGTCTTTTTCTATAAAAGTATCGGTGCGTGCTATATAAGCTTCGGGCTGGTAATAATCATAATATGAGACAAAGTATTCAACGGCATTATTTGGAAAAATCGATTTCATCTCTGAATAGATTTGGGCAGCTAAAGTTTTATTATGAGCCATAATAAGAGTAGGACGATTAGTTCTCTCTATAATATTTGCCATAGTAAAGGTTTTGCCTGATCCCGTAATACCAAGCAATATTTGTGAGCGTTTTTTGCTACTTAACCCTGCTATAATTTCATCTATTGCTTTTGGTTGATCGCCTGCTGGTTTATATTCTGAGATAATAGAAAAATTATTCATGCATTTTTACTTGCTTTAAAAACTATAGTTTAAGATAATATATTATAAAATCTAACAAAAAAATATAACATTATGAATAAAGCTATATTACACACAATTATTATTTATACTCTCGCTAGTTGTCCTTATTGTATAAAAGCTAAAGCATTGCTTGATGAGAAAAATGTTGCTTATGAGGAAATTGAAGTAAGTAATTTTACTCAGGAAGAGAAAGAAAAATTTATTAAGAAATCCGGTGGAAAAAAGACCGTCCCGCAGATATTTATAGATAATATGCATGTTGGCGGTTGTGATGCTCTGTTTGATCTTGAAAAAGAGGGAAGGCTAGATAAGCTGTTAGAAAATCAGCCAAAGAAGACTTCACCTGTTGCCGGAGCGTAATTAATAAAAACGTCATTGCGAGGAAATTACGAAGTAATGGACGAAGCAATCTCAGGAGTTTGTTATTATTTCATGAGATTGCCACGCTCCATACGGTCGCTCTCAATGATGATTTAGTATTCACGCGAGCAATGCCCGCTCGTAATGATGCTGAAAACTACAATCAAAATGTCCAAAAACAAAACTCGCAAAAATTCATTCTATCTACTTCTGCCGTATTTATGGTTGAAGGATTTTGATATACGTCTGCGTATTGTTACCTCTCTTATTTGTCTAGTCATAGCTAAAGTAATAAATATTTTCGTTCCTATTGTTTATAAATATATAATAGATGGGCTAAATAAAAACTTTGCTCTTTCGGTTATTATCGGGATTATTGTTGCATATGGCGGAACAAAAATACTTGTTCAAATTTTCAGTGAATTATGAAATATCATTTTTTCAAAAGTAGGGCATCAAGCAACTCGCTTAGTTGCTCTAAATGTCTTTAAGTACATGCATAATTTAAGTATGCGTTTCACATTACTAGAAAAACAGGGGGCTTAAGTAGGTCAATAGAGCGTGGTACTAAAGGTATTGAAGCGGTACTGCGGTATTCGTTATTTAATATTTTTCCGACAAGCGTAGAAATGATATTAGTCAGCGGGATGTTATGGTATGTTTACGGTATTTGGTTTGCCGTAACTATTTTAATAACAATGATAGTTTATGTTGATTATACTTGCCTAATCAGTACTTGGCGTATTTCTTTTGCAAGGGAAATGAACCAAAGCGATAACACCGCCAATAATAGAGCAATCGATAGTTTACTGAATTTTGAGACCGTTAAATATTTCGGTAATGAAGAATATGAGGCGATAAAGTTTAATGAGGCTTTACAAACTTATGAAAAATCAGCTACTAAAACTACTAACAGCCTATCGATTTTAAATATCGGGCAGGATGTTATAATATCCTTAGGGCTTGTTACCCTTATGATACTTTCAGCAAATGCTATTAACCAAAATAAAATGACCGTCGGCGATTTAATAATGGTTAATACTTATCTATTTCAGCTATCAATTCCGCTTTCAATACTTGGCTTTGCTTATAGAGAAATTAAAAACGCTCTAGTGAGTATGGAAGATATGTTTAAGCTGCTTGATATACCGGCAGAAGTATAGGATGCTTTGAACGCTAAGGAGTTAATTATCTTAAAAGGTGAGGTTAGTTTCGATAATGTTAGCTTTGCTTATAATCAGGAACGTCCGATTTTACATAATATAAGTTTTACGATCAAGAGTGGTAAAACTTTAGCAGTAGTCGGTAGTAGTGGGGCAGGGAAATCGACGATATCACGCTTGCTTTTTAGGTTTTACAATATTAATAGCGGCAATATTACTATTGATGGTAAGAGAAGTCACGCAACAATCGTTGCGTAAATCTATTGGAATTGTCCCACAAGATACGGTACTGTTTAACGATACTATATATTACAACATCGCATACGGTAATAATGCAGCAAGCTACGATGAAGTTATAGCAGCCTCGAAAAATGCTCATATTCATGAGTTTATTAGCACGTTACCCGAAGGGTATGAGACGTAGGTAGGCGAGAGAGGCTTAAAGCTTTCGGGCGGTGAGAAACAGCGTATTGCAATTGCAAGAACCATCTTAAAAAATCCAGCAATATATGTTTTTGATGAGGCAACAAGTTCGCTTGATACTAAAACCGAAAAGCTAATTCAAGCAAGCCTTAAAGAGATCTCGGCTCACCATACTACCCTTATCATTGCCCATAGACTCTCAACTATTATCGATGCAGATGAGATTATCGTTTTAGATAACGGTTATATAGTTGAGCGGGGCAACCATAAAACCTTGCTACAGCACCAAGGCTATTATGCCGAACTTTGGTATAAACAGCAAGAAGAGGAACATTCTTAAAAGTTATCATTATATCAACTACAAGCTTTATTAAGTGGTTTGGTAAAACCAGCTCGATGTCATTGCTGCGGGGCATTGTTGCGCGGATGCCGATGTCATTTCCACGAAAGCGGGAATCCAGTAAAAAATGATAAAACAAAGAAAATTACATAAAAATTTAGTATATAATTTGCTTAAAAAACTAGATTCCCGCTTTCGTGGAAATGACATCGGCATCCGCGCAACAATGCCCCGCAGCAATGACATCGGTAACTTAGAAACAATGCCACGATTATAAATACAAGCAATCCTTGAAAGAAATTTATTATGTCTCTATTATTAAATATAATTCATTAAATTTAAGGCTAAGTAATCGTGACTGATAAATCTTCTTCTAATTTAGTACCGGTAAATATCGAAGATGAGATGAAAGTATCTTATCTTGATTATGCTATGAGCGTTATAGTAAGTAGAGCTATACCGGATGTTCGGGACGGCTTAAAGCCGGTACATCGCCGAATTATCTATTCCATGCATGAAGCTGGTAATCATGCTAGTAAACCTTATAGAAAATCCGCTAGAATAGTCGGTGATGTGATGGGTAAATACCATCCGCACGGCGATAGTGCTATTTACGACTCGTTAGTACGTATGGCACAAGATTTTTCCTTGCGTTTACCGCTTGTAGACGGGCAAGGTAATTTTGGCTCGATGGACGGTGATGCGGCGGCAGCAATGAGATATACCGAATCTCGAATGGCCAAAGTTTCGCATAAGCTCGTAGAGGATATCGATAAAGAGACTGTCAGCTTTAACCCTAATTATGATGGTTCTGAAGAAGAGCCTTCCGTACTTCCTGCAATGTTTCCCAATTTATTGGTGAACGGTAGCGGAGGTATTGCGGTCGGTATGGCAACTAATATCCCGCCTCATAATCTTGGTGAGGTTATCGATGCGTGCTGTTTATATATAGATAATAACGATATAGAAATATTAGATTTACTTGAAGTCGTTAAAGGACCAGATTTTCCTACAGGTTCAATGATTTTAGGCATTAGCGGTATTAGATCGGCATATCTTACCGGTAGAGGTAGTATCATTATGCGAGGTCGAGCCGAGATTGAGAATATCGGTAATAGCCGTCAAGCAATTATTATTACCGAAATACCGTATATGGTAAATAAGGCAAGGCTCGTTGAGAAAATCGCTGAAATGGTTAAGGAAAAGCGTATAGAAGGTATAAGTGATTTACGTGATGAATCGAATAAAAACGGTGTAAGGATTTTTATTGAGTTAAAGAAAGACGTAGTTGCTGAAGTAGTCTTAAATCAAATATACGCATGTACGCAGCTACAAACTAGCTTCGGTGTTATTATGCTTGCTCTTAAAGACGGGCTACCGAAAGTGATGAATTTGAAAGAAGTAATTGCAGCTTTCGTTAGTTTTAGAGAAGTAGTAATTACTAACCGTACTATATATTTACTCAATAAAGCAAGAGATAGAGCTCATATTTTACTAGGACTCACTATTGCCGTTAGTAATATCGATGAAATAATACGTATTATTAAAGCTTCAAATGACCCGAATGCAGCTAAACAAGAATTAATGGCTTGTCAGTGGGAAGCATTAAATATCCTACCTCTTGTAAAGTTGGTTGATGATAAAGCAATGTTAAACGAACAGGGTAAATGTAACTTTACCGAAGTGCAAGCTAAGGCAATCTTAGAAATGAGATTGCAACGCCTGACCGCTATGGAGAAAAACAAGCTTGAAGAGGATTTAAAGAACCTCGCTACGGAAATCACCGAATATCTTAATATACTCGGCTCTCGTACAAGGTTACTTGAAATTTTAAAGGCAGAACTCATTAAAGTTAAAGAAGAATTTGCGACTCCTCGTCTTACTTCAATTGAATTCGGCGAATTTGATCAAGATATAGAAGATTTAATTCAGCGTGAAGAAATGGTGGTAACCGTAACGCTTGGCGGGTATATCAAGCGTGTACCTCTCAGTAGCTATCGTGCGCAAAAACGTGGCGGTAAAGGAAGATCAGGGCTTTCAATGCGTGATGAAGATATTACCACGCAAGTTTTTGTTGGTAGTACTCATACTCCTATGTTGTTCTTCTCAAATATCGGTCAGGTTTATAGTTTAAAACTGTATAAACTGCCTTTAAGTAATCCGCAGGGCAAGGGTAGACCGATGGTTAATATATTACCGTTAAAAGCAAATGAGTATATTACGAATATTATGCCGTTACCTGAAAATCAGGATGAGAGGGATAATTTAAACATTATGTTCGCAACTGCCAAGGGTAATATCAGAAGAAGCGGTTTATTAGCTTTCAAAAAGCTTCCGTCGAACGGTAAAATTGCTATTAGGCTTGATGAGGACGATAAATTAATAGACGTAAAACCATGTAAAGAAGACGAGCATATTTTGCTTGCTACCAAAGCCGGTAAAGCTTTAAGATTTCCTGTTGAATCACTGCGTATTATTAAGAGCCGTACTTCCGATGGGGTACGAGGTATGAAGCTTGCCAAAGAGGATTCCGTAATTTCTATGACTGTGCTTAAAGGTATTAGTAGTACAAAAGAGGATAGAGATGCTTATTTATCCGTGCCGTGGGAGCAGAGATTAAAGATTGCTAAAGGTGAGGCGTTTAATCCTGAAGAACTTGGCGTAAGCTTAACTGCTCCGGCTATTTTGGAAATGGCAAAGTCTGAAGAATTCATTTTAACCGTAACTGAGAACGGTTTTGGTAAGAGAAGCTCAGCTTATGGCTATAGAATTACTGACCGTGGCGGCAGCGGTATAATCAATATGGATATTAACGACAAAACTGGTTTAGTCGTTGGTGTTATGCCGGTTAAAATGGATGATGAGCTAATGCTGATTACCAATAGCGGTAAGTTAATTCGCTGTAAACTTGAGTCAGTACGTATTACGGGACGTAACACTAGAGGCGTAATCCTATTTAAGCTAGATGATGGTGAAAAAGTCGTGTCTGTCTCTTTAATTGCTGAAACTTCTGAAAGTGAAGAAGATAGTGAGTTAGAGGAAGAGGGATTAGAGCAATCTGAAGAGGTGTAAGGGCTGAGGCGTTGTTATTCCCGCATAGCTCTTAAAAAGCTCTCGATGTCATTCTTGCGAAAGCATTTTGCGTAGATACCTAAGTCATCATTGCGAGGAGGTATTGTTGTGTGGACCGGTAAAACCCACTGTGTCACCCCGTGGTCACACCACGGGATGACACAGAGGTGAAATGGATTCACGCAACAATGCCTTGCGAGCAGCTATAGGCTACGTGGCAATCTCATGAAATAATAAAACTCCTGAGATTGCGGACGTACAAATTACTTTGTAATTTTCCTCGCAATGACGTTAATTTATTAATTGATCTGCTTTTAGTTAACAATACCCCCCAAAGAACTTCTAGAAAAGTATATTTAAATTAACTAATTATTATTAGGTAAGTTTTATGTTGCGTAAAATGCCACTTATTTTAATGGCTATTATCCATAGCTATCATATTGTTAAACCCACTAATGAGTTTAGAAGTACAAAGGTTATTGTATTCAATAAGTCTATCTATTAAATCTATATAATTGGATTATTTCTGCCTTTAATTATTTTTGGTTTACTTTTTAAATCTGTTGTAATGCTAGCCAAAGATGCAACACGTATAGTTTTCTTAATATTATTATATGTGGGTCTAATTTTTGTTCTACCTGCATAAGTCATTAGTAGGTATATACATATATCAATTCGATTTATCAATGATCTCTCCTATAGAAAATGATAGCTTAAAGCCTTTATGGTTGCTTAATTTTCCTAATATTGTTTCTAATGATCAAATCGTATTGAGTAGTATTATCTTAGGCTTTATTTCTTCAAAATTGTGTGCTGAAGTTGCAATTGGATTGGCTTGCAAGCTAGAATCAGTTGTTGCAAAAATATTGCGATTGTTTATCTATATAATTCCCTTATTTATAATGGGCTTTATCGTAAAACTACAGTTTGATGAAGTATTAGATATAATTATTAAAGATTATATGTTCATTATAATCTTTAATAATTATATCTAATTTGTGACGATCGCATTTGCTCAGTTTGGTTATATCTTTCTTGCTTATTTTAAGTAACTGTCGAGTTAAGGGATTCATAGCTAGCCTCAGTAATATGATGCCAGTGTCTATGAGTGGATTTAGTGCAATGTCTAGTGTTATAAGTATGCCACTTAGTATAATAGGAGCGGAAAATAATACAAATAATAAAACACTCGCTCGTACCGTTGTCCAATAATAGTAAATATTTATCTTGTTGGCGATTGTTTTGTCATACCGATTTTGGCTTATGCTATACTAAAAAGTTATGGATTAGCTGAACCTACTTTATTTAATTATTTTATTTTTACTTTTTATTTTGTATTGGCAAAATTTTCAGTAGCACCTATACCAGGTGGCGGAATTATTGTAATGCTTCCTATACTCGAACAATATCTAGGTTTTAATACTAATATGATGTCTCTGATTACAGCTCTTTTTATATCTTATTTGATCCTGTGATCACTTGTGCTAATGTTTTAGGAAATGGTGCTTTTGTTAAACTGATAGATAATATTAGTGTAACTCAGAAAGCTTAATTTAAACAAATTTGCATGGAGCAAGTCATGTTCCACCGTGAGCATTAATAAATATTTTAGCAATAGGACTAGGTTTCTCAAAATACTCTAGGTTCTTGCGTGCAGAAAATTAAATTATTTGTATTTTTAGATATTTTGGGGCAAAAATTAATAAGAACGCAAGAGCCTAATATCTCTTTTTCTTTTAAAGTAATTGTTGAATTATCTATATTTGATAAATTTGTGTTCCTTGAATTATTATTTTTTACGAAGAATTAGTGAATTTTTTAACCAAATCTCAAATATTAATTAGATAATTGATTTAAAAGAGAAAAAGCATATAATCTTTGTGTGGAAAGTGATATATTGGTAATAAATTATGATGTGGTTATTAATTGCGATTGGTTTAACCGTTGCGGTTCTTATTATAGGGGTAGTGTCGATGGTTATCGGAGGAAAGTTTGATAAGAAATTTAGTTCAAAGTTAATGACTTTAAGAGTTTTTTTGCAGGCAGTTGCTATATTTTTATTGATTATAATGTATTTTTATAAAGTTAATTTATAAATGTCTGAAAATAACTCAAAAGCTACTTAATCGATTTCTCTAATTTCTTCACGTAATTCTTCCCATTTGTCTAAAATTTCTTCTAATGTAACTTCTTCGACTTTTTTCTCTCCATCTTCAAAGTCCTTTAAGTCTCTAATCAGTTTCTCTAGCTTTAATAATGAATTTTTTTTTTCATTATACTGATCGCTACAATGTTCTTCGAGTTGTTCGGCAATTTCTTCAATATCACCCCAATGCATTATTATTCCTCCTTAATTTTATGTAAGCCTTATTTATTAACATGTTATCTGATATTTGCTATTATTTTTTACTAAATATTATTAATTCAACAAATTATTGCAAATAGGTGAGTTTATTATGCAACTATTGCTGGAATTAGGCAGGTTTGCTTTCTTTACATTTTGGTGATTTTATGGTATTTTAAAATAAAATATTAAGATTTAATTATGTCAATATTACCGATAGTAACGGCACCTGATGAAAGATTAAAGCAGAAATCTCAGCCGGTTTTAGAGTTTACCGACCAAACACGAAAATTTATGGATGATATGCTTAAAACTATGTACCATGAAGACGGTGCAGGGCTTGCAGCAGTACAAGTAGGGGTATTGAAACGTATTTTAGTAATTGATATAAAAGATCATGATTCGGTAGCAAGACCAAAAGATTTTTATCCGCTTTTTATAGTGAATCCTGAAATAATAGAAAAATCAGAAGAGCTAGTTACGGCTAACGAAGGTTGTATCTCATTACCAGAGCAACGTATTGAGGTGGCAAGACCGGAATCTATAAAGATTAGGTGTTTAGACTATCATGGTAAATCGCAAGAGCTTCAAGCAAATGATTGGCTTGCAAGAGTTATCCAGCATGAGTATGATCATTTAGAAGGTAAGCTTATGATTGATTATTTAAGTAATTTAAAACGAGATGTAGTACTTCGTAAGCTTAAGAAACTCAAAAATAATATAGTGTGAAAGTAATCTTTATGGGAACGCCTGAATTCGCTGTTCCCGCTCTTAAAAAACTTATAACTCATCACGAAGTTAAAGCTGTTTTTACACAGCAACCTAAAGCTAAGGGCAGAGGACTTAACTTAGCTAAATCTCCAATACATCAATTAGCATTTGAGCATCAAATTCCTGTTTATACTCCTTCTACTCTTCGTAATGATGAAATAATAAATCTAATTAATAAAGTTAATGCTGATATTATAGTTGTTATTGCATATGGTTTTATTGTGCCGCAAGCTATATTAGAAGCTAAGAAATACGGTTGTCTTAATATCCATCCATCCGATTTGCCTCGTCACAGAGGAGCGGCTCCTCTGCAGCGTACTATTATAGAGGGTGACCGGAAAAGTAGTGTATGTATTATGCGTATGGATACAGGGCTTGATACAGGTGATATATTGATGAAAGAAGATTTTGATTTAGAAGAAAGAACAACATTGGAAGAACTGCATAACAAATGTGCAAATCTCGGAGCGGAGTTATTAATTAAAACACTTGCAAATATCGATAATATAGTACCAATAAAACAGTCAAGTGATGGCGTTACGTATGCTCATAAATTAACTAAAGAAGAAGGAAAAATTAATTGGCATGAATCCGCATATAAAATAGATTGTAAAATAAGGGGCATGAATCCTTGGCCCGGAGCATATTTTAGTTATAATGATAAAATAATTAAAATCCTTGAAGCAGAATATTTAAATGCGGATCATCACTTTACTTCCGGTACCGTTATTAGCGATAAGCT
Source organism: Rickettsia rhipicephali str. 3-7-female6-CWPP (assembly GCF_000284075.1). Classification (GTDB taxonomy): domain Bacteria; phylum Pseudomonadota; class Alphaproteobacteria; order Rickettsiales; family Rickettsiaceae; genus Rickettsia; species Rickettsia rickettsii. The sequence continues at coordinate 363,680 of NC_017042.1, forward strand.
GGAAATAGCTTGTGGAAGCGGTATATTACGAGTGAAAAAACTGCAGCAAGAGAGTAAAAAAGCTTTGAATATAGAAGAATTTTTATGTGGTACAAATATTTTAAAAGATACAGTATTAAAATAACAGTATTATTATGGATAAAGATAAAAAAGAAGTTAGGTTTAATGATAATTGAGACGTTAAGGAGTGTACCTCAAAGCTTGAAAAGAATAGTGATATTTATTCTGTAAAAAGGAAAGTAATTAATATAGTAGATGATGAAGTAGAGGATTAAACTAAGCTATTTACGGAAACTCAATTTCTTGTGAAAAAAACTCCACATGGTAAAACATCTCAATATGAAATTAGCGGCTTTATTAACAAAGCCGGCGAACATATAAACGATCCAAAGCAAATAAAAGAAATTTCAAAATTATACGCTCATGCCGCATTTGCTGATTTACAGAAAAATATTTTAGGTAAATTTGATAAGAACGGTAATTATAAGTATAACTAAAGATTTTGCAATTGATGAAAATCTAGTCTTTAGAAAAGACGGTAATTTATTGTTTGTTAAAACGCAAAGCGGTTTGATAAACAGAGAAGGAGCAATGACAGCAGTAAATCATGTTTTACAAAAAGGCAGATTTTTGTTTGAAGATTTAGGAGGTAAGGTAGATACAAAATTAGGGACCGCAAATCTAAACAAAAAGCCGACAAAGCCTACTTTAAAAAGAGGTTTAAATAACTTTAAGCCCTCTCATAAGAAATAAAATTAAAATTATTTGAAATTAGTGTTTGACAAGCTTTAAAAATATAGATATAAAATCATCACACAAAGTTTGAAACGTAAAACTTTGTAGCTGTTTAAAAAGTTGATAAAGCTAAAAACTAAATACACTGCGATAATAAAAATTTATATCGTGAGTAGATGCTGAAAATAATTGTGAAATTAATTCTGTATGCATCGTGTAATCTCAAGTTAAAAGCATAAGTAAATATAATAAGAGCATTTGGTGGATGCCTTGGCACTAGAAGGCGATGAAGGACGTAATACGCTGCGATAAGCTTCGGGGAGTTGCGAATAAACTTTGATCCGAAGATTTCCGAATAGGGAAACCCACCTAATTTATTAGGTATTGTATAGTGAATACATAGCTATATGAGGCAAACCCAGCGAACTGAAATATCTAAGTAGCTGGAGGAAAGGACATCAACCGAGACTCCGTTAGTAGTGACGAGCGAATGCGGACCAGGCCAGTGGCTTCAAAAAAATAACTAAAACAACATGGAAAGGTTGACCATAGAGGGTGATAGTCCCGTATAGGTAAAAAGTTTGAAGTCCTTGAGTAAGGCGGGACACGTGAAATCCTGTTTGAACATAGGGGGACCACCCTCTAAGCCTAAGTACTCTCTAGTGACCGATAGTGAACAAGTACCGTGAGGGAAAGGTGAAAAGTACCCCGACAAGGGGAGTGAAATAGTATCTGAAACCAAATGCTTACAAGCAGTCGGAGCAAGCGTATTTATATGTCTTGTGACGGCGTACCTTTTGTATAATGGGTCAGCGACTTAGTTTATCTAGCAAGCTTAAGCCGTTAGGTGTAGGCGTAGCGAAAGCGAGTCTGAATAGGGCGTTTAGTTAGATGAATTAGACCCGAAACCGGGTGATCTAGCCATGGCCAGGTTGAAAGCGGAGTAAAATCCACTGAAGGACCGAACCCACTACTGTTGAAAAAGTAGGGGATGAGTTGTGGTTAGGGGTGAAAGGCCAATCAAACTCGGATATAGCTGGTTCTCCGCGAAATCTATTTAGGTAGAGCGTTATAGCGATTACCATCGAAGGTAGAGCACTGAATGAGCTAGGGGGTCCCACAGACTTACCAAACTCAATCAAACTCCGAATGTCGATGAGTACAGCATAGCAGACAGACTATGGGTGCTAAGGTCCATAGTCGAGAGGGAAAAAGCCCAGACCGCCATCTAAGGTCCCTAAATCATGACTAAGTGTTAAAGGATGTGAGAAGACCAAAACAACTAGGATGTTGGCTTAGAAGCAGCCATCATTTAAAGAAAGCGTAATAGCTCACTAGTCTAAATAAGTTTTCTTGCGCCAACAATGTAACGGGGCTCAAGTCATGTACCGAAGATGCGGGTTTATGCATTTGGCATAAATGGTAGCGGAGCGTTCCGTAAGCCTGCGAAGGTGAACCGTAAGGTTTGCTGGAGGTATCGGAAGTGAGAATGCTGACATAAGTAGCGATAAAGAATGTGAGAAACATTCTCGCCGAAAGTCCAAGGGTTCTTGCGTAAAGTTAATCTGCGCAAGGTTAGTCGGCCCCTAAGATGAGGCTGAAAGGCGTAATTGATGGGAATCAGGTTAATATTCCTGAACCTGAAGGGATGTGACGAAAATAGTAAATTGTACAGTCTTATTGGATTGATTGTGCGGTGAATATTTTCCAGGAAATAACACCTTCATTATAGACCGTACCCGAAACCGACACAGGTGGACAGGTAGAGTATACCAAGGCGCTTGAGAGAACGATGCTGAAGGAACTAGGCAAATTGCATCTGTAACTTCGGAAGAAAGATGACCTGTGTATGGGCAACCATGTGCAGGTGGCACAAGCTAGGGGGTAGCGACTGTTTATTAAAAACACAGGGCTCTGCAAAGTCAATAGACGACGTATAGGGTCTGACGCCTGCCCAGTGCTGGAAGATTAAAAGGAGGGGTGCAAGCTCTGAATTGAAGTCCCAGTGAACGGCGGCCGTAACTATGACGGTCCTAAGGTAGCGAAATTCCTTGTCGGGTAAGTTCCGACCCGCACGAATGGCGTAACGATTTCCCCACTGTCTCCAGTATCGACTCAGCGAAATTGAATTCTCCGTGAAGATGCGGAGTTCCCGCGGTCAGACGGAAAGACCCCGTGAACCTTTACTATAGCTTTGCACTGGTGTTAGGAATCAGATGTGCAGGATAGGTGGGAGACTACGAAGCGAAGGCGTCAGCCTTTGTGGAGTCACCCTTGAGATACCACCCTTTTGGTTCTTGACATCTAACCGAGATCCTTGAATCAGGATCCGAGACAATGCATGGTGGGTAGTTTGACTGGGGCGGTCGCCTCCCAAAGAGTAACGGAGGCGCGCGATGGTTAGCTCAGGTTGGTCGGAAATCAACTTTTAGAGTGCAATGGCATAAGCTAGCCTGACTGCGAGTCTGACAAGACGAGCAGAGACGAAAGTCGGTCATAGTGATCCGGTGGTCCCGAGTGGAAGGGCCATCGCTCAACGAATAAAAGGTACTCCGGGGATAACAGGCTGATGATTTCCAAGCGTCCATAGCGACGAAATCGTTTGGCACCTCGATGTCGGCTCATCACATCCTGGGGCTGAAGAAGGTCCCAAGGGTTCGGCTGTTCGCCGATTAAAGTGGTACGTGAGCTGGGTTTAGAACGTCGTGAGACAGTTCGGTCCCTATCTGCCGTGGGTGTAGGAAGTTTGAGAGGATCTGCCTTTAGTACGAGAGGACCGAGGTGGACGTACCCCTGGTGGACCAGTTGTCGTGCCAACGGCACAGCTGGGTAGCTAAGTACGGAAGGGATAACCGCTGAATGCATCTAAGCAGGAAACCCACCTCAAAACTAGACTTCCCCATTAGAGCCGTGGAAGACCACCACGTTGATAGGTCGGGTGTGGAAGCACAGTAATGTGTGTAGCTAACCGATACTAATAGCTCGATTGATTTACTTTGCTGTGAGATTACATATGCATATAGTGTTAATGTTATAAGAGTGTAGTATCAACTCACAAAGTTATCAGGTTAAATAGCTTTATCAACTAATAAAAATGTTATTGCATCACTAATGTTATACTGTAGCCCCGCCACGATATCCAGCAAAAATTATTTTGCTGAGTATCGTAGTAAAAGTTAAGATATAATGTTAAGAATTTTTTTGAGTCGTGCAACAACATTAACAGCAAACTATAATACAAATCTATCTTTTTAAAAGTTTGTATTGCTAGCTTGGTGGTTATAGCATGAGTGAAACACACGATCCCATCCCGAACTCGAACGTGAAACCTCATAGCGCTAATGGTACTATGTCATAAGGCATGGGAGAGTAAGTCGCTGCCAAGCTTGCAATGCAAATTTTTAATTATCTTTCTTTCTCTTTATGAGATATTTTATATTCATAATTTTTACCTTTCTCTATATTAGTAATGCTTACGCATTAAAGAATAAACATCAATTTATTTCCATAGAATCGCTAAAATCTAACATAGAAATTAAAAAGCTATTTAAAGAAAAAAATACTGGTCAATTTATTTGAGAGTGACCAAATGGCACAGTAATTAATGAAGGTGGAATTTTAACTCAAGAAGGTTATCTTCTACAAGATACTCAAACAAGCTTAGGTGATCAACATCGTTTATTAAAAAAACGAGATATTAATACTAAAAATCCTTTATATTTTAATGGAAAATTAGCAGTAATTTCATCTTTTGGTTCTGAAAATTGGTATCATTGGCTACTACAAATTTTGCCTAGATTAATTATATTAAAAGAATCAGCTCTTGAATATGATCGTATCTATATTAATAATTTAAAATATTCATGGCAAATTAAGTCATTAGAAATAGTATTAAATTATTAAAATATACCGGAAGATAAGCTTTTTGTAGTAAAAAATAGTGACTGTATAATTCAAGCTACTAGACTAATTGTTCCATCTGTACCGCTTATTCCAGTACAAGGTACGCCTTTGCCTTTATGGTTAAAAAAAGATTTAAGAAATATTTTTATTAAAGCTAATAGTAAAGCATACGATAAAATATATATTTCTCGTAAATACGCTTCTACCCGAAAAATAGTTAATGAAGAGGAATTAATAGAAAAAATTGAGAGATTTGGTTTTAAAGTAATATATCTAGAGCTATCCTCCCCGTATAAACAGGCCCAGCTTTTTAATAAAGCAAAAATAATAGTTGGGCTGCACGGATCAGGATTTGCTAACTTTCATTTTTGCGGCTCCAAAATGCAAAGTAGTAGAGATTGATCATGGTATAACTCCCTATAGAAGTTGTTATAAAAGAATGGCAAATTATATGTCATGCGATTATTATCCTTTTTATGTAGATCAGACAACAGACGAGCATTTAGAAGACGATATAAAGATCAATATTGATGAATTTATTAAGTTTCTTAGAGGTCCTGTAAATAAATTTTAATTAGTAATTAAAGAGCTTTTTTAGCGAAAATTGATAAGATTTTTGAAAGAATATAGTAAATCACCTTAACTTAGGTGAGATTTATAAGAAATTAAAAGATAAAATAGAAATCGTACTTAATTTAAGGTGATTTACTATAATATTCATTTCAACCTCTTAAGGAAGTTAATTCTTAAAATCATTATTGAATAAATAAGATTCGCTATTCATTTCATTTAGTCTTGAAATAGTGCGTTTAAATTCTGCGGCTCGTGCTGAACCTTGATATATTTTATTTGGGTTATCTTCTAGGCTCATAAATAAGAGTATTTTATAGAAATAGGCATTATCGATAAAGTTGATAAATCTAACGGCTGTATTTGTATCGTTAGCATCGATAGTATGAACGTTCCCCACTATAATAACGTTGAAATTTTGGCAAATATTAACATAATCGATATAGCTTAAGTCTCTTGTACATAATTCATTATAATCTGTTACTAATATTCTTTTATGCACTTTTTGAAAGGATATTTCTCTACCTAGAACCTGTATATTTTGAGGAGCAAGATTATTATCACTAATATCCGTGATAATTTTTTCAAGTTTGTTGTGGTTTTCTAAAGTTAAAGGATAAATTATCCTTGCCTCTTTAACTCCTAACGCTTTATCAAATCGATAATCATGGTGATTATCTAGATATTTAACATAAAATGTATTATTGATTATCTTTATAAAAGGTAAGAAAGATTCTCGTTGTAATCCGTCTTTGTACAAATTATTGGGACTCGTGTTAGAAGTTATAAAAATAAAAATATTTTGCTTTATTAATGCATTAAATAATCTACCGATTATCATTGCATTAGTAATATCTTTAATTTCAAACTCATCTATACATAACACTTTAGTTTGTTTAGCATAGTTTTTAGCAATTTTAGGGATGACATCTTTCTGATTTGCTGTTTGTAATTTATGCATAGATTTATGAATTTCCTGCATAAAGTTCTGATAATGTATTATTATTTTAGGTGTGGTTAATGCTTCAAAAAAAGAATTCATGAGCATAGTTTTACCGCTGCCCACCGGACCGTATAAATAAATTCCGCTTTTTAAGTTGTTTTGATTAAAGAATTTGAATAAACTTTTAGGCTTATTAAGTGCTGCTGCCAGCTGTTTTAATTCTTCTCGTAAAGCAGTTTGTTTTGAATCTAGTATTAATGAAGTAGAGGATTTAATCATCCAAAATATTTTTTATCTAGTTTGTTATAGGTTTTTTCTAAAATGTCGTTCCTAGCTAAAAGCAGGAAGGCTTTGTTGCGCGGATCAATTTCACCTCCGTCATCCCGTGGTTTGACCACAGGATCCAGTGAAAAATGCTAACCTTTAGCGTTTTTTTTGTTATTTTTGCTAGATTGCCACGCTCCTTTTAGTCGCTCGCAATGACGGTTGTGATTATCATTTCCTACATAAAAGCGTTGCATCGCCGTAGCTAAAAAAACGCATTGCTTCTTTTATAGCATATTTATATAATTCATGCATCTCTTTAAATCCGGCAAAAGCACATATAAGCATAAATAAAGTAGATTTAGGAAAATGGAAATTAGTAAGTAGCATATCGGCTGTTTGAAATTTAAAACCTGGGGTTATGAAAATATCGGTTTCAAAGCTACCTGCTTTTACGATGCCGTTATTGCAAGAACTCTCAAGTGTTCTAAGTGTTGTAGTGCCGACTGCGATAATACGTTTCCCTTCTTGCTTTGCTTTATTGATGATTTCAGCAGTGTCAGGAGTAATAGAGCAATATTCGGTATGCATTTTATGTTCATGAATATTTTCGGTTTTTACAGGTAAAAAAGTTCCAGCTCCCACATGTAATGTTAAAAATGTAGCTTGTATGCCTTCTGCCTTAAGCTTATTAAGTATATCCTTTGTAAAATGCAAGCCTGCCGTCGGTGCTGCAACTGAACCTTCTATTTGGCTATAGACAGTTTGATAGCGGTCGTTGTCGTTTTGAGTGTTTGTCATCCCGTGGTTTGACCACGGTATCCAGTCATTATTTAAATATTTTTTGGATCCCGTGGTCGTAGCCACGGGATGACATAATGAGTGTGAACGCCTAATATAAACCGGTAGCGGCATCTCACCGTATTTATTTAAGAACTCGAATACAGAAATATCATTAAGCTCAAATTTTACTTTAATCTCACCCATTGCAAGTTTTTCGGTAATAATTACCTTATGATTATCAAAATAAAATTCATCATTTACATGAAGCTTTCGAGCTGGTTTAGCAAAAGCCGACCAACTATCATCTGATAATTTTTGATTCAAATTTATTGTAATATTTTTCCCCAAATTTAACTTTGCTTTTATTACCTTACTATTATTAAAGACTAATAAGTCCCCTTCTTTTAAGTAATCTATTATGTTGTAGAATTTGGTTTTAATAGGCGGCGTAACAGCAATTAGTAAATCTGAGTTATCACGTTCACTAGATGGATATTGCGCGATCAGTTCGCTTGGTAAATCAAAGTCAAAATCAGATAGTTTCATTGTTTAAATATTAGTGACTAAAAAAGTGATTATAACAGCATATGACAATATTTAATATAATATTTTAGTTTATTGATTGCTTACTAATAAATAAACTATTTGTTGATAAAATAATTTTTTTCTGTACGATACAAAATACTATCAATTGAATCATTAAGGGGGAAATACTATGATAACCGATGATATCATTAGAAATAAATTTCATGAGATATTAAGCAGTAAAGATATAGAAGAACAGCAAAATATGGGATTTAATAATATATATAAAATAAAAAGATATGAATTTTTTAGAGAAAGTTTTGTCAAAGAATTCAAAGCTTTGATTGAAGATCCAAATACAAATATTTCTAGTATGTACAATATGGCATACTGCACTGTAGATAAAATAGCAAGATCTCCTGACACTGCTATAGTTAAAGCAATTTGTCAAGGTGATTATGATTTAGTTGATAGTATGTTAACCGCTTTAAATATTGATCCAAATACAGAAGTATATACATTGGAAGGTGAGGCTAAATCTTTTTTATATTTTGCGTGTCATAATAATCAGAAAGGGATAGTAAGGCTTCTACTTGCACAAGGTGCAAATATAATCCTTGACCACAACAGAGCGGTATGACCGTTTTTCACACTGCCCTAACAGCTCAACATTTTGATATGGCAGCATTTCTAATTGAAAATGGTGCGGATCCTAATTACGTAACAGGTGACAATATGACTTATTTAGAAATATGTATGTTCCTATACCTAAATATAGCCATGGTAACTAAATTGCTCGTGTATGGTGCTAATATGGAATTTATCCGTTGTGAAAAAACCGCATTTAAAAATTTAGTAGATCTAACTAGAGATCTTAATGATAGGAAGCAGAGTACAGATATGGTAAAAGTATTTTTACAATATGGTGCTAATCCGGATATACTCGATCCTGACGGTCAAATGGTCCGGACAAGGAAGGAAGCAATTTATGAACCTCTGAAAGCTCTTTTAACGCTTAAATCCGCGTTTCGTAAGAATGATTACAAGAAAATTAAGGCTATTGACAAGAAAGATTTAGCTGCATTTGTTCAATGGAAAGCAGCAATATTACCGGTTGGATGTTTCTGAGGATGAGTATATTAAAAGCCTATTAGAACTATATAAATTTTCAAATGAGTTTGGATTCGGATGATTCTATAAAACAGCCATTAATAGAATTAGGAGAAAAGATAGCTAAATTGATACCGCCTTTAGAGTTTTTATGTATTTTAAAAATTGAAGATATTATTGATAGTAACGCTACAGATAAGATAGCATTACTTGAGAGTGTAATAAAAGCGATGACAGAGTACAGACCACTTAAAGTTGAAGCAACAGGAGAAACAGTGGCTCATAATGATTTAGTTTAAAGGTTGAGGCTGGTATTATGTCATTCCTGTGAAAGCAGGAATGACATAATACATACCTCCTCACACTATTAACCCTTTAACTTGAGAGTTCCATAATTTTTGATATAGCTTACTATTTTTTAGTAATTCTACATGGCTACCGTCATCGATTATACTTCCCTTTTCAAAAACTAAAATTCTATCCATATTGAGTAAAGTAGATAATCTGTGGGCAATGACTATCACGGTTTTATTTTGCATTAAATAATCTATTGACTCTTGAATCAGACTTTCCGTCTTGCTATCTAAGCTACTTGTTGCTTCATCGAGAATTAAAATAGGAGCATTTTTTAAGATGGCTCTTGCTATGATAATTTTTTGACGCTGACCGCCTGATAAGTTATTCCCCCGTTCACCGCACATAGTATCGTAACCGTCCGGTAGATTATCGATAACATCATGAATATGTGCAGCTTTTGCTGCTTCTATAACCTCCTCAAGAGTAGCTTCTTTTTTTCCGTATCTGATATTGTCCAAAATGGTACGATGAAAAAGCACCGGTTCTTGAGGTATAAGGCTAATGGCTTTTCTTAAAGAATCTTGAGTTACGTTTTTAATATTTTGATTATCTATTAAAATCATTCCTTCTTCTATATCATGTAACCTAGTGAGTAAACTAATAAAAGTGGTTTTCCCTGAACCTGAAAATCCAACTAGTCCTACTTTTTGTTTACTCGGTATTAATACCGATTTATTATAAAATAGATTGTTATTATGATGATAATTAAATGTAACATTTCTAAATTCAATAACCCCTTCTTTGATATCTAATGGAGTAGCGTTTTCAATATCAGTTATAATATGCGGTGCCATTAAAGATAAGCCTTGATTAAATGCCCCGACCTGCTCGAACATATCACCGATTTCTTGCGTTAAATCCCAAATATCGTCTGCTACATTTATACATAATGTTAGCACTAATACGCAATCACCTATGCTTATAGATAATTCGCTACGAATTTTAGATAAATAATAAATCATTATAAAAATCATTATTGAACAAGAAGTCCCAAGAGCATAACGCAATTTGAACATAAAGAATTGCATAGTCTGCTCATCGGCTACGGCATTTTCTACTCTTGTTTCTAGATATTGACGTTCAAATTTATGGGCTGTAAACATTCTAACCGCATTAATGTTGCTAATTGCATCTACAATACTACCGGCAACAAAAGATTGGCTTCTAGCATAATTTAATGAGTATTTATTGATTTTATCCGAGAAAAGAACACTAAGTCCTAAAAAAAACGTAATCCATAAAATAAATATCGTAGCAAAAACGTAATGTACCGAATATAAAGCAATTAATGCAAATACAATAATAGCGAGTTTACGAAGAATTTTTTCACCGAATATTGAAATAATCATCTCAAACGATCTTGCAGTTTCGGTAATACGATTGCTAATATGTCCTACTAGATTATCCTGAAAGAATTTATGGCTATGATATTGGGTATAATTATAAAGTTCATTTAGTATTTTCCCTTTTATTACAGGCATAGTCTTGATATACAAATAATCATATGAACGGTATGCTATATTAATACTCTCCCACCAAAGAGCATAAAATACTGCCCAGTAAATCATGGAAGATAAAAGATTATTAGCGTTCTCATCGCTGAAAGATTCTATTAAATCAATGATTTTCTGAAGTAATATACTATCAATCGCCGGAATCATACCAAGTAAAATACAAATTACAGTCAATAAAGTCATTTTAACTTTATCGAATTTTAAAAAATAAATACCTAAGCTAAATGTTGATTTAGATAAAGTAGGGTATTTTATCACGATAATGTACCTCGATTTTAAAATAATATATTAATTCGTGTTATTTTGGAGCATATTTTAATTTAATTATTTTGCAAAAATATACCTAAAAATATTAAATCTGTGGAAAATAATAAACAAGCCTTGCTTCTTACCTTAAATAATGCTACAAAGTTCAGAAAATAACTTCAACATCATTAGAAATGCAAGAAAAAGAATTATCTAATAATTTTTTAGAAGAACAAGAAAAGTCTACGGAAGACGATTCTCCGTTCTTTGATGTAAAATATATTTGTCAAGCAAGTTTATTAATTACGGATTCTATCCGAAAAGGGTATGATGTAACGCAATTGCCCAATGGTGATATTAATGTTACAGAAGTAAGAATAGTAAATGTTCATTATAATTGGAACTCCGAAAAAGGGAAATTTGTTAAAACTAATCAGATAGAATTTAATAATAGCAAAGGTGGATGATTAAATCAAATACTGTATACTTGTTTAATTTGAAAAATTGGCTACGTCGTCCTATAAGTACTGTGGTACTCACGTATTAAGTATACGTTATTACATTGGGAGTATATTGTTATTGTCACAAAGCTTATTATCTTAAAACAGCAGCTTAAATATGGAATTTGATCAAGTATTATTATCAAGGATTCAATTTGCTTTTACCATAAGTTTTCATATAATATTCCCTGCTTTTACTATAGGGCTTGCAAGCTTTTTAGCGGTAATTGAAGGGTTATGGTTAAAAACAAAAAAGCCGGTTTATCAAGAAATATACAAATTTTGGGTGAAGATTTTTGCCGTTACTTTCGGTATGGGAGTAGTTTCGGGCGTTGTAATGTCTTATCAATTCGGTACTAACTGGTCGAATTTTTCAGATAAGGTTGGGAATGTCCTCGGTCCGCTTCTCGGTTTTGAAGTATTTACTGCCTTTTTCCTCGAATCTTCTTTTTTAGGTATAATGTTATTCGGCTTTAATAAAGTCAGTAAAAAAGTACATTTTATTTCTACGTTAATAGTTGCCGTTGGTACTGTGATCTCAGCTTTTTGGATACTTGCAGCTAGTAGCTGGATGCATACGCCTGCTGGTTTTGAACTGCGAGGCGAAGGATTCTTTTATCCTTTAAATTGGCTAGAAATTATCTTTAACTCTTCTTTCCCATATCGCTTTTTCCATATGATTACGGCGGCTTATTTAACTACTTCTTTTGTTATCGGTGGTGTAGCTAGCTTTTATTTACTAAATAATCGTTATAAAGAGCATGCTAAAATTATGCTTTTTATGGCGGTGTTAATGGCGTTAATCGTTGCACCTATTCAAATAGTTATTGGTGATCTGCATGGTTTAAATACTCTTAAATATCAGCCGGTCAAGGTCTCGGCTATGGAAGGTATTTGGAATACAGCAAAAGGAGCAGCTTTTAATCTTATCGGCTTTCCTGACGGGGAAGAAGAAAAAACAAAATATGCTGTAGAAATACCTTATGCTAGTAGTTTAATCTTAACGCATAGCTTAGACGGTGAAGTGAAAGGATTAAAAGAATGGACAAAAGAAGAGCGTCCGCCGGTTGCAGTAGTATTTTTTAGCTTTCGTATTATGGTAGGAATCGGTTGCTTAATGGTATTTACAGGTATTGCGGGGTTATATCTTTACTTGAAGAAAAGATTATATACTACGCATTGGTTTCAATATTGGTATATATTAATGTCACCTTCAGGTTTTATTGCAGTACTTGCCGGTTGGTTCGTAACCGAGGTAGGTAGACAACCTTATATAGTATATAATATTTTAAAAACCGTGGATATGGTATCACCGGTACTCGGCAAATATGTATTTATTTCTCTAATTGCTTTTATAGTAGTGTATGTGCTCATTTTCGGAGCGGGTATATATTATATAATGCATTTGATAAAGAAAGGTATAGAAGCGATAGATAATAAAGAAATGTACGGAGAGAGTGGTTTGAATAACCCATTATTAGAAAAGTAATAAGCTTATGTTAAATTTTGCACCTTATATAGATTTACCGCTTGTTTGGGGTGTTCTTATAGCTACCGCTATTTGTTTATATGTTTTATTAGACGGTTTTGATTTAGGAGTAGGAATCTTATTTCCGTTTGCACCTACCGATGATTGCCGTCATAAAATGATCAATTCTATTGCTCCTTTTTGGGACGGTAACGAAACTTGGTTAGTACTTGGCGGCGGTGGTTTATTTGCGGCTTTCCCGTTGGCATATTCGCTATTAATGCCGGCTTTATATATTCCTATTATATTGATGTTACTCGGTCTAATATTTCGTGGTGTGGCTTTTGAATTCCGTTTTAAGGCTCATATAGGTCATCGTTATATTTGGGACTACGCTTTTCATTTCGGTTCTATGCTTGCTGTTTTTTGTCAAGGTTTAATGCTTGGTACGTTTGTCCAAGGAATAGAGATAGAAGGACGAGAATTTGCAGGAGGAAGCTTTGATTTTCTTACTCCCTTTTCCGTTATGACGGGGATAGCATTAATATTTGGTTATGCACTCCTGGGTGCTACTTGGCTTATTCTGAAAACAGAAAAGACAACACAAGATTGGGCTTATAAATCTGCTTTATATATTTTATTTTACGTTGCACTTTTTATGGGGCTTGTAAGCTTATGGGTTCCTTTCTTAAATAACCACATACATCATCGTTGGTTTAGTGTACCTAATATTTGCTATTTATCTATTGTACCTATTGTAACTGCTTTAATATTTAGCAAGTTAATTAAAGCTGTTAAGCAGAAAAAAGAAGTAAAGCCGTTTATTTATGCGATCTTGTTATTTTTATTAGGATATTTAGGGCTCGCGATAAGCATATGGCCATATATCGTTCCTTATAAAGTTACGTTTGAAACTGCAGCAGCAGCACCGGAGTCACAGTCTTTACTGTTGATAGGGGCTGGGATATTCCTACCTGTCATACTTGGCTACACATTCTATTGTTATTATATATTCCGTGGCAAATCATCTCATCATCCAATATATTAAAAAATTTAAAAAAATAACCTCTTGTCTCAAAGGGTGGCAATGGTTTATTATCTTATGGCTTAGCGGATTATTATCCACATTACTTTTAACTTATGTAGTTAAGCTGGTGTTTAGGGTGATAGTAGGAATATAACATTGACAAAACGTACTGTTTATAGTACGTTGTTAATATTAAGTCTCACTAACTATAAGGAAAAAATAATGGAAATATATAATACAAGCGAAGCAAGAAGTAAGCTTTATAAACTTATAGATTATGTTTCTGATGTACACAAACCTGTTTATATTAAAGGTAAAAGAAATAATGTAGTTATAATTTCAGAAGAAGATTATCGTAATATGGAAGAAACTTTATATTTATTATCTATTCCAAATATGCATAAGTCTATAATTGAAGGACGAGCAGAGCCTATAGAAAAGTGTAGCGATAAATTAAATTGGTAATTTTTTATAAATGTATATAATTCGTTATACTACACAAGCACAAAAAGATGCTAAGAAAATAGTGCAAGCCGGTTTAAAGAATAAAGTAGAAGTTTTATTAAACATAGTTAGTACTGATCCTTGGAAAATGTACCCTCCATATGAAAAGCTCGTTGGTGACTTTAGCGGTTGCTATTCAAGAAGAATTAATATTCAACATAGGTTGGTTTATGAAGTTTATAAACAAGAAAAAGTTGTAAAAATTCTTAGAATGTATACGCATTATGAATAAGTCGTTAACTGAAAAAATCTCAGCATTTATTATTACCAAAAATGAATCCGCAAGGGTAGCACGAGCTATAAATAGCGTAAAAAATATTACTGATGAGGTGATAGTGGTCGATAGCGAAAGTACTGATGATACGGTAGCAATAGCTGAAAAATTAGGAGCAAAGGTAGTAATAAAACCGTGGCTTGGTTATGTAGGACAGAAATCTTTTGCCGAAAGCCTTTGCGTAAATGATTGGGTTCTTAATATTGATGCTGATGAGGAGTTGTCTAAAGAGTTACAAGACGAAATAGAGTATATTTTTGCCTCTCATAATCAAGATCGTTATTTAGCTTATCAAATAAAGCTGTTAATAATGCATCGTAATGACCAAAAGCCACGAATGTTTGCTCCATTTAATAAATGTACTCGGTTGTATAATAAAAAATTTGCAAGCTTTGCAAATACCGTAAATAGTACTACTCATGATTCGGTAATATTTAATAAAGATGTTGATTTTGCAGGTAAAATTTATCTATTAAATGAAGCTGCTTATCATTATTCGGGTACTTCAATTGAGCAGTTGGTCACTAAAGCAAATTTTTATTCTAGCGAGCAAGTAAAAGATTTAGTTAAGCAAGGAAAAAAGCTTTCAAATTTTCGTTTAACAACTGAAATGATATGGTGGTTTTTTAAAGCGTTTTTTATCAGACGCTATTTTGTATTTGGTTTTGACGGTTTTGTAGATTCAATAATTTTTGCTGTTGCAAGATTTCTAAGGCTTGCGAAGTTAAGAGAGTCATCGCTTAAATCAAAAAACGTCATTGCGAGCGACTATAAGAAGCGTGGCAATCTCATGAAGTAATATAAAATTCCTGAGATTGCCGCGTCGATGCTATGCATCTCCGCGCAATGACGATTTAGAAAATAAAAGATACATTATGAAAGAAAATTTTAATGTTAGTAAATTAAAAAACGGTTTGACAATTTTAACATATAATATGCCTTATGTTAACTCGGTAGCAATAAATTTAATTGCTAAAGTTGGAGCACGTTATGAGAATGCAGAAGAGGAAGGCATATCTCACTTTCTTGAGCATATGGCTTTTAAAGGTACAAAAACTAGAACGGCAAAACAGATAGCGGAAGAGTTTGACTCTATAGGCGGACATTTTAATGCCTATACCGGTCATGAGAATACGGTATATTATGCACGAGTCTTGTCTGAAAATTGTGATAAAGCACTTAATATACTTGCCGATATAATTCAAAATTCTATTTTTGCTGATGAGGAAATAGCTAAGGAATATCAGGTGATCATGCAGGAAATTGCTCATCATCAGGATAATCCAGATGACCTAGTATATGAGAAATTTTATAATAAAGTTTATAGAGAACAACCATTGGGTAAGTCAATCTTAGGTACTGCTAAAACCCTTGCAACTTTTACGAAAGAACATTTTTTTAATTTTATAGATAAACATTATAATGCTGAAAATCTCTATTTATCAATTGCCGGTAATATTGATCATGATAAAATAGTAATTATAGCGGAACAGTTATTTTCTTCTTTGAAGCAAGGAGTCAAAAGTAGCTTTATTCCGGCAAAATATATAGGCGGAAACGGCTTTATTAATAAGGAGTTAGAGCAAACTAGTTTAGTGCTAGGGTTTGAAGGTACATCATATATTAATTTAGAAAAGCTTTACCAAACCCATCTACTTTCTATAATATTCGGTGGCGGTATGTCATCGCGTTTATTTCAAAGTATTCGTGAGAAATTAGGTTTAGCATATGCAGTAGGTAGTTATAATAGTGCTTATTTTGATAGTGGAGTGTTTATAATTTATGCATCCACTGCACATGATAAATTAGAATTATTATATAGAGAGATTAAAAACGCAATAATAAAAATGACTGAACAAGTAAGCACAGAAGAGATTCTTAGAGCTAAAACACAACTGCGTAGTAATGTACAAATGGCTCAAGAGAAAAATACCTATAAGTCAGAAGAAATAGGTAAAAATTATTCTGTTTTCGGTAAATATATTTCTCCTGAAGAGATTATGGAAATTATCATGAGCATAAAAGCTGATGATATTATTAATACGGCAAATAAAATATTTAGTGGTACTACTACGTTGGCAATTATCGGTCCGAATGATCTTCAAGGATTTTAATGATATGCTTGTGTGGATACCAGAGTCGTCATTGCGAGCGGCCGTAGGCTGCGTGGCAATCTCATGAAATAATAACACGCTCCTGAGATTGCTTAGTCAATTACTTCGTAATTTTCTCGCAATGACGAGGAAAATGAATTTTGAGACAAATAAATGAAAAAAAAATTATATGAAGGTTCAAGTAAAATTTTATATTCTGCCGAAGAAGATTTTTTACTTATAATGGCTTTTTCCGATAAGGCTATTTTAGAAACCGGTGAGACTGTTGATATATCAGGTAAAGGAGTACTTAATAATAATATTTCTTCCTTTCTAATGGATAAACTGGAAATGATCGGCATTGAAAATCATTTTATCGAAAAAATAAATATGAGGGAGCAATTAATTCAATATGTCGAAGTTTTCCCGATACAAGTAATAATATCATCAGTAGCGTGCAGTAGATTTGTAAAAGAATTCGGAATGGATGAAGGGTATGTATTTGATAAACCTATCATTGATTTTAAGGTCCGAAGTCGTGAATTTAAATATCCGATAGTTAATGAGTATCAAATATTAAATTTCGGTTGGTTAACTAGGGATGAAATTAAAGCGGTAAAAGAGCAGGCTTTGCGTATATATGATTTTCTAAGCGGCTTATTTATTGGTGTCGGGATTCGGCTTGTTGAGTGTAAATTAGAATTTGGGCGTGTGTTTAACGGTGAAGAATCTATCATTATGTTAACTGATGAAATTAGTCCGGATAATTGTAGATTATGGCATATTAACAGTAATGAAAAATTGGGATTTGAATTGCTCGAAAAAGAACCAAATAAGGTTTTTGAATCATATCAGCTAATAGCTGATCGTTTAAAAGAAAAATAAATATATTTTTTAAGCGATATATGCTATTTTGGACTGTTTAAGGTTTTATTACAAAGTTCGGTTTTTCGTCATTGCGAGGAAAATTACAAAGTAATTGACGAAGCAATCTCAGGATATTTGACAAGATTGCCACGCAGCCTACGGCTGCTCGCAATGACGATTAGGTGTCTACTCAG
This sequence comes from Rickettsia rhipicephali str. 3-7-female6-CWPP, assembly GCF_000284075.1. Lineage (GTDB taxonomy): Bacteria > Pseudomonadota > Alphaproteobacteria > Rickettsiales > Rickettsiaceae > Rickettsia > Rickettsia rickettsii. The sequence continues at coordinate 381,557 of NC_017042.1, forward strand.
GAACAACATTTCTGATTTTTAATAATTTTTTACAGTCAAAAAGATGAAAATACAATTTATTATAATAAGCTTTATAGTTCTAATCCTATTAGGGTGGGGATATGCTGCCTATAAATTTGAACATCAAAGTAAAGAAAATATTATCTCTATTCTTGATAAATATGAAGAATATATAACTTATGATGCAATAAAAGTTAATCAATATGGATTTAGTATTACTTTAAATAAAGTAATGTTAAAACCTATAGATTTTTATTTTGATGAAATAGTTATTAGACATATACCGTTTTTGAATATTACAAAAATTGATTCTTACGGAAATAATGTAAAAATTACTACCGCTCAAGATGAAAAAAATATTTTTTACTCACCTGATCATCATACAACAATTTGGTTTAGAAAATCTTTGTTTAATAGAGAGCCTGATTATTGGAAATTAAGCTTGAGTGACAATAAATCAACTCTTTATAGTTCTCTAGATGCAGAAAAATTAGCAGAGAGTGATATTAGTAATTCTGTAATTACTAATACTAAGACATCGGATAACCTTAATTTGTTAATTTTGGATGGAAAAAATACTGTTTCTTTTATTTCTGAAAATTACAGAAGAAATTTATATGATAAAATTTTTGAATTTTTGAGAGATAAAATAGCTAATAACTCTGATACTGCTTTCTTTGAGTATGGTTTGACAAAGTTAGATATATTGAATTTACCTATTTCTTACAATTCTAAATTAAAACTAAAATATAGTGATGAGTTAGTAGCTCTTGGGAAATTATTAATTCAAAATTTTTCTCTAGATCAAAAGCAAGATGAGAATATGCATGCTGTTATTTTTATGCAGATGTTAGGAGAATTAGTAAAAGGTAAGCCGTTTTTATTTGCTTGTGATATTGAAAGAAAAGGAAAAGTAGAAAGTAATTTATATAAATTAAATATAGAAAAAGATAAAATTTTTGCTTTTGCTTTAAATATTAAATCTACTATAGAACCTTCTGAAACATACCAAAAAACGGCAGCTGAAGCTTTAGGAAGCTACTTTAGTAATGGTTTAAACAAAAGAGCTGAGTTAGATAAAATTTTTAAACTAACTAGTCCTATTACTCAAGAAGATGGGGAAAGAGTAATGGGTGTTTTTGCAAAAATAAATAATTCCGAATTTAATTTAAAAGGTGAGTTTGATACTGAAGCAAAAAAATTATCCGGTAAAACTAATCTTGTAATGGATGATTTTAATTTTGCTATTGATATTGATATGCCTACTATAGATAATCCTCTGAATCTAGAAAGCGTAATAAAATTATCGGATCCGAGTGCGGTTATAAATAATTTTGTGCATTATACTAATAATGCTATTGTACCGGTGCTTAATAAAATAGAAGATTCTAAGGAATTTGCTTTAAATCTAGGAAAACAATCTTCAGTAATAAAGCAATACGGTTTTAGGGCAATAGAAGTTTTTAGTAAAAATTCTGAATTAAAAGACGGTGAATCTTTAGTAGTTGATGTAAAAAATAAAGACGCCGGACTAACCTTTAACGATAAAGCTATTGATCAGATCCTTAGTGATGCAAGAGTATTAGAATTTATGAATGCCATGGCTATGATAGATCAAGAAAGAAAGTAGTCTTCTAAGTGTCATTCCTGCTTTTGCAGGAATGACATAAGAGCTACGAGATAAGGTCTACAAGTAAAAAATTTGAAGAAAAAATAAGTTATAAAAGAATGATTAATATTTCCTTTCCCGATGGGAGTATAAAACAATTTGCAAAAAACATTACCGCCTATGAAGTAGCAAATGCAATTTCAATGTCACTTGCTAAAGCAGCAATGGTTGCTGAAATAAACGGTGAGCTTCAAGACTTAAGTATCGTAATTGAAAATGATTGCAAGCTTCGTATTTTAACTGCGAAAGATCCTGAATGTCTCGAGATAATAAGGCACGATGCGGCACATTTAACAGCAGAAGCAGTAAAGGAACTATTCCCTGAAACTCAGGTAACAATTGGTCCTGCAATTGAAAACGGTTATTATTACGATTTTGCTCGTGATAAACCTTGGACCACTGATGATTTAGCCGTTATAGAAGCTAAAATGCAAGAACTTTCACAAAAGAACGAGAAAGTAACAAGAGAGCTATGGGATAGGGATAAAGCCGTAGAGTTTTTTAAATCGATAGGAGAGCATTATAAAGCCGAAATTATTGCTTCAATTCCGGCAGGTGAGCCAATTACTTTATACAGGCAAGGTAATTTTATTGATCTATGCCGAGGTCCGCATGCTCCTTCTACAGGGGTTGTTAAGCATTTTAAGTTGATGAAAGTTGCAGGAGCGTATTGGCGAGGTGATAGTCGTAATGAGATGTTACAGCGTATATACGGTACTGCTTGGGCCACGAAGGAGCAGCTAGATAGTTACCTCTTGATGCTTGAAGAAGCCGAAAAGCGTGATCATAGAAAGCTTGGGCGTGAGCTTGATTTATTCCACTTCCAAGAAGAAGCTCAAGGAATGGTATTTTGGCATGATAAAGGCTGGAGTATATATAATACCATTGAGCAGTATATTAGGAAAAAGATTCGTAAAAACGGTTATACCGAAGTTAAGACTCCTGTTTTGGTCGATAAAAGCCTTTGGGAGGTTTCAGGACATTGGGCAAAGTTTCGTGATGATATGTTTGTGTTAGAAACAGACGACAAGACATTAGCTTTGAAGCCGATGAACTGCCCTTGCCACGTGCAGATTTTCAAACAAGGTATCAAGAGTTATCGTGATTTACCTCTTCGTATGTCGGAGTTTGGTTTGTGCCATCGTAATGAGGCGTCCGGTGCGTTGCACGGTTTAATGAGAGTGCGGAGTTTAGTGCAAGACGATGCACATATATTTTGTGCTGAGGAACAAATTACCGATGAAACGGTTAGTTTTTGTAAATTACTGACTGAAGTTTATAAGGATTTTGGCTTTACTGATATAAAGGTAAAATTCTCTGATCGTCCTGAAATCAGAGCAGGGAGCGATGAAGTTTGGGATAAGGCTGAGAATGCTTTAAAAGAAGCAGTAGAACAAGCAGGGTTTACTTATACACTAAACCCAGGCGAGGGGGCATTTTACGGTCCGAAGCTTGAGTTTGTATTAACCGATGCGATAGGGCGGCAATGGCAATGCGGTACGCTTCAGATGGATTTTGTTTTGCCGGAGCGGTTAGACGCTAGCTATGTTGCAGCAAGCGGAGAGAAAAAAAGACCCGTAATGCTACATAGAGCGATCCTTGGCTCACTTGAGCGTTTTATTGGTATATTGATCGAAGAATATGCAGGTAGGTTTCCGCTTTGGCTTGCACCAGTGCAGGTTGCTATTGCAACTATTACCAGCGATTTGAACGATTACGCTTTGGAAGTGCAGAAAGCTTTAATTGATAACGGGGTAAGAACGGGTTTTAATATCTCACCTGATAAAATTAACTATAAGATTCGTGAGTTTTCTAATCAAAAAATACCGATGATTGCAGTAATCGGTAAACAAGAGCAAGAAAATAAACAAGTAGCGATTAGAAGGCTCGGAACTACTGACCAAGAAGTATTATCGGTTGAGCAGTTAATAGCTGTGGTTAAAGAAGAGAATGAGAAATATTTGTAGATTTTAAATCTAAAGGATGATATAAGATAATAATACGTATCATAGGGATATGATATCCCAATTAGGAAAAATCCTAAGGAGATTATGTGAGAACTATTACTATTATTAATATAGCTATACTATATAGCTGATTCGCAAATTAAAATTCTAGATAAACTATCCAAGAAAAAAATATCAAGAGATAAAATTATTGGGCAAGCTTTAACTAGTTACATTGCTAGTAATGACCACAATAATAAGGCATTTTGCTTTTGGACTCTGGAAAGATAAAAATCTAGATAGTTTAGAATATCAGGCCAAATTACGTAATGAGTGGAACGAATGAAAGCTACCTTTGATATTAATATATTAATAGATTATCTACAATAATGTCATTCCGTTGATCGCACATGGGTGACAACTTAAGGATCAATGTCATTCCCGCGAAGGCGGGAATCCAGGGTAAAGCGAGATAAATCGAGCTTTCCAAAAAAATCTTTTAGACCAAGATTTTTTTATAAATTTTACTTTTCAAATAAAGCTTTAAGGTACTGGACTCCCGCTTTTGCGGGAATGACATAAGAGTCATGCAACAAGGGCACGCAGGTATGATATAAAACGGGCCTATGTAATAAGGCCGCTTTTATCTAAGAATAACATACATTTCTCAACTTATGAAAATCAAAACTTATCCTGTTTCTTTTTTATGGTCTTTTATAAAGCCGTATAAATATTGGTATTTTGTTATGATGCTTGGGCCTATTGCAAGCGGCTTTCATCCTATTATATTATAATTATGCCGTAGAACTTTTGCTTGATTTATTTACCCAAAATGAAAAGATTATATTTGCTCAAAGTTATAAACCGATAATATGGTTTGTAGCAGCACAAGCTATACTTGATGGTGCTTGGCGTGCTCATAACTTTGCACAACTTAAAGCAATGCCTCATATCTTTCAAGGCATGATGAATAAAATATGTAATCACTTTTTTAATTTGCCGTATACTTATTTTCAAAATAACCTTTCCGGTTCTATCGTCGGAAGAGTACGGGGCATAGGTGATAATTATTATAAAATGCACCAAGCAATCGAGTATCAATTAAGCAAACCGTTATTAATTACCCTGCTTTCCGGTATTGCACTGGGTCTTACTAATATTAAAGTATTTGTTGTCATTATTAGTACCTTTATGGCTATTGACTTACCGCTTGCTTTACAGTTTTTTACTAAACTTGCTAAAGTGGAACACGATAAAAGATAAGCAAGATTTTTGGTATAGTAGCTGATTGTATTACAAACATCTTTACTATTTTTTCGTTTGCAGCAAAGCAGTGAGAATTAAATAAAGTAAATGATTATTACCATAATGTACATAATCCTCTAACAATAAAATATTACAAATATGATTTAATTATTTACGCGAGTTTCGTATTAATAAAGGCGTTGTATAGCTGATAATCACTAGGTTACGAGTGTATTAATAATACTGTTTTTGTTATAAAATTAGTGAGAAAACACACGTTTTGAATTAAGGTTTGAATTAAGGTAGTGTCTTTACAGTATTAGAAAAAAGTTTATAGGTTATTGAAAAATAATATAAAGAGCAATAACCTATGATATGAGCATAGATTTTATAGAAATATTTTGCTACGTCGATTTGCAAGAATTAGATAAGCATACAAATTCAATTACTCAAAATAACAACAAATCTGGTCCAAAAAGTAGACTGCATAGAAGTGAGGTAATAACGATTATAATAGGTTACTGACAGTCATCTTATGATTGTTTTAAAAACTATTATCTGAAACAGATATGGATTCATCATCAAAGAGATTTTCAGTTAGTAAGCTTATAGCCAATTTATAAAAATAATAGGTCCACATTTACCACTATTAGTATTAATATTAAATTCTATTTTGGATCAGTGTGACGGACTATCTATTTGTAGATTCAAGTAGTATAGAGGTATGCAAGAAATATCGTATTTCAATGCATAAAGTGTTTGCTAGTATAGCAGCACGTGGTGCAACAACAAAAGGTTGGTTCTATGGACTCAAACTACATTTAATAATTAATAGAGCTGGTGGTATAAGTTAAAGCATCTTTTAGTCCTGGTAATAAGGATGATAGAAAACAGCTAGAATTGATGATAAAAAATCTTTTTGGTAAAATATTTGGAGATCGTGATTATATTTCACAAAAATTATTTCAACAACTTTTAGAGCAAGGAGTTTTTATAGTAACTAGAGTAAAGAAAAATATGAAAAATAAGCTTATGTCTATGTTGGATAAAATATTATTGCTTAAAAGATCATTGATAGAATCTGTTTTTAGCAAAATTAAACTATTGAGTAAGTTTGAGCATTCAAAGCATAGATCAGTTACAAATGCCTTTGTTCATATGGTTGCAGCACTGATAAATTATCAAATGTCTGATAATAAACCTTCTATTACATCTCTCTTGCTAGTCTAAATTCTATGCTCTGTTAATTCGAAACTCGCGTTAATTGTATAATATTCAGTTTAGTATATTGGGTATATTTAACAGGTGTATTTTTGTATGTAATTCATTTACGTAATCTTGGTGAAATTAGTATCGGCGATATTGCTTTTATTATGTCCCTTACTTTTTTAGTTACTGAAAATTCGTGGCATGCCACTATGGAACTTAAAGACTTTTTAGAAGATATAGTAGCGTTTCGCTCCGCCTTTACAATCATGCAAATCCCACATATAGATAAAGAAAATGCTGCTGAATTAAAAATCTTCAAAGGGGAGATTATATTTAAGGATATATCGTTTGCTTATAAAGAGGGGAGTAGTGTATTCCAGTCTCTTAATTTGCATATTAAAGCCGGTGAGAAAGTGGGTATTGTCGGGCATTCAGGTAGCGGTAAATCCACTTTAACTGCATTATTATTGAAAAATTTTAAAGCCGGAATTGGCGATATTATAATTGATAACCAAAGCCTTTACGATACTTCCTCTGACAGCCTGTGGGAGCAGATATCATTAATTCCTCAAGGTATTATGCTTTTTCATCGCTCAGTAGGTAAGAATATCGGATATGCAAAAGAGAATGCTTTGCCTTGGGAAATAGAAAATGCCGCCAAAGCTGCAAATATCCATGAATTTATCGAAAGTTTACCGGAAAAATATAACACCATTATCGGTGAGAGAGGAGTAAAGCTAAGTGGCGGACAGAGGCAACGTATAGCATGCCCGTGCTATTCTTAACAACGCTCCGATTTTGGTTTTAGATGAAGCAACTTCACGCCTTGATAGCCATACAGAGCAAAAAAATCTATTAATACCATGCTTGATATTGAGAATGTAACGCTAATTGCTATAGCCTACAGATTATCTACTATCAAGCATATGGATAGAATTATTGTTATGAATAAAGGCAAGATCGTAGAAGACGGCACTTTTAAGGAACTCTGGGAGCATCAAGTTAACGGATTTGTTTAAACCGGCGTTATTAAGAATATGTAAGGTATCTCTAGGCAACAAAAAGCTAACTATGAAGTTTCATAACCTAATAAAAGGCATTTATTACATTTATAATCAAATATTTCATGAAATGTTGTTTTGAATTGCCAATCTTTTTTACAAGATGGACAATTTGAATAATTAGAACGTGCATAGGAGTTTCCTGATACCGGTTCTGCTATAGGATAAAAAACTTTCTGTTTTAAACATTTTTGTATTCGCTTACTAATTTTTCTTCCTTTTATAGAAATATCACTATCTAATTCTGCTAATTGTTTTTCCATTAAAGGTTCTAATGTTTATAGCTTGAAAGCCATAAGCTGTAAGCCGCCACATAATCATTTTGCCAAGAAGTAATTGTGCCTCCGAGATATCGGTCTTTATCATTTATTATATATAAAGGTAGATATCTCCCCTCATCTGTACGTAATACAAGCTGCTTTTCATAAGCTTTTGACCATGAAATAGGATATAAATAGAGAAATTTTGCATTTTCAATATTTTTTTCGATATCAATAGGTGTTTCACTAACATAGTCTTAGTCTGCTGTTATTTTATAACTAATTATTACGCCCAATTGCTCTTCTAATTCATCTTTATCTTTCAATGCATGATAGCTTAAATGTGAAGCATGCAAAGCATCTTTATTAGGAATTACTGTATAAAAAACCAATTTATTTTTGTAGGACTAAAAAATTCTCCATTATTTAATATATTACCGTTTTGGTATAAAGAACCGATAAAACTACAAAGTAAATGCCAAGCCTTTCCGTAATCCTTTTAATAAGAATTGCTTACTTTTATTAAACGATATAGTAACAAGATATATATATTAGACATAGTTTAAATAAAATTTACCTATTTAGCTAAGAATGCTGCCTTTTATAATCTAACTTAATTGGAGTTTATTCCTAAAAAAGCTTACTATTTAGGAATAAACTCCTAAATAGTTATATTAGTATATAAGTAAAGGATAAAAAACATAATTGATTTTAAACATGCTTTAAAGAAAAGTATAAAATACTACTTTTCAAAGAAAAGAGTTATACCCCTAAGGCTTTTTTTTCTTTAGATTGTTCTTGTTCAACTGCTTGAGTATGAGACTTAACTTGAGGGATTGCAAGATCGACTACATGTTCATATCTAACGCCATTTTCAAATAAAACTTGACCGCATTTATTCACTTGAATAACATCTTCTTTAGAGAATTTATTTAAAATAACTTCCGTGATGTTATAAAGGAATTTCCAAGATAGTTCTATTCTTTCTTGTAATGTCAGCTTTTTATTTTCTGGTTTTTGACTATTAAGGGCAACATTTGGCGAATCATCAATATTACCTCCTTCAGCAGGTAATATATTTTTTTTACGTGCTGCTATTTTCTTATACATTAAAAATATTAATAATAATGCTAAGCAACCTATGGCAATTAAAATATGAGTATTAGAATTAGACACTATTTTGCTCTTCCTTGTTGTTGAGTTAAGTTGTGTGTTTTAGCAAGTATAGTAACCACTGCTTTACCTATATTAACTAAGTTAGATATATCAGGAGTTAGCTTTGCAATTGCTAAGATCGGAGGTGGTAATAAGTTAGTTTTTATTGTTAGACTTATAACATTTCCGAGTTCTTTACTTCCTGGTATTACTCTATTATTTTTTTTATGTCGCTTGCAATTTCCGTAGCTTTTTCTGCTGCTTTACATAAGGATTCTATCTTTTCGCCACAAGAAGCTTCCGAATTTAATACTTTTAATAATTCTGTTTTAGCTTCATTTAGATTACCAGAAATAGTATTGTTTACAGAGTTTAATTTGTCAATATTTATATCTTGTGGAATTGCACTTTCAATATTACTTTTTAGTTCTGTTATTTTTTCTTCTACTTCATCTTTGCTTTTTGGTATAGCTTTAGCAGCTTTTACAACATTCTCTAGTGAAGCTTGGTTATTAGGGTTTTTATTTGCTATTTCAATAATTTTTCGAGGCGGTTCTTTTGATATTTCTGAAATTGTGGCAACTTTTTTGGCTTTTTCATAGATGTTTTCAAGCTTCTCATGAGATTTAGCCTCTTCCCTTATTTCTTTTATATTATTATGCAATTTTGTTATTTTTGGCAATAATTTTTCAGATTCAATAAGATTATTTACTTTTTCAAGTATTCCGCTTGTTTGTATAAATATTCCAAGCATCGGTATTTGAGTCGATATAACCCCGACTAATATATTGTCTAATGATTCTATAATTTTTTTAGAAGCTCCAGGATAGAGTTTATCTAATTCTTGCTGAAATTTTAAAATTTGTTCTAAAACATTTAAACATTTTTCTACAATAACCGTCAAATAAAAAGATATCTTTTGTTTTTAACTGTTCTTGATATGCTGTCTCAAGCGCTTCAGATAAAGTAGTTATTTATAGATTCTTGGATGTCCTATTAAAAAGTTTTTCTATTTTCGCTACATCGATATTTTCAGTGTGAGATAATTCATTTAAAGAATTTTGTAAAATATAAAATAAATGATCTTCTAAATCTTTTACATTCATTTTCAAAGCTTTTGTAAAACCTTTTAATTTTATTAAAAGTCTTTGTAGTTCTTCTTGTTGTTCTTTATTTAATCCGCTGAAACTAGAAGAATCAATTATAGACATAAAATTTATTATTTTGTTATCAAATATTAATTAATCTTAAAGCTTTATAACCGTAAAATAAAATGTAAAATAGTTATCATTGCCCTTGAGATTAATTTTTGTTATATTACGTGCTAACATTGCTACAATAGATTTATATTGTTTTATTAGGATATAGGTATATTCTTGAAAGATTAAACTAATCTAACTAACATAATTATCAATTATTCAAGAAATTTATGTGTAAATTAACTACATTTATTGTTACATTATTACTAACTAGTTCGGTTGCAGCAGTTGATTTGCAGGAAGCTTTAACTGAAGGATATAAGAATAATGAGGAGCTGAAAGCTGCTAGAATTAAGTTTTTAGACTCGATTGAGCAGTTTCCGCGAGCTTTTTCGGGGTTTATGCCTAGTGCCGGATTACAGATTAATAGACAAAATAATAAGACTAAATATAATAAAAAATATGCTGATAGGCTTGGTCTTACTCCAAGGAAAACAGATAGTGATCAAGGTGCATTAACAATTCAACAGTCTCTATTTAATGGTGGTTCTAGCGTTGCGGCTCTTAAAGCTGCTCAAGCAGGATTTAGAGCCGCACGGGGTGCATATTATGCCGGTGAACAAAAAATATTATTAAATTTAATAACTGCGTATCTTGATTGTTTTGAGAGCAAAGCAAAATATGATATTTCCGAAAGTAGAGTTCGCACTAACATACAACAAGTTAACACCGTTGAGGAAAAATTAAGACTTGGAGAAGCAACGGAAGTAGATATAGCAACCGCAAGAGCGGGGCTTGCGGTAGCAGAAACGAATAAACTAGCTGCTTATGCCGATTTTCAAGGAAAAAAAGCAAATTTTATTAGAGTATTTGGAATAGAGCCGACTAATATAACTATGCCTGAGTTACCTAAAATGTTACCTGCTTCATTAGATGAGTTAACCAGAAGAGCTGCTAAGCTCAATCCTGATATTGATTCAGCAAGGCATAATGTAACTTCGGCTAAAGCTTTAGAAATGGCAGAAAAAGGGAAATTATTACCGCAAGTAAGTGTGCAACTGCAATCCGGTAGAACACACTACAATCCACAAGATGATATAAATGCTATAAATAATAGAAGCTATACTACTACTCTTTCGGTAAATATCCCTATTTATCCTGAGGGAGGAGCTCAATATTCAAGAATCAGATCGGCTAAAAATCAAACAAGAAATAGTGCAGTTCAACTTGATAGTGCGATAAAGCAGACCCAAGCAGGGGTTGTAAGCGTGTGGGAGGGATTTGAAGCAGCAAAATCTCGTATTGTTGCCGCTAATCAAGGAGTGGATGCTGCTCAAATATCATATGACGGTACTGTGCAAGAGGAAATAGTCGGATCTAAAACAATATTAGATGTTTTAACTGCCGAAGAAAAATTATACGAAGCCAAAATAACTCGTGTGGATGCGTATAAATCTTCAGTACTTGCGGCATATCAAATGAAATTGTTAACCGGCGAGCTAACGGCTCAAAGTTTAAAACTTAAAGTAAAATATTTTAGTCCTGAAGAAGAGTTTAAGACTATTAAAAAGAAAATGTTTATAGGTTTCTAACGTGAGTAAGGAAAATAAAAAGAACCAAGACATGTCGATAGAAGACATATTAAAATCGATTAAAGGAGTAATAAACGAGCGTAAAAATCCTATTAATGAAAATGATAGCGAAGATGAAGATGTATTAGAGCTAACGGAAATAGTAAATCAAGATGAAGAAGAAAAGTTAATATCAACTAAATCTGCTAAAGAGGTAGGTGATATTTTTAAAAATTTTACTGATACTATTAAAGATAAAAAGCTGGATAATAATATCTCATCTAAAAATGCACTTGAAGAATTAGTCGTTGAGATGTTAAAACCAGAACTTAAAGCTTGGCTTGATAAAAATCTACCTGTACTTGTTAAAGAGTTAGTAGAGATTGAGATAAAGAAATTGGTGCAGAATAGTAAGAGGTAGGGGAGTGAATGTCATTGCTAGCTAAAAGCGGGGGGAGGTGTATGACTCGTTTATGTCATTCCCGCGGAAGCGGGAATTCAGCAATTAAAAGGTATATACACAGTAAGTTTTTAATATTAAAAGCTCGATTTATCTCGCTTTATCCTGGATTCCTGCTTTCGCAGGAATGACATCGAACAACCTCCTGCTATCAAATAAATTATTTAATAAGGAATTATATGTTAAATAAATTATGTAAGATATTATTTTTTATAAATTTGTTATTAGTGACAGTTCAAAGTTATGCTTCACCTCCGCCCTTGCCGCCATCATTACCGGTTGTCGTAGTAGATACTAAAGATAAGGATGTTCGCTCTAGTGCCGATATTTCTTTTTTTGATAAATTTAAGCAATTTTTTAGTAAACCAAAAAAGAAAGATATACCTCCTAAACAAGCAAATGAACAAACTAAAGCAGCCCATCAAGAAGAACCAAAGCTAGCTTCCCAAGAGCCTAATGACAATGAACAAGCTGCGCCGTTTATAGATGTCGGTAATACAGCATTGCCTAGTGCTACAAGTGATAACGTTCATACAAATCCCAGTCATGAAAGTAGTGTAAATTTAGCTTCTCATGAAATGCAGGAATCTAATGAAGCCGAGGCATCTGAACCTTTTATAGATATTGGTAGTGCAGCGTTACCTAGTGTTACAAGTAATGAAATGCATGAAGAACAAGTTGCTTCTAATGAGCATAGTGATACAAATTTAGCTTCTAATATTATAACTCCTAATCCTCCGGCTCAAGCAGGAAGTTATGTAGTGCCTCCACAGCGACCGGTGCAAATATATAAACCAACCAATTTGCCGCCTGTGCATAAGCTTATTCCGCTTAATCCCCCTCCTGATGCTAATAAAGAGGAAGAAAGCGTAGCACCGATAGCACCGCCCTCTATACCTAATATGCCTGCTGTTTCTCCGCCTGTGGTTAGCCCGCCGGTAACCCAAGATACTACATCAAGTACTATGCCGACAACAGTACCTCCTGCAGTACCTAGTAATAATGTACCTGCACCTCCGGTAATGCCTACAAATCAGCCTTCTACACAGCCTATAACACCGACTAGCCCAAATACACCCGTTACTGCTCCGTCTAAAGTAGTTCCTACAACCGATTCTTCGGCGGAACTCAATAACTCGCAAGAGACATTTGTGGCTGTTTCAAAAAACCAAGATTGGAATACGCCGCTTATACCCGTTGTTGTAGTGAAGCCAAATCAACTTCAGCCTTTAGAGAAGCAAATTAATAATAATCAAACTACAAATAATCAAGAGAAATCACCTCCGGTAAGCTCTCCAAATGTCACGATTCAAAAACAAGATAATAACGTAAATAATGAAACATCGGAGTTGGTAACAAAATTTGTTAAAGATGAAACACAAATGTTACTTTTACCTGATGATGATATAGTTCTTGGTACACTAACAGAGCAGGCGACTTTAGAGCAGATGGATATGTATGCATATATAGAACTGTTCCAAAAGCAAGAAGAATGGATAGCAAGTGCCGAAAGAAGAAAAGTTGTAGAGAGTTTTATTAAATATGATAATGATATAAATAAAAAGAAAGATATTTATGCCAATCTATCTTATTGTAGTGCAGTAGAGAATGCGTTTAGAGCAGTGGATAGCAACAATCTTTTTGGGTTGCGTGCGTTACTTGACGTTTATCCTATATTGCAAGAAAAAGGTAGAAGCGGTGAGGCATTACTAACTGCCGCTATTTATAACGATAATTACTATTTAGCAAAATTTTTGGTCATACGAGGTATTAAAATTTCTACTCTAAATAATGAGTGCCAATATCCATTAGATATTGCATTAGCTCAAGGAAACGCTAACATAGCTTGTATGTTAATCAAAGCTAAGGGATATAATTGATAAGATTATTTTTATCGTCATTGCGAGCGACTGTAAGGAGCGTGGCAATCTCATGAAATAGTATAAAATCCTGAGATTGCTTCGTCAAAACTTACAGTTTTTCCTCGCAATGACGTAGAATTTTCAAACAATTTCTTTAAAGCTTAATTGCTTTTCTATGTTAAATAGTTTAATTTAGGAGAGAAAATAATTAATTAAATCTCTAATATATGAGCGATTTATTCAGCTTTAACAAAGAAAAGAAAAATAAGCTAGTCGATAATAACTATAGTGCAAAAGATATTGAAGTATTAGAGGGGCTTGAGCCTGTTCGTAAAAGACCGGGGATGTATATCGGGGGTACTGATTCAAATGCTATGCATCATTTAGTATCTGAGGTGCTGGATAATGCTATGGATGAAGCAGTCGCCGGCTTTGCAAGTATCATCACGATAAAAATGCATCATGATCATAGTATTACTATATTTGATAACGGTCGCGGTATCCCTATTGATCATCATCCTAAATTTCCTGACAAATCAGCTTTAGAGGTAATTTTAACTACTCTTCATTCAGGAGGTAAATTCTCAAATAATGTTTATCATACTGCAGGCGGATTGCATGGTGTTGGAATATCGGTAGTAAATGCTTTATCTAAACATTTAGAAATAAAGGTTTATAAACAAGGTAAATTATATAGCCAAAGTTATTCTAAAGGAGAAAAATTAACTGATTTAATATGTGAAGAAGCATCTAAAAGGCTAAGAGGTACATCAATAAATTTCACTCCCGATCCGGAAATTTTTAGTGAAAAATTATATTTTAATCCTAAAAAGATTTATGAGCTTGCAAGGTCAAAAGCTTATTTATATCGCGGTGTTGCTATAGAATGGACATGCGAAGTAGAAGTACCATCAGATATACCTAAAAAGGCATTAATAAGTTTCCCGAACGGTTTAAAAGATTATTTAAGTTCAAAAATAACTTTAGATAATTTAGTTATTCCGGGAATTTTTGCAGGTAATATAGAGTCTACGCCGGACAGGATAAAACTTGAATGGGCGATTTGTTGGCAAAATAACGATAGCTCGGCATTTATTCAATCATATTGTAATACTGTTCCGACTCCTCAAGGAGGAACACATGAGCAAGGACTTAAGTCGGCTATTTTACGTGGTCTTAAAGCATATGGTGAAATGATAGGGAATAAAAAAGCTGCTAATCTAACTATTGAGGATATTTTAGAAACCGCAAGTGTCGTACTTTCTATTTTTATAGCTGAGCCGTCTTTTCAAGGACAAACTAAGGAAAAATTAGTATCAAACGGTGTAAGTAAACCGGTCGAGAATATAATAAAAGATCATTTTGACCATTTTCTTAGTAGCGATAAAGCTTTAGCTACTAATTTACTTGAGCATGTAATTAGCATTGCTGAGTTTAGAATCAGTAAGAAAAACGAAAAAAATATTTCCCGTAAAAATGCCACTCAAAAATTACGTTTACCCGGTAAACTTGCCGATTGCACACGCACTTCACCTGAAGGGACGGAATTATTTATTGTAGAAGGTGATTCGGCCGGAGGCTCTGCAAAACAAGCACGTAATAGAGAAACGCAAGCAGTATTACCGCTATGGGGTAAAGTTCTAAATGTTGCGAGTTCTACGCTTGAGAAAATTGTTAATAATCAAGCAATACAAGATTTAGAAATAGCTCTTGCCTGCGGTAGTTTAAAGAATTATAAAAAAGAAAATCTGCGTTACGAAAAAATAATTATTATGACTGATGCAGATGTTGATGGTGCTCATATAGCTTCGTTATTAATGACTTTCTTTTTTTTACGAATGCCGAAATTGGTAGAAGAGGGGCATTTATATCTAGCTAAGCCTCCGCTTTATCGTTTAACGCAGTCTAATAAAACTTATTATGCAGGCGATGAAGAGGAAAAAGCTAAGTTAACGGATAAATTATTAAAAGCTAGTAAAGCTAAAATTGAAGTAGGTAGGTTTAAAGGTCTCGGTGAAATGATGCCTGCACAATTAAAGGAAACTACTATGCATCCGGAGAAAAGATCGCTTTTAAAGGTAACTTTAGAAGATTTTCAAAATGTCGATAAAATAGTAGATGATTTAATGGGTAAAAAGCCGGAAAAAAGATTTCAATTTATTTATGAACAGGCTTTAGTTAAAATGGATAAAATTATTAGTGAGCTGGATATTTAATCGTTATTGCGAGGAGCCGTAGGCGACGCGGCAATCTTGTCAAATATCCTGAGATTGCTTAGTCAAATTACTTCGTAATTTTCCTCGCAATGACGTTTTGCTTAAAAAACACACATATTTGGAGTATTATGTTATTACGTTTAATTATAACACTATTTTTTATTATAAATTCTATTTGTGCATTTGCAGAAGGAGAAAAAGAAACTGAAAATAAAATATCAAATCAGGAAGCTTATAAGCAATTTCAAGACGTATTTGAACGTATCGAAAAGGATTATGTACAGGTACCCGATAGGCAAAAAATGATAGATGAAGCAATTAACGGTATGTTAAACTCACTTGATCCTCATTCAAGCTATTATACCGATGAGGATTTAGAAGATATTTTTACTTTTACAAAAGGTGAATTCGGCGGAATCGGTGTTGAAATAATGTATGATAGCGGAGCAATTAAGATAATATCGCCTATCGACGATTTATCGGCTTTCAAAGCAGGGCTTAAAGGCGGGGATTATATAGTAGGAGTGAATGACGAGTTAGTCTCTACGCTTGGTCCTAATAAAGCTATAAAAGAGATGCGTGGTACGCCTGGTACTAAGGTTAAATTGTTGATAATTAAGGAAGAAGAGGCAAAACCGCAAGAGCTAGAGCTTACTCGCGAAATAGTAAAAATCAAGCCGATAAAAGCACATTTAGAAAAAAATAATATTGCATATATACGTATAACTACTTTTAATGAGTCAACAATTTCTGAGCTGAAGGCAGCAGTAAAGAAGTTAAAAACTGAGAGTAAAGATGACCTTAAAGGTATAATTCTAGATTTACGTAATAATGCTGGAGGTATACTCGATCAAGCTATTGCCGTTAGTGATTATTTTATTGATTCCGGTGTAATTGTAACAACAAAAGGTAGAACTACATCAAGTAATAGCGAAACTAAAGCAAATGAGTTTTCGTTAAAAGCTCCCAAAGTACCTATGATAGTTTTAATAAACGGTAATTCTGCCTCTGCCTCGGAAATAGTTGCCGGAGCTTTGCAAGATCATAAAAGAGCAATAATACTTGGAACTAAGTCTTTCGGTAAAGGATCAGTTCAGGCTTTAACGCAAATCAATTCTAGGGCTGCCGTAAAACTGACTATATCTAAATATTACACCCCAAGCGGTCGTTCTATTCAAGCAGAAGGAATAGAGCCTGATATTTTAATTGAGCCGGCGAAAGTTGAGTATCCAGAAGTGAAAAAAATAGATAAGCGTTTTTCTGAGAGTTCTTTAAAAAATTATTTGAAGAATGATAATGAAAAAAACAAAGATAGCAAAAAAGAAACAAAAGCCAAAAATAATAAACAAGAAGAGAATGAATTATCGGAATTATACAAAAAAGATTATCAATTTGCTCGTGCTTATGATGTAATTACAGGGTTGATTATTAATAAGAAGCTGGAAACAAAAGAGAAAGTTAAACAAGAAGATAAGTAGGGAGGATAATATCATTCTCGGTTTTGCTGCATGGATAGATTCTTCTTCATAAGCTACGGAAAAACTGTAAGTTTTGTACGTACGCAATCTCAGGAATCCTGGTTTATGAGATTGCCACGCTCCTTTTAGTCACTCGCAATGACGATTTGGTATGCAAGCAAGCCTTCCGCAGGGATGACATCAGTTGAGCTAAAAATAACTACTAGGTCTTATAATGAACCATAATAAGTATATAGTAAGATTGTCATTCATTATATTGTTTCTTAATATTGTCATAAATATGATGTTTTATCGTTATTTTATGATAAAAGAAATGATAGTAAAACAAGTGGCTTTGGAACATACTAAAATTGTAGAACTTTACACTGATAATATTTGGAATACTCATCAGAACGTAATCAGTAAATTACATAAATTCGGTTATTTAAAACTATTACAAGATCAAGATTTTATTAATTTTGCAAAGATTACCGCTCAATGGTTCACCAGTCTTAATATTAATATTTCTCTCTACGATCTCAAAGGTAATAAATTCATCACTAGTAATATGTTACATATGTATAGTGTAGACAATTATAAAGATGATAGTTTGGTTGAGATAGTTACCGCAAAAATCGATAAATTTTTTTTTAAATCCTTTACTTCAAAAGCTCCGCTTCGAGATGCTTTTGAAGGTATTACAAGTCATATATTATTACCAAGGGTAGTAATAGAAAATGAAAGTGATTTAACAGTGGAAGAGGCTTCTTTTGTTACTAGCTATATCCCTGTTATAGATAATAATTTAGATTTTCCCGTAGCTGCAGTATTTGAGATTAACACTAATATTACCAGCCAGTGGCAAAATATAACCTCTCTTGAGCAAAAGGTTTTTATAACTTTTATCATTATTTTTATAATATTCTGCACTATAATTATTAGTAATACTAACTATGCTAGACAAATTATTGAGGAGCAGCTTGAAACAAATAGAAATTTAAAAGCTCGAATAGTAAAAGTAGAAAAAACCAGCTCTTCAAATACAAAGTTTTTTGCTAATATTAGTCATGAATTGCGTACACCGCTTAATGCTATAATAGGCTTTTCGGAAATTCTTATGTCGGAAAGAGATGCAGAAAAAAGTAAAAATTATATTAAAGATATAAATGATGCCGGTAAGCATTTGCTTAGTATGATTAATGATATTTTAGATCTTTCTAAAGCTTCTGCCGATAAATTAAAAGTAGATAGTATAGATCTTGATTTAAATAAATTAATTAGTTCTTCGCTGATACTTGTTAAGCCTCGTGCCGATCAAGCCGAAGTGGCTTTAATTAGTAGATTACCGAAAGAGCATGTGGTTATAAAGGCTGATCCAAAAAGGCTAAAACAAGTATTCTTAAATCTTTTATCAAATGCCGTGAAATTTACAAATTCCGGAGGAAGTGTTACTATTACACTTGAAAAAGATGAGTTAGCAAAATTAGTATATATAAAAGTTATAGATACCGGTATCGGTATTGAGGAAAAAGATATCCCAAAAACTTTATCGGTGTTCGGTCAAATTGATAGTGAGCTTAGTAGAAAATATGAAGGCACTGGTCTTGGGTTGCCGCTTACTAAAAAGCTGGTTGAACTTATGAACGGTAAATTTGATTTGCAAAGTAAGATAAATGAAGGTACCACCATAACAATAACTTTTACATATGACGGTAGTATTGAAATATAAAAAATTGTGTGGAATATTAAAAAATTTTCGGTATTATAAAAAAATTATAAATTTTTAAAAAATATATGAAACTAATTGTCTTATTATTTACTTTTTTATTTTCTATGTTTTCTTTCGGAGAAAGCGAAACTATTAAAGGAAAGCCTTTAAAATATGCAGCAAATAATGATTTTGACAATAGACTAGATGAACAGGAACAAGAAATCAGAAGGCTAATTGGTAAAGTTGAGGTTTTACAGCATAAAATTGATATGCTAACGCAGAACTCAAATATTGCAAATCAAGAAGAAAATACTGAAGTTTTAGAAGCCGGTGATTCAAAAAAACAAGATGTTTTTGATATAGCTTTGCTTAAAGATATGCCGGATAATGCTCCTAAAAAACCTATTGCGGTTAATAAGGATATAGCTCCTGATAAGCAAGCTTATGATTTGTCTCTTGCTGCTTATAAAGATAATAAACTGACTGAAGCAAAAGATAAGTTTAAAAATTTTATCCAAAAATATCCTAACAGTTCGCTAATTAGTAATGCTTATTTCTGGTATGGGGAATGCTTTTTTAAACAAAAAGACTATAACGGGGCAGCAGTTAACTATTTAAAAGGCTATAAAGAGTCACCGAAAGGGGCAAAATCTTCCGATGGGTTATTGAAGTTAGCGCTTTCCTTAGGCGAACTAAAAAAAACTCAGGAAGCATGTAATATGCTTGCTAAGCTTGATAACGAATTTCCAACTAATAGAACTGCCGCATCCAAGAAAATGGCAGAAGATGCTAAGATTAAATTTGGCTGTAAAAATAAATAAAAATAATAAAATATGACTGATATTTTAGATGAAGTACTGAGTGATCAAAATGAAGAAAAAAGGTTAATTTTTTTCAAAAAGCTTTTACCTATAATAATAATCATTTCTATAATAGCTATTACTATAATGGTTGTTATTAATAATAATAAAGATAAAAGAATTAAAAATAACCAAAAAAACGGAGATATTCTTGTTAAGACTGTTGGTTTGGAAACAACAAAAGATAATGAAGAATTAGTTTTTAATACTTTAGAGAATTTAGTTACTACTAGTAATACTAAAATTAAAGAAATAGCTGCATTAGCACAAGTAGCCATAAAGATTTCAGAAAAAAAATATTCAGAAGCGAAAGACCTGCTTAATAAAATTATTGAAAATAAAGAATATTCTGAAATTTCTACTTCTTATGCACGTATTTCATGGTGTGGTCTTGTTATTGATGATCAAAATCTAGATATTCAAGATAAAGAGAAATTGACCAAATATTTAAACTATTTTGATGACGAGAAAAAACCTTTTTGGGCTACAGCAACTATTATAAAAGCTATGTGGGATATTAAGAATAATATGAAACCGCAAGCAGAAAAAAATCTAAAAAATTTATTAATTTCAAATAATGTATCTGATCTAATAAAAGATCAGGCTAAAGCATTGCTTGTAAATTTAAATAAATAATAATTCGTATTTAAGGAAAAATATGACAAAAAAAATAGCACTTCTGTTATTACCGTTTATTTTAATTTCATGTAACGGGCTTGGACCAAAAAGGGTAAAAAATATTGTTGAGTTGACTCCTAAATTAGCAATTCAGACTCATGAGCCTATATATTTAGATTCTAATGCAAATATATATGCATTTAATGCAAATATGTTTAAGAATAAACAGTATAGTTTCGCTAGAAGCAAAACGATTACCGAGCCGGTTTTTATAGGCGATATGATTTATGCATTGGATATTAGATCGAATATTTCTGCATTTTCTATAGAGAAAAATAAGATTATTTGGTCTTATAATTTAAGTAGACATAAAAAAGATAATTATATAGGCGGCGGAATTTTACACCATAACGGAAAATTATACGTAACATACGGTTCAAGGTTGTTAGTAGTGCTAGATGCAAAATCAGGTTATGAAATAATTAGAAAAGAACTTCCGGATATTATTAGAATTAAGCCTATTGTGCTCAATGATAATACTGTCTTAGTGCAAACTATCAGTAATCAAACTATTGCTTTAAATGCGGAAACTTTAAAAACCGTATGGGAACATGAAAGTCTAGCGGAAGTTTTGTCGGCTAGTTATTTTATGACGCCGATCGTACAGTATGATAATGTAATAGTAACTTATAATTCCGGGCAAATACTTGCCTTAAATATAACAAACGGTGAAGTAAAATGGAATTTTGAGTTTGCAAATCTTAATGATCGTACAGCTATACCGAATTTTGACGAATCAAGTATTTTATGTACTCCCGTTCATGATAATATGAATCTGTATATAGCAACCGGTCTTGGTAAACTTATTAAGCTTAATGTAGCAACCGGCAGTGTGATTTGGCAGGTAAATGCCGAGGATATTCAATCAATGTCTTTAATCGGTAATAGCCTATTTGTAACAAATAATGCTAGACAAATAGCAGCATTTAATCCTGAAACAGGGAAAGTAAAGTTTGTAGCTGATTTAAATGATGGAACAGATCCTAAGAAACTAAAATCTGCTGCTTTTTTAGTACCTTTTGTTGGAGTTGATAATAACAATGAGCGAAGTTTAAATGTTATTTCCGTTAACGGTGTTTTATATAGTTTTGATGTTGATAATAATGGATTAAACATGATACCTCATATTGTCAAAATTATAAAAAATATTCGTTATTATGGGCTAAGAGCAAATAATAATTTATATTTTTCTACCGATAGAAAAATAATATTCGGAAGTAAATAAATTATATTTAGCTTGACAGATAGCGGGTATTAATGCTATTAAACATGTAGTTTGATTCTTTAATTTTAAATTCTAATTAAAAAGATACTATTGTGAAAACTTACTCGGCAAAGCCATCGGAAATTGAAAAGAAATGGTGGGTCATAGACGCAAAAAATATTGTGCTAGGACGACTCGCTAGCAGAGTTGCTAATATGCTACGCGGTAAGCATAAGCCTAGCTTTACACCTCATTTAGATTGTGGTGATAATATAATCATAATAAATGCGGAGCATGTAAAATTAACAGGTAAAAAAGCGAATCCCAAAGACGGAAAAATATATTACAGATATACAGGATTTCCAGGTGGGATAAAAGATACTACGGCAGGTAAAATCTTAAGTGGTAAATACCCTGAGAGAGTTATTAAAATGGCCGTAAAAAGAATGATTACAAGAAATGCTTTAGGTGCGAAGCAAATGAGTAATTTGTATGTTTATGCAAATGGTGATCATCCTCATATGGCACAGCAACCTACTGTTTATGATTTTGCAAGCCAAAATCCAAAAAATAAAAAGTAATAGAATATGCCCGAGTTAAAAATTAAAACAGAAAAAGTAGAAAAGCAGTTAACTAAAGAACCTTTAGTATTAAAAACTCCTAAAGAAAAAATAGATAATTCAGGCAAGTTTTATGCTACAGGTAAAAGAAAAAATGCTATAGCACGAGTATGGCTTAAAGTAGGAAAAGGAAAAATAGTTGTTAATAAAAAAACAATAGCCCAGTATTTTCCTTCTGAAACTTATGTGAAAACTATCTTACAGCCGTTTGTCTTAACAAAAACTATTGATCAGTATGATGTAATTTGTACTGTTAGAGGTGGAGGAATTTCAGGACAGAAAGGTGCTATTTTACATGGAATTTCTAAAGCTTTAGATAAATCTGCTCCGGATTTTCATGCTATTTTGCGTAAAGGCGGTCTTTTAACACGTGATTCTAGGGTAGTAGAGCGTAAGAAATACGGACAACGTAAAGCACGTAAGAAAACACAATTCTCTAAACGTTAAGATAAAATTTGAGAAGTTGCTAGTCAATTGTTGCATGGATCAATTTTTTTATTGTTATCCCGCGACTTGATCGTGGGCGTGGGATCCAACTTAAATTATTAGTATTTTAAGTTATTTTTTTGGGGGATACCGTGGTCAAGCCACGGTATGACACTAAGTACATTTTCCAAGCCATGCAACCGCTTTTATCTAGAATGACACTTCTTAACAAATTATATAAACACTTTTCTCCTGGCGGGGTAGCTCAGCTGGTTAGAGCGACGGAATCATAATCCGTGTGTCGGGGGTTCAAATCCCTCCCTCGCTACCATTCATTCGTCTTTTTGACAGTTCTATAGTAAACTCTGATTTGAACTGTGTGCTTCGTTGTTCATCCTCTCGTCTATTATATATATAGATATAGGCTCTACCTTCGTGCCTGTCACAAAATGGGGTTGAGTTTACTATAGTACTGTTAACAATCCCATAGTGTTTAATAAAATTTTGTATAAGATAAATATTAGACTTCTTGTATAACCTATTTTATAAAGAGGAATTTGAAGGAGGCACGGAACATAGAACCGGAGCGTAGCCAAATCTATGTAAGGATTCGAGTACCGGGTCGACATACAAATTACCTTTAGCAAGAGATTATGCAAGAAGTCTATTTTTATAAAATATCTCAAAATAACAAATCAATTAGAAATCTTTACAAAGCCTAGCATTTTATGAAATTGATTTTAACAAGTTTAATTTTTATATTTATGAGCTTTCTTCCAATATATGCTAAATCCTTACCTAAAGGGTTCGTGTATCTGCAAGATATCAATCCTACAATTATTCAAAATATGCATTATTATTCAGATGAAAATTTTGTTGGTAAAAAGGTAGATGGTTATAAAGTATCGGAAGTAACCATAGAAGCTGTTAAGGCTCTTAAAGCAGTACAAGCTGAGATACAAAAAAAGATGGTTATTCGCTGATTATATATGATGCATATAGACCACAAAAAGCTGTACAACATTTTTTAAGATGGAGCAAAGATAATATTGATCAAAAAATAAGGAAAGCTTTTACCCATATATATAATAGATACGTCTAAATGTTTTATATTAGGTTATATAGCTGAAAGCTCTAGTCATAGTAGGGGTAGTACTGTAGATTGATCAATAATAAAGCTTCAGAAGTAATAATAATCCTGAAGTCATTAAGAGAAAGCTGAAAGACGAGCGTGTTATAATCCTATTTAGGTGATAATACGGTAGACATGTATACTTCTTTTGACTTATTTGATGAAGCTTTACCTCATGACAGTTAATTGATAAACAATATTTAGCAAAACGTAATTATTTACGTTCTAAGATGCAAGAACATAATTTTAAAGCATGTAAAATTGAGTGGTGGCATTATACACTTGCAGATGAGCCTTATAAAGATCAATATTTTAACTTTGATATAGAAAAAAACTATGACAGTATTAAGTGAGAAAAGATGCGTACCATGTGAGGGTGGAGTTCCGCCACTTGAGAAAAAAGAAATTGATAAGTTATTAGTTCAATTACAAAGTGAGTGGAAATATAAATTTTCTAATTTTATAAAAGCTATGGAATTTGCAAATAAGATAACTGAAATTGCAGAGCAGGAAGCACATCATCCCGATTTAACTATATCTTGGGGAGCATGTAGTGTAGAAATATGGACTCATAAAATCGACGGTCTTACGGAAAACGACTTTATATTGGCTGCAAAGATAGAAAGTAAAATCTAATTATTTTCAGGTTGTAATAATTAATTACTTAAGTGAAAAGAATAATAGCAAAAATTACACAAGTATCAACAGCTAAACGATGGTTTCTTATTAAATTAATTGAATTATAACAATAATCTTAATTATATTTAATAATAAGACATGTTATAATAAACATAAAGTAACGTTATGCCAAATTATCATATTAAATTTTTACCAAATATAGTTAATTTAATCGGTTATTTTTGTATACTTATTTTATTACCAAATTTAATACCAGCTGATTCTAGTGAAAATAGTTATGACCAAAGCCTTGATAGAAATAAGGTATATTCTGTACATTTAAAACCTTTTTCTAATACCTCTACATATTTTTTAGATGAGCATCCTGATCATACCTTTGTACATATTGCTGATAAAAAATATATTTTATGTGGATTGGTTAGAAAGCTAAAATTTGCGTTTGAAGATATAAATTCATGATTTTTAATGCCGGAAGCTCAAATTGATACGGTTAATTGGGAAACTGAAACAACAACAAATCACTGTGTAAGTAATTTTATTATAAACTTATTTCATATTAGAGAAGTAAAAGATTTTATTGCTAATATAACTATAGCTAATCTAGCAAATGTATTTACTGCACATATAATTGGTGATAATAATTATAACCTAATAAAGAATGATAGTACATATTATATGATTGACTCTAGTTGCGATAAAGATATTAGTTTATTGTCTAGAGGAAATGAGTGTGTTGTATTTACTTTAGGCAATGTGATAAGGATACTTCATTATTTAGTGCTATAAATGAATGAATTGAAGGTGATAAAGAGGTAAATAGTGTTGCTACAAGTTACTATATCATATAAAATTTTTACTGAATTAATGATTCAAATTCTTTTACGACGGCTTGATAAAGTTTACGTTTAAACGGTATTATAATAGATAAGAGTTCATCAAGTGATGCCCAACGCCATTGGTCAAATTCCGGATTAGAGGTCTTTATATTAATATCTTCGTTATTTCCGGTAAACCTAATTAAAAACCAGCGTTGTTTTTGTCCACGAAAATTACCGTTCCACAGTTTAGGTATTAAAAAGCTTGGTACATCATAACTATACCAGCATTTGCTTTCGGCAATAATATATCCTTTATCGCTGCCTATTTCTTCTAACATCTCACGCATTGCTGCAATACTTGGTGTTTCGCCGGGAACTATCCCACCTTGCGGCATTTGCCATGCAGATATTTTTGTATCTATTCTTTTACCGACGAATATATGGTTATCGGCATTTAATATCATCATGCCGACCCCTGGTCTATATGGTAAATCAAGATGTTTTTTGGAAGAATTGCTCATTATTTTTTTACTTTAAAAAATCAATTATAATTTTACTACTTTATTTTTACCCGTTGTTTTAGCTTCATACATAGCTTTGTCAGCACGTTCAATGAAAGATTCTATTGATTCTTCTTTTTTATATTTCGTAACTCCGATTGAAATAGTGTTTTTTAAAGGTTCAATTTGATCTTCAATGTGAAAATCCATATATTCTATTTTAACTCTAACTCTCTCCGCAGTTTCAATTGCTTTAGAAATATCTATATCCGTTAAGAGTATAGTAAATTCTTCACCGCCGAATCTTGCTATTAAGTCTGTTACTCTGAGAGTATTCTTCAAAATACGGGATACAATTGTTAAAACCTTATCGCCTGCTTGATGACCGTAAGTATCGTTTACATGTTTAAAATTGTCGATATCGCACATAAGTAAATATAATTTAATACTTTCTTTATTAGCTTTCTCAATCATTTGTTTGAGATGTATATCGAAATAGCGACGATTAAATAAGCCGGTTAGACCGTCTTTAGCTGCTAAATTGACACTTTGTTCAAGATCATTACGTAAATTATCTTGATATTGCTTACGTTTTAATTGTGTTCTAATTCTAGCAAGCAATTCGCTTTCCTCTATAGGATAAATGAAATAATCATTAATACCGAGTTCAATACCTTTCACAACCAAAGGCATACCGTCTTCATCAATTTGTAAAATTATTACCACGCCGCTTATTTCTGCTTTACCTCTTAAAATAACACTGATCCTCAAAGGATCGTCATTTTCGAGCGTACTACTGATAATTACTAAATCGGGGGTATATTCATTTATAATATCTAATTCATCGGAATTACTTATTACCTTTACGTTTTGGGTAATCTTAAGTAACATTTGTTTTATATTTTTAGCTTGTACCACATCATCATTAATTAGTAATATTTTTTTATCTGCAAAAGTGTCATGCATTTCGATATTTGTTACGCCTAATAATGCATTAGTGCTATTACGAAGCTTTAACTCATCAATTAAGCTTTTCATTCTAGATAGCGATTTAAGTCTTACAAATAGAGCAGTATCGTTAATCGGCTTTGTTAAAAACTCATCAGCTCCTGCCTCAAGACCTTTAACTCGATCATCAATATCGGAAAGTGCAGTTACCATTACAACCGGTATATGAGTAGTTGTCGGATCAGTTTTTATCGTTTTACATACCTCAAATCCATCTATTTCCGGCATCATAACATCAAGTAGTATAATATCAATTTTTTCCTTTTTCAGAATTGCTAGTGCTTCTTTGCCGCTATTTGCAGTAAGCACCGTATAATACTCTTGTAAAAGTTTGGCTGTTAGTAACTTAATATTGGGTTCTATATCATCTACTACTAATATTGTGGTCATAAGATTAAATTCTTGTGTTTAAAGGAAATAATTTGTATATTTATACTTTAATTTTAAGTCTTAAATGTATGATATATGAAAATTTCAGCAAATTCAATTAGAACAGGTAACATATTAGTTTATAATAATGATTTATGGGTTGTAAGCAAAACACCGGAACATACTCAGCCCGGGAAAGGTGGAGCTTATGTACAAGTTGAGATGAAAAATTTAAAAACAGGGACAAAGCGTAACGAAAGATTTAGTTCTTCCGATTATTTAGAAAAAGCCGAGCTTGAACAAAAAGATTATCAATTTTTATATTTTGAAGGTGATGATTTGGTATTAATGGATACCAAACATTTTGATCAAATAAATATTCCCAAAGAAATGTTAGAAGAAAAATTATCTTTCTTAACTGAAAATATGATTGTTAAAGTCGAATTTTATAATGACAAGCCTTTAAATATTGAGCTTCTTCCAACTGTTATACTTGAAATTAGTGAAACTGATCCAGTAATAAAAGGAGCAACCGCTACCGCTTCTTATAAACCAGCAATTTTAGAAAACGGTATTAAAGTTAAGGTCCCGCAATATTTAGAAATAGGAGAAAAAATTGTTGTTAAAACTGATGATATGACATATGTCGAGCGAGCGAAGTAAGCTGTTTTATTGAACTATGGATGTCATCCCAGCGAAGGCATTGCCCGTGTGGATACCACCCCGTCATTGCGAGCAGCCGTAGGCTGCGTGGCAATCTCGTCAAATATCCTGAGATTGCTTCGTCAAAACTTACAGTTTTTCCTCGCAATGACGACTTTCAGCATTCACTCAGGCAATGCTTTTAGCTAGGAATGGTATCGATTTTTTAAAGCCATACGACATAATTGCTAAAACTAATATCTTAAATTAAAAATATCAAATGCAACCTATAACTAATTTATTAATTAATGCCCTGCGTAAAGCTGTTAAGTTTTTGCATAGAGATTTTTTAGAACTCGAAATGCTACAAAAAAATTCTGTAAGAAATGAAGAATTTTGTAAGCGATCTTATTTAAAATTAAAAACTTTATTATGTGAAGAATTACAAAAACATACACAATATTTATTTTTTCCGGAGGATAAATTCGATTTAAATAATAATTATGAGAGTGTTTTTTTAATTAATTCTATAGATAGTCCAAATAATTTCGCCAGAAGCATACCTTTTTTTGCGATATCCGTAACTTATTTAAAAAGGAATCAAGAAGTTTTAACTCCTACTTCTACAGTAATATATTTTCCTGCTCTTAATGAAATTTATTATGCTGAAAAAGGTAAGGGAGCTTGGATAGAAAAAAATAATTTAAACTCTAATTATCAAGGATTAAGACTTAGAGTTTCCGATAATGCCGATTTAAAAAACTGTTTAGCAATTATTGAAGATGTAAATCATAATGATTTGGAGGAGATAGAGGTAGATAATATTAGATCTTTTGGTTCTCCTTGCTACGGGACTACACTTGTAGCGTCAGGTAAAGCGGATTTAATATGTTTATCATTATTAAATTTTACATTATATTATGCATTTGAGCTTTTTATTAAGGAAGCAGGCGGGATAATTATAGATTCTAGCGATAAATTTCTATATTCAAATCGTTATATTGCTAAAAAACTTAAAAAATATTAGACAAGAAATTATTTTAGATTTGCATTTTTATTGTTATAATAATATTAATATAATTATTAATTCATAAAGTTATGGCACATTATAAAGAGTTTGAATTTGACTGCGATTTTGGTGGACAAAGAGCCAAGTTTAAGTTTTATATAGGTACGCCTCAAGAAGGGCATCATCCGCTACAATTTCAAGCAAAATGGTTATCTGACGAAAGAGGCGGTACTATTCCTGATGATGTTATGAAAGCAATATCACAGCTAAATGATCTTGCCAAAAAAAACGGTGTTCCACTCCCGGATTTATGCGTATATGCTCTTGGTTTTGCGCACGAAGCCCAAGCTACCCCTCAAGACGAAGATGCAGACGAGAGTGAGAACCAAGAGGATAAAGCAGAGCAGGCATAGTTAAAAATAATAAGGAGATTCATAGAGATTAAAATGAAACAATATAATGATTTATTTAAAATTATTCACCGCGAAGGATATATATTTATTGCTAGCTTTGCATTAGTAAGTTTTTTATTAGCATCATTTAATGAAAAACTTGGCTGTATTGGATGTATTGCTACTGCTTGGTGTATTTATTTTTTCCGTAATCCTGATCGCTTTGTGCCTATAAGTGATGATCTGGTAATAAGTCCTGCAGATGGAATAATTCAAGAAATTAAGGAAGCATTGCCGCCCCCGGAATTAGGTCTTGGTGATGTGGAAATGATTAGAGTTAGTATTTTTCTAAATCTTTTAAATGTCCATGTTAATAGAATCCCGGCAAACGGAAAAATTTTAGCACTTCATTATAATCCGGGAAAATTTTTTAATGCTTCACTCGATAAAGCTAGTATTTATAATGAGCGTCAATCAGTACTAATGGAAACTGCTCAAGGGCAGAAAATTGTTTTTGTTCAAATAGCCGGACTTATAGCAAGGCGTATAGTTTGTGATTTAGAAGAGGGTAATGAAGTTAAAACGGGCGAGCGATACGGTATAATTCGTTTTGGTAGCAGAGTAGATGTTTATCTACCGTTGAAAACAGCTTTATTAGTGAGTAAAGGGCAGACTGCTATAGGCGGTGAAACTATCATTGCTGATTTTGGACGTAAAAAGACAACAGAATTTAAGTTTGAGAGGAAGTAGCCTCATAACTTTAAAACCGTCATTGCGAGCAGCCGTAGGCATGGTTTGTTTATGTCATTCCCGCGTAGGCGGGAATCCTCTGTTTATTTTATCAAATATATAATTTTTGTACCAATATTAAGATTATTTTTTTCTGGATTCCTGCTTTCGCAGGAATGAGACATTGACAGCCATGCAACCACACTGTTTTTTCCTTGCAATGACGTTATAAATAAATACATTTTGAGTATAAAAATTGTTAAAAATTCGTAAATCTATAATAACTAAGCCTGTACCTCTAATAAAATTAATTCCCAACTCTATTACGTTGCTTGGTTTAGTAACCGGTATGAGTTCTATAAAATTTGCTTTGGATAGCAGATGGGAACTTGCGGTATATTGCATTATAGTAGCGGCAATTATTGACGGTATCGACGGTAGAATAGCAAGGATGCTAAATGCAGCTAGCCCATTTGGTGCAGAGCTTGATTCATTATGCGATTTTGCTAATTTCGGTATAGCTCCTGCCTATCTGATATATTTATGGTCTTTTCAACAATATGAGTATAAGGTATTTTCATCAGCGGTAATGTTATTATTTATAGTGTGTATGGCACTACGTTTAGCTCGCTTTAACGTTGGTATTTATCAACCGAAACAAGATAAAAAAACTGACTATTTTTTTACTGGTGTACCTGCCCCATGCGGTGCTTTACTTGCTTTAATGCCTGTAATGATAGATTTTGAAATCGGTACGTTATTAAATATCAATATCCGTACTCACACTATAACAATTAATATATATTTGGCTATTATAGCTTTTCTACTTGCTAGTAGGCTTCCTACAATCTCAACAAAAAATTTGAGTATTAAACCTGAATATTTATCGCTTGCAATGATTTTAGTTGCTATTGTTATTATAAATCTTATCATATATCCATGGTACTCACTGCCGTTAATTGCAGTTATATATATTCTTTCTATACCAATTTGTTATTTTTTTAAACATAGAGGGTATTGGTAAAGTTAATTATGCCGAGTGTATTACAACAAAGCTATCGACAAATATAAACATCATCCATTTACTAAATATGTAATTATTATAGCCTTAATCATATTTATTTGGGATATAGAATTTATGTTTGGGCAAATACACAATCCACGGATAATGCTTACATAGATGCAGATATTTCAAATGTTAGTGCTGAAGTTAGCGGTGTTTTAACAAAGTTATTTGTTACCGATAATACTAAAGTTAATAAAGGTGATCTGATAGGTGAAATTGACGATAGAGATTATAAGGCAAAACTTGCAGCACTTGAAGCATCTATTGAAGCTTGCATAAAAAATATAGAAATTATAGAGCAAAAAATCTCAATAGGGCAGATTAGCCTAGAGCAAGCAGCTGAAAAATTAAAGCTTAATAAAATAAGCTTTGATATTGTGGCAACAGATTTTATTAGAGTGCAGGAATTAAATAAGGCAAAATGTGCTAGCTCTAAAACGTTAGATGATTCTAAAAACGCATATCAAAAAGCCAAAACGGATTATAAACAAGCACAGTTAGATTTCGATATATCTAAGCAACATTTACAGCTTCTTGAGCTTGAAAAAGCAGCAGAACAGGAAAAACTTAAAGAGCTAACAGAAAATAAAAAAGTAACCTTAAGGAGCTTACAAAATACTAAACTTATTGCTATGGTACCCGGTATATTAGGTAATAGTAGTTTAGAAGTCGGAAATTACATAGTACCGGGTAGGGCGTTGTTTTCTATAGTTCAAGATAATACTATGTATATTCAGGCTAATTTTAAAGAAACACAAATTCAGAAATTTAAGTCCGGCATGAAAGTCAAAATTGAATTTGATGCTTTGCCTAAAAAGGTAATTTACGGGAAGATTCGTAATATTGCTCCTGCTACCGGCTCTAAATTTAGCTTAATCCCACCAGATCATGCTACCGGTAATTTTACTAAAAGCGTACAACGTGTACCTGTTTTAATAGATTTTGAATCCCCAAATGCTAATCTAGTTCCCGGCATGTCAGCAATCGTATCCATTAGAACGGATCAAAGCACGTAATTTTTGTTAAAAAATAGCAATAATTATTCTATTAAAAGTACATATTCTAGTATTATTTACTGATTACTTAAAAAGCTATAATAATATGAGTAATACCAAAAGTAATAATTAATATGCAAAGATATTTAGATCCCACTAATGATAGTGTATTTAAAAAAATCTTTCGTGATTTAAAGAGGTTCAAGGAATTTATCAATGCAGTTCTTGAACCACCTGAGGGGCTTAGAATTAAAGCAATAGAATTTATATCTGTAGAGCAAGTACCTATGCTCGATAAAGGGAACAAAAAGCATATTTGATTTAAAGGTTAAAGATGAAGCCAGTCGCTGGTATATAATCGAGATGCAAAAAAGAAATGAAAGCGATTACTTAAAAAGAGTGCAATATTATTCTGCTCATTCTTACGTACAGCAACTTACACAAGGAATAAAGCATAAAGATTTATTACCGGTAATAGTTATTTCACTTATTAAGACTAAAATGTTTGATGATGAAGTACCTGTATAAGTCTTCATAAAATGCTTGAAACTAAAACAAATAAGCAATATTTATTTGATTTTTCCTATGTATTTATAGAGCTTAAAAAATTTGATAAAGATAAGCTTGAAACTACTATAGATGAGTGGCTACATTTATTTAAGTGTGTAGAAACAGAAAACAGCCTACCTGCAAATATAAAGAGCGAGCTAAGTATTAGATGTATACAATATAATAGAAATGCATAACCTCACTGCCAAAGAATATGATGCCTATATAAGAGCGAAATTAATGGAAGATGCCGAGGAAATAGCTTTAGCAGCAAGGTGTGAAAAGGGAAAGCTGAAAGAAGCATAGAAATAGCAAAGAACTTGTTACTTAAAGATATAGATGTCAATATAATAGCAGATTCAACAGGGCTAACTATAGAAGAAATAGAAGAACTAAAAGCAAAAATAGAAAATTTTGAAACTAGTTGATTAAAATTATTTGCTCTTTAACTCTGCTAATTCTTTCTTGAGTTTTATTACTAAAGTTTGTAATTTTTCAAATTCTTCGCGAGTGACGTAATTACCTTTAAGTATTTTATCCTCAATTATGCCACAGCTTTTATCCGTTATACTATTTAAGGC
This sequence comes from Rickettsia rhipicephali str. 3-7-female6-CWPP, assembly GCF_000284075.1. Classification (GTDB taxonomy): domain Bacteria; phylum Pseudomonadota; class Alphaproteobacteria; order Rickettsiales; family Rickettsiaceae; genus Rickettsia; species Rickettsia rickettsii. The sequence continues at coordinate 414,795 of NC_017042.1, forward strand.
TTTTTGTGCTACGCTGCTAGCTCCAACGGCTACTTTTAAAATATTATTTGTTTTCATAGTACCTCTATCGATAAAGCATGCAAGCCGCTATTAAATTCATCGGCAAGTAAGTTATTAATAGTGCGATGATTGGCAATTAGGCTTTTTCCCTGTAATGTTTCTGCAGAAATTCTTATTTTTATATGGCTGTGAATTCCGTTATAATGACTAGCATGTTTATAGCTTTCATCTATTATTTCTTGAAAATGTGGTTTTAACACACTTAATTTTTCTTGTATCCTTTCTATGCGGCTCATATTTTTATTTTATTTACAGTAAAAATATCCTAATATTCTTAAGTATATAATTTTATGATACACATGGCAATGTCGGAATTAATAACGGATTATAAAGATTTACAAGATGCGATAGATAAATTGGAAAAAGGCGTATGTTTTGCTTGTAGATTAGTTAATTATTATGAAATAGAATTTATAGAGCAGGGTAAGCATTTTATAATTGAAGATTTAGATCAAATCATTGAAGATGTAAGCAAAGAACTTAAGATTTTTTCAAAGTTTAAGAAAATAAAGAAAGATAGAATATTATTTATCCTAAATACTACTGATTCTGACTTAATTAAAAATTTTGCTAGAAAATTATATTTATTTTTGCAGCTTTATATTAATGAACAGAAGCCGGCAATTTATATGAATTGTTATATTGCTAGTATTAAATTTCCAAAAGTAAGTAATAATGCTAAAGAAATTGAAAAAACGTTAAATATGTTACTTTCACAAAATAATAATTATTATTACCGTGAATATAGCAGTACAGAACATGATTTGGAAAATATAAGAAAATCTAATCTTCAGCTTAACTTACTACGACAAGCCTTAGCAAAAAAGACTATGCGATTTGCTTATCAGCCTATAATAGATCGTAATACTATGAAGATTCATTATTATGAATGTCTGCTTCGTATACCTGACGAGAACGGTGTTTATATTTCCGTAGGTCCTATAATCCCTATTGCTGAAAATAAAGGATTAATTTTTATAATTGATCAAATTGTTTTAGAAATGACTGTTAATGAACTTGCCCGCAACCCAAACTTAATGTTAGCCGTTAATATTTCAAATATAGGAACAGGCGATGAAGCTTTATGGGAAATAGCAGAAAACTTATTAAAAGCTCATAATGTTCGGGATCGTTTAATTATTGAAATTACGGAAACTTCTTTCAATGAGAATTACGATAAAATAACTTTATTTATTAATAAACTACGTAAGTACGGATGTAAATTTGCATTAGACGATTTTGGTGCGGGTTTTACTTCTTTTAAACAACTTCAAAGCTTACCAATTGATATTATCAAAATTGACGGTAAATATGTGCGTAGTATTACAAGTGATGTACAAAGTAGGTATTTCGTAGAAAGATTAATTAAAATTTCAGAAGATTTAGGTATTAAAACAGTAGCTGAATTCGTAGAAAACGGAGAAATAGCCAAATTTTTAATTGATCTAAAAGTCGGTGGGCTACAAGGAAACTTCTATTCCGAAGCAAAATTTGATAGGGTGGATGAGGTTTAATGATTGTCATACTGAACCGGTTTTGTTGTATGGCTCTTGAAAAAGACTCCGATGTTATGCCGTGACTTGACCACGGTATCCATAAAAATAACTTTTGATATCAATGATTTTAATATTTTAAACTGGATACCGCGATCAAGTCGCGGTATGACACAGTGAGTGCTTGACAATGTTACTTAAAACCTATATGCAGAACTCAATTTTAAATGATTAAACTTAGATGCTGTTACTTGAATTAAAAAAAACTAATCAAACCTTAGAAACTATACATTTTATAGGTATCGGTGGCGTTGGCATGAGCGGTATTGCCGAGATATTACATAATCTAGGTTATAAAGTACAAGGTTCCGATTTAGTGGAAAATTATAATACTAAAAGGCTTGAGTCATACGGCATTAAAATATTTTTAGGACACGCCGAGCAGAACATTACCAATGTGTCGTATGTTGTTATTTCATCGGCAATTAATCCAAAGAATCCTGAAATAAAAGAAGCTTTGGAGCGTAAAATTCCAATTATTAGACGTGCGGACATGCTTGCTGAACTTATGAGATTAAAATGTTCAGTAGCAGTTTCGGGATCGCACGGTAAAACCACTACTACTTCTTTAGTTGCTTGTTTATTTGAGGCAGCCGGTTTATGTCCTACGGTTATTAACGGTGGGATCATAAATAATAAATCGACTAATGCATATCTTGGTTCAAGTAATTATTTAATTGCGGAGGCTGATGAATCGGATGCAACGTTTATTCATATTCCATCAACTATTGCGATAATAACTAACATTGATCCTGAACATTTAGATTATTATAAAGATTTTGAAACATTAATTGGTGCTTTTAGAAGCTTTATTACTAATTTGCCATTTTACGGTTTTGCCGTTTGTTGTATCGATCATAAAATAGTTCGTAAGTTAGTAGACGATATTACTGAAAGGAAGATTGTTACTTATGGCATCGATTCGGAAGATGCTCATATTATAGCATTTAATATTAACACTGATATTGCCTCCTCTACTTTTGACGTAAAAATTAGTCTACCAAATGTACTAGGTACAACGATTATTGAAAAAATTACTATTCCAACGCCCGGAAGACATAATATTTTAAATAGTCTTGCTGCAATTGCCGTTGGGATCGAATTAGATTTCGGTATTAAAGCTATTAAAAACGGTTTTAATAATTTTAAAGGAGTGAAGAGGAGATTTACTAAAGTAGCTGAATATAATAAGGCTTCAATTATCGATGATTACGCTCATCACCCTGAGGAAATCAAAGCAACGCTTGCGACGGCTAAAAATATAGCAAATAAACAAAACGGTAAAGTTATTGCTATTTTTCAGCCTCACAGATATTCAAGAATGCAGTATCTATTTGATGATTTTATGCTTTGCTTTGCTGATGCCGATATACTCTATATTACCGATATATATGCTGCAGGTGAAAACCCTATAGAAGGAATTACAGGACAAAGTTTAGTTGATAAGATTACTAAGAATAAACATCACGATAAAGCAAATTTTCTAGCAGAGCTAGATGATGCGGTTGGAGTTATTATAGATAATGCAGCTTCCGGTGATATGATAATTATGATGGGAGCAGGTAATATTTCAAGTTTTGCTAATGAATTAGATAGGAGATTGTTATCCCGTGGCTTCAGCTGTCATACCGTGGTTTGACCGGTCTTATTGCATGACATCTGTTCGTATAGCATAGGGTCAAGCGAACTAGGGGACAAAAGAGTGAAGATAACAGTAAAGCGAATAGCAGGACTAAATATGTTAATTTTACCGATAGTAAAAGGTGAGTATAAAAAAGATTATAATTTAAAACACTTAACATGGTTTAAAGTAGGCGGTAATGCTGAAATTTTCTTTAAACCTTTAGATAGAGAAGATTTAAAAAGTTTCTTAATACAAAATAAGCAAAAATTACCTATAAAGACTTTTGGAGCAGGCTCAAATATTATTATAAGAGACGGCGGCATAGAAGGGGTCGTTATAAAACTTGGTCAGAATTTTAGCAATATTGAGTTTATAGATAATCATTTAATAGTAGGTAGCAGCTGCCTTAATTATAATTTAGCAAAATTTTGTCAAGCAAATGCTATTTCCGGTTTTGAGTTTTTAGTAGGTATTCCAGGGACTATCGGCGGCGGTGTTGCTATGAATGCCGGTGCTTATGGTTCTGAATTTAAAGATATTATAGTGCAGATTGAAGCGATTGACTTTGCGGGAAACTTTTTAACATTCACAAATGAAGAAATCGGTTTTAAATATCGCAGTAATAATTTACCAAAGAATTTAATTATTCTCAAAGCTGTTTTTAAAATAAATAAAGGCGATAGTGAAAATATATTATTACGGATGAATGAAATAAATAACGCAAGATCATCTACACAGCCTATTAAAGAGCGTACGGGTGGTAGTACTTTTGCAAATCCTGAAGGGCGTAAATCTTGGGAACTTATTGACAAAGCGGGACTTAGAGGCTATAGAATAGGCGGTGCTTCGATGTCAGAACTTCATTGTAATTTTATGATAAATAACGGTGATGCTACCGCTAAGGATTTAGAAGATTTAGGTGATTTCGTCCGGCAGAAAGTATTTGAAGATAGCGGGGTTAAGTTAGAGTGGGAGATTAAGAGAATCGGACGTCATCCCTAATTAACAATGGCGTTGTTGCAGTTAGTTTTATGTTTATTTTATAATATGTAACTTCTATAGCAATATTGAAGTTATTTTTCTGGATCCCCGCCTACGCGGGGATGACATCGAGTAAGTTTTTCGAGCTATGCAACAAGGCCGCTTTTAGTTAGGAATTACAATGGATTTAATAAGAAAGGAAAAAACATGCATAAATATCAAACACATTGGGTGGAACACTCTATAGTCAAAATATTAAGTAGTACCGGTAAAAAGTATATAGCATTAATGGCGGGCGGTATGTCTGCTGAGCGTGAAGTATCGTTAGTGTCAAGCGAAGGAGTTAGTAAAGCTTTAATTGAATTAGGATATAGAGTTACCTTTATTGATATGGGAGCGGATATTACAGTTAGATTACAAGAAATAAAACCTGATATCGTTTTTAATTGTCTGCACGGTACATACGGTGAAGACGGTTGTTTACCAGGATTACTTAATATAATGCGGATTCCTTATACTCATAGCGGCATGTTATCTTCAGCTTTAGCATTCAATAAAATACATTCTAGGAGCTGGTTTTTAACGAATAATATTAATATGGCAGAAAGCATTGTTGTAAATAAAAGCGATAATATAAAAAATGATCCTATGAAACGACCGTACGTTATTAAGCCTCTTACGCAAGGCTCAAGTATTGGTGTTGAGGTGATATTTGCAGAAGATGATTTTAACTTTGCCGATTATGATTTTCCTTACGGTGATCAGGTAATAATAGAACAATATATAAAAGGGCGAGAATTGCAAGTAGCGGTATTAAACGGCAAAGCTCTTGGAGTTTTAGAGATTAAATTACTAAAGAATCGTTTCTATGATTATGAAACTAAATATACCGAAGGATTTGCTGATCATCTTTGTCCTGCTCCGCTACCTGCTAATTTATATGAGAAATTACTTATAGAATCAGAAAAAATTTATAAAACAATGAATTGTAAAGGTCCTGCTAGAGCAGAGTTTATTTTAGAAGAGCAGACAAACAAGTTATATGTTTTGGAGCTAAATACTCACCCAGGTATGACACCTTTATCAATAGTGCCGGAAATTGCAGCTTATGCAGGGATAAATTTTACTAACTTAATTGAAGAAATTATAAAGACGGCAAGCTTTGAATCATGAGAAAACAAACAAGCTCTAATAAAAAAAAACAAACAAAAAAAACTAATAATATCTCATTACGCCGAAAATTAGGACTAATTTACAAAAAAGCAATATTAGGGCTTAAGATTGCTTTAATTATCTTTGTATGTCTATTTGTTTTTACAAAATATTTTGCCGGCATAAAAACCTACTTAACAACAAATATATACCAAACAACAACAAAACTTGGGTTTAAACTTGAGAATGTTATCATTGAAGGACAGCAAAATGTCGATGAGCCTACAATATTAAATGTTTTAAATGCGAATAAGGGCAGTCCTATTTTTGCTCTTAAATTAGACGAAATTAGAAATAATTTAAAGAAAAATAAATGGATCAAGGAAGTATATGTTAGTAGAAGATTACCAAATACGGTATATATAAAATTATTTGAAAGAGAACCTATTGCTATTTGGCAAATTAATAATCAGCTTTTCTTAGTCGATGAAGAAGGTTACGAAATTAGTAAAAATATTCAACCTTTTCCTCATTTATTACATGTTGTAGGGGAAGGGGCGAATATCTATGCAGGCACATTAGTATTAGAGCTGCAGAAATATCCGGCATTAATGAATAAAACTTCAGCTGCTGTAAGACTCGGAGATAGAAGGTGGGATTTAAATCTTAAAGGTAATATAAGTATTAAGTTGCCTGAAAAAGAGTTTGAAGAAGCATTAAAATATGTCGATGCACTAAATAAAGCTAACAAGCTATTTAACCAAAATTATAAGGCTTTGGATTTAAGGGATAAGAATAAGTATTATATAGAGAAGTACTGAGAATCGTCATTGCGAAGAGAAAAGTAGTTTCGACATGGCACTCTTGTCTAAGCATCCTGAGATTGCTTCGTCGTATTACTTTGTAATTCTTCGCGCAATGACGTTTTTGGAATAACAAGCATAAAAAAATGAAAGAGAAAATATCAAATTTTGTTACACTTGATTTCGGTAGTAGTAAGATTGCCGTAATTGCTGCCTATATTAGTAAAAAAGGTGAAATTAAAGTAGCTAGCCAAAATTTGCATCATTCTAAAGGTATTAAATCAGGGGTTATATCAGATTTAAAAAATGCTGAAACTAGCATTGTTTCGGCAATTTACGCACTTGAAAAAGATTGCGGTAAAAATATAAAAAAAATTATATTATCGTTATCAGGTGCCGACACTAAATCTTATTATATTAATTATACCATTAAAGTTAACGGGCAAACCGTAACGCAGCAGGATATTAAAAAGTTACTACAGAAAGCATTACTTGAATTTAAAGTTAAAAACCAAGAAATTATTCATTATTTTCCTCTTGAATTTACCCTTGATAATAATTCAGTCGAGAATCCTATAGGTATGTACGGTAGAGAACTTAGTTGTGAATTACATATTATTGCTGCTAGTTCAAATATGTTATCAAATATTGTACAATGCTTCGCTAAATGTCATGTTGAAGTCACAAATATTACTCTAGCAATTTATGCTTCTGCTATTAGCTGTCTTACGAATGATGAAAAAAATCTAGGTTCGCTTATCATCGACATGGGGGATAAAACTACCTCTTTCGGCATTTTTTTTGCCGGTAAATTAATATATACGGGACATGTAAATATAGGTAGTTTTCATATTAGCTCGGATATTGCTAAAGTCTTTGGTATTGATCTTGTTACGGCAGAGAAATTAAAAATTTTATACGGTAATGCAATGATATCTTTATTTGAGAAAGATAGTATTATAAATATGGAGGATTTTCAGGTTGATACTCATCATACTTTAAATACTTCCGTAACAATTTATAAATTAGCTGAGGTAATAAGAGCAAGAGCCGAAGAAATATTATCAATGGTAAAAGCCGAATATGATAAAGCAACAAAAGGGCAGGTTGAAGTTTTTAGAGTTGTAATTACCGGCGGCGGGTCTCAGCTTAGAGGACTTAAAGAGCTTTCAAATAAAATTTTTGAAAAACAGAGTAGAATCGGTAAACCGGAGATTATTGCCGGTTTTATAGAAGACTATAATCCGGCCATGTATTCAGCAACTATAGGAATGCTAAAAATTCATGCTCTAAAACAGCAAAAAGAATTTGCTCATATTAGACTTGATGCAAATAGTAGCTTCTTTAAAAAAGCTTTTGATTGGTTTAAAGAGAATATTTAGAGAGGCTGCCCGCCGTTGGACCGGAAAATGCATTTAGTGTCATTCCCGCTTTCGTGGGAATGACATAAAATGATCCACGCAACAATACCTACTTGCAATGAGGACTTGTATTTACGCGGGCAATGTCATTTAGAAATATTTTGCTAAGAATTATTATTAGGTTTTTCTCTAGAACAAATTAGTACATTTCCTTTAACTTCGATAATAAAAAGTCGGTCGCCTGTTTTTGCATCGATTTCATTTGGAACAAGGTAAGCATTCATAATAGCACCGGACCATCTTACTTGTCCTATAGTATCAGAAGAAACTGTAGAACTATAAACCTCTACCGTTTTGCCTATCATATCCGAGTAATTTTTTGTTTTATCAGTTTTATTATAAACATATTTTTTAAGAGGATAATATAATATGCAAAACCAAATAAGCGATAATATACCAAAAAATGTTATTTGATTTGTTAAGCTAACTAGAGGGTAGTTATATACCACAAGAGTGTTTGATAACGCTCCAAGCCCAAAGAATAAGAATCCAATACTTGGAACTGCAAAGAATTCAACAACTATGCAAATTATGCCGATTATTAACCATATTTCGGTGAGATAATTATTTATCATGAACATAAGTTTTTAAAAATAATATTACGTCAGCTATGTCTTGTGGTTTTGAGATACCGGCAAAGGACATTTTAGTTCCTAGTGCATAGCTACTTGGTTTATGTAAGAAAACAAATAAACTATCATCATCCCATACGCCGCCAAGTTTTGATAGAGCAGGGGAATATTTATAGTCTGCTATGCTTGCTTTTGGTCTGCCTGCTACATCCCAAAGATGCGGTCCTAGTTTATTTGGACCGTCTTTATCAAGAGAATGACACATTAAACATTTCTTGGCTATTTCACGACCGTTATCGGCGTTAGCAGTCTTCATTAATTCTGGTATATTTACCGGTGCTTGCTCTAGTGCGGTAGTATTTTGATTTTCTGATGATTCTTGAACCGCAACGCTGTAGCCGCGATGTTGTAACTCTAGAGTGGGCTTGTATAATATATTTGCAACAAATCCAACCATCATAGCAATTAAACTAGCAAATAAGATGGCTGCAACAATTTTATTTAATTCTTTTCCAGACATTTATTTTGTTTTTTTATTAGAATTTATACTATAATTTAAGTTGTAAGAGAAGTTAATTAAATAAAAGAAAAATTTATAAAAATATTTGTTCTTTGGAGAGAAAAATAAATGTCTGATTCAAAAAAATCAAGGGTTAGAAAAATATTTAATAAGTCCAAATCTTATTGGACTAGTTTTAGACAAAGTAAAATCGGTAAAATATTATTTAGCAATAGTTTAAGTTATGCAGTTTCCATAGCTTCTATAGCAATTGCAGTTTCTGGACTTTTTACTCCTATATCACCGATAATTATAGTTGTAGGTGTTGTTTCAGGAGTTAGCGTAGGAATTCAAGCTGTAAATGAGACTTTGAAAGTGCATGATTTGCGTAAACTTCATAAAGAGAATAATTTATTAGTACATAACAGAAATGCTAAAAGTCAGCAAGATTATATATTATCATTAGAACCGAGCTTAAAAGATATTTTGAAAAATGAATTATATACGCCGCAAACGGCAGGTAAGGATGCTACTCAAGATAAGTATGAGTTAAATGTAAATAAATTGAAAAGTACAGGACGAATATTTGGAAATAATTTAGGTGGAGCCGCAAATTTGGCCGCCTCTATTATTAAAGGTGCTAGCGGTAATGTGCTTGATATATTAAAAGCTACGGGTTACGGTGTAATTACAACCGCATCATTAATTATCGACGGTCTTACTGAAAAGGAAAAAATAGAAATAAAAGCAATATTTAAATTAAATATAAATGAAGAATATAAAAAACAAGATACTCCTATATATGAAAATTTAGAACAATTAGAGAATTATACTAAGAATCAAGTATTGCAAACATTAGCTTTAAAAAAATTAATAACGGATAAGAATTATTGGAGTATGAATAAAGACCAAAAAATACAAAAATTTCGAGAAATAAGAGGCAGTTTTAATTCTGAAATAAAAAGAAACGGTTTAGAAGAATTTTTTAGAGAAAATAAAATAACAATGGATAATAGAAAAGAGAGCTATGTTAAAGATATTAAAAATGTAATAAATCCATTTTATGAAAATCCTAGTAAAGCCGAAGGATATAGTCCTTTAACTAAAGCTATGGATAAAGATAAAGTTAATAATGCTGAAATCAAAAGGACAAAAAGTGAAAATTTAAAAAGGATGCAAAAAAGAAAGCGAAGTTTAACAATATGAAATGATTATTATAACTCACTGCTAGTTACAAATTTGTAAGAGGTAGTATCGCTAAATATTCTATGCAATAGTTCATTATTAAGAGCATGGCTGCTTTTGTAGCCTTTAATTGCACTTACAATGCTAGTGCCGCTGGTATATAAATCACCGAATAAATCTAATAGTTTATGGCGAACAAATTCATCTTCATAACGTAAGCCGTTTGGGTTTAAGATTTTATCCTGCTCATCTATTCCTATAGCATTCTCAAATGAGGCACCTTGGGCAAGTCCTTTGCTTTTCAAATAATCAACATCTCTTATAAAGCCAAAAGTTCTAGCATCCGCAATATTTTTAGTAAAAGATTCTTGATTCCTAAAACTTAGATTTTGTCTACCTATAGCTTTACTACTAAAATCAATGGTTAAATCTACAGTCATGTGATCGGAAGGAGTACAATATAATTCACAATTTTTATGAACTACTTTTATATCTTTTAAAATTTTTAGATATTTTTTAGGAGCATTTTGTAATTTTTTTCCTGCACACTCAATCATAAACACAAAAGGTTTACTACTGCCGTCCATAATTGGTACTTCAGGACCGTCAATTTTAATAAGTGCATTATCAATGCTGCATCCCCAAAGTGCTGCCATTAAATGTTCAATTGTTGAAATTTGAACTTTATGATCATTACTGATAGTGGTAGATAACAAGGTATCGGAAACATTGAAATAGCTAGCTTCAATATAATTATTTTCAGAAGATATATCGGTTCTAATGAATATAATTCCGGTATTTTCTTTAGCGGGTTCTATAGTTAACTGGGTACGTTTTCCTGAGTGAACCCCGATCCCGTAACAACTAACCGGTTTTAATAATGTACTTTGCTGCATTTTAGACATTGTAAAAATATATTTAAACATTAATATTTAATACCAAATTATACAAGTTATATTATGTTACAGAATATTACACATATACTCGATGCACTTCAAAAATTGGCTGCGTCATCCTACAAGAGTTGTGATACTCACGTATTAAGTATACGCGCCGCTCCTCACCTTGTGGATTCCTTGCTCTTTTTGAAGTTGATCTTCGTCTATGTTAGTATAAGATTTCTTGCATAACTTGTTAATAAGGAGAAATTTGAAGGAGACACGGAACGCAGAACCGCAGCGTACACGCAAGTAACGTGAGGATTCGAGTACCAGATCGACGTACAAATTACCCTTAGAAGTATGCAAGAAGTCTTATTAAAATCTATATAATGTATACTTAATAAAATACCAAAAATGATAAGCTACAAAACTACCGACTACGGCAAAAACGGAAAATAAGAAATCACTGCCGTTAATAGTGCCGTAAGGTACATGAGATGATAAAGCTCCGGCATATATACCGATGCTGCACATTGAAAAATACGAAAATAAAGCTGTTCTAAGTTCGTAATCCCTAAATTTATCAATTAGTATTAAAATATTGCAAATATAAATGGATCCTAAACAACTACCGATTAGTATTATATATAATATATTAAGGTTTTTATTAGTTCCATGAAGCGGTAGTAAAATAAAGCAGACGAGCAGAATTATAGTTAGTGATAAATTAGCCAAATATTTATTTACTTTGCTTAATATATAGCATATAGGAATTATAGAAAAACATATTGCTAGAAAAATATATTTTAGTATAAGTCTTAAATTAATTAATGCTAATTCTTTCTTTAATGCAAAAGCTTCATAATACCATAATATATCCAAGGTGACATAAGCAACTACGAAGCCTGTCAATAATTGTAATTCGACATTTTTTATTAAGGATGAAAATTTGGAATTTAAATTTAATTTATGAGATGTAGGATTATAATGCAGAAATTCGGTTAGTATATTGATACAATATAACAATGCACAAATTACTATAGTATTATTTGTCGGTTTTATAAATGGATTTAATAAATCTACCATTAAGTTTCCACCCGCCCATAACAACATTATACAAGCTAAAAAAAAATATTTCTTTTCTTTGCTACTTTCAATAATGTCTAATGTTATAGAAGTGAAATATGAAAATGTTCCAAAATTAATTACAATAAAATTAATTTTAATTAGAGTATAATTATTTAATAAAATTAGGTTTATTGTACAAATAATTAATAAAGATAAGCTAATTAAAATAATTTTTTGATTACTTAACTTATTAATTAACTGTGTTAAGGCAAAGCCTGCGATTATCGAACCTATAAATTTAGTTTGACTTATATGATTTATTTGTTCTCCGCCTAGATTTTTATTTATCAGTAAAAAGATTTTAAAATTATAAAAATTTATAGCATTGATACAGGAAAAAATAAATATTCCCAAAAGTGAGAAAAAAATAGTTTTGTAATCGTTTTTTAAAGTCATAAATTAAGTGTTTGCTAAACATAAATACATGGTATATAACTCATAATTATAATGATTAAGATTATTATCTTAAAAATTAAAGAGATTCGTAATTCCATGATTTAAGTATATATGGATAGTTATTAGATTATCAGCTTTTAATCAAGTATGGTAGCCTTATTTATAATTTGTATATAATTATTGTTGAATTTTAAAAAAATTAATGGATTAAATAATATGAAAATATTTTAATGTAAGAAAAATAATAATATATTTTTTAGTATTTTAAAGAGGTATTATTTGAAGTTTATCTAGAATTTCATTTTTGCTCTTTACTCATAGATAAATTATTTATTTAAATAAATTAATACAAGATAAACAATGATTTTTCTTAAGATACAAGCATTATATTAATTATTTGTTCTTCAAGTTAGTGAGAAGATAAATGAATAAAAAGATTATAATTGATGCTAATTTTCCAAGTGAAACAAGAGTAGTTTTATTAGGACAAAGCAACAATATAGAAGATATTGAATTTCAAACAACCGTAAGACAACAAAATAAAGGTAACATTTATTTAGCAAAAGTTACAAGAATAGAACCGTCGCTACAAGCTGTTTTTATAGAGTACGGAATGGATAAAAGCGGTTTTTTACCGTTTAGTGAAATCCATCCTAACTATTACAATTTGCCTACCTTGGAGAGAAATTTTCCGGTTAATGCTTTTCCTGAAATAGCTCTTGCAAATATTACGGTTGAGGATGATAAAGAGAAACCGGCTGCTATATATGATTCTTTGGTTGATAGTGAAGAAATTGACCTAAAAACCATAGAAGATTTAGTAGAGAGTAAATTCCAGTCAGAACTTAATTTAGAAGCGGCTGATGATATTGAAATTATTCAAAGCGGTACCCCTGAGTCAAATATTCCGCAATATAAACAATATAAAGTTCAAGAAGTAATAAGAAAAAACCAAATATTATTAGCGCAGGTTACTAAGGAAGAACGAGGCAATAAGTGTGCCGCTTTTACTACTTATATATCCTTGGCTGGTAAATATTGTGTTTTAATGCCTAATAAAGGTTCGCAAAACGGTATATCGCGTAAAATATCCAACGGGGAAGAAAGGAAAAGACTGAAAGATATTTTAAATAAAATAGTAAGCGGTGACAAAAATGCTTATAGCGTCATTGTTAGAACCGCAGGTAGAGGAAGTAGCACCTTAGATTTAAAGAAAGACTATAATTATTTAGCAAGGTTATGGAATAAAATTCGTAAAAGTACTATTAAATTTCCGGCTCCATGTTTTATTCATGAGGAAGATAGTATAATACGTAAAACCATACGTGATATGTGCGATCACAATGTTAAAGAGGTGGTAATTCAAGGACAAGAGGGTTATGAAGATGCTTCAAAATTTATGCAGGATTTATTACCTTCAGAGCTTGCGAAGCTGAAAGAGCATAAAAGTAAAACTCCTATATTTACTAAGTTTCAAGTAGAAGAGCAATTAGTTAAATTATATCAGCCTGTAGTGACGTTACCTTCAGGAGGATATATCGTTATTAATCCTACGGAAGCTCTTATTTCAATTGATGTAAATTCCGGTAAATCAACTTCTGAACAAAATATTGAAGAAACGGCACTAAAAACTAATTTAGAAGCAGCCAAAGAAGTAGCAAAGCAAGTAAAGCTTAGAGATCTATCAGGTTTGATAGTGGTTGATTTTATAGACATGAGCGAAGCTAAGAATCGTAAAATTATTGAACGATCCTTTAAAGAGTTTTTAAGTCGTGATCGTGCTCGTATACAAACCGGTAATATTAGTCAGTTTGGACTACTTGAATTCTCAAGGCAGAGATTACGTTCTTCTTTCTTAGAAACTAATTCGGCAATTTGTTCTCATTGTAACGGTAAAGGAGTCATTAGAGCGAGTGACGCTAATGCTATGTTAATTTTACGTACTATAGAGAATGAAATTTTTGAAGAAAGAATTGATGTAATAAATGTTTTTACCAATATCGTTTCAGTGATTTATCTACTTAATAATAAACGTGCTGAGATAAAATTTATTGAAGAAAAATATAATATAAAGCTTAATTTTTATTCCGATCCTAATGCTACATCAGATAGTTATTCGATTGAAAAAGTGAAGCTGTTGAAGAAAAATAACAATAATGTTAATTCTGTTAAGCCGGTAATTCAGAATCATAGTGCCGATTATACTGAAGAAGAGCTGAAAAAAGAACAGTTACGCAAAAATAAACATAAATGGAAAACAGATAATAATAGTAATAATATTGCTAATGAAGTAAAAGATAAGAGTTTAGAGGCAAAAGAATCGGTAGAGCAAACCGTAAGCGTTGTGGAAGAGGTGAAAGTTGTAGAAAGTAATGCTGTCTTAGAAGAAGCACAAGCTGCTCCAAAAAAGACAAAACGTAGATATCGTAATAAAACATCAAATAAGAAACGTCCTTCTAATACCGTCGAAGATATGGAAAAGAATGCAGAGTTTTGATTTGAGGGCTATAATATGTCATTCCTGCGAAAGCAGGAATCCAGTAATCCTTAATGTCACCCCGTGGCTTGACCACGGGGTCCATAAAAATAATAAAAATACTAATATTATTAGTATTTTTAGCTGGATCCCGCGATCAAGTCGCGGGATGATAAATGATACATCTATCCACGCAACAAGGCCTACGCGGGGATGACATAGCAATGCTGTAATGACGCGATAAAAAACATAGACTTAAAATAAAAGTGCAGAAAAGTTTAATTACAAAATGGTTGTGTATAAGTTGTATAATGATCATAGCGACGATTGTTATAGGGGGGATAACAAGGCTTACCGGTTCTGGTTTATCTATAGTTGAGTGGCGTCCGGTCACCGGTATTTTGCCGCCTTTTAGTTTTGAAAGCTGGCAAGTGGAATTTGCTAAATATAAAGCTTTTCCTGAATATAACTCCGTTAATTACGGAATTACTTTATCACAGTTTAAGTTTATTTATTTGTTAGAGTTTATACATCGATTACTCGGTAGAATTACAGCTTTAATATATATTGTACCTTTAATATATTTTTATTTTAAAGATGTTATAAAAAATCGTGACATGCTACCTTATATAATTGCTTTGTGGTTATTTTGCGTACAAGGCTTTATGGGGTGGTATATGGTTAAAAGCGGCTTGTTGAATAGTCCGTATGTTAGTCATTTTCGACTTGCTTTTCATTTACTTATCGCCGTAATTATTTATCACATACTTTTTTATCAACTAATAAAAAATCGTTGTGATCTTTTGTTAATCCCGTCACAAACAGATTTAAAATTACCATTAATATTTTCCGGTATTGCTATTACTGTAGTATATGCGCAAATTTTTTTAGGTGCTTTAGTTGCAGGGCTTGATGCAGGGCTGATATATAATAGTTTTCCGCTAATGGATGATAGCTTTATCCCGATGGAGATAAAAGATAATTTCTTTGATCTTAAAAATTGGTATGATCCGGTTTTTATACAATTCATACATCGTTTAGGCGGCTATAGCGTATTTTTGGTTGTTGTAGTTTTGATAATCTGCTTGTTAAAAATAGAACATTCGAAATTAAATAAGATAGCGTATTTTCTAATGATTGCATTATTGATGCAGGTATCTACCGGAATAATTACTCTTTTATGCTCTGTACCTATAATAATTGCCTCTATACATCAGCTTTTTGCTGTAATCCTTTTATCTATAATAATTTGGTGCTGTTTTTTAATAAAAAGTTCCTAATTTATTAAAAATATGATCATCGATGTCAATACTCCTATTTCTTCTAGATTAGATAAATATTTAAAACGTCTATATCCCTTATTGACTCAAGGAGTAATAGAGAAAGCATTACGTCAAAAACAAATTACCGTTAATTCTCAGAAAACAGAAGCGAGTTTAAGAGTAAAGGGCGGCGATAAAATTTTTATTAACGATAAGTTTAATTTACCTGTTAAGCAACCTGAAAAATTAGTTTTTACCGACGCTGAAATTAAGCTAGCGAAGAAAATTACTACCGATTATTTGATATATGCAGATGATAATTTAATAGCTATAAATAAACTTGCAGGTCTTGCTACTCAAGGCGGCAGTAAAATAAATTTATCTATTGACTCTGCATTAAAATATTTGAATTATAAAGGTGCTGATTTTAAGCTAGTACATAGATTAGATAAAGAAACAAGTGGTTTGCTCTTAATAGCCAAAAATTATTTAAGTAGTGTAAAACTTCATGATGCTTTTAAAGAAAAATTGGTTGTAAAAACATATTTTGCTGTAACCTATGGGAAGCCAATTAAAAATGTAGGCGAAGTTAGAAGTAATATAGACAAGAGTAAAGGAAGTACACCTAAAATTACTGATATTGATAGTGAAAATGGTAAACTTGCCATTACTTATTATAAAGTACTTAAATCACTTGATAATAACTTATTTTTAATTGAATTTACGCCAGTTACAGGTAGAATGCATCAATTAAGGTTGCATGCTAGATTATTAGGTTGTCCGATACTTGGAGATGATAAATATGGTAATAAAGAAATAATGCCGTATAGTAAATATATGTTCTTGCATGCTAATAATATATGTTTATCTGAAAAAATTTTTGGTAAAGAGATTAAGTTAGAAGCAAAATTACCGTTTTATTTTACTAGACGTCTTACATAACTTGCTTCTAAAGGTAATTTGTACGTCGATCCGGTACTCAAATCCTCATGTCAAATGTACGCTGTGGTTCTGCATTCCGTGTCTCCTTCAAATTTCTCTTTATTAGCTACGTTATGTAAGACGTCTATTGATAAGTTTGTGGAGTGTTGAAGTTATGATTCGTAGATATTTTTTATTGTTGCTTTTTTTTATTAATAATTGTATTGATTGTTTTGCAGATATACAGCAAAGAATCAATGAAGCAGAAAAAGAATATATAAGTAATAGATTTTTAAATGCCGTTTTTATGTTTGCCGATGATTATAAACCTTTATTAACCGGTGCTAAAGGAATTTTTGCTTTAAACGGTGAGCAATTAAAAGCAAATGAAATGATGCCTATTGTTTCTGCTACAAAGCCTTTTACAGCAGCGGGAATCTTAAAATTACAAGAACAGGCATTATTAAATATTAACGATAAAATTTATAAATATCTTGATCCGGAAATGTGGGGTAGAAAAGTGCCGGATTGGGCATATAAAATATCTATCCATAATTTATTAACGCATAGTAGCGGTATTGCTGAATATTTTAGTTTTGTTAAACTTGATTTAAATATGCCTAAGAAAGAGATTTACAAGAAAATATTACAATTTGTTTCTTCTAAGCCTTTAGAAATATCTATAGGGAAAAAATTTAAATATAGTAATACTAATTTTGTTATACTCGGTATGATTATAGAAAAGGTGGCTAAAAAAGATTTAGCTAACTTTTTTTATGATGAATTTTTTAAACCGCTTAATATGAAATCTACTAGTTTTGCTTCATATAGTGAAGCCGCTAGAATCCAAAAAAACGTTATTAGTTCTAATTATCCGGTAAGATATTTTTTAACGCCTAATAATAGTAATAAACCTATATTTACTCCTGTAACTGCTGATTTTTTAGCAGTTCCTTGTGCTGACGGTGGTATAATATCAACACCGGTTGATCTTATTAGATGGTATAGGGCATTAAATGAGGAGAAAATTCTTTCTAAGAAGTCGTATAAACTTATGACTACTAAATATTTTTTAGCAAAAAATATAGAAGGGCGTAAGTCTTATATGGGTTACGGTATTTTTCTTACTGATCTTGATTCTAAGCGTTTAATGATTCATTATACGGGAAAAGCCCTTGGAATACAAAGTGAAGCAGGATATGTTTTGCCTGATAATCTTTATTTTGCTATACTCAGTAATACTATGATGAAAATTCCTGAAGAAGAAAAAGATAAAATTGACATGAAAAATCCTTTAAATCAACTTGGAATAATTTATTTTAGAGATGCAATAATAGGGGCAGCTATAAAAAATTAAATAGACTTGTTGTATAACCTATCTTATAAAGAGGAATTTGAAAGAAACACGGAACGCAGCACCGCAGCGTACACTTAGTACGTGAGGATGCGAGTACCGGATTGACATACAAATTACCTTTAGAAGGAGGTTATACAACAAGTCTAATGAAGATAGTTACTTGGAATATTAATTCATTGCGTCTACGGATCGATTTATTAAGAAAATTAGCATATGAACATCAGCCGGATATTATTTTACTTCAAGAAACAAAGGTAGCTGACTCATTATTTCCTCTTGAAGTTATTAAAAATATAGGCTATGAACATGTAATATATTCAGGGCAGAAATCATATAACGGTGTTGCTATTATTTCAAAATTTCCTTTGAATAATGTTTTTTCATTGGAGTTATATAATAGTGATAAAAGGCATATAGCAGCTATAGTTAATGATATAGAAATACATAATTTTTATGTTCCTGCCGGTGGTGATATACCTGATATCGAGGTAAATACAAAATTTAAGCATAAGCTCGAATATGTAAGGTTAATGCAGGAATGGTTAACGACTAACCGTACTAAAAACGATAAAATGATTATTGTCGGGGACTTGAACATTGCTCCGCATGAACATGATGTATGGTCTAGTAAGCAGTTGCGAAATGTTATCAGCCATACCGATATTGAACGCTCGTTATTGGTAGAGCTACAAAATACGTTAGGTTTTATTGATAGTAGCAGACATTTCGTATCGCTTGACACAAAATTTTATACTTGGTGGAGTTATAGAAATATAGATTGGAAAAAATCTAACAGAGGTAGAAGGCTTGATCATATTTGGGTTAGCGATAATTTAAAAGATGCATTATTTTCTATGCATTTACTACCAGAAGCACGTGATTGGCCTCCACCTTCGGATCATGTACCATATTTTGTGACTTTTAATTTACAGATGTCACCCCGTGGCTTGACCACGGGGTGACAATAGTCTTAAGGAGTAATTAGTGGATATTAAGTTAGGAAAATATAAGCCGACAAAGGAAGAATATATAAAAAGCTTTAAAAATATGCTCCTACTGCGTCGTTTTGAAGAAAAATGCGGTCAGTTATACGGAATGGGAGAAATCGGTGGTTTTTGTCATTTATATATAGGGCAAGAAGCAGTAATTTCTGCAGTAGATATGGTTAAACAAAAAGGTGATAGCACTATTACTAGTTATCGTGACCATGCTCATATTATTTTAGCAGGAACTGAGCCTAAGTATGTTCTTGCCGAGCTTATGGGGCGTGTTACAGGTTGCTCGAAAGGTAAGGGTGGCTCGATGCATTTATTTGATGTACCAAACAAATTTTACGGTGGACACGGTATAGTAGGGGCTCAAGTACCGATAGGCACAGGGCTTGCGTTTGCTGAAAAATATAACGATACGCATAATATCTGTTTTACTTTTTTAGGTGACGGTGCCGTTAATCAAGGTCAGGTATATGAAGCTTTTAATATGGCTGCTTTATGGGGTTTGCCGGTAGTTTATATTATTGAAAATAACGAATATTCGATGGGGACGTCTGTAGCACGTTCTACCTTTATGCGTGATTTATATAAGAAAGGGGCATCGTTTGGGATTAAAGGATTTCAGCTAGACGGTATGGATTTTGAAGAAATGTATGACGGCTCTAAGCAAGCAGCCGAGTATGTTAGAGAAAATAGCTTTCCGCTGATATTAGAGGTAAAAACTTATCGTTATCGTGGGCATTCGATGTCCGACCCGGCAAAATATCGCAGTAAAGAAGAAGTTGAGCAATATAAAGAGCGTGATCCGTTGGTAATAATAAGAAAAACGATACTCGACAATAAATATGTAACCGAAGCGGATTTAAAAGAAATAGAACAGTCGGTAAAAGAAATTGTGAAAGAAGCAGTAGAATTCTCAGAAAATTCACTGCTACCTGATGAAGGGGAGTTGTATACACAGGTGTACTGTTAAGGCGTCATTGCGAGAAAAAACTGTAAGTTTTGACGAAGCAATCTCAGGAATTTGTTATTATTTCATGAGATTGCCACGCAGCCTACGGTTGCTTGCAATGATGTTCACGCAGGCAAGCCTCCTTGCAATGACGTTTAATTTAATCAAATAAAAAAGAAAAATGCAAATAACGGTACGTGAAGCGTTGCGTGATGCAATGCAAGAAGAGATGATAAGAGACGACAAGGTTTTCGTCATAGGCGAGGAAGTTGCAGAATATCAAGGAGCTTACAAGGTAACTCAAGGATTACTAGAGCGATTTGGTCCTAAGAGGGTAATTGATACACCGATAACGGAATATGGTTTTGCAGGGCTTGCAGTCGGAGCAGCTTTTGCAGGACTTCGCCCGATCGTGGAGTTTATGACCTTTAACTTTGCTATGCAAGCATTCGATCACATAGTTAATTCAGCTGCAAAAACGCATTACATGTCAGGCGGGCAGGTCAAATGTCCGATAGTATTTAGAGGACCAAACGGAGCAGCAAGTAGAGTAGCTGCACAACATAGCCAAAATTATACAGCTTGCTATTCCCACATTCCGGGATTAAAAGTAGTAGCTCCTTATAGTGCAGAAGATCATAAAGGACTGATGCTTACAGCTATTAGGGACGATAATCCCGTTGTTTTTTTAGAAAATGAAATTTTATACGGTCATAGTTTTGATGTACCGGAAACAATCGAGCCTATACCCTTTGGTCAGGCAAAAATTTTAAGAGAGGGTAGTAGTGTCACTATAGTCACTTTCTCGATTCAAGTAAAACTTGCCTTAGATGCTGTAAATGTTTTGCAGAATGATAATATTGATTGCGAGGTTATTGATCTTCGCACTATTAAACCGCTTGATACTGAGATAATAATAGAATCAGTGAAAAAAACTAATCGTTTAGTTGTGGTGGAAGAAGGGTGGTTTTTTGCAGGTGTTGGTGCAAGTATAGCTTCTATTGTTATGAAAGAAGCATTTGATTATTTAGATGCTCCGATAGAGATTGTAAGCGGCAAGGCTCTTCCCCTGCCTTATGCTGTTAATTTAGAAACACTAGCTCTGCCGAGTGAGGGTGATGTAATAGAAGCCGTTAAAAAGGTTTGTTATTATAGTATTTAATGTATTAGCTTAGTTTTTTTATCATTGCGAGCAACTGAAAGGAGCGTGGCAATCTCATAAAGCAAGATTCCAGAGATTGCTTCGTCAAAACTTATAGTTTTTCCTAGCAATGACGATGTCAACTTTTTTAGGCATACCTACTTTGCAGCTCTTTTACGGTCGTTAGGGTCAAGTAGAGCTTTACGTAAACGAATAGATTTCGGTGTTACTTCAACTCGCTCGTCATCTTGTATATAGCTGATTGCCTGCTCTAACGTTAAAAGCATTGGCGGAGTTAGTCTTATGGCTTCGTCTTTACCTGCTGCTCTAACGTTGCTCAGTTGTTTCGCTTTTAGTGGGTTTACCTCTAAATCATTATCACGATTATGTTCGCCGATAATCATGCCTCTATATACTTTGTCACTAGGGTTTATAAACATTTTCCCCCTTTCTTCTAGATTCCATAGAGCATATGCGACCGCTGCCCCGTCACCGTTAGAGATAAGCACGCCGTTACGTCTTCCCTCGATATTTCCTTTATAATCAGCGTATCCGTGGAAAATACGATTCATAATCCCTGTGCCTCGTGTTTCGGTTAAAAATTGGCTGTGATAGCCGATTAACCCTCTAGACGGTCCGATAAACGTAACACGGCTTTTACCACCGCCTGACGGCCTCATATCAGTCATTTCGGCTTTTCTCAGTGCTAAAGATTTTACGACTACTCCGACATAATCATCATCAACGTCAACTTGGATTTCTTCCATCGGTTCTTGCTTATTACCTTTCTCATCAGTTTGGAATAATACTTCGGGTCTGCTAATAGATAGCTCAAACCCTTCACGACGCATAGTTTCAATTAAGATACCAAGTTGTAACTCACCACGCCCTGCAACTTGGAAAGCATTTTTCTCGGCAGCTTCAGTAACTTTTAATGCAACGTTGCTTTCAAGCTCACGCATTAACCTAGCTCCAATTAAGCTCGACGTAACTTTTGTCCCTTCGCTTCCTGCAAGCGGTGAGTCATTAACGCTAAAAGTCATGGATAAAGTCGGCGGATCGATAGGTAGAGACGGTACGGCCTCGGTTACCTCAGGGGAGCAGATAGTATCGGCAACGTTGGCGTTTTCAACGCCTGCTACGGCAATAATATCGCCGGCTGTAGCATCATTTATAGCGATTCGCTCTAAGCCTCTAAAGGCTAATATTTTAGTGATACGTCCGGTTTCAAGTACTTTATTCTCACGATTTAATACTTTTACGTTTTGGTTAATTTTAACAGTGCCGCTTTGTACACGACCTGTTAAAACCCTACCGAAGAAAGAATTATATTCTCTAGTAGTAACAAGCATAGAAAACGGTGCTTTGTCATCGGCTAAGGGTTTTGGTACATGCTGTACTATAAGGTCGAAAAGCGGTGCTAAATCATCTGCTAAATTGTCTAAAGGATTAATTTTATCATCAAAGGTTAAAGATGCTCTACCTGTTCTACCTGATGCATAAACTATAGGGAAGTCAAGCTGATCGTTGTTTGCTTCAAGTGCCACAAATAGCTCAAATACTTCATTGATAACTTCTTTAATTCTTTGGTCATCTCTATCGATTTTATTAATAACGACAATAGGTTTTAAGCCCAGATTTAACGCTTTAGAAAGCACGAATTTTGTTTGCGGCATTGGTCCTTCTGATGCATCGACAAGTAGCACTACACCGTCAACCATGCTAAGGATGCGTTCTACTTCACCGCCAAAATCAGCGTGTCCTGGCGTATCAACTATATTGATACGGATATCGTTCCACATAAGAGCAGTGCATTTGGCAAGTATCGTGATTCCACGCTCACGCTCAAGATCGTTAGAGTCCATAGCACGCTCAGCAACTGCTTGGTTAGCCCTAAATGTTCCGCTTTGTTTAAGCATGTTATCAACAAGCGTAGTTTTCCCATGATCAACGTGGGCAATAATTGCTATATTACGAATAGATGTCATCTTTAAAAATTCTCACAAGTTTACAATAGTTTTTCGTATTATACACTGAAATACCAAAAATTGGAATATAAGTTCTTGAAAAAGAAATTGATTTAACTGCAGAATAAAAATTACTAAGAATTTTTAAACTTTAAAATAAGAGAAATTAATGAACGATAATACAGCTTTATTTATATTTGATTGTGACAATATTTTAGTTGGACATTCGCATAATTATATCGGAGAGAGGTTAGGAGGTTTAATAGCACGTAATATACAAAATCGCTTTTTTAGCTCCTATGAGAACGAGAGCAAGAAAAAGTTAGGCTTGAGCAAAAATTTTCTATAGAGCTGATGGAGAAATTCCTAGATAATGAAAATTTAGGTTGGAAAAATGAAGAGCAAATAGCACGCCTTTTTAAGAATATTATATTATCCGGTCATAAAATAGCTATAGCATCATTTAATGATTATCCTCATGCTGTAAAATATGCATTAGAAAGGTTACTGGGAAAGGAAGATGCAGCAAAAATTTATATAAAATCAGCTTTACCTTCTAATAATTTTGAAGAAATACAAAATTGTACTAAAAAAGAATATATAAGAGAAATAATGAATAATACCGAAATAACTAATAAAAAACGTATTTTTCATGGATGATGATATTAAACATGTCAATGCTGCAAAAGACTTATGGTATTACAGCAGTTTTGGTTAAGAACAAAGGAACAGAGCATATTCATAAAGCTTTTAATTTTTTATATGAATTTAATGAACAGCATGAAATTTATGTTGAGCTAGAAGAACTGGCTACTGAAAACCTTTGCGTAGTGATAAAGAGAGTACTTATTTAAGTCCTGAAGCAATAAAAGCTATTTCGTTTGAACCTATTTCTAGTCCTTATTATTCGGATGGCGAATATACACCATGGGGAGGTAGGAATGTGCCAATATTAGGTAAAGGTTAAGTTTTTAATTATAGACAAATTGCTTGATGTTATTTATTCTTAGATTAATAAGGGTGTTGCTCCAGTGTCATTCCCGCGTAGGCGGGAATCCAGTCATCTTGAATGGTCATCCCGCGACTTGATCGCGGGATCTCAGGATCACGGGATGACAATCCTAGTCGACACCGTTTAATCTAAAAGGATCAAGGATGATATACCGAATATTATGTTTATGCATCTTCATAATAAATTTCTCAACGATTACGGAGGCACAAAATGTGCCAATTAAAGAAGATAATTTTAAAGTTAGAGTAGCTGTTGCTGATGTACAATCTATATTGGAAGGTTCGATCGCTATAAAAGATTTGCGTAAAAAAATCGAAAAGCTTAATCATAAAATTCAAGAGGATATTGCTGCAAAAGAAGCAGAATTTAAACCGCTGGAAGAGAAGCTGCTAAATGAGCGTTCTCATTTAAGTGAAACCGAATTTGAGCATAAAGTAAACGAATTTAATGCAAAAGTTAGCCACGTTAGAAAAGAAATTCAGATTAAGAAAACAAAGCTTGAACAAGCCCACGCTGAGGCTATGAGTAGAGTCCATGAAACAACTATTACAATAATTAGTGAACTTGCCGAGAAATATAACCTTAATTTGGTAATTCCAAGTGCTCAAGTCTTATATGCTAAAAATAATTTGAATATAACTTCCGAAGTGACTTTTATGTTGAATGAGAGATTAAAAGAAGTAACAATAAACTATTGATAGTGTTGTATGGATTTTTGTGTGTCATTCCCGCCTACGCGGGAATGACATAAACAAGAGAGTATTTAATATGGCAGAATTTACACCGATTACAATTGCATACGGGGACGGTATAGGTCCTGAAATAATGGAGGCAGTGCTTTATATATTACGTAAAGCCGAGGCTCGTATTCGTTTAGAAACCATTGAAGTAGGTGCAAAGCTTTACAAGAAGCATTATACTTCAGGCATAAGCGAGGAAAGTTGGGAATCAATACAACGCACCGGTATTATACTTAAAGCCCCGATTACTACTCCGCAAGGTGGAGGATATAAAAGTTTAAATGTCACGATTCGTAAAACATTACAGCTTTTTGCTAATATTCGTCCTTCCGTTTCGTTTCATCCTTTTACTAGAACATTATATCCAAATTTAAACCTAACTATTATACGTGAGAATGAGGAAGATTTATACGCAGGTATAGAATACCGCCAAACGCATAATATGTATGAGTCAATGAAGTTGATAAGTCATACAGGATGTGAGAAGATTATTAGATATGCTTTTGAATATGCAGTAAAAAATAACCGTAAAAAAGTCACGTGTTTAAGCAAAGATAATATTATGAAATTTTCCGATGGGGTTTTGCATAAAGTATTTAATGAGATTGCAAAAGAATACCCGCAAATTAATAACGCGCATTATATTATCGATATCGGGACGGCAAGGCTTGCTACCAAACCGGAAATATTTGACGTTATCGTAACTTCTAATTTATACGGTGATATCATATCTGACGTAGCTGCTGAAATTTCAGGCTCGGTAGGTCTTGCAGGTTCTGCAAATATTGGGCAGCATTATGCGATGTTTGAAGCGGTACATGGAAGTGCTCCCGATATTGCCGGTAAAGATATTGCAAATCCGTCAGGGCTTTTAAATGCTGCAATAATGATGCTAGTACATATAGGGCAGGGTGATATCGCTACATTAATCGAAAATGCTTGGAAAAAAACTATAGAGGATGGCGTTCATACAGCCGATATATATAATGAGCAGAGTTCTAGTAAAAAAGTCGGTACAAAAGAATTTGCCGAAGAAGTAACGAAAAGATTAGGACAGTTACCGACAAAGCTACCTAAAGCAGCTTATCCCTTAATTGCTGAGAAGCAAGAAAGCAATATAGATTATAAAATTGATACTAAAGAAGTTAAACAATTGGTCGGTACGGATATATTTGTGAATATGAATGTATCTTCCGCTCACGATATAGCAGATAAAATTAATAAACTTGATCTTGGTAATTTTGAGTTAAAAACAATCTCGTCAAAAGGATTAAAGCTGTGGCCTCGTGATACAAGGTTTGAAACTGTTTCCGATCATTGGTGTTGTCGTTTTATGAATAAAGACGGCACAGAAATAAAGCATTTAGATATCACAAGATTGCTTGAAGCTTTAAGCACAGCAAATATCGATTTTATCAAAGTAGAGAATCTGTTTGAATTTGACGGGGTTGCAGGTTATAGCTTGGCTCAAGGTGAGTAAAAACGTTATTGCGAGTGAACTTTAGTTCGTGCGGCAATCTCAGGACTTTTGCATGAGATTACCTCGTTAATTATTTCATAATTTTCTCGCAATGATGAAAAAAGGATAAACACAATGACACTGTACTATATAGGAATTTTATTAGTAATTATTGGATTATTTGCTATATTTTCAGGAATAATCGGTTTTTTTAGATTTCCTGATTTTTATACTAAATTACATGCAGCAAGTGTTATTGAGAGTTTCGGCGTGCCTATTTGCTTAATAGGTTTTGCGTGCATTGAAGCAGATATGGTGAACTCTGTTAAATTAATTTTAGCGGCTTTATTGATTTTTATACTAAATCCGGTAGCAACTCATGCACTTGGTAAAGCATCTTTATTTACGAAAATTAGAGCTTATAGTACCGTCATTGTGAGGAAAATTACGAAGTAATTGACGAAGCAATCTCAGGATGCTTGATAAGATTGCCACGTCGAAATTACGTTTCTCCTTGCAATGACGTTAAATTTTAACAACCATATGATAGTAAAGACAGCTTTAAATTTTGATCTCGGCAATTACCTACTTAACTTAATTGTTTTTTTATTGATCTTAATCTCGATAAAAATAGTTTTTGCTAAAGATTTACTAAATGCAGTGATTGCTGCTTCTGTATTTAGCTTATTAATTGGTGTATCCTATCTTATTATGGATGCTCCTGATGTCGCAATGACTGAGGCAGCACTGGGAGCTTGTTTATCAACATGCGTATATTTGAATTTGTTGCGTAAATTACCTTCGGATTTAAAGAATATTGAGAGAACTAATATTATTCCAGCAAGTTTAATATGTTTATTGTTTGTAGTAACTCTTGCTTATATGGGGCTAGAATTACCGAATTACGGTGATGATAATGCTCCTATTCATATGCATTCAAGTAAATATTATATCGAAAATACCTCTAGAGATATAGGTGTACCTTCTTTTGTTGCTGCTATTCTTGCAAGTTATCGTGGATATGATACTTTAGGTGAAACTAGCGTAATTTTAATTGCAGGAATTGCCGTGCTGTTGATATTTTCCAGAAAGTCTGATGATGTCATACCGCGACTTGATCGCGGGATCTCAGGACACAGCAGGCGATACAAGATCCCGTGGTCAAGCCACGGGATGACAAATCCAATAATAAAATATATTACTAGTTTTATAATACCTTATATAATTTTATATAGTATATATATTCAGCTTAACGGTGAGTCTTCGCCGGGTGGTGGGTTTCAAGCAGGTGTTATATTTGCATCTAGCCTTATTGCTTATGATTTAGTTTACGGTAATCGAAAATTAAGCCGATATTTTCCTTCTAACGTGCTAGTTTGTATTGCGGTTTTAGGGGTAGCAATATATGCAATTGTAGGAACAATATCACTCTTTTTTAACGATAATTATTTAAATTATTATTCACTAACAAATTTTATCAATGATAAGCTACTTGCTCAGCATATTGCGATAGTTATTGTTGAAATTGGTATAGGTTTAACTGTTGCAGCTATTATGTACTTAATTTACAACGTATTTAATAATTATGAATAGTCTACTGGTACTAATTAAGCGTGAATTTATAGTGCAGAATCGCATTAATAATATAATTAAATATCTAGTTATATTTTTTTTATTTTGCATAATTAGTGCTGTTTTAATTAACAGTGAAAGGGATATTAACAAATTCGGTTTAATTTTTTCGGTAATTTGTTTATTAATTTCATTAATCGGTTTTTCTTCGGTTATATTTAAATCTGATTTGGAAGACGGAAGCTTAGAGTTATTATTATCAATTGTTAGTCATGAAGAAATTATATTGGCTAAATTTTGTGCTATATTTATCAGTAGTACGATAGGGCTGGTTTTTGTTTTACCCATTATTTATGTTTTTTTTGATCAAACTTTGCTTGAGATAATATTTTTCTTTATTAGTGTATGGATGATATTAGTGTTATCAAGTAGTTTAGTAGTGTTATCCGGTAGCGTGCAATGTTATTTTAAGAAGAATGCTAACTTTGTCGGTACATTTATCATGCCGTTATTAATTCCGAATATTATAATGACAGGTTTAATATTACAAGATAATAACTTACAATTAATTTTTATTATGATAGGAATTAATTTAGTATTTTTACCGATTGCACTCTTCTTGAGTTCCTGTTTAATTAAAAATATTTATAATATTACGTGATTTTGCTTTATTTTTACTAATGTAGTGATATAAAATAAAATGAATATTATTAATAAATTTTTTTTGAGTAAAATATATGTATATGTGGCAGGCTTTACGAAGGTTAATGGCAGCAAATCCTATGGGATTTTTTCTGTGGTCTATTATCACTAAATGGTATTTAATTATAGCGGTTGCTTCCTTAATTACTGTATATTATACAGTATTGGGCTTAAAAAAAATTGGGTTTATAGATTATTTTACTGAAACTACAGTCGAGATATTAGATACAACTAAAGCAGTTGCTCAAAATTGTACTACAAAACTCGGTCCTAATTGGAATCATTTAGTTAGTTTTTGGAATTGCTTAAGTGATCCTGGCGAATATAAGCATGAAAAAGGGACAGGAGCAAAAGTGTTAGAAGATGAAATAAATAAGCTTACGCCAAAACAAACAGATAGTGCTGCAGACGCTGAACGTCCTATAATAAATCCTTATGAAGAACTAGCAAATCCAAATAATCTTAATAATACCCCAAGCGGTAGTAATAATAATCGTTAATTTATGTCATTTTAATATTATATGTCGGATACTGAAGATAATAAAAACAAACAAACAACACGTCGTGATTTTATGGTTCTAACGGCTAGTAGTGTTGCAGCAGTTGGGGCAGCATGTACTCTTTGGCCTCTCGTTGATTCTTTAAACCCTTCTGCAGACGTGCTAGCTTTATCATCAATTGAGGTTGATTTATCAAATATTGCGGTAGGTCAAACAGTTACGGTTAAATGGCAAGGTAAACCGATTTTTATCACTAACCGTACGCCTGACAAAATAGCTGAAGCAAGAGCCGTTAAAATGTCAGAGCTGATTGATCCTGAAGCAGATGCAGCACGTGTGAAAGCAGGGCATGATAATTGGCTGGTGACGATCGGGATCTGCACGCATTTAGGTTGTGTGCCGCTTGCTAATCAAGGTGAATATGATGGATGGTTCTGTCCGTGCCATGGGTCACAATATGATTCTTCAGGTAGAGTTAGAAGAGGTCCTGCTCCTTTAAATTTAGCTGTGCCGCCTTACACTTTTATTAGCGACAAAAAAATTAGAATCGGGTAATTTATTTATGAATGAAGATATTACCCCTAAAAAGCCTAATGCTATTATAGAATGGATAGATTATCGTCTTCCTATTTTTGCGTTCCTAAAGCATTTTAGTCATTATCAAACTCCGAAAAATCTTAGCTATTTGTGGAATTTAGGCTCTATTACCGGTATTGCGTTAGTGATTCAGATAATCACCGGCGTCATACTTGCTATGCACTATACTCCGCATGTTGATCATGCTTTCGATAGTGTTGAGCGAATCATGCGTAACGTGAATTACGGTTGGTTACTGCGTTATACTCATGCGGTAGGTGCATCGATGTTTTTTGCCGCCGTATACTTACACATAGCAAGAGGTTTGTATTACGGCTCTTATAAGGCACCTAGAGAACTGCTTTGGCATATCGGTATCATCATTTTTCTAACCATGATGGCTACGGCTTTCATGGGTTACGTGCTTCCTTGGGGGCAGATGAGTTACTGGGGAGCAACGGTTATTACTAATTTATTTTCCGCTATTCCGTTCATAGGGGAGTTCATAGTTACGTGGTTATGGGGTGGTTTTTCTGTTGATAACCCGACATTAAATAGGTTCTTCTCACTGCATTATTTATTGCCGTTTATTATTGTTGCTTTAGTGATGCTGCATTTAGTGGCCTTGCATAAGCATGGTTCAAATAACCCAAAAGGGATAGATGTTAAAAGCCCTAAAGATACTATTCCGTTCCATCCTTATTATACCGTAAAGGATTTTGTCGGTTTCGGAGTTTATTTCATAATATTTGCCTATTTTATTTTTTACGAACCTAATTATTTAGGACATCCCGATAATTACATTCCAGCAAATCCGTTAGTTACGCCTGCCCACATTGTCCCTGAATGGTATTTTCTGCCGTTTTATGCAATACTTAGAGCCGTGCCGTCTAAGCTTGGTGGGGTGCTATTAATGTTCGGAAGTATATTTGTGTTATTCTTACTACCTTGGCTTGATACTTCAAAAGTTAGAAGTAGCAATTATAGACCGATATACCGCATTGCTTTTTGGATATTTATGGCAGATTGTTTATTGCTTGGTTATTTAGGCGGGCAGCCGGTAGAAGAGCCGTATATTACCATTAGCCGTTTTGCTGCTTATTATTACTTTTTTCATTTCTTAGTAGTTCTGCCGCTGATAGGTAAATATGAAAAACCGCTGCCATTGCCGGAGGAGTTGTAAGAGTTAAGTCATTGCGAAGCAATCTCAGGAGTTTGTTATTATTTCATGAGATTGCCGTGCAGCCTATGGCTGCTCGCAATGACGTTTTTTGTATTATACAAATTTATGAAGTAACCAATAGTATATATTATAGTAACTAACAAGAAAAATGGTATACTCTATACTGGTGTTACTTCTAATTTAATAAAAAGAATATATCAACACAAAAATGATACAATTAAGGGGTTTAGCAAAAAGTATAATTGCAAAATTTTAGTATTTTATGAGATTCATCAAACTATGAATTCAGCAATAAATAGAGCAAAACAAATTAAAGCCGGTTTAATAGAACAAACAAATATAAATTGGGATGATTTGTATAATGAAATTATACTGTAATAAAAACATCATTGCAAGGAAAGACCAAATCTCAACACGACAATCTTATAAAATAATAATAAACTCCTGAGATTGCTTCGTCAAAATTTTCAATTTTTCCTTGCAATGACGACTCAAAAAAATTTATGAAAACTAAACTATTTATCTCTATCATCATACTAATAACTTCGTGCTTAAGTTTAGCCAACGAAGAAGTATTACATCCAAAAAAGATGAAATGGTCGTTTGACGGTGTATTTGGTACAGTTAATCGTGAAGCAGCACAAAGAGGTTTTCAGGTCTATAAAGAAGTTTGTAGTGTCTGCCACGGTTTAAACAATTTATATTACCGTAATCTTAAAGATATCGGCTTTTCGGATGACGAGATAAAAGAGATTGCCAAAGGCTATACGATAAAAGACGGACCTAATGATGACGGTGAGATGTTTGACCGCCCCGCTCTTCCCTCTGATCGTTTTGTACCTCCTTACCCTAATGAGCAAGCAGCAAGAGCAGCTAATAACGGTGCCCATCCTCCTGATTTATCGTTGATAATAAAAGCACGTCATGACGGAGCTAATTATATATATTCGCTACTTACCGGCTATACCGAACCGCCGGCAGATTTTAAGCTGATGCAGGGAACTCATTATAATCCCTATTTCCCTGGCGAGCAAATAGCAATGCCGCCGCCGCTTACAGATGGTCAGGTAACCTATATGGACGGTACTAACACAAGTGTAGAGCAGATGTCGCAAGACATTACGGTATTTCTGCAATGGGCAGCTGAGCCGGAAATGGAACATCGTAAATCTATGGGTCTTAAAGTTATGATGTTTTTAGTGGTATTTACTATCTTTTTCTATATTGCAAAAAACCGCATTTGGTCTAATTTAAAGTAATTGTTGAGTGGATCAGTTTTCCTATTATTGGTGTTGTTGCATGGATCATTAAACATGTTCGATGTCATTTCTACGAAAGCAGGAATCCAGTAAAAAATGATAAAAAAACACAGCAAACTATATAAAAATTTAGTTTAGTATATAATTAGATTAAAAAACTGGATTCCTGCTTTCGTAGAAATGACATAAATAATCAGTCCATGCTGCCCCTTTTTGCCTCTTTCTTAGTATAATGACTTATCTTTGCTATACTTATCCTAAAATTTATATAGATAGGTATTTATGATTACTTATAACAGGATTTATTAGTTCAATAATTCCTGAAATTTTGAAAATATATAAAGATATTAACGACAAAAAACACGAGATAAATATTTTAGACCGTAAAATTGCTAATAACAAACTTAATCAGTCTAAAACTTTTACAGAGCTTACCATATCACAAGAAATGGCAGAGCAATATTCTCTTTACTCCACTTATAAATCAGGTGTTAGTTGGGTTGATGCTTTAATGGTTCGGTAAGATCCGTGCTTTCCTATAGCTTTTTTGCAATGTATGGAGGAGTTAAAGATGTTCAATATAAATCGTTAAAAAGTTCTGCTCTGCTAGTTGAATATCTAGATATATTATGGAGCATAGAAGATCAAACTATTTTTGCGGAGATTATTAGTTTCTATTTTGGGCAGTGTACTTTCAGCAAATTATGGAAATGTAAGACTTGAATTTAAATAGATAATTTTATATATTTAAATATATAACTAACAAAATTAATGGTGGTTTTATGTTAAAGAGCGTAAGATTATATATTCCGTCTATAGCAGCTATGATTTTATCTAGTAATATTGCAATAGCTAATAAGAATTATGATTCCGGTAATGCAACGCCACTGCGTCAGGTAGCAGATTTAATAGATAATCAAATTACAAATATTGATAATTTATTTAAAAATAGATTGCCGCTTTATGAATCTAATAGCATAAAAAGCAATTTTATTACTAAAGATAAGCAGTATATTATTGTTATGGAAGTACCTGGCTTTGATAAAAGTCAAATTAAGGTTAAAGTAAACGGTAATAAATTATTTATTACAGGGAATATAGAAGAAAAAAATAAAGCTGATGATTCAGATAATTATATGAATAAAAATTTTAATTATGTAATATCATTATATGAAGATGTAGATCAGGCAAATATCTCTTCAAACCTTAAGAATGGAATACTTACTATCATTCTACCTCGTATTGAGATTAAAGAACAAGAAGCAAGAGAGATAGTAATTGATTAATCAAGCATTGCTAAATATTAGCATTTAATTTTTCTGAAATAAAACCACTATTTCTCTATATAGTTAGGTAATTTTATTAGCTCCTGCTTTAGTTCATTATCTACTCCCATGGTTTCAAATTTTCGATCGACTAACAATATCGATTAACACGAACATGAGTAACAATAGCAATTTCGGCGTTACTTAAGTCAATATTACCGTTCTCATACTCTTTATATAAAGTTTTAAATTGTCCGCCGGTATTGGTTTGGTTTTCCGGCAGCGTAAAAATATAAAAATTTTCTTTTGGATAATCGGTAATAATATTTTTATCAAGCGCTTCTTGTTCTTTAATCTCAATACGAGGTAGAATGATAGTAAGTATTCCATTCTTAAGGTTTGAAGAGATATTTGCTTATCAAGTTTTTTAGCGGCTACTTCTCTTGCAATCTCTATGCCAAGCCTCATCCT
Source organism: Rickettsia rhipicephali str. 3-7-female6-CWPP (assembly GCF_000284075.1). Classification (GTDB taxonomy): domain Bacteria; phylum Pseudomonadota; class Alphaproteobacteria; order Rickettsiales; family Rickettsiaceae; genus Rickettsia; species Rickettsia rickettsii. Next base: position 448,857 of record NC_017042.1, read on the forward strand.
ATTATATCCGTCCTCTTTATCTGCAGCCCTTATATTTTGAGTATCGGAATTGATAGGTATTTTGGTATAAGAATGTCTTGCGGATAAAACCCATACATATTTTATATTCTTATCTATCTCAGGATTTTCGGTTACATAAATATTTTGTATTTCTGAGATAAAATTCTTGCGGATTTGTTCATTAGCAGGATCAAACTCTAGATTATTTAGATCGCTTATTACCTGCTCAAAATGTTTATCTTGAGTAAATTTTTGATAACTCTGAAATCCTAGAACCGAAGCTATAGCTATAATAAATATAGAAATAGCAGTAGTAAAGTTTTTATAGTTTTTCATGTTGCGATAAAAATAATAAGGTTGAAATATGAAAAGGTCATGCCAAAGCTTGACCATGATATCAAGAAAAATAACTTTTAGTAATTTATGCGCTTTTTAGCTTTGCTAGATCTTGAGGGGTAGGCAGGAATTTTTTAACCTTTTTAGGTAATGTTGCTGTAAGCTTAAATTGTGGTACTCCTATTGGTTTTTGGATGTCTTCTATAGCGTATTCTACAGTAATACCTTATTTTTCTTCGCACAAAATTAACCCAATTGTAGGATTATCCAAATTATCTTTAATTGTGCGATCCATTAAATTAAGATAAAAATTTAGTTTACCGGCATATTCCGGCTTAAACTTGCCGGTTTTTAATTCAATAACAACATAGCATTTGAGTTTTATGTGATAAAAAAAACTAAATCCAAATAATAATCTTCTCCCTCAAGTTCTATATGATACTGATTGCCAACAAATGCAAAACCTTGTCCTAACTCTAATAAAAAGTTTTTAATATTATCTATCAATTTATTTTCTAAATCTCGTTCTATTATTTTACCTTGAATATCTAAAAATTCTAAGTTATACGGGTCTTTTATAATCGACCTTGCTAAATCAGAGTGTAGCTCAGGTAAAGTATTGGAAAAGTTATTTATACCTTCCGCTGACCTTTCATGTAAATTACTTTTAATTTGCAAAGATAATACATTTCTTGACCAACCATTTTCGATGGTTTGTTGTGTATACCAAATTCTTTGATTTATATTTTTTAGTTTTGAAAAAATAATATAAAAAATATATTATGACTCCATGGGATTTCTCCAACCGTCTGTTGGAGAATTTGGTCATTATTATATTCTGCAAAAAACTGACGCATATAAGAAAGGTTTTGATATGATAATCCTTTCATTTCAGGAAATTCTTTACGCAAATCATCAGAACTATTTTGAATAACTTTTGATCCCCATTGTTCTTTATTCTGACGTTCTAAAATTAATTGTCCTATATTCTTCCAATAAAGAACTATCAGTTCTTTATTCACTGCTAAATGGGCTCTAATACGAGCTTTGCTAATTTCTTGTTTTAAATTTTTAATTAAATCAGTATATGATTCATTACTTAAAGTATTGCTCATTGATTTTCACTACTTCTTACCACCCGCATTCATAGCAAGGTTTGCGGAAACAAATTCTTTAAGGTCACCGTCAAGCACTCCTTTAGTATCGGAAGTTTCATAATCGGTACGTAAATCTTTTACCATTTGATAAGGTTGCAAAACATATGATCTAATTTGATGTCCCCAGCTATTATCGGTTTTAGCGGCATTCTGCTCGTTAACGCTATCGGTACGTTTTTGCATTTCAAGCTCATAGAGTTTGGCTTGAAGCATTTTCATAGCTTGAGCTTTATTTTTATGCTGCGATCTATCGCTTTGGCATTGTGTTACCGTACCGGTCGGTATATGAGTGATACGTACAGCTGAATCGGTAGTATTAACGTGTTGCCCGCCGGCTCCCGATGCTCTAAAAGTATCGATTCTTAAATCTTTATCCTCAATAGTAATTGCTATATTATCATCAATTTCGGGATATACCCAGCTACTTGCAAAGCTAGTCATTCTTTTACCGGCTGCATTAAACGGAGAAATACGCACTAATCTGTGAACGCCAGCTTCGGTCTTAAACCAGCCGTAAGCACGCTTTCCTATTATCCTAATCGTGCATGATTTAATGCCTGCCTCTTCGCCGTTAATCATATTGATTATTTCGGTTTTAAAGCCGAGTCTTTCGGCAAAACGCAGATACATACGCATCATAATAGACGCCCAGTCATGGCTTTCAGTTCCCCCGGCTCCAGCATTAATCTCTAAAAAGCAATTATTACCGTCTGCTTCACCTGAAAACAAACATTCCGTTTCAAATTTGGCAGCAATGATGCTTAAATTTTTTAAGTCCTGTTCAATTTGTGAAAGTGTTTCTAAATCGTTTTCGGCTTCAGCCATTTCTTCAAGTTCTAAAGCATCTTTTAAATTGGATTTGAGTTTATTAAAAGCGTTTAGTTTTTCTTCTAGATTACTTTTTTCTCGCAGTAATTTTTGAGCATTAGCCTGATCATTCCATAAACTAGGATCGGCTGTTAACTCTTCTAACGTGTTCAGTCTTGCAGTTGATGCTTCAACGTCAAAGTGACCTCCAAAGTAGTTCTAAAGACTGCTCAATTTTTTTTACATAATTTTCTATTTCAGCTCGCATTATTTTTTCCTGTTATAAATTTCGATTTTGTTATATATTATCGTGGTTTATTGTCATCCTGCAACTTGATCGTGGGATAACAGACAATAAACAAATGCAAATTATATCACAATAATTATGAATAATCAAAAATATATAAGGAACTTCTCAATAATCGCCCATATTGATCACGGTAAATCTACGTTAGCCGATAGGTTAATTGAACATTGCGGCGGCTTGCAGGCTAGGGAAATGAGCCAGCAAGTGCTAGATTCGATGGATATTGAAAAAGAGAGAGGTATAACTATTAAGGCACAAACCGTGCGGCTTGTATATAAAGCTAAAGACGGTAACACCTACTATTTGAATCTAATGGACACTCCCGGGCATGTCGATTTTGCTTATGAAGTTAGTAGGTCACTTGCTGCTTGTGAAGGTTCGTTATTGGTGGTTGATAGTACGCAAGGAGTAGAAGCACAAACGCTTGCCAATGTTTACCAAGCAATCGAGAATGATCATGAGATTGTACTGGTGCTTAACAAGCTTGACCTACCGGCGTCAGAACCTGAACAGGTTAAGCAGCAAATAGAGGATATAATCGGAATCGATGCAAGTGAGGCTGTGCTAATCTCTGCTAAAAGCGGTATAGGGATTGATTTAGTTTTAGAGGCTATAGTAAATAAATTACCTCCGCCAAAAGAAAGTAGTTCTGATATTTTGAAAGCTTTGCTTGTTGATAGTTGGTATGATCCATATCTTGGCGTGGTTATTTTAGTACGTGTTATTGATGGCTACTTACGTAAGAATATGCGTATTAAAATGATGGCTACTAACTCGGTTTATACCGTTGAGAATGTTGGCTATTTTACTCCGAAAAAACATATTTCTGATGTTCTGCATGCAGGCGAAATCGGCTTCTTTACTGCGGCTATAAAGCAAGTAGCGGATTGTAAAGTTGGGGATACTATCACTGATGAAAAAAAGCCTTGTGAGCAAGTTCTACCGGGTTTTAAACCAAACTTACCCGTAGTGTTTTGTGGTCTTTATCCAACGGATAGCTCGGAATTTGAGCATCTAAAGGATTCACTAGCTAAATTACGTCTTAATGATGCTAGTTTTGAGTATGAAATGGAAAGCTCTTCGGCACTCGGAGTAGGTTTTAGATGCGGCTTTTTAGGGCTGTTACATTTAGAGATAATCCAAGAACGTTTAAGTAGGGAATTCGATTTAGATTTAATCACTACCGCTCCAAGCGTGGTGTATAAAATTCATATGCGGGACGGTGAGAGCTTAGAGATACATAACCCGGCAGATTTGCCTGATTTACAAAAAATCGAATCAATGGAAGAGCCTTGGATTAAGGCAACTATAATGGTACCTGATGAGTTTTTAGGTGCGGTACTATCGCTTTGTACGGAAAAGAGAGGGGGGCAGCTCGATCATAGCTATATAGCAAATAGGGCTAAAATAATTTATAAATTACCGCTAAATGAGATAGTTTACGATTTCTACGATCGTTTAAAAAGCTGTTCTAAAGGTTATGCAAGTTTTGAATGGCAAATGGATGTTTATGAACCTTCCGAACTTGTTAAGCTTGGGATTTTGGTTAACGCAGAGGCGGTTGATGCACTATCCACAATCGTACACCGCTCACGTGCCGAGCAAAGGGGGAGGGCATTATGCGTAAGGTTAAAGGATTTAATACCGAGACAGCAGATTGATATAGCAATTCAAGCAACCATAGGTAGCCGTATTATCGCTCGTGAGACTATTAAAGCCCTACGTAAAGATGTTTTATCTAAATGTTACGGCGGTGATATAAGTCGTAAACGTAAATTACTTGAGAAACAAAAAGCAGGTAAAAAGAGAATGAGACAGTACGGTAATATCGAAATTCCGCAATCTGCGTTTATTGCAGCTTTAAAAATAGGTGATGAATAAAACTTTTTTATTTTATATAAAGAAAACGCTAGACGTTATAATAAAGATTTGTTATAAGGAAGTATCTGAATCTTCCAGATGCTTCTAATGTTCCTCGGTAGCTCAGTGGTAGAGCAAACGGCTGTTAACCGTTTAGTCGCTGGTTCGAGTCCGGCCCGGGGAGCCATTCCTCGATTTTTGACAAATTTACTAATGAATCAAACGGCGAATGCAGTATAAAGTCAAGCTTTTTGCCTGTTAATTTAATTGTCGAAAACACAGTTTTTATTAGGCGTCTTGTTCCCTCAGCATTTGACAAAACAAAATATTGATGTGCATTGGCAACTCAATTTACCGTAAAACAATCATTACCTTTATTATGCTCTGCTATCTCTAACATTACTTTATCATGACGTGTTGTTAATTTATATTTATCTTCCTTCGTACTCTTCATTTGTAAATATACCTTCTAAAAGTTTACTTCTAAGCTTATCAAGGCTATTTTTTCACTGATAAGCTCTTTATTTAATTCTGTTATTCTTGTGTTATAATAATCTTTTTCATATTTTGCCGATTCTTTAACACTTTTAATTATTTTGCTCAATAAATCAGGCTCAATATACATTGATGCAAAAACTTTTTCTATTTGTTCTATAATTCTTTAGTAACAATAGGCTCGTGACTATGAAAGGTCAAAATATTTAATTATTTTTTATTTAATAAGCTTTAATAAGCGTTTTTGGTTATTTTGTATCTCAGAATTTATTGAATCAAGTTCAAGTGCCTTATTATAAGCGTCAAGTACTAACCTATATTGACCTAGCTTTCCTAAAGTTAGACCTTTATTATTATATATTTTTGAAAATTTAGGATTTAACTCAATAGCTAAATTAGTACCTTTATTATGATAATATACTGAAGAGTCTCTCTTATCCTCTAATGCCAAAGCTGGATTAATTTGAATAAAGATTAATATAAGACTTAAAATTAAATATTGTCGGTAGTTTTGCATATTTTTCTTGTGAATTAAATTTTAGTGTAAAAATACACTGAAAATAAACTATTAGAAAGAATAAAAATTATTGTAAGTAAATAAGACTACTAAGGAAGTTAGAGTAACTTTTCGAGGGATTGATAAAACTAGGGGGAGGTGGATGTTGTGCCTTTGATGTTGCAACCAAAGGCAACACCTGCCGTGGTAACCTAGTTGCTCCGGCTTGGCAATTCAGTCGGGCTATCGGTATCCACAAAAATTTTGTTCACCTAGACCGCAGAATTACACTGATTTAAAGCAAATCAATTAGCACTCTTACGCAAGAACCTAGAAATTTACCTGCACTTTTAAGCTACCTTGTTAAGCGAAATATTTACTCGCTACATTCGCAGCATAATTAACGCCGTATTCCATCATTTGGTGTTTGGCAGTCACACCGACACCAAAGTTAAAGCTAGTTTTAGCAGGCTTAAAGCTATTAGTCGTAAGTGGGCTGTCCATCCCTTGTACCCTAGCATCGATAGCAGGAGTTTTATCTTTAAAGTTATAGTCTAGAATGCCGTAAATTGCAGGGATTAAAACTATATTTTCTACGTTAATATCTTTTGACATCCTAACACCTGCAAGCCCTTCAATCATATTATACTTCTTCCCTTTAACGATTAAATTTTGGAAAGTTGTACCGGTCTCAGTATATCCTGAATCTCTAATATCGGAATATCTAATCCCCACGGTCGGTGTTAAATTAATCGCTTTCGGAGCTAAATAACTGTAACCGGCTAAAATCTGTCCGGTATATGAACGTGATTTATATTTGCCGATTGCCGTTTCATAACTGATCAAATTCCTACCCAAAGCAATATTACGCTGTGAATAATTCTTAACTTTACTATCACCGTAAGAAGCTATACCTTCAAAAAACCAATTTTTATTTGGTACATTATATAAGTCGTATAAAGAGTAAATATTGCTCTGTACTTTACTTTTATCGCAGACATTATTATTTTTCTGCTTTACCTTAGTATCAGCTCTAGTATAAGCAACGCCAAGTAAGAAATCATCGCCTACTCAACTATCAAAACCGACAGTACCGTCGGTTGAGTTAGATTTATAACCGCTTAGATTATTTTGTGCCTTTTGAGTACTATTTGCCGACAAAAGGACTAGCTAGCCCACGTACCGAAATCTACTTCTGTCTCATCACCGGTAGAAATAGCAACTTTATTTTGACTTGTCTGAACTTTATTTATTCGAGAATCTAAAGAAGATAAATTACCGACTATACTATGAGATACAACTTGCATATTTACTGCAGTTATTACCGCTCCCGGTCTTACCATATCTGGTGTAACACGATCTAGTGTTTCTTTTTGTTGCTCAATAGTAAAAAAACAAACTCGTCTTGAAACGTATCCGCCTCAGTATCTTCAGATGCACGGATCAGTGTTGCAATATCTTATGCCTCCTCCGGTGTAAAACTGCCTTCATCTATTTCTTTTTGCAATATTTCATTGGCTATATTAGTAACCGATAAAGTTAATGATGAAGTATTTATCGACCATTTAATGAAACTCTTGTCATTACCGTCAATGAAAAATTTAATTTTATCGGCAGACAACGGAATTAGGCCATTTCCGTCCTCTGAAGATATTAGTGAATATTTAGTATTTTCATTTATTTCTCCTATATGTACGTCAGTACCGTTAAACTGAATCTCTAATTTATCTAGTGAAGATAAATCCATTTTACTACCGGGTGTAATCATTACCACCGGAATTTTTTGCTTGATCATAGTTTGTAGCCACAATTAGCTTACCTAAAAAACTGCTTTGACCGGTATATAATACTAGTACTGCATTTAAATTAATCGTAGTACCGTTACCGGTTAAATTACTATTAAAGGCAAGTTTGTTGGTAAATACTAAAGTTGCTCCGCTTGCAACTACACTATTAGCCGTTATATTGTTAGCAAATATATTTACCGAGCCGGGTGATAAGGTAATAATACCGTTACTATTAACGCTACTTGCAAAACTTGTCTTATTATTTGTCGTAATGTTACCAACCGGATTTGCTACCGTACCTTATACAACCTATAGCCAAATTATGTTTTTGTCTGATTGGTAAAAATAAAATAAACTTTACTACTATAGGCTACAATACTTATTACGATGTAATATAGCCTTTGGAAAGAATTCTAATAATTTACAAAAAGTTTTTAAAAATTACTATTAATAAGGATGTTTATATAAATCAGTTAAAACCAATTGTGAAAGCAGCAATGCTTATTCGTAAAGTAAACCAATTGATCAAGTATTTGAAGCTTTTATAAATCCTAATATTACCTCAAAATTTTGGTTTACTAAAAGTAGCGATAAGCTAGAAGTTAAGAAACAAATCACTTGGACATGGGAAATGTATGGCTTCTCAGCTCAAATTAACGTGCAGGAAATTGAAAAAAATAAAAAAATACTTATTGAATGGGATGCGTATAAAAACCCTAACATTGGTAGAATGGCAGGTTACTTCGATTAGTTCAGAAGAAACTTTTGTTACCATTACAAATACCGGTTTTATAGGTGATAAAGTAGTAAAATAGATTATTTTTCAACTAAAAGATTTATCTTGGTGCTTGCCGGAGCTAAGGCATTTCTAGAGCATAATATTATTTTAAATCTTGTAATTGATCGCTTTACTAAAACAATAGATTAATAAAAGAATTAAAACTTTAAATTTTCCTTTAATAGTTTAATATGAGAAACAAATTAAACTTTAAAGATATGTTTCCTATAGTAGCAGCTAAGAATATGCAAAATTCAATTCTAAATCCATTAATAACAAGACTAAAAACCTTATATAGCTCTCATGATACTTTACCAAAGCTAATAGAAGATACGAAAATCAAAGCTCAGTCTTTAGAGGAATATTATGTAAAATTACAGATATTACTAAGTGAAGACGATGAAGCAGCTAAAGCAGCATTACGCGATAAAGTTGTCGGAGAAAAGAAGTCGGTAGAAATAGAGAATATTTTTAAAGCCATAGATACGGAAGAAAAGATAAGGGAGTTGTTTGATAAAAATTATCAAGTTCAAGAAGAAAAAATTGATAATATAGTTAAGTCACTAAATGAAGAAAATAAGTTTGTGATACTTCGCAGAAATCTAACTAATAAAAGTACCTCAGAAATAAAAAATATAGTTGAGAAAATAAACAGAATGCAAGTTGATATAGGTAAAGTATTGTTACTCGGTAGTGCAGGAATAGGTAAAACCACGTTAATGTATTATCTATCTTATAAATGGGGAAAAGAAAAACTGTGGCACGACAAATTTGATTATGTATTTAGAATCAGGTTAAAGGAATTGTTAAGCAATTGGACAGTACGTTACGGTACTAATATAGATGATGATATACTAAGTTGTTTTGTCCATTATTGTTTAGATTCTAAAGATATAAAACTTGAAGATATAAAAAGCATGCAAGATAAAGATAGGATATTATTACTACTGGATGGTTATGATGAGGTAGCGTTTTTATCACAGAGTAATCTTGATTACCGAGATATTATGGATTCGGTATTTCAGTATAAAAATATCGTAATGAATTCTAGGCCTAATGCGGTTATAGAAGAAATGAGCAACAGGTTTGAGCGGAAAGTAGACAATACAGGCTGGGATAGTGAGGGAATAGAGCAGCAATATGTACATAAAAATTTTGAGTATGATAAAGAGCTTGGAACACCATTAAAAATCTTTTTGGATACTCATAGCCAAATAAAAGCAATATGTGAAGTTCCTATCAATACTGAATTAATATGTTTGGTTTGGAGCGATCAAACAATAAGGGATAAATTTCAAAAAAAACAGTAATAAAGATTTTAATATAAGTCGTTTATATAGTGAAATAATAAACTGGCTTAATAATAGGCATCTAGAAAAAAACCAAAATAAATATAAAAATAAAACATAAAAAACAAAATGAGTGTTTTAGAGCAAATAGCCTATGAGTCGTTTGTTGCAACAGGGAAGTGAGTAGAGAACAAAGTAGTAGAAAGCAAGAAAGATATATTAGATATAGACGAAGTTATAAGAACAAGGGCTATTAAGAAGAGAAGGGCAAAATTTTCAATTTATTAATTTAACATTTCAAGAATATCTAGCTGCATGTTATTTAAAAAATCAGTTAGCAGATAACAACACAAAATACACAGCAGCAAATTTTATAGGTGCGCATCGAAACGATCCGAAATATCTAATGACTCTGAAGTTTCTAGCAGGGATGGTAAGTAAACAATAATCAAGAGTTAATAGAAATATTTTGGGAAGCTGTAACATGTAATGTTGATGGAATATTAGAGCTAGGAATTGAAAGAAAGACTATACTCTTAATGCATTTATTAGCTCAAAGCAAAATTAACGGAAATTTTAATAGTAGAATACCGTATTTAAAACAAATACAAGAGTTGATAGATGAGATCGTACTAAAAGATATTACAGATTGGGAACAACATATAATAGACAGCGGATATTTATCGGAAAAGATTGCTAAGCTAATAAATGAGAAATTACGAAACAAAGAAACTATATTTCAAGCATTTAAAACAGCTATAGAAATAATCACAAGCTTAATAAATAAAAATACGTCGGGTAATAAAACAAAAATTTATGAAAGATTAATCGGTTTATTAAAAGTTGATGATACGCAATTAAAGAAGCTAGTATTACAAAAATTGGCACATATATTAGATGAGACGATAGACGAGATGGTAATACGCGAAAGTGTAAACACAATAACATCATTATTAAATATTTGGGAATTAAATAGATGTGTAAATATAATATTGATTAAAATAATTAATACTATATCTGATTTAGATGAAGAATTATTAAAACAAGTACAAAAATTACAAAATAAATCTTTAGTGACTACTAGCATGATTGAGATAGTACAGGCAAAACCTAGTTTGGCAAAAGAAGCATTTAAAGCATTGACAGAACTAGTTGAAGATCCTAATAAAAGTTTTAATTATGCAGCTATTTGGAATTTAGTCGAGATAATAGAAAGAAAGCCTAATATAGCGATAGAAGTATTTATAGGGGTAAAAGAATTGATTATAAATTCTAACATTGATAAATTATATTAGGTGTGAAGCGATTATGAATTTAGCGGGAATAGTGGAAGTAATACCTCATCTAGCAGAAAGAGCATATAGTGTTTTAAAAGGGCTACTACTTAATAAGCCTTACTACAACGAAGATGTCAAATATGCAGCTGCTGTAAGTTTAATTAATATAATAAGTGTAAGATCATTTGATAAAGCTAGTTATAAACAAGTTAATAGGTTAATAAAAATAATTGATCTACATAGAACTCAAAATTTTGATAAGGATTTATATTTAGAAATAGACGCCAAAACCGCCTAATATACAAAAACTATCTAAAGTTGCTACAGTTGGATATTGTACAGGTGGTTTAATAAATTCAGTTAAATATACATCTGCTCCTATTACTTTTCCCATTGAGGACATGCCTTGTATCATACGGCATGCTATCATAACCCATGTAGCTACAATTCCTATTTCATCATAAGTTGAAGATTTGTCATAATAAAACAAGCTATAGCCATAAGCAAAGTAGTTATTCTCATAGTTGATTTTCTTCCTATATTATATAACCAAGCCAACCGAAGATTAATGCTCCTATTGGTCTAAATACATATGTTGAACATAATGCAGCTGCGTCATAGATTAGAGCAGTCTGAGGATCAGCTTGAGGAAAAAATAGCTCGTTGAGAAGCACTGCCATATGTACATATAAATATAAATCAAAATATTCAAGAAAAGTTCCAATAGACAATACCTCATGCTTGTTTTTGTTCTCTATTTAAACTTGTTTGTTTGTGCTTTCTCATAGCCGAGCATAAATTCTTTATAAAAAATTAAATTGTAAAGAAATCTATACTGTTTTATATAAAAGTCAATAGGAAATTTTGCTTTACACGAAAATCAGAAAGTGAAGTGCAACTTATTATTAATTTATGTTATCCATTTTGTAAGTATAATTGCACTAGTTTAAAGCGGTATGTCCGTGTACCTGAGCATTCATCACAAGACCAAAGCCGATTAGCATGGATGCGATCATTGTTCCGCCGTAAGAAATAAACGGCAGCGGTACGCCTACTACGGGAAGCAAGCCCATAACCATAGCTATATTAATAAATACGTGACTAAATAAGATTGAAGTAATACCTATTACCATTAATTTACTAAAAATCTCTCGGCAATTTGCGGCAATTAATAAAGAAATAGTTATAAGTGCAAAATATAATATTAGTAAGAACATTCCTCCTATAAAGCCGAACTCTTCAGCGAAGGTAGCAAAGATAAAGTCAGTTTGATGTTCGGGAAGAAAATCCAAATGGCTTTGGCTACCTTGATTTAAACCGCGTCCAAATAGGCTACCTGAACCTATAGCGATTTTAGACTGAATAATATTATAACTAGCACCGAGCGGATCATGTTCGGGATCTAAAAAAACCATTACCCGTTTTTTTTGATAATCATACATCATATTCCAAGCAATAGGTAGGCTAATAAGAGCAGCAAGACCTAGTATTATAAAATATTTTATTCTAAAACCTGCCGCAAAAAATATAATTGCCGAAACAATTAAAACAATCATTCCCGTACCTAAATCCGGTTCTCTAATTATTAGAAAAGCCGGTATTAAAACTCCTATAATCGGTATAATAACTTTATGAAATTTTGTAAGATCATCAATTGTTAGTGAATGGAAACATCTAGCAAGCATTAGTACAACGGCGATTTTTATCGGTTCGGAAGGTTGAAGCTTAACTATACCGATATCAATCCATCTTTTACCGCCCATGGCAGTTGAGCCGAAAAGCTCCACGGCTACTAGTAAAGCGAGTACGCACAAATAAAAGATATACGATAACCTAAATATTATGCGTAAATCAATTAATGCAATAATAATAGCTAAAGGCAAGAATATACAAAAATTTATAATTTGTTTATAAGCCCAGGGCTGCAAATTGCTATTTGCTGCAGAATAAAGCACAATGAAACCAATACAGCAAATTAAGCTAATTAGTAAAATTAAAGTAATCGGTAATTTTTGTAATTGTTCTAGATAATTTTTATGCATTGTTTTTGTATTCAGTAGAGGTGTTGTATGTCATTCCTGCAAAAGCAGGAATTCAATACTTTAAAGCTTTTTAAAAGCTTTATTTAAATTTTATAAGTAAAACTATATAAAGTAAAACTATATAAAAATCTTGATTTCAAAGATTTTTTGAAAAGCTCAATTTATTGCGCTTTTTCTTGGATTCCTGCTTTCGCAGGAATGACATAACAGGACTCCAGCAACAAATCTGCTAACTAAACCCCAACATCAAACACCTTGAAAATAAATACTAATTCGTCAGCTATCTCTTTCAGATAATCAAAACGACCGGCAGAACCTTTATGTCCCGTATCCATATTTGTTTTTAATAATAAGGGATTATTGTCCATTTTTAGTTCTCGTAATTTTGCTACCCATTTAGCAGGTTCCCAGTAACCTACACGTGGGTCGGATATACCGCAAGTAACGAATAGAGCAGGGTAGTTTTGTGCTTTTACGTTATCATAAGGGGAATATGATTTAATATATTCAAAATATTCTTTCTCTTTCGGATTACCCCACTCATTATATTCCAAGAGAGTTAACGGTAAGCTTTCGTCAAGCATGGTACTCAAAACATCAACAAACGGTACATGCGCGATTGCTGCTCTATAGATTTCCGGTTTTTCGTTGAGTACGTAACCGATTAACATACCGCCGGCACTACCGCCCATTATTACTATATTGTTGTTACTTGTATATTGTTCGTTAATTAAAGCTCTACTACAGGCTATAAAGTCTTCAAATGTTCTTTTTTTGGTTAAAAACTTAGCAGCTTCATACCACTCATGACCTAGATCATCGCCACCTCTAATATGAGCAACTGCGTAAATAAAACCGCGATCGGCAAGTGTCACTGCGGTATTTCTAAAATTGACGGGCATAGCGATGCCATAAGCACCGTAACCCATTAGATATAAAGGATTTGAACCGTCTTTTTTAAATAAAGATTTTTTATAAAACAAGGTTATAGGTACTTTTACATCTTCATTATCTGCAAATATTCTCTCTACTTTATACTCCTCCGGGTTAAAGCCTGAAGGTATTTCGTGGCTCTTTAATATCGTTAATTTATCGCTATTAAAATCGTAGCTATAAGTGGTATTGGGTCTTGCTAGAGAAGAGTAATCTATTCTGATATCGTCTTCCTCAAAGTTTGTAGAAAAACTACTTGCTTGGAAACTTTCGTCGGGAAAATGAATTGTGTTTTCTTGTAAATCTTTAAATCGCTTTATTTTAATTAGTGGTAAACCTTGGTCACTATAGTTTAAGATTAAATAATTATTTGTAACATTAAAGCTTTTTAAATATTTGTCTTGTTCTTCCTTAATATAAATATCATCCCAATCATCCCAGCTAGTATTTTCAAAATTATTTACTGGCAGTTTTATAATATGGAAATTTTTAGCTTTATAATTAGTTTTAATATAAAAATAATTGCCATTATATTCTATTTCATAGAATATTTTGTTTTCTGCAGCTCGTACTAATTTAGGCGTAAAACTATCATCCTGCATAGAAATTACGTAAATTTCATTTTCATTATGATTGCCTGAATTTATAAAAATATATTCATGACTTGCTGATTTCTCGCAGCTGATAAAATGAAGAGGGTTTTTTACCTCGAATATTAATTTATCCTGAGTGACCTCTTCACCTAGACGGTGAAACATTACCTTATCCCAGCGTTGATTCTCATTAATAGTAATATAGAAAAAGCCGTTTAAGTGTTCATGCCAAATTATAGTAGGAGCTACAGCTAAATCTCGATCGCTTGATACAAGCGAATTTTGCGGCATTCGCCTATGCTCACGTACATTTGTACGTTCCGCAGGCTCTTCCTGAAATTCATCTTGTCTGAAGCGATCGAGATTTAGCTGTACATTGCCTAATTCATCAGGTAAGTATTTTTGTTCTTTAAGGTTGTATATTTTGATATTGTATTGTTCATTACCTGTAAAATTAACACTATAAGCCATTAAATTGTGATCAGGTGACATTGCAATTGTAGCAACATCAGTGAAACCGCTATTTGGAGCAAGAAGGTTGACATCTAATATTACTTCTTCCGCTGAATCCATATTATTATGCTTTCTGCAATATATCGGATAATTTTTATTCTCCTCTACTCTATGGTAATAGTAATAATCTTTGTTCTTAACATAAACCGATTCATCGTCTAATTTAACCCGTCCTTTTAATTCTTCAAAAATCTTTTCCTTATCATTTTGCAGATCGGCAAAGAAATTTTCGGTATATTGATTCTCAGCTTTTAAATAATCTAAAATTTTAGAGTCTTCTAAATTTGGCCACTTAGGATCACGCAACCAGTGATAATCATCGTTTATTGTTGCTTCGTGAACTTCAAAGCTGTAATTTTGTTTGTCTGTTATTGGTGGTTTCATGTTTTTTATTTTTTTGTGTTGTTATGCCTAAAGTCGTCATTGCGCGGAGCCGTAGGTAGGCGACGCAGCAATCTAGTAAAATAATAAAAAAAATTCTGTAATCAGAATTGTTTACTGGATTGCTTCGTCGAAACTTACAGTTTCTTCTCGCAATGACGATTTTGGTATCTATGCAACAATGACATCGAATTATTGTAGTGTTAAAATCAAACTAATTAATAGGAATAATACAATCAATATAGCAGTTTGCTGATTATGCCAAGCAGATATTTTACTTAAAATATTATCCCAAATAACCTTAAAATTAAGATATTCTGCCGCATCTTCGTTATTGTCTGCCGTTTCTTTATATTTATCGATACTGAAATATATAAATTTTTCAATATATTGGTATAGGTCAAGGTTTATGTTTTCTGTCGAAATGCGTGGTATTTTTCTAAATATTAAAGCCAGTAACAGTGAGATTGCAAGGATAACTAGCTTAAAGTTAGCAGTATGTGATATTTGAATAGGGTAGAATAAACATATGCATAAAGTTATGATGCAGAAAGAGAGGTAGGGTATAGTTCTTATGTTATTCCCGCGAAAGCGGGAATCCAGAAATATTATAAAGCTTTTATTTTTAAGGTTTTTACTGGATTCCTGCTTTCGCAGGAATGACATAAAGAGAGACGGGAATGACGTAGAACTCTCCATCAACAACCCAAATAATACGGTACAAGTCGCTATCTTGGAAAATAGCATTACACTATTCTCGTTTAAAATATTAGCTATTTCATCTTTAATATAAGAAGAACTAATAGGCAGTATAGATGTATAGATCAATATACTAATAACAAATCCGCTAAATAAAATAAAATTAATTTGAGTATTCTGAAGATCTTGGTAATGTTTAATATCATACTCATCTTCTATATAAGCGAAATATAAAGCAAATAAACCGTTATATAATATATGTATGAATATAAAGCTTGTAATAAGATAAGCTATATTTGGAGAGTTTATGCTAATAGCTGTTAATATAAAACCAAGCTGTGATACGGTAAGATAACATATTAATCGTTTAAGTTTTTTTTCAATTAGAGAAAATACTAATCCGTAAATGATCATTGATATCCCAAAAAACTTTAATATCGCAAGACCGCTAAATAATTTTAAAATGATAATTAAAGTAACTTTAGTAGTAAAACTAATTAAATATACAATACCGCTACTTGAAGCTATAGGATAGCAATGAACCACCCAGCCGTTTACAAAAATAGCCGAGGCATTAATTAAACAACCTGTAAGTATGAATATTGCTGGTAACTCAAAGTTATTTACTGATTCCGTTAAAGAAGTAAAAGTCGTATTACTGGTTGTTTGGATTAGAAGAGTCATACCGATTAAGATTAGCCCGCTGCTGAATAAATGAGTGAGGAAATATTGACGTGCCGGTTTTATCTTTAATTGGTCACAAAAAATAATTATGCAGGCAAAAATCGTCATGAATTCAAGCGAGATTATCATGGAAATAAAATCAGCTGCAAATACGCATATAATAGAGGATAAACAGTATAAACTACCTATTAAGCATTCTAATTTTCTATTTTGGGAAATTGTATAAAGATTTAAGATAGCAGTAACAATTAGAAATGCTAGAGCTATTAGCTGATTTTGTGGGTGAAAATCAAACATAAGCTCAAAATTAGTAAGCGGAAATGTACACTTGGTATTTTGAATAAACATTTTAATCTTTAGAAGAAACTGTTAAAACCTCTAGTCCCTGGATTCTTTTAAAGTCTTTTACATTTAGAGTTAATATCGGAAAACTGTAATAGCCGTTGCTGCAATAAGCATATCATGAGTTCCTATAGTTGTTATACGTTGCGTGTATAAATCATGAATAATACGTGCATATGTATATACTTCTTCAATACCGAAAGGTAATATAGTAAACAGACTTTTTACGTATTCTATAAAAGCTAAACATTTTATACGTTTATTCTCATTCTTGACTCTATCTACTCCTATTAATAGTTCAGTTAACACAATAGGGCTAATATAAGCCTGACCGTAATGTGCCCATTGCTTATTAGTACTTACCTTTCCTCTTTCTAAAGCTATGATTATAGCAGTATCAATAATTAATCCCATTTTTCAACCAATTTTTTAATATCTTGTTTAGTATTGCGTCTTATTCCTTCGAGATTTTTCATGCATTGATCAGCATCTTCAGGATCAAGATGTGGACCATTTTTAAAAGCTTCCTCTAAGTCTCTTACTGCTATAGAAGGCTTGATTTCTGCAGGCGTAATCCTTGCTACGATATGATTACCTTTTTGAAGGTCAAAGCTTTTACCTTTATAGTCAACTCTATTCATAATATCTGAAAAAGATCGTACACATTCTGTTGCTCTAATAATTTGTGCCATATTTATACCTTTGATACTTCAAAAGTTGGAAGTCAAATAAGCAGTGCGCCTGCACAGCGTACAATATAGTACGTGAGCACAGGCGAATCCCGAAATTTGACGTACCAAGTCTTGAAGTATCAAAGGTATGAATATTATATGATTATGTGTAAATTATGTAAATATGTTTATGTAATATAAGCTAAAAATTCTCTGATTAAGATTTGAATAAAATAGAAAAGAGTTACGGCACAGCAGCACATTATTATACTAATTTGCATAGAGTAGGGGAGTGGTTTTGTTACGCTAGATTCTACTAAAGAAGGTTTATAAATAGAGCTTAATATTTTGAGCAGGTAAAGGCTTGAGAATATACTACTAGCTATTACGACAATCATAACAATGATTTGATTCTGTTTGCTTGCGGCAAGTAATATTGAGAATTTGCTAATAAATCCGCTAAAGATAGGTATACCGATTAATGATAATGAAGAGATAGATATAATAAAAGAAATTAAAGGAAATTCTTTGGATGTACCATGTAAATTCTGTACTTGATCAGCTTTCTTTAAACTGTAAATACTTCCCATACTATAAAATAAGCAGATTTTTGTAAAAGAATGTGAAACTAAATGGAGTATTGCGGCTCCAAGTGCCTTAGGTGTTAACATGAAAGCACTAAGCAATGCAATGCTTAATTGGTTCATAGTGGAGTAGGCGAGTATTTTTTTGATATTATCCGTGTCTAGGGCTTTGATTGAGCTATAAAATATGCTTACTATCGGTATAAAAATTAACCAGTTAAACTCAGCAAATATCATTTGTAAATACGATAAACCGAATATATATAATAGGATTTTGTAAATACAAAATAATCCGGTTTTAACCACTATTACGGCATGCAGCAAACTACTAATGGGGTAATGTGCAACCATTGCAGCAGGAAGCCATGAATGCACCGGAAAAATTGCAGTTTTAGCAATACCGCAAATAAACATTAACAATAGAATAATTGACTGGTTTTTGGAAAAATAATTTTCTACTAAACTTCCACTTGCAAAATCTCCGTTACCGGCTTTAGTATAAATAATTATCACTGCCGGTAAAAATAATATTGTGGCAGAAATCATCAGAATTTTTAGATATTTATATAACCCGCTAAGTACTATATTATTTTTGGTATGTCCTATTAAAAAAGCTGTAGAAATAGTTAAAAGCTCATAGCAAATAAACATCGTGAATAAGTTGCTAGATAAAGCAATTAAAACACCGATTAGAATAGTTAAGTTAAAGAAAAATAAGAATCTAGAAGAATAGTCTATATTATTAATAGCAAGATATTTAGGAGTGTAAAGTAAAGCACAAATCCATAAAAAACCTATTAAGCTTAAGAAAATAAGCCCTAAAGGTTCAAGATGGAATCCTATAGAGTAATTACCGAATATATTAAATTCAAATCCTGCTCTAATACCTTTTAAAAACAACCAGTCTATAATTAAAATATTACCGAAGAAAAAAATAGCGATAGTAATAAGTAAAAAATTACGTATAAAGCTATCTTTTTGAGTGGCATACGGGCTAGTTAAATTTAATGCACCAACTAGCAAAGTTGATATAATCAAAAGACTCGGAGTAGTAAATTGTGTAATCATGATAAGCTGTGATACTTTTTTTGATAGTATGGTTAGAGCATTACCTGTATGGCTTTCTATGTCATGCCTAGCTAAAAGTAGACTCCAGAAAAAGCGAGATAAATCGTGCTTTTAGTTTTAAAAACTTACTGTGTTTATATTTTTTAATTACTGGATTCCCGCTTTCCGCTTTCGCGGGAATGACAATAGTACCATTTTATAATGGTAAAATAACGATCCTACGGAGCTAAGTAAAATTATAATAAAATCTAATAGTAGATTTTGTGTTAATAATAATTCAAGAATATTTACTTTGATAAAAAATAATGGACTGATAGGTAAGCCACAGCTGCAAATAATAGCAATTATTATTAAAACTTTGTTAGGCTCTCTTTTATAGCTTTCATTATAAGCATCTATCAAGAAAAGAGCTATTTTATTTATACTATCCGCAAGTAATAAACTTGGTAAAACTATTATACCGTTTTCGGTTACGTATAATAAAAATACGTAACCTATTTGAGTGAAACATGAATAAATTATAATATTCTTGAAATCTTTTGCTTGGTAAGCAAAATACGGGGCTATAATAAGAGTAGCTAAAGCGATAGGTTTGAGAAAATTTGTAATAGCCGTTTTAATTGTCTCATAGCCTATAATAATATAAGTAAATTTATATATTATATATATTCCTATTATAGTAGAAATCCCTGCTAAATATACTAAAATAACTGAAGCCGTGTTATTATAAGCTCTCATCATCCAAAAATGCATAGGGAAAAAAGCGGTTTTTAAAATAGCACCTATTAAGAAAAAACCGATAGCTATAGTGATTATACGGGAATTAGTATGTTCTTGTAAATAAGCTGCAATTTCTGCCATATTCAAACTACCCGTAATGCTTAGCAAAAATCCTATAGATATAATAATAAGAGTTGCACCGATACTACCTATTATCAAATAATCAAAAGCTCCGATTAAAGATTTTGGATTATTACCTGAGGCTATCAGGACATAGCTACTAAGTGCCGAAATCTCTATAAATATATATAGATTAAAAAAATCGTGAGTAGCAATCATCCCTAAATAGCCCGTATGAGCGAATAATAATATCCCGTAAAATAAAGATTTTCTATTATTGTTTATATATTTTAAGATAGTTTGATTAGTAATCTTATGACAAAAAACTAAAAAGAATAATAAAACCAAGTTAAGATAAATAATAATAGCTTGGTTTAGTGCATTTAGCCGATATTCTATTCCTATTTTTGAAGTCCATCCTCCCATGGTATAAGATAGCTCCGTATTTTGTATAATGCTATATCCATAAACACTGACCAAAAGGCTAGATAAAATGCAAATCGTAGTAATTACTCGTGCAAAGGTAATAAAGCGAAAAGATATTATTGAGAGTAAAGCCCCGAATAAAGGGAATAATATTTGTATGATAGGGACATGGTTAGCTAGAATCATTTCTCAAAATTAATTTCATTTTCTGATATTGTACCAAAATGTTTATAAATTTGATATATTAAACTTAAAGCTACGCTAAGAGTAGCAAACCCAACTACTATAGCAGTTAGCATTAATACATGAGGCAAAGGGCTAGTGTAAGTAGTGACGCCCTCTTGTAAAATAGGTACACCGCCTGTTTTAATTTTTCCGATACTTAAATAAAATACTAACACCGAACTTTGAAAGATTCCAAGCCCGATAATTTTATGAATATAATTACGACTTGTAAGCATTATAAATAAGCCGCTAGTTAGTAAGATCAAGGCAAAGAAATATATTAAATGATGCATAATTATATTGTTATTGTAAGAACAGCATTGTTACGTGAATCAGTTTCATCGTCATTGCCACGCTCCTTTTAGTTGCTCGCAATGACGTTGGTAGACGTTAGTTAATACGCTTTGAAAGACTGATTAAATACACATGTGACTTTTTTGCCCTTACGTATAGCGAGCTTAGGAAAAACCTGTTCAAGGATCACCATATTAGGATTATCTTGAGCAAGGCGATAATTTACTAAAGATTCTCGAAGTGAATCATCTACAGCAAAAATACCGGAAATTTCAGCGTTTTTATCTCTAAATTGCAGATAAGTAAACTCGCCATCATCAAAAATTTTAATAGGAGCTATTTCTTCGCTGCCGCTAATATAGTAATTAAAGTTATATTTTTCAGGATGAGTTAGGTCGGGACTTGCTAGGGCAGCAGAAAAAGTTTGCATATGACCGCTCATATTGTCATTTTCGTCATCCGGATAAAGAAACTTTACGTTAAAGACCATTTCAGGATCACGCATATCAAGAGTTTCGGCGGCATATAGTTCAAAGAAGTAAGTCCGTTTATTAGTAATTAAAGTCATATTAGTAGTAGCATCCGGTTCCATCGGTTTAATAAAAATCCTATGACCAGCAGGTACTATTTGCCATGAAGTAGTATCTCCCATAGAAATACTTACTATTTCCTCGTCTCTGGCTAGTTCTATACTTGCTTGATAGCCGTAATATCCTGTGAATTTGAAAACATCGTCAGGGTTATAAGTCATAACTCTTAGACGTGGGTCTCGACCTAGAGGTCGTGATATAGTAAGAGCAAATACATCTAATGTAAGTATTATAAAAGTACAAAATATTATTAGTTGCTTCATATTATTTCTGATTTTTATTCCTTAATAACTTTAGCTTGTAACTAGTAACGGTAAAATTGAACGGCATATCAGGTGATGTACTTGTACTGATAGAATCCATTATAAATCCGATTCTTGCTTCCCATAACATATTTTCTAAAATTGTACCCGTACTATTTTTTGCCAATGATTCAAAAGTAACAACTGCCTCGTTATCGTTTATATTGTTAATTGATAATATATTAATTGAGCGTCTATATAGTTTTTGATATCTTATGACCGGTGATAATGGGTTATCAATATGCATAAAATTAGCAAATTGCATATAAACAATACTCGTAGAAGCATTTTTGATAAAGGTAAATTGTTCTTTTAATATATCGTAATTGTATTCTTCTCGTTGGTTTACATAATTCTGAAGCATAATATTTGCAACAGAGATATAAGGATTTGCTAATGTTGAATGTTTAGTATTAGTAATGGCAGCTTGTTTTTCGGCATCATCTTTTATTAAATAACTTACTTTTTTGTTGATTGGTAGCAATATGTTGATATTTATACAAATTAAGGTTAATAATAAGGTAAAAATCGTGCATATTAAAAGCAGAAGACTTCTATGACTTAACGGTAAGATATACTTAAAATTATACCATTTTCTTGCATCAATAAAATATTCGCCGGATTTTATATATTCTTGTATTGCGTTGGTTAATGGGTCCATAATTACTAGATTAATATCTAATTTTATTCTGTTTTAACTCTATCATAATTATAATATGATTATGATTTGTTAATTTAATGTTATTTAAAGCTATAAAATAAGTTTATATTTTTGCTACAATACCAAATATTGTTTAACTTTAAAATTAAAATAAATAAATTATAAATTAAAATTATACAATAACAATTATTGATGGTAGTTATTATGTTATACTCGTCCCACTTGAAAAATTGGCGACAATGTCTTTATAAGTCCGCAGGTAGCCACGTATTAAGTATACGCTCTACTCCCAAGCTGAACTGCGTATAACTACTCTTTATTTACTTCAGAGTATAATAGTTTACAATCTTTTTAATATTTTTTTCTATTTATAAATAGATTTTTTCAAAAAATGCTTGTGAACTATTGTATAGTAAGGTAATTTTATAAATAGTAACAAGATAATTTAATAATGTATAATTAGAATGTTAAAATCATTAAAGCTTCTATTAGTATTAATTATGCTTGCTCAATTGTTGTCATGTACCCCTTCAGCTCCTTATGAAATTAAAAGCCCGTGCGTTTCTGCTGATATAGATGATGGCTCGAGTGTAAGCGTAAATCCTTGTATAAGAAGACCTGTTAATTCAGTAAATATAGCATAAAAGTAATAGTTTTTTTACACAATAACAATGTAATAATAAAAATACCTTTGATATGAATAATATATTTGGCTTCTTTAAATCAAGTAATAACTCGCAAAGCGGTTCAGGAGATACACAAACGCAAAAAAGTATTAAATCGGCTAATCCTTTAAAAATTACTCAGAATTGGTATGAAGAGCGATCTGATAAGTTACTTGTTCAACGTAACTTACTTATCATATTAATAATACTACTAACCATTTTTATGGTTATATCAACTTTAGTAATAGCATTTGTAGTAAAATCTAAACAGTTTGATCCTTTTGTTATTCAGCTTAATAGTAATACCGGACGTGCCTCAGTGGTAGAACCTATTTCATCACCGGTGTTAACGGCGGATGAGTCTCTTACAAGGTATTTTATAAAGAAATACATAACAGCACGGGAAACATATAATCCGGTTGATTTTGCGACGATAGCTCGTACGACAATAAGATTATTTTCAACAAGCAGTGTGTATTACAATTATCTTGGCTATATAAGAAATAAAGATTTTGATCCTACTTTAAAATATAAAGAAGAGAATACTACATTTTTAGTAATAAAATCATGGTCAAAAATTGCAGCAGATAAATATATAGTTAGATTTTCCGTAAATGAAACATCAGGAAACCAATTAGTTTATAATAAAATAGCGGTAGTAAGTTATGCTTATGTGCCTATGCAATTAACAGATTCAGAACTTGATGTAAATCCGGTAGGGTTTCAAGTTAACGGATATAGGGTAGACGATGACAATAGTTAGATTTTATTTTTTAGTTTTTATATTATTAAGCGGTTTTACAGTACAACGAGAATGTCCACTTGTAGATGATACATGTAATAGTAGTAATAATTATGTAGATGATTTATCTATAACTAAAGATAATAGGATAAAAACTTATATATATAATCCAAATGAAGTTTATTTATTAGTTTTGCATTTTGGCTTTCAATCTCATATAGAATTTGCTAAAAACGAAGAAATCCAAAATATAATTCTTGGGGATGCTTATGCTTGGAAAATAACTCCTTTGGCAAATAGATTATTTATTAAGCCTCTTGAAAAAGATATTCGTACAAATATGACTATTATAACTAATAAAAGAATATATGAATTTGATATCGCTTCTACGGAACTTATGATGGGTAACGAAAGGGATTTAGTATATGTAATTAAATTTTACTATCCTAAGAAAAATAGTAATTACATGGTAAGATTTTAATCGATGTCATTTCTGCGTAGATACGTCATCGCGAGCAGCCGTAGGTTGTATGGCAATCTCATGAAATAATACAAACTCCTGAGATTACGGACGTACAATTGCTCTGCGATTTCCTCGCAATGACGGAAAAACCGATCCACGCAACAATGACAATAAAAACACTTTAATTAATATAATTTAGATATGGCTGAAGAGCAAAATAACAATCATAATACCGGTTCTTTATCAGGAGCAGATTCTCCTGAAGTACAAAGAGAATTATCAAAAGTTTCGGTTAGCTTTAATAAGAGTATTGCGATAGTAGTCGTAATTTGTGGTATTTTTATATATATTTTTTATACTCTTTTTTTCGGTACTGAAAAAGAAGAAATACCGGAGACTCAGATACCGAGTAATATTGTAAAACCTGTTACGGAGGTTGATGATAATATCCCGGAGATTCCAAAGTTACCTGATCCGCCTAAGCTTGAGACGCCCACCGCGCCTCCACCGCCTCCGGTAGTAAAAGTTCCACCGGTCTTACCTCCTACTACTCCTGTAGAAGAGAATAAAGACAAAACGTTTCCATTGCCGCCGATTTCGTTGCCTTCGACTTCAGGAACGTTAGTTGAGAGCGATGCAGAGAAGCAACGTCGTGAAGCAAAAAGAAAATCAGCTATAGTGTTAATTGGTAGTGTAGAGCCTAAAAAAACACCGGAACAGATTACGGCAGAAGCGACCTTTAAAGATCGCGGTGATATGTCTTTGGTTCTCGGACGCGGTAAATTAATTGATGCAGTCCTTGAGACGGCAATAAATAGTGATCTCGGCGGTGAAATAAGAGCCATTATTAGTAGAGACGTATTTTCTGAGAAAGATAAAGTTATATTGATACCGAAAGGGTCAAAAATATTCGGTAAATATGCAACCTCAACTTCGTCAGATAGTTACGGTAGAGTTTCTATAATATGGGATAGAATCGATTTAACTAACGGTTATACTATAGCATTCGACTCACCTGCAGTTGATAATTTAGGTAGACCGGGATTGCAAGGAAGAGTTGATAATAAATATAAAGAACAATTTGCAAATGCCGTATTACAATCCGGCTTTAATATAGGGCTTGCTAAAGTCCTTGATAAGTTAGTGCCGCCTCCTATAGATTCTCAGGCAGCGGCTACCAATAGTGCTACGGCAACACAATTGTTAAATACTGCTCAAACTATTGCGTCTAATACCGCTATGGATGCAAATACTAGGATAGTTACAATTTGTACTAATATACTTGCTGCTATTACCGATAAAACTTCGACTGCTTATACTATTATGACTCAAGCATGTACAACCGCACAAACTGCTTCTTCAGCGAATACTGCTGAGCAGAGACTTCAAACCTTAGTACAGGCAGTTAATACGGCAGCTTCAAGTTTGCTTACTACTACCTCTATAGCATCAACTCCGACGCAAGCACAAAAAGCTTCTACTCAAGCTTTTACGGGTGTGACGAATGTTGTACAAAATATGATAACTCAGCAGCAGTTTAAGCCGACGACAACGGTTAATCAAGGTACGCCGGTTAGAATATACGTTAATAAGGATTATAAATTCCCAAAAGCCGTTTTATTAAAATCGAAGGTAATGAAATGAATGAAGAATTTGCAGCCTTAGAGACGTTTTTACTTCCTTTTAAAAATTTATTTGCTGAAGACGGTATTAACGAAATTATGGTTAATAAGCCCGGAGAAGTATGGGTTGAAAAAAAAGGCGATATATATTCTCAGCAAATACCGGAGCTGGATAGCGAACATCTACTTGCATTAGGGCGTTTAGTCGCTCAATCTACCGAACAGATGATTTCAGAAGAAAAACCGCTTCTTTCGGCAACTTTACCGAATGGCTACCGTATTCAAATAGTATTTCCTCCTGCTTGTGAGATAGGACAAATCATTTATGCTATAAGAAAGCCTAGCGGTATGACTCTAACTTTAGATGAATATGCTAAAATGGGGGCATTTGATGATACTGCAACAGAGAGTTTAGTAGATGAAGATGCAGTAATTTTAAATAATTTCTTAGCTGAAAAAAAGATTAAAGAATTTATTAGACATGCAGTTGTTTCAAAGAAAAATATCATAATTAGCGGCGGTACTTCAACCGGTAAAACTACTTTTACTAATGCGGCACTTACTGAAATACCTGCAATAGAAAGATTAATTACTGTAGAAGATGCTCGTGAGGTTGTGCTATCAAGCCATCCTAACAGAGTGCATTTACTGGCTTCCAAAGGAGGACAAGGGCGTGCAAATGTTACTACTCAAGATTTAATAGAGGCCTGTTTGCGTTTAAGACCAGATAGGATTATAGTAGGTGAGCTTCGAGGTAAGGAAGCTTTTAGTTTTTTGCGTGCTATTAATACAGGTCACCCCGGTTCAATATCAACACTGCATGCTGATAGTCCCGCTATGGCTATTGAGCAGTTAAAGCTTATGGTTATGCAAGCAGATCTTGGTATGCCGCCTGAAGAAGTAAAGAAGTATATTTTAACCGTTGTAGATATCGTTGTGCAGTTAAAACGCGGTAGCGGCGGGAAAAGATATGTTTCGGAAGTATATTATAAGAAGAACAAGAACGTTGAGGGGATGGTTTAAAAACGTCATTGCGAGGACATTACGAAGTAATTGACGAAGCAATCTCAGGCCACAATCCTGAGATTGCCACGCTCCTTTTAGTCGCTCGCAATGACGTAAAAATTACTCCACGCAAAAACTAATATATAAGAATAAACTAGGAATAATAAACTAGGAATATCAATTCATGGAATGGCATAAGATACTTAAAGTTACTAGAAATATATTCGGTCATGCTATAATTCATCCGGTTGTTATTTTTTGTACCATTTGGATAAGCGGTGCATTTGTTGCAATTTTTACTAATGAGGTTGGAGCTTTAGGTGTAGATATAAATGCTATAAATATTGCTTATAAGTGGGCGTACTGGCTTATTAACGTTTGGGGGCAGTTAAAAATTGCCGACTATAATTATTTAAAATTGAAGCTACTTGCCTCTCTTCTCGGTCCGGCTATTATTGTTATAATATTTTACATTAAAAATTTTGAAAGAATAAAATCATTACAATTTTTCAAACAAGATGAAAAAGTATATGGAGATGCAAGCTGGGCTAATCCGTCAGATATAGAGGCTGCAGGTCTTAGATCTAAGAAAGGTATGCTGATCGGTGTGGATGCCGGTGGATATTTTGTTGCAGACGGGTTCCAGCATGCTTTATTATTTGCTCCTACCGGTTCAGGTAAAGGTGTAGGGTTTGTGATACCTAACTTGTTATTTTGGAGTGATTCGGTAGTAGTGCATGACATAAAGCTCGAAAATCACGGGTTGACAAGTGGTTGGCGTGAGAAGCAAGGGCAGAAAGTTTTTGTATGGGAGCCTTCTAATCCTGATGGTGTTACTCATTGTTATAATCCGATTGATTGGGTTAGTACCAAACCTGGTCAAATGGTTGATGACGTTCAAAAAATTTCAAATCTTATAATGCCGGAAAAGGATTTTTGGAATAATGAGGCACGAAGCTTATTTTTAGGCGTAACTCTATATTTAATAGCCGATCCTACTAAAACTAAATCTTTCGGTGAAATAGTGCGTACTATGAGGAGTGACGATGTAGTTTATAATCTAGCGGTCGTACTCGATACGCTTGGTGGTGTAATACATCCTGTTGCATATATGAATATTGCTGCATTTTTGCAAAAAGCCGATAAAGAGCGTTCCGGCGTAATATCTACAATGAACTCATCGCTTGAATTATGGGCAAATCCACTTATTGATTCAGCTACAGCATCTTCTGATTTCAATATACAAGAATTTAAAAAAGTAAAAACAACCGTATATGTAGGGTTAACACCCGATAATATACAGCGTTTACAAAAATTAATGCAGGTGTTTTATCAGCAGGCGACAGAATTTTTAAGCCGCAAAATGCCGGATTTAAAGGAAGAGCCGTATGGAGTAATGTTCTTACTTGACGAGTTCCCGACGCTTGGGAAGATGGATACTTTTAAAGCCGGTATAGCTTATTTTAGAGGTTATAGAGTTCGTTTATTTTTAATTATTCAAGATACGCAGCAGTTAAAAGGAACATATGAAGATGCAGGGATGAATTCTTTCTTATCTAATGCAACATATCGTATTACTTTTGCCGCTAATAACTATGAAACGGCAAATTTAATATCGCAGCTTGTCGGTAATAAGACGGTAGAACAAAGATCATTTAGTAAACCTTTATTTTTTGATCTTAATATTTCTACTAGAACCCAAAACGTTTCTCAGGTTCAAAGAGCTTTACTTTTACCTCAAGAAGTAATACAGTTACCGAGAGATGAGCAAATTGTTTTAATAGAATCCTTTCCGCCTATAAAATCTCGTAAAATTAAGTATTACGAAGATAAGTTTTTTACTAGCAGATTATTACCGCCGACTTTTGTACCTACTCAAGTACCTTTTAACCCTAGGGCAAATAATAATGAGTCTTCTGAAGAGACCGAAACAATAACTGTTCCGGAAAATAATGAGTAAGATCCAAAAATGCGTTCAGCTATTATTGATATCGGTTCAAATGCTTTAAGAGCTGTAGTTTATGAAAGTGATGAGCTTGGAGCGCCGGAAATTTTTAATTATAAATTTAGAAATTATCTTACAAATTTACTTAATTTAGATAATTTAGACGTAAAACATCAAACATATTTATCTCTACAATATCTTATTCATATTTTTACCAAACTGTCCGTTACTAATATTAGATGTGTTGCAACAGCTATACTTAGGGGGCATCCTAAAGCAGATGAATTCAAAGCTATAATTAAAAAGAGATTCAATATTGATATTGAAATTATCTCAGGTGAACGTGAAGCTTATTTAACTGCTGCCGGTTTAATTTCCGGTATTAGTGATGCTTGCGGTATTGTAGCCGATCTTGGAGGTGGAAGTCTTGAGCTTGCACAGATTGGAAATAAAAAAGTCGGTAAATTAAAATCATTGCCGCTTGGTACAAAAATTATTGCTAGTAGCAATTTTGGTGATATCGGACTGATTACTAAAATGCTAGAGGAAGAATTTGGAGCTGCACATTATCCTAATTTATATTTAATTGGCGGTGCATTACGTCTAATGAGCCGTATATACATGGAGTCTATAAATTATCCCCTTAAAAATTTACATAATTTTGAAATAAATCGTGTAGAATTTGAGTTATATTTAGAGAAATTATCACAAATCGATAAATTAAAGCTGAGTTATTACGAGCAGAAAGCCATAAATTATAATGCAGTTTTAGTAATAAAAGCAATGATTAAGGTATTTTCACCGGAAAAAATTATTATCTCAAATTACGGTTTAAAAGAAGGAGTAAGATTTGACTCGTTGCCGTCTCATGAAACAGAAAAAGATATTATTTATGAGAGGGTGAAGAGATTAGTAAAATTTGATAGAAATATATGTAAAATTGAAAAATATATTGAAGCAGTACAATATCTTTTAATTAATTCCGATGCCATGACTCTTATTATTATTGAACTCGCTATAATGCTAGCACAATATAATAAAAATATTGATAAAACACTCAGAGCAAATTTTGTTTCGGAATTTATATTATCTTCAGATATTCCTTTTAGTCATAGACAGCGTCTTATGCTAGGTATTGCCCTTACGGTTACTTATACTGCTAAAACTGACATGCAGATTAATAAAATAGCTAAGAAAATGATTAGTAAAAGTGATTATTACAACAGTCATATAATCGGTTATTATATAAAAATTGCTAGAGAAATTGATGGGCCGGAATTTCAAGAGCCTTCTTTTTCGATTAAATTAAAAGACGATAAATTTTTACAAATTAATGCTTCAAATATCTTGCCTAAACAAGTCTTTGAAAAGGTTTGTGAACGTTTAAAAGATATAAGCTCTGCTAGAAAAAATATTAGGTATAATTTTAGTGATTAGGGTTTTTTTGTTATAGTACCGGATAGTTTGCGAAAAGCCAGTGATGTCATCCCTGCGAAAGCAGGGATCCAGGCTACAAAAATCTTGATTGCAAAGATTTTTTTATTATATTGTTTCACTTTTTTAAAGTAAAATCTTTAAAAAGCTTTAAAGTGCTGGATTCCTGCTTTCGCAGGAATGACATAAAAAGCGCCACACAACAATAGCTAAATTAATTACGCTCCATCAAATGTGTCACAATTATATTCCTTTGTACATCCTATAATAGTAGATTCCATTTTAGGAACTATGTGTTCCTCCCAAAAATCTGCCAGCGGTTGAATTACATTAATAATACGTGAATCTTTGATGGGATGCAATAAATTATCTATACTAATTTCTAGATACCTAACTATGAACTCTGCAGCTCTATCATCTGATTCTCTGTGTATAAGATCTCCAATTCTTTCTAAGTAGTAAACTTGCTCGCTAGTAAGATCTTTATCTTTTATTATTTGCGGTAGAATCTTGGGTTAATATACATTGCAATTGAACTTTTTGATCAGTTGCAAATAATGCATGATAATCCTGTTCTTGTACACAAGGTAATTTTAGTAAATTAATAATTAAATTGGTCATAATATGGGCATGAGAATTAGTTTTTATAACTTCCTCTAATTCTCTTGTATCTGCTTTTCCGGTCTATAATTATTAAAGTAAAATATAGGTAATATAGTCTCGTTTTTTAAATGTTTAATCAATTCTTTACTATTGTTATATTTACTACCTCTGGTGTTAATATTAAATTTGCCGTTAAATCAAGTATTGGTTTTGCCGCTCTACTATATTCATATGAACTATTAATTATTTTTAGGCAAAAATATTTTATCATCATTTTGATATGGTGCATTTTTTACGAAATCTGCTTTCAAAATTTGAAAACTATTATTTAGTGGGATACTTGCATTGCAAAAAATTTTCTCTATTGCATAATGTCCAAATTCATGTGCTATTATTGATTCTAAATTAAATTTTTCTATACATATTAGGTTATTGTCTCAATCGTAATGAGAAAATGATTTATTATCAAATATTATTTTTAGGCTATCTTGCACTTTAATATTAGCCGCTATATAGGCTAATAACTTATTTGTAGGTCCCCCCATTCAAAAGCTTTGTATAGTTATGAAGAATTATATTGTCATTTAAATCTCTTACATTGTAAGTCCTTGTCATTAAAATAGTAATATCAGAGTTTTCGCTATAAATTACTTCTGCAATCGGTGATAATTTTTCTATTTTAAATGTTGCAATATTAAGTGCTTCAATATTTATCTCAATTTTATTATCTTCAATAAAGCTTTTAAACTCTTGAAAACTTCAATAACTAGCTAATTTTTTAATTCAAATCCTTCTATTTTAAGTTCACTAATTGCATTGTTATTTTGCTCTTCAATCGCTCTCTTCTTAAACTGAATCAACTCTTGCAACATGCTGCTTTTTGTATCTCTATATTGTATAGTATCAAAATTTATAAATGCTGCTACATCAAGCATAGATGTATCATCGATGTTATATATATATCTATCGTATTTAGCAGAAATAAAGTGGCTAGGGTTAGCATAAGAAATAATAATAAGTTTATATGCTTCTAGATCAAATGACGTAATGGCATGATGTAATCCTAACAAATTATAGCTGTTCTTAGATGCTAAAATTGATTTTATTTCATCATATTTTTTAGTTTTTATAAAATTTTTTATTAGCTTATTCAAAGCTGTTGTGGGTCATTGTGAATAATATTCAGATGGTAAAGACATGTTTTATATCCTATCAAGTTGCTATATTTCATGGTAATATGTTTTATAATAAATAGTATATCTTTCTATTTGTAAAGAAATAATTTTAATTACATTAACGAACATTAACATCTTATTAAGCTCTCTTAGTCTACCTCCCAAATCATTATTATATAATCCTGAAAACAACAAATATATTAGGATATATGATAAAAAATTATTGGAAAAAGTTTTGGAAGAATGGTACTACCAAATCACAAAATTTTATTGAACTAAACGACATTGCATATGGTAATTTAAAAAGAGTCAGAGTCGGCATAGAAGCTTATGGAGAAAATGTTATAGTATATAGATGTATTAATTTAATTGCACAATCGACGGGACATGTTCCGTGGGAAGTGCTTAAAAGTAAAACCGGAGAAGTAATATTAGACCATCCGGTGCATTATTTATTAAAAAAACCGAATCCCAAAAAAGCCGGAGCGGATTTTGTTAGTGAGCTAATTGCAAGCAAATTATTATTCGGTAATAGTTATATTTTATCAGCTATAGACTCGTACCCTAAAGAGATTTATTTACTACCGGCTCTTGCTACGGAACTTGTTATAGAACATAACAATTTAGTTGCTTATTTTGATTTGCCTAAATTATTTTTCCGTTAACTCTTGCAGTACCGAAAATTAGCGTTATAGGTTCACTGTAATTAGCTGTGACATATTTAAAACTTTCTTTGAAATTTTTAATATTGTCATATTCTATCGGTTCGTGATTTAGTTGATCTAAATACTCACCAAGCATTTTGTCGACAAATACTTCCCATGCTTGAAAATATGCCGCCGTCAAATGTATTTCCAACAGTACCACCAAGCGAACTAAAAAAACTTTCAAACATATTTACCACATTATAATTTAATATGGATTGATATTAGCAGTATGATGTGGTAACACTAATATATGTCATTCCTGCGAAAGCGGGAATCCAGAAAAAATAACCTTAATAATTGGTACATGTTTGACAAAATAAACATATAAAAGCTTGTTTTTTTATATGTTTTCCTAGATTCCCGCTTTCGCAGGAATGACATAGAAAATCGCAGGGTGACATGCTGACTTTAAAAAAATGGAAATCATAAATGTTTAAAAAATATATATTTATTCTAATATTATTTATTGCTTCTATAGCTCGTGCAGAAATTATAGAAGTGGATAGTTTAAATAAAATAAAACA
This sequence comes from Rickettsia rhipicephali str. 3-7-female6-CWPP, assembly GCF_000284075.1. Classification (GTDB taxonomy): domain Bacteria; phylum Pseudomonadota; class Alphaproteobacteria; order Rickettsiales; family Rickettsiaceae; genus Rickettsia; species Rickettsia rickettsii. The sequence goes on from NC_017042.1 coordinate 482,179, forward strand.
AGATTTTAAAGAAAATTATAATAAAAATTATGTACCTCAAGATTTATTAGTAGTAACGGTTCTAGATGAATTTTTGTTTAAGTCTTTAGTGCCTATCGTTGAACAGCTTGATAAAGACATTTATCTTACGCTAATTCCTCTTTTACGTAATATTAATAAAAATTCAAAAGCTATTTATATAAATCAATTGATTTTAACTAATGATAGTTATAAGAAAGAATTACAAGAATCTGATTTTCCAAATTTTGTAAATGAAATGAGTAATAGTAAAATCCCCATAATAGCAGTAAATGATGGATTTACCGGTAATTTTAATAATATTCCTAAATTTGAGATATGGTTTGCCGATTATTTAAAGAAAAATTTCGATATTGATTTTTCAAATAGTTTTCCAAACAATAATTATATTATTTTTAATAATTTAGACAGTTTTGCTAATACTTATCCGGTATTTTATAAGGGTATATTGACGAGTAATAATATATCGGAAGCGGAAATGATGCTCAATTTCCTTGTTCAAATGAATTTTATACCGAAATGCTTTATAATGATTAGTAGTAGCATAGAATTGTTAAGCTCAATGGAATTTCAACTTAATAGCTATAGTTCTAATATATTATTTATTGGTTATCATTATAATAATAAAAATACTCCGAAAAATAAAGATGTTGCATATTATACTAAACTGATTAATGATTTAATATCTCAAATAAATAAGCTAAAAAGAAATAATCCACCTTTAAAGAATAATAATGCAAAAGGTAAAAATCCTTATGACACAAATAAATAAAGTTTTATTGAGTTTACTTTGCTTAGTTATTTCGTATGCGGGCTACGGTCAAATTATTCCTACTTACTCCGTAGATTCAGTAACAATGAAAAACTTATTACCGAAGATAGATGCAGATACGCTGGTACTTATAAATATAGATAATACTATCATAACACCGAAATCCAAATTATTTCGATATCAGGATAATTCTTATATAAATTTTACTAAATATTTATATAGTCTTGCAGCGTATAACGCATCAGTTAATAAAACTATTGCAAAATTGATAGTGCAGCGTCAAATGATGCTTGTTGAATCTAAATGGGTAGATTTAATTAATAAGATGAAACAGCAAGGTGCAACGGTTTTAGGTCTTCAGGAAATAACGGCCCCATGTAATTTAATTGAAAATTATGAAGGATGGTTATATACCTTACTTTACGGACTCAATATTAATTTTACTAATAAAGTTAATGATAAAGATGTATTTAGATTTAATCCAAGCGATGCTGAAGCCCCTATTTTTTATTTAGGTATAATATTTACCGGTAATATAAATAGAGTAAAAGCTCTTATAGAGTTCTTAAACATTATACCGAAACAACCTAAAAAAATAGTAATTTTTGCAAATAATAAAAAAGATTTAGAAAATATGGACTCTTATTTAAGTATGGTTGATATAGGATATTATGGAATTGAATATTTGGGGTGGCAAATGTTACCGGGGTCACCTGATCATCAAATCGCTGAGTTGCAGCAATCTACGTTTTTAAATACCGGTCAGTGGTTAGAAGATGATACAGCTGCAAAGATGTTAAATAAATAATTATGAATGACAATTTAATTAATGCTTTAAAAGATTTAATTATTAATACCGGCAAGATTGCACTAGATATAAAAAAGGCAGGAATATTGACTGATATTAAATCAGATGGGTCAGTAGTCACTAATGCCGATAAGGAAATTAGTAAAATAATTTATCAAACTCTACAAACCTTAACCTCTCAAATAGCTATAGTATGTGAAGAGCAGCCGCTACCTATATTCAGCAGTGATACTTTTTGGTTAATCGATCCTATTGATGGGACATGGAGCTATGTAAACGGTAAAAGTACATATACGGTCAATATAGGGCTTATTGAAAACGGTTTTCCAACCATCGGCTTGATATATCACCCTGAAACAGCAAAGCTATATTATACCGATGTAAACGGTCGGTTAAAAATCGAACAGAATTCTAAAGAAATATTTGTTAATCATGAACCTAAACATGAAGAGCTTAATGCGGTAATAGGTTTTTATAATTCAAATAAAGCTACTAAAGAATTTTTAAGTAAGTATTCATTCGGTCAAATAAATGCAATAGGCAGTTCAATTAAACTATGCTTAATTGCTGAAGGAGCAGCTGATATATATCCAAAATTCGGTCAAACTATGGAATGGGACATAGCGGCAGGTCATGCTTTAATTAAAGCCGGTGGTGGTAATATTTTAGATACGCATGGACAAGAAATTACTTACGGTAAAGAAAGTTTCGCTAATCCTCATTTTTTTGCCTGTAGTAAATATTGGTTGGAAAGGGAGGCAAGGTTGCATAGATACTAGATCGTCATTGCGAGCAGCCGTAGGCTGCGTGGCAATCTCATGAAATAATAACAAACTCCTGAGATTGCTTCGTCAAAACTTGCAGTTTTTCCTCGCAATGATGAAAAAACTGATCCACGCAGGCACTGCCAAACTCGCATCAAACCCACTTCTTTAACTCATAAATTAACTCAAGTGCTTCTTTAGGGGATAGTTTATCAGGATCGATAGTGCTGAATTTTTCATCTAATTTGCTGCTTATAGTAGTTTTATTAGGTTCAAGATTAAACAAACTCAAATTATTTGATTCCATTGATAAAATATTTTTTCCTTTACCTGTAGAAGTTTTTTCAAATTTAAGCAGAATCTGCTTAGCTCTGTTTATAACACTCGCAGGAAGACCGGCAAGAGCCGCAACATGAAGACCGTAGGACCTATCGGTAGCACCTGATATAATATTATGTAAAAATAGAATATCTTTACCTGACTCCTCAATAGCAATAGTATAATTTTGCAAAGCCGGCAGGAAATTACTCATAACGGTTAGCTCATGATAGTGCGTTGCAAATAAACAGCGACATTTCAGCTTATCATGAATATATTCAAGCACCGACCATGCTATAGATACCCCGTCATAAGTGGATGTGCCTCTACCTACCTCATCAAGTATGATTAGTGAGTTTTTTGTAGATTGAGCAAGAATTGCCGAGGTTTCAAGCATCTCTGCCATAAAGGTCGATTGTCCCTTAATTAAGTCATCGGCAGCACCTATTCGGCTAAATATTTTGTCGACTACCCCTATTTTAGCACTTTTTGCCGGCACAAACGAACCTATTTGAGCAATGATTGCAATAATGGCATTTTGACGTAAAAAAGTACTTTTACCTGCCATATTAGGACCGGTAATTAACCAAATACGCTCAAGCTCCGATAAATGACAATCATTATATACAAAGCTTTTGCTTTCTCGTTGTAGTGCTTTCTCTACTACAGGATGCCGTCCTTTAACGATATCAAAGCTTAAAGCATCGGTAAACTCAGGCTTAACATAATCATATTCATCAGCGATGTAAGCAAAATTACAAAATACGTCAAGCCCGTTTAAGGAGCTTGCAAGCATTCGTAAATAGGAAGCTTTTTCGATTACTTGGCTACAAATATCCGCATATAATTCTTTTTCTAAGCTTATTACTAAGGTTTTAGCGTTGACTAACTCACTTTCAAGCTTTTGTAGTTCAGCAGTAGTATAACGAACATGATTAACCGTTGTTTGACGGTGAATAAATTTGGGATCAAGGATTTTATTAACATTTTTAGCGGTGATATCGATAAAAAGCCCTATAACATTATTATGAGATATTTTTAAACTATCTATTCCCGTTTCTTTGCGATATTGATCTTTTAGCTTTTCAATATGTAATTTTCCGTTATTAATTAAATCATGTAATTGGGCTACTTTCGGATGATATTCATGTTTTATTATACCTCCGTCATTTAAATTATTCGGTGCATCTTCTCGTATTGTTTCGTCTATTAAATTATATAATTCTGCATCGCCTGATAGAGGTTTAATAATTTTTTCGATAAAATCAGGTAAATTAAAACCGTAAGCGTCAAAGAATACTCCTTTAATAATCGTTGCCGTTTCTAAAGTATATTTAATGCTAAGTAAATCACGACCTGAACTTCTGTTCATCGTAATACGTGTTAAGCAGCGTTCTATATCACTAGTTTTTTTTAGAAGTTCTCTAATTTTTTTTACTATTTCTAAGTTGGAATAAAAGAACTCGGTAATATTTAAACGATGATTTATTTTAGCAATGTTGGTTAAAGGACTTGAAAGAAAATTATATAGTAAACGTCCGCCTTGTTTAGTAACCGTATGATTAAGGGTGCTTAATAAACTTCCTTGCGAGCCGCCTTGTGAGTTTGTTACAATTTCAAGGTTGCGTCTAGTAGAGAAATCAATAGTCATATAGCTATGAAAATTGATAATTCTAGGGATTGGCAAATGAGGAATATTTTGTTTTTGCGTTAACGATAAATATTCTAAAACGCTACCTATGGCACAAATTTGACTACTAGATATCTCGCCGATTCCTTTAATATCTTTCATTTTATAAAAATCTAAAATGATTTTTTCGCATTTATTAATCGCAAAAAAACTATCAACTTGATAGGTAATACGAAAATTTAATTGTTTGAAAATACTATCCGCAAGATTAGAAGATCTCAGATTTTCGCTAAGCAGAATTTCACGAGGTTTTAAACGAGCCAGCTCATTAAGAATTTCTGTTTCCGGTACATTAACTACAACAATTTCGGAAGTAGAAAGATCAACATAACAAAGGCTAGCTGTTTCTTTATTTTTCGGTATTACGAGACTTGCTAAATAATTAGGTTCGGCTGAAGCAATTAGATTTTCTTCAATTATAGTTCCCGGAGTTATAATACGTGTAACATCCCTAGTAACTACCGCTTTATAACCGCCTCTATTCTTTGCTTCTTCAGGTGTTTCTAGTTGATCACAAATAGCAACCTTATAATTTTCTTCAATTAACTTAGTTAAATAATTCTCAAGGGCATGATAAGGTACTCCGCACATCGCAATTTCTTCTTCGCCGTTTTTGCCGCGCTTTGTTAAAGCAATGCCAAGTACATTGCTTGCTAGAATTGCATCTTCATAGAACATTTCATAAAAATCACCCATTCTAAATAGTAGTAAACAATCTAAATGAGCAAATTTAATGTCTAGATATTGCTGCATCATTTTCGTTGCAACATCGTAATTATATTTTTGTTTCAACTCTTGAAGATTCATATTAAGCAGCATAATTTATATTATAGTGTGGCTTTATTGCATGGATACCGAATCGTCATTGCGAGCGACCATAGGGGAGAGCGTGGCAATCTTATGAAATAGTGCAAAATGCCTGAGATTGCCACGTCGAGGCTTTGCCTCTCCTCGCAATGACGGATAATAACAATGTTTAACAGTTTATACAACTATTTTATCTTTGATAGGCGGGTGCTATGTCTGCCGCCTTCAAATTGGGTAGTTAAAAACTTATCTATAATATCAAATACTATTTTTTGGCCTATGGTTTTTGCTCCGAGTATCAAGATATTAGCGTCATTATGAGCTTTAGCATTTTCGGCAGTTAATATATCGTTGCACAAAGCGGCTCTTATTTCCGAGCTACGATTCGCGGCTATAGACATACCAATCCCCGTATCACTAATTAAAATACCGATAGGTGCTGATTTTTCAATAATAATATCTACTACTTTCTTAGCATAATCAGGATAATCAACGGTTTGTGTATTATTTGTTCCGCAGTCATAAATCTTTAGAGATTTCTGCTCTAAATAATTGATAATTTCAGACTTAAGCTCATAACCTGAATGATCACTAGCTATGACAATATTATAAGTTTTCATAGTTAATTTTTTGATGGAAAATAATGATAAAAATTATATACTATGTAAGATTTGTTTTCTAATGTAAATAATAGTTTTGTTAAATATATGAAATATCCTGTTGTACTTAGTATCGTTATATGTTTTTGTTTAGTTGCTTGTGTTGATCAGCCACCGGCTCCAATTGAGTATAAAGTAGGAGATGTTACTGCAAATAATAATTCTATCGCACTAGATCACGATGAGGGTATGATAGTTCAAAGAACTATGGAAGACAATCCCGCGTCAGAAAAAGTTAGCGGTAGACTCGAAGAGCCAAAGGCAAAAATTATAGAAGAGGATAATGATGATATTGAGATTCCTATGTTTCGGAATGAAGACGAAGATGAAGAAGCGATAGAACAATTAAGCTTTGTAAAACCGTTAAATGGGGTAATTATTACCGAGTTTAAAGCCGGTAAAAGTAAAGGGATAGATATTGCAGCTAAAGAATATAGTGAAGTTAAATCGATAGCTGCAGGAACGGTAATATATTCAGGTTATAATAAGCAATTCGGTAATTTAGTAATAGTTAAATTAGATAAAGACGATCTAGAAGTAGCATATGCGAGTTTAGATGATTTATTACTGAAAAAAGGTGATAAAATTGCTAGAAATAGTGTTATCGGACATGTAGAACATAAATTATATTTTGCTATGCGTAAAAATAAAATAGCAGTTGATCCTAATAAGTATATAGAATTTTAAGAGTAGCAAAGCTAAAAATATAGCCATCCGCATTACGTCTAAAGGTGTAGAGCTTGTATTACCTCTTAAGGTAAAAGCCGAAAAAGGTCATAATTTTTTGTTAAGTAAAGAATATTGGGTTAGGCAAAAATTACGTCGTAATGTCACTGCGATACCAAAAGATGAAGATAAGATTTCTATTTTGGGTAAATCTTATGACTTATGAAATAATACATATTGATTCGTCTAAAAATCAGATAAAATTAAATGATTCTACGTTAGAAGTGTGTTGTATGTAGTCAGGTACTAAAAAAACTTAGTATAGAAGTATTCCTTAAAAAGAAATTATTAGCAGAAATAAAAATAATAGTAGAGAATATATCTAAAAAACATAATTTGACTTATTCCAATATGAGAATAATGGAAAATGTTAGCCGTTGGGGGAGTTGTTGTAGCAAAGAGAATCCTGTTTTTAATTGGCGGGTAGTTTTTGCCCCCTTTGAAGTACTGAAATATTTAGTAGCTCATGAAATGGTACATTTAAAAGAAATGAACCATAGTAAAAATTTTTGGGAGCTAGTTGAGGATATATATCCCGAATACCAACCGGCAAAATTATGGCTAAAAAGAAACGGTAAGAATTTATATAGTTATTTGCCATAACTTTATGTCATTCCTGCAGAAGTGTATGGGTGTCAACTTAAGGATCGATGTCATTCCCGCGAAAGCGGGAATCTAATCCAATACTTTAAAGCTTTTTAAAAGCTCGATTTATCTCGCTTTACGCTGGATTCCTGCTTTCGCAGGAATGACATTGGAAAGGTTAATTTAAAGAAAAACATAAAGGATAAATAGAATGCACAACACCACAAAAAGAGTAACAGTCCCGACACTTGAAGAAATCTTATATGAGCCTATAAAAGTGTTAGATTACGGCTTTATTAGAGTTATCGACTATATGGGGGATGATAGTGCTATAGTACAAGCAGCTCGTGTTTCTTACGGTAAGGGTACGAAGCAATTAAACCAAGATAAAGGGCTGATAAACTACTTGCTTCGTCATTATCATACCACTCCTTTTGAGATGTGTGATATCAAGTTCCATATTAAACTACCGATATTTATTGCAAGGCAATGGATTAGGCATAGAACAGCTAGCGTTAACGAATATTCGGCAAGGTATTCTATTTTAGGTAATGAATTTTATCTACCTGAACCGGCAAATATTGCTTCCCAATCTGCCGTAAATAAACAATGTAGGGAAGGGGATAGCTTACCGAAAGAAGTGGCTGAGAAGGTCCTTGCAATTTTAGAGGAAGATGCTAGACAGTGCTACGGGCATTATAAGGAACTGATGAATGCCGATGAAGAGGGTAATATTATAGATGAGAACGCCACAGGGATAGCAAGAGAGCTTGCTCGTATGAATTTAACTTTAAATTATTATACGGAATGGTATTGGAAGATTAATTTACATAATTTACTTCATTTTTTAAGATTGCGAGCCGACCCTCACGCTCAATATGAAATTAGAGTTTATGCTGAAAAGATGCTTGAGATAGTCAAAGCTTGGGTTCCTTTTGCTTACGAAGCTTTTGAAGAATATCGTTTGCAGGGAGCAAATATTTCACGTAAAGGTTTGGATGTAATTAAAAGAATGATAAACGGTGAAAAAGTTACCCATGAAACTAGTGATATGACTAAGAGAGAATGGGAAGAACTGATGAAGATTTTGGGGTAATGTATGTCATTCCCGCTTTCGCAGGAATGACATACAACAACCATAACGGAATTTGATAAAAAGGAGTATTTTAAGTGCGAAATATTATATATTTTATACTATCACTATTATTTAGTTTTACCAGCTATGCACTTGAAACAATAAACATTGAGCATGGGCGAGCTGACCCGACACCTATAGCGGTCAATAAATTTGATGCCGATAATTCTGCCGCTGATGTATTAGGTCACGATATGGTTAAAGTTATCTCTAATGATTTAAAGCTTTCGGGGTTATTCCGTCCTATTTCTGCTGCTTCTTTTATAGAAGAGAAGACAGGAATAGAATATAAGCCGCTTTTTGCTGCATGGCGTCAAATTAATGCTAGTCTTTTAGTAAACGGTGAAGTTAAAAAACTAGGAAGCGGTAAATTTAAAATTAGCTTTATATTATGGGATACGTTGCTTGAAAAACAGCTCGCCGGTGAAATTCTTGAAGTACCGGAAAATCTATGGAGAAGAGCAGCACATAAAATTGCCGATAAAATTTATGAAAAAATTACCGGTGATGCCGGTTATTTTGACACTAAAATAGTGTATGTATCAGAAAGCAGCTCTTTACCGAAAATAAAAAGAATTGCTTTGATGGATTATGACGGGGCTAATAATAAATACCTTACCAATGGAAAGTCACTAGTCTTAACCCCAAGATTTGCTCGTTCGGCGGATAAGATTTTTTACGTTTCATATGCTACTAAAAGAAGAGCACTCGTTTATGAAAAAGATTTAAAAACAGGCAAAGAAAGTGTGGTAGGTGATTTTCCCGGTATATCGTTTGCTCCTAGATTCTCACCGGACGGTAGAAAAGCTGTAATGTCGATAGCTCAAAACGGCTCGACGCATATTTATGAAATCGACCTTGCTACTAAACGGCTTCATAAATTAACTGACGGATTCGGTATTAATACCTCTCCTAGCTATTCACCGGACGGTAAAAAAATTGTATATAATTCCGATAGAAACGGTGTGCCTCAATTATATATCATGAATTCAGACGGAAGTGACGTTCAGCGTATTAGTTTTGGCGGTGGTTCTTACGCAGCTCCTAGCTGGTCGCCTAGAGGAGACTATATAGCATTTACTAAGATTACTAGAGGAGACGGAGGAAAAACTTTTAATATCGGAATTATGAAAGCATGTCCCCAAGATGATGAGAATAGTGAAAGGATAATAACAAGCGGATATTTAGTCGAAAGCCCTTGTTGGTCGCCTAACGGACGAGTTATTATGTTTACTAAAGGTTGGCCGTCGAGAGCTAAAGCTCCGGGAAAAAACAAAATTTTTGCAATTGATCTAACAGGTCATAATGAAAGAGAAATTATGACACCAGCAGATGCTTCTGATCCAGAATGGTCAGGTGTACTGAACTAATGTCATTTCTACGAAAGCATTGTTGAGTGGATCGTTTTTCCGTTGTCATACCGCGACTTGATCGCAGTATCCAGTTAAAAATACTAACATTGTTAGGATTTTTAGTTGTTTTTGGATCCCGTGGTCAAGCCACGGGATGACAGTCCAATAAGGCTTAAGCTACTTCTCTACTATGGTTTAAAATAAACTTCTTTATTTTTTCAAAAGCCGTATTTTCTATTTGTCTAATACGTTCCTTAGAAATATTATACTCATTGCTTAGAATATCTAGAGTTTTAGGAGTATCCGTTAATTTACGCTCTGTTAAAATACGAAGTTCCCTATCGTTTAAAATCTTCATAGCATTTGATAGTAACTGCCTTTGACTGGTAGAATTTTGCTTATTAATAGCCATAGCTTCAGGAGTAGGGCGTGTTTCTGGTAATAGTTCTATTAATTCTCCGGATTCTGCATCGTCACTATTTATAGAGTTATTTAACGATAAATCAGGACCTGAAATTCTAGTATTCATTTCAGAAACTTCATTAACCGAAACGCCTAGCTCATCTGCTATTTGTGCAAAATCATCGGTAGTAATAGCCCTTGAGTATAAATTAGTAATTTTATGCTTAACTTTATTAAGACTAAAAAATAATTTTTTTTGTGCGGCCGTTGTTCCCATCTTTACTAATGACCAAGATTTTAATATATATTCTTGTATGGCTGCTTTAATCCACCACATCGCATATGTTGATAGGCGAAAACCAAGTTCGGGATTGAATTTTTTTACTGCCTGCATTAAACCTATATTACCTTCTGAAACCAATTCGGTAATAGGAAGACCGTAAGTCCTATAGCCGCTTGCAATTTTTGCAACAAGTTTAAGATGGCTTGTTACTAATTTATGTGCAGCTTGTAAATCATTCCCTTCTAAATAGGATTTTGCTAATAACAATTCTTCTTCTTGCGTAAGTGAAGGAATTTTATTGATTTTCTGTAAGTAGCTATAAAATCCTGATTCGCTAGAAATTGCTAATGCATTAATATTATTAGTCATACTATACTAACCTTAAAAACTATTTTTTTTATACTAACACATATATGATCTAAAATAAACTTTTTCTAGAGTATTTTTAAATAAAATCAAATAATGTCTAAAAAATCCAATAAAAATTTAGCTTTTTCTTTGCTGGGATTAATAATTAGTATGGTGTTACTCAGTTTTGCTTCCGTACCTATCTATAATTTATTTTGTAAAGTTACAGGATATGGAGGCACTACTGCAAAAGAAACGGTGAGTGTATATTCTAAGGTAAAAGGCACTAAACCTATAATTATCGAGTTTGATGCTAATGTTGATAAAGATTTACCTTGGCGGTTTATTCCAAGGCAGCAAAGAGTGCAAATTGTTCCGGGGCAGAATACTCTAGTGTTCTATGAAACGGAGAATCTAAGTGATAACGATATAATAGGTACTTCCGTATATAATGTTACTCCAAATAAAGCAGGAAAATATTTCGTAAAAATTCATTGTTTTTGTTTTGAAGAACAATTATTAAAAGCCGGCGAAAAAGTCTTAATGCCGGTTACATTTTATATAGATAAGGATTTTGAGCTTGACCCTGAAATGCAAGACATTAAAGTACTTACTTTATCTTATAGTTTTTTTAAAGTACAAGAGATGTCGTCATTGCGAGGAAATTACTTAAGTAATTGACGAAGCAATCTCAGGAGTTTGTTATTATTTCATGAGATTGCCACGCTCTCTACGTTCGCTCGCAATGACGGCTTTGGAATTATGCAACAACACCGGCTCATTGAGTATACTCGATAACCCATTTACGAAGTCTAACAATCGGCGGAGTATTTATAAGAGCGGTAGAAGGTAAAACTTTGCCGTTAGTATTAAAATTAATTATAGGATCTATACCGTATATGCTATACCAAGGTTTTAACGGTGAGCTATTTGAATATTTACGGTGGAACCAAGATAAAGAAGGTGTTGTTTCTTCATATTCTATTACTTTAACCGATTGTGGATTTTTATGATATATAAGGCTAAGTACCGATTGATCGGAATGATGCCATTTATATTCATCGTAATTAGGATGGATATTATAATCTTTGCCTGAAAGAATTCTAATATCTTCACAACTTTTTAGCCATTTTTCAATGAAAGAACGAGAAAGCTTGGTATTACGCACAATAATAACGGCGCTCCAAATGTGATCGTCATTTCTGCATTCGTCTGTAAGGCAATCCATTAAAGCAAAAGTTTCACCTTTAACAAAACTACCGTTTTTACGATTGCGATCATGTACCAGTAATATATCATTATCGCCTAAAAGATTTGTTAAATTACTGATATGCTTTTTAATAACAAATGCTGAATCTAAATATACTATAATAGCTCCTTCTGGTGCATTTTTCATTGTTTCAAGTATAATATAAGGCTTCCATAGCCATAACCCCGCTCCTGCAGGTTCATTAAAAATTTCTTGGTTTTTTTCTATAAACGCTTGATTTATGTGCTTTTTCTTATAGTTAAATATGAAGTCTATACCTTTATTAATTGCATAATGAGTGGTTGCATTTTGATTATGATAAACATACTCCAGACCGTCGGCATAAGAAACTAAATAAATTGGTTCTTTTATGGAATTCTGAATAGATAAATCTACTTTTTGTAACGATAAGTCATTAATAAAACCTTGACGTGCATATTCTAAAATAATCAGTATGAAATAAATTAGAGCTAATGTAATAACTGTTTTGTATAATATTTTAAATAACATATACTTTTTGCATTATTTGAAGCATTTTGTCATTCCCACGTGGATTAGTAAATCGTCATTGCGAGGAAATACGAAGTATTGACGCAGCAATCTCAGGAGTTTGTTATTATTTCATGAGATTGCCACGCCAGCCTACGGGCTGCTCGCTCGCAATGACGAAATCGATAATTATTAGACAATGCTAATTATAGCATTTTAATATATTAAAAGATAGTGTTGTAATTTAATTATACATTTAGTATAATGTGCTGTTTGTTTAAGGTTGGTATGATTAATTTAGGGGATAAGCAGTCTACTATAGTTGTTGCAATGTCAGGCGGGGTTGATAGTTCGGCGGTTGCCGCAATGCTGCATGAACAAGGACATAATGTTATAGGTATTACCTTGCAGTTATATGATCACGGTATGGCAGTAGGGAAGAAAAATGCCTGTTGTGCCGGTCAGGATATTTACGATGCTAAAATGGTAGCAAATAAGCTAGGTATTCCCCATTACGTACTTGATTATGAGAGCAAATTTAAAGAGTCGGTAATAGATAATTTCGTCGATAGCTATTTACAAGGTGAAACACCGCTTCCATGTGTGCAATGTAATAAATCGGTAAAGTTCAGGGATCTAATTAAAACGTCTAGAGAGCTTGGAGCAGATAAGCTTGCTACCGGTCATTACGTACGAAAAATAAACGGTGATAATGGAGCGGAATTATATACAGGGCTTGATCCAGCAAAAGATCAAAGTTATTTTTTATTTACGACAACTAAAGAGCAATTAGAATATTTACATTTCCCTCTAGGAGGGCTTACTAAGGATGAAACACGAAAGCTTGCTAGTAAATTTGGGCTTGAGGTAGCGGATAAGCCCGACAGCCAAGATATTTGTTTCGTACCTGACGGAAATTATAAGAGCGTAATAAATAAAATACGTCCAAATAGTAGTGAAAGCGGTAAAATTATTCACGTAAACGGGTTTAAGCTAGGAGAGCATAGCGGTATAATTAACTACACCATAGGGCAACGTCGTGGTCTTGGTATAGCTTATAATGAGCCTTTATATGTAGTAAGGATTGATCCTAAGGACAATATAGTATATGTAGGACCGGAGTCCGCATTAAACGTGCAGGAATTTATCATTAGAGATGTAAATTGGCTTGCAGATGAGATTAAAGATAATGAAAAGTTAGAAGTAGCAGTTAAAATTCGCTCGACAAGACCGCCACGTCTAGCCGAAATAAGTAAACTTGGTGATGATAAAATGAAAGTAAAATTTTTATGCGAAGAAAAAGCCGTTGCCCCTGGGCAAGCATGCGTTATTTATGCCGGCGAAAGAGTACTTGGCGGCGGATGGATTACTAGAGAGATAAGGTAATTGTGTCATTGCGAGGAGCGAAGCGACGTGGCAATCTAGTTAGACCTCCTGAGCCACGCTCCTTTTAGTCGCTCGCAATGACACAATTCACAAAAAAATAAGCTCACTAAAATAGGAGAAACTGATGAGTTTTTTAAGGAAGAAAAGTTTTGAATCAGTAAAAGAGATAGGCAGCTCAAGCGGTTTTAGCAAGACGCTTGGAGCATGCGATTTAATATTACTGGGTCTTGGTGCGATGATCGGCACGGGCGTATTCGTCGTTACCGGTATAATTGCTGCTAAATATTCAGGACCTGCAGTGATGTTATCTTATACGATTGCAGGTATTACCTGTATCTTTGTAGCGCTTGTTTATACTGAACTTGCTGCAATGCTTCCGACATCAGGAAGTATTTACACTTATTCCTATGTAGCATTTGGCGAAGTATTTGCTTGGATGATCGGTAGTGTTATAATATTAGAACTTGGTGTTGCTGCAGGAATAGTAGCTGTAGGCTGGTCGGGCTACGTACAAGGAATACTAGCAGCAGGTGGAATCAATTTACCGAAAGAATTAACTACTGTACCGACAAACGGCGGTATAATAAATTTACCGGCATTTTTAATCTCGGGATTTATTGGATTTATTTTATATTTAGGTACTAAAGATAGTAAGAGACTAAATGCAATTTTAGTTTTCATAAAAATGGCTGCAATATTCGTATTTATACTTGCTGCTGCCCCTCATTTTGATGCTACTAACTGGAGTAATTTTATGCCTTTCGGTTTTAGTAATGTTTTAGTAGGTGCGTCTATTTTATTCTTAGCTTTTACGGGTTTTGGAACGATTGCAACCGCAGCTGAGGAGTGTAAAAACCCAAAACGCGATATAATGATTGGTATTGTTGGCTCACTTGTTCTCACTACTATAGTTTATGTAATAATGGCAGGGCTTGTTACCGGTATTGCACCTTTTGATCAGTTAAATAACGATCAACCGCTTGCTTATGCTTTAACTATCAATAATAGCAAGATCGGCTCTGCTATTGTTGCAACCGGAGCAGTTTGCGGTATGATGACGGTGTTGATGATGAATATTTACGGTACTTCTCGTATTTTTTATGCTATTGCACGTGACGGTTTACTACCGAAAAGTTTTGCAAAGCTGCACCCAAAATATGATAGTCCGTATATTACGATTATAATATTTGCTTCTTTAGCCGCTATCCTTGGAGGATTTTGTTCTACGGAATTATTAACGCAATTAACTTCAATGGGAGCTCTTATTGATTATATCACCGTTGCAATAATAGTGGTATTATTTAGGGTAACGCTACCTGATGCTCAAAGACCTTTTAGATGTCCTTTAGTATTTATTATCGTACCGTTTATTTTAATTGCTTGTGCATATTTACTATTTATTCAAATATATGACGGTGAATTTAATCTATTAACCGCAGGTCGTGCATTAATATGTTGGTTTATTACAATATTTGTTTTATATATTATAAGATCGTTTTTTATGAAAAAAGAGCAGAATTAAGAGGGGGCTATCCGTCATTGCGAGCGAACGTAGAGAGCGTGGCAATCTCATGAAGTAGTACAAAATTCTTGAGATTGCCACATCGAGGCTTTGCCTCTCCTCGCAATGACGAGTTAGTAGTATCCACGCAACAAAACAAAATTAACCAAATGACTGAAAAGCTGCAACCACTCCGAGGAATGAAAGATCTCTTGCCGGATGATTATAAAGTCCACGACTATATAATTAACAAAGCAAGAGATGTTGGAGTATTGTACGGCTATAAACAAATGAGTACTCCTATTTTGGAGTATACTAAAGTCTTTAACCGTTCGATGGGTGAAAGCTCTGACGTAATCAGCAAAGAAATCTATAGTTTTTTAGATAAAAGCAATGATTCCGTAGCATTACGATCTGAATTTACAGCATGTATTATAAGAAGCCTCATCTCAAACGGATTACAACATAAATTACCATTAAAGTTTTTCTCTACCGGTCCTGTTTTTCGTTATGATAGACCGCAAGCAGGGCGTCAAAGACAATTTCACCAACTAAATTATGAGTATATCGGTGCTAAAGGAGCAATTACTGATGCTGACACTTTGAAGTTAGCCGTTGATATATTAAAAGCACTTGAAATAGAGCAGGATACTACCTTAGAGCTTAACTCTCTTGGATGTAATGAATCAAGAAGCGTTTATCAGCAGAAATTAGTAGAATATCTAAATGATTTTAAAGATCAATTATCAGAAGAAAGCAAAATAAGGTTATCCAAAAATCCAATGCGGATACTTGATTCTAAAAGTAAGACTGATCAGAAAATAATAGCAAACGCACCGGTTTTATCTGAATATTACACTGATGAATCCCAAGAATATTTTGAGGAGTTAATAAAGTATCTAGATATTTTAGGCGTGAAATATAGCATAAATCCACGCTTGGTTAGAGGGCTTGATTATTATTGTCATACTGTTTTTGAATTCACTACAAAAAAGCTAGGGAGCCAATCTACTATTCTAGCCGGTGGACGTTATGACGGGCTTGCTAAAATCATGGGTAATAACGATGATGTGCCGGCTATCGGTTTTGCTGCCGGTATTGAGCGAATTGCTTTAATGCGGGAATATAATATATCTGAAGTTAAGCTGGTATTTGTATTACCTATAGGCAAAAATAATATTTGCTATGCTTTAGAAATTGTAGATAAATTGCGAACAGAAAATATTGCTACTATCATAGAACCCCTAGGTAAAATACCTAAAAGAATGCAACGCATTTTTAATGAAAATGCTAAATTTATTATTTTTATAGGTGACGAAGAGCAGGCGAATAATAACTTAAAAATCAAAGACTTAAAAAAAGAAGAAGAATATATAGTAGATTTTGCAAAAGCTCTTGAGCTATTGAAGAAATAAGATTTTTTATTGTTATACCGTGAACCTTCCATGGTATCCATCAAAATTAACTTTAAGTAATAAGCATTTATGAATCTTGCCACAAGCTCGGCATTGCCCGCATGGCTCTTATGTTATGCCTGCATAGGTCTTGTTGTGTGGATACTGAAGGTCGTCATTGCAAGGAAAAACTGTAAGTTTTGACTAAGCAATCCAGTAAAAAATTCTGATTGACAGAATTTTTTTATTATTGTTTTGGACTGCCACGCAGTCTACGACTGTTCGCAATGACGGGGCGGTATCTACGCAACAACGTCTTCGCTGGAATGACATAAAACGAGTCATGCAACAAGACCTGCAGTTGTTCACAGTGGCGATTAGGTGTCTATACAATAATACCATTTAACCACGACATCTAAAAATATGATTGTTATAAACGATTTAGCCATGAGTTATGGTACAAGAATACTATTTACCAATGTAAATTTGCATATTAAAAACAATAAACGATATGGTTTAGTAAGTGCCAACGGAGCAGGTCAAACAACTTTTTTCAAGTTCTTAACTAAGGAAGAAGAGCCAGCTTTCGGTGAGATTAACATACCAAAAAACTCCAAAATAGGTTGTTTAAAACAAGATCAGTTTCTTTACGAAAATACTAAAATTATAGATACGGTAATAGCAGGGAATAAGGAGTTATGGAAAGCTTTACAGGAAAAAGAAGAGATATGAAATCGGCAGGAATGTAGCGATGAAGATGGGTATAAGTTTGGTGAACTTGAACAAGCAATATACGATAATGACGGTTATACTGCTGAAATTTTTGCAGCTAGCTTGCTTGTAGGTCTTGGAATAGCCGAAAAATACCATTATGCGCCGCTTTCTGCGTTGTCAGAAGGTTATAAGCTTCGTGTATTACTCGTACAAAGTCTATTTAATAATCCCGATATTTTACTATTCGACGAACCGACAAACCATCTTGATATTATCTCAATATATTGGCTTGAGCATTATTTCAAAAACTCTTTTAAAGGAATATTAATTTTTATATCGCATGATTTAGCTTTTTTAAATAATGTCGCAACGGATATGATGATTATATTGAGAAATACGGCAACGATTATTTAAGTTCTACTACAAAATTATCCTAAGTTTTAGGCATTGCTCATTAAATATAGATATCGTTATTGCGAGCAGCCATAGGCTGCGTAGCAATCTCGTCAAATATCCTGAGATTGCTTCGTCAATTGCTATGCAATTTCCTCGCAATGACGATAAAAATCGAGTCATACAACAAAGCAGAATCTGAAAGTTAATCACTCCACATTATAAAACTCCAAATGATGACCGCTAATGAACTTTTTTACTTCAGCATGGTTACCATACTCATCAACATTTAATAATAACCCTTGTTCATTAAAATATAATATATTCGTAAATAATCGGTCATCACAGTCCCACTTAGCTTTAAAAGCATTTTCCTTAATAAGTTTAATTCCGTTTAATCCGTGTTTGTGATATATTATTCCTTTTTTTAAAGCAGAAACAAAAGAGGTAACTTTACTTTTATCAAAGGTATTATAGATTTTTTTAGACATTGTACCGTAACAATCAAATCCTCTATATTTGCCAAGAAATTTAGCCGTATCTTTTGTGACTTCCTGATTATCAATTTTAATTTGACCTTCTTTAGGAATATTCCAAGAATTATTATTGAAGTTGGTAATCATTTAAATGGCTAGATAAAATTCATGTTTCTTTTTTAGTTGATAATATTGATGGATTTTTTTTGTATCATATTGAAGGGTTAATTATTCTAAGTTTTCTATTTGCTTATTATCGGGGGAATAGCTTGCAATAATCCCTTCTTGTTTTTTTTTGACTTAATTTACTTGCATATTTTTGTACTTTTTGGGGTTATTATTTAATAAGGCGGTAACTACTCCAATTTCTAAAGTGTTTTCATTGTAAGAATCATTTTGCAGAGCATTTTCAACATTTTGGAAAATCTTTTCAGATTTTTCAGAAGTTAATTTAGTCTCGTTATCTGTTATTAAACCGGTATTAACGGCTTTAAGAACCTCTGCTTTTTCATTGGACGTTAGAGTATTATTTTGAAGTAACGTATAATTTGGGTCCACGTAACTCCAAAATTTTATAATAGCCTTTTCATACAAATTTATTTGATGCTCAGGTATCTTATTTAAAAGATCAGAAGCCGTTTTAAATTGCTTACTACATAGGGCAAGTGAGAATGCTAGAAGTATGTTGTTTGGGGTATCACTAATTGCTTTTAGTTTTTCGGTTAATATTGATTGCTGGTTTTTGTTAATTTTTTTTATTGGAAATTCTGTTATAAAAAGCCATGTATTTACAGCCATCATATATTGTGATGAATAGAAAGGAACTAAAGTATTTTTTTAATTACATCTAACGTCTTATAAGAAATTTCATATGGATTAGTTAACATTTCTAGAATGTATTTTATATATTATTCTACCGGCACATATTGTATTAAGTCATTAGCTTTATCACATTCGCCTTGTATTCTATAATTAGACCATAAATGATAGGCTGCTGTTGGATGTGTGGGTAGAAGCACAAAAGCATGTTCATAACATTTAGTGGACATATCATAGCTTCCGGTTTCTTCATAAACACGACCTGTTCTATAATACCACTGGACTAAAACCCGATTTTCAGTATTAGTATTTAACGAAAAAATAGATTCTTCAAGTAAAGCTTTTGCCTCTTCACAATTTTTATTTTCCATTAATAAATCAGAGAATTGACCTGACAAATCTAAGCTGGATTTTATAGTGCTTGGGTAATTTTAAGCTTAGATTCCGGTTCAATAAGCTTTAGCACGGGGGGGAGTAGATATTCTGCACATTTGCTATATTGTTCAACTTCTTTTGCAAAGTATAAAATATAGATTTATTGCTGCAATTATACGTTTAAATATCTCTTTAGCAGCTTCATTGTGTCTATTTAATATACTACATTGAAAGGCAAGACTCATTATTTGAATTTTGGTTAACGTATCAGGTGGTATAGAAATGATTTTATCCGGCATCCATTTTATGAGTTCACCATCTAATTGATATTCAAAAAAGCCTGGTCTCTGTATTATTTCATAATTTTTCAACAATTCATGATTTGTATAACTTTCATATGGATAATTAGGCATTAATTTATGTATTAGTGAATGCTTAATTTCTGTAGCTTTCTTGCTACTTACTGTAGATTTTTCACTATTTAAATGTTCAAATATATAAGGCATTGCTTCTATAGCGGCACCAACAGTTGGTATAGATGAAAAGTTTTTATCCATTTCTACTACATCAAGACCGGAAAAGTTTTTTCTAAAATTTCTTATGTTATTTTCTGATAATATATTGGGGGTGTTATAAACCGTGGTAATATCAAGCTTAAAAGTAATTGAAGGCTCTGCATTTTTCATGAATATAATTTAGTATTAGTTGGGCTTAAGAACTGCTCCAATGTGATAGGAAAGGTTTAAAATTTTACATAGAATTATTATTAAAAACTTACAGTGTATGAACTTTTTATTACTGGCTTCCTGCTTCTAGCTAGGAATGACATCGAGAGGCTAAATTAACTCACAAAGCAATTTTTCTAAGTAATGTCTATTCAAACCCAAATCCAGTAAAATATTTATGAAAATATCCGGTATCATGGTATGACACTGAAGTGTTTTTCAAAAGCCATACTAAATTGATTACTAAAATTTTTCACATAACCTAATGACAAAAATAAAATATGAATATATTATTTAATTTTAGAATAATTTAAATAATATATATTCAATGAGTGCAGATACTAATATTAGCGACGGTTTAGAAGTCGTTACGCAAGATCATTTATCGATTTTTTCTTTAATAAGCTCCTCCGACATTATCGGTAAGTCAGTTATGCTGATGTTGCTTATTGCCTCTATTTGGTCATGGGCTATTATTTTGGATAAAATATTTAAGCTAGTGCAAGTGCAGAAAAGCATGCGGGCATTTGAAAATGTGTTTTGGTCCGGTGGAGTATTAGAGCAATTATATGAAAGCATAAAGAGGTCGGTTAATAATCCGCTAGCTTTAATTTTTGTCTCAGCTATGGATGAGTGTAAAAGCTTAAGCACTAAAGGGCTTTCTGAAGGCTTAAAAAACAACCATAAAGAGCGTATAATGGGTGCAATGTACTTAGCTCAAAATAGGGAAGTCGAAAAGCTCGAGAAAAATTTAAGCTTCTTGGCAACTGTTGGATCAAGTGCTCCTTTCGTAGGTTTATTCGGTACCGTTTGGGGGATTATGCATAGCTTCCAATCGATTGCTACTTCAAACAATACTTCTCTTGCCGTAGTAGCTCCCGGAATTGCCGAGGCGTTACTTGCAACTGCGATAGGCTTATTTGCAGCTATTCCGGCAGTAATTTTTTATAATTATCTGATTTCCCGTATTATTCTTATCAATAATAAGATTGAAGATTTTATTAGTGAGTTAAACTCTATACTTTCTAAGGCAATTGATCAGGAGAAAATGTAATGGTTATAAAGCTTGCCGGAAATAATAGAAAAAGTAAAAGAGCGGTAGTTAGCGAAATTAACGTTACGCCGCTTGTTGACGTGATGCTTGTGCTATTAATTATTTTCATGATTACTTCTCCAATGCTTGTTTCAGGAGTAAACGTGGATTTGCCTGAGACAAATTCAAGTCCGATTTCAGGTCAGGATGAGCCTTTGGTTGTTACTATCAATAATAAAGGCAAAATTTTCTTACTTGAAATTCCAATAGAAAGAATGCATTTAACCGACAAGCTTGCAAATATCACTAAAGAAAAAAAGGATGCTAGAATTTTTGTAAGAGGTGATAGAAATGTTTCTTATGGGCAGGTAGTAGAGATAGTTGCCGCAATTCATGCTGCCGGTTTTTCTCGTGTAGCTCTTATTTCAAATATTAAAAATAATGAAAAGTAATCAAAATAAGGATAATTTTACGGTTTTCCTTAGCTTCTCTGTTGTTCTGCACTTACTTCTTTTATATTTTTTTCTATTTGGTATGCTGTCACTTTTTGAAAAATTACCGGAAGAGCAAACTATAACTTTTGAAATATTACCTGTTAGCGATAAATCAAATATTATCACTCAGACAAAGCAAAAAGAAGCCCCTATAGAAAACGAAGACGCTAAAAAATCTGAGCAGAGTAAGCCAAAAGAAGAAGAACCGCAAGATTTGCCTAAAGCAGAAAAAGCAAAAGAGCCTGAGGCTAAAACAATGGAAGAAAAGCCTAAAATAGAAGAGAAAAAACCTATAGAAGAACCAAAGTCTGAAGAAGCAAAAGAAGCGTTACCTGAGAAGAAAGAAGAAGTAAAGGAAGAAAAACCTAAAGAAGAAGAAAAAAAACAAGCAGAAGAAAAGAAGAAGCCCGAAGAAAAGAAAGAGGAAAAGAAACCGGCTGAGAAACCTAAAGAGGTGAAGAAAAAAGAGCCTAAAACCGATGAGCTTGATTCTTTGCTGAAGAATTTAGAGCAATCTGCGGAGGGGGATAATGTAAAATCCAATAAGCATCAAAGGTCAAAAAAAGCTGATAATGCAAAAGAAGCTAAAGGGGTTTATACGGATGGGCTGCCTCTTTCCGATAGTGAAACATCTTTGATAAAAAGACAGATTGAAAGACATTGGAGTAATGTACCGGCAGGAGTTAGAGGTAATAATAAGGTAAAAGTCATTATTAGTATTACGCTAGATAAAGCAGGTAATGTTGAGCAGGCAAAGGTTAACGAAAAAATCTGTCCTAATATTCCGGCTAGTGTTTGTGAAGCTTTGGCGGATAATGCAATTAGAGCGGTATGGCAAGCAAGTCCTATCGAAAACCTTGACTCTGCACGCTTTAACCATTGGAAAGAGATTAATTTTAGCTTTGATCCAAGTAAATTGT
This sequence comes from Rickettsia rhipicephali str. 3-7-female6-CWPP, assembly GCF_000284075.1. GTDB lineage: Bacteria > Pseudomonadota > Alphaproteobacteria > Rickettsiales > Rickettsiaceae > Rickettsia > Rickettsia rickettsii. The sequence continues at coordinate 504,814 of NC_017042.1, forward strand.
AGTAGGTTGGGCATTGCCTGCGTGGATACCACCCCGTCATTGCGAGCAGTCGTAGACTGAGTGGCAATCTCATGAAATAATAACAAACTTCTGAGATTGCTTCGTCAATTGCTATGCAATTTCCTCGCAATGACTATTTTCGAGCCCACGTAGGCAAGCCTTTCGCAGGAATGACATTATAAGAACCATGCAATAATTAAAAAATATTATTCATCATGTTCGTGGTGATCACCGATGAATTCAAGCCCCATATCTTTTTGCTCATTATTGAAACAACAAGTAGCAGCAATAACCAAACAAGAATAATAAGGTTGCTTCCATTAAAAATAGGGTCAAAGCAGCATTACTAAAGCTTGCTAACTCATATTCTGAAGGTAATAAATCCGTAGGGATGTCTTTGTTCATAAAACTTAGTTATTATGTTTACTATTTGTAAATAAAAACACTCTATAACTTTGTCTATTAAAATTACATTTATTTCACAAAGTTTTAAGAGCAGGATAAGTAAATAATAATACATGGCATAAATTTAGACCGAAATGAACTAATCATAGAGCATAATATTTTGCCTGTTTTATAATTATGCATAACCATAGAAAAAACCGCATATAGTGCTTAAAGCTATATTTATATATATTTAGTCCGCCTTGAAAATGTGCGATCCCAAATATTAAAAAATATTAAAGATGCTATAATAAATAACAGTTAAAATCTGCTGTTTTGGTAAAAGATTTTGTAATGTTCTTTGTAAAAACCCTCGAAAGAATACTTCCTCAGCCATACAGACGAAAAAGAAATATTATTGTAATGAGAAAAATGTAGGTGATAGTTAAGGATGACATATAAACCTTTGTAAAAAACTATTTATTAATATATAGTTATTTTTTAGCATTAAAAATAGAAAAATTATTAAATATAGAGATTTTTAATAAATAATAATTGGATTTTAAAAAGAAAATATAAAAGATAATCATAAAAAAAACCAATGAAATAATATATATAGAATAGGGCGATTTTATGAAAGATATAGAATATTGGGAAAAAATTTTTGAAAGCTGTAAATATTCAGATAAATTAATCGAAAGGCTTTTATTTTTAAATACCCAAGTAAAACAACCTATCGATATTAGAGAAGTTAAAAAAGGTATTTATTATGCTCGTAAATATCATGGTGAGCAAATGCGTCAATCAGGTGACCCTTATTATTCTCATCCAATCGCAGTAACAATTATGGTAGCGGAATTTGTAGCAAAAGAAGTGCCTAAACTCTTTACTTTTAGAATGCTACAAGCTGCATTACTTCATGACACTATTGAAGATACTGAACTTACTGAAGAAATGATTAGCAATATTTTTGATGAAGAAGTAGCAAAGCATGTAGCAGGTCTAACTAGAATTAAACCTTGGGGAAAAATAAGTAGCGAGAAAAGTCTTATTTTATTAATTAAACAAAAAAGATACGATACTGCTCTTATAAAACTTTTTGATAGAATACATAATTTACAAACTTTGGAAGCAAAATCGCCTGAAAAAGCTCATAAAATAATTAAAGAGACATTAAAAACCTTTTTAGTGTTAAGTGAAATACTTGAAATACCTTCAGTTTCAGAGCTGATATATGCTGAATGTTATAAAAATAATTTTAAGTTTAATATAAATGCTACTTTAAATAAAATTATAAATTTCGATTCGTTTCCATTTGCTGAAAATAAGTTACTCCCATAAAGAAAGTTATACCTATCGGAATGAAAATTAAAAATAATCCCCAATATCCTAGATAATTGGTAATATAAACTAAACCAAATGACGTTATAATATAAGTAAATAATTTTGCTATTGCACTTAGCATACTAGTATATGTAAATCTCTTAAAAACCGGAAAATATTTATAAAATATAGGAGCTGCCGGTATGTGATCAAATACGAATAATGCAGCTAAACATTGAAAAATAAAAATATATAAAGGAGTAGGGTTATAATGTAACATTATAGGAAAAAAAATGAGAGAGGTAAAAAATAGATATAATTTTACCTTTAGGATTTTTAAAGGATGGATTTTATAGCTAATAAATGCAAGACCGATAATACCGAGTAAATCTATTATAGATACCCAAAAATTTTGATTTATAATTTGATTTGGAGTAAATCCGCATTCTCTTTTTAATATATCACCGCAATATATATATACAAAATAAAAACACGGTGGTCTAGCACACTGGATAAAGAAATACCAAATAGAAGTGGTGTTTGGAACTTTTTGATCTAGAATATCTTTGTCAATTTCTTCAAGCATAATATTATTTTCTTGAAGTCTTAGTTTTAATTTGTTGCTTTTATTTGAAAATGCCTCTGCTTCTTTTAAACTAGTCCTTGCAATAGTACCTACAAACGCGATAGTTGCACCAACGAAAAATGCTATACGCCAACTTGATTCATGGTGATAAATATTTTGATTAGTAAAAATTGATGCAATACCTAGTGCTACCGTAGTGCCTACGGCAGAAAATACGGTTATAATTGCTACTAATGGATATTGTATAGGAGGAGATGAATTTTCGGTTAAGTATAGCTCTGCACCTCGTGCTTCTGCAGTTGCTGACATACCTTGAATTATACGACATATAGTAAGAACCCAAGAGGCTGTTATACCTATCTGTGCATATGTTGGCATGCTGCCTATAATCACACAAGTAATAGCCATTAATAGGGTAGTTAAAACAACGACAATCTTACGTCCAAAATGATCACCTATATACCCAAATATTAATGCTCCTATAGGTCTTAGCAAATAGGTGGAACAGAAAGAAAAGGCAGTAAGTAACGAAAAAGTGAAAGAATCATATTCCGGAAAAAATAAATTATTTAAAAGCATCGCCATATGCACATAAAGCATAAGGTCAAAATACTCTAGAAATGTACCTATAGAAAGTAATCCGACTGCTTGTTTTTGTTCTGTATTTAAACTTCTTTGTTCTTTTTCGTAGCCTAACATATAAATAACCTTTATATATAATTAGATTACAAAATAGGCTATACTTCTTTTGGTTCAAAGTCAATAAAGAATTAAAGAATTTTTAATAAATATTGTTACAAAATATTTAGGTTCCGTAAAGTCATCTAACTTAAAATTTTCAAATTATCTATTTTTCTCTGAAAGCTTTAAATGCAGTATCAGTAACGGGATCAAGTAAATATCTAAGTAGTGTTCTAGTACCTGTTACAATTTGTACCTCAGCTTGCATACCGGGGTGTAATTCAAGATTTTTAACTTTAGCAACTTTGTTAAATTCATCCATATCGATTTCAACTCTTGCAACATAATAATTATCTTGCTGTTGTCCCGGATGCTGTCTTTCATCTTGTACGATATCTGGAGATATGCTTACTACTTTACCGGTAAATGTTGGAGTTGTTCTTGATTTAAATGCACTGAAACGTATTTTTGCAACTAATCCCTCATGTACTGAGTCAATGTTTTTTTGAGATACCTTTGCTTCTATTATTAATGGGTCATTAGTTGGCGAAATTTCCATAATAGGTTGTCCGTGACTTATAACACCGCCTATTGTATGATATTTTAAATTATTAACTATACCGTCAACAGGTGATCTGATTATCACACGATTAAGCGAATCCGTCAGGGCATTATATTTTTCTTTAAGAGATGCGGTTTGTACTTGAGCTTCACGAAGCTCTGTTAAAGTCCGTTCAGTGTATTTATTTTGTTGATTTATAATTTTAATTTGAGTTTCGGTAATAGCATGGCGTATTCCTGCTATTTCAGCTTCAGTTGTTGCAACATCGCTTTTTGAAGCGGCAACTTTTGCCTCTTGGTCTAATAAGGCTGCTTTTTGTACAAAGCCTTTTTCTTTTAACGTTCTTAAAGCGTTTAAACGGTCTTGATAAACTTCAGCAGTTTTGGAGGCGGCAACTTTTTTTGCTTCTAAACCTTCAATTTTTTTCTCAAGTTGAGCAATATTTTGATATAATGAATCTTTCTCTGAGTTATATACTTCTTTTCTAGATCTAAATAAATTTTCCTGCGTATGAATTATTTTAGCTACTTCCGGTAAATTGATATCCTGCATTAGAAAATCAGAGAATTCGATTTGTTCTAAATTATCACGTTCGGCAATTAAACGATTTTCAGTTGCTAAAAAATTACGGTACTGACCAAGAATATTTTCATGTTCGCTTTTTATTCTAGTTTCTTCAAGCTCTATTAATTTATCGCCTTCTTTGACTTTATCACCTTGCTTCACATAAATAGCATTGATTATTCCGCCTTCATGATGTTGAATCGTTTTTTTATTTGTGCTTGGCATTACGATACCGACAGCTACAGCACCACTATCAAGCGGAGCAAGAGCCGACCATAATCCGCCTATTAATACTAAAAAGATTATAACATAAATACCGAAAAGTATAGGTGATCTTGCAGCTTGGGCTACGTTATTACGATCTTTATCGGTTTTCTTGGTAATAAAATTAACAAACCTATCAAGTTTTACTAATAAGAATTCTATAGCATGAGAGGTTTTCTTTAATGTAGCATTTATTAAAGCTTTACGTTTAGAACTTTGACCTTTAAGATTTAACGCATCTTCTCTTAAGGACAATAATTGTTTTAATTGTTCCGGAGTAATTTGAGGTTTATTGTGTTTTAAGTCCTGCATAATATTTAATCATTATTATATTTAGTCATCATTGTTTGTATTTTGCGTCATTGCGAGGACATGACGTAGTAATTGACGAAGCAATCTCGATAGAATTCATGAGATTGCCACGCTCACTAAGGTTTGCTCGCAATGATGATTTGGAAGTCACGCAACAATGCCAATCAGGTCACGATATGACACTTTAGTTATTAATATGCATTGTACCGCTTTTTAAAGTTTTCAAGTGTTTTTGAATCTCTTCTTCCGTTCCGTAAACTGCAACGACTCCATCCTGTAATATTAGAATTTTATCAACAACGGATAATACGGATGGTCTATGTGAAATTACAAGAACTGCTATTCCTTTAAGTTTTGCTTGTTTTAAGGCACTTGCAAGGGCAACTTCACCTGCCTCATCTAAATTAGCATTAGGCTCATCTAAAATGATGAGTTTTGGATTACCGTAAAAAGCTCTAGCAAGTCCGATACGCTGTCTTTGACCACCTGATAGATTAGAGCCTGCAGGACCGATATCAGAATCATAACCGTCAGGGAATCTTAATATCATTTCATGAGCTCCGGCTATTTTAGCTGCTTCAATAACTTTTTGCGGATCGGCATCTTCTTCCATTCTAGCTATATTTTGTTTAATACTACCGCTAAAAAGTTCTATTCCTTGCGGAAGATAGCCGACATGTCTACCGAAATCTTCTCTATTCCAACGATAAATTTCAGCATTATCTAAACGTACGGAACCTGATGATTCTTTCCATACCCCGACTATGATTTTAGCTAAAGTTGATTTTCCTGTAGCCGAAGGACCGATAATTGCTAAAACTTCGCCCGGTTGTACTGCAAAACTAACGCCTTTTAAGATATATTTCGGTACGGGAGGTTGCGGTAAATGTTTCGGTATAGGGTGAGCATAATAAATATTTTCAACAGTAAGATGACCATCAACGTTCGGAATTGGCATCGTTTCGTCTCTAGAAGAATAAGTGTTAAATAAATTATTAATGTTTTTGTATGATTTAATAGCGCCGCTCATACTTTTCCATAAATCAATAGCATTATCGAAAGGAGCAAGAGCTCTACCGACTATGATAGAACTCATAATCATATTACCGGGAGTCATATCTGCACTGTGAGATTTTACAACAATGTAAGCACCAACTCCGGTAACAGCCATTTGCATTATATTACGGATAAACCTTGAAAAGTTAGAAATAACACCGTTACGATAGCTAGCAACCGATTGCTTATCAAGTGCTAATATGTTAAATTTATGCCAATTTTTTGTAACATTCTTCATCATTCCCATTGCTTCAATTGCTTCTGCATTTCTGTTTGCAATATCGGCTTGTGTCATACCTTTTATCGAAAATTCGGTAGCTTCACCGAGCGTTTTATTAGTAGCTGCAGCGTTAAAGAAAGCGGTTGAAACTATTATAATTGCACCAAAAACGGTAATAAGACCGATATATGGATGAATTGAAAAAATAACCGCAATATAGATAAGGCTCCAAGGGGCATCGAATAAAGTATTAATTCCGGTACTTGTTAGGAATGTTTTGACGGCTTGAAAATCACGTAATAATTGGCTAGAACCCATATTTGCTCGTGTTGCAGCTGCAGAAATTGAAGAAGCAAAAATTACGGGCGCTACTGTTCTATCAAGCCATTCTCCTACCTTTATAAGTGTAAAAGAACGAGCAATTTGTAATAATCCGTAAACAAAATAAATATATGCGATTATTATTGATAAAAATAATAATGTTTGTAGATTACCGCTTCCAAGGACTCTATCAAGAACTTGTAGTGAGTACAGAGGAGTAATTAACATTAGTAAGTTGATTACAAAAGCAAACCAAAAGACTATCCAAAAAGCTGTCCTACATTCGCCTAATGCTATTACTAGAGGGTTTTTTTTATTTAATTGATTATTATTTTTATTATCCATATTAGTTATATTATAAATAATTATTAATTAATTCTTCAGCAATTTGAACACTGTTTAAAGCTGCTCCTTTACGTAAGTTATCACATGTGATCCATAGATTTATCGTATTATCTCTACTTACGTCATTCCTAATTCGGGAGACATATATGGCATCTTCGCCTACCACTTCAACGGGTGAGATATACGCAAGGTCATTATTATTAGAAATTGTAACAATTCCATCGGCATCTTGTAATATTTCTTCGACTTCTTTGGCATCAATTTTGTCGTTAAATTCTATGTTAACCGATATAGAATGACCGATAAATACCGGTACTCTAACCGAAGTAACGCTAGCTTTAAAGTGATTACCTATAATTTTGTTTAGTTCAGAAGCAATTTTCGCTTCTTCACTTGTATAGCCATCTTTATTGAAATCACCTATATGAGGAAAAAGATTAAATGCAATCTGTTTTGGAAATTTCTTAGGATCATTCTCTCCAAAAACATATTTAGATTTTGTTTGGTCGTAGAGTTCGTCCATTCCTGCTTTACCTGCTCCTGATACTGATTGATAAGTAGATATCACTACTCTTTTAATCTTTATTTCATTATCTAGCGGTTTTAATGCTACTGCAAGCGGAATGACGATACAGTTAGGGTTAGCTATGATATTTTTAGTATTAAACTCTTTAAGTGTTGATAAATTAACCTCAGGTACAATTAACGGCACTTGATTATCAACTCTAAAAAGTGAGGATTTGTCGATAACTACACAATTACTAGCCGTAGCTTTTGGTATAAATTCTTTTGAAACTTCTGAACCTGCACAAAAAAAAGCAATATCGATATTGTCAAAATGTAAACTTTTTAAACTATTAATTTGTAGTATTTTTTCTCCAAAGCTTACTTCCCGTCCTAGAGAGCTATCTGAAGCTATAGCATAAACTTTATTAATGGGGAAATTACGCTCAACTAGAATATTTAGAGTTTCACGCCCTACATTTCCTGTAGCTCCGATTACTGCAATATTGTATTTTTTAGTCATTATTTATTAATCCGATGAGTTTTTCACCTCCGATAATATGGAAATGGAAATGAAAAATAGTTTGTCCCGATTTCTCGCCTTTATTAGTTATTAAACGATAACCGTCTTTATCTAAACCCGCTTCATTTGCTATATCAGAAATTTTAGCAAAAAAATGTGTTATTTCGTCTATAGAAGCTTTAGAGATGAAATCGGCATAATCTATATATTCGTTTTTAGGTATAACGATAATATGTACAGGTGCTACGGGTGCTATATCTTTGAATGCTAAAATTTGTTCGTCTTCATAAATTATTTCTGCCGGAAGATTTTTACCTATGATTTTTGCAAAAACATTTTCTTTGTTATACATCATTTTATTCCTGTTAAAAGCTTTATTGCATGGCTTGATTTTCCGTCATTGCGAGTAAAAAATGTAAGTTTTGACGAAGCAATCCAGTAAGAAATGCTAATTTTAGCATTTCTTTAATTTTTTTCTGGATTGCCGCGCAGTCTACGACTGCTCGCAATGACGATTTAATATTTATGAAACCACGTTTCTGTTAAACAAGCATATTACACTACGTTTTAGAAATTTTAATTCAGCTTCAATTCTAGAGTTGGCAATTATTATATCTTCTAGTCGGTAATTATTTCTTTTTAAATAATTTTCTCTAATATCTGAAGCAAAAAAGCCGAAGCCTAATATTAAGACTATCTTAAATATAAACTTTAACTCTTCGATATTAATTGCCGTAACGATTATATTCGCTATTACGGTAATAGCAACAACTAACCACATTTTATGGTATAATGCCCAAAATATACTTAAAAGAGCCGCTATCCATGAAAAACCTTCTTCAATAACAATAAAATTATTATTTTTTTGTGTGGAGTTAATGTATATTGCGTATATATTCATTATTTAAGTTTAAGCCTTGAAAATTCAAGGGACAATAATTAATTAAATTGGATTAGTCAAGTATACTCGTTTAATTTGGAAAATTGGCTACGTTGTCTTGGTAAGTCCTCGGATGCTCACGTATTAATATACGCTCCGCTCCTCGGCTTACAGACTCCTTGCTCTTTTCCAAATTAAACTTCGTCTATTCGTCTACTTAACAGTAATTCTAATAGTACTTAATTAGCAACTGAATATCAATAAATTTTATATTATGTCAGATAATTTAGCCTTACACGGCACAACAATACTTTGTTTAAAAAAGAACGAAGAAATAATTATAGCAGCAGATGGACAAGTCTCGCATGGTAATACCGTACTAAAATCTACAGCACGAAAACTTCGGACTATAGCAAATAATAAAATTATTGCCGGTTTTGCAGGTTCTACGGCTGACGGTCTTGCGTTATTTGAAAAACTTGCAGTAAAGATAGAGCAACATAAGCATAATTTACTTAGAAGTGCAGTTGAGCTTGCAAAAGATTGGCGTAGCGATAAATATTTGAGACGTTTGGAAGCAATGATGATTGTTGCTGATCGTAGTCATATATTAATTTTAACCGGTAACGGTGATGTCGTAGAGCCTGAAAATAATGTTGCAGCAATAGGTTCAGGCGGTTTATTTGCACTATCTGCCGCTCGCGCTCTAATGTCTTACGAGAATAATTTAACTGCTGAAGAAATTGCTTTAAAATCTATGAATATAGCTGCAGATTTGTGTGTATTTTCTAATCATAATATTATAATGGAAAAAGTTGTATGAAAGCTACTAAAACTACTTATAAAAAAGACCCTATGGGGCTTACCCCTTCTCAAATAGTGAATGAACTTAATAGATTTATCGTAGGTCAAGAAAAGGCCAAAAAAGCCGTTGCTATTGCACTTAGAAATCGTTGTCGTCGTAAAAGAGTAGAAGGTAATTTACGTAATGAAATAGTACCGAAAAATATTTTAATGATTGGTTCAACCGGTGTCGGGAAAACGGAAATAGCAAGACGCCTTGCAAAGCTGACTAATTCGCCTTTCTATAAAATTGAAGCAACTAAATTTACTGAAGTCGGATATGTAGGGCGTGATGTAGAATCAATAATGCGTGATTTAGTCGAAATAGCCGTTAATACTGAAAAAACTTTAGCAAAAACGAAAGTAGATATTAATGCCCGTGAAAAAGCGATAGAGAGAATATTAGATAGTTTAGTAGGTAAAACTTCTAGTAGTGAGACTAGAGAAAAGTTCAAAGAAAAAATTTTAAACGGCGAACTTGATGATACGGAAATTGAAATTAGCGTAGCTGATACTATACCTGTCGGCAGTGGAAGTTTTGAAATACCGGGTATGCCGGGCGCATCTATGGGCGTTCTTAATCTTGGCGATATGATTGGACGAGCCCTTGGCAGCAGTAAGACTAAAACAAAAAAAATGCTAGTTAAAGATGCTATGGCTATTATTATACCTGAAGAATCAGAAAAATTAATAGACCAAGAAAAAATTATTCAGCAAGCTATAAATTTAGCTGAAAATGATGGTATAGTTTTTATTGATGAAATTGATAAAATAGCTTCGACTGGTAGTTCCGGAGCAAAAAATGCCGAAATAAGTAGAGAGGGAGTGCAAAGAGATTTGCTACCTTTGATAGAGGGCACGACGGTTAATACTAAATATGGACCGGTTAAAACCGATCACATATTATTTATTGCTTCCGGTGCTTTCCATATTGCTAAACCTTCTGATTTATTACCGGAGTTACAAGGAAGGTTACCGATTAGAGTAGAATTAAATTCGCTTACCAAAGATGATATGATTAAAATATTGCTTGAGCCTGAAACTAGTTTAATAAAACAATATTCGGCGTTAATAGGTACTGAAGACGTGTGTCTTGAATTTGCTGCTTCTGCTATTGAGAAGATAGCGGATTATGCGATCACCGTTAATTTAGAAGTCGAAGATATAGGGGCTAGAAGGCTGCATACTATACTTGAGAATTTGCTTGAGGATATAAGCTTTGAAGCTAGCGAAATGAAAGGCAAAAAAATAACTATCGATGATAAATTCGTAGAAAATCAATTGTCAAAAATAATAACTAATCTTGACCTAGCTAAGTTTGTTCTATAGTATGTTTTTTGATCAATGGTTGAGATAAGATTGTTATTTTTCATCATTACGAGGAAATTATGTCAGTAATTGACGAAGCAATCTCAGGAGTTTATTATTTCATGAGATTGCCACGCAGCCTATGTCTGCTCGCAATGACGATTTAGTAGTATCCATGCAATAACATCTACAACCTAGCAAAATAGCATTTTAAGAAAAATTTCATGATAATGCATATAGCAAGTCTAACGTTTAATGGAATTGATATTATCGATGTTGATGTGCAGGTACAAATATCACCGGGTATCCCTGCTTTTACTACAGTAGGGTTTGCCGATAAAAACTATCGGAAGTTGCTTGGTCGGGTAATGATAATATACTTGTTGCAGGTAATTTAATTGAACTAGTAAATCCTTTTAAAGGTTCACAAGTTTTAACTCCTCCGGAAGCTAAGCTACAAGATGAGCCGATAAATTATCCCGATTTTAAAGATATAAAAGGTCAAAAAATTGCTAAACGAGCTTTAGAAGCAGCATCAGGTGGGCATAACCTTTTAATGTTCGGTCCTCCCGGAACCGGTAAATCAAGACTTGCTGCCTGTCTTCCCAGTATACTACCTAAAATGTCTACAAAAGAAATTTTAGAATGTAGCATGATTACAAGTATTGCAGGAAAATTTTTAGACGGTAAACTTACCAAAGCAAGGCCGTGCAGAACTCCACATTATTCATGCTCACTGGCCGCTATGGTTGGTGGTGGTGTCGGAAAAAAAGTAAAGCCTGGGGAAATTACGCTAGCTCATAACGGAGTATTATTTTTAGATGAACTACCTGAATTTCCACAGCATGTTATTGATGCATGAAGACAGCCTATTGAAAACGGTGAAATACTAATCTCACGATCAAATGCTCATATAAAATATCCATCCGGCAAATTTCCAGTTAATAGCAGCTATGAATCCTTGTAAATGCGGTTATTGAAGCGATTCTTATAAAGAATGTATGAAAGCTCCAAAATGTGCTAGCGACTATCAAATGAAAGTATCGGGACCTATTATGGATAGATTTGATTTGCATATAGAAGTATCTAGTATTCATGTTTATAATTATGACTTGATTGTAGATAACTCTGAGGAAAAATCTGAATATATAGCTGCAAGAGTCGAGAAAGTACGTGTAATTCAAGAAAAGAGATATGAGGGTATAATATTAAAACAAATAACAGATTAGATGGGTAGTTGTTAATAGATTACGCTATGCCTGCGGATGAAGGTAAAGATTTACTGAATGAAGCGGCAAATAAATTTCGTTTATCAATGCGTGCTTATAACCGCATACTTAGAGTAGCGCGCACGATTGCCGATCTTGAGAATGTTGATAAGGTCTTGAAAGTGCATATTGCGGAAGCTTTGAGTTAACGTATACTGTCTTCATTTTTTGCAATATATTTAAGATGATTTAAGGATAAAAGATATGAGTACTATAATAAGTTTTGATTACGCTATAAAATAATTTAAATTTATTAAAAGATAAAGGGGATTATGAAATAGTCGAGGGATTTATTTCGGCTATTCTTAAAGATGCTGGTTATAAGTTCTGTTAAAATAAAAGCCCTACTAGAAAGTGGCAGTAATAAAGAAAATGATAGCTTAAAATCTAGCGTAGCAGATGTCATTGTGGAAGATGAAGAAGGGCATAAATATATAGTAGAAATAGATAAATCCTATACAAATCTTTTTATGCATAAAGCTTGTTTTAATTCTAGTAGATTAATAGTTGATAGTCTTTCTAAGAGCGAGGATTATTTTACTATAAAAAAATATTTCATATTAATTTATTGTATTTTCCTTTTGATAATATGAAAGCACCTTTACATCACGGTAAGACTATTTTTAGAGAAGTTGATAAAAAACACCCTATGAAATTTTCTTTGGGAGATATATGAGAGGTAAAATATTTGATTTATATAATGTATTTCCAGAATATATTGTAATATCAGTACCATTATTTAATGATGTTATAAGAGATGAATTGGATGAATGGCTATATGTAGTAAAACATTCTGAAGTTAAGAAAGATTTTAAATCACCATATATGAAGAAAGTAGAAAAACGTCTTGATATACTTAAGATGACTCCTAAAGCGCAAATAATTTATCGTGCCTATATCTATATGAATAAAAGCTATAAAGAGCGTGATTATATAGTTTCTGCTGAAGAAAAAGGTAGAGAACAAGGTATGGCAAAAGGAATAGAAGAGGGGAGGAAAAAAGGTAAACAAGAAGGTATACAAGAAGGCGAAGTTACAAAAAGTATAAAAATAGCAAAAAAGATGTTAATGAAAAAAAACTCGATAGAAGAAATACATGAGATTACTGAAGTATCTATAAAAGAAATAGAGCGATTACAAACAGAAATTGAGAACCTTAAAAAATAACTATCTTTAATGACAAAAATTTACTTTATAGCTGGTGAGGTGTCAGGAGACTTTGTAGGTGGTCGTATAATTCAACATTTAAAAAACAATACAGAAGTACAACTAAATTCACCTGTATCAAGCTTTGTGAATGACGCTGTACAGTTTGTTGGTGTTGGCGACAAATATATGGAGGAAGCCGGTAGCTTTAAAAGCTTATTTCCTATTACTTCCATAAATTTAATGGGTTTTGTAGAAATTTTGCCTCATATTTTTAAGCTTAAAAAATTAATTGATAAAACTGTGGAGGATATAATAAATAGTAAAGCTGATTTATTAATTACCATAGATTCACCAGGGTTTACTTATCGTGTGGCAAAGCGAGTAAGGAAACTTTTACCAAAGCTGAAAATGATTCATATCGTTGCACCGTCAGTTTGGGCATATAAAGAGGGTAGGGCAGTAAAATACGCTAAAATTTATGATTGTTTATTTGCTTTACTACCGTTTGAACCTCCATATTTTACTAAAGTCGGTCTTGATTGTAGATATATAGGTCATCCGATTATGGAGCAAGAGTTTTATAGTGATAAAATAGCTTTACGTGAAGAGTTTAAAATAGATGAGAATGAGAGAGTTTTGTGTGTTACTCTTGGTAGTAGAAAGGGTGAGATTCTAAGGCATTTATCGGTTTTTGTTTCTTCTATTGAAGAAATATTCAAGAGTTGTAATAATCTTAAAGTTATATTTACTCTTGCAAATCCTGCTCATGAGGCAATAATAAAACCGTTTCTAGAAGATGTTAAGTTTAATTATTTATTTTCAAGTGAGAGACTTAAAACTTATGCTGTTGCGGATGTAGCTTTAGCAAAATCCGGTACTAATACTTTAGAGATAGCAGCTTCCGGTACTCCTATGATTGTGGCTTATAAAGTTAATCTTATAAGCTTTTTTATTATCAGGCTATTGATAAAAATAAAATATGTTACGTTGATAAATATTATAGCCGATAAAGAAATAATTCCGGAATTTATCCAATTTAATTGCCGAGCTAATCTTATTAGTAATAAGCTTCAAGAATTATTATTTAATTCTAAAAAAGCTTATGAGCAGGTAATAGAAAGCCAAAAAATTTTGCAGCAATTAGGATTTAAATCAAACCGATTACAGCTAAATTCAGAAAGTTTTAGACACGATGAATTTAAAGGCAAGCTAGCTAGGCGTACAAAAGTACGTGAACACAGGCTTAGCTTGGAAAATTCGCTTGTATCAAGTAATCGAGATGACGCTGTACCTTCTTATATAGCTGCAGAAATTATTAAACAGGAGTTCTTAGAACCTAAAATAAAGTTGTTAAAAGAGAAAGATTAGTACTTGAAATCAGTGGTCCACAACATTTTCTGAATTATAATAAACATTAATATTACTATAATAAAAAAATATGTTTCCATATTTTTTCTTATAGTATTAATTTGTTTCATTAAAATTTTTAAATCATTGGAAATTTTTTTGTATTCCTCATTGTTATCAGAACGCATTGTTGTCAAGAAACCGGATAAGTTTCCTAACTTATTTTGTAAAGCTTTTAACCTTTCAGTATGTTCTTCGTATTTTAGATCGGTATTGTGATCTTGTATCATAATATATAATGCCCATTATAAGATCAGTATTAACGCCGGTATAGTAGTAATATGAACTTATGAATAAAAAGATTTATATTTTTTGTTTGTAATAAAAATTCTAACTTTTCATTTTACAGGAGTATACTATTGTTATAGTAAATTGGTTTGCGTTATTAATTTGTTGCTCATTAGTCATTTAGTTTTAATATTTTAATTACCAAATATTAAAACTATTGATTGATTTAGCAAAAACTATTTAAATTTAAATTTAACAAAAAATTAATTTTACTATATGTTATTTCAAATGTCAAGAAAAAAACCATATTTCGTGGTAATTTTTTTTATCAATATTTTTAAGCCTTATAAAAATAATAGTTATTATGTTAAACAACCTATTAAAAACTAAACTTTTTTTAGTTACAGTATTTCTAACTATATTTATTACTTTGCTAAATTTTAGTATATTTTATATTTTTGTGCCGGGTAATCTTACTCAAAATAAAACGATAATTATTGAATCTAAATTATCCGTAAATCAAATAGTTACAAAACTTTATTCTAATGAAGTAATCAAATATCCAAGAATTTTTAAGGTAATTGCTAAAATTTATTCTATAAAAAGACCTCTTAAAAGCGGTGAATATGTGTTTACTCGTAATATATCGCCTCTGCAAACTTTAAGAATATTAGCAAGCGGTAAATCTATAATACACAAGATAATTGTCCCGGAAGGTACGGTAGTTAGTGAGGTTATAAAGAAAATTAATGAAGAAAGTCGATTACTTGGAGAAATAAAAGGGATAATACCTGAAGGTTTTTTAATGCCTTCCACGTATTTTTTTTCTTACGGTGATCAAAAAGAGCAGATAATTGATCACATGAGAAATTTAATGTCTGCTAATTTAGATAAAGTAATGCAAAATCTTGCACCGGATTCTCCATTAAAAACTAGACTTGAGGTATTAACGCTAGCTTCAATAATTGAAAAAGAAGCCGGCTCAAATGCAGAAAAGCCTATTATAGCAGCAGTATTCATTAATCGTTTAAAGAAAAATATGAAGCTACAAGCCGATTCGACTACTATATATGCTTTGACTGAAGGAAAATTTAAATTAGCAAGAGCTTTAACAAAAAAAGATTTATTGCAAGAACTACCCTATAATACTTATTATATAAAAGGTTTACCACCCGGTCCGATTTCTTGTCCGTCGTTAAAATCTTTAGAAGCAGTGGTAAAATCTGCTAAAACGGATGCATTATTTTTTGTAGTTGACGGTAAAGGCGGGCATAATTTTTCTAACAATCTTAATGATCATAATAAATTTGTTGAAACTTATCGAAAAAGTTTGATTAAAGTACCTGAGCCGGCAATTGATCCTGAAAAACCATCTACTCGATGAACTTCAAAAATTGGCTACGTCGTCTTATATGGTGCTCACGTATTTAAGTATACGCTCCGCTCCTTGTCTTATAGATTCCTTGCTCTTTTTGAAGTTGATTTGCGTATATTTTTATCTACTTAAGGGATGTTATCATGAATAATAGTGAATTTAGTAAAATAGCCGAGACAACAATTGCATATATAGCAGAAAAGATAGAAGAGCAGGATAAAGAAGCAAGTATAGATGTAGATTTACAAGGCGATATATTAAACCTTGATACTGATAAAGGGGTATATGTAATAAATAAACAAAGTGTCGCCAAAGAAATTTGGTTGTCGTCGCCGGTTAGCGGTCCTTATCATTTTTTTTATGCACAAGGCGAATGGACAAATAGAGCAGGGCTTGAATTAATGGCTATTTTAACTGAAGAACTTAATATTAAATTTGATACTCGCCCCACTTGAAAAATTAGCAACAATGTCTTTGTAAGACCTCGGATGCTGAACGTTTAATATACGCTCCGCTCCTCGGCTTACAGACCGATTACTCTTTTCCAAGTTAAACTTCGTATCACTACTCTTCATTTTACTTCGGAGTATATATGAAAGATTTTGAAACTGCCGATAGTGCCGAAAAAGTTTATGATTTAATAATAAAAAATGCTCCTACTCGTGCATCTATATTCATTGATGTTGATGATACGCTTATAACTCTCCTAAATCAAAAACTTTTAAGAAGTCGCCTTATAATCAAATAATTGATAGAATTAAGGAAAATAAAAGTAGTTATGACCATTATGAGGAAATTATCAGTAATTGGCGTTTGCAGCGAAAAGTAATATTAATTGATGAAGAGTGGGTAGAAGTTATAAACAAGCTCAAGGAAAAGTTTCCGGTTTATGGTCTTACACAAATGAATACGGGAGCATTCGGCAATATTCCTTCTATGCAAGATTGGCGATATAAAGAACTAAAAGAGCTGGGTATCGAATTTTCAGATAATGAAAAATTAGTAATTTATAATTCAGGACAAAAGGATGATGCTATTTTTTATAAAGGTATATTTATAACCGGTAATCACTCAAAAAGTGGTACTTTATCAAAATTTTCTGAAGAGCTAAATGCTAGTTTTATTGTATTTGTTGATGATCGTGCGAAGCATATTGAAGATGTAGGAGATTATTGTAAAAAGAATAAAATAGGTTTTTTATACATTTTATTTGACGGGCTTAAAAATTTAACAGGCGAACCTGATCCTACACTTGCCGAATTTTAAGAATCATATTTAATAGAAAACGCTAAATGGCTTGAAGACATAGAAGCTTATGGGCTAATGGTCAGGAAGTAATAATTAAATAGAAATACATGCCTACATAGATATCGTCATTGTGAGCAGCCATATAGGCGGTGTGGCAATCCATAAAAAATAATAAAAATTCTGTAAATCAGAATTTTTAACTAGATTCAATTACTGCGTAATTTTCCTTGCAATGACGACTCAGTATCCACGCAACAATGCCACGCAGGAATGGTATCGAGAGTCGCACAACACTCTAAATAATCCCTAAAATCCATGAGTGTTAAAAATGTACTTTCTAAAAAATTTTTTGATAATATTCATAATTCTAATTTCAAATCTAGTATCCGCAAATACTTATAGGCAGATAAATTACAAAATAACACCTTTGTCTAATACGTCTGTTTCAGTTATCAAAGTTGAGACGGAAATAATCGGCAATATTAGTAGTGAGGTTGTTTTAGATTTACCCTATGCATGGGCAAATGCTACATATTACAAGCAAATCAAAAATTAGAATATCCTATTGGAAAATTACAGTTGAGAAATCAAGACTCGAATGAAGCTATTTTAAATACGGGAAAAATCAATATTATTCGTTTAAGCTACGAAATATATCAAAAAACCGGTGTAATCCTTGTGATATCCACGAAGCAATAATTAGACAAAATTTAATTCATTCACCGGGTTATGGGCTTTTTGCTACTCCCGGTGATCTAAATGGAAATGATATAGTAGCGTTTAACATTGAATGGAATAATATTCCTGATAGCTGGAAAACAATATCAGATTATGGTCTTGGTAAAAGCGTGAAATTTAAAGCTATGCCGATTGAATTATATAGTGCAGTTTATGTAGCGGGTGATTTACGTGTTTACAAAATTGTCGATCAAAAAAATCCTGTATATCTTTCGTTACATGGTCAATTTGATCTTAAAGATGAAGAAATAGTTTCTTATATAAATAAAATTATCAAGGAACAAAGAACATTTTTCCATGATAATGATTTTCCTTATTATCTAATAAGTTTAATCGAGGGGAATCAACCTAGACATATGGGCAGAACGGGCTTAACTCATAGTTTTACTGCATTTATTCCTCAAGGTTTGGACAAACAGGATTATATAACGTTACTTGCTCATGAACATCTACATAATTGGACAGGGAAGAAAATACGTAATAACTTAGAACGATTAAATTATTGGTGGAGTGAGGGATTTACCGATTATTATAGCAGGGTTTTAGCCTTACGTTCCAGTGTTATAACGCTTGAGGAATTTGTAGAAGAATTTAATAAATTCTTTGAGAATTATTATTTATCACCTGTTATAAATGAACCTAATAATTTAATCGAAACAGATTATTGGCAAGATTATGCAGTACAAAGATTGCCATATTATCGTGGATTTGTTTTGGCACTTTATTTGGACAATTTCATTAAAGAGAATAATAAGAGTAAATCGCTGGATAATGTTATGCTTGATTTATTTAAAACCTCAAAAGAACAAGAATTTTCAAGTGATTATTTTAAAAAAATAGTTAAAAATTATGTTCCAAAGGGTATAGATAAAGAGATAAACGAATATATAGAACAAGGTAAAACTATAGATTTAGCTAATGTTGCTAAAGTGCTGCCGATCGAGAAAATAACAATGGGGGCATATGATCGTGGTTTTGATAGAGATGCTTTAATAAATAATTATACAATAAAAAATATTGACGAAAATAGTAACGCTTATAAATCTGGACTTAGAAACGGGGACATAGTTATAAAATATGATTTTCCTAAATGTGGTTCTCCTGATCAGATAGTTACAATCAACACAATTAAAGGCGAGTTTCAATTTCAACCTGAAAGTGCTAATAAAAAAGATATATACAGGTTCAAGCCTACTTTGTCTAAAGAAGATACGCTAAAAATCAAAAAGTTTTTTAACAGCTAAACCTTCTTTTTATCTTAAAGTATTATTAATTTTTTAATTATTTATTAATAATATCCATTGACACAACCCAACATTTAAGTTATAATTGCGTCACGATTTAATTTTAAGGAGAAAAATCATGAAAAAAACTATACGGGGCCACAAACTGCAAAAAAAACATCTAGTTACTTTGACAGTGCTACAATTCATTTTCAAAATGCTATCAAAGCTGCGACAGATTTCACAATGTATCTACCTTAGCAACGGAACATGCTATTAATGTGATAGAAAATGGTGCAAAAACTGTATGTTCCGTTCAAGGTTTTGTTTCTGATGTGAACAACTCTAATTATTCTGTTGTATCTACATTTGCTCAAGCACCTGTAGTAAGCCTTGGAACTTTTGCTTATTATAATCCTCCGGCTCTTATCGGTGCTTTTACCTTAGGAGCAATTTTAATTTCGCCGTCCGATTCTATCGAATGTGTAAAAAATACAGTAAAAGCAGGACTAACTGCAGGATATGTAGCTTATGAAACTGTGGAAGGTTTAGTAGCAGGAACAGCAGGTATAGTTTCTCTTATTGCCGATAATATTTACGGTGATACCGCAGAGCTTGCCGGCTGCTATTAATACTAACATGATAGAGTATTATAGTTAAAATATTGTCATACTCAATCGTCATTGCGAGGAGTTGCATGGCTTCTATGTCATTCCCGCGAAAGCGGGAATGACATAGAGAGTTACGCACTAGTTAAACGCTTTATTATCTCTTCTCTATCAATCAAAGGTAAAACGCCTGTGATTTCCGGTCCTGATTCTCTGGCGGTTAAAGCAAGGCGAAGAGGTAAAAATAACTCCTTACCTTTCCTGCCTGTTATATTTGTTATTTCTTTAGTCCAAATGCTCCAGCTATCTTTAGTGATTTCACCTTTCGGTAATAATTCTGCTGCTTGCTTTAAATATTCCTTATCTAAATTTAGATTTTCTACATTCGGAGTTTGATGGCAAATTTCCCACCAATCTTTTACATCACGTAATTTTTGCAAGTTAGGGCTTACCGATAACCAAAAATGTTCATCAATATACTCGGCATCTATTTCTTTAAGGCGTTCTTTTACTGTATCAAAATCTAAACTTATAAGTAATTTATGATTTAATCTTTCTAAATCTTCCGGCTGATAGATAGTTGGACTTTTAGAGAAACTACTTATCTCAAATTGATTTGCTAGCTTCTCCATTGATTTATAAGGCAAGATTTGTGCTGATGAACCAAGTAAACTAAAAAAGCTAGCGATTGCCATAGCTTCGATTCCCATTTCTTTTCTAAGAGTTGCGATCTCAAACCCTCCAACTCTTTTAGAAATTTTCTCATCTTTATTGATTATTAAACCTAAATGCCCAAAAGTCGGAGGAGTAGTATTTAAAGCCTCAAACATTTGAATTTGAATGGTGGTATTGCTAACGTGATCTTCACCCCTAATAATATGAGTAATATCATAATCAATATCGTCAATAACTGAGCATAACATATAGGTCATACTACCGTCTGCTCTTATCACTATTGGGTCGCTTAAAGCCTTGCCGTCATATTTAACTTCGCCTTTGATCATATCATGCCAGTTAATCGGTTCATGATTTACCAAAAATCTATAATGCGGTTTTCTTCCTTGTTCTATATATTTCTTTGCTTGCTCTTCAGTGAGATTTAAGCTAGTTCGATCATAAATCGGTGGTAAACCTTTAGATAATTGAAATTTACGCTTTAATTCTAGCTCTTCAGGAGTTTCATAGCAGGCATATAATCTTTTTTTGTCTAGTAATAGATTTTTGATTTCATCATATCTACTTAAACGACTTAATTGATTAAATGTCTGATCCCAATTAATATTTAAAAATTTTAGATCTTCCTTGATAGCGTCTTTATATTCCTGTTTACTACGCTCTAAATCCGTATCGTCAAATCTTAAAATAAACTGTCCGTTATGCTTCTTTGCATATAGCCAGTTAAGCAATGCTGCCCTGATATTCCCAACATGTAACATACCGGTCGGTGACGGAGCAAATCGTGTTATAACTTTTGTCATAAATAAGTAATTTTATTAATTGTTATCCCGTGGCTTGACCACGGGATCTTGTATTACAGCCTGTGTCCTGAGACCCCGTGATCAAGTCACGGGGTGACACTAAACCATTTACGCCTGTTTCTTCTCTAATTTCGCTTTATTCTCTTCAATTAGCTTCATCGCATCATCTAAGCTTAAATTTAGAAAATCATATTTTTTTTGCACTGAAATAAATTTACCCATATATTTTATGTAAGGACCGAATTTACCGTATCCTATCATAATTTCCTCGTCGCTATCTTTATGAATACCTATTTTTAGCGGTAAGCTTAGAAGCTTTAATGCTATATCAAGTGTAATATCATTTTGGTTCAAGCTAGCAGGCACGGGGCTACGTTTCGGCTTTACTTTGCCTCCTTGTTCGCCAAGTTGAATATAAGGTCCGTAAGGTCCTTTTTTCAGATATATTTCTACTCCGTTTTTATCCGTACCTAAAACTTTATTCTCATTAGGCATAGCGGCAGGCTCGCCTTCATTCTCGTTATTATCGTTACCGCTAACAATAGATTTTCTAAAAGTACATTCAGGGTAATTACTACATGCTAAAAACGCTCCGAATTTACCAAGTTTTAAGCTAAGCTCGCCCGTGTTACATGAAGTACAAACTTTAGATTCTTTATTCTCACCGAACAAGTGATAATCAAGGGCTTTCTGTACATAGCTAATAATCTCGGTTATTTTCTGCTCGTTTACTGATTCAATATTATGGTTAAAACCGCTCCAAAAATTATTTAAAGCAGCTTTCCATTCAAGTTTGCCAGCTGCTATTTCGTCTAATTCGTTTTCAAGTCCTGCAGTAAAATCATATTCAACGTATTTTTTGAAGAAACCGACTAAAAATACCGTTACCAAACGTCCAAGCTCTTCAGGTATAAATCGTTTTTTCTCAAGAGCAACATATTTTCGATCTTGTAAAACCGATAAAATACTAGCATAGGTCGAAGGACGACCGATCCCAAGCTCTTCAAGTTTTTTTACTAAACTTGCTTCTGAATATCTTGGAGGCGGTTCGGTAAAATGTTGATTTGGAATAACTTCTTTAGTTTTAAGTGGCTCTTGTTCTTTTAAAGGCGGCAGTATTTTATTTTCTTCTTCAGCTTCATCTTCCACACTTTCACGATAAACCTTGTAAAATCCGTCAAAGGCTATAGTCGATCCGTTTGCTTTTGCCAAATATTCTTTATTTTCCGAAGCTAAATTTGCAACTACCAAATTCATTATAACATTTTCCATTTGGCAGGCTATAGTTCTTTTCCAAATCAACTCATAAAGCTTATAATAATCCTTTTCTAGTTTTTCTTTTAAGCTATCAGGAGTATAAGTAATATTTGTGGGTCTTATTGCTTCATGAGCTTCTTGAGCATTTTTTACTTTGGATTTATAAATTCTAGGGCTAGTCGGTAAATATTTATCGCCGTAACTTTTATCGATTAACTTACGTATATCTGCTATTGCATCATTTGATAATGTAACGCCGTCGGTTCTCATATAAGTAATAAGCCCTATAGTTTCCTTACCTATATCAACACCCTCATAAAGTTTTTGTGCTATTTGCATAGTCTTTTTAGCACTAAAACCTAATTTTCTTGCTGCGTCTTGTTGTAGTGATGAAGTAATAAAAGGAGGTTGTGGTTGACGTTTTTGTTGTTTTTTTTCTATCTTATCAACATGAAATTTTTGAGATTTTAATTTTTCGGTTAAATCTTTGGCCTTTTTTTCGTTAATAATTGAGAATTTTTCTAATTTCTGATCGTTTATGTGAGTCAATTTAGCAGTAAATAGTTCATTATTACTATTTTGCATTTTAAGGCTAATATCCCAATATTCTTCTGACTTAAAACGCTCTATTTCATCTTCTCGCTCACATATTAATCGCAGAGCCACGGACTGCACACGTCCTGCCGATTTACATCCCGGTAACTTACGCCATAAAAGAGGTGAAAGGGTAAAGCCGACTAAATAGTCTAAAGCTCTTCTTGCTTGTTGGGCATTTACTAAGTTAGTGTCAAGTTTCCTAGGGTTTTCAACGGCATGAATAATTGCTTTTTTAGTGATTTCGTTAAATGCTACCCTTTTGAAAAAATCATCGGATTTAACTTGATTCTTTTCTTTTATTACCTCTGCAACATGCCATGAGATAGATTCACCCTCACGATCAGGATCGGTTGCAAGATATACTGCATCAGCTTTTTTAGCATCTTTAACTATGGCATCTACATATTTACCGGCTTTATCGGAAATATCATATTTCATTGCAAAATTTTCATCAGGTAACACCGAGCCTTTTTTAGAAGGTAAATCTCTAATATGACCGAATGATGCAATGACCTTAAATTCATTACCTAAATATTTATTTATCGTTTTTGCCTTTGCCGGCGATTCTACTATTACTAATTTCATCTACTTATTATAAACTAATGATATTTTATTACCGGCGTGACGCATTACTGTCCCGGCGAGTTCTAATTCTAATATTACCGTATATAATATTATAGGAAGCGGTAATTCTATTTCTTTTTGTAAATATTCAAAGTCTATGGGTACTGTCGATAATAATTCCAATATAGCAGTACGCTCCTTTTGTGACGTAACATATCTCGTATTTACTGTTCCTAGCTCAACAAAACCCTTAAATAATCCATCATCTTTTTTCATAAATTCTTCATATTGCGGTAAATTAGCTACAATATCGTCTACTGATTCCACTAAATATGCTCCCTCTCTCATCAATTTATTTATACCTTGACATCTTGGATCTAAAAGAAAGCCGGGAACGGCAAATATTTCCCTATTTTGTTCAAGTGCAAATTTTGCAGTTATTAATGCACCGGATTTTAAGCTTGCTTCTACTACCACTACTTCTAAGGTTAGTCCCGATATTATCCTATTACGCTGTGGAAAATGTTTTCCAAGCGGGGTAGAGCCGATAGGTAACTCAGCTAATATTAAACCTTCTTCTGCTAAATTTTCAAATAGTTTTTTATTTTCCGGTGGATATATATGATCAATACCGTCTGCAATAACTCCGATAGTTTGAGAAATTGCAGCTTGATGTACGCTGCTATCTATTCCTCGTGCTAACCCTGAAACGGTTATATAACCTTCTTTTACTAAATCATTTGCAATTTTATGAGCAAAGCTTCTTCCGTTTGCAGCAGCGTTTTTTGCACCTACTATTGCAACGCATTTATTATGATTTAATAACTCTATATTACCTTTATAGCTTAATATTGGCGGTGGATCATAAATTTCAAGTAATAATTTTGATATTCCGGAGATTTATATGTGATGATCTTAGCATTGTCTTTTTCGAGAAGCTCTAACTCTTTTTCAGCATCGCTTTTACTGAAAATTTTAATTGGTTTTGACTTTCCGCCTCGCAATGAAAAATCCGGAACGTTATCTATGGCAGTTGCTGCATCACCGAATAATTTAATTAAACTAAAGAAAATTTTAGGACCAATATTTTCACTTCTAATAAGACGTAAAATATTAATTGTTTCAATATTATAAGATATTTTAGGAGCAGAAAATAATTCTTTCAACATTATTTAGGGTTATTTGATATTGCGTTAGTGCTGTATGTCATTCCTGCCTAGGCGGGAATGACATCAGAACCATGCAACAACACTAGACAAGCCACGGTAGGACAGTTTTCCACTTTAATAACAGTAATATATTACAGCTTCTCTGCATGTGAGCTTAAATAATGTGCTATACCTTCATGTGATGGGGTAATTGCTTCCTCACCTTTATGCCAGCCGGCAGGACAAACTTCGCCGTGCTTTTGATGATGAGTTAAAGCATCGATTACTTTTAATGCATAATTAATATCACGACCGATAGGTAAGTCGTTAACTAGCATGTGACGTACTATGAAATCCTTATCGATTAAAAAAGTTCCACGCAAAGCAATACCGTCTTCATTAAGTACATTATATTTTGAAGAAATATCCTTTTTTATATCGGAAACCATTGGAAATTGTACTTGTCCAAGTCCGCCTTTATTAGGCGGAGTATTTTTCCAAGCTAAATGGCTAAAATGAGAATCAACGCTAACAGCTACTACTTTAGTACGTCTTTCGGTAAATTCACCAAGCTTATTGTGAAATGCTATAATTTCCGATGGACAAACAAAAGTAAAATCTAGGGGATAAAAAAATAACACTATATTATTCCCTGCAGCATAATCGCTAAGTTTAAACTGATCGTCTATATTATTATTAGGCATAATAGCTTTAGCTGTAAAATCTGGAGCAGTTTTGCCGACAAATACTGACATATTCATAACCTTTTATTAATTAATAATCTGATATGATATATAAAACTAATTATTATTACAATAATAAATCTTTATAAATTGCTACTTATCTATTTTCGTTCCCGAAGAAGCTTTTAATTGGTTAAATATAGTTAACGCTCCAGTTATAAAACTACTCGGTTCTGAAAGATTTGCGGGTAAAATTACGGTGTTGGTATCTTTAGCCAAATTACCGAACGCACTAATATATTGCTCGGCTATTTTAAGAGCTACTGCATCACTTCCTCCCGTTTTTTGTACGGCAGTTGCGACAATCTCAATACTATTTGCCGTAGCGGTAGCGACTAAGCCTATTGCTTCAGCTTCACCTTTTGCCCTGTTAACTTGATCTGTATAAGAAGCTTCTGAATTCAGTACGATTTGTGCTTTTTCACCTTCTGCATGGTTAATTTTTGCTTGTCTATTACCTTCCGACTCTAGAATTTGAGCTCTTTTTTGACGTTCTGCCGCTACCTGCAATTCCATAGCTTTAAGTATAGTTTGCGGAGGTTGAATATCTTTAATTTCATAACGCATACATTGTATGCCCCAATTTATAGCAGCCTGATTAATAGCTGCTACAATTGCTACGTTTAAAGTTTCGCGCTCTTCAAAAGTTCTATCTAAAGGGAGTTTACCGATTTCCGAACGCATAGTAGTTTGAGCAAGCTGTGTTATGGCATAGTAAGGATTATTAACACCATAAGATGCTGCCATTGGATCAATGATCTTAACATATAAAACACCGTCTATAGATAATGTTACGTTATCGTTTGAAATAGCTGTTTGAGCGGTAACGTCTATTGCTTCTTCTTTTAAAGTATGTTTGTATGCTACTCTCTGAATGACAGGGATGAGTAAATTTAAGCCAGGCTGCAGTACCTTATCGAATTTTCCAAGTTTTTCTACTACCCATGCTTGTTGTTGCGGTACAACTTTAACCATTTGTATTATAACTAAAATCGCTATAATACTGAAAATTAATAATGCATATTCCATAATTCAATACCTTTTTTTATTTCCACTCTATATTATTTTTAATTATAAAAAAAGGATTTAAGTTAAACGGTACTTAATTATATATTTTTTTATCACTAAAATGGGTTTTAATTACTTTGAGTAAAGAAAGAATGCTTGAATATTCTTCAAGTTGTTCATTTACATTTTTTATCTCATTTAAAGCGCTATTAAACTCTTTCTGCAATAAATACGTTTCAGCAGCTTTATTTTGTTCTAGTGTTTTAAGTAAAATACTTTGTAAAAATCTATAATAATAGTCGTCTAGTTTAGGTGTATCATCAGACATAATAATAAATCGTATAATTATTGAGTTCTTAATTTATATATAAATTTTTTAATAATTCAATAATTTTTAACTAGATTTACATATACTTAAGTCTTTATCTATTATGTCGGAATCTATATTTAAACAGTCAAGGATTGAATGAAATACATAATCATGGCTAATTTCGGTATTAGCATAATTTTTAATTGAAGATACTGCTTTAGGATATTTGGCTTGAAAATCATCTGATACCCAAACTATAAGAGGTACGGTTATTTGTTCTGCAAGTAGTGGACCGCCGTGACCGTAATAACCATTTTCTCCGAGGGACTCGCCGTGATCAGATACATATAATAAAAATGCATTTTTATCTTTAAGCAAATCTATTAAATTAGATAAAAAAAAATCGGTATATAAAATAGAGTTATCATAACTGTTAACTAAAGCAAGCTTATCGCAATCACTTGCATCTCCCTTAACCTTAATAGGACAGGTAGGGGTAAAATACTCAAACTCTTTTGGATATCTCGCATTATAGTTCCAATGGCTGCCGGAAGTGTGCACTACTAAAAATTGTTTCTCTGAGTTTGTTATTATTGCTTTTATAAAAGGCAATATTTTTTCATCATGATCATTTAAAGAAAATAGGGCAGAGCCGCCCGGTAATATAGTAAAATTAACGTCATTATATATATTACTGAGGTCAAAATTTGCAAAACTCCTCATTAAAGTTTGAGTACCGATCCAGGTAGTATTAAAGCCAAGATTTGTTAAAATTGATAAAAAGCTGTTCTCTTGTCTACTATTTTCAATTTGACTTGCAGGATAACGTGAAAGTAACGACGGTACGGAAAGATAGGTAAGGTTAGAAGAAGATTTAGCTTTGAAAGAAATTAGGTTTTGAGTAGTCTTTAAGTAAGGAGTCGTATCTCTTTCATAACCGTTAATACCGAAATGATCAAATCTTGCTGATTCTCCTATAACTAAAACACCGATAATATCTTTATCTGACTTATCTATAAAGTTATATTGTTTGCTAATATCTATACATGCATAATTTTTATCACCGAAATTTCCGGCAAAATTAAGGTAGCTATTATGTAAATACTGAATGGGAAAATAATTTTTTAGTATCTTAAATGAAGGAGTAATAATATTATATACAAAAATAAGTAAGCAAGTGGCAGATAATAGTTTTGTTACGAATGATTTAGAATTTTCAGCGGCAAAAGATTTGAGAGTATAAAAACAGGTAAAAAGGCAAAAAATTATCCATATTATTAACTTAATGCTGGTTAATTCATAAACTTCGTTTAAATCCGTTGAGAAAAAACTACCTATTACTTGTTTAGTAGGATTGATTTTGAAGAAATAAATGTAATAACTAGCAATAGCGGATGTTATAAATAAAAACCCCACGCCGATTTTTAACACTAATCTATGTACGCTAAGACCGCAAAATGCTAAAAAAGAAAATATATAAATATAGCAAAAATCTTTTGATAACTCTAATATTCCTCTAAAGATTGTTGCTTTATAATAATCAAATTTATAAATCAATATTGCGGTATTAAATAATAAACAATAAATAAAGGCTAAAATCGCCGATAATTTAATTAATTTCGTATCTAAATGTTTCTGAATAGTTTTTAGCATAAATAATAATTAATAAAGTAATTTTTATAACTATCATGATCATAAAAAATCTTCAAGAATTTTATCGGCTTTTAATACCAAATGCTCCGCTTATCGCTATTGATTGCGGAAGCAAAAAATTAGGAATCGCATTATCTAATCAAGAACGTAGTATTGCTATGCCCTTAAATACTATAACCGAGATAAATACAAAAATTGTTATTACTTCCTTGCTTAATATCATCGAGAAATATAAAGTTTGTGGTGTTATAATAGGTCTACCGATTAATATGAGCGGAGCAGTAACGGAGCAAACAAATATAGTGATGCAATTTGCTGAAGAGCTAGCAAAATCTATAAACTTGCCTATATATTTACAAGATGAAAGATTAACTACCAAAGCTGCAAATAATTTCCTTAAGTCGTTTGGAGTGAAAAGAAAAGACCGTAATAATAACGATGATGCAGTAGCTGCTAGTATGATTCTTGAAACCGTGCTTGATGCTATAAAAAATATTTAATTAGGAAAGAATTGAGGAGTTGTTGTATGGATCGAAAAACCTACTCAATGTCATCCCCGCGAAAGCGAGGATCCAGACTAACAAATCTTTCATTTTGAAGATTTTTTATTATATAGTTTTTTTAAGTAAAGCTTTTAAAAAAAAGCTTTACTTTACTGGATTCCCGCCTACGCGGGAATGACATAAAACGGTCCATGCAACAAAGCCAAGAATTTATGACAAACAAATTACCTCCTATTTCACCGGGACAAATGTTACTAGCAGAATTTATGGAACCTATGGGGATTAGTCAAAGCAAACTTGCTCGTGATATTGATGTACCCGTTACTAGGATCAATAATATAATTAAGCATCATCGTTCAATTACCGCTGATACAGCCCTTCGTTTGGGTAAGTATTTTAATATTAATCCTCGTTGGTGGATTAATATGCAAGACCAATATGATTTAGAGCTTGCAGCAGATGAAGGTTGGAAAATTACAGAAGATAGCATAAGAACCTTTTCTATGGCAAGTTAATTATTTATAACTCAATATTGTTACGCACTCACAACACTATTGTAAAGATATATTATTTATGATAGAACCGATTCGGTCAAAATAAATAAAATATACTATGAAAATATTAATTTTAGGTGTTACCGGTATGCTAGGTAATAGCATATTCAGGTTTTTAAGTATTAATAAAAAATTTGACATTTTTGCAACAGCCCGAAATAATTCAGCTCGTTCTTACTTTTCTAAGGATTTATCCGATAAATTAATTACAAATGTAGATGTTGAGAACCATGATTCGTTAGTTGAGGTATTGAATCGAACAAAACCCGATATAGTAATAAATTGTATAGGGCTTGTAAAACAATTGGCAGATGCTAATGATCCGTTAAAAGCATTACCGATAAATAGTTTGTTGCCTCATAGGCTAGCTAATTTATGTAAACTAGTTAATTCAAGGTTAATCCATATTAGTACTGACTGTGTATTTTCAGGAAAAAAAGGTAATTATAAGGAAAGCGATTTTTCTGACTGTTATGACCTTTACGGTCGTTCAAAATTTCTTGGTGAGGTAGATCATCCGCATGCTATCACATTGCGTACTTCCATTATAGGTCATGAGCTAGCAGGCAATAGAAGCTTAATCAATTGGTTTTTAAGTGCAGAAGGTTCAGTGAAAGGGTTTGAGAAAGCTATTTATTCAGGATTCCCGACAGTAGAGCTTGCAAGAATAATAAGGGATTTTGTGTTACCTAATAAAGAGTTGCACGGGCTTTATCATGTTGCCTCAAAACCGATTAATAAGTTAGAATTGTTAAAATTAGTAGCAGAAATATATAATAAAGAAATTGATATTATTCCGTCAGATGAGCTTGTAATAGATCGCTCACTAGATAGCACTCGTTTTAATGAGGTGACAGGATATACGCCTCCTGAATGGCGTGAGCTTGTAAAGCGTATGTGTGAGTTTAAGTAAATTGACATAGAAGAAAAATGTCCGGTTACTATAGGCTTGTACACGGAATCCAGCATAAAGTGAGATAAATCGAGCTTTTTATGTTTGTATTTTTTATAACTGAATCCTGTGGACAAACCACAGGATGACTACCTTAGAGTGTTTCTCGATTGACACAATGACAGAATGAATAATAACAAAATAGGTATTTATATATAATGTTTGTAGATAAAACTTTAATGATTACAGGAGGCACCGGTTCGTTTGGTAATGCGGTGCTTTCTCGTTTTCTTAAATCCGATATTATTAACGATATTAAGGAAATTCGTATTTTCAGTAGAGATGAAAAAAAGCAAGAGGATATGCGTATTGCTTTAAATAATCCGAAACTTAAATGCTATATCGGGGACGTACGCAATTATAAAAGTATTGATGAGGCAATGCACGGTGTAGATTATGTATTCCATGCCGCTGCTTTAAAGCAGGTTCCGACTTGTGAATTTTATCCTATGGAAGCAATAAATACTAACGTCTTAGGTGCTGAAAATGTTTTAAGTGCTGCTATTAATAACAAAGTTACAAAAGTTATTGTACTGAGTACCGATAAGGCTGTATATCCAATTAATGCAATGGGATTATCTAAAGCATTAATGGAAAAGTTAGCAATAGCAAAAGCACGTATGCGTTCTCCAGGTGAGACTGTGCTTTGCGTCACTAGATACGGTAACGTTATGGCTTCCAGAGGTTCGGTAATTCCTCTTTTTATCAATCAAATAAAACAAGGTAAGGAATTAACCATTACAGAACCGTCAATGACACGTTTTTTAATGTCGCTTGTAGATTCTGTGGATTTAGTTTTATATGCGTTTGAGCATGGTCATCAGGGTGATATTTTCGTACAAAAATCTCCAGCAAGCACAATTGAAGTACTCGCAAAAGCATTACAAGATATATTCGATAGCAAAAATGAAATACGTTTTATCGGTACACGTCACGGCGAAAAACATTACGAATCATTAGTATCATCAGAAGAAATGGCAAAAGCTGATGATTTAAGGGATTATTACCGTATTCCTATGGACGGGCGCGATCTTAATTATGCAAAATATTTTGTTGAAGGTGAAAAGAAAGTAGCTCTTTTAGAGGATTACACTTCCCATAATACAAAACGTTTAAATTTAGAAGAAGTAAAAGAGTTATTACTGACTCTTGATTACGTACAAGAGGAGCTAAAAAATGCTTAAGGTAATGATGATTGTCGGTACTCGTCCTGAACTTATTAAACTATGCTGCGTGATTTCTGAGTTTGATAAATATACTAATCACATCCTGGTTCACACCGGTCAAAATTATGCATATGAATTACATCAGGTTTTTTTTGATGATATGGGAATTAGAAAACCCGATTATTTCTTAGAAGTAGCAGCAGATAATACGGCAAAATCTATCGGGCTTATTATCGAAAAAGTTGATGAAGTACTTGAGAAAGAAAAACCCGACGCTGTTTTATTTTACGGTGATACTAATTCATGTTTATCGGCAATTGCCGCTAAACGCCGTAAAATTCCGATTTTTCATATGGAAGCGGGAAATCGTTGTTTTGATCAGCGTGTACCTGAAGAAATAAACCGTAAAATCATTGATCATATTAGTGACGTTAACATTACGTTAACCGAGCATGCAAGACGTTATTTAATTTTCGAAGGTTTACCGCCTGAGCTTATTTTTAAATCAGGTTCGCATATGCCTGAGGTCCTGGATCGCTTTATGCCTAAAATATTAAAGTCTGATATTTTAGATAAATTGTCACTTACCACAAAGCAATATTTCTTAATTAGCTCACATCGTGAGGAAAATGTTGATGTCAAAAATAATCTGAAAGAATTATTAAGTAGTTTACAAACGCTTATTAAAGAGTATAATTTTCCTATAATCTTCTCAACACACCCAAGGACTAAAAAAAGGCTTGAGGATTTAGAGGGGTTTAAAGAACTTGGCGATAAAATAAGATTTTTGCCGGCCTTTGGGTTTACGGACTACGTCAAACTTCAGATGAATGCATTTTGTATTTTATCCGATAGTGGTACTATTACTGAAGAGGCGTCTATACTTAATTTACCTGCTTTAAATATTCGAGAAGCACATGAACGTCCTGAAGGTATGGACGCCGGAACGCTTATTATGTCGGGTTTTAAGGCTAAACGGGTACTACAATCGGTGAAAGCTATTACGGAAGAACACGAGAATAATAAACGCTTGCAAGATATCGTGCCGGATTATGCAGAAGCAGGACTTGTATCAAAGAAAATATTACGTATAGTTTTAAGTTATGTGGATTATGTTAACCGTACAGTATGGTTTAAAAAGTAATCCTATTCATTATTATCATATCAAAAACATGAAATTCTTTAAATTAATAAAACTTAACACTTTATTTTTAAGTGTTTTTTTACTAATAACTCTTATATCTTCTTTTTGCTATTCCAAAGAAAATTCTTATAAAAAAATAGTTTTCCTTGTTAGTACAGAGACATTCGGCGGCAAAGGCGTATACGCAATATATAATGAGATGAAAAAAATAGGTCATGATGTCAAAATTGTAATAGTACCTCATCCTCATCCCAATATTCAAGGAGGAATAGATACCGGGTTTATTAGTAAATTTGATACACAAGATGTGATATATCCATGCGGTAAGTATGCTTCTTATTCAAATGTTAATACAAAATGTGAAATTTCTGAATTAAAAAATTATCAGCCGGATTTTATTTTTACGCAAAACCCTTACGAAAATTTTCAAGGCTATATATCAGAACCTTTTACGGCTGCTAATTTGTATAAGAGCTTTAGAGGAACTAAAACAAAAATTATGTATATAGTCTATGGTCCTCATATCTTTCATCAAAAAAATATTGATAATGATAAGTTATCAAGTTGCATAGAGACGGTGTTTGTTGATTCAGAAAGTACAAAGGATATCTTTATTAGTAATTATAAATTTCCTAAGGATAGAGTTATTGTTTCAGGTTATCAACCATACTATGAAGTAAGAAATTATAATATTAAAGAAAAACCAAACTCGGAAACCATTTTATGGCTTCCTAGATGGGAATTATCATTTAAAAATAGAGATTTATATGAAGGAGGTTCTACTTTCTTAAATTATCACTATTTTTTCTATAATTATGCATTACAACATCCTAATATTCATTTTATTATAAGACCGCATGTTACACTATTTACCTATGCGGTCGGTAAAAATTACTTAAGCCAAAGTGATATGGATAATATATTAAGTAGATTTAACTCTTTAAAGAATGTTACTGTTTCTGCACATGCATTCAGGTCGTTACTGGATGATATAATGGTGTCAGATATTGTAATAAGTGACGGTACTTCATCTCTTGCTGAAGTAGTGGTTGCCGATAAGCCTATAATTTACTTAAGTAATGGTTGGAATAATGAATTTAATAGCAATGCTCTATCTAAAGAATTGAAAAAATATATGTATTTTGCTTATGAGCCGCAAGATATTATTAACTATATAGAATTTATTAAGCAAAATCATTATTTACCTTATCATGAAAATAGTAGTGGCAGAAATCAATTTAAAAAGATGCTTGATCCTGTAGAAAACCCTGCTGCATTTATCGCCGAATATTTATTAAAATTATAATAAAAGATTAATTCCTGGGGAAACTTATGATATTTTAGAGGTAATGCGTCATAAAATTAGCTATAAGATTTTTAAAAAAATTATAGAAGCCGATATACTTAATAGCCCATTAATGCTAAATCAAAAAATAAAAATTTTAGATATAGGTTGTGGAATGGGACATGGAACTTTCATGCTTAGCGATATATTAGGCGTAGAAATTACAGCAATAGATATCAGTAAAGAATCTATAATTTATGCTGAACAAAATTATGGAGCATCTAATATACAATATATTAAATCTGATTTAGTTAGTTTTATTAAAAAGGCAGAAAAATATGATTATATTGTATCACGATATGCACTTGAGCATATTGAAGATGGGTTAAATCTAGTACTTAATCTTAAATATAAAAAACGATTAATAGTAAATGTACCTTTTAATGAACCGGAAGGGAATATACATCATTTAGTTAATTGAATTACTGAAAAAGACTTTGAATCATATCCGAACAAAGAATTTTTCTATAAGGAGTAGATGGTGTAACTAACGACACGCATTCTGAAAAAATCCTCCTAATTCTATAATCTGTATATCTAGTAACTCAGATTTAAAGCCTATAAAACAATTATTTAACTATCCAATCTCAGCTTGGACTCTAGAATTTTTAGAAAAGCTAGGTTTGCAATCCCAAGATATATTAAAACAATTGCTGCACACTAGAGATGCATTTAAAAATAGCGAAGAGAAAAACTTAAACTATGAAATTAAATTAAATAATACTGTAACAGAGCTAAAAATAATGCTTTAGAAGAAATAAAAATTCTTAAAAATAAACTAATTATTAGTGAAGAAGAAAAATCTATTTTTCTAAAGCTCTATAGAAAATTTAAACAATAAAACTAACATTTTATAAATTATTTTTAAAAGTTATGACAATTAGGAAAGATAAACCTCTAAATATTTATCATACTTTAGTTTCCATTATTATACCTGTCTATAATGGGACTAATTATATGAAAGAAGCTATAAATAGTGCTTTAGCACAAACTTACAAAAATATTGAAATTATTGTTGTTAATGATGGTTCAAAAGATAATGGAGAGACAGAACGTGTAGCATTATCATATGGTGATAAAATACGCTATTTTCATAAAGAAAACGGAGGTTGCGGTTCGGCCTTAAATTACGGTATAAAAAACATGAAAGGGGAATATTTTTCGTGGCTTAGCCATGATGACATATATTATCCTAATAAAATCGAGCATCAAGTTGACATATTAAATAAATTAGATAATAAAGATACTATCATTTACGGTGGTTATGAATTAATCGATGAAAAAGGCAACTCTCTACGTTATATTAAACCGGATAGTGTGCTACCTATAAATAAACTTAATATTTCTTTATTACCTTTATTACGAGGATTAATACATGGTTGTTCGTTATTGATTCCTGCTAAATATTTTCATGAAGTCGGTATATTTAATGAGGCTTTACCGACAACGCAAGATTATGATTTATGGTTTAAAATTTTCCGTGTTGCCCCTATTCATTTTGACGAATCTATCCTAATTAAATCTCGTTTTCATTCAGAGCAAGGTAGTAAAAAAATATCAAATCATAACGAAGAATGTAATGTATTATGGTCATCGTTTCTTCACGAGTTAACAGAAGAAGAAATGATCAAAATGGAAGGTTCTCCTTATTTATTTTTAACTCGTACAGCTACTTTTTTATCCAATAATACTCCGTATAAAAAAGCCTGTGATTTAGCAAATACTATGGCTAAACAAGTACTAAATGATACTAAAATTAGTGTTATTATACCGGTATATAATAGAATAAATTGGGCAATTGAAGCTATAGAAAGTGTACTTATTCAAACACACAAAAATTTTGAGATACTTATAATAGATGATGGGTCGACTGATGATATATCAGAATTAACTTCAATATGCAAAAAAGATAAAAGAATAAAATATTTTCATAAAAAAAATGAAGGACCTGCTGCTGCACGTAACTTAGGTATTAAAAATGCTATAGGAAAGTATATTGCTTTCCTTGATTCGGACGATTTATTTTATAAGGATAAAATAGAAATCCAATTAAAGTTTATGGAAGAAAATAATTTTATATTTTCTCATACTTCATATCAAAAAATAAATGAAAAAGGAAAATATATAGAATCTGTTCGTTCCGGGTTTTTTAGTGGCAATGTTTTTCCTCAAGTCATACAAACTTGTCCAATAGCAATGCCGACAGTTATGGGAACTTTGACATTATTCCAAGAAAATTTATTTCCTGAAAATATAAGAAGTGGTGAAGATTGTTGTTTATGGATATCTATTGCTAGTAAAAACTCAATAGGCGGTATAGACAAAGAATTGTCTAAAGTACGAATTAGCGGTGGTACTAATACGTTTATGGACCCCAATAAATATTCAGTAGGTTTAATAAATATTACTTCTTATGTTCTTAATGATTCTTATTTAAGTAAATTTAGTCCGTTTACTATTAATTTGTTATTAGCAGCTGTTACACAATTAAGATTACTAGAAAATAAAAATGAAGACTATAAAAACAGTAATATTTCTTTTTTCAAAAATAACTATGTAATGCAAAAAATACGAACCTATTGCTTTGTGACAAAAATTTTGATTTTATTAACTATTACTTCTATAA
Source organism: Rickettsia rhipicephali str. 3-7-female6-CWPP (assembly GCF_000284075.1). Lineage (GTDB taxonomy): Bacteria > Pseudomonadota > Alphaproteobacteria > Rickettsiales > Rickettsiaceae > Rickettsia > Rickettsia rickettsii. The sequence goes on from NC_017042.1 coordinate 541,782, forward strand.
GGCAAGAAGGAATACGTGCAACAATCTCTAGAATACAGAGATGGCTTAAAAAGCATATATAAATAACTATTCCTCAAGTATCTTAACTTTTGAGCCGTCACCAATTTTAGTCATACCTTCGGTAACGACTAAGTCACCTGCTTTAATATCGTCAGAGATAATTTCAATTAGACCTTCTGTACGTGTACCGATTTTTACATATAATTGTTTTATCGTATAACCGTCTATTTTATAAATAAAATGACCTTGATTATTTCGTTGAATACAACTTTCAGGAACGGTTAGGTTTTTATGAGGGTTAATTATAAGCGTAACATCTACAAAGCTATTATGCAGGATTTTTGTACCCATAGGTAAAATAATTTTCGCTGTTAAAGTACCATTATCTGATAAGTAATGCGATACTGCCCCGATTGTACTTTTAATTTTTCCTGCAATTAAAACTTCAGTATCGACTCCAACTTTTCCGCTTAAAGACTCCGGCAATTCAATAAAAATACTTTGTGAGTTTTCTGTTCCGGTAATGCTAAAAAGATAGTCACCTATTTTTACTTCATCGCCGACCATAGACTTAATTACGCCTATTTTACCGGAGTAGGGTGCAGTAATTATCATATCATTATATGTTTTTAGAGCTTTGGAATAATTAAATTTTGCATCTTCAAGTTCGCTTTTTGACCTTTTATATTCCTCGTTGCTTACAAATTTTTTAGCGAATAAAGCTTCTTTTCTATTATAATCTTCTTGTTTTGTATTTAATAACGCTGCTGCTTTAGATTTAGTGGTTTCTGCTATGTTTTTATCTATAACTAGCAATATATCCCCTTTTTTTACTATTTCTCCTTGATGTGCTGAGACTTGTTCCACTACTCCGGTGGCATTAGCATAATAATCACGACTATTATCATTCTGGCATTGCCCTACAATATTAAATATGTCGTAAAGCTCGGCAATTTGTACTTTAGTTGCTTTTACTCCTGTAATTTTTTCTTCTTCCTTTTTACTTGCCATAGTAGAAAGCGAGATAAGTAAGGTAAAAAGAACAATAAGTTTTGCAGACATAATATTATACTTTAAGGTGAATAGGTGTCATCTATAGTTTGTCCACGGCATCTAGGAAAAGCAACTAAAAATGTATGTTGTTGTGACATTTTTAGTTGGATACTGTGGACAAGCTACTAGATGACAAAGTATACTTTTTAAGTGCCTTATCCGTTAACCATTTATATTCTTTTTCTAGAATTTCAAATCTAATTTTTTCTAATTGTGCATCAAGAACAGGTTCAGGAACGATAGCAGAACCGGTAAACTCAAATCCTTGATAGTTAATTTTTAGGTTCTTACAAATTTCTTGTAATGATAATAAATTTTCTTCTATATCATCGATAAATATTATTGATTGTGGATAATAATTTGTTTTTCGTAATACATACTCAAGCATGCTTCCTTTATCATATTCCGCAGTGTAAATTATTCCGTCTTTTAATGTAGGTTTACCGTAGCCGGCATTAAAATCTTCTATTATTATCTCATTTTCTAAAGGTGAAAATTCTTGAAAATTTACCTTTAATTCAGTGAGTTCACGAATTCTCCATTCGATCATATCTTCAATTACGCCGAATTTACCGGTAGGAAGTTTAGTAAGACCCATTGCCGGTACATTTTTTTCTGTAAGTAGAGCAAATATCGTTAAGATATCTGGGTTAACAAATCTAGCTTTCCTATCTTTAAGAACAATACTAAGTAATAATTCACATTCTTTTCTAGTAAGTCTTTTTTCAATGTTCTTCATTAATTCTTTTCTATAATCATGTGTTAACCTAGATTCATCACTATCCATTACAATTACTTCATCTACATCAAAAAGCACCAAGCTAGTATTATCGGCTTGTTTTACCGCTTCTATAACTTCTTTAAAATCATGAACTTTATTTATTTTGCTATACATATTTATTGTTTATTTAATATTACTTAAGAGTCTAATTACTTCTTCTAAGGAATTTGTCATTACCGTTAAATCTTCTTCTCTAGATAAATTATGGTGACCGTCTTTAATTAGCTTCATTACTATTTGTTTGCTCGTTATTTTTTCTAATAATTTTACTGAAACATTATAAGGCACGTCTTCATCTAACATCCCATGCATTAGATGTACCGGTATATTTATATCAATCTGTTTCTTTGTCAATAATAAATGTTTTTTTGCATCTTCTATCAGTTTATAGCTTATAGGATATTTATGCTCACAATTTTTACCGCTTACTTCTAGTATTCCCTCTTTTTGCATCTTATTTTGATCATTTAGAGATATATTTTGCCAAATATTTTCAGTAAAATCTGAAGCAGGGGCTACACACACAAGTCCCTTTATTTTATCAGGAAATCTTAAAGCCGCAAGAAGTGCTAGCCATCCTCCCATGCTCGAACCTACTAATATCGCCTCCGTATTAATTAATTTGTCTAAAACTAGTGATACTCCTTCTAACCAATCACTAATTGTTTGATCCTTAAATTGTCCCGATGCGTTCCCATGGCCGAAATTATCAAAAACAATAAAATTATAATTGTTTTTTTTACAATAATCTATTAAATAGATAGCCTTAGTTGATTGCATACTAGACATTAAGCCGTGTAAAAAAATTACAGATGGAATATTTGTATTAATTATTCTATAATTATCATAGACAATAAATTTGTCTTGTGTTTTATTATAAAGCTTGTGCATTTTAAATATTTTAATAGATTGAGATTTAATGCCTTCATTAAAGTCAAGTAAACGATACAATAAATATACTATTTTACAAGTAGTTCCTGCTCTAGTTTCGGGAGGGGTTGAAAGAGGTACTATAGAAGTTGCAAAATATCTTAAAATTCTCGGTCATACTCCTATCATAATTTCAGCAGGCGGTACTCTAGTTAAAGAGTTAGATAAGGAAGATATATTGCATATTGAAATGAATAGTAGCAGTAAAAATCCTTTTGTAATTCTGAATAATGCAAAATTGATAGCAGAAATAATCAAAAAATATAATGTTGATATAGTTCATACAAGATCAAGAGCACCGGCATGGAGTTCATATCTAGCAACAAAATGGACAAATGCTAAATTTTTGACTACCTTTCATGGGGTTTATAATATTCCGAATAGTTTTAAAAAATATTATAATAGCATAATGCTAAAAGGCAAGAAAGTTATTGCCGTGTCTAATTTTGTAAAACAACACTTGCTCGAAAACTATAAAATTGATGAAGATAAAATAGTAGTAATTAAGCGTGGAGTGAATTGTAATTATTTCGATCCCGCAAATTTAACGCCGGAAAAACTCGCAAAATGTTGTGATAAATATGATGCACCAAGTAACATGCCGATAATATTCATGCCTTCTAGAATGACAAGCTGGAAAGGACATCTTGTTCTAGTAGAAGCATTAAGTAAATTAAAACATAGAGACTTTTATTGTTTAATGGTCGGTGATATATCTAGACATCCCAATTTTACTAATAGAGTAAAAGAGCTTATAGCTAATCTAAAACTTCAAAATAAAATTCAAATTTTTGGTAATGATTCGGATATAATAAACCTATATGGGATTTCCGATATTATCGTTTCTGCCTCAATCGAGCCTGAAGCTTTCGGGCGTACTATTATAGAAGGGCAGGCGATGGAGAAGCTTGTTATTGCAACTAATATCGGCGGGGCAGTAGAGACAATAAATAATAATATAACCGGTTTCCACGTAGAACCAAATAATGCCGAAGCGTTAGCACAGAAAATCGATTATTGTTTCTCGATTTTAGGTACTGATACTGCTAAGAAAATCCAAGAAGCGGCAAGACATACGGTAATTAATAATTTCTCTCTTGATCTGATGCTAAGAAAAAACCTTGAAATCTATAAAGAAATCTTAAAAAACTCCCATAATTGAACATCTAGATTTAGTATATACTTATGATAAATGAAAAGTAGTCAAGTATATAGGGTTGAATAGAATAGCTATTCTCCTAATAATTTTATTTCAGCATACAAATCTTCAAGATTTATATACTGATCATAAAAATTATTATAGTCATGAGATTTACTGTCATGATGCACTACAAGCATTAAAGTTTCCGGTAAAAATTCTTTTAAATCTTGTTGTGCATTTTCTATAGATATTTTATCAAGATTAGCAAATATCTCGTCTAAAATTAATATTTTAGGGTTTAAAATTATAGCTTTAATGATTCCAATTTTTTTCTTTTGACTGCCACTTGGTGCATTTATTACATCATAATTTTTATCACTTAAGTGCGTAATTAATGTACCTAGATCTAATTTTATAAATAGTGTGTTAATTTTTTCTTCTAATAATTGCTTATTACTTTTAATGATTGATTGATCAAGGCTGGAGGTTATTATTTCAAATAAGTAGATTAAACCGGTATGTAACTATTCTGATCAATAAATATTATTTTTGGATTGTGATAATGGGTAGGTATGGAAATTTCACCAATGCTATGGCGCATGGATCAGCAATACAATTGACTAAACTCTTTAAAAAAGTAGTGTGGCCTTTTCCTGAGGAAGCTGAAAGAATATAATGTGCTCCTAGTTTGAATACTAATTTTTCAAAACTCAAAATAGTTCTTTCTTCTATAATTAGGTTATAATCAGAAATTACAAGTTCATCGTTTGTATCATTAGTAGACCATGTTATTCCTTTTTTATTCTCAGAAGAAATTGCCTCTATTAATTTTGTAATTCTCGCTTGTGATATAACTGCTCCACTAAAGATTATTTTTAATGAGGAACTTGTTAAGAACGATTTTAAGGTTTCAAGCCAAGGATTAAGTAGTAGAGCTTGCTCAGGCGTAATCTCTTTTTTACTTTATAAATATAGTAAAGTGATTTTATGAATTTATCGGAGATATCTAGTATAGTAGTTATAGTATTTTTTGTGCTATCTAAAAACAACATTTTCTTTGATATTTCTTTTTTAGCTTTAAATTGCTTGGCATATTGATTTTGTACAAATTGAGCAGAATCAGTTAACAAGATATTTGAAGTATTAGAGGATATATTTCTTACTATAGAAGCTTTATTTTCGTTAATTTTCTCTGCTTCTTGCCTGTAAGAAATATCCAGTTGATATAATATATTTAAAAATCCTTGCTTAATATTTTCAAACTCATTAAATATAATAGCTCCTGGAACTAAATTCATTATATCTTGCAATGCAATAAGCTGTATAATTTTTTGAGTGGTTAATTTCCCTAATTGTAAAATTCCAATAGTGAAAGTATTATTAAGATCATTAAATAAATTATTAGTAATAGCTTCTTATATCCTTTAATCCTAAGATTTTACTTTTATATTCCTCGTTTAGTAACAGTTCTAAAGCTTTTTGTTCGATTAAATCTTGAGTATTTTGTGTTAAAGAAGCTTTATATGATTGGAATAGTGTGCTTATTATATTTTTGCCACACCATAAAATACTGATTTTTGCTCCTTGAGAAACAAGAGGTCCTATAGCAGCATTAGGGTCCTGTATGAGTAAGGTTAATGCAATTAATGTATTGCCATCATTTCCGGTATAGTTAATAAAACTACTAATTTATTTATGCTTCAATTAAATCTAAAACCCTTGGGTTACATCTTTAATTTCATTTTTTGAATCATGTTTAAAATTGTTAGAAAGTATATTAGAATCAATTACCCTAATATTAGGAGTTAAGTTTGTCTGCATTTCTTTTAAATTTTCCTGATAATTTAAGAAATCAGTCCCATAATATGCTAAGCCTACTATTGCAACTGTAGAAGTTAAATAAATTGGTACTGAATAATTAGGAAAAGTTGTGATGAGATTTGTAGTAATAGGGTAGATTAAACTTCCTTTAAATGTGGCAGAAGTAAGATAATGTTTCTGAAAATACCCTTCGGTTATTAAGATTTCATCAGCAAGAGTGGCCGAAACAAAAAGACTGCTTCCTGTTGTCCCATTTATAATAAAACCAGTTATACTGCTAATTATTAAATGCGTTCCATATGCTAACTTCTTGGAAAAGGTAGAAGCAGTATTATATGTTCTTAAAAATAATACGCAAGTAGAAACAATTATTATATATAGGGCATTATTTATTAAAAATAGGTATTAGGTATCGTCATTGTGAGCGGGCGTTGTTGTGTGTATCGAAAAAGGCACTCGGTGTCATACCGTGGTTTGACCACGGTATCCAAAAACAACTAAAAATACTAATAATGTTAGTATTTTAAACTGGATCCCGCGATCAAGTCGCGGGATGACAACTGAAAAACTGATCCACACAGCAATACCTTTCGGGCGATTGAAAGTAGCGTGGCACTCCATAAAAATAATAAAAAAATGCTAATTTTTAGCATTTTTTTATTTCCTTGCTTCGTCAAAATTACAGTCTTTTTCTTAGCTCAGACGTTAAATTCTTAACTAATCTATCTTTAATAAACGCTGCCGAATTAGGTGATAAGTTGTATTATAGTATAAAGAAAAAATGTAGGTGTAGGGAAAAAAGTAAAAAGGCAGATAAATAAAACCTACCTTTTTGTAATTATTAACGAGAATATAACTCGATTACTAAATGCACTTCTGCTTCAAAAGGATATGGGACATCAGAAAGAGCAGGAACTCTTAAATATTTACCGGTTAATGAAGGTACATCAAATGATAAATACCCCGGTGTTGTTTGACCTTGTTTTGAAACGGATTCTTGGATAAGCGGTATTTGTTTTACAGATTCTTTAACTTCTATAACATCGCCTGCCTTTAGTCGTATGCTTGCGATATCGACTTTCTTACCGTTTAATTTAATATGTCCGTGTGAAACTAACTGTCTTGCAGCAAAAATAGTTGGAGCTATATTCATTCTATAAACTACCGTATCAAGTCTACTTTCAAGTAACCCAATGAAGTTTTCACCGGTATTACCTTTCATTTTTTGAGCAAGTGCAAAAATATTTCTAAATTGTTTTTCAGTGACACGACCGTAGTGGCATTTCAATCTTTGCTTAGCTTTTAAATGTAAACCATAATCTGAAGTTTTAATCATGGTATTCTGCCCATGTTGCCCGGGACGATAATTTCGTGTATTGAAAGCATCCTTGCTATCACCCCATAGACTTACTCCAAGTCTTCTACTAGCTTTATATTTAGAACGAACAATTTTTGTCACTGATAATATCCTTAACTTATTATTTGAATTACAAAAAAATATATACATTTCTTGCATCAAAGTCAATCATTGATTTTTAACCTAAAACTTTTTATATTTAATTAAAAAATATTTCATATGAGTTCTTTAGTAAGGCCAATCAATTTAGGTAAAATCAATCATTCACAAAGTACTGTTAAAGACTATATTTTACTTATGAAACCGCGTGTAATATCGCTTGTGATTTTTACGGGTTTTGTAGGTATGTGGCTTGCTCCTTATTCCGTGCATCCGTTTATTGCTGGTATTGCAGTTGTTTGCATAGCTCTTGGGGCAGGTAGTGCAGGGGCAATTAATATGTGGTACGATAGAGACATCGATAGCTTAATGAAACGTACCCAAAAAAGACCGATAGTAAGAGGAGTTATAGAATCTGATGAAGCTTTATCTTTTGGTTTGATAACGGGATTTTTTGCAGTATTTTTTATGGCTTTATGTGTTAATCTACTTGCATCCTTTTTACTGCTATTCACTATTTTTTATTATATCTGTATTTATACTATTTGGTTAAAGCGTCGTTCTATACAAAATATCGTTATTGGCGGAGTATCGGGAGCATTACCTCCTGTGATAGGTTATGCAGCGGTAAGCAATACTATATCTCTAGAGTCGATTATATTATTTTTGATTATTTTTATTTGGACGCCGCCGCATTCATGGGCTCTTGCTTTATTCTGTAACGATGACTACAAAAACTGTAAAGTACCGATGATGCCTGCAGTAAAAGGGACTTTATATACTAAAAAACAAATTCTAATTTACAGTATTCTTTTATTTATTGTTTCGCTAATGCCTTTTTTTATTGGAATGAATAATTTTATATATTTAATAATTTCTGGTATTCTTGGGGTAGTATTTCTATATTATGCTGGTTCTTTATTCTATGACACCTCTGATAACAAACAAGCTAAACGATTTTTTGCCTATTCGATATTTTACTTGTTTTTTATATTTTTACTTTTGTACTCAACTAACACTATATCCACTATTAGCTGAGAGATAATAGTGTTGGGTTACTTTTATGGAAGATAAAATTGAAACACAACGTGAAGAAACATATCATAAGTTTATTTTCATGCAAGTGATTTTTTATTTATAACTGTAATTTTTAAATTTTATGCTTTTGTTTCGTAATTTTGATAAGTAGGAAGAGTTAGAATATATATCGTATTTTATTCCATGGGAGCAACCTATCATGCAACACACTCCATCGTTGGATAAAACTACTCTTAATATACCGGCTTTATAACGTACTGCCTTGCCTCCATATTCGCTTACTTTATTTTCCTGTATATTTGGTTGTCAAATTAAAGCTTCACTCTATAATCCATTTGAGGCAATATTTCTTTCATGCTGCTTATCGTTATGCGTTAAAAATATGCATTCCGCTTTTATAAACGGTTTATATTGGTTATTTATGTATTGAGCTAAATCTTCAAATAACTTTGCATATTCGGTAAGCCAGCCTTCATAAGCAATAATAGGAGCAAAGTTTAGATGAACTTCGTAACCTGCTTCAATAAAAATATTCACCGCTTTTATTCTCTCGATAATTGGACTCGTTTTTGGCTCTAATATCTCACTCATTCTTGCTGGCATCAAACTAAATCTAATCCTTATTTTGTTTTCAGGATTAAAATTAAGTAATTTAGGATTGACATATTTAGTAGCTAAATTTACTTTAGCACGTGGATCTTCTTTAAAGCAATTAAATATCTTTAACCAATTAGTGTGTTTCCAATGCAAACTTACATTGGTAGAACAACCTATATCATATGTCCAATATTTAGAATCTGTTTGATTGGAAATTTTAGTCGGTAAATTTGCTATATGTTTATCCAATACGTGTCAAGTATTTGATCTATATTTTCATTGATATATAATGTCTCATAGTTATGACGCATAACATAACAATAACTATTTCTGCAACCTCCGGCACAGCCATACATGAAGTTAGGCATTATGTAATCAGTTGATTTGCCATTATTAGGACGTACGTGCAAAGTTTTCGTATTTTGTACTATTTTCTTAATCATACGATTTTAAATTAAAGTTTATTTAAAATACTTACTTAGCTTTACAAACTTCAGATTTATTTACTTACATTGAAATTGTAGTTATAAATTATTAATTACAAATATATCATAAGTTATGGCAAAACCAAGCTATCTAAATTTTGATAATAAAAGTTATAAATGGAAAAATGATATTGAGTATCGTAAATGCCCGGAAAGCTATAGAGTAGGTAAAGGTGAGCAAGGAGTATGCATTGGTCAACCATATAAAAATGAAATTTTGCCTTATTGGAAGTTTAAAACTCCTGAAATTGCTAAAGAAAGTAGTGAAAAAATATATGAAATATTTTTAAAATCCTTAGATGATAATGATTGTGTTGGAGCTGATATGGCGCGTAAATATTTGCAGATGGGTTTTACTAGAAGTAGACGTTATGCTAATTATAAAGGTGGGAAAAAATATAACAAAGAACATGATTATAAGAAATTAGAAAGAGGAGGGGGATCCAAAAAAAAGTGAAAAGTGCCGATATATTTTTCAAAAAATGACAAGTGGCAGAAGAGTATGAGAAATATAAAAAGATGAAAATAGAATGGAAAAAACAATATGGGTAAATATTAGCTTTACCAAGTTAGTGTTTTTATATTATGGTAGATTAATAGAGGATAAATTATGACTAAAGATGAAATTGTGGAGCTGTTTAAAAAATATCTCGATCTTCATAACAGATATCAATATCAAGAAGAAAAAGACAATCTACGACAATTCGTTGACACTGATCCTGAAGAACTTTCAAATTTTATTGAAACTTAAACTGAAAAATATAACAATAGAGAAGCTGAAGTTTGTCATAGTTTAAGTTCTATTTTAATGGAAAAACAACAAGATAATGCGATTAAATTATTAAAGAAAGCTATTGAACTAGATCCAAGTAAAGCATACTCTCACGAAGAGTTTTTTAATAAATTACATAAAAATCCGGAGGAAGTACTCGCTTCTATCAAAAGAGCTATAGGGTTAAATCCAAATAAAAAATCATTATATGAAGACCTTATTATTTTGTTGACAAAGGCAAATTATGATGAAGAAGCAGCAAAAATTACTAAAGCAATTCAAGATTTCCCTAAAAACATACCTAATTTGGTCTTAGATACTGAGGAAACAAAGGATGTGTATCCATTAGGTTTGGCACAGGAATAACTGTATCAAAACGTGGGTATTTACGAGTTTTTCACTGTCATCTAGTTTGCTTACTAACTTAAAGTCTAGAAAAAATAACTTCAACATTGTTACTACACTATATGTTTTGCTGGATGATGACATAGAGAGGAATAATAAGTCACACAATACCCGTGACGGTCACATCAAAACAGTTTCTTCAATCCTTTTTGTAGAAGCTTATTCACAGGATCTGCTTGTTGGTTTTCCTGCAGAGGGCTGTTTTGTGCCTCTGTATTTGTATCCTTTTTCTTTCTGAGACCCAAAGCATCTTTAATAATATTTTCAGGTTTCTTCTCTCCGCTTTTTAAGTCTTTAATAACGCTATTAAATACGTTTTTAACTAAATATGTTTGAAAGGCTTGAACGTCTAATTTATGCTGCGGATTATTTATGAATCCGTATAATTTAACGGCTATAGGCGGCGGTAAATCCGCAATAGTAACGGTTGCACTAACATCCATCATATATTGTGGTAAGTTAATTTGACCGCGTGCATTTGTTGTGGCAGGTGAAGCATCTAAACTACATTCATTTAAATTAAGCTTGCCTTGCATTATATTTCCGCTGGCAATTAAATTTTTGAAATATGTGGATCCGCCACTAAAGGAGCTGTTAATAAGTCGCAATACTCCTTCGGTATTTTTAGCATTATTTACCGCATCTGCGATTCGGTTTAAATCAAATCCGCTTATTTTCCCGTTATCGCTATTTACGTTAAATTGTCCATTTAGATTATTAATATATGTATAAACGCTATTACCGCGAGAAGTAAGATCGGCTTTAAAGCTTAGTCGCCCATCAGTTATTTTTATTTTACCCGATTGCGGAGTGAAACTTTTGAGATAGGCATTTTTTAAATCGATTTTAATTGCAGCGTTTTGATCTTTTGCTAAACTCACATAACCGGTGCTACTTAGTTCGCCACCGTAAATGCTTGCATTAACTGAAGTAATATTCAACGTGCCGCCGGTGATATTTAGTTTTGCTTTTAAATTATTTATGATTAATGAGTCGTTAGTTAATTTATCAATATTTGTGGATAATTGCCCTTCAATTTTATTTAAAAACCCTAAATTAATAGGATTATTTGACCAAGGAGAATTATTTTTAGCTGTAGGTATGTTTTGAGTAGCAGGACTATTAGTTTTATTTGGAGCAGGAGTAGGACTATTACTTGTAAGAATTTTATCTAAATTAACTAACGGACTGTATAAGTTAAGATTAAAATTTGGCTTCTGAGTTGCTAAATTGATATCTCCTTTAATAGATATATTAGTATTAAAAGCGGATATTTTATTATTAATATGGAAAGTATCTTTAATTTTTTGCACTTCCCCATTTAACTGCAATACTCCAATCTTACTTAAATTACTTACTCCCATAAGAGACATAAACGACTCAAAATTATTAATTTTTAGATTGTGCGAAATAGTTATATCTTGTGCTAAATTTTTAAGCTCAATATCTCCCGTTAGATTACTATTTGCAGCCGATAAATTAATATTTTGTAATTTTATTGCTTGAGAATTACTAATTATATTAGAAGTAAGTATAAGTTTTTGGTTAATAATAGGCGGTAATTTATCGGTCTTTAGTTTTAGAGCATCAAGTATAGGTTTTAAACTATCAGCTTGTAGCATAATATTTGTCTTATCTAAATTAGAGCTAATCTCGGTTATAATGTTCCCGGGATTGATAATAATATTTGATTTTAGGTTATTACGCTCTATATCATAATTTGCCTTTGCTAGTAATTCTATATTTGGATAATTAAGTCTAGCATCTTTAATAGCTATATTTTTACTATTGGCAGTAATTGCCGTAGTTAGCTCGTAGTCATTTTGTAAATCAGCAGGCATACCTAAAGTTTTAGTATTACCTTTAATATTTGCGTTACCTATGAAAGAATTATTTTCGCTATCAAATTTTCCTTCGATTTTAATTTTTTCACCGGCAAGATTAATATTGGTACTTAACGGAATTATTTTACCGATTTCTTCAATATTTCCGTCTATATTAATTTGCTGTTCCAAAGCCTTTAAAGCTAAAGTCAAATCTATAGGACCTTTAAGGCTTTTAATTTTAGTCTCTAAGTTAATATCGTTAAATATTTTCTCACTGTTTTTTTCTATATATATTACTTTGCCGTCTATGATTTTAAAATGACTAATCAAAATAGGAAGTGCTAATTCAGTTTTAGTCTCGGTAGATTCTACAGAGCTAATTTCATTTGTTTTGGATGCATTATTAGGTGTAGAAAATTGCCAATTTTTTTGTCCATTACTTAAAACTTCTAGATTTATAATCGGTTTTTGCAGTTCTATAGAAGCTACTTCGATTGCTCCTCTAAAAAGAGGAAAAAGTCGCAATGACGCTTTAGCACCTTCAACGGAAACTAGATGAGGTTCTTTTGTACCTTTTATTGATGATAATTTAATTTCTGATAGTGATATTGCGGGATTCGGTAGTAAAGATAATTTTATGTCGCCGTTAATAGTTAAATCTCTATTTGTAGCCTCTTTAACTTTATCTATTACTATTCCTTTATAATTATTTAAAGGAATAAAGAAAGGAATAACAATTAATAATAATATTATACTTATAAATATAATAAGTGAGTATTTTAAAGTTTTAGGCATAGAGCTTAACCTTCTATTTATATACATATATTAATTATAGTATTTAAGGATTAATTGTCAATTTTATATAATTTACTCAATTAAGGATTCAAATAATTATATTCTATGTCATTCCCACGAGGCGTTGTTGCGTGGACCGGTAAAACCCACTGTATCACCCCGTCCCTGTGGCTTGACCACGGGGTCCATAAAAACAATAAATACTAATAAATTTAGTATTTTTAACTGGATCCCGTGGTCACGCCACGGGATGACAGAGGTGAATAAGAATCGTAGGGTACTATAAAGAAATTGAAAACTACGGTAAATTATTCAAGTTTCTCTTTGATAATTTAAAATCACATAATCTTTAGTTATAATAGGAAAAAATTCTTTATTGAAGGGTAATAATTCGGTTGTTTGATCTGAAAATTCTATTTCAATTATGTCACCGGCACCAAAGTTAAGAATATTTTTAATTTTGCCTATTTCTTTATGATCTTGGTTTAATATCGGTAAATGAGTTAAATCCGCTATATAAAATTCATCTTCTTCTAGTTCCGGTAAACTTGCTCTTAAGCAAAATATTTTATAACCTTTTAAATTTTCAGCTTCATTTCGAGTAGCTATATCATTAAATGTACAAATTAATTCTCCTTTGGCATTTTGGCTAATTAGCTTAATATGTATATTTGCTCCTGACTCATTTACTAAATTTCTTTCAAGTATTTTTGTAGCAGGGTCGGTAAAAGATTTTAACATTACATGACCTTTAATTCCGTGACATGATTTTATTACACCGACTAAAATTAAATTTTCTAAAGAATTCATTAATTTGCCTTTAAATTTTGATAATTATATATAATAATATATTTAAAAACTTTTTTACAGACATGATAAAAAAAATAGCTGCCGGCGTCATAATTTGTTTCTCATTATTGTTATTTATAATGTTTGGTGCATTATCGTTTGTTAACTATAATTCGGTTACTAATAATTTTACCAGTCATTTAGGAATTGCGAAAGAAAATATCGGAAAAATAAAGATGAATAAATTTCCTTTGTCCTATTTAGTTATTGAGACGATAAGAGAAGAAGGAAAGTTAGATTTAGAGCAGATTAAAATTCATTTTTCGTTGTGGTCGCTTATAAAATTTAATCCTAAAATTAATAAAATAGATATATTAGATGCTAAATTTTATTCACATTCTAATGTATTAAATATTTATAATCATGAAGAGTTAATAAAGAATTTCTTTAAATATAAATTACAAAATATAAATCTAAATGTTACTAATCTAAGTATTATTAATAAACAAGATTATTCTATTTTAAATTTTAATAATTGTATATTAAAAAAAGAAAATGTTTTATCGTCTAATTACATATTTAAAACTACAAGTAACTATATAGGTAAAATTTCAGGTTCAATTAATAAACGTGACGATATAGTAGATTTTAGTCTTAATATTGATAATAATGATTATGGTTTTAAGTTATCGCAAATTTACAAAGATTCTAAGCTTACTAGCGGTAGTGGTGAATATCAGATTAAAAATTTAGCATCGGTAATGTATAATATATTACCGGATTTAAACCATCTTTTTAATAAATTTAATCAACATGAGGCAGTAAACGTTAAATTTAATATTTCAAATAATGAAGATGAAATAGAGCTAAAAGACATAGTAATAGCATCATCTTTTATTATTGGTAATGGATTTGTTAACATTGCTAAAAATGATAATATTACTACTAATGTAAAACTAGATTTTCCTAAAATAGATTTAAGGTCGTTAATTTCTTCAAATGCAGAGGTAACATTTAATACTTCTTCTTCAAATATTAGATTTATTTTTGCCGATAAATTACTTAAAGCAGACGTGGCAATTAACGAAATAATTTTAAGTAATAATGAAGAACTAGAAAAAATAGTCTTTTCTTCTAACTTATCAAAGGGTACTTTAAAGATAAATGAATTTTCAGGTAATATTAAATCAGGTGGAGAATTTAAGCTTACAGGTAATGTAACACAGAATGCCGTTAGAAGTATGTTCGATGGACAGCTATATTTAAAGCACAACGATATAAATTCGTTACTGAATATTTTAGGATTTAATGACGTTACTATTAAAGAAGCTATTCCTTTTAGCTTGTCATCGGATTTAAAACTCACTTTAATAGATTTATTTTTTAAAAATTTATTACTCAAAACAGATAATTTAAATTTATCAGGAAATTTTTCTAGTAAATTTATTGCTCAAACACCTCGTTTAGACGCTACGCTTAATATATCTTCGCTTGACTTAAGCAGTAGAACGTATCCAATAATTTCACCACTTATCGAATTTACAAAAAATTTAACTAAAGATATGAAAGCTCTAGATTATCCAAGTAAATTCATCCCTATTAGAACAATAGGATATTTAGCTAATTTAGATATTCTGATAGATAGCGTTAAGTATAACAATCATGTATTTGACAAAATGAATTTGCTTGCTAAAATCGTACCGGCTAATATAAAAATTAGTAATTTAGATTTTAAAACTGCTAACAGCTATTTATCAACTAGCTGGAACTTAGATGCATCGAGTGTATTCCCGTCTTTGACCGTAGAAATTAAGGACGGTAATCTTACTACTGATTTATTATCACCGGCAGGAATGCTTAATTTAAGAAATAAATTAATAAATGATTATAGTTTAGATAAAGCTACCTTACAAGTTTCCGGTACATTGTCGACATTATTACAAAATGATTTAATATTGAAAAATGTTAAATTTTATGTAGCAAATAATAATAATTTATTACAATTTAATAATATTGAAGCAGAATTATTAGGCGGTAAGCTTCAAGGTAACGGCAATATTTTATTAGAACCTTATGCTATAAATTTCGTATATGCTTTAAATACAATAGATTTAAACAAAGTTTCGGCTCTTATGCCTAAAATATTTACTGCAAGTAGCGGAAAAATAAGTATAAGCGGTAGTTTAGGAACTAACGGTAACACTCTTCAAAGCCAGCTATATAACCTTACTACAAAATCACAATTTGCTATAAACAATATAGATGTTAATAATTTTGCAATTGATTCTTTTATAGAAAAACTTGATACAGCTGATTATAAGGTACAAAATTTAGATAAAGATATAAATAGTGCTATAACCACAGGACAAGAAAATATTAGAGGTATCAGCGGTGATATTGAACTACAAAAAGGTATTGCCCTTTTAAAGAAAGTAAAATTTGCAACACAATATAGTAACGGTGCGGCCTCTTTTGCAGTTAATATATATAATTTTGATATAGATGCATCTAGTATTTTATCATTTTACGTACCGGCAAGGCTTGTTAAGTTAAATGCCTCAAATACAAGTTCTGATAAAGATAGTGTGGCACATCTTAATATAAAAATGCAAGGGAGTATTTTGGCTCCTAAGAAAACTTTTGATAGTAGTGAGCTAAAAAAATTACTTATACCCCAAACAACTGAAGACAAAACTACTACAGATAACCATTAAAAAATAAAAATAAATGACTAATACTAAAACTTTAGAAGCAAATATTAGCTTTGAAGAAGCTTTAAAAGAGCTTGAGGAAATTGTTAAAAAAATAGATAACGGACAAGAGAGTCTAGAGACGGCAGTTAATAGCTTTGAAAGAGGTATTTTACTTAAGAATCATTGTGAGAAAAAACTAAAAGAAGCTCGGTTAAAAATTGAAAAAATTACTAAACTTGCTAATTCTACAGTGGTCTTAGAAGAGACGGAAGTGTAGTATTGATATAAAGCATACATTGTACTAATATCATATCATAAGATGACAAAGAAATGTAATTATAGCTTTTCTGCTGAAAAAAATTATAGGTTAATAAGTGAGCGCAAGGTAAGTTTTGAAGAAATAATATCAGTTATAGAAAGTAATTGTTTATTGGATATAATAGAACATCCAAATCCTAATAAATATTCAGAGCAAAAAATGTATATAGTTAAATTTAATGAATACGCCTACTTAGTGCCTTTTATTATTGAAGTTGATGGAACAGTTTTTTGAAAGACTATTATTCCACGTCGCAAAGCTACTCAGAAATATCTAAAAATAGGAAAAAGTAATGCGAAATAAAAATAAAGAGAATATATCAAATATAATACTAGATGCTGAAGAAAACGCCTTGCTGGAGTCTTTTGAAAATGATGAATGGCAAAGAATTAAAAATTTTGAACAAGAGAAACATATAGCACAAGTGGCAGCAGCTAATTATTTAAAAAAAGATACTCGAATAAATATTCGTATTTCTATTAGTGATTTAATGAGAATAAAACAAAAAGCTGCTTATGAGGAGATTACCTTATCAAACTCTTATTTCTAGTATATTATATAAATATTCAGCAGGACATGGTTAATAATACCTATGGTTAATCATATAATTGACTTTATCTATACCGTGCCTAATATTGTTTTGATGAGTTTTTGTGCGGGATGTGTATATTTAACAAAATACATTATTCCTAATAATTTTCAAAAAGAAGAGCTTGGAAATCTTGGCGGGTTTTTATCGGGTGTAGTCGGTAGTATGTATGTGGTCAACCGGTTTTGTATTAATTTATTTACTCGGTAATTTTAATAAAGCACAAGAAGGGGTGGCAGCAGAATCTATAGTGTTGATGAGGCTTGCAGATAGTGTAGGTTGGCTTCCCCATGAAATGAGACCTGCAATTTATCTAGATATTAAAAATTATACCAAAGATGTAATGCAGCGTGAATGGCAATTAATGAAAGACGGCAAGCAAATCGATCATGAAGCTCTTAGTTTCCTCCAAGATATTAATAAGAGACTACAAGCTTATAAAGCAAGCGAGCAAATGCAGCTATTGACTAAGCAGGAAATCATTGAGGAGATAAAAGAGCTTTATACCGTAAGGTATAACAGGATTAAAATGTCCTATTTTTCCTGAAATATTCAATATTGGATAGTTGTATGTATAATGACTGCTATTAATTTAATTTTTGTCTGTATGCTTGGCACCAAGCTTTATTTACATAAGATTTTGGTTGGTTTAGTTTGTATCACTTCATCATCAATGCTTTTGTTATTATTTATATTAGACAAACCTTTTCGAGGTCCTTTTGCCGTAAATCAATATGACCTTATTAAGGCTATACATTATATTGAGAGATTAAATTAGTGATATCTGTAATAACATAACGCCATAATTTATCCGTGCCTTTAGTAATACCTATACGAGCAGTAGTAGAGTAGGGTAGCTTTAAGCCGATATCGCCGACAAAAAATTCGTTGTTATTTATAAGATCGCATTTATTATGAGAAATATTAATTCCTAAATATTTGCATAATTTACCCGGACCGTTGAGGTATAGATTTTCAGGCGAAATAACATGTACGCCTCTTATTAAGGTCGCAGCAGGGAAGCCTTTAGCTTCAGTTACGAAATTTAAACAATAATACATTCCGTAAATTAAATAGACATAGCTAAAGCCTGCAGGACCAAACATTATATCCGTTCTTTTTGTCCGCCCTCTTGCTGCATGGCAAGCAGGATCATTCTGCCCTATATAGCTTTCAGTTTCAGTAATGATAGCTGTTTTACCTTGGAAATAAAGAGCTTTACCGATTAACTCAGTGCTTACTACATTAGTATCTCTTGCAAAAAATTCACGAGGTAAAGGGATTAGTTTATTCATGTTTTTGAAAAAAAATATTTAAATTCTTATGCCATTTTGTAGGAGTGAAGTTAGTAATTTCATATTCAGCTATATTATTTATATAAAAAGGATCTTCGCTTAATATATCTTTAAGTTTAAGTTGACTTAGTTTTTCTATATTAGCTAAAATAATACCGCCAATTCTTGGATGTATAGGACCTGATAAAATAAAATATCCTTTATCATAACATGTATCTAAAAATTTTCTATGTTCCGTAATAAATTTTTCAACAGAAGAAAAGGTCTAAGCCTAAGGTACATTGAAGGTTTACAATAAACATAATTTATATTTTTTTATTAAGTGGTTTAGAATTTTTTATAGAGATTGGAACGGTATCATATCCGCCGTCGCAAAACGGTTGGCATTTGATGATTCTTTTAAAGGTAAGCCACAAGCCTTTTATGCTGCCGTGCATTGATATAGCTTCTTTGGCATATTCAGAACAAGTGGGGTGAAACCGGCAATTATTGCTAAGTAGTGGAGAAATAAAATATTGATAAAATCTAAGTAATAATAATAAGATTCTAGTCATTTTGAAGCTTGTCTATTATTTTTTCCATTTTTTCTTGAGTTAGATCTTCATAATAATCGTCATTAATCTGTACGATCGGAGCGTTAACGCATGCTCCCAAACATTCTACCTCGCTTAAAGTAAATTTTTGATCTTCAGTAGTTTCTTTGAGTTTTACACCTAATTTCTTTTCACAAATTTTCATTATATCATCACTACCACGCAGCCAGCAAGGAGTAGTAGTACATACTTGGATATGATATTTACCAACTCGCTTTAAGTTAAACATAGTATAAAATGTTGCAACCTCATAAGCCCGTATATAAGGCATTTCTAACATATTTGCGACATATTCGATAGCAGGAACAGGTAGCCAGCCGCCGTTTTGACGTTGTGCTAGATCAAGCAGCGGAAGTATTGCACTTCTTTTTCCATGCGGTGGATATTTTTTTATAATCTCTTCTGCTAGATTTAAATTTTTCTTATTAAATGTAAAATTTGTAATTTTTGTATTCATATATTTTTAGTACGGTATAGTTTTATGTCATTCCTGCGAAAGCAGGAATCCATAGAACTATTCAATTAAATCTTTCCATTCAGGATTAGTTTTTTCTATCAGTTCTATTTTCCAACTACGTTGCCATTTTTTCAAGTTTTTTTCTCTTGTAAGTGCTTCTTGAATATTAGTCAATTCTTCTGTATAAACAAGCTTTATAATATTATATTTTGAGGTAAAACCTTTTATTATTTTTTGTTTATGTTCATAAGCACGACGTATTATATTATTAGTAATACCAATATATAAAGTATCATGCTTATTAGAGCATAATATATATACCCAATACATTTTTTGTTTTTTAGTTTTATTTTATGGATTCCTGCTTTCGCAGGAATGACAGAGCAACGCAAGTACAAGCCCACGGCATGACCCATATATTACCTATCTATCTCACCAAATACTATATCAAGCGTTGCAATAATAGTAATAACATCTGCCATTAAATGACCTTTAGACATAAAATCTAGTCCTTGCAAATGAGCAAAGCCGGGTGCTTTAATACGACATCTATAAGGTCTATTACCTCCTTGCGAGTATAAATATACACCAAATTCGCCTTTAGGGGCTTCTACGGCTTTATAGGTCTCGCCGGCTGGGACGTCATATCCTTCCGTATAGAGCTTAAAATGATGAATCATTGCTTCCATCGATTCTTTCATTTTGGCTCGTGTCGGTGGTGTTAATTTAGGATCATCGGTTTTAACTGCACCTTTCGGCATTTTTTCTATACATTGCTTGATTATCTTGATTGATTCGTACATTTCAAGCATACGAACGAAATATCTGTCGTAACAATCACCGTTTTTGCCGATTGGTACTTTAAAGTCCATTTCATCGTAAACGTCATAAGGGTTTGACTTGCGTAAATCCCAAGCTATACCCGAACCTCTAAGCATTGGTCCTGAAAACCCCCAGTCCATTGCCTCTTTTTGAGATGCAACGCCGATATCTACTAAACGTTGTTTCCATAATCTATTTTCATTTAGTAGACTTTCAATATCTTGAAGTTTAGGAGGAAACTGTTCTATAAACTTATCTATATCTTCAAGTAAACCTTCGGGTAGATCTGCTGCAACCCCGCCCGGTCTAAAGTAGTTTGAATGCATACGAGAGCCGGAAACATGCTCGTAAAATTCCATGATCTTTTCTCGCTCTTCAAAGAGCCATAATAAAGGAGTAGTAGCACCGATATCTAAAGCTTGGCTGCCAATATTCAAAGTATGGTTCAAAATTCTTGTTAGCTCTGAGAATAGTACCCTGATAAACTGAGCTCTTCTTGGGACTTCGCATTCTAATAACGACTCGACAGCTAAAGCAAATGCATGTTCCTGACACATCGGCGAAACATAATCAAGACGATCAAAATATGGTATAGCCTGCAAATATGTTTTATGCTCAATAAGCTTTTCCGTACCACGATGAAGTAACCCAATATGAGGGGCGGCATTATTTACTACTTCCCCGTCCATCTCAAGGATTAACCTTAAAACTCCGTGAGTTGCCGGATGCTGTGGACCAAGGTTTAGAGTTATAGTTTTGGTGTTGTTAGTCATAGTATTTTTCCTACTGTCACCTAGTTCGCTTGACCACGGGGTCCAGTCTTTTTTATTTTTTCTAGATCCCGCGATCAAGTCACAGGATGACATTCATTTTATTTCTGGATTCCTGCTTTCGCAGGAATGACATTGGTTGCCTTCTCATCACCTGGCAATACATAACTCGGGCTATGCCAGTGCGAGCTAAAATCAAACTCACGATATTCTATGTCTAAATCGACCGGTTCATAAGCTACTTTCTTTAGCTTCTTATCATATTTAACTTGTGTATAGCCTGTTAACGGGAAATCTTTACGTAATGGATGCCCCTCAAATTCGTAATCGGTTAGTATGCGTCTTTTATCGTCATTACCCTCGAAATTTACCCCGTACATATCATAAACTTCACGCTCATACCAACAAGCGGCACTAAATATATTCATTGCTGAAGGTATAGTTTCTTTTTCAGATATATATACTTTAATTATAAGACGCTTATTTAATTTTAAGCTTAATAAATTATATACTACTTCAAACCTTTTATAGTCAATTGATTTGGACTCGCCTACATTGTCGCTCGTCGCTCTCCTATTAGTTATAGGCTTCGCGCCTTGCTCCTTGTAGCCAAGCCCAACTGAATTGACTACGTTATTCTGAGGAAAATCAGCCCCAAATAAATCAGTAAGTAAAGTGAAGCGTAATTCTTCCGATTCTTTTAAAGCTTTTAAAAACGGCAATAAAAAATTCGGCTCGATTTTATAAGCTAGGTAATCTTTAACCGTGATCGGAGTTATTAAAATGCTAGATTTAGCTGCAAGTCTTTCAATGAGTTTGTCTAGTGCCATACTTAAAACCTGTAGTGCGTTTAATTTTTTTCTGTAACTGCATAAGCCCGTAAATTAATGCTTCGGCGGTAGGAGGGCAGCCAGGGACATATACGTCAACCGGTACGATTCTATCACAGCCACGCACTACCGAATAGGAAAAGTGGTAATAGCCGCCGCCATTGGCACAGCTACCCATTGAAAGTACCCATTTAGGTTCAGCCATCTGATCATATACTTTACGTAGAGCCGGTGCCATTTTGTTAGTAAGCGTTCCTGCAACTATCATAAGGTCGGACTGTCTTGGACTTGGTCTAAATAACATACCGAAGCGATCCATATCATATCTACTTGCTGCTGCCTGCATCATCTCAACAGCACAACAAGCAAGCCCAAAAGTCATAGGCCATAAGGAATTAGCTCTCGCCCAGCCTATAACGTCATCAACTTTAGTGAGTAAAAATCCTCTATTAGAAAGCTCATTACTTAATAATTCGTCTTCTTGATAAAAATTATTTTTCATATTACTACCAGTCTAAAGCTCCTTTCTTCCATTCATATATGAACCCGATAATAAGTACGAATAAGAAAAACATCATTGAGAAAAAGCCTATTTTACCTATCCTATTAAGACTAATAGCCCAAGGCACTAAAAATGCAATTTCAAGATCAAAGATAATAAATAAAATAGCAACTAAGTAAAAACGTATGTCAAATTTTGATCTTGCATCGCTAAAAGGCTCAAAACCGCACTCATAAGGTTCTAGCTTATCTTTATTATATTTTTTTGTCGATAATAGGTTAGGTAGAATCATTATTAAACCGGAAACCAATACCGCAATACCGAAAAATATAGCAATCGGTAGATATTCTTGTAAAAGTTCTGAGTTTTGTAGCATATGTTTTTTATTATATTTTTCCGTCATTGCGAGAAGAATTGCACAGTAATTCGACGAAGCAATTTCAGGATATTTGATGAAATTGCCACGCAGCCTACGGCTGCTTGCAATGACGTAGGTTTAATGACACTTAACTCTATATTTACCTCAAATAGCATCAATTATCAATGACAATATCAGGTTTAACTAGTAGCTTCATTAAAACTAGTACCCAAATACCGCTTGATATCCACCATATTTGCCAAATATTATATGAAATCATGCCGATAATATAGTAATTTATAAAACATGCATAGGAAATTGCCTTGAAATTTTTATTTGCGAGATTACTAATTTGTTTGAGATATTTATAAACTAAGCATAAAAATAATATTAAACCTATTATACCGAGTTCAAGAGTAATTTGTAATATATTATTATGAGGATGAAGCGGCAAAGGATGCCATTTTTCTCCGTTGTAATCGATCATTTCACTATCACCAGCTTCGATATATTTAGAAGAAGCTAAGCCATAGCCTAAAATCGGTTTTTCAATGATTTTGTTTACGACGAAATGCCAAATAAATAAACGATGAGCAGCGGAAGGTTGTGTAGCTAAATATTTTTCAGATAAATCTCGTGGTTCTATTTGTTTAGCCAGCACAGGAAATAGTAACGAGCCGGTAATTAAACTTATTGCGATTAATTTGAAAAATATCGGCTTCATAAATCTTGTTACAATAAATATTACTCCTCCTATACCGAAGCCTAAAAAACTTGCTAAACTATCGGAAATACTTAGTAAATAAAGCACTAATATATATAGCATTAATGCATATCGTTTTTTACCGTTAGAAAGTAAAATTATAATCGCTACCCAAGCGGTAATTGAAAGTAAAGCACAACCACGATCTAGCATATATAAGCCAAAACTAGCTTTGAATATTCTTGTTAAAAATCCATGAGAAGAATATTCGATGAAGAATAATAATATTGCTGTGAGAATTCCAAATATTAAGACTTTTTTAAGCTGTAGGCGATTTTGAAAAGGAGCAGAATTACTAACTGCAAAGCCAAGAAATAAGAGTATAAAAACTTGAGTAAAAGTAGCTAAGCTATTAATAAGATGAGTTGCGAATAAACAAGATATAAAGCACCAAGTGGTGAATAACATTGTCATTCCGCGAGCTTGTAGCGGGATCCAGTCTTTTTTTATTTTTTGGATACCGTGGTCAAGCCACGGTATGACATTGTTACTGGATTGCCACGCTCCTTTCAGTCGCTCGCAATGATGATTATTAATACCTCGCAGGAATGATATAAGCAAAAAAATTGTAACAGTAGCTGCAGCTGATAAGCCCGCCAGCATTCCAAGGCTTGGAATTAAAAATATTAAACTTGAAATTAAATATTGCATCTAAAAACAATCTTTAGCAAAAATTTCGTAGATTGGGTGTTCAAACGTTGAAAGTGAAATGCTTGAAGAAATCATCCATCCTTGAAAGAGTAAATTAGGATCTTCGTCTATTTTATATTCCGTTATGGTCATCAACAAATAATTATCTTCATTATATGGATCAAGGTTTTTTATACATCTGTGCAATTTGATTTTTATATTACCGAAATATTTTTCTTCCCCGACTTTAAAATCTATCTCTTCAGAAGTAGCAGTAATGTTATTTAGAGCAATAATTTTGCCATTTGTATAATTCTTAAACTCAGAACTATCATTAATATTATCGTTTGGATTTAAAATAGGATGATTTTCATCAAGAGGGATAAATACGTCATTTTCAATGTCTTCGGTTGTAGTAACCGACTCTAAATTTTCTGCGAATATAGGAAAATGAATGCATATAGTAATGGTAAAAATAATTTTTAGTAATTTCATAGATAAATATATTATTTTTCAAAATTATATACTATAGGGGATTAATGGCAATGATAATTTATGATAAGGTTTTAAGGTCATTGTGAGCGACTGAAAGGAGCGTGGCAATCTCAGGAATCTTGCCTGAGATTGCCACGCTCCTTTCAGTCGCTCGCAATGACGATGTAGGTACAATATGCTCCACTCTAAAGAGCTCTTAAATTCTATTTTACGACAGGATTTTCATAGTTTTATAATTAAGGTATTTAATACTATTAATCCTGGAGTGGAGTATTTATCCAAGTAAGCATATAAGAATAATTACTGATTATTTAAATGCCGTGCAAAGCGGTGATATTAATCGTTTAATAATTAATATACCGCCAAGGAGCTTACAATCTATTTGTGTTAGCGTTGCTTGGCCTGCTTATTTATTGGGGGTTAATCCTACCAAAAGGATTATGGTTGCCAGCTATTCTCAAATACTTAGCATTAAACACTCACTAGATTGTCGGTTCATTTTAAATTCTGATTGGTATAAAGAACTTTTCCCAAGTACTATCCTTAGTAAAACCCATAATCAAAAAAGTAAGTTTTTAACGACAGCTCATGGCTTTAGATTTGCAACATCGGTTGGAGGATCGGCAACAGGTGAGGGCGGTGATATCTTAATTATCGATGATCCTCATAACCCCCCGCAAATTCATTCTTATAAAATACGTAAGAAAGTTATAGATTGGTTTGAGCAAACTTTTGTTAGCAGACTAAATAATCGTAATAAGGGAGCGATAGTTTTAGTTATGCAGTGTCTGCATACGGATGATTTATCCGGTGATCTAATAATAGCAATTCAGGGCATCATTTAAAAATTCCGGCGATTAGCATTCAAGATTACTTCTTTAAATTAATGAATAAAGAATATCAATATCTTAGTGGTAAAGTATTAGACAGCTATAAAGAACCTCCTGATTGTTTAATGAAATTAGAGCAGGAAATAGGTAGCTATAATGATAATGCTCAATATTTACAAGAACCGATAGCACAAAGGTCATCGTTACTGAATATGGAAGATATTAGCTTTTATGAAAATCTACCTTCAAGATTTGATTATTTTGTGCAAAGCTGGGATACGGTAATTAAGATTTCCGAAGATTCCGATTATAGTGTTTGTACTATATGAGGGATTCTGGAACAGAAATATTATCTAATATCATTAGTACGGGAAAAAATTAATTATCCTGAGCTTAAGAATTTGACGGAAAAATTAGCTAGAGAATATCAGCCACAATTTATATTAATCGAAGATAAAGTAAGTGGTCAACAATTGATTCAAGATATAGGATTTTTAGGTGGTAATATTAGAGTGATAGGGATTAAGCCAAGATTTGATAAAGTTACAAGATTCGCCTCGGTAGTTCCTTTATTTCAATCAGCTAGTGTTCTAATACCTAAACAATCAAGCATAATTTTAAAGGAATTACTGAATTTTTCCCATATTAAAAATGACGATATATTAGATTTAGTTAGCCAGTTCTTGAATTTTATGAAGGATAAATCGTTTAAATATCCTGCAAGGATTAGGAGTGTAATATAAAAATAGTTGCTTTTTTGTATGGATGTTGGTAGTATTCATGTCATTCCCGCGAAAGCGGGAATCCAGTAAAAATACAATTATCCGTTTATGGATTCCTGCTTTCGCAGGAATGACATAGGATTGTGGTATGACACTGATTAGGCTGGGTAGCAAAGTGGTAATGCTGTGGACTGCAAATCCGCTATTCGTCGGTTCGATTCCGACCCTGGCCTCCATTATAGAAATTAAAACATCTTATGGAATTTATTTCGCAATTCCTAGAAATGCTTTTAGCCGAGAGAGCATTGTCAAAAAATTCCATACTTAGCTATAAGCGTGACTTATTCGATTTTCACAATTATCTTGCTACACAAAAATTATCCGAATTAAATATTACTACTGAGAATATTAGAGACTGGATTGAGTATCTAGCAAGTAATGATTTGCAAGCACGCTCAATCAACAGAAAAATCTCAACTATAAAAAGTTATTATGAATTTTTAATTAGCGAAAACCATACCGCTTTTAATCCGGTTCTTAACGTAGATTTGCCCAAATATCAAAATAAACTTCCCGAAATATTATCTATAGATCAAATTAAATCGTTACTTGAACATTGCTCTCAAGATAATTCTCCTGAAGGTATCAGGCTTAATGCTATGATTCATTTGCTTTATGCTAGCGGTTTTAGAGTCTCGGAGCTTGTGAGTCTTAAGCTTGCTGATATTCTGACTAATAAAACGTCTAAAGGAGAAGTAAGAAAAATATTTTCGGTACTTGGTAAAGGTAATAAGGAAAGAGTCATAGTAATAAATGAACAGGCAGTTATCAGTATTGCTAAATATCTTGCAATTAGAGATGTTTTTGTGAATAAAGCTAAACCAAGAAATCTAATTTATTTATTTCCCTCATCATCTTTAGCGGGTTATATGACTAGGCAAAATTTTGCTATTCTGTTAAAATCTGCTGCCCTTTATGCAGGACTTAACCCTGAGCATATTTCTCCGCATATATTACGTCACAGTTTTGCAAGTCATTTGCTTGAGGGCGGAGCAGACTTAAGAGTAATTCAAGAGCTGCTTGGTCACGCTGATATATCTACTACCCAAATATATACTCATCTTCAAACTAATCATCTCAAAAAAGCATTGTTGCATCATCCTCTCAATAAAAATTAATTTATCTTAATCTTCTCTAAAGTACTTGTTAATATTTACGTAACTAAATATAATACTACTTTCTAATGTAAGGAATAAATTATATGAAGCTAAAAGAAATTATGATCTCTTGTATTAGTAAACCTAGAGAAATTGAAAAAGGATATTCTAGATTAGTTCAAAAGAAAGAATCAGGATGCAAAAATCAAGAAGTAGAATTTAGCAACTATTATGAGTTACTTAAAAAAATTCAACAAGGAGCAATAACTTTAGAAGTTCTAGAAAATTTAAGGAAATTAAAAGTAGATGATAAAAAATCTTTTCTAGCAAATGCAGAAGGGATAATATCTAACAATAGGTTACATGAGCTTAATGAAAAAATAATGAAATATGCTTTAGATTTAGTTGATTCTAAAGATGCAGTTTTTTTACTTCGTAGAACAAAAGAGGATAGTATATTTCGAGATCTAATATATTTAGAAGCAAAAGAAAACAGGTTTACTGTAGACATTGATAAAAAAGGAACTTTGAAAATTAACTTTCCTAGTGGGGTACTTGAGCTTTACAAGCTATTAATTGATAATTTCTATTTGAAAAAATTTGAGGAGGAGGAATTGCAGAAAAAATTATATCAAGAATTATTACCTGATTTCAAAATTCCTTTTGAAGAACTAATGGAACAAAAGGAATTGCAGAAAAAACTATATCAAGAATTATTACCTGATTTCAAAATTCCTTTTGAAGAACTAAATTTTTTTGAAAATTTTATTGAATGCTTAAAAGAATTTTATATTAAAAATAGTTTAGCACGAAGCATAATGGGTTTATTTGTAAGTAGAGATATTAAAGAACATGCTGTATGTGAAGAATTACTTGAATTAGATACATTTAAAAAATTATTTGAGGCAAAAATGTCATTATATGGAACTTCTGCTGATTCTAAATTATTAGTGGTTGATTATGTATTAAATGATGTAAAAGGTGTTTATATTAGCAATTTAGCATCTTCAAATATTTTAGATTTAGTAATGCATAGTCAATCGAATAATGAAACAATAGAATCAATAGAAATTTTAGGTAATAGCTAAGGACCAGTATAACTTGCTAGATACTGTTTTAAAGTTTTGATTATAAATATAGTAAAAACATCTAGAAATTAATTTAATCTACCATTAATATTTAAATAATTATAAGTTAGATTAATACTAAATATGGCTACAAAAAATAAAAAAGAAACAGTGAATACTGAAACAAAAAATTTAGCAAATTTAGTTATCCAAGAAATAGGTGACGAAAATTTTGATTTTGGTGTTTTGCAAAAGATGCAGCAGGCTTTTAGTACTGCAAGTAAGCAAAAACAAAGAGAAGTTTTTATAAGTTTGTTAGATAAAAAGCTTAATAAAGAGCAATTACATAAACTCAATCAAGCAATAATGGAAAATGCAAATGAATTAATGCCGGATAACGATCCTAATTTCGTTTGTCGTACTCCTAATAATAAAGTTTTTCAAGAAATATTATTATTGGAAGCCAAACGCTCAGGTATGAAAGCAAAATTTAATGATAAAGGAGAATTACAATCTCTTGATGTAAAAGATATAACACAGGAAATATTAGATCACTATCGTATTTTACAAGAAAAATTTTATCCCAAAAGAGATTCTAAAGATTTGATAGATAGTAGAATAGCTCAAAGTATTAATTTTTTATTATATGCTCCACTTTTCCGAGAATCAGATATATATACAAAATTAGGTTTAAAATCTGCTGAGATAGAGCGAGAAATACAAGATCCTAACGGTAAGTATGCTAAACAATTAGTAGATGCTAAAATAGGAACTAATATAAATTTTAATGCCAAAGAAAATTTAGAAAATAAAGCACATGAAGGAAAAGAAACTAAGATATCTTCAATAATTGAAAAAGCAATAACAAAACTCGAGAAAGACAAAAAAGTCAATATTGAAGATAAGAGACAAGGAGAAATAAAAAGGCATTTATCTAAATCCCTAGAAGGAGCTTCTGATTATATATTAACATTCAAAAAAAATGATTTAGTAGATGTAATATATCAAGGATTAGATAAAAGACAAACTTGGTGGTCAAAGATTGTTAATTATATAGGTATAAAATCATATTCCATTTCTAAAGAAAATCTTGAGAAAATAGGCACAATAATAAATAGTGAAATGAAAAATTCTCATACTCCTTTAAAGATAGAAGTACAAGAACAGTTAGAACAAATCTCAAAAGAGTTAAATAGATTAAATAATCCGGCATTGCCGTCAGAGGCTAAAAAGGTTCAGGCAAAATCTAAAAAACCGCCTGTTCCTCCAAAACCTGAACACCTCAAAAAAAGAAATCATGGATTGTGATGATTTTGTTGTATGACTTGAAAAATACAGTTGTCATCCCATGATTTATTCACGGGATCTAGCTTAAAATACTAATATTATTAGTATTTTTTATTGTTTTTATGGACCCCGTGGTCAAGCCACGGAGTAACACAGTGGATTTTATTGGTCCACACAAGCAAGCCTTTTGCGGGAATGACATTAATCCCTACAATAATTTATAATTTATTACTTCCCATAATATTATAACCGCAATCTACATAATGGATTTCACCGGTAACACCTTTAGATAATTCACTAAATAAATATACTGCTGCTCCTCCTACATCTTCTTGGGTAGTATTACGTTTTAACGGTGCGGTTGCAGCGTGAGATTTAAGCATAGTACTAAAATCACCTATTGCACTAGATGCTAAAGTTTTGATAGGTCCTGCCGAAATAGCATTTACCCTAATATTATTTTCTCCCATATCGTTTGCTAGATATTTTATACTAGCCTCAAGTGCAGCTTTGGCTACTCCCATAACGTTATAATTAGGTATAACTTTTTCAGCGCCGTAGTAAGTTAATGTCACAATGCTTCCGCCGTCATGCATTAAGGCTTCTGCGGACCTTGAGAGTTCTAAAAGAGAGTAACATGATATATGTAAAGAATTATGAAAATTTTCTAAGCTAGTATCAACATAACGTCCTTTTAATTCATTTTTATCGGCAAAAGCCATACCGTGAAGTAAGAAACCGAAGCTACCCCATTTCTCTTTTATATCATCAAATAAATTACTAATTGATTTTGGATTCGTAACATCAAGTTCGCTAACAAAATTACAACCTATTTCCTCAGCGAGTGGTTTAACTCGTTTTTCTAGTACTTCCGATTGATAAGTAAACCATAGCTCTGCTCCGTGTTTTTTAGCAAGCTGTGCAATCGCCCACGATATTGACATATTATTTGCAATACCTGTAATTAAGCCTTTTTTTCCTTGTAGTAATCCTGTAGTCATTTATTTACTCATTATATTAAAACTTGCTGAAATGATAGCATGATGTATTATTTTGTAAACAAATAATCGATAAAAATGTATAAACCTAAAATCATATGTTTACTGCTAGGGATATTAAGTGGTTTAGTTTTTGCTCCGACTTTCTTTATGCCGGCATTATTAACGTTATCTTACTTATGTTATATAGTTCAAAAATCCAAAAATTGGCAAGAAGCCACAAAACTTGGTTATTTATTCGGTTTTGGGCATTTTTTAAGTGGAATATATTGGATAAGTATCGGTGTTAGCGTTTATATTGCAGATTTTTGGTGGGCAATTCCTTTTGCGTTATTTGGACTACCTATAGTTTTAGCCTGCTTTATATCGGCAAGCTGCACGCTTAGTTTTTTTGCTAAAAATAATAAATATTACCAATTTATATTCTGTTTATGTTGGGTATTATTTGAGTGGGTACGTTCGTGGATTTTTACCGGTCTTCCTTGGAATTTGATTGGTTATGCTTTTTCGTTTTCAGATATTTTAATACAGCCTTTAAGTATAATAGGGATATATGGGCTTAGTTTTATAGTTATATATATTTCTACATCAGCTTATCCTTTATTTAGCAAGCAATTTACTCAGTTAAAAATATTACTAGCTAGTTCAGTCCTAGTATTAACCGTAATTGTCATTTACGGAGCAGTAAGGCTAAGTAATAACCATACAAATTTCACTGATATAAAAGTACGATTAGTGCAACCTTCAATACCTCAAACCGAAAAATGGAATGAAGAAGAATTTTGGCATAATTTAATGCTACATATTAATTTATCGGAAAATTTGGAACCTACCGATTTAATTATTTGGTCTGAGGCAGCATTAGTAGTAGTACCTGATGATATACCGCAAGTTAAATCAAAATTATTAAAAATGCTAAATTCTACAAATGCTATTTTGATAACAGGAGGAATTTCGGATAATAAAAAACAAGGTGATGAGTTTGAACTTTACTCAGCTATGTATGCTCTTGATAAAAATAATCATAGATTATTTGAATACCATAAATCACATTTAGTACCTTTTGGTGAGTATATGCCCCTTAAAAAGATACTACCGTTTAAAAAATTAACTCATGGTTTAATTGATTATAAAGAAGGACACGGAGGGCTTGTTTATCTTGAAAAATATAATCTTAAAATTAAACCTTTGATTTGTTATGAATCTATTTTTCCTGATTTTGTAAGGACGAATAATGAAATAGCCGATGTAATAATTAATATTACAAATGATGCATGGTATGGTAAATCAAGCGGTCCATATCAGCATTTTCATATTAGTAGAAGTAGAGCCGTAGAGAACGGTTTACCTATGATTAGAGTAGCGAATAACGGTATTTCAGCTATAGTAGATCCTTTTGGCAGAACAATAAAAAAACTAAATCTAAATGAAATAAATTATACTCAAGGTTTAATTCCTAAAAAACTAATCTCTCCCACTATATTCTCGCAATTCGGTAATTTTACTATTCTATTACTCATCGTTTTTATACTTTTAATTAATTATTTATTAGCCTTGATTCTTGATAACCAAAGGGTTTTAGCATTATTATATTAAATTTTTAATAAAGTTGCTTGATTAAATATAAAGTAATATATACTACATTTAAAGTTGAATAGACTTTATTAATAATTAAAACTTATTGTTAAAATGAATGATTCAATAAAACATCCGGACAAACTCGCAAGTGAACGTTTAAAAGAATGACGTCTTGCTGTAGGTATTAGCCAAAAAGAATTAGGGCAAGCTTTAGATATTAGTGCTCTCCAAGTTAAAAAATATGAAGAAGGTTTAAGTAATATACCTATAAGTAGGTTATATGTTTTTTGCAAAAGTTTTAAATACGCCTTTAAAATATTTCTTTAATAGTTCTGAAGAAGAAAAGTTAAAAGCTGACGATGAAAATACTCCTAATAATAAAATTGAATATCTATTCAAAGAAATAGAAAGTGATTTCTTAAATAATATTGCTGAAGAAGAAGGGCAATATGAACATGACGTCTCTTTTGATTATCAAAAATTATCGAGGACTATGGAAAGAGCACTTTTATCGTTAACCAGAGTATTTACTAGAGTACAAAATCCAAATATTAGAAAAATAATCATTGAACTTGTCAAATCAGTATCGATACCTTGTGAATAATATTTAAATTTTCATTGACTTAGCATTACCACAGTATTAATTTTTGTTAAGGTTTAGTAAATTCTGAACCGTCAACAATTATTAAATATATTGGAGAAAGTTTATGAGTAAAAGTAAGGCTATCGAAAATAACGGTATTAGTAATACCAATAGTCCAAACGGTAAATATATGGCTCCAAGACCGGAAGGAGTAAAACCTACCTGTGTAGTAATTACTTATTCTGTAAGCAAGGATATTAAGGCTGTTTGTGAAGTATTGAATGAGCGAGGTGCAAGTGTTCATTACATAATTGATAAGGATGGGACTCAAAAAGAATATCATAATGATTTAACAGATCAAGCTTTTTATGCGGGCAAGAGTAGTTGGAAAGGAGAAGTAGGTGTTAATAAGTTTGGTATTGGAGTCATGCTTATTAATGATGCAAAAAGTGATTTTCCTGAAGAGCAAATAGGGAAATTAAAAGAATTTCTTAAGGATGTAACAGAAAGATATCCAGATTTAGATTTAAAACATGATTTAGTCGGTCTTGGTGAAGTAACTGTAAACCGAGAAGGAAATGCTCATATAGCTCCTGGATCAAAATTTCCTTGGAAAGAATTAGCTGAAGCTGGTTTTGGTAGATATTTTGAGACTACGCAAGAGCAAAAGAGTGAATTATTATTAAGTATTGATAGTACTGGAGAAAAAGTTAATACTTTACAGGAAAATTTAAAAGAATATGGCTATGGAGTAGAACCCACAAGTATATTTGATCAATTTACTCAGCAAGCAGTTAGAGTATTTAATGATCGTTATGGTACAGGTTTACCAAACGAAGAGCCGCCTGTAAGTTGGACTGAAGCAGGTCAAGATGTTCTATCGCAATTACTAGGGCAAACGGTATTAGAACAAACAGAAAATGCATAGTTTAAGAAATGAATTCCTTTTTCATTTTGCAAGCCTTGCTGCATGGGTACTGAATCGTCATTAATAGGATGAATGGCTTGTTTAGGTCATTCCTGCGTGGATTGATTCTACCCCTGTCATCCCGCGACTTGATCGCGGGATTCAGTTTAAAATACTAAAAATTTAGTATTTTTAAATTACTTTTATGGATACCGTGGTCAAGCCACGGTATGACATCGAGTAGGTTTTTTGTAGCCGTGCAACAACTTTATGCCAATAATAACGTTTCGTAAAAGCGGTCATGAAATCGAAGTATAGGCTATCTCAAGTAATTCTTTTAGGCAATACTGTTTATTGGTTATTGACATAATCTTAAAATGGTGCTAAACATTAAAAAATTAAGAGGCTATCTGTAAATAAGTTTTAATGATCAATTAAAACTTATTTACAGATAGCCTCTAAGGTAGAGCTTTCTTGACTATTTAGCTTCTAGTCAAAGAAAGATAAGTTTTTTATCTTTACTTTATATTGCTACAGTTAAAAATATTTATGATATCTTTAAAGGTTAATAGTTTAATACAAAATTGGCATTGGCGTAGATAATTTTTTGCGTTTATGTGTTTGCTATATGCAAATTTAAATTTTGATTATTAAATTATAACTTATAACAGAATATTAAAATGTTTATCTCTAATATTTTTCAAAAATTTTTTTCTTTTCTTTTTGTTTTATTCATCACAGCTGCAGTTTATGCGGGTCAAAAAAAAGTAGCAGTCATTGTTCCAATTGAACATGCCGCAATGACTGAGATTATATCAGGAATTAAAGAGTCGCTAAAAGATATAGATGCAGAAATTATAGTTAAAAATGCTCATGCTGATTCTAATATTTTACTTGCCATTATAAAGCAAATAACAGATCAGGATATTGATGTAATAATTCCAATAGGCACGACAGCCAGCCAAACTGTTATTTCTCATATAACAAATAAACCGATTGTTTGTGCTGCTGCTATGATTAATAGTAAAAACCTACCTTTAGTTACCGGTGTTAACGATGAAATAAAAATCACTGACACCATTAGTAAATTACCTTTTTTACAGAATATCACTTTAATTTATAGCAGTGGCGAGAAAGTTATACCTGAAGTAGAAATGTTAAAATTATATGCTGGAAAAAACAATATTTCTCTGCACACGGTAATGATACAACATTTCAATGATATGCCTGTGGCTGTAAAAAATGCTCCTGAAAATACGCAGAGTTTTATAATTTTGAAAGATCATTTAATAGTCAGTGGGATTAATATTTTAAAGCAAGAAGCATTTAAACGCCGTATTCCGATAATTGCTTCCGATGAAGGTTCGGTAATTAGCGGGGCAACTATTGCGGTAGGAGTACAAGAGAAGCAAATAGGCGTAGAAGCAGGTTTAATGGCAAAAAAAATCTTACAAGGAATAGAACCGAAAGATATTCCATTTGGGGATATGAAAGACTTAACTTTATTTATTAACCTTAAATCATTGGTTAAACAAGATATTCTTACTAAAGAAAATTTATCCGTACTTCCTTTCACGCGTAAAGAACTTGAAGAGTAGTAACATGCACATTTTAGTTACTGCTCTTGAGCAATCCTTAATAATGCTGCCGCTTATTTTAGGGATGTATATAAGTTATCGGATTCTCAAAATTACCGATCTTACCGTAGACGGTACTTATGTACTTGGTGCGGTAGTGTTTGCCCGCAGCCTTTCATTTGGGTTATTTCCTGC
Organism: Rickettsia rhipicephali str. 3-7-female6-CWPP; assembly: GCF_000284075.1. Lineage (GTDB taxonomy): Bacteria > Pseudomonadota > Alphaproteobacteria > Rickettsiales > Rickettsiaceae > Rickettsia > Rickettsia rickettsii. Next base: position 577,688 of record NC_017042.1, read on the forward strand.
ATTAATATTTGCCGTAATAGCAGGCGGAATTATAGGCAGTATAGTTAGTTTTATGCAGAAGAATAACCGCATTAACGGGCTTATAGCCGGAATACTTGCAAGTTTTATGCTTTATTCGGTTAACTTACAAATTATGCAGCGTCCTAATATATCGGTTCTTGGTATGCCGACTCTATTATCTATATTAGATCTCGAAAATTGGTTAATACCTTTAGTAATAATCAATTGTCTTATTATATGTTCAGTTATAATGTTATTAAAAGGTAAGCTCGGTTTATTTCTTCGTGCTTTTGGTTTTAATAAAGATTTATTGATTAATTTAGGAAAACCTGCCGAGTTTTACCGTACTATCGGTCTTAGCATAAGTAATTGTTTGGCTGCCTTAACCGGTACTTTATCTGCACAAGTAAATGGTTTTGCCGATATTAATATGGGTTTCGGGGTGGCACTAGTCGGTATCGGTGCGATTGTTATAGGGCGTCATATTTTAATCCATGCTAATAATTTTAATGCGTTTAAAGAGATATTTTCTTGTTTGATAGGTATATTATTTTACTTTATTGCTCTGGGCGTTTTACTCCGAATTGGCATCGATCCCATAAATCTTAAGCTTATTTTAGGGATAGTATTGTTTATTTCGTTGAGTTCTGTAAAAAGAAAGGCTTTATGAAACCTTATTTATATGCAGAAAATATACAGTTCAAAGTTAAAGAAAGAACCGAACCTATAATTGCTGAAACTACTTTAAATATTGCTAAAGAAGAGTTTGTTGTAATATTGGGTCATAACGGTAGCGGTAAGTCTACTTTAGCTAAAATACTTGCCGGCTATTTAAAACCTACTAGCGGGAAAGTGTGTCTAGATCAAGTCAGAATCGATAAAATACCTAAAGGACAAAAAGCTTCTACATTAGTTACATTAACACAAAAAGCTGAAGAGAGGCTATTTACCGAGCTAACCCTTGCAGAAAATATCATTTTGTGGGAAAGTAGATTCTCTAGTAATGAACGGTTAACAAGTAGCGAGTTGTTAGAGCTTACAGGTTCGCCTAAACGCTTTTTGCCTTTACTTTCACAGCCATTAGGTAAATTTTCCGGCGGAGAAAAACAGATTATACTGCTGGCACTTAGCATAGCTCATCCACCTAAAATATTATTTCTAGACGAACATACAGCAAATTTAGATCCGAAAGCTTCTTTGGAAGTGATGAAAAAAACAGCACAGATTATAGAGAAACATAAGATAACTGCCGTTATGATCACGCATAATTTAGAAGATGCCGTAAATTACGGCAAAAGGCTTATAGTCTTAGATAGTGGTAAGGTAGTACTAGACTACCTAAAACCACTGGGTTTTTCTTTAAAAGAACTTAAAGAGATTTTAAATTAGAATTGAATATCTGCACCTATCTGTCCGGCTAATTCAGTACCGAAAGAATATTTACAAATATAATCTATTAACTCTGCTCTTGTATCTTCATTAATACTAATCTCAATTAATGTATTAATAATGCCATCTTTATCTTCACCGTTTTTAAAACGTTGCATAACATCTTTTAATAATTTTTCGTGTGTATTTTTTGCAAACCCTTTTCATCCGGTAAATCATAATTATAATCATTAACATCCATGTCTTTATAATTGTTGGCTGATTTTGCCCCCAAGTATTTTTGTATGGTGTTAATTTTTAATTGCTCATTAATATGAGAATTATATTTTTTTAATGCATAAACTATCTTTTCTTTATCAACACCTATCTTTACAAGTTCTGCTATACTGTGATCAAATGGATTACGCAATAGAACACCTTGTCCTATATCAGCACCTTTAGATATTAACTTCTCAAGTAACCATTTATCTCTTGATGTTAGTGCGTGATTAAAAATTGACTCACCACACGCATTAATGTTAAGATTAACGTTATTATTTAAAAATAAGTCCAGTAACGTTTTATTTTGACCTGATTCATGCTTTAGTAGCAAATAGAAAAAAGGTGTGCCGCCATAATTGTCTACTGTATCAATTTCACTGCCGGGTTGTAATAAAATTTGAGTTATTTCGTGCTGTTTAGAATAAGTTGCATAATGTATAGATATACGTCCCTTTCCATCTTTAATATTAACATCCACATTTTTTTTAAGTAAAAAGTAAAAAGCTCCTTATGTCCTATTGTTGCCGCATATATGTATAGGTGAGTATAGATATTCATGCTCAACTTCAAAACTTGCCCCTTTATCTAATAAAATTTTAGCTATTTCTTTAGTGCTTGCATAAAATAATGCCGTATTTCCTTTCTCATCCTTAGCATTGACATCATGACCTTGCTCAATTAATTCTTGAACAATATTTGCCTTTCCGGCTGAGGCTGCTATACTAAGTGGTGTACAGTTGTCTTCAGCTTCAATTAAGGTGTCATATATTTCAGGGTCTGGTGCACGTACATTGTTCTTTCCTGCTATTTCTGTAGAAGTAGTGGTTGTTACTGGTGCCGGTGCTGCTACCGGAGCTATTACTGGATTATTATCGTTAATATTATAATTAAAAAGTTTTTCTATTAATTTCTCTCTTGTAACATCATCTATATCAGAATAAAATTCAGGATTCATAATTAATCCGTTGATAATTTTATTTTTATCATCCTCATTTTTAATATTTTTCTTCATCTCAGCAAGTTTTTGTTCTGCTTTGAATTCAGGCAGTGCTGAGCGTGCATTAGCGGAATCAGTTAGTATTTCTTTAATTTCTGGTTTAGATGCATAATCTATAGGTTTTTTTCCTTTAGCATCTAAACCATTAACATCGGCACCTTGTGAAAGTAAAAGTCTAACATTATTTACATTCCCTATACGTGCGAGCATTATACATAATATTTTGAATTTCTGCAAGCTAATAGTTAATTTTTTAACTATTTATTAGATTTTGGATAAAACCAAACGAGGAGTAAACAGATTAGAAGACCGATATTTAAGAGTAGGTTATACTCTGTCATAGAAATACCAAAGATTTTGATGGCGGGTTTCGTGCAGGACGTGATTGGCTGCGAGTAGAACATTTGTTTGATGTGTTGTATAGACAAGCCTTTTGGGATACGAATCATTGATGAACAAAGAGCACTTGGTTGTACTATGCCTCTTTCTACGAAGCTATGATAGGTTGATAATATGCAAGAGCTAAGGATAGTTAGGAGAATGAATATTAAAGTATACTTACTTAACTTTCGGATGATTAAAGCAGTTAAGCAAATTTTGATTAGGGTTAAATAGGGAAATCGTTCGTAAACGCATAAAGGGCAGGGTGTATAATGGAATATATATTCAGCAATATAAGCGGTAGCAAGTGCTATTATAGAAATTGCAATCAGTCCTAAATGTAGAACTTTATAGCTATCTTTTCTGATGTAATTTATAATAGTATTAAATGGCATGGTTTTTTTTGTTCTTAATGTCATTGCGAGCGACTGCCAGGAGCGTGGCAATCTCAGGAAGTTTGATGAGATTGCCACTTCGCTTCGCTCCTCGCAATGACAGCGTTTAATTTGATATTTTACAAATAAATAAATTTAGTATATTGTCACTGATTATTAATTAAAGTGCAAGAAAAATAAATGTCAGAAATTTGGGAAGATGCTATTAAGTCAAACGCGTGGCCTTTTGTTGAGGCTAAGAAGATATTAGACAGCTTAAACGGTAAAATTCCTGAGAAGGGGTATGTATTATTTGAAACGGGTTACGGTCCTTCAGGTTTACCTCATATCGGTACTTTTGGTGAAAATGCCCGTATGGTGATGGTACAGAAAGCATTTGAGCAATTATCCGATATTCCGACTAAACTAATTTGCTTTTCCGATGATATGGACGGGCTTCGTAAAGTACCTAGCAATATCCCAAATCCTGAAATGGTGGCACAGTATATGGATATGCCGCTTACTTCTATCCCTGATACATTCGGTGAATGTGAAAGTTATGGGCATTATATGAATGCAAAGCTTCGCTCATTCCTTGATAAATTCGGCTTTGAGTATGAATTTTATAGCAGTACTAACTGTTATAAAGCTGGTATGTTTGATGAGATGCTGATAATGGTGCTTGAGAAATATGACGAGATAATGGAGCTAATGCTACCGACTTTTAGAGAAGAGCGCAAGGCTACCTATTCACCTTGCATGCCTATATGTCCGAAAACAGGTAAGGTATTGCAAGTACCTATAGAGAAATGGGATGCTAAAGCAGGCACTGTAACGTATAAAGACGAAGCCGGTAATTATATAGAAGTACCGGTAACGGGAGGGCATTGCAAATTACAGTGGAAGCCGGATTTTGGTATGCGTTGGGCTGCGCTTAAAGTCGATTATGAGATGTACGGCAAAGACCATTTGGCAAATGCTCGTCTTTATTCGGAAATTTGCCGAATCCTAGGAGGAAAGCCGCCGGTGCAGTTATGTTATGAGTTATTCTTAGATGAAAACGGTGAGAAAATATCAAAATCAAAAGGTAATAGTATTAGCGTTGATGATTGGCTTAAATATGCTCCTGTTGAAAGTATGGCATTATTTATGTATCAAAATCCGACTAGAGCTAAGCGTTTGTTTTTTGATGTAATTCCTAAAAATGTTGATAAATATATTACTTTTAACCAGAAATATCATTTAGAAGAGAATAGGGCAAAGCGTTTTGCAAATCCCGTTTATCACATCCATCACGGAAATGTACCGCAAATTGAGACTTTTGGAATTACCTATTCGTTGCTTTTAAATCTTACTTCTGTGTGTAATCCTTCGGATAAATCGGTACTTTGGGGATTTATTAGCAAATATGAGCCAAAAGCAACTCCAAATACTAGCCCTTATCTTGACCATTTAGCAGAATTTGCTATAAGATATTATAATGACTTTATTAAAGCACATAAATCATATTTATCTCCTTCTGAAAAGCATAAGGTTATTTTGCAGGATATATTAGATATGTTATCTGATATAGCTGATCAAACCGAAGCTGAAGCAATTCAGAAAGCAATATATGATATAGGAATGAAAGCAGGATATGAAAATCTGCGTGATTACTTCAAAGATTTATATCAAATATTGCTTGGACAGAATGAAGGTCCAAGACTTGGGACTTTTATAAAGCTTTACGGGGTGCAGGAAATGAAAAAGCTGGTTGAAGGGCAGTTGTAGCCTATATATCATTCCCGCATGGGTATCTAAGCGTCATTGCGAACGAACGAAGTGAGTGTGGCAATCTCAGGAAGTTTGACGAGATTGCCACGTCGCTTCGCTCCTCGCAATGACGTTAAAATAAAAACTATTAACAAATGAATGAAATTTTTTGTAGTACGTTACCTATTTTTTTAATTACGCTGCTTGGTAGTATTATCAAAAATAAATGGTTAACTTCAGAAGAATTTTGGCGTGGTATTGAGAAGTTATCGTATTTTGTACTATTTCCTGCCATGCTGTTTAATTACGTATCTACTGCCGATTTAAGTGTTGCATCCATAAGTAAATTAGTAGCAGCTCTTATTATATCCACTATTCTTGTATCCAGCGGTCTTATAATTTACCAAAAAAAATACAACATAGATAAAGTCCAATTTACTTCCATTTTTCAAGGATCGATTCGTTATAATAGCTACATTTTTTTTGGGGTAAGTAGCCCCTTGCTTGGTCCTAGCGGGCTTTCAATCGTTGCCGTTATTTCTTCTTATATGATTATTTTTACCAATATTTTATCGGTAATGATTTTCGCTTATTATATCCCTAATAAATCTGTTACTAATACTATTAGAACTAGTTTTGTTTTAATGATGAAATTAATTGTGCGTAATCCGTTAATTATCGCAAGTTTAGTAGGATTCGTTTTTAATTACTCAAATCTTGAATTACATTTAGGGCTTAAGAAAACGTTAGATAGCCTTTCTAATGCCGCTTTAGCTATCGGTATGCTAAATGTTGGGGCAGGGCTTAATTTTACTATTAGACAAGAGCTTTTACATAATGTAATGCTTACAAGTTTTGTTAAATTAGTTGCATTTCCTCTAGTTAGTGTAGTAGTACTATGGTTAATGTCTATTGACGGATTAGATAGATCGGTAGGAATATTATATAGCTGCCTTCCATGTGCGAGTACGGCTTATGTTTTATCTCGTCAACTTGACGGTGATCCTGATTCTATGGCGTCGATTATAACATTTACTACTTTTTTCTCGGTAGTTACTATATCAATTATTATGTATATAATGGGGTGAATTTACCACGTCATTGCGAGCGACTGAAAGGAGCGTGGCAATCTCAGGAATGTTGCCTGAGATTGCTTCGTCGACGCCCATTGCGTCTGCTTGCAATGACGAAAAACCAAAACAAACAAATAAAACAGGAATTTCTAAAATGGATGAAATGAATAAAATAAATTATGCTGAGGCCCTTGAATATCATGAAAAAGATAAGCCTGGTAAGATCGCTATTTCTGCAATAAAGTCTTTAGTTACTCAGCAAGATTTATCACTTGCTTATTCCCCAGGGGTTGCGGCTCCTTGCCTTGAAATTGCTAAAAATTTAGAGGATGTATATAAATATACTGCTCGTGGTAATTTAGTTGCCGTAATCTCTAACGGTACTGCCGTACTTGGGCTTGGTAATTTAGGAGCTGCCGCTTCAAAACCGGTGATGGAAGGTAAAGCGGTGCTATTCAAAAAATTTGCTGATATTGATGCAATTGACTTGGAAGTGAATACGGAAGACCCTGAAGAATTTATTAATGCCGTGAAGTATCTCAGGTATAGTTTTGGGGGTATTAATCTTGAAGATATTAAAGCTCCGGAATGTTTTATTATAGAAGAAAAATTAAAATCTTTAATGGATATACCGGTCTTTCATGACGATCAGCATGGAACGGCGATTATTACCGCCGCAGGGCTAATAAATGCTGCGTATCTTACTAATCGCAAGCTTGAAGATTTAAAAATCGTAGTTAACGGAGCAGGTGCAGCAGCTATTGCTTGCATTGATTTATTAATTGCTCTTGGAGCCGATAAATCAAAGATTATTGTATGTGATACTAAAGGCGTTGTTTACAAAGAACGCCTAGAAGGTATGAATAAATGGAAAGAGCTATATGCAAGTGATACCAAGTTTAGAACTTTAGCGGAAAGCTTAAATAACGCTGATGTATTTATAGGGTTATCGGTAAAAGGGGCAGTAACTAAAGATATGGTGAGTAGAATGGCAAGTAATCCGATTATTTTTGCTATGGCTAACCCTGATCCGGAAATTACTCCGGAAGATATAAAACTTGTGCGCGATGATGCGATTGTAGCAACAGGGCGATCTGATTATAATAATCAGATTAATAATGTTATGGGATTTCCTTATATTTTTAGAGGAGCATTAGATGTAAGAGCTAAGACTATTAATACGGAAATGAAAATAGCTGCAGCAAAAGCCATTGCAGATTTAGCCCGTAGACCTGTACCGGAAGAGGTGTATAAAGCTTACTCAGGACGTAAGATGGTTTTTGGTAAGGAATATATCATTCCCGTACCGTTTGATCCTCGTTTAATTACCGTAGTAGCAGCGGCGGTTGCCGTTGCTGCAATAGAAAGCGGCGTTGCTAGGGTTAAAGATTTTAGTATAGGTAAATATAAGAAAGAATTAGGTAGCAGATTAAATCCTACTGCTAACTATATGAATTTCTTAGCTGAAAAAATTCATAATGCACCGCTTAAACGGATTGTTTTTGCTGAAGGTGAAGAAGAAGAAGTAATTTCTGCCGCTCTTATGATGCGAGACAAGAAATACGGTCATCCGATTATAATTGGTCGTGTTGAACGAATTGAGGCTACGTTAAAAAAGATAGGTCAAGATATTAGCTTAGACGGAATTCAAATAATGAATGCGGCCTTAAGCGATAGTTTAGAGAAATATACTGATTATTTATATAAAAGACTTCAGAGAAAAGGTTATTTATACCGTGATTGTGCAAAGCTTGTTAAAACTGATAAGAATATTTTCGCTGCTTGTATGTTAGCATGCGGTGACGGTGATGCTCTTTTAACCGGTGTTACGAAAAGTTATATCGATAGTTTAGAAGATATCATGAAAGTCATTTCACCAAAAACTAATCGTAGCATCCTTGGCTATTCAATTATGATTGCTAAAGATAATAATATTATTATTGCCGATAATTGTATTACAGAATATCCAAACAGCTGGGAACTTGCACAAATAGCAACCCAAACTGCAGAAATTGCTAAAAATATGGGAATCACTCCTCGTGTTGCACTTCTTTCTTTTTCAACATTCGGTAATTCTTCTAAGGCAAAAACAGCTCGTATTCGTGAAGCAGTAAATATACTAGATAATTTTAGCAAAGACAAAGAAGAGCTGAGCGGCATGAAGGTAGATTTTGAATATGACGGAGAGATGTCAGTTAAAGTGGCTTTAGATGGTGATTTACGTAAATTATATAAATTTTGTAGATTATCAGGATCTGCAAATGTATTAATTATGCCTGGTTTAAATTCAGCTGCTATTTCTACTGAGTTGTTACAAGCATTTTCGTCAAACAGCTTTATAGGTCCTATAACAAACGGTTTTGAAAAACCCGTTCAAATACTTCAAGCTACAGCAACAGCTAATGAAATACTAAAAATAGCAACTTTTGCTTGCGTTGAAGCTATAAAAGAGGTTTAATTACTATATCTTTAAAATCAATTAACTTGTGAGAGGTAAAGTGGCGCCGATTACAGAACTTCATAAAAATATACAAGAAATTACAAAAGATTTACGAAAACATGATCCTCAAATACCTGATACCAGTAAAAAACCGTTAGCTTCTAGAGAAAATTTTGAAGATCTAATACATTCTGATTTAGGAAAGCCTGTACGAAATAAACCGCTTGCTTTTGATGAAGAGTTAAAGAAAAAAGTTCAAATCAGACAAGTAAAGGATTCTTTCGAGCAGCAAACAAAGAGTACAGAAGAAAAAATAGATAATCATGCAAAACGTATAGAAGAATTAAAGCAAAAACAGAAAGAACTAGAAGAGAGGAAAAAGGGGCTTGAAGAAAAAAAAGCTAATTCTAATATTACTAGAGAAGAAAGATGGAAAATCGCTGCAGAATTAGAAGCTATTAATAATCAATTTAAGGCTATAGAAAAAGAACATAATACTATTAATAGTGCTTCCGATAGAGAAAAAAAGTTTGATAATAAAAATAAACACTTAACTTCTACAAAAAGAGAGCCGACAGCTGCAGATTTACAGCAACAAGGAGCATTAGCAGCTATAAAACGTGTGAAAGAAGAGAAGATAAAGCAGCAGCAAGCAGAAGCTGTTAATCAATCTTCAAAAAATACTCTAACTATGCCTAGCGGTACTATACCGATGCCACCTCCAATGCCTGGAACCGGTATTCCTATTTCCCCATCGCCTCCGCCACCACCTATATCAATTCCAAAAACTATAAAAAAAGAGGCAAAGGATATTGGTAAACAAATGCCTCAAGGAGGAGATAAGCATAAAAAAGAACTAGCAAAAGCTATGAAAGCACGAAGAGAAAAAATAGAAAAGCAACACTCAGGAAGAGAAAGGTAATTATTATAGTATCATAATGGCTCTTTTTTCAAATTTTATCATAAAATGAGCTGTTAGGCTCTATGAAGATTTCTAAGAAGATTTAATTTTAGTTATTTTTTGCTGCAAATTATAAGTTTTTTTTGAAATAGGAGTAGCTATTCTTTTAAAAATCTTATTAATTTTTGCTAAAAAATACCTCAAAATAGCAAATCAATTAGAAATCTTCATAGAGCCTAGCGAATTAGAACGATTTTACAATTTAATTGCAGTTTAGCCCAAATTTTATCTGCAGTATATATAGGATAGCATGTAATTAATCCTAGGCTAATGCAAGCTCTGTCACCAAGAGATAAGCCAAATTGTTCTGTTTCTTTCTTTAAGCGTCCAATTTCTATAGCTTGATCAAAATCTAAGGCTACAATTTTATTTATTGAAGCTGAGATCATTTCTTTACTTTGAATAAAAGATATGTTCAATTTTTTATCTAGTTCAGCTACTACTTCTGCTATATTTACTGTAGACATAATAGATAACGGTAATAATTCTTCGACCTTGTCACTACCAGTTTCTGAGTTAAATAATGCAAGTAAAGCAGATGAATCTAAAATATATTTATTCATTATTAAATTCCTTTCTTCTTGATTCAATTAAAGAGTCAACTAATGATATGTTATCTTTATTTCTAGATTTTACTAATGCTTGAAATTCTTTAATTTTATTTTTTAGAGGAATCAATGTTAATTCTTTATCAAGTATTAGCATTAACTGATCTCCTGAAGCAAGATGTAATTGATCACGAATTTTTGCAGGAATATTTATCCTGCCATTTTCAGATATAGTAACTTTATATTCTAAGTGCATATTTTTAAAACGGTTAAAAATTGAATATATACCAAATATAAAATTTTATAATTAAAACTACAATAGTAAAATAAATATAAAAGATTTCTATATTGAAATTATGCTGTAGTTGTATTGCAAAAAAATCTTATAATTTGTAGACAAAAAGAGTAAAAATAGATTAAATTAATTTTCTTTCACACAGTCTAAATAGTTGGTATCATATGATGTTGCCACAAAAAGAAAATATTATATGTCTAATTCAGCTTTTTTAGTTGCATTTTTTACAACGATTATCCGTTATTATGATTATGCTCTATTCGGTTTATCGGCTAGTATTCTTGCACAAAATTTCTTACCTAATATAGAGCAGGATAAACAACTACTCGGTTTTTTTGCTATTCTTAGTGCAGCCGTTATAGTACGACCTTTAGGGTCCTTAATTTTTGGATTTATCGGAGATAAATACGGGCGTACTAAATCTATCAAGATATCAATGTTCATGAGTAGCATTTCTACCGGATTAATTGCTATTACTCCTTCCTTTGAGATAATAGGTATTTTTGCTACGGTAATACTAACATTATGTCGAATGTTTTTTTTAGCAAGCCTTGCTGGAGAAGTTGACGGAATAAAGGTTTATGTAGCTGAAAAAACAGGAGATAATCGGAAAAATTTAAATATAGGAATAGTTTCATGCTGTAGCCAAATAGGTGCATTACTTGCGGCTATAGCTTATTATTACGCTAGTAATTCCGATATCCAATATTTATGGCGTTTTAATTTCTTTATTGGTGCAATATTTGGTTTATTTGCTATTTTGATGAGAAATTTTTTTAAAGAAAGTAGCAAATTTTTAAGAACGTCATCAAAAAGTACCTTGCGGCAAATTATATGGAATAATAAACTATCCGTTATAATAGCATTACTAATAAACGGTGCTATTGGAGGAGTGTATCACTTTTTAGTAATTTTCTTAGGAGTTTTTTTAACAAAAATAGCTTTTATAAATCATCCTGAAATAAGATTTATGAATATAGCTCTTACTACTACCTATGGAATATCAGCTGTTTTTGCAGGGCTGTTTGCCGATAAAATAAACCCTTTAAGACAGATTACATGGGCTTTATTTGCCAGCATTATTGTTGCTTTAGGAATGCAAATAATGTTATACAAACAAATATTTAATATTCTCTATCCCGTTATATTAATAGGACTTGCAGCATTTTATGCAGTACCGCTACAAATTATTGTTCAATCCTTGTTTAAGACTAATGTTAAAATGAGGCTTTATAGTCTATCACATTCTTTGGGAGGTATTATTCTATCCTCCACTACTCCTTTCTTTAGTATGTTGTTATGGCAAAATTTTAAGTCACTATCTCTAACTTTAAGCTTTTTCATATTTTTGCTTATAATATTAATGAGTACAGTGTTGGTTTTACGTAGGATGTCATCCTCACAAAAGTAAAGCCTTGTTGCATAGCTCGAAAAACCTACTCAATGTCATCCCCGCGAAAGCGGGGATCTAGAAAAATAACTTCAATATTGATACAGAATTTACATATTTGACAAAATAAACACATAAAAAACTTGTTTTTTATGTGTTTTACTGGATTCCCGCCTCTGCGGGAATGACATAAACGAGCCATGCAACAAGACCCAAAAACAAGAATTAATTGCCTTAGATATTTCTTCCGTCTTTAACTGCAACCTGTAGGTTTTATGCTAGGACTACTTGAAGATTTGGAGCTTTGCTGTGCTTGTGTCCCAATTTGCTTCGCTTCTTTTGCTAAGTTTTCAAATTTGTCTTTTAAGCTTTTTGTAGTATTGCCTTTTAGCTTTAAATCGTGAGTTATTTCGTTAATATTTCAATTTTTCAGGAGTTGGATGATATATAGGCTCTTTAGATTGAGTATGTTTAGAATATTCTATTGTAAATTTTGTACGAGGTCTTATTAGTGCATTCTCTTTCCCTGTATCTTTCTGTTTTTCTTTCTCCCATTTATCCCATTCCGCTGGTGATGTCCAGTATCTTGTTATTTTACTATCAAAGCCTTGTTCAAATTTGTTTATTAAATTTTTGGTGCTATTCTCTTTAATTTCTTTACCTCGATTTTCAAACTCAAAATTTTTCTTAGGAGTTATATAGTCAAGTTGAGTATTTTCATGTTGTTTTTCTACAGTCTGTTTCTTTTCTTCTGTCCAGTATTTTTTGATTTTGCTGTCAGCGTCTGCTTCAAATTTTGCTATTCTATCTTTTATACCGGTAATTGCTCCTGTAGATATTTTAGGTTGATCTTGGGTTGATTGTTTAATATGTTTCGGAGATGTATTTTTAGATAATTCATAAGTCAAAGATTCTAAATTAGATAAATTCTTTTGAACTTTTTCTATATTGGAATTTAAATATTCTATTTTGGGTCCCTTATATTCTATTATATTTTTTAATGTGGTATTAATTTCTACAAAAGATTCTTTAATCTCTTTATTAAATTTATCATCATTATTACTTATCTTACTACAATTAGTAGAAATTTTTTGAAGTGTATCTAATATATCATTAATTCTCTCATCTTGTTGAGAAGTTGATACCATACTTGCTAAAAATTCACTTCTTCCTAAATTTCTATTAACATTACTTCAATATAGAGGTATAGTAGAGGCTTTAGTATAATCTTGTGGAAATTTATCGATCTCTTCTTTAAACCTCTTTAAGAACTTTATTGTATCATCGAATATAGGATGAGTATTCCAGGAAAGCGCAGGAGGAGTCGTTATTGCTTCCTGCATTGGATGAGTTATTGCCTCAACTTGTTTCGGGGATATATCTTTAGATAGCTTTTCATTTTGTAGCTCAGATATATAATCATCTACTACTTCTTTTAATTTATCTAAAACGGCACTATTTTGGGAAGGAGGCAGCATTCCGGTGTCATCCCACTCTAAATCAATATCAGTAGTTATCATTCCAGTATCATCCTGCTCTAAAGCGATATTATCGCTTCTACGCTCCTCACGAGGATCAGTTAGCTTATAGTAATTTTTATTTAATAAACGAGGAACACGTGAATTGTCGCTCTTTTCATATTCCTTAATTTCTTCAAATATACCTAGTGTCTTATAAATATTATCTATTTCTTCTTGAGTAAGTCTTTCATTGCTTACTTCTTTTTGTTGGATAGATTTTTGTAATTCTTTTATGGCCGTTAACTTATCTTTTGCTGTATTTGAATTTGATAAAATTTTCGCTTGTGCTAAATCAAGAGCTTCAATTAAATTAGTAGAGCTGTTTTTTCCAAATGTGATAGATAATTCTTCTTGACTTGAGCCTATTCCTGAATCAATAGAAGAAGATCTAGAAACGGTATTAGATTTAGGATTAATATTTGCCTGTTGTACATAAGATTTGCCGGCATCTATTAATATTTTATCAGTGAATTGTGCTAGTGCATTAAATGAATTTTCTAGTTTTGCAAAAAGTTCTGTTGAGGAATGTACTATTGCCAGTGATAATTTAGGTATAGCATCTTCAGGTATAGTTTCTAAAGAAGGAGAATATTTACCTGTTTTTTTTTAGTACCGATATTTTGCTTGATTAAATTTGATATATTTTTAAATTTATTTGCTAATTCTTCAGATAATAATATCAATCTTGTTATTACTTCCGGCATATAAGACTAGAGCCTCCTTTATATTTTGCGAGATATTATCTGCATGATCTATTAACAACATCTTATATTGTAAATCTAATTCGCTTGAATGATTAGTATTACGGAAGTAATTTTTGTTTACTGATATACTTTTGCTGAGTATATTTTTAGAAGCTTCTATAAGTGCTTTTGCCCCTGTCTCTTCTTTATTTTTTAACTTCTCAAATAAATTTTGTAAACCATCTGAAAAATCCCCGGCATTATCAAGGTATAAAAATTTACTTCTTATAATCTCTTGTGCTTTTTGATTGGAAGCTTGTTGCACTTTTTGTTTCCCTTGCATTACTCCTAGAATGATATTTTTATCTAATGAATTAATCACATCATAAAAATTTTTTATTTCATCTAATTTTTCTCTAGGCTCTTTTATTTTTTGTAATCTCTCTCTTAATTCTTGAAATTTATCCCATTCATGTTGTTCAAGAAAAAATCCCTCTATTTTTGTATTTTTAGTATTAGGGCTTTCTCCGCTACTCAGGGTTTTATTTCTAGCTGCCTGTAATCTAGATGGTTGATGAGAGTTGATATTATTAATCAAATCTAAAATTTCTTTTGATGTCTTATTAAATTCTTCATTATTAGTTGGATTTTTGATTGTTTCTTGAACTGCTTCCCTTAACTTGATTATTTTTTCTTTAAGGCTAAGCTCTACTTTTTGTTGACCGTGTGTTATAGCTTGTTCGTTTTTTTGTGAGGTAAGTACTTTTTTATCTTGCTGTATATTTAAGCTCTTTTTTCCTACTTGCTGAACAGCTTCTTCCATCAATTGCAGTAGATTAATATTGCCCTTTATTTCTAGTTGTTGCTCATTAGTGATCGGTAATGGATTACTTAGTCTTAATAATGCTGAAAAATCTGAAGGGGATATGAGGACATCAAGTTGAGCCTTTGTTTTTCTACCTTTTCCGTCTTCCTTCAAGCCTTCAATTTTACCAATACTAATAGGTAGATTTTTTAAATAAATTTCTTTACTAGCACCCTGTATATTTTTATCATTTGCTACTTTGAAGTGAGCTTGTTGCTGAGAAACATACGGTCTCGGCGTTCTAGGGTCTATTTTGTTTATTAGAGCTTCTACAAAATTAGTTGTACGTGTTATAGCTAGTTTATCTGTTTCTAAAATATTATTTAAATTAGTATTTTTTATTAAATAAAAATTTCTTATTAGCCGGTCTAATTCATTCTTATGTTTCATAATTTCCCTCTATTAACAAAAATAAACCAAAATGTAATACCATTTATGTTCAATTAACAATACTAATAATTAGTATTAATTCAATATTTTAAATCTTGTTGCATTTGTGCTTCAATAATATAATTATATCATTTATTTTATCGTCTCAATGAGTTTTTTAACTCCCTCGACTGATTTATCAAATAGTGCTTTTTCCTCTGCGGTTAACTGTAGTTCTATTACTTTTAGAACACCTTCTTTACCGATCATAATAGGCACTCCGACATATAAATCATGTACGCCGTACTCACCTTGTAAATGAGCGGCACAAGTTAGAATCTGACGTTTATCTTTTAAATATGACTCAAGCATTTCTATTGCTGAGGCTGCAGGAGCATAATAAGCAGAACCTGTTTTAAGTAATGCAACAATCTCACCGCCGCCGTTTCTAGTACGATCGATTATTTTTTCAATATTTTCATTACTTGATAAGCCCATTTTTATCAAGTCAGGTATCGGCACGCCTGATATTGTAGAATATCTTGCAAGAGGTACCATAGCATCGCCGTGACCGCCGAGAACCGTGCTATTAACATTGCTAACCGATACTTTAAACTCTTCAGCAAGAAAAAGATTAAATCTTGATGAGTCAAGTACTCCTGCCATACCGATTACTTTATTGTGAGGCAATCCGCTTTCTTTAAGCATGACATATACCATAACATCAAGTGGATTGGTAATTACTATTACAAAGGCATCAGGAGCGTATTTTTTAACATTTGCTGCAACCGTTTTCATAATACCGGTGTTAATGCTAATTAAATCGTCTCTACTCATCCCTGGTTTTCTTGGTAAACCGGCAGTAATAATTATGGCATCAGATCCTTCAATATCTTTATAGTTGTTTGTGCCTTTTATTTTGATATCAGACCCGGTTATTGTACCGGCTTGCATGAGATCCAATGCTTTTCCTTGCGGTACTCCTTCAGTCACATCAAATAACACGATATTGCCGAGTTCTCTAAGGATAATTAAGTGAGCAAGCGTACCACCTATGTTACCGCTACCTATTAATGAGATTTTTGGATTTTGTTTCATTACTTCCTCTACAAATGTTAAATATGCCTATTACTATATTACAAATAGATTCAAGAAAAAAGAATTTTTAAATTATATTGTTAATTGGTTAATTCATAAAAATTAACCATTCACATTGATTTTATTAAAATAGATTAATATAATGCTGAGTCGAAAATACCATGAAACATGGAATTTTAATAAAATAACTAAAAAAATAATTATGCCTAAAATTTCTAAGTTAATAAATATTTTTAAATCTTGTATAGGAAAGGGGAGTAATGCAAAAGAATGTAAAATCGCTCCAGAGAAATGTTTCATGATTTACGCATTAGTATTAACAATAGTCTTAATAGTAAAACAGTAAAGATGTTAGTTTTGATACGGTAGATAGCCCAGAAAACAAAAGTACCCTACATTATGTAACTGACTTAGCAGACCTTAAAGAGTAACTGCAAAAAGGTATTGATCCTAATATACAAGATGAGAATGGTGATACTGCTTTAGAGGTTACAGGTAATTTTAAAAAAGCCAAAATGTTACTTGAATATGGTGCTACGGTGAATGACTATAAACAGATGGGTGAAGTATTACATTACTGTGGTCGTAACTCAGTAGAAAACAAAATTATTCTTTCACTATTAATGCATAACAATGCTAATACTAATTTTACAAAAGCAAATTTAGTAAGACAATGTAAAGAACCGCATGAAGAGGCAGAGCGATTAATAAAACAAATTGAAAAAATAGAGGGCTTAATATATCAAAGTAAAGAAGTAGAGACGTTAAGAGTATATGTTGACAGATTACAGAGCTTAAAAAATAAATATGAAAAAGCAAAGGATAGTATAGCCAAGCTGTTTTAAAAATAATATTAGATTATATTAAAAATCAATAGAGTGATGGTTTAAAAGCTAAACTTGTTATTACTTGTCAAAATCTAGGGTTAATCGACGATTATTCGGAAGTAGCTCAAGAAAATGCAGTATATAAGTGCTTGGATGAGGCTTTTGATTTGCTTGATCAAGGATTAATAGGAGTGGATGTTCAAAATACAGTAGTTTGATTCATAGCATCAAGCAATTTTTGAAAAGCACTGGTCATTCCTGTTCAGCATTGTATGCATGGAGCGTTTTATGTCATTCCCGCTTAGGTGGAAATCTAGTAAAACCTATAAAAATTTGTTTTTTTAGGTTTATTTTTTAATAAATAACTTCTATATCGATATTTGAAGTTATTTTGCTAGATCTACGCAACAAGGCTGAGCTAGGAATGACATCATACGCCTTTTCTGAGTCATGCAACAACGCCTACCTACGTAGCTCATGAAGATTAGGGATCAACGCAAGCAAGCCTTCACAGGAATGGATATCCTTATCAACGTTGTATCATCTTATTATAATATTTCGATAAAACTTTCACGCCATATAGCCATAATAGACATACGATAATAAAACTAAACATCAATAAACCAGCTATGTCGTTATGTACGGCGTTCGGGAAAATACTAAAGGATATGAATTGAATAATAGCACCTATTGATTTACCGATTTTAGCACCCATAACATCAACTGCAGCTTTACCTTTGGTCTTCATTTCACTATCGAGCGGAATATATACCATTTCTTTAGTAGCATCAAAAAGTGAATATTTTACGGATTTAGAAAGTATATGCCAAAGTCCGCCGATAAAAACTATAACGACAAGCGGCGCACTACTATAGCCGAGAGTATTTACGATATTTCCTAGGTGATTTTCAAAAACCGTGAATGAAAAGAACATAACACCTGCTCCGAACATCATAATCGGTGTTATAATAGCTCCCCAAAACCAGCCGCATATTCTAATTAAACTACTGCCTAAAAACGCACTAACTAATGTGAGTACTCCCGTCCAAAAAAACACTGTACCGTGATAGGCTATAAAATCCTTTGTAGCGGGATAGAGTTGCTTTACTTTGGACATCCATAATCCTTCTATTAGGCTAATACTCATAGAATAAGACATTACAAGAAGACAAATAAAACCGAGATATCTAGAAGTTAATATTACTTTTGCACTTTTGACCAAGCTTAATTTTAATATATCCGTTCTTTGGTTTTTAAACTTAATATTTTTGTCAGCTTCTACGACTGATTTATCAATAAGTTTATGAAGAGCTAGACAAATGAATCCGGATATTAAAATAACCGTAATAAATGATTTTAAAAGAATTTCATTTGTATCGTTTAGATGAGAAAATAAAGGTAATAAGAAATGCTCACTCTTAGCAAAATAAATAATTACGGTTCCTGAGATAAGTAAATTAGTTTGTCCGAATAAAGTAAAAAATGAGTAAAATCTTGGTGCTTCTTCGACTTTAGTAATTTTATTTGCAAGCTGCCAATATAAAAGAGTAAAGACTATAACCGGCCATAACTCTCCCATAATATAAAATAATACCAAACTCCACTGTCCCCAAATTATTAAAAACCATTTTAAGTGAGGAAGAACAGTGAGATAGTGCTTAATTAATTCGGGATCGGGATGAACAAACTCTCTGTACGGAAATAAAATAAAACCAAAAATTGCGAAGAAAAATAAAAAAGTACCGGTAATTATCCTAAAAACTTGCTCTGTTGTCATAATATTACAGAGTTTAGAATAAAAAATAACAAATAAAATTCCCATCGGCATTTCGCCCCAAAGTTTGATAAAACTCAATACTTCCGAGCTAATTAAGGTAACCACAAAACTATCTTTAATACTACGAACTAAGTTTTGATTAAGTAGAATAAAAAACATTAGTAAAGCCATCGGGATAAACTTGGTTAATTCATACGATCTAATCGGCCATACTATATGCCTAAATTTACTGTTTCTGGCTTTATTCCAAAGTGTGAAATTAGAATCCACGCTATCCATTGATTTACTATGAGCTTATTTTTTTAGTACCGGATAGTTTTTAAAAATGTTATGTTTTTGCAAGGCTTAGAGCTTTATATATGTCATTCCCGCATATGCATATGCGGGAATGACCTCAAACGTTTTTCAGAAACTGTCCGGCTATATTATTTTTTGCACCCTAGACTATAATAAAAACTATGTCAAGATTTTTTAAAATAGTCTCATATATTGTTGTTAATTACATTTGTTATACTCAATCGCTGCTTTAATAAACTGAATAAATAACGGATGAGCTTCAAAAGGTTTAGATTTAAATTCCGGATGAAATTGTACTCCTACGAACCAACGCAGTAGCGGTAGTTCAATTATTTCTACAATCTCTTTATCTTTTGAAAAACCGCTAAATACTATTCCGTGTTTTTCAAAAATATTTTGAAATTCATTATTAAATTTATATCTATGACGATGTCTCTCATTTATTTCAAGGCTTTTATAAGCATTAGCTGCAATGGTACTTGCGACCAAACTACAAGGATAAGAGCCGAGCCTCATAGTCTTTTTTACATTTTCAATTGTTATTTTTGAGTCTTCACAGTTTTTATTTATTTTCTCAATAATTTTTGTACCGTCTACTTGAAATTCTTCCGTTACTGCATCTTTAATACCGATTAAATTCTGAGCTATTTCGATCGTCGCAAGTTGCATACCGAAACATATTCCAAAAAAAGGTATGTTATTAGTACGGGCATATTTTATTGCTATAATTTTTCCTTTAGTCGCCCGTTCTCCAAATCCGCCTGGTACTAAAATCCCATCTATATCTAATAATTTTTTATTAATATTCTCTTCAGTTAGATTTTCAGCATTTATCCATACTAAATCAATTTTGTATTTGTAATAAATACCTGCATGATCAAGTGCCTCGATTACTGATTTATAAGCATCTTTTAATTTATGATATTTAGCTATTATAGCGATTCTTACTTTTGAATTAGAATCTTTTAGCCTATTAATTATATCATGCCATTTATCTAATTTAGACGGCATGGCATTAATATTAAAAAATTTTAATACTTTATTGTCAAGACCTGAATTATGATATGCAATCGGTACTAAATATATATTTTTTTGATCTATTGCCGGAACAACATACTCAGATTCTATATTACAAAATAAAGCTATTTTATCTATTTCGCCTTTTGAAATGTTACGTTCTGCACGACACACTAGTATATTAGGTGAAATACCTATAGCGCGTAATGCTTTAACTGAGTGTTGGGTAGGTTTTATTTTTAATTCACGGGCGGTTTTAACATAAGGTAATAATGTTAAATGAATAAATAAACAATTTTCGCTTTCTTAATTTGTTACCAATTTGCCTTATAGCTTCAAAAAACGGTAGACCTTCAATATCACCGACTGTACCGCCTATTTCACAAATAATGAAATCAAAACCCTTGGTGTTTGAAAATATAAAATCTTTTATTATATTTGTAACATGTGGGATGACTTGAACAGTAACGCCGGCGTAATTTCCTAAACGTTCATCTTTAAGTAATTTTGAGTATATCGTACCTGTTGTGATGCTATCAAATTTGCATGCGGCAACTCCGGTAAAACGTTCATAATGTCCAAGATCTAGATCGGTTTCTGCTCCGTCATCGGTTACATATACCTCACCATGTTCGTGAGGATTCATAGTTCCCGGGTCAATGTTAAGATAAGGGTCTAGTTTTCGTACACTGACTCTAAAACCTTTCGCTTGCAATAGCATAGCAAGAGATGCTGCCGTTAGACCTTTACCGAGTGATGAAACAACACCGCCGGTAACAAAAATGAAATGTACCATTATTATAAACCTAGTTTACTAATATTTTCGTAAAATTTTACTGCTTTTTTTAAGTCTTCTTCCGTATCTACGGAAATAGGAACATTCTCAACTAAACATGTACCTATAGTCATGCCGTTTTCAAGGACACGTAATTGTTCTAAACATTCTGTTTTTTCTAAAAAAGTTGGCTTAAGAGATACAAATTTTTCTAAAGCGTTTTTACGAAAACCATACATGCCTACATGATATAAAAATTCTTCTGCGCCGTTTGGGATAAGACTACGCGAAAAATACAACGCTGTCCCCGCCGAGTCAACCGCTACGGTAACATTACTACTAGCTTCCACTGATTCCCTATCTACTTTTACTATCGGTGTAACAATATCGTATTCGCTGTTTTTTAAATATTCTATAATTTTCAAAATAGAGCTAGGTTCAATGAAAGGCATATCTCCCTGTACATTAACTATGTAATTAATGTTTTGATTATTTGGAATTAATTTAAAAGCTTCATAAGTACGATCAGTACCGGTTGGGATAGCACTATCCGTGAACATTACTTTTCCTCCGACTTTTTTAATAACGCTTGCTATCTCTTCCGAGTCGGTCGCAACATATGTATGCTCAAGGCCCGCTTGATTTACTTGTTTG
The DNA here is from genome assembly GCF_000284075.1 of Rickettsia rhipicephali str. 3-7-female6-CWPP. GTDB lineage: Bacteria > Pseudomonadota > Alphaproteobacteria > Rickettsiales > Rickettsiaceae > Rickettsia > Rickettsia rickettsii. Next base: position 599,431 of record NC_017042.1, read on the forward strand.
AATACCCGCTCGATTAAAGTTATAGAGCCGATAAGCTGCAGCGGTTTTTGTTTAAGCCTAGTTGAACTTAGCCTTGAGGGGATAATTATAGCCACGTCCTGATGCTGCATAAACTTCCTACATTTAAATTAAAAAATAATTGTTGACAGATTAGCCTTTTTCGGCGATAAAGTAAAACATAATTTTTGAATATATGCAATATATTTAAGAGCTCGTAGCTCAGTCGGTAGAGCATTTGACTTTTAATCAAAGGGTCCCGGGTTCGAATCTCGGCGAGCTCACCATACTTCTTACACTGTGGGTTTGTAGCTCAGCTGGTTAGAGCACACGCCTGATAAGCGTGAGGTCGGAAGTTCAAGTCTTCTCAAACCCACCATTCAATCCGCTACAACAATAAAATCTGTATTATCATAATTATAAATCAAGGTAATCATTTATTAATATTGCTAAGTTAGGATGATATTGTCAAACTAAGGTTTAGATTATGAAAAAATACAAATTTACTGAAAAAGAACAAGAAATACTAGATTATTTTGAACAAGATGAGCTTTTAGAGTTACCTAAAAAAGAACTAGAGAGCCAAAAAAATATAGCTAAAATTGCCGCAGCTAATTTTTTTAAAAAATCGGAAAGAATGAATATTAGATTGCTGTTATACGATTTAAATCATATAAAAAGAATTGCAGCACAAGAAAGAATGCCTTATCAAACTCTTATTGCTAGTGTTGTTGTACAAAAATACGCGTCCGGATATTTAAAATTAGATAAACTTAGTTAATCAATACTTTTTTTATATAAATAACATTTTTTTCTCAATGAGTCTTTTTAGAGGTAGACAAAGGTTAGAGGGTAAATTATCAAGAGCAAACCACTACCAGCTTGCTACTTTATGAGGCTCAAGATTCTGTAATTCATGCTCATTTAAACAATGAGCTTTAAGGAAAATCAAGACTTAATGCTTTTGTTCTTTTTCAAAAATATCGTTAGTCACCGCTATAAATTGTGGGTTTTCAATGATCAGATTTGTTTCTTCTAAAACTTCACGGATAGCACATTCTTCAAATGTTTCTCCAAATTCTAAATGTCCACCGACAGGAGCATAACTAGACTCACCATGGGAACTAATACAAATTTCATTCCTATTGTTAAAGATTAAAATACCGATACCGATGCGTAGGTGGTTAGTCATATCTAACTATTAACTCTGGATTGACTTATTAATAATTAATATCGTATGTTAGCTTCTAAAGCAAACAAAAAAATATTGCTTATTTAAATACCGTGAGCTATTTGTAGATTATATTTAATATTTACCTGTAGTTATGAATTCTACCAATCAATTACAAAATAGTAGCTTAACTAATTCTTGGCTTAGGCTTGGTATTTTATCCTTGGGATTTGCGGGTTTATATTCAATTATTTTGGTGGTACTACGTACTCCGCAATTATCAAGCTTTTTCCCAAATCCGCATATTTTCAAATCTGCTTTAATTATTCATGTTAATTTATCGGTATTGATTTGGTTATTGTCCGTTACGGCTAGTGTTTGGGGGGGTGAAACGTCATTGCGAGGAGAGGCGCAGCCTCGACGCGGCAATCTCATGAAACAATACAAAATTCCTGAGATTGCCACGCTCTCTACGTTCGCTCGCAATGACGTGTTTCGCCTTTACCCCAAACTTGCTTTTCTAGCTACTCTTCTAATCACCATCTCCCCAATAGCCGGGCATAATCCGGTGATGAATAATTATATACCGATGCTTGAAAATATCGTATTTATTTTGGGGTTAAGCTTATTTGGTGTTACGTTGCTATTGTACGCTATAAATATTTTATATTTCTTCGATTGGACAAACTTAAATAGTCTAGTTAATTTTACCGTATTATCGACTATTATAATGTTTATTTTAAGCTGTGTTTGTTTTGGATGGTCTTATAATGGCTTGCAAAACATCATTCAAATTATTCCAATCGAGATAGAATTTTATTATGAATTACTTTTTTGGAGCGGAGGTCATTTACTGCAATTTATATATACTCAAATATTAATATTTATTTGGGTTAGTTTATTTAGAAAGTTAATAGCTAGAGAATTGAAATTTCAAAAATTCTATCTTTTCTTACTTTATTTAAATTTTATTTTCGGAATTCTTACACTTTTCGGTCATGTATTTTATGATATTATCGATGGAGCCTTCAAAGTATTCTATACAAATCATATGAAATATCTAGGCGGCATTGCTCCTGTTTTATGTTTAATAGGTATGGGGGTTGAGTTGGTGTGGGTATTTGTCATCCCGCGATTTGATCGCGAGATCCAAACAAAATATCAGAATAATGTTATAGATCTCGCGATCAAGCTGCGGGATGACACGGTTACAATAAATGACAGAGTAATCAAAACCATCTTACTTTGCTCTATTACTTTATTCTTACTTGGCGGGCTTATAGCAATGAATATCACAGGTATAAATGTAGCAATTCCTGCTCATTATCACGGGTCTATAGTAGGGATTAGCATTGCTTGTATGGGGTGTAGTTATTTGGGTATTGGGAGGTATCAACGTCATTGCGAGCGACTAAAAAGAGCGTGGCAATCTCATGAGGTAATACAAAAACTCCCTAGATTGCCGCGTCGGCACTTCGTGCCTCCTCACAATGACAATATTATTAATTTTACATTTTACCTCCTAACATTCGGGCAGATTCTGCACATACTAGGTCTAGCATTCGCCGGTGGTTATGGTGTTATGCGGAAAGACCCAAATAGTGTAATGCCGATGTCAGCTAAGCTATTAATGGGAATGATGAGTGGAGGAGGGTTTATTGCTATAGTAGGCGGCTTGATGTTTGTATATATTTGTGTTAAAGTAATGTTTTTTAAAAGTATAAAACTAGCACATGAGTAAACCAACTAGAGAAGAAGCTAAAGAGGCAGTAAGAACGTTACTAAAATTCATTGGTGAAGATCCAAGCAGAGAAGGGCTGCTTAAAACGCCTGATAGAGTAATTAATAGCTACGCAGAAATATTTTCCGGTTATGGAAAGGATGTAGCAAAAATATTAAATACCAAGTTTTATGAAACTTGTAATTTTCAAGATTTTATCTTACTGAATATAAAATTTACTTCTTTCTGTGAACATCATATATTACCTTTTAACGGTACAGTAGATATAGCTTATGTTCCTGATAATTGTATTGTCGGCATAAGTAAGCTAGCACGAATAGTAAATATTTTTGCTAGAAGACTACAAATCCAAGAAAAAATGACGGTACAGATAGCAGAAAGCGTGCAGGAGAATTTAAAGCCGCTTGGCGTTGCCGTTAAGATTTCTGCTGTACATAGCTGTATGTCAATGCGTGGCGTAATGCAAGATAATAGCGTTATGAATACCATGCATTATACGGGTATATTTGCCGAACAGCAGAAATATCGTCATGAGTTTTTAAACCTTACTGCTAAAAGATGATACGTTATTAATATCATTTCTGCGGAAGCGGGAATCCAGTAATTTTGTCATACCGCGACTTGATCGCGGTATCCAGAAAAAAATTTAAAAAAATTGGATCCCGTGGTCTCAAGCCACGGGATGACAAAATAAATGATTATAAATATAGCAAGAAAGTAAATAAAATATGTTATTATCAAAATATTTTTTACCTGTGTTAAAGGAAGAGCCAAGTGAAGCTCAAGTAACTTCGCATAAATTAATGCTTAGAAGCGGAATGATTAGGCAGCAAGCAGCAGGGATTTATACTTGGCTTCCGCTTGGCTTAAAAGTATTGAAGAATATCGAGAATATAGTACGCTTAAATATGAATAAAGCGGGAGCTTTGGAAATTCTAATGCCTTGCATTCAGCCGGCACATTTATGGATGGAATCGGGACGTTTTGATAATTACGGTAAAGAAATGCTGAAATTTCAAGATCGCCACGATAATACTTTGCTATTCAGTCCTACTAACGAAGATATGATTACGGATATTTTTCGTCATAATATTAAGTCATATAAGGATTTGCCGAAAAATCTTTATCATATCCAATGGAAATTTCGTGATGAGATTAGACCTCGTTTTGGTGTTATGAGAGGACGAGAGTTTTTAATGAAAGATGCTTATTCTTTTGATATAAATAAAGAAAATGCCGTTAAAACCTATAATCAAATGTATAAGGCTTATATCAATGCTTTCAGGGATTTAGGTGTGTTTGCTATCCCTGTTATTGCCGATAACGGTCCGATCGGTGGCAATTTAAGCCATGAGTTTCATATAATCGCTGAAACTGGTGAAAGTACTATTTATTACGATAAAAAATTTAAGACATTAAAAGATAATCCTGATATCGATGTAGAGGAAATTAAAAGTTGGTACGCGGCAGCTGAAGAAAAACATGAAGTAAATAAATTACCTATATCTGAACAAGAAATAACCAGCAGTAAGGGAATAGAAGTTGGGCATATTTTTTATATAGGCTCAAAATATTCGGTTAATATGAATGCACTTATTAATGATGAGCATGGTAAACTAACTCCTATAGAAATGAGTTCTTACGGCATAGGCATTTCAAGGTTAGTTGCGGCTATCATAGAAGCAAATTGCGATGAGAAAGGTATCATATGGCCTTCTAGCGTTGCTCCTTTCAAAGTTTCTCTAATTAATTTAAATATTCATGATAGTAAATGCGTAGAGCTTGCGGAAATGGCTTATAAAGAGCTATCAGATAAAAATATAGAAGTGTTATATGACGATACCGAAGCACGTCCAGGCAGTAAATTTGCAACGCATGATCTTATAGGCTCACCTTATCAAATTATAATTGGTCCTAAAAAAGCCGCAAATAATATTGTTGAATTAAAAGATCGTAAAAGTGGTGTTATAGAAGATATTGAGGTAGGTAGTTCTAATGAGTGTATTGTAAAATAAAGAGATATACGTCATTACGAGGAAATTGCATAGCAATTGATGAGGCAATCTCAGGAGTTTGTTATTATTTCATGAGATTGTCACGCAGTCTACGGCTGTTCGCAATGACGATTTTGGAGTCATGCAATAAGGCTAATACCCTATGGGAATGATATAGAAAAAATATTCTTCGTAGACAATGATAGTATCATATGATACTATCATATAATGAATAGTAAACCGTCTTTTCAAAGAACTAATAAAATCTTGGAGTTGTCACAAGATATTTCTTATGAGCTTGGTATTTTAGCCGGTAGCAAGCTTTACTCTCAACCTATAAAACTTAGAAAAAATAATCAAATTAAAACCATCCATTCTTCTTTAGCAATTGAAGGAAATAGTTTAAGCGTAGAGCAGATAACCGATATAATAAACGGCAAGCGTGTACTTGCACCTGAAAAAGATATTTTAGAAGTAAAAAATGCTATAAAACTATACAATAATCTGACTATATTTAATCCCTTCAAAATTGAATCATTATTAAAAGCACATGAGATATTAATGCAAGGATTAGTAGAAGATAACGGAAAGTGGCGTAAAGGTAATGCCGCTATATTTAAAGGTACAGAGATTATACATTTTGCCCCTACGGCAAGCCGTGTATCTTTATTAATGCAGGATTTATTTGAGTTTATAGCACAAGATAAGAAAATTTCTGGAATAGTTAAAGCTTGTATATTTCATTATGAGTTTGAATTTATCCATCCTTTTTCAGACGGTAATGGACGAATCGGTAGATTATGGCAACAATTATTACTAATGCAAGCTAATAAAATTCTTGAGTATATTTCCGTTGAAAGTTTGATAAGGAATAATCAAAGTGAATATTATAGTGTTTTAAGTAAGTGTGATAAGCTTGGTGAATCGACCTTATTTATCGAGTTTATGCTTGATAAAATAGTTGCAGCATTAAGATTATATAGTAATAATATTACATATGAGGCAAATACGCCTTTATCTAGAATGGAATTTGCTAAAGTTCATTTAATAGATCAATGGTTTTCTAGAAAAGATTATATTACTGTACATAAAAATATTTCTACGGCAACGGCTAGTAGAGATTTGTTATATGGTTTAGAGCGTAAACTTTTAATAAGTAAAGGGGATAAGAATCAAACTTATTATAAGTTTGTGTAGTTTTTAATGTCATTCCCGCTTTCGTGTATGTGTGTTAACTTAAGAGAAGAAAAAATCTCTGATGCCATTCCCGCGAAAGCGGGAATTCAGTACTTTAAAGCTTTTTAAAAGCTCGATTTATCTTGTTTTATCCCTAGATTTCTGCTTTCGCAAGAATAACATCATATCACTGATTCAAAAAGAGATTAACATGAAAAATTTTATAAAATATTTGTTTTTTACCGGTCTATATATAGTAGTGACGATAATAGTTGCTTATATGGTTTTGGCTCAAACTATTCCTAACGATGGGCAGTGTCATATGATGGATAGACCGCTTGTTATTCATTACATCTTAGCAGCAATTATTACCGCTTTACCGACACTAATTTTAATATATAGTAAAAAGAAAAAGTAAATATATGATCGGTAAATTAAGCGGTAAAGTTGATTCCCAAGGCGATGATTACGTTATAATTGACGTAAATGGGGTAGGGTACTTAGTCTATGCTTCAGGTAAAACTTTAGGTAAACTTGCTGAAGGGGAGTTTTATAAACTATTTATCGAAACCCATGTTAGAGAGGAACATATTCATCTTTACGGTTTTTTGACTCTAGAAGAGAAGAATTTTTTTAATTTGCTACAATCAGTAAACGGTATAGGTACAAGAATGGCTTTATCTATCTTATCAAGCCTTACGCCTTCGGATATTCAAATTGCTGTAAATAATGAAGATAAAAATATATTTAAAGCAATATCCGGAGTAGGGGCTAAACTTGCTGAACGTATAGTGTTAGAGCTGAAAGGTAAAGTAGCGAAAATATCAAGCGGTTCAGCTATTATTAAAGATAGCTTAAATATTAAGAATATCACACCCGTTGCAAGTAATGAAGTAATAAAAGCTCTAGTAAATCTAGGATTTTCTAGATTTGAAGCTCAAAACGCCGTTCAAGGCATCATTACCCAACATCCCGAAACCTCTATTGATGAATTAATCAAAACAGCCCTGAAAAATCGAAATTCTAATTTTTAGTTGATAAATTAGCAGTTATTTTATATTAATTTTAATTACTAAAATTAATAGGTAAAATATATGTCCAAGTTAATAGAATATTTAGAAAAAATACAGGCTGAAGAAATATTAAAAGAGCTATAGAAAGACCCTGCTACTTTAAGTGTTACCGAGGTTAATTTTGTACCACAATCACCGGTATTTGCAGTTGCTGGATACTCTAAAATTCCTGAAGATGCTTTAAATGGGTTATTTAATGCTTTACAAGGAGACGCTACTATAAAGTAGTTAAGCACTGATAGTTTTTCGTGGAGTTTAAAATCAATAAAGTTTTTTGCTGAATTTTTTAAAGATCCGCTATACCGAATTACCGACATTAGTGTTATAAATGCTTTGAATAATGTTAATAAGATAGCTGTTCTTTTAGATACCTTAAGAGTAAACGGAACTATAGAAAATATTAAACTAGCTCATAATTATTTAAGAGATAAGGGATTAGATATAATTTATTTAAGAAATCTATAAAAACTTTAGTATTGCAAAATACAAATATAAGATTAGACAATGGAATAATAAATAATTTTATTAAATTTTTTAAAGAATCTAATATTGAAGCTCTTGATATTTCATCAAATCCTATAACACAAGAAAATTTAATAAAATTACTCGAAGATATAAACGCAACAAAAATAAGCGATTTAGATATAAGTGGGATATTTTGTGATAATAATAATGTTCCTGCCTGATCCTCATTTATTAAAAATACTAAACTTGTCGGATTGAATTGTTCATTAAGTACAGAAGTAAGCAAGGAATCAAAGAAAGCCTTATCGGATGCTATAAAAGAGAATAAAAGCTTAATTGGATGTAATATTTTAGGTTATAAGATAGGAATGAAATCTCAAGATAGACAAGCAGTGGACGCACAAATTACAGAAATAACTGATGAAAATAACCTTACTCTAAAAGATGTAGCAGAAGTTTTGAAAAATTATTATGAAAATCCTAATATAAAATATTATCAAATGAGATATTTGGTCATTATTTCAAGTGATATAAAGGATTAAATAAAAATTACCTTAAAGAAGAATTACAAAACTTAGGCGTCACTGGTACAGAAAAATTTTTTGAAACCGTAGATAAACTTAGAGAAGGGGTAACTAGTTTCTGTGAAGAGGGCTAATATAAAAGTCTAAAATAATTTATAGCATAAAACTATTTTTTAGCTATTATTAGTCATTATATTCGATTTAAAATAATGACTAATATATTATTATCACCTGAAAAAAGTGAAAATGATCAAGAATTGCCGATAAGGCCGTCATATTTGCAAGAATTTGTCGGTCAACAGCAGATTAAAGAAAATCTTTCGGTATTTATTAAGGCTGCAAAATCTCGAAATGAGCATCTTGATCATACTTTATTTTACGGTCCGCCCGGGCTTGGTAAAACTACGCTTGCTAAAATTATCTCTAACGAAATCGGCGGTAATTTTAAATCCACCTCCGGTCCTGCTATACTTAAGGTAGCTGATCTTGCTGCTATTCTTACCAATCTTGAAAGGAACGATGTATTATTTATTGATGAAATCCACCGCTTAAATACTGCGGTTGAAGAGGTTTTATATCCTGCTATGGAAGATTTTGAGCTTGATATAATTATCGGTGAAGGATCTGCCGCAAGGTCAGTGAAAATAACCTTGCCGAAATTTACCTTAATCGGTGCTACCACACGCCTCGGGCTGCTTAGTAATCCTTTGCGTGATAGGTTCGGTATTCCTATGCGGCTAAATTTTTATAATACCGAGGAATTGAAGAAAGTTCTAAATAGAGCAAGTAAACTACTTGATATTGATTTGACCGATTCGGGTTCTGAAGAAATAGCTAAACGAAGTAGAGGAACGCCAAGAATTGCATTAAGATTGCTTCGTCGTATAAGAGATTTTGCAGCAGTGGACGGTAAATCAAGAGTAGATAAGGAAATCTCTGATTTTGGGTTAAGTCGTTTGGAAGTTGATCGCATAGGACTTGATAGCAATGATTATCGTTATCTAAAATTCATAGCGGATAATTATAACGGCGGTCCTGTCGGAATTGAAACGATCGCAGCTGCCTTGTCTGAACAACGTGACGCACTTGAAGAAACCATAGAGCCTTATCTTATACAGATAGGTTTACTACAAAGAACTCCTAGAGGTAGGGTAATCACGATTGCCGCTTTTGAGCATTTGAAAATGCCTGTACCGAATCAATCAAATCATCAATTTAATATTTTTAACGAGAATGAATAACAATAATTTAAATGATAACTACACAGCCACAGATGTTATAAAAAGGCTGATAAAAGATCATGTTAAACCTTACGCAAATAAAATATATTTTTCGATATTTTGTATGGTTGTTGCAGCACTTTGTACGGCAGTGATCGTACATGCGGCTAGACCTATTATTGATAAGGTTTTTTTAACGCATGATAAAAAAATGCTTATAATAATGCCTATAGTGCTTACTGTAACTTTTGTTATAAAAGGAATTTCAGAGTATTATCAGAATTATATAATAAAATTTGTTGGGCAAAGGGTACTAAACGATTTACAGATAAAAATGTATGAGCATTTGTTATTTGCCGATATTTCTTTTATTCACAACCAATCTTCAGGACGTTTAATATCTCGTTTTACTAATGATATTTCTTTGATGCGTGGAGCTGTTTCTAACTTACTTGTCGGATGTGCTAAACATTTCCTAACTGTAGTATGTTTAATAGCAACAATGTTTCATTTAGAACCGCTATTATCTTGCGTAGTTTTTCTTGTTTTCCCTTTAGCTGTTTATCCGGTGCAAAGGATGGGTAGAAAGATAAGAAGAATATTTGCACAGTCACAAGAAGAGCTTGGGCATTATACCTCTCGGCTTGATGAAACATTTCAGTCAATTAAGATTATTAAATCTTTTGTAGGCGAAAAAATAGAAAGTAATAGAGCATCGTTGATTATTAATAATATTTTAGAGTTCTACAAAAAAACATCTAAGCTAGATGCGATGGTTTCACCGATTATGGAGGGTTTAAGCGGTTTTGCAGTTGGAGGGATGGTATGGTACGGAGGTAATCTAGTCCTTGAGGGGAAAAGTACGCCAGGGGCTCTTTTTGCTTTTTTGGCTTCTTTTGCAGCGGCTTATAGACCGTTTAAAAGTTTGGTATCGTTAAATATTAATTTACAAGAAGGAATAGCAGCAGCTAAGAGGGTATTTAGTATTTTGGATACCGAGCCTCTTATTAAAGATCATGAAGATGCTAAAGACGTAGATTTATATAATCCACAAATTACTTTTGAAAAACTAGCTTTAAGGTTTGAGAGTAAAATAGCTATAAAATATATAGATTTAAGGCTAGAGCCTCATAAAATTATTGCGTTTGTCGGGCGTTCAGGTAGTGCTAAGACTTCGCTTAGTAATTTATTAGTGCGTTTTTATGATCCAAATGAAGGAAGAATTTTAATTAATAATCATGATATTAAAGATATTAAGCTTACTTCACTTAGAAGTCAGATTTCCTTAGTTACTCAAGATACTCATTTATTTGATACAAGCGTTGCAGAAAATATAGCATACGGTCAGGAAAACGCTACAAGAGAAGAAATAATTAGAGCAGCAAAATATGCCGATGCTCATGAGTTTATTATGCATCTGCCGAACGGTTACGACACGCAGATAGGGGGGCAGGGGACGACTCTTTCAGGCGGTCAGCGTCAGCGTTTATCTATTGCTAGAGCTTTCTTAAAAGATGCCCCTATTTTAATTTGGGATGAAGCAACAAGCAGCTTAGACCAAGCTTCCGAACAGAAAATTCTAGAATCGTTAAAGAAATTACGCCAAGGAAAAACCACTTTAATTATTACGCATCGTTTAAGCAGTATTACCGATCTTGATAATATTATCGTCATGAAAAACGGTGAGATTTGTGAACAAGGAACTCATACACAATTGCTTAAGAATAAAGATGAATATTATAGGTTGTATAATAAGGAGTTAAGAGAAAATGCTTGATTTATAAAGTAAATAGCTTATATTTCTTAATTTTATTAATTATTATTGCAACACTAATATTTTCGTCATTGCGAGGAAATTATGTAAGTAATTGACGAAGCAATCTCAGGATGCTTGACAAGATTGTCACGTCGGGACCATGTCCCTCCTCGCAATGATGATTTAATGAAATATCACAATGCTCATTACCAAGGTTTTTAAAGACTATCGATTATTTGAAATATTTATTTTAGGAATAGTTAGCGGTATGCCGCTGGTTATAATTTTTTCTACTCTTGCGGTATGGTTAAAAGAATCCGGTATAGATATCGCCGTTATTACTACTTTTGCGGTTGCAAGGTTATCATATTCGTTAAAAGTATTTTGGTCGCCTCTAGTCGACAATTTTAAAATACCTTTTTTAAGTAGGTGGGGACATCGAAAAAGTTGGCTTATATTATGTAGCTCTTTAATGGCTTTAGTACTAATTGCTATGAGCAAGGAAAATCCTGAAGTTTCTTTAACTTCTTTATATTTTTTGACTATATTATTAGGCTTTTTATCTAGCACGTTTGATATTGCCGTTGATGCGTTGCGTATAAATAAGTTTGATCAAGAAACACAAAGCATAGCTAGTGCAACCGCAGTATTCGGTTATCGAATCGGTATGCTTATTACAGGGGCAGGTGCTTTGTACCTTGCAGAAATAACTGGAAATAATTGGCAACTAACTTTCTGTGTTATAGCTATAATATTTGTCGTTGCAACGATATTTATAATAACCGTAAACGAAAAAGAATTAGTAAGAGAAAAAATTAATATTATTTCTATTATTTCATGGATTTCTACAGTAATTAATCCTTTCAAGGATTTTTTCAAAAGAGAATTTGCCACAACTATTTTACTTGCGGTAATATTTTTTAAATTAGGCGATGCTATGCTTGGAGCGGTTGCCTCACCTTTTTATATAGAGCTTGGTTATACAAAAGGCGAAATAGCAATAATAGCTAAACTTTATGGATTGATTGCAACCTTAGTCGGCGGTTTTGTCGGTGGTATTGTAATGTATAGGGTGGGGAATTTTAAAGGTTTGATTATTACCGGTATTGCCCAAAGCTTAACGCATTTTGCATTTATTTGGCTTAATCATCAGCCTCCTTCTTTTGAAGCTTTATTAATTGCTATTACTATAGAGAATTTTGCTGCCGCTATGGGTGCTACTGCTTTAGTCGGATATATAGGTAATTTATGTAATAAAAAATATTCCGCAACACAATATGCTTTACTTAGTAGTGCTAGTAGTTTATGTAACAATACTGTCACTATTTATGCTGGAAAACTCGTAAATATGATGGGCTGGGACGTTTTTTTCATCTTTACTATAATTTTAGCCTTGCCTGCTTTGTTTATATTAATGTATCTTAATAAAAAGGTTAATGTGTAGTAAGTATTATTTTCATCGTCATTGCAAGCGACCGTAGTAGGAAGGGTGACAATCTAGGAAAATAATAAGAAAATGCTATGCATTTTTTACTGGATTGCTTCGTCAAAATTTTCAATTTTGTCTCGCAATGATGAAAAATCACACTTGATTTAGTTTGAATAATATTTTATTTATTTAAAATGTTTAGGGAATTTTTATTACCTTATATTTTTGTCGTAACATTTTTCTTTGCTCCTATAAGCGAAGCAACAAAAGCCGTAAAAAATACCCCTAAACCTCCTGTTCAAACTAGTTTAGTCATTGATGCAAAAAGCGGTAAAGTGTTGCAGGCCCATAATTCACAAATTCGGGTTTATCCCGCTTCTTTAACTAAGCTAATGACTCTATACTTAATGTTTGAAGCAATTGAAGCCGGTAAGTTACCTTTAGATAAAAAATTACTTGTATCAGCAAAAGCTTCAAAAATGCCGCCTTGTAAGCTGGGTTTAAAAGCAGGGGAAACTATAACCGTTCGAGAGGCAATTAATGGATTAATTATAAAATCTGCTAATGATGCTGCTGTAACGGTTGCTGAGGGCATGAAAGGTTCAGAGAAAGCTTTTGCTCATTTAATGAATATTAAAGCTAAACAGCTCGGTATGAAGAATACCTATTTTAAAAATGCTTCAGGTTGGCATGACCCATTGCAGCAAACTACCGCAAGAGATATGGCTAAACTTGCTATGGCTTTGAAGAGAGATTATCCTAAATTTTATCCGTTATTTGCTAAAACCAGCTTTGTATTTCGTGGAAACGTAGTAAACGGACATAATAGGGTTACTAAAAATTATCAAGGTGCAGAAGGGATGAAAACAGGTTTTCATACACCGGCAGGTTATAATTTAGTAACTACTGCTTCTAGGAACGGTAAATCATTGATTGCCGTTGTTACAGGCTGCAAAAGTGCCGCATCTCGTGATCAAAAGATGATGGGGCTACTAGATCAGCATTTTAATATTAAGCCTATAGTCCCTAAATATTCAATCAAGCTTGCCTCTAATAATAAATCTACTACAAAAGTTAAATCAAAAATAATAAAGAAAAAGAATATACGTAGTTGATATGTATAGTCATTACGAGACCACAAAGTGGTCGCGGCAATCTCATGAGGTAATACAAAAACTCCTGAGATTGCTTCGTCGAAACTTAAGTTGCTCCTCGCAATGACGTTAAAAATCGAGCCATGCAACAACACCTACGACTACTGACGATTTAATATTCACACATCTTTTAAGGATTTACTACCAATTTATACTTTAAATTTACAAGTTTTATATGACAATTAACGCTACATTTATTGTTTTTTGTACCTTTAGTAGATGAAGATTTTTTAGAGTTTTTAGCTAAAGTTTTACTTTGTGGTTTTTTTAGATTAATATTTTTTAGAAATTTCTCAGTTTCATTAGGTAAATATTCTATTTTTACTTTAGTTATACCTTGATTTTTAAATGCTAAAATTTCAGCCGCTTTTTGAGAAACATCTATTATACGATTTTTCTTAAAAGGACCTCTATCATTAACCATTAAAATTACTGCTTTATTATTGGCTTTGTTGGTAACTTTAACTAAGCAAGGGAGCGGAAGAGTTTTATGTGCAGCAGTTAATAAATTTCTATTAAATCTATCGCCGTTAGCTGTTTTTTTACCGTGAAAACCGTCTTTACGTCCACCGTACCATGAGGCATAACCTGTTTCGGTAAAAGATTTAGGGTTGTGAGGTTTGTAAGTCTTTCCTTTTATTTTATAATTTTTACCGACTTTATAATGTCCTTTATAAGTTAGATTATGAGGATCATCTTTTGATAATTCTTTGTAAGAATATTTGTGGGAATAAGGTAATCTTTTTGAGGTATTACAACCGCTTAGACCAAAACAAAAAATTAACAAAAGTAATAAACCCTTGGCATAACTTGCTCCTAAAGGTAATTTGTATACCGTAGATACTTCAAGATTTGGTACGTCAAATTTCGGGATTCGCCTGTGTTCACGTATTTTTATACGCTGTGCAGGCTCACCACTTATTTGATTTCCAACTTTTGAAATATCTACGGTATACGTCAATCCGGTACTCGTATCCTCACATACTAAAGTGTACGCTGCGGTGCTACGTGCCGTGTTTCCTTCAAATTTTTCTTTATTAGCTTCGTTCTGCAAGAGGTCTAATTTGAATTTATGATTCTTCACTATTCACTATTATCATTATTTGTGTTAAAGGTATTCATTATTTTAGCGTAACACACAACTTTTTCAACGCCTTTTATTTTTGATGCAATAGAAGCAAGCTTTTCTAGCTCTTCTTCTGATCTTGCAACTCCAAATAAATAAACAATATTATCTATAGTTAGAATAGTATAATTAGCAAATTTAATGTCTTTTCTGACTAAATTTTTAGCTTTAATTTGCGTGGTTATCATACTATCTTTAGTATATTGGGCTAAGTCAAAATGATTACTGTTTTTATTTACTTTCAACTCATTAATAACTTCTTTTACGCTTTTTTGATTCCAAGCAATTTCTACGGCTTTTAACGCATCAGATTCTTTTTGAATATTTCCTGTTAATAATACTCTTCCTTGTGATACTTCAACTTTTATTTTAGTACCTAAATCTCTAAAATTATTTTTTACTAAATCAGCTTTAATGCTGGCAGAAATCCTTGAATCATTTAATGTTTCAGACATTGGTTGATCTTTTGAAACAACAATGCCAGTAGTGGTTGCTGCGGTAAAAATAGCAGGTAAACAAGCAGATAGACTAAAAGAAAGAGCTATAAAAATTAGAACTTGTAATATCATAACAATAGTACCCTACGATTTTTAAAAAGCCATCAGTGTTATCTCTGTGAAAGCAGGGATCCAGTGCTTTTCTGTGTCATCCCGCGACTTGATCGTGGGATCCAGCTTAAAATACTAATAATATTAGTATTTTAAATTGTTTGTATGGACCCCGTGGTTAAGCCACGGGGTGACACAGTGGATTTGACCGGTCCATGCAACAAAGCCTACGCGGTAATGACATAAAGTAAAAATAGTAAGGTATTATATATCATATCTTACTATCCGGTAATTTATTCTTTAATAAAAGAGGTAATTGCAGTAAAATAAATATAACAGTAATAGGTATTACACCGAATACTTTGAATTTTACCCATGTTTCATCTGAGAAATTACGCCAAACTACTTCATTAACTACAGCCATAAAAAAGAAAAAAGCCGCTGTTCTATAGCTTAAGGTTATCCAGCTTTCTTCTTTAAGACGTACTATACTCTCTAAAGCATATTTGATAAAAGGATTTTTTCTTATACCGCTCATGAGAAATATTATTCCAAAAATAACATATAATATAGTAGGTTTGATTTTTATATACATTGAATTGCCGCTAATTAAAGTAATGCTTCCCGAAACTAATAAAACAGTCGTAGAAATAATAGAAAGCTTGGATACTTTCTTATCTATAACATAACAAAGGGTAATACAAATAACAGAGGTAATAAGCATATAAAGAGTAGCGTGTTGTATACCGCCTCCATAAAAAAAGCCTGCAAAAAATGCTATTATCGGACCAATTTCTGATAAAAGTTTTAACATATTTAATTGTTCTCTTTGATAAAATTAATTTGATTCATTTTTTTGTACTGATATTAAGTTATTTTTGGAATGTCTTAATTTTATTTGTATGACAATATTTATCAGTAATATAGTAGTAAAATAAGCCAGTACTTGTAGCCCGTTAGGTCTTGCAATATAACCGGTAACAATATGTAAGATTTTACCTATCATACTTCTATCTGCTATTAACCATGAACTATCCCAAAGTTGATCGGATAAAAACATAACTAGACCGGAAGAGGTTAAAATACCTGCAGCACTTGCTGCAAATCCGCCTGCTATTAGCATTAATAATACGGTAGAGATTTTAAAAATATATTTTTGATTAGCAATCTTAATGAAACCAAAATATATTACTAAACCAAGTAAGAAGCCACTTGTAGCACCTATTATCACTCCTTGCAGGTAAATACTGCTTGATATTGTTTCAACTGAAGATATGCTATATACTAAAATAATAATTTCTGCACCTTCTCGTAAGATAGTAGTGGCAACTAAAAAAACCAACATGAAATAACTGGCATTACCTTCATGAATTTTTACTGATAAGTCGTTTATATGTTGCTTTACTTTTATACCGTAACCTTGCATCCATATTATTGTCCAGCTAATCAGAATTGTTATTAGTATCATAATTCCGGAATCGAATAACTCGTCGCCTATTCCGCCAAAAGATAAAGATAATTTACGTGTAAAAAATGCAAAAATTGAAGCAAATACTACTCCAAGCATTACTCCAGCAATAATATAAAGACGAGATTTTTCTATTTGTTTTGTTACGACGAGTATTACACCAAGTAATAAGGATATTTCTAAACATTCACGAAACACTACTAAAGCAATTTTAAACATATTTTTTATCTAATCATTAACAATTATAAAACCCTGAGCTGTATCTTGATGAAAATCTCCAAAAAATTCATATTTTCCGGACTTGAGAGGTGCAAGTATAATATGTATGGACTCATTTGGCATAACTATTTTTTCACGATGTAAATCATGACTTTCAAACTCTTCTACCGTATCATCTTCATTATGAACAATTAACCTTATCTTAGTCGATTTTGGTACTTCAACTATATTCGGAATAAATTTATGATCTTGTATAGCTATCTTTACTTCTAATATATTATCGTTTGTTTTATTATCGGAACTCTTACTTGTAGAGATATAAATAATTACTGCTAACAATATTAAACCTACTAATATAATAATATTTTTGTTTTTTTTAATAATGTCCATACTCCTAGCGTAATTGAAGTTTAAAGTAAGATGCTTATATACTCGTTTAATTTGAGTGTTAAATTTTTAATAATTACAAAATCTATCCTGCAATTTTTATTAATGCTATAAGATATACAATTATTATCATTATGACAAGGATAGATAATAAAATATAATTTTTTTGTCTTTGAATTTTATTTTGTTTCATATTTATTTAATTTTGTTTAAAGTCTCCTAGTTCAAGCAAAAGATATTCATTTATTGGTAACGATTCATGAGAAATAATTTTATTTATGTTAGAACCTAAAGTTTTAAATGTTTTGCCTTTAGCAATAACACTGCGTGTTCCAACCGTTACTTTACCCTGCAAGGCGTAAGAAAAAATTAAAGGATATGTAATATCGCCGATTTTCATATCTATTTGTTGTCCTTTTGCTTTTGAATCATATAGTATTTTACCATTTGATAAGCGAGTAATTTTAGCATTAAAGCTTACTTTTTCACCACATAATAAAGGAACACGATAAGCTATCTCATCGTCATAAATTTTAACTTCATTACTTTTAACAAAATTTTGCGGTAATATGGATTTTAAAATTACATTAACTTTATAATTATAAGCATCATCGAAGATAATATTATTACTATTATTAACGGCATATTTTGCCGGAATAATAGCTTCTCGTGCTTCTCCTACCATCATACCGATTATTACATTATCTAAGCCAAGCATTACAGGAGCAGAGCCTAAAGTAAAAGTCTTAGTATCTTCAGATATTAAAGTATTGTTCATATCTGATATTTGATACAATACGGTAACTACATGTCCGCAAGAAGCGGGACCAACATTACCGCTACCGAGCGTATTAATTTTGAACAGTGTTTTTACTAAATCCTTACGTACTTCAATAGTGTAATCATTAGGATTGATAGGTCCATTTAACGGTTGTAAAATATTTTCAAAAAATGCTTTCCCTTCTTCGGTTTTAAGAGCATTTATTACTATTTTTGAAACCGTACGTTCAAATAAGTTACCGTTTAATGAAATAGGGGGTTCATTATTTATACTAGTGTGGTTTTCATCGGTAGATGAATTATTTGAAGCCGTTTGCTCTACAGTTGTAGGATTATTGTTGTCGGGAGATATTTTTAACTTTACTATATTGTAAAGTATTAGAATTACAATTATTAAAGATAAAAATTTTTGCATATATATTAATGTTTTAGTATAACAAAGTTTACTATAACAATCAATTACTTAATAATCAAATGAGAATAAAAATAATTTGATTAATAAAAATAATTGATTTAAATTTAGATGCAGAATTTTATAAATATAGTGGTGAAAAGTGAAAAAATTTATATTTTGTTTTTTATGTTTATGGACATTAAACATATTTGCTGCTTCTAAAACTTACTCTAATAAGCTTAATCGTTGTAAAATTACTAGAAATATATTTAATGATTATGAACCGAAAGTTTTTGAAACTACTAATAATTTATTACGTAAAACAGGAAGATTATCAAAATTTTACGGTGAAAGGATATTAATTAAAGGAAAAGTATTAGATCAAAATTGCGTGCCTGTTGCGGATGCTAAAGTTTATTTATGGCAAGCAGGAAGCGGAGGTAAATATCCTTACGAACCTTTAAAAACTAGAGTTGATAAAAGAAGATTTACAAGTAAAAGCGATTCAAGCTTTACCGGTTCCGGTATTGCTACTACTAATAATAAAGGAGAATATTACTTTATTAGCATGTTGCCTTATAAATTTTCTCGTTATTTGAGAAGTGCAAATATAAGAATAGAGCATCCTAGTCTTACTACTCTCGAAACACGCTTAGACTTATCTGATAAAAATATGTGTGATAATGAGTGCGGTGAAGTAAATCCGATATTGATCGAACCGCAAGAAAATATGCCGTCTTATTGTTTTGACTTAGTTTTGCAAGGTACGACGCTTAAGAGGTATTGATACAGTACGTCATTGCGAGGAAAATTACGAAGTAATTTGACGAAGCAATCTCAGGATATTTGACGAGATTGCCACGCAGTCTACGACTCTGCTCGCAATGACGTGTTGCCTCTTTCTGCGGTGCTTCTAAAGGCTTTTTTATACCACAACTACATAATGTAAATGCTAATACGAATAAATAAAATGTCTTCATTACTATAAATTATTATATGACCTTAAGAAATTATAATAAATATCTTATATGTATTATAGTATTTTTATTATCTATAATAATTTTTATTCCTAAAATTCATGCTAAGCTCTATGAGAAGCCTAAGGATAAATTAGCCTTTTTAAGGGGTTCAAGCGTTCCTGATAATATAATTTTTTTTGATGAAGAAAAAAATCAATATTCTCTTGATCAGTTTGAAGGAAAGACTATATTGTTAGTGTTTTGGGCTACTTGGAGTGCGCCTTGTGTCAAAGAAATGCCTGATCTTGATATGTTGCAAAAAGATTTTAGGAAATTACCTTTTTCAGTAATTCCGATTTCAGAAGATTATCAAGACATAAAAGTTGTGAAAGAATATTTTAAAAGCTATCAAATAAGATATTTGCCGATTTATCATGATTATAGAAATGAATTATTTAAAGCCTTAGGGGTTGTTAGTTTACCGACTAGTATATTAATAGACCCAAACGGCAAAATAGTAACTAGCTTTGTCGGCAATACAAATTGGTATGACGAAAAAGTTCGAGATACTATTTTATCTGCCATTCCCGGAAATTATCCTGAACCTAAAAATAGTTATAACGAGCAATCTCTGAATAAACCGGCTAAGCCTTTGCCGCCAATAAAAAAGGATGCTATAGTAACTCCAAGTAAATAGACGAAGTGTAATTTGGAAAAGAGCAAGGAGTCTATAAGGCGAGGAGCGGAGCGTATACTTAATAGGTGAGTACCGCAGATCTTATAAGACGACGTAGCCAATTTTTCAAATTAAACGAGTATATTAAATTAAAAATGAGTAAAATTAATGAATGAAGTAAATAAATCAACTATGGCGAATGCTGAATTTGATCAGATAATAACCAAACGGCAGATAAGTAAATTAGATCAATTATTTGCTTCGGTTTTTGGTAATTCTAAAGAGGTGATTGCCGTTTTACGCCTTAGCGGTGTTATCGGTAAAGTAAGTACTATGCAATCGGGACTTACTTTAGAATCATTAAATGAACTAATAGAAAAAGCTTTTAAAATAAAGAAATTAAAAGCATTATGTTTAATTATTAATTCTCCCGGCGGTTCTCCGGTACAATCTGAACTTATTGCAAAACGTATTCGTGACCTTGCTAAAGAAAATAAAATAAAAATTTATAGTTTTATTGAAGATATGGCGGCTTCAGGCGGATATTGGCTTGCTTGCAGCGGTGACCGGATATATGCTTTGCCGAGTTCGGTTATCGGTAGTATTGGAGTAGTATCAAGCGGATTCGGTTTTCATGAAGCAATTAATAAACTTGGGATAGAGAGAAGAGTTTATACGGAAGGTAAGAATAAATCAGTATTGGATCCGTTTAAACCTATTAATAAAGATGATCTTAAAATTATCAAAAATTTGCAAAAGCAGGTTTATGAACATTTTATAGAATATGTAAAAACAAGAAGAGCAGGGAAGTTAACTCAGCAAGACGAAATTTTATTTAACGGTGAATTTTGGGCAGGGCAAACGGCGCTTGATTACGGCTTAATTGACGGTATAGGTGATATGTATAGCGTAATGAAAGAAAAATTCGGTGATAATATTAAGTTTCAATATCTGTGTGCTAAGCAGTCTTGGCTTAAAAAGAAACTTGGCATGGGAAGTAAGATATTAACCGATAATCTTGCTAATTCTTTAATTGATGCGGTAGAAAATAAAATTATTAACGATAAATTTGATATGAAATAATATGACAATAACACAAGTTAAAATTAAAAAACTAGAAAATTTTTCTGGCAGTCTGCCGGAATATGCTACAGAGCATAGTGCGGGGATGGATTTAATAGCCGCAAACGAGCAACCTATAACAATAAAAGCAGGCGCAATACAGCTAATTCCAACAGGTATCGCTATAGCACTACCGGATTCGTTTGAAGCCCAAATAAGACCCCGTTCGGGTCTTGCCGTTAAACACGGTATCACGGTTGCTAATTCACCCGGTACTATTGATGCAGATTATCGAGGTGAAATAAAGGTCATTCTTATTAATCTCGGTAAAGAAGATTTCATTATAGAAAAAGGCATGCGAATTGCACAGATGATAATCGCAAAGTACGAACGTATATTATGGGAAGAAAGTAGTAGTCTTATGGAAACGATGCGTGGTAGCGGTGGCTTTGGTTCTACGGGTGTTTAGTTGGTCTCTATGTCATTCCCGCGTAGGCGGGAATCCAGAAAAAATAACCTTAATATTGATACAAAAATTACATATTAGGTAAAAATAAACCTATAAAAAATAAGTTTTTTATAGGTTTTACTGGATTCCTGCGTTCGCAGGAATGACATAAACGAGCCATGCAACAACGCTTTTAGTAGCTCGTAATGACTATTAGGTATCCACACAAATCATAAAACTTATTATGAAAATCACAATAAAATTATTAACTTCTATATTCTTGTTATTAGCTTTGAAAGTAAATGCTAATTCTGATTCTGTAGATAATGTTAAGCAAGTTTTTACCTATATCGATCAAAAAAATTGGTCACAAGCCGAAGATTTAGCTCTAGAAGTAAATAATAAAATTTTAACAAAAATTGTACTTTCTCAGAAATATTTAGATAATAAATATTCAGATAATAGTTTTGAACATGTAATAAGGTTTTTATGCAATAACCCGGATTGGCCTCAAAATAAGCTGCTTGAAGAAAGAGTGGAAGAATATCTAAATAATAATACAAATAAAAAAGTAATTTTTGATTGGTTTAGTAAACATCCTCCTCTTACCGGCAAAGGTTATAAATTTTATGCGGCAGCTGCAAGTAGTTTAATCAAAGATCAGAAGATATTACTACCTATTATTAAAGAGGCTTGGGTATACGCCAATTTCACTCCTGAAGAAGAAAATGTATATTACAATAAGTGGCATAAATATTTAACTGCGAGTGATCATTTAGAGCGAATAGAAGAACATTTATGGAAAAATGATATTAGATATGCTGAGCAATCCCTGAAATATGTAGATCAAGGTTACCGTAATTCTTTTAAAGTCCAAATTGCGATTATAGGTAAATCGCCAAATGCTGAAAAGCTTTTTAAAAGTGTTCCTGAAAAATACTATACTTCCGGTTTATTATATCGTTATTTAGATTTAAAAAAAATGCAAAAGCCGACAAAGGAAATTATTACTTTGTTTAAGAAAGCTAAAAATAACCGTAAACATTTTGCTAAATGGTGTCGTATTCAGTCCTATTATGCTCGTAAATTCATCGATTACAAAGATTTTGCTAATAGCTATAGAATGGCAACGCTTCCTTTTGCTACTTGTCCTGAAACTATAAGGGAGCAGGAGTGGCTTGCGGGCTGGCTTTCTTTAAGTTTTTTAAAAAAGCCTGATCAAGCATTAGTACATTTTAATAAGTTTATTAAAGTTGTTAAGACTCCGATTAGTTTGGCACGTGGGTTTTATTGGCTCGGTCGTACTTATGCAGCAAAAGGCGATAAGCAAACGGCTAGAAAATTTTACGAGCAGGCAGCCAAATATTCTTTTACCTTTTATGGGCAGGTAGCAAATATTGAATTAAATAGGACAAAGTTAGTTTTACCTCCTATTCCCGTAATAACTTCTGAAGAAAGGAAAATTATAGAAAATAAAGAGATTATTAAAGCAATAAGGTTATTGGTTAAATATAATAAAAACTACTTAGCCCTGATATATTCCAAAGCAGCAATGAAAAACACTAAAAATTCTGCAGAAATTCAAATAATTGCGAATATTATTAAAGCAAATAATAATACCAATCATATGGTTGAGGTGGCAAAAATTGCCGCCCAAAATAATGCTTTTATTCCGGATTATGCTTTTCCAACGCCTTATAATCTAGTAGGTTTGCCTATCCCACCTCATTTAACTTATGGAATAATTAGACAAGAATCGGTTTTTGATCATAAAGCAGTAAGTTATGCAAATGCTATGGGTCTCATGCAACTTATTAAAGGTACTGCTTGTGATACCGCAAGATCCATAAATGTTAAATGTAATGTAGCAGACTTAACTAGAAATCCGGTATATAATATTAAACTTGGTTCGCATCATTTCAAAAAATTATTAGATGATCATAAAGGTTCTTATATTCTATCCATTGCTTCTTACAATGCCGGAAGTCATAATGTAGTAAAATGGATAGATAGGTTTGGTGATCCAAGGGATATAAAAGATACAAGAAAAGTTATTGACTGGATAGAACTTATACCTTATCGAGAAACAAGAGATTACGTTCAAAGAGTACTTGAAAATGTGCAGATTTATCGGGTAATCTTAAATAAGAATAGTAGTTTGTACTTTAAGCGTGACTTACATGCTTGTGATATAGCAAAAAGTTAATTTCTATTAGTGTTTTATTGTGACATATAGTAATATATAAGTATAATATGGACACTAATTAAAAATATGAATTAAGGAGGAGAGTATGAAAAAATTAGAGCAACACTTTAAAAAAACAGCGTAATGATACCGATATTCAAGTAAAGAAATATAAAAACGATCTTGATGTAATCGGCATTAGATATGACCATAAATCTGCACATGTTGAAGTTCCAAATCATGCTACCGGCGGGTTTGAATATTTTAAATGGGATTGGATGACAAGCACTACGGGTAGTCATTCAGAAATAGTACCAAGATTTAAGAAAATAGTAAGCACTTTAAAAGAAGCTAAAAGTAACCCAGCCCAGTATGAAAACTTAGTATCTAACTTGGATGCTAGTACTAAAAATGCACTTGAGGCTACTATTAAGAGTAATAATATTACTGTACCGACACAAGACACTAATAAGGTAATGTCAGAAATATTATCAGGAATGCAAACATGGCTAGATACAAAAAGTCATATCCCTATGGACCTTAAACAAAAATTTTTAGATTTAGGTTCTAATAATTTAGAACTATTCATAAAAGCTGCTTATAACAAATTTAACAATACGTGGATAGTTTAAAGAGTTTCTTGATAATGCTGTAAAAACTGGAGAAGAAGGTAGAAAATATCTAGCCGATTGTGATTGTAGTTCAACTGACCAGCTATGGACAAAGCTTGTTGAACCTAAAATAGAAAATCTTAGAATAAGCGAAAATTCAACTGATAAATCTGAAGATGATGAAATATCAGAGGCTTCGGCGAATAAACTTGGAGAAAAAGTAAAGACTTTAGCACTATCTATCTAATACTCATGAACTACCAGCGCAAAAAGAAGCATTAAAGCTTGTATATGATATGAGGAAAGGTAATATAGATAAAGCAACTGTTGTTAAGAACATTAATTTTTTTGGTCAGGACGCTACTTTATTTAGGTTGGTTTGTAGAATATAGTGGCCTTACTATTGACCAAATCAAGGCTAAAGCAGTAGAGCTTACCGGTGATGCTGCTGCTTTTTATTTAGAATAGTTTCTTAAGGTTATTCTCATTTTCTATGTCATTTCTGTTCCCTTTTATGTCATTCCTAGCTAAAATGGGAATCCAGTGCTTGCCTCTGTCATAGCGTGGCTTGTCCACGGTATCTAGAAAAAATAAAATAAAGACTGGATGCCGTGGTCAAGCCACGCTATGACATAGTAGGTTTACCTGTTCATATAACAATACCTATCAATTATATTCATGATTCTTAAAAAGATATCTTTACTAATAATATTATTTTTTTCAATATCAACTTTTTCTGCTGGTCATAGTCTAAAAAATATCTCTATTACTGTTGTTGCTCCGGCAACAGGAGCGGATAATAAAACCTTGTCGGATTTAAAAAATATTAATGGACTAAATTTACAAATTCCTTCTAAGTGTTGTGCTAAAGGTAAGCTACCCTTTCTTGCAAGTAGCGATGAAGTAAGATTTAATTGCCTGCGGGATGCATTATTTGATGAGTCTGATAATATAGTATGGAGTTTACGAGGTGGTTACGGCTCTGCGAGAATAATTCCCGATTTACTAAAGCTATCAAAACCAAATAAAGAGAAATTATTTATAGGGTATAGCGATATAACGGCGTTACATCTTTTTCTATCACAAGAATGGGGCTGGAAAACTATTCACGGCAGTAATATAGCCGATCTCTTAAAGCCGGAACAAGATCAAGGTAATTTTACCAAGATTGCTGAAATATTAAAAGGTAAAGTAAAGCAGGTTACTATAGATAATTTAGTGCCTCTTAACGATATAGCAAAATCAAGTGATCTTGTTAACGGCAAACTAACAGGCGGTAACTTAACTATGGTGCAGACTAGTATAGGAACGAGTTGGCAAATAAAGACTAAGGGCAAAATTCTTTTTTTAGAAGATGTGAATGTAGCTCCTTTTAGATTAGATCGTGAGCTTTTACACTTAAAGCAAGCAGGGTTACTTGAGGATGTTAAGGCTATAATATTTGGTTCATTTGGTAAAGATCTTGATGCCATAATGTTAGTGCTTCGTAATTTTGCAGATAGTTTAGATATACCGGTATTTAAAACAAATAGATTCGGTCATGAAAAAATTAATGATCCGATTATTTATAATACGAATAGTAAGATTATTAAAAGTAAAGAATTTAAGTTAGTGATGGGGTTGTAAAGCACTATTGCGAGCAGTTGCTAAGCCATCATTGCGAGCGACTGAAAGCCTTGTTGCATGGTTTGTTTATGTCATTCCCGCGTAGGCGGGAATTCAGTACTTTAAAACTTTTTTTAAAGCTCGATTTATCTCGCTTTACCCTAGATTCCCGCCTACGCGGGAATGACATCGAGTCTTAAGTTGACACCCATGCACCTTCGCAGGAATGACATAATTAGCCTATCGACTCAAATGCAAATAATCATTATACTTTGATAAGTTCAAATCATAAGAAAAGAATTTATTTGTAATATAATGTTCAAGTAATTTTACTAATCCTGCTTTATGTCTATTTAAAGTTTCGATGCTTAAAGCTATTTCCGTTGTTTGCACATAAGGTTCGGTACTAGTTATTTTTATGTAGGCGATAGTAATATTGTTATTCATAACTGGATTCCCGCTTTCGCGGGAATAACACAAAAGGGGTTGGGGATGACATAAAAGGGACAGAGAATTACATTTCGTAAATCCGTTTTCTAGTAACATCAAACTTTCTATGATAAGTTGCGGAGAGAGTCCAAGTTCTATTTCTTTCTTAGTCGGAATAGTACCGGTCTTATAATCTAGTATAGTTATATTGTTTGATTTACTTATTTCAATTCGGTCAGCTATACCGATTATTTTTATATCTTGACCTACAATATTTAGCCGTAACTCCCCTTTAGTTTCAAAATAGATTTCTTTGCAGTTTTTTCGGCGTTCTATATCAAATAAAATAAAAGCTTTGCTGAAAGCCGTGAGTTTTATTTGCCAAGTTTTTTTTGTGTAGCTTGGTAAAATAGTGCTATATAAAATATGATTACCGATATTTATTAAAGCATTTTGTTTATCAAGCAAATTTAAATTAATATATTGTTTGTCGTAATTTTTAGAATATTCCTCTAAAACTTTATGAATCAAATTACCGAAATCCGATATTTTAGGCTCTTCCCATATATGATCTTTTTTACGTAGTCCAAGAATTTTCTTAGCATAAAAACCGTATGGGTTTCTTATTAATGTTTCTATTTCGGTTACTGATAAGGTGGTTGGGAAAGAGGGGCTGTGGATCTCAATACTCTTATCATACCGTGGCTTGACCACGGTATCCATATAATTACTAGACCCCGTGATCAAGTCACGGGGTAACACAGAACCTTTTTCTAGCTTCAAAAATAAATTACTCGGCACTGACAACTTCCCATCATATTTTTTAGCATTCAGTATAACTATTTGTTTATTTTGTAGAAATAAATTGAAGTAATCTGAATATAGAGTAGGGGCGATTTCATCGTAATCTATATTTAGTATCTGCAAGGCTTTCTTGCTAAGCCATGGGTGAGCTTTAGCACTAAGTGTCCAGTTTTCATTATTAAAATGCGGTAATATAATTAAGTCAAATTCACATAATGCTAAATCTTCAGGCCGTCCTATAATAATACTAGTAGTGTTGGTATTTTTGTAATGTTTGATATTAGAAAGTAAAAAAGAAAAAATTTTAGGAAAATCCTTTTTATCCGTTGAATTTATATATTTACTATATGCGGTTAAATTTGTTAAAAACTCAAGTAGTTCTGCTCCTCCTTCTTTTTCCCAAATAGTAGGCAAAAGTTTTTCAGTTATTTCTTTAGTTAAGGTTAGAATAGCTTGTATATTATGTGGGGTATCGGTAAATAAAATATCTATTAAGTTACGGCAATACTCTCTTATATCCTCATTATCAAATTGTAATTGCAATAAATATTTCGGTGAGGATATAAAACGGTTTTTATTAGATAGCATTAACTCTAACTGCTGCACAGTAGGGCAGTTAATTAAAGGATTTTTAAGTAATAAAAATAGAAGTTTTAAATCAAAATTATTACATAATATTTTAATAATGGAAGTTAGTAATTCACCTATATTAGTAAGCCTTAAGTCATTACCTAGTAGATCTTCATATTTGTCTAAAAAATTACAATATACTCTTTTAAGCTTATTATTATTTGTAACGATTGCAATCCGTCTGTCTTTATTACGGCTACATATATAAGCTATTTGTTTAGTTTCTTCATAAATGTCATTAGGTTCATAATAAGATATACCATCGCTAATCTGCTTGGAGGCAGGATTATAGTGAATTATGTAATCCTTTAATTCTTCTTCAAATCTTTTAAAAAAAACATTAGGCTTGAATATTCCGGCGAGTATTACCTGCTTATGTCCCTTTTTTATTTTTATTATTTCTTCTTGTAATAGCTTGAATTTATAAACTGCTTTAGTTTGTTTTTGAGTACACGATATTTCTTCTTGCCATCTTAAAAAGCAATATTCTAGAAGTTTATAAATCTTTTGCCAATAGTTAGAATTGTTATAGACTTCAATTAATTTTATATCGATATTATTGATTATAAGATCATTAAACAATTTTCTTAAAAGTTCTGCAGTTTTTAATGATTCATTTTTATTAAAAGGTAATTCTTTATATTCGGTGATAATGGATGATAAAATAAGTAATTCTTCTATTTTAGATATATAATCCGAATCGGTTTTTTTTGAAATAAGAGAATTAAAAGGAATAATGATAGGTAATTTAATTTTATATTTATCGGTTAAAATCTTCTTTAATTCTAGGCACGAGAAATTATTAGGCAATATTATTTGAACTTCTGTACCTTTACCTAATTTATCAATGATATACTCAGCAAAACTTTTCAAAAAAGAATAATCAGCAGTCATAAATAATGTTTTTGACGCTAATATAGCAGATCAAAGGTTCGAAATCTTGTTTAAAATGATAATATAGTACAATAAATAATATTTGATTATTAGTTTCTTATTAAGTATCTTAAAATATATTAATTTAAATTTAATAAATAAGGTATCATATGAAAATTTTTATTATATTATTTACTATTATAGTCTCTATAACATGAGTTTATGCTAATAATTTAAACTCACATATAGCTTATTGTGATAATATACAAGTAGAACAACAAGAAGATTTGGTAATACAAAAATTGGTTAAACTATTTGTGACTGAAATTAATTGTATTATTAGCGGCTGTTTACAACAATGGGATGTGCAAGATAATCGGGTAAAATATTCAATTGCTTGGCAAGAACAATGTGGACCTGTAATTTATGGTCAGTATCAACTAGAAGACAATGGTAGAGGTTCTACTTTCGTATATGAACGCTCTAAAAATTCCGTATGTTGCCGCTTGGATATATAATAAAGCGTTTGTAATATGTTCATCTAATGATGTTAAAAACTAATATTTACTTACTAACTTTTACGAATTCTTTAAATAATTCTAAATCTACTCCATTATCGTTAAGATATTCAGGATGCCATTGAACGCCGATAACAAATTTATGTTTTGTTGATTCGATGGCTTCAATTATACCGTCTTCTGCTTTTGCAGATACGATAAGATCATTACCAAGTTGTTTAGCAGCCTGGTGATGAGTCGAATTAACCATAGTTTGTAGCTGATTATTAGCTATTTTAGCAAGTTTAGTATTTGCTTCTATATTAATTGCATGCGAAACGATGTTTTTAGGCGAAGGTTGTGTATGATTAATTACAGTTTCAATATAATCAGGAATATGTTTAATGAGCGTACCCTTAAAAATAACGTTTAATAACTGCATACCTCGGCATATTCCTAAAACCGGAATATCTCTCTCTAATGCTTTCTTTAAAACTAATATCTCAAAATTATCACGTTCTTCATTGGAAACTACTACATCTTCGGCGTATTCCGGCTCATAAAATTTAGGATGTATGTCCTCATCACCGCCTGGCATTACAACACCATCAACAAGTTCCATAAGCTGATTTATTGTATCACTTTGATAAGGTAATAATAGCGGTACACCGCCGGCTGCAATAATCGCATCGGTATAGTTTCTTCGCAAGGCGTACCATGGAAAAGCAGCGTAAGTATATTTTTCACAATTTTGAGCTAAATCAGGTGTAACACCTATTATCGGTTTTTTATACATTTTATTATCGTTTTATTATTTTTCTGTCAGCTATGTCATTCTTCATAGTACCGGACAGTGCATAAAGGTCCCGTCATTGCGAGCCAGTATTTATGTTGACGTGGCAATCTCAGGAGTTTTTTTATATTATCTTATGAGATTGCTGCGTCGTTGCTAACGCAACTCCTCGCAATGATGACTTGGCATCCACGCAGCAAAGCCACTATTACCCCTCAATATGCGGTGGTGTTTCAAAAGTATGGAACGGCGGTGGTGAGGTAAGTGTCCACTCTAATGTGTCTGCTCCTTCTCCCCAAGGATTGTTTGGACAATCTTTGCCGTATTTTAGCGTATAGAAAACGATAAATACAAAATAAAGGGCAGCAAACATAGAAATACCGGCTCCTATCGACGAAACCATATTCCAGCCGGCGAAAGCTTCAGGGTAGTCCGGTATTCTTCTTGGCATGCCCGCAAGACCTAAGAAATGCTGCGGGAAGAAAGTTAAATTAACGCCTATAAAGGTAATCCAAAAATGAATTTTGCCTAAAATGTCCGGATATTGTTTACCGGATATTTTGCCAAACCAATAATAAAAGCCTGCAAATGCCGTAAATAAAGCACCGAGCGACATCGTATAATGGAAATGTGCAACAACATAATATGTATCGTGCAGAACTCTATCAAGTGCTGAATTTGATAGGATTATGCCGGTTACGCCGCCGATCGTGAATAATATAATAAATCCTATCGAAAATAGCATAGGAGTTGGGAATGTAATCGAACCACCCCACATAGTCGCTATCCAGCTAAATATTTTAATACCCGTCGGAACTGCTATAATCATCGTTCCGGCAGTGAAATATATAAGTGCATTATAAGAAAGCCCAACAGTAAACATATGGTGAGCCCATACGATAAATCCAACAAAGCCTATTATCACCATAGCCCCGACCATACCTTGATAGCCGAATATAGGTTTGCGTGAAAAAGTTGAAATAACTTGACTTACTATACCAAAGCCTGGAAGTATTACGATATATACTTCAGGATGACCAAAAAACCAAAATAGATGCTGAAATAATACAGGATCACCGCCGCCGTCAGGCTTAAAGAAAGTAGTTCCAAAATTACGATCTGTAAGTAGCATAGTAATAGCTCCACCAAGTACTGGCATAGCAAGAATTATTAGAAATGCGGTAACTAAAATAGACCAAACGAATAACGGCATCTTGAAAAGCCCCATTCCCGGAGCTCTCATATTAAAGATAGTAACGATTAAGTTAATTGATCCAAGGATTGACGATAGACCGGTTAAATGTAAACTGAAAATAGCCATATCAACGGCTGCACCGGGGTGACCACTTAAATTACTTAAAGGAGGGTAGAGCGTCCAGCCCGTTCCCGGCCCACCGTCAACAAAAGCTGATCCCATAAGTAAAAGAAAAGCAGGAACTAGTAGCCAAAAACTGATATTGTTAAGGCGTGGAAATGCCATATCGGGAGCCCCTATTAACAGAGGTACGAAATAGTTACCAAAGCCACCGAACAAAGCCGGCATAATCATAAAGAATACCATAATAACCGCATGTGCTGTGATAAGCACGTTATATAGCTGGAAATCATGATTTAAGAAAGTGCCGCCGGGCATTGCAAGCTCTAACCTAAAAAGCAGTGAGAACACACCTCCGATAATTCCAGCAAAAACGGCAAATATGATATACATAATGCCGATATCTTTGTGATTGGTAGAAAAAAGCCATCGCCTCCAACCGTGTGGGGTGTGGTGGTCATCGTGATAAATTTCGGTAGTAGTTATATCCATAATTATTATTCTGCCTGTTTTAATTTTTCGATATTTGCGCCAACAATTGCCGGAGTATTCCGAGTGATTTTATCCTAATCCCAATCCCACCATTTAATTTCAAGTAATTGCTCAACTATCTCATCAGGAAATCTATAGCGTACTATCTTTGCAGGATTACCGGCAACAATACTATACGGGGGTACATCTTTAGCTACTACTGAGCAAGCACCGACATAGCAATAGCACAAAATTTTCCTATAATCAATTTAACAAAATAAGCTCCTCTAATATTTTCATATTCAAATTTCTCAGGGTGATTAGCGTTAAGTGTAATCTCCGACTATTATATTTGGATTATGGATAAAATGTTTTAAAAATATCGTTTCTTTCGCTTGTTTAGGAAAAAGATGGGGATAAGGGTTATTGTGGTTAGTCATATATTAAAAAATTTAAAGTAATAGTTTTAGTTTATAAAATACTTTCTTTATAATGCTTCTTTACCTTCTGAATCATCACTACTTAATAATTTCTTGATGTCGATTAGAATCGGTTATATTGTTTAGTAATTTATCTAGTTCAGATATTTTTGTATTATAATTTGTCCATAGAACTTCTAAATATAATTAGTTAGCTGCCAATTTTGGCTTCTTGTCATTCATAGCCGTCTTATTCTTGCTTGCAATCCAATTGTCAAAATCCTCTTTACTTACTACTTCTATAGCAATCGGCATGAAGCCGTGATGGATGCCGCATAGTTCGGAGCATTGTCCGTAATATACGCCTTTTTTAGCCACTCTTGTCCAGGTTTCGTTTATTCTGCCTGGGACTGCGTCTATTTTAAACCCAAGTGATGGAACGGCAAAACTATGTATTACGTCACCTGCGGTAATGAGAAACCTTACGGTAGCATTTTCAGGGATAACAATTCGATTATCAACATCTAATAATCTTTTTTGGTTAGGTTTTAAATTCTCATCAGAGATCATTACGCTATCAAATTCTAAATTATCATGATCAGGATATATATAATGCCAATACCATTGATAACCTACTACTTTAATAGTTAAATCCGTTTCGGGTATTTTTTCGGCATGACGCAATATTTTAAAAGACGGCACTGCAATAATAACTAAAATTATTATAGGTATTACAGTCCAAATTATTTCTATTAAAACATTATGTGAAAACTTTGCCGGTACGGGATTATTTTTTGCATTAAATCTGATGCATACAAAGCCAAGTAATCCGGCAACAAATAAAACAATAGCTGTTGAGATATAAAGCAGAAAATTATGAAAATGATGTAATTCCTCCATAATCGGACTTGCTGGCGGCTGGAACGTTACTTGCCAAGGTAACGGCTCAGAAGCAAAGCAATTACTACTAATAATCAAAAAACAAATTAAAGCAATAGACATCTTTCCAAATTTCGCTTTTGGAGGTAATTTATACGTCGATCCGGTACTCGAATCCTCACGTACGCTTTTGTACGCTGCGGTTCGAGGGGAAGTGTCTCCTTTAAATTCCTCTCTATAAGCTGGTTTGGAAAGATGTCTAATAATATTTTCCATAGCACATATAAAGTTATTTATATTTAATATAAATGGGTATACACTTTTATTAAAGTAAAAATCGATAAATTTTTGTAAAAACTACATATTTTTAATAATATTTGAGCTAGAAAGTGTACCTATATTAGGATGTTGCAGTAAGTCAATAACTTCTATTACTTTCGCATTTATTAATTTTGCTTGAATTGATTTATTTATTAACTGAGGATCGTGCTTTGTTACGGCGATTACAGAAGGACAAATATTTTGCACTAACCGAGCGTAATCATTAAAATCTTTTAGTTTAGGTAATATAAGTACTTTATCAACAAATGTGAAAGAACTTAAAATTTTTGCTCGTTGTAATTGATTATGGATAGGTTGACGTTTTTTATATTTAATAATTGTTTCATCCGGCTCTAAAGCAACGATTAAGTATTTACCGTGTTTTTTAGCTTTGCGTAGAAATTCTATATGACCGTAATGTAATAAATCAAAACAACCGCCTACTAGAACTATTTCACTATTTATAGGACAGTTTTTATTTAAAGAAATATTCTCATAATATTCTATTTTGGGTAATTTGACAGTATTATGGCTAGATGAGCAGGACATAAGATTTATAAAAATTAATAAAAATAGGACAAGTCTAGGCATAATATTTATCTATATAAGTTAATGAAAATGAACTTATATAAAAAATTAAATTTTAATCAATAAAAAACTAATAAGACAGAAATAAAACAAAATTTTACAATTTTCTATTGTAATTTGTTTGTATATGGTTCATATTATTATTAGTAATGAAAAATTGATTCAAATAATCTTCAGAGCAATTTTAATGAATGATACCGCACTATCTTATGATTTTAATGGCATATTACCATCATCTTTTATTAGTGCACGTCTCAGGAAAATCCTCACCTCTGCCTCCTTATTATTATTTATAGGATTAGTTGTTTTTGTCTCTTTTGCCGTTAATAATTATGTTAACGACACTTTATCCATAACTTTAGTACAACCTGATAGTAGTGAAGAAGAAACAATTTCATTTAAAGAAGTAGTAGTAAAAAAAGGCGATACTATAAAGTCAATTTTGATAGAACAACATATCCCTAAAAATGAAATAGACAAAATTGTAAGTTTAATAAAAGAGGGAAGATTATCTTCTGCTCTTAAAATAGGGCAGCAAATTACTTTTGAATATGAAACAAAAATTACCGAAAACGAGGATGAAGATTTAACCTCAGAGGTAGCATTCTTAAATAAAATCGTTATAATTATCGATAAGCTAAAAACTATTGAAGTAATTAGAGAAGGTGATAATTTTAAAGTTGAAGAAATTGTAGTACCTTTAAATAAAAAAGTTGCTAAGTCGTCGGTAAGTATTGAAGCAAATTTTATTTCAGCTCTTAAAAAACTGGGCTTATCGAATAACAGTATAATAGAGCTGATTAATGCTTATGCTTATCAAATCGATTTTCAGCGTCAAATAAAAAGCGGTGATACTGCAACCGTAATAACGGAAAAATACGTAACAGAAGACGGTAAATTTTCCCACCACGGTAAAATTCTATATGTTTCATTAAATCTTTCAGGGAAAGAATATAATATATATCGTTATTCTCATGACAATGACGCAAATAATCATGCATTTTTTTCCGAAGACGGTAAAAGCGTAAAAAGAAGCTTACTTAAAACTCCGCTAAAAGTTATAAAAGTTTCTTCACATTACGGTAATAGAAAGCATCCGATACTCGGTTATACTAAAATGCATAAGGGGGTTGACTTTGCAGCTCCAACCGGTACGCCTATATATGCCGCAGGAAACGGAGTTATAACAGAAATAGGTTGGAAGTCGGGTTATGGAAAATTTATTCAGGTAAAACATAGCGGTACGCTATCTACTGCTTATGCGCATGCTTCAAATTTTGCAAAAAATTTAAAAGTGGGAAGTATCGTAAAACAAGGACAAATCATCGCATATGTCGGAAGTACCGGCAGAGCTACAGCTCCACATTTACATTATGAAGTTAAAATTGATGGCAAACATGTTAATCCTATGTCAGTTAAAACAACACCGGGTATAGAATTAAACGGAAAAAATTTAGAGAAATTTAAACAATTTAAAAAAGAAATAAAAACTTTAAATGTTAAGCTTGATAAGGAATTGCAAGCTGATAAAGCAGCCACAGTTTCATTGTAGAGTGAATCCTTGTCATATCGTAATCAACTTGGTTGTTGTACGACTCTTATGTCATTGCCGCGAAAGCGGGAATTTAGTAAAATCTATAAAAAACTTGTTTTGTATAGGTTTATTTTATCAAATATATAATTTTGTATTAATATTAAGGTTGTTTTTTTCTGGATTCCCGCTTTCGCGGCAATGACATTTACAATTATGCTCCCACTACTAAAAAAACTATATCTCACATTTGCTCGTAGTAGTCGTATAATAATAACCTTAGTGATTATTGATCAGTTAAGTAAATGGTGGTTTATTGAGAATTTGAGATGGAAGCCGGGCTTAATGCTTAAGGTTACTTCTTTCTTAAATATGGTTTATACTTGGAATTACGGTATTAGCTTTGGTCTAATGCGTGAATATTATCAATATAGCAATGCTATTTTCTTAATAACGAACACGATTATTGTCTGTTATTTATATTATTTGATGATACGTTCAAAAACGATCGGAAGCTTTGCCGGTTATAGCTTTGTAATCGGCGGAGCTGTTGGTAATCTAATTGATAGATTTTTTAGAGGAGCAGTTTTTGACTTCATCCATTTTCATTATCAGAATTATAGCTTCCCCGTATTTAATTTAGCTGATTGCTTTATTACAATAGGAGTAATTATCTTAATAGAAGATTATTATAGTACTAAAAAAGTTATTGAAGAAAAGGCTAAAGGGAATTATGATAATGCTAAAATTGAAGCTATGGCTGAAAAAATTCGTAATACCGATAAGGGTGGTAACGATAAAATAGACTCCTTGCAAAATTAAACTTATAGAGAGGAATTTGAAGGAAACACGGAACGCAGAACCGTAGCGTAGTAGACCTACGTGAGGATTCGAGTACCGGATTGACGTACAAATTACCTCTAGAAGTTTATTTTGCAAGGAGTCTATTATAATTTAGATTTATAGGTGTTTAAGTGAAAAAAATTTTTTTATTATTTACTGTTTTATTAATTACTTCTGCTTGTAGTAAAAAGTTAAAAGAAACCGTAGGTATATCAACAGCTGGACCTAATGAGTATCAAGTACAGCGTGCTAAAGCACTAGAAGTTCCGCCTCATTATTATTTACCTGATCCTGGGCATAGCAAAACAACTTACAGTAATGTAAAAGGACAAGGTGAATTTAATGAAGGTGAACAAGCATTAATGCAGGACATGAATTAGTATACTCGATCAACTTCAAAAATTGGCTACGTCGTTTTACAAGATCTGCGGTGCTCACGTATTAAGTATACGCTCCGCTCCTCGAATTGTAAACTCCTTGCTCTTTTTGAAGTTGATCTTCATATACCTGTTCTTGAATACTAAGACTGCAATGTTCTTTCAAATTAATTCATGAATTCTCATACAAAACAAAAAATAGGTGTTTTTGGACTTGGTAAAACCGGTATATCGGTTTACGAGGAATTGCAAAATAAATATGATGTAATTGTTTATGATGATTTAAAAGCAAATAGAGATATATTTGAAGAATTATATAATAAAGCCGCTATCGCTGCTTTATCTGATTCAAGATGGCAAAATTTAGATACAATTGTCTTAAGTCCTGGAATTCCTTTAACGCATGAGATAGTCAATATTGCAAAAATTTTTAATATTCCAATCACTTCCGATATAGACTTATTATTTGCAAAATCAAAAAACTTAAAATTTATAGCTATAACTGGTACAAACGGTAAAAGTACTACTACTGCTTTAATAAGCCATATCTTAAATAGTAGCGGTTTAGACTATCCGGTTGCCGGTAATATTGGAGTTTCTGCTTTGCAAGCTAAAGCAAGTAAGGATGGATATGTACTTGAATTGTCTTCTTTTCAGCTAGATCTAGTCAAAACCTTTACAGCTAAAATAGCTGTGCTTCTTAATATAACTCCCGACCATTTAGATAGACATCAGGATATGACCTGCTATATTGCAGCAAAATCTAAGATCTTTGATCGAATGGATCAAGAGAGTTATGCGGTAATTAATATCGATAATGATTATTGTCGTGAAGTCTTTATAAAATTGCAGCAAGAGCAGCGTATAAAGCTAATTCCTTTTTCGGTTACTAAAATTCTTGAAAACGGTATTTCGGTAGTTGCTGATAAAATTAGCGCTAATTTTTTTGATGATATAAGTTTTGAATTACAGCGTAATTCAGAAAGTTTTAGACAAGATGAATTTCAAGGTGAGCCTGTAGAGCGTATAAAAATACGTGAACACAGGCGAGACCTACAAAATTCGCTTGTATCAAGCTTTATGCATTATGCTGTACCTTTTAATAAAAACCTGCAAGGAGTTCATAATTGTGAGAATATTGCAGCAAGTTATGCAGTAGCTAAAATAATAGGAGTAGAACCTAAAAAAATACTTGAATCTATAAGTAGTTTTCAAAGTTTACCTCATAGAATGCAATATATCGGTAGTATAAATAATATAAGTTTTTACAATGATAGTAAAGCGACAAATGCCATATCTGCCGTGCAATCAATTAAAGCACTCGATAATATTTACTGGCTTGCGGGAGGAATCCCTAAAGAGGGTGGTATTGAGGAAATAAAGCCTTATTTCAGTCAAATTAAGAAAGCTTATTTTTATGGTCAAGCTAAAGAAATATTTGCAAATACTGCTAAGAATATAGTAGATTTTGTAATATGTGATAATCTTGAGCAGGCTTTCGATCTTGCTTATAAGGATGCAGTAGGTGATAACGCGGAGGTAAAAAATATCTTGTTAGCACCTAGTTGTAGCTCATATGATCAGTTTAAAAATTTTGAAGAGCGTGGCGAGTTGTTTATAAAATTGTGTAGTATCCTGTCACCCTGTGGCTTGACCACGGGGTCTAGTTAAAAATACTAAATAATATTAGTATTTTTTATTGTTTTTCTGGATATCGTGGTCAAGCCACGGGGTGACATCGAGGGTGTTTTCCGATCCATGCAATAACATTATAAATATAGCCATAATTGCATAACTATAATATGAATAACGAAATATCTAATAACTTTATAAAATTATGGTGGCGGAGTACCGATAGGCAAATAATAATTTCTTTAATTATCTTATTTGCTTTTAGTCTAATGCTTGTTACTACCTCAGGTTCAGCAGTAGCAAGTAGAATAGGTCTTGAAGAAAGTTATTTTGCATCTAGACAAATATTTTATTTAGCTGCCGCTTCAGGACTTATATTATTATTTTCATGTCTTAATAAAAAATGGTTAAGGCGTTTTGCAATAGTTGGATTTATTGCTAGTATAGTTTTATTAATAGCAGTTAAATTTTTTGGCTATGAAGTAAAAGGCGCAGTGCGATGGATTAATATTCTAGGTCTATCTATTCAACCTTCGGAATTTATCAAACCGTTTTTTGCAGTTGTTACGGGCTGGATATTATCGCTAAAATTTAATGATGATTTTCCAAGTTTTACGATTTGTGTAATACTTTATTCTATTGTTGCTATTCTCTTGATTATTCAGCCGGATTTTGGAATGCTTGTAATGATTACGGCAGTTTTCGGTATTCAACTGTTTATTGCGGGTATGCCGATATTTTGGATTGTTTTAGCCGGTTTTTTAGGAATGATAGGAGGAACTATTGCTTATTTTTGGTTACCGCACGTAACGCAAAGAATTAATTCGTTTTTAGATCCAGATAGTAGCGAGAATTATCAAGTTAGTAAGTCTCTTAAGGCTTTTGAGCATGGCGGGTTATATGGACGAGGTCCAGGGGAGGGGGCAGTAAAGCAGGTACTACCTGACTCGCATACGGATTTTATTTTTGCTGTAGCAGGTGAGGAGTTTGGAGCTATTATTTGTCTTATTGTTATAGGTATATTTGCTTTTATAGTATTAAGAAGTCTTATTAAGTTATTAAACGAAACAGATAAATTTGTACAATTCGCTGCTAGCGGTATAATTGCACAATTAGGGCTTCAGGCAATAATTAATATGGGCGTGACTTTACATTTACTTCCTACTAAAGGTATGACATTACCGTTTATTAGTTACGGTGGTTCTTCAACGTTTGCAATAGCTATCGCTACCGGTATGCTTCTTGGCTTTACAAGACACCGAACGCCGTTAAATTCGTACAAAATTCGTAATATTGAAATATGAAAAAAATCATTTTGGTAGCAGGAGGGACGGGGGGACATTTTTTTCCGGCAGTTGCTCTTGGAGAAGAATTAATTAAACGTGGCTATGAAGTTCATTTTATTACTGATTTAAGATGCAAACAATATATAAAGCAGGATATGAAAGTAATTTTTCATATCCTAGATTTAAAACGCTCAGGTAATATTTTCTTGTTTTTACCTAGGTTATCAATTGCAGTTTTAAAGGCTATTAAATTATTATATAATATGAAGTCTGCCGTCACTGTAGGGTTTGGCGGTTATCCTGTTATAGCTCCAATGTTTGCGGCAATTTTTTTAAGAGTACCGATTATAATTCATGAACAGAATTCTTACCTTGGAAAAGTTAATAAATTTTTTGCAAGCTTTGCTAAAAAGATAGCTATTTCTTATGAAAAAATAAAGAATTTACCGGAATTTGCGAAAAGTAAAATAGTAGTTACCGGTGGGGTAGTTAGAGAGAATATTAGGGAATTAAAGGTTATAGAAA
Organism: Rickettsia rhipicephali str. 3-7-female6-CWPP; assembly: GCF_000284075.1. Taxonomy (GTDB): domain Bacteria; phylum Pseudomonadota; class Alphaproteobacteria; order Rickettsiales; family Rickettsiaceae; genus Rickettsia; species Rickettsia rickettsii. Next base: position 639,812 of record NC_017042.1, read on the forward strand.
TGTCGTCCTGTGGCTTGACCAAGGGGTCCAAAAAGTCTTTAATAAAAGCACTGGACTCCGTGGTCAAGCCACGGAATGATAAGCTTTTTACAATATTCATCTTTGGCGGTAGTCAAGGAGCTAAGTTATTTTCAGAGCTGATACCTGTAAGTATCCAAATTGTGATGCAAAAACAGCCAAGTCTTGAATTAAATATAATCCAGCAAGCAGCATTAGATGATCAAGTAAAAATAGAAGATATATACTCGAAATTAAACATTACTTATGAATTTGCTGAATTTTTTGATAATATGGCATTGCAATATAAAGAAGCCGATTTAGTGATTGCAAGAGCAGGAGCATCTACTATAGAAGAATTGACCTATATAGGGTTGCCGGCAATCTTTATTCCACTGCCTAGTGCTGCGGATAATCATCAATATTACAATGCAAAATTATTGGAAGATAAAAACGCAGGATGGTGTTTAGAGCAGAATAATATTTCTGCAGGAAAATTAGCAGATAAAATACTCGATTTGATAAGTAATCCAAAAATATTAGAGGATGCTTCACAAAATTTATTAAAAAGAAGAAAAGAAGGGCATAAGCTATTAAGTAACCTAATAGAAGAGGTGATTTAGATTTTGTTTTCCGTCATTGCGAGGAAAGATTGTAAGTTTTGACAAAGCAATCTCGTGCTAAAGTCCTGAGATTGCTACGCTCCTTTTAGTCGCTTGCAATGACAGGGTGGAAGACATATAACAAGACCAAAAATACCTCAGAATAACAATAATTTAATTAAGCACATAGCAGTTCGGCTCTTTATTCCTTGCAAGTTTGGCTATTATGTGGCATTAATCATATTAGACTTTCTGCATAACTTGCTTCTAAGGGTAATTTGTGCGTTGATCCGGTACTCTCGCATCCTCACGTACCAAAGCGTACGCTGCGGTGCTGTGTTCCGTGTATCCTACAAATTCCTCCTTATTAGCTAAGTTGTATAGGAAGTCTAATAAAAGTTTTGGAATAATATAAATATATGTTATATATGTTAAAAAAAATTATAATATTATTTTTAGGAATGTTTTTACTTTCAGCTTGTACAGATAATTTTAGAAGCTATTTTCAAAGATCAGCAAATAACAGATTGGTTGATAGCAAAGGTGCTAAAGGCGGCAAGAGAAAACCTGTATATAATAATAAATATATTACTTTGGCTAAAAAGAATATATTAGAAGATAATCTTGATTATGATAACGACGATGATGATGACTATGATAGCGATGATAGTCCTTTAAGAGGAGAAAGAATCGATCCTGTAAAGAGAAATCGTGAAATGTATCTTAAGATGATTAAAAGGGATATAGCAAGGCAAAAAGCAGAAGCCGGCTTCGCTGAATCCGATGATGATATGACTTTAAGGAGAGCGAATAAAAAGGTTAGAAAAGACGATAGCGAGAAAGAAAAAAAGATACAAGAGGAATTAAATCAGATAAAAGCCATGCTTAGAGAAACTAAGCGTGATATATCAAAATATACTTGTCCAAATGCTGTAGTAAATCAAAATTATGCTCCGCCCGTTACGAATTATGAGCCTGTAAATTATCCACCGGTAAAAAATAGTAAGCCGTATAATAACAATTCTAAGGTAAAGCAAAAATTTATTCGTGAAGATGATGATAACGGCAGTAATGCTTGTTCGATATAATAAGCCTATTCTTAGCTAAGAGCTGAAATCTTTAGTCTTTAGATATATACAGCAATCTCTGATGTGATATATTTATCACTATCAATAGGTTTATTATTTTTTAAGTAAGATTATTATTTATTAATAAAAATTAATATTTGAATATAGAAATATGTTCAATTTATTAATAGGTATAATATGAAAAGTAAACTCTCAGCCAAGTACTGCTAGTCTTACCTTTATAAAAGGCCTTCAAAACCCTATTGTTACTGAAATAAAAGAATAAAAATTACATTTTAAAGATCAAGAGCTTGAAAAAGCTTACGGGATGGCTTCAGATGATATTTCTATTCAAACAACAAGAGAACAGATATTATATGCTTTAAGAGCTATGGAATCTGCAAAACAACATTCAACAGACAAGACACAAGCATTTATTAAGTGACTACGGTATTTGTGTTGCTTACTCATTTGCTAATTATAAAAGAAGCGGTAAGGACATACTAGAATTTGTATCACCTTATTTATTAAAAAACGCATATGATATGGAATATATTAAGGCATATATTCCTGAAGCATATATAAAAGAAAGTAATAAAAATGATGCTATGGAATTGCTTGGTAAACGAGAAGTAAGAGACTATTTAGATCAAAAGTCTTCTGAGTTAGTAAGCACATCGTCTGTACCGTCTACTCCTTCTACAACGGACACATTTAATTATGATAGTGATGAAATTACGGTTACTGGAGAAGAGAAAACGACGCCGAATACTGAACAAGCTTGATACCACTGTCACGCTGTGGCTTGTCCACGGGGTTTAGTTAAAAATACTAATAATATTAGTATTTTTTAGTTGTTTTTCTGGATATTGTGGTCAAGCCACGGTATAATACCAAACGAGTTTCTCGCGCCATACAACAACATTAAGATTTCCAATTTAATTCCGGATAGATTGCTAATTTCAGCTTTATAATTGCTATGCTTTAACCATTTCTTAGCTGTTTCTAAATATAGGCAAATTATCGGTGTGATGTAAAGAGTAAGTAATTGCAATGTGAGTAAACCTCCTACTACTGCAAGCCCTAGTGATCTTCTCTATGCTCCTGTTGCTCCGACTCCAAGAGCAATAGGCATAGCTCTCATTAAGGCAGTTAGGGTAGTCCTCATAATCGGTCTGAATCGTATTATACATGCTTCATAAATTGCTTCATGCGAAGATTTATTGTCAGTTCTTTCAAGTTCTAAGGCAAAATCAATAATCATGATAGCGTTTTGCTTCACTATACCGATTAACATTATAAGTCCGACAAATCCGTACATATCAAGTTCGCTATTAAATATTAGTAGAGTGAGTAATGCTCCAAATATAGCGGTAGGTAGTCCTAAAAGTATAGTTATAGGATGCACAAAACTTTCATATAACATGCCAAGGATGATGTAAATAACTATAACGGCAAGTTCAAGCAATAAGCCAAGATCGGAAAAAGACTACTGACATGCCTGAACTGTTCCTTGGAAGCTTCCCGTAATCGTAGCCGGCATTTGTAACTCTCTTATTGCTTGATTAACTTTTGGAACGGCATCACTAATTGAATATCCATCTTGCAGGTTAAATGATACCCCGTAACTGAAGGTAATTGCCCGAAATGTGAAATACTAAGTGGGCCAACAGTATTAACAATTTTAGCAAGGGTAGTTAGCGGTACTAAATTGCCGCTTGCGGAGTTAATATTGACTAAAGATAACATTGACGAATCTGTTTGATATTTAGGATCTAGCTCTAAAATAACGTCATATTGAGCTGTTGGGGTGGTATATAATGTAGAAATCTGCTCAGCACCGTAAGCTGCATATAAGATATTCTGGACGTACTCGACTGATATACCGAGTTTTGCAGCCTTATATCTATCAATCTGCACTAAAGTTTGTGGCTGTGCTATTTGTAAATCCGAAGTTACGTCAATAAAACCTGGCAGCCGTGCGAACTTGTCCTTTAATTTCGGTGCAAAGCTAAATAGCACATCTTGATCGAGTTCTTGCATAGTATATTGATATTGGCTTTTGGTTGCTTGTCCGTCGATCGTAATAGTAGGTACGTTCTGGATATATACCCTTAAACCTACTAAATGATTTAGTTTTGAACGTAACTGATCTATAACGGCGTCAGCTCCTATTCTTTGATCACGAGGTTTTAAGCTAATCAAAATCGTACCCTGATTTACGGCAGAGTTTCCACCTGAAACACCTACGGAAAATGAATCTATATTAGGATTTTTAAGTAATACATCACTTACTTGTTGCTGTTCTTGCACCATCGCATCAAAAGAAATAGTTTGAGCGGCGTCGGTAAAAACTAAGATTTGTCCCGTATCGGAATCAGGCATAAAGCCTTTGCGTACTTTCCCAAATAAATAAGCCGTTGCGATGATTACTAAGAGAAATATAAGCATAGTAGTTTTTGAATGCTCTACTACTGTTTTTAGACTGCTACCATATTTTTGTTTGACATATTCAAAGGCTTTTTCGGTTAGTGGTAGGTCGTCATTGCGAGGCGTCAAAGACGCCGTGGCAATCTCGGTTGGTTGCCCTGAGCGTGCTTCGTCACTACGTTCCTCGCAATGACGATCCCTCAAAAACACATTACATAACATAGGAGTTACGGTTATCGAGATAACTCCCGAAAGCAAAATAGCGGTAGTAATAACAACGGCAAGTTCGTGCAGTAGCTTCCCTAAAATTCTGCTCATAAATAATATTGGGATGAATATCGTCATTAGGGATAAAGTCCTTGAGACGATAGTAAATCCTATTTCTTTAGTATCGTTAATACATGCTGCTATTTTACTCTCGCCTTTTTCCATATGTCGTGTGATATTTTCAAGCACTACTATTGCATCATCCACGACAAAACCCATCGCAAGCGTTAGAGCCATTAAAGACATATTATCGATGCTATAACCGAATAGATACATAAAGGCAAAAGTACCGACAACTGATAAAGGAAGGGCAATAGTCGGAATAATCACGGACCGTCAGTTATGTAGAAAGAGAAATATAGCAATCACTACGAGTATTAAAGCGAGTAGCATAGTAAAATTGGCATCATTTACCGATTCTCTGATAGAAATTGACCTATCAAACATGATATTAATATTAATGTCCTCAGGGATTTGCCTGCGAAGCAACGGCAATACTTCTTTTATAGAGTCGACTATTTCAATAGTATTAGTATCCGGTTGTTTTTGAATAGCAAGTATTTACCCCCGGCTTATCCTTATACCAAGCGGCGATTTTATTATTAGCTACGCTATCAATGGCTTTCCCGATATTTTTAAGAAAAAGCGGATTACCGTTTTTATAAGTTAACGCGAGTTTCGAATTAATAGAACATAGAATTTAGGCTAGCAAGAGAGATGTAATAGAAGGTTTATTATCAGACATTTGATAATTTATCAGTGCTGCAATCATATGAACAAAGGCATTTGTAACTGATCTATGCCTTGAATGCTCAAACTTACTCAATAGTTTAATTTTGCTAAAAACAGATTCTATCAATGATCTTTTAAGCAATAATATTTTATCCAACATAGACATAAGCTTATTTTTCATATTTTTCTTTACTCTAGTTACTATAAAAACTCCTTGCTCTAAAAGTTGTTGAAATAATTTTTGTGAAATATAATCACGATCTCCAAATATTTTACCAAAAAGATTTTTTATCATCAATTCTAGCTGTTTTCTATCATCCTTATTACCAGGACTAAAAGATGCTTTAACTTATACCACCAGCTCTATTAATTATTAAATGTAGTTTGAGTCCATAGAACCAACCTTTTGTTGTTGCACCACGTGCTGCTATACCAGCAAACACTTTATGCATTGAAATACGATATTTCTTGCATACCTCTATACTACTTGAATCTACAAATAGATAGTCCGTCACGCTGATTCAAAATAGAATTTAATATTAATACGAAACTCGCGTAAGTTAATATTAACTCATTATATTCTTTAGCATTTTGTAATTGTCCAGGGGCTCTAATGCTTGAGTAGATATCTTTACCGTATAAAGCTCCGGTCGGTAAATTAACATTAGCAGAGCTGATAATGTTTGATACTTAGTCAAGCCCTATATTATTTGCTGCCATTTTAACAGGGGCAACCTGCACACGCACTGCATATTGTTGTGAGCCGTAAACTTGTATCTGTGCAACACCCGGCAGCATAGATAAACGCTCAGCCATAATTGTTTCGGCGTAATAGTCCACGGTATATAAGGGGGAGAGTATCAGAGGTTAAAGATAAATAAAATATAGGTACGTCGGCAGGATTTACTTTACGATATGAGGGCGGGGTAGGTAAGGCGTTCGGTAGCTGCTTGTACGTCTTGTGCCGCTGCATCTATATCTCGGTCTAAATTAAACTGCAAAGTAATTTGAGTAGTACTGTTACTATTAACCGAACTCATCGAGTCAATATCTGATATCGTCGAGAATTGTTTTTCAAGCGGTAATGCAACTGAAGATACCATAGTAGTAGGGTCAGCTCCAGGCAAGCTTACTGAAACCTGAATAGTTGGGCAGTTGATGTCAGGTAAAACGCTTACCGGTAATAGCCTATAGCCGAATGCTCCAAACAGCAAAATAGTTGCCATGAATAAAGTAGCAAGAACCGGACGCTTAATAAATATTTCTGAAATACCTAATTATTTTTTTCCTGTTTTATGGATTTTTTCCGTCATACATATTGTCATTGCGAGCGACTGTAAGAAGCGTGGCAATCTCATGAAATAATGACAAACTCCTAAGATTGCTTCGTCAATTACTTTGTAATTTCCTTGCAATGACGCCTGCTCGCAATGACGATTTGACACTACTCCTCCCCTAACACTCACCTCTGCTCCGTTAGATAATCGTAGCTGTCCGTTGGTGATTACCGTTTCTCCCTCATCTGTAACGCTTTTAATAACAATAAAATCATCATTAGAAAACACTATATCTATATTCTTGACCACGGCTTTATTATCTTGATCGACAACAAATACATAAGGACCTTGATCGTTAGTTTGCATGGCTTTAGACGGAACTATATACGATCGAGATATTTTTCAGGTACGGAGAAGCTGACATAAATAGGCGAGATAGTATTTATAGTTACTAGACTCACAAAATCCGGCGATACTAAATCACCTGCTTTTACTTCTTGTCCGTCATCAAAATTTACACTTAATATTTAGCCCATAACTTAAGGTTGAATATCGGCGCTTTGGTAAGTTTCAGCTACTCCTGCAAGTTCTATCACATCAGGTACGTCTTGTCTGATAACTTGTGTTACCTCAACCGGAGCTGCTATAGTGATTTGTTTACTGCTTTTATGATGATGTTTTATTGCCTAAACCACTAATAATTAGTATTGGTAATGTTATCAATATCAAATTCCGCATTATTGTTTTAAGCATTGTTATTTGCCAAAATCAAAAATAGGTCCTGCTGTGTTGTTGCCTACCTGCCAAGTCTCAGCTGAGTTAGTAAACAGAGTATTAAGTTTATTGCTACCGAATCCTAATAAGCCTGTTAAAGAAATTTATGGAAAATAAGTAGCTTTTATTGTTTTTAAGTTTGCATCTGCTGCTAGTAAAGTCTGCTCTGCGGCTTTAATATCCGGTCTTTGCTCTAAAAGCTCTGATGGTAATATTTTAGGTAATACCGGTAGAGCAGGGAAGTAATCTATTGGTTTATCACGATAAATTAAGCCGTTTACTATATTTTCAGGAATTCTACCTACTAAAATTTTTAAAGCGGTTTCCTGCTCATGTCTTTGTTGTTTTAAAGGTTGCAATGATAACTTAGTAAGTGCAAGTTCGGAAGCAGCTTCACTAACCGATATTAAATCACCTACGCCAAGATTATATAATTTCTGATTTAATTTATAAATTTCCGTTTGAGCCTCAATTAGCTTTTCAGTTAGATAGATTTGTTTGTCTAATGCTAAAAGATTAAAGTAACTTATAGTGACGTTACTTATAACCGATAAACGTACCGCTGCCTTGCTATACTTACTTGCAAGAAAAGTTTTTTTTAGCCGATGCGCTAGCGTTGGCGGCTGCCCCCATAAATCCAGCTCGTAATTAAGCACGTTTGCTAGCCCAAAATTATTAGAGAATTTCGGCTCATTCGGTGCTTTTGTTTCTTTACGATTTGCTCCGCCTCGTAAATTGATTTATGGAAATCTATAAGAATTAATAAGGTTAAGCTATGCTTTCGCTGCTAGCACATTACTCATTGCCAGCTCAATATCGGAGTTACCGGTTAAAGATTCTTCGATTAGGTTATTTAACACCGGATCGTTAAATTGCAGCAACCACTTGGAGGATGCATTATTATTTTGTTCTAGAGAATAATTATTCCAAGTAGTAGGTAATGAGAGTTTAGGGGGAATATTATCGTGTTTTGTATTACAACCACATAGAAGAAATGATAAAATCGATAAAACTAGAATATATTTTAAGTAAATGAAAAATCGGCATACGAAGTTCATCGAGTAGGTTCATTAAAATAAATTCATATTACTTAATATTAATTATGAATCTTTAAACTATGAATCTTTAAACCGCTATGTCATATAGACTATTATTTTTTCAACTAACTATTTTTATAATTACGTAATAATGTTGCTACAGCATATTTTAGAAAGCTTGATATAAGTGAATTTTGCAGGATTCGCTTGTGTTCACTCACGTATTTTTATACGCTGTGTAGGATCACCCTTAAATTCATCTTATCTGAAGCTTTCTAAAATATGCTGTAACTTTTCAGAAACAACTTTAATGTCATAATTTTGTTTGAGAGTAAGGTAGGCGTTTTTAGAAAATTCTTTTACTTTTATAGGGCTCTCTATTAGATAGACAATTTTTTCTGCTAAATCTTCAGCAGAGCCGGCTTTACAAATAAGCCCGTCTTGCATGTCGCTTAAGATTGCTGCAGGCCCTTCAGTATCTGTACTAACGATAGGCACGCTTGCCTCCATTGCTTCAAGCACTATAATTCCAAACGGTTCATGAAGAGACGGTAAGCAGAAAATATCTATTTGTTTAAAGAATTTATCTCTATTGTTAACCCATCCCGTAAATGATATTTGATCTTGTAAATTAAGTTTATGTGCTAAAGCAATTAAATTATCTTTTTCCTCGCCGCTTCCACCTATAACTGCATGAAGATCATATTTTTTTTCTTTTAAAATTTTGATAGCTTTAATAAAAACATCAACACCTTTCTTAGCTACAAATCTTGCTAGTACACCAATTACGACAGGTTTTCTATATGTTTTATTTGGAATAAAGTCTTTAGCAATATTTATCATATTCGGTAGGATGCATATCCTAGATTCGGCAAAGTTATTTTTTAGTAAAAATTCTTTCATATGATGAGTCAAGGCAATAACAAAATCACATTTACGTAGTCCTTTTAAACTATAATTATGAGCGATACCGATTAATTTTATATTTTGTGATTTAGCAAATTTACTAAAATTTATTGCTCTATTACCGTGTGCTATAATTATATCGGGCTTAGTCTTATGAATTATATACTTAAGAATAAGTACCGAGAGTAAATCAAACGGTACTATATTAGGTAGTTTTAAGCTTTGTTTGTGTAGAAAGGAATTTATTTTTGCCTTGTAAGAAGTGATATTTATAACCTCAATTTTTTGCATCTCTAAAGCAGTGCTATAATCTAAAAATGCTTGTTGAATGCCGCCAAGGTCACGACTTAGCATAATATTAAGGATTTTCATTACTTTAATTGCTCGATTTCTTTTGCTGTTAAACCGGTAAAAGCTATAATTTTATCTAAAGGTTTATTTTTTGCTAACATTTTTTTAGCTATAGAAATTTTTTGTCTTGCTTTCCCTCTGGTTTCCCCTTTAGTTTCAGCATCCATAATTTTCTGCTCTTCTACGGCTAGATTATCCATTTCGGTTTTTATCATTTTTTCATAAGTATTTAACTCTTTTTCAGACCAACTAGCTTGATCCAAAGCATAAAAAGCTTTTTTAATAATAAAATCATGACTATCAAATTCTCCATTTCTTCTAGAGTGCTTTCATGTGCATGTTTAAAGAAATATGCCCATTTTTCTTGAAGGTTCTCTAATTGATCTAATTCTTTATTAAATTTCTCAAGCTCTAAAAAGATAAAATAAAAATCTTGTAGGTCGTTCTCATAAGTTTTAGTATCAAGTAATCTATGATCTGATCTCCAATCTTTTTTATCGGGCAATAAAATAAAATCGGCAATAGCTAAGAATATTACTCCTCGAAGTTTTGCATATACTGCCATTTTTTATGATCTTCATCTTCTTTTGTTATTTGTCTTGAATAGGCCTTTGTTGCATAAAGCTGAGCTCGTTTTCCAAAACCTGAATGTTTGCTGACCTGCATCTCTACAATAAATTGAGTACCGTATTTATCTCTACATAATATATTAACTATAGATTGTCTATAAGCAGCGATATTGTGATCTTAGATTTTTTTTAAAAAAGTAACCTCGGTAATTACTTCTTTTCCCGTATAACCTAAAATGTCATTTAGAAAATGAGTAAGTATATCCTTATTTTTTTCTGTACCGAAAATTTTAAAAAATGCATAGTGATTTTTAGGGTCTAAGAAACGTGAAATTAGCATAATAGTCTATATTTTTATATATCATCACTTCATTATAGCAAATTCCAAGAAATTTGCTATAATACAATTTCCTAATATGTAAAACATTATGATTAGTAAAATTAATTTTGTAAAAATGCATGGTCTCGGTAATGATTTTGTTATTGTTAACAAAAGAGATTTATCAAGTTCATATGATTTATCGCAGTTAGCAAAAAATATGGCTGAGCGTCATACAGGTATCGGTTGCGATCAGTTTATTATTTATGAAGAGCATAATGATTTTTATGAAATGATTATATATAACATAGACGGCTCTAGTGCTAAATTATGTGGTAATGCTACAAGATGTTTAGCCAAGTTAATTTATCTTGATACGGGAAAGAAAGATATTACTGTAATGGTAGGCAATAAAAAATTGCTATGTAATGTCAATGATGAAAATAATATTAGCGTTAATGTAGGAAGCGTTAGTTTTAATGAAGCTTGGATGCCAAGTCGTGATAAAGTTTGGGCATTTGCAGAGCGTTATATGATTGATTTAAAGGAAACTATTTGCGTTGATATAGGTAATCCGCATTTGATTATTTTTAGTAAGTTAGAACCTCAAGATCAAAAAATTGTCGGTGAAAAATTGCAGGCTAAGGAATTATTTGCAGATGGAGTAAACGTTAATTTTGCTGAAGTAAAAGATAATAAAATCTATTTATCCGTTTGGGAGCGGAGGGCAGGGTTAACGCTTGCTTGCGGAAGCGGAGCTTGCGGTAGTTTTGCTGCCGGTTTAAAGCTCGGTTTTATCCATTCACCAAGTACTATAGTCTTTAAGCACGGTAACCTTACTATGAAAGAAGAAAACGGTAATATAATAATGCAAGGGGCAGCTATGCTTGTAGCACGTGGGGAATATTATTGTGAGCAATAATTTAAGACAAGACGTAGTAACATTTGGCTGTAGACTTAATATTTACGAAAGTGAGATAATACGAAAAAACTTGGAATTGTCGGGTATCGATAATGTGGCAATATTCAATACTTGTGCGGTAACTAAAGCAGCTGAGAAACAAGCAAGACAAGCTATACGCAAGGCTAAAAAAAATAATCCTGATTTAAAAATTATTGTTACCGGCTGTAGTGCTCAAACAAGTCCGCAAATGTACGGTAATATGCCGGAAGTTGACAAAGTTATAGGTAATGAAGAGAAGTTATTACCTAATTACTACCAAATTACCGATGCAAAAATAACAGTTAACGATATAATGTCGGTGAAAGAGACGGCAAGTCATTTAGTAAGTAGCTTTGACGGTAAGTCTCGTGCTTTTATTCAGGTACAAAACGGTTGTGATCATTTTTGTACTTTCTGTATTATCCCTTATGGTAGAGGAAAAAGTAGATCAGTAGCAATAGGAGCTATAGCAGCGCAGGTAAAGCATTTGGTATTAAACGGCTTTAAAGAAGTAGTTTTTACCGGTGTCGATGTCACGGCTTACGGTAGTGATTTGCCGGGAAATCCAACATTCGCACAAATGATTAAACGAGTGTTGAATTTAGTCCCTGAATTAAAGAGGCTTAGATTATCTTCAATAGATGTTGCAGAAATAGATGATGAACTTTTTGAGCTTATAGCTTATAGTGAAAGGATAATGCCGCATTTTCATATTAGCTTGCAAGCAGGCGACGATATGATATTAAAACGTATGAAAAGACGTCATAATAGAGCAAACGTAATAGAGTTTTGTCGGAAGCTGCGGGCAATAAGACCGGAAGTATCTTTTGGTGCGGATATTATAGCTGGTTTCCCGACTGAAACCCATGAAATGTTTGAAAATACAAGAAAATTAATTTCAGAAGCGGAATTACAATATTTACATGTTTTTCCTTATTCGGAAAGAGAAGGAACGCCTGCAGCACGTATGCCACAAGTACCTAAAAATATAAGAAAAGAAAGGGCAGAAATTTTAAGGCAAGAAGGGCAAAACCAGTTGACCGAATTCTTTAAAAAATATATAGGACAGAGAGTGGAGTTATTAGTAGAGAATAGTAATATTGCCCATACCGAAAATTTTATTCCGGTAAAGCTAGATAAACCTTTAGAAATAGGGCAGATATTTAAAGCGAAGTTGGTGGGGATAGAAGAGAATTATATGAAGTGTATGTTGATTTAACGTCATTATGAGGAGCCGTAGGCGACGCGGCAATCCAGAAAATAATTAAAAAAATTCTGTAAATCAGAATTTTTAACTGGATTGCTTCGTCAATTGCTATGCAATTTCCTCGCAATGACACGGATAAACAGGTCCACGCAACAATGCCTCCTCGCAATGATGTTCTACCGTACAATAAAAAATCAAAAACAAAAAACAATCATGGAAAATATAGAAACAATATTAAGGCTTGCTGAGGACAAAATCTTATTAGTACAAAACTTAAAAGCTCTGCAAGAATATAAAGTAGAATTTTTAGGCAAGAACGGTATAGTGACCGGTGAGCTTAAAAAATTAGGTAGTTTAAATGAACAGGAACGTAAAGAATTTGGCTTAAAAATCAATAAATTAAAAGATAAAATACAGAATATAATAAAAGCAAAAGAAGAAATTTTAGAGGAGCAGGAACTAAATTTTAAACTTGCTGCCGATAAAATTGATTTAACAATCCCTGCACGGAGATATAAACAAGGTTCTATTCATCCAATAACACAATGTAGTGAGGAGTTAATACAAGTATTTTCGCAGTTTGGTTTTACTATAGAAAACGGACCGAATATTGAGAATGATTTTCATAATTTTACCGCTCTCAATTTTGAAGATGATCATCCCGCAAGGCAAATGCATGATACTTTTTATTTGAAAGGTCAGGAAAATAATAAGCCGCTGTTATTACGTACTCATACCTCAACAGTGCAGATTAGAGCTATGAAAAACGGCAAACCGCCTTTTAGGTTTATAGCACCGGGTAGGACTTATAGATCGGATTCGGATATGACGCATACGCCAATGTTCCACCAAATAGAAGGGCTTGTTATTGATAAAAATATCAATATGGGACATTTAAAATATGTTATCACGGCATTTATAAAAAGCTTTTTTGAAAATTCTAATATTGAATTACGTTTTAGACCCAGCTTTTTCCCATTTACCGAACCTTCTGCCGAAGTTGATATTCGGATGAATAAAAACGATAAATGGCTTGAGGTCCTCGGTTGCGGGATGGTTCATCCAAACGTGCTTAAAAATGTTGGTATCGATAGCAGCGAGTATCAAGGTTTTGCTTTTGGGCTTGGAGTAGAGCGTTTTGCAATGTTAAAATATAATATCAAAGATTTAAGACAATTTTTTGAAGGAGATATGCGTTGGCTTAAACATTATAATTTTGGGAGCTTTGATATACCGAATTTAGCAGGAGGGCTTACGAAATGAAATTTACGTTATCATGGTTAAAACAATTTTTAGAGACATCGGCTTCAGTTACTGAAATTGCCGAAGCCCTAACAGCTATTGGCCTTGAAGTGGAAGAGGTGATAGATAAAGCGGCGGAGTTACAAAAGTTTGAAGTAGCGTATATTACAAATATTAAACCTCACCCGTCAGCTGATAAATTAAAGCTTTGTAATGTTGAGACTAAAAGTGGTATGCTGCAAATAGTTTGTGGTGCGCGTAATGCAAGAGCAGGTATAAAAGTAGTACTTGCAAATATCGGAATAGAAATACCAAACGGTAAATTTAAGATTAAGGAATCTGTTATTAGAGGCGAAAAAAGCTGTGGTATGCTTTGCTCTGAAGAGGAATTACTGCTAGCTTCAGAGTCTGAAGGGATTATAGAGCTATCTGAAGATGCCGTAGTTGGAGAGAAGTTTACTAAATATTACGGTTTAGATGATCCTATATTTGTTATTAACGTTACTCCTAATCGTGGTGATGCACTTGGAGTGTACGGCATCGCAAGAGATTTAGCAGCTAAAGGAATAGGAATACTTAAAGAGCTAGAAATTTCGGAAATAAAGAGTACATTTTTTTCTAAAATGAAGCTTAACGTGCAAGATAAAGAAGCCTGTCCGTTATTTACTTTTAGAGAGATAAGAAATTTAAAAAATAAACCAAGCCCTGATTGGTTACGGAAATTATTAAAAAATGTTGGGGTAAAAACTATTTCAAGCTTAGTGGATGTAACAAATTATATTTCCTATAGCTTTGGGCAGCCGATGCATGCTTACGATGCAGATAGGATAAAAGGGGGAATTACTGTAGCACGTCATTGCGAGAAGCGTAGCGACGAAGCAATCTCAGGACAACAAAATGAGATTGCCACGGCTGCTTTGCAGCCTCGCAATGACATAGCTAAATGCCACGCCCTAAACGGCAAAGAATATTTACTTACCGAAAATGATTTAGTTATAAAAGATGAAAACGGTATTCAAGGTCTGGCCGGTGTCATTAGCGAGGCTGATAGTAGTTGTACTGATAGTACGACTAATATAATACTTGAGGCTGCTTGTTTTAATGCTAAAATGGTTGCAGCTAGCGGGCGAAGATTCCAAATTGATACGGATGCTAGATATCGTAATGAGCGTAATATCGATAGAAATTTTACGGAAAAGGCTTTGGACATAGCAACTAATCTTATTTTGTCAATATGCGGAAGCGGTGAAGTATCGGAAGTAGTGAAAGTCGGTGAAAAAGAGTCACAAAAAAAAACTTTAGATTTTTCAGCATGTTATTTAGAAAAAATTACAGGAATTAAACTAAATATCAAAGCGATAGAAGCCATATTAAATAAACTAGGATTTATTACGGATGTTAAAGGTGAGATTATAAAGGTAATAGCTCCTTCTTGGCGTCACGATATAACTATTTTAGAAGATATAGCTGAAGAAATCGCTCGTATTTACGGTTATGATAAAATAGAGAGTATAAAATTACCCGAACTAGACCAAGATAATAATAAGCTAAGAGAGCATAAAAGAATATCTAGTTTTAAAAGGATATTAGCAAGCAAAGGCTATGATGAGGTAGTAACTAACTCTTTTATGAGTAGTGAAGATGCAAAGTTGTTTGCTGAATTAAAAGAAGAATTATTTTTGCTTAATCCTATTAGCATAGGAGACAATTATATGCGTCCTACTATACTGCCGAATTTGTTAAGTATAGTAAGTAAAAATCTAGCACGCTCTATAAAAGATATGGCTTTTTTTGAAGTTGGACCAAGTTTTATAGATTTAAATACGGAAGCAACTTATTTGACGGCAATTATAAGCGGTTCATATAATAATAAAAATCCTCATTCGCTTGGACGAAGCTATGATGTTTTTGATCTTAAAGGCGATTTAGAGTTGGTAGCTGATTATGCAGGACTATCTATAGATAAATGTATAGCAACAAATGGGATAGCATTGCCACAATATTATCATCCAACTAGAGCAGTAAATATAGGGCTTGGTAAAAATTTATTAGGTCATTTTGGGCAGATACACCCTAAAATCTTGAAATATTACGATATTAATCAGGAAATATTTGCATTCGAGCTAAATATTACGAATTTACCGTTGATAAAAGCTAAATTCGGTAAAAGAGACGAATTTGCAGTATCGGATTTCCAAGCTAATTTTAGAGATTACGCATTTATTGTTGATCAAGATCATAGAGTCGGTGAAATAATATCATATATAAATAATTTTAATAAAAAGCTTGTCAAATCAGTTATATTATTTGATATTTATAGCGGTGATAAATTACCTGAAGGTAAAAAATCTATAGCGGTTAAAATAGAGCTACAAGCAGATGATCGGACGTTATCTGATACTGATTTAAATTCGTTCAGTAAAGATTTAGTTGCTACCATCTCACAAAAATTTCAAGGAACATTAAGAGAATAACGATATGTTAAAATTAATAGTTGAAACAAAAACGTTAGTTCAGTCCCTAGGGTTTGCAAGTTCCGTTGTTGAAAAACGTAATGTAATACCTGAATATGCAAATATTAAATTATCGGCAAAAGACGGCAATCTAGAGCTTAGTTCTACTAATATGGATTTGTACTTAAGTCAAAAAATAGCAGTACAGGTAGTAAGTGAAGGTGAATTTACCGTTTCTACGAAAACTCTAAATGATATAGTCCGAAAACTTCCGGATTCCGAGCTTACATTAACAGATCGTGGTACAACGGGACTTGAGATCAAAGGAAAAAATTGTAAATTTAATTTATTTACTTTGCCGGTTAGTTCTTTTCCTGCAATGGATAGTATTAATCCTGAAGCAAGTTTTAAAATTTCCTGCACGGATTTTGCTAAAATAATCGAATCGACAAAATTTTCGATTTCTTTAGATGAAACTCGTTATAATTTAAACGGTGTTTATTTACATATAAAAGACAAAGAGTTTTGTTCGGCAAGTACCGATGGGCATAGACTTTCGATTTCATGGGTAACATTAGAAACACAAATAAAGAATTTTGGAGTTATATTACCGCAAAAAAGTGCAGAGGAAATTTTAAAAATCGTTAAAGATCCTAAAAATATAAATGAAGATATAGAAATTTTATTAAGTAGCAATAAGATTAAATTTATATGTAACGAAAATACTATTATGCTATCAAAGCTTATAGACGGTACTTTCCCTGATTATAGTGCTTTTATTCCGGAAAGCAGCAGCTCAAAATTAGTAATTAATCGAAAAATATTTGCAGATAGTATAGAAAGGATAGCGATAATAACCGTTGAAAAATTTAGAGCAGTAAAATTATCGTTATCTCGTGAAGCCTTAGAGATTAGTGCCGTTGGTGAAGCAAGAGGTAACGCAAAAGAGGTTATTAATTCTTCACAAGATAAGGAAAGTTTTTATGAATATAATAGTGATGAGTCTTTAGCTATAGGCTTTAACCCGCAATATTTGGAAGATGTCTTAAAAGCAGTGAAATCGGATTTAGTAGAACTATATTTTTCAGATGTTTCAGCACCGGTACTTATTAAATTTCCTGAGAATCCTAAAGATATTTTTGTCGTCATGCCTGTTAAGGTGTAAGTTTTATGAGAACCGGAATATATAAGCATTACAAAGAAAAATTATATCAAGTTATAGATACTACAAAATATACTGAAACTTTGCAAGAGTGAGTAGTTTATAAAGTATTATATGATAATTTCCAGCTTTGGGTAAGGCCGCTTGAAATGTTTAATGAAAAGGTTTTATTACACGGCAAAAATATTCCGCGTTTTGAATTTATTTCTGAGAAATAATTGAATCTGCCCTATGTCATTCCCGCGTAGGCGGGCATGACATCGAGTGGGTTTTTTGAGCCATATAACAATGCCAAAGAACGGTGGGAAGAAATAATTTTTGACTAATAGCTAAAGCTTCTCTATTATTTCCCTCAAGCACACTAATTAAATATTGGTTATGAAGAAAATTATCGGATTATTTTTTGTAATTATACTTAGTGCAATAAGTACTAGTATCTTAGCGGGTGATTATCCAAAAACAGAACGAGAGCAGAAATGGGACGAAGTAGGTTCTATAGCAGGTGAAGAAGGATTAGTTTTTAGACCGGGTAGGGTTAAGAATGAATCTACTAAAGCTGTAGGAGGTTCAGTTAATAAATATCTCTGGCAAGCAGCATTAGAGACTATAAGTGTTGCTCCTCTTGCATCAGCCGACTCAAACGGCGGCGTGATTATTACGGAATGGTATAGCCCACGTTCTAATTCTAATTTTCGATTTAAAATAAATATATTTATTAAAGACGATGTAATAAGCCCTGATTCAATCGAAGTGACAGTATTTGAAGAAATGCTTAAAAATAAACAATGGGTACTTAATGAAAACACCTCAAATCTTGCTATCACGCTTGAAGATAAAATTTTAAGAAAAGCTAGAGATATATATATTAATAGTGTGAGGTAATAACAGTATTTCCGTCATTGCAAGGAAATTACGGAGTAATTGACGAAGCAATCTCAGGATATTTGATGAGATTGCCGTGCAGTCTACGACTGCTCGCAATGACGATACAGTATATAAATTAAAAAAATATGAACCAAATAGAACAAAAATGGCAGCACATTTGGCAAGAAGAAAAAGCTTTTGAGGTATCAAACGCGAGTAGCAAGCCAAAATATTACGTACTTGAAATGCTGCCTTATCCTTCCGGTAAAATCCATGTAGGTCACGTACGCAACTATTCTATAGGTGATGTTATTGCAAGGTTTATGACTATGCAAGGTTTTAATGTGCTTCATCCGATGGGCTGGGATGCTTTCGGGCTACCTGCCGAAAATGCCGCAATAAAAAATAATTCTCACCCAAAAAAATGGACATATTCTAATATCGAGAATATGAAAAAGCAGCTAAAATCTATGGGCTTTTCTTATGATTGGTCTAGAGAGATAAATAGTTGTGATCCTGAGTATTATAAACATGAGCAGAAATTCTTTTTAGAGCTTTATGAACGAAATCTTGCTTATCAAAAAGAATCGCTTGTTAATTGGGATCCGGTTGATAATACCGTACTTGCGAATGAACAAGTTGTAGACGGGCGTGGTTGGCGTTCAGGTGCAATAGTTGCAAAACGTTATTTAAAGCAATGGTTCTTAAAAATCACCGATTATGCTGAAGAATTATTAAACGAAATTCAGAATTTAAAAGAGTGGCCTGAAGCTGTTCGGTCTATGCAAGAGAAATGGATAGGTAAATCGATAGGTGCTAATTTTCATTTCAAAATTAAGGATAATGAAGAGACTACTATAGAAGTATTCTCAACTAAACCTGAAACCATTTTTGGTGCTAGCTTTATAGGAATTGCCTTTAATCATCCGATAATAGAGCGGTTAGTTTCTAAAACACCTGAAATACTTGCTTTTATAACTAAATGCTCGCATATTACAGGAAGTAGCGAACTAGAAAAGGCTGAAAAGGAAGGTGTATTTACCGGTCTTTTTGTTATTCATCCTTTCGATTCAAATATAGTTTTACCGGTTATTATTACTAATTTTGTGCTAATGGATTATGGCACTGGTGCAATATTTGGTTGCCCTGCTAATGACGAACGTGACCATGAATTAGCTGTTAAAATGAATTTATCTATTAAACAAGTAATTAAAGCAGATATGGATGTACAAAAGACCGCTTATACGGAAGATGGAATTTTAATTAATTCGGATTTTCTAAACGGCTTAACTAGTAACGAAGCAAAACAAGAAGTCATCGGAAAATTTGAGAAACTAGGCATAGGTAAACGCAGCGTAAATTATCGTCTAAAAGATTGGGGGATTTCAAGGCAGCGCTTTTGGGGATGTCCTATTCCTATGATTCACTGTGAAACTTGTGGCATAGTTCCTGTACCTTACAAAGACTTACCCGTTACTTTACCTGATGATGTAAATTTTGACGGTCACGGTAATCCGCTTGATCATCATCCTAGTTGGAAACATGTTAATTGTCCGAAATGCGATAAGCCGGCTGTGCGTGAAACCGATACTTTTGATACATTTTTTGAATCATCTTGGTATTTTACGAGATATTGCAATAGCAATGCTATAGAGATGACTGATAAAAAAGCTTGTGATTACTGGCTACCGGTCGATAAATATATAGGCGGCATTGAACATGCGGTAATGCATTTATTATATGCAAGGTTTTTCACAAAAGTAATGAACGAACAGAAGTACGTAAGCGTTCGAGAGCCTTTTAAAGGGCTATTTACTCAAGGTATGGTGCTGCATGCCACTTACAAAGATGAACATAATAATTGGTTATATCCTGAAGAAGTAGTTAAAAAGGGTAATGAATTTTTTCATAAAGAAAGCAATAATAGAGTAGTGCAGGGACGCATTGAAAAGATGAGTAAGTCTAAAAAGAATCTCATTGATCTTGAAACAATGCAAGAGCAATATGGGGCAGATGCTATTAGGCTTTTTGTACTGTCCGATAGTCCGCCTGAGAAAGATCTAGAATGGTCGGCAAGCGGTATTGAAGGCTGCTCACGTTTTATTAATAAGCTTGAGTATATGTTTAAGGCGATAGATTCTTTAAAAGATGATGTGAATAGCGAGATTAATAAAGAGCTTAATAGGTTAGTACATTTTACAATAAAGCTCGTCGCCGAAGATATAAAGCATTTTGCCCTAAACAGAGCAATAGCACGTATGCGCGAGCTTTCTAATGCTATATCTGCTGAAATATCCAAAGATAAAATTGATGTTAAAACCGTAAGGCATGGCTTTAATGTTTTAGTACAGCTACTAAATCCTTTTATCCCGCATATTACGGAAGAAATTTGGCAGAAGCTTGGCAATAAAGAGCGATTATATAATTCGTCTTTTCCTGCATTTGATGAATCAATGCTAGAGTTAGATACATATATTATGGCAGTGCAGGTTAACGGCAAACTCCGTGATACCTATGAGTTTAAAACTTCCGTGAGTGAAGATGAAATAAAGCAAGTTACCGTCAGTCTGCCAAAGGTACAAAAGTTCTTAGAAGGGAAAGAGCCGAAGAAGATTATCCTCGTTCCTCGTAAAATTGTGAATATACTCGTTTAATTTGGCAAATTGGCTACGTTGTTTTGGTAAGTCCTCGGATGCTCACGTATTAATATACGCTCCGCTCCTCGGCTTACAGACTCCTTGCTCTTTTCCAAATTAAACTGTGTCTATCTACTTTTCATTTATCAGAAGTATATTATTTTTTGAATCTGTCATCCCGCGACTTGATCACGGGATCTAGTTAAAATACTAAAATTATTAGTACTTTAAGTTGTTTTTAAATACCGTGGTCAAGCCGCAGTATGACACCTAGCATACTTTTATTGTATTACCACCATACTAACCCAAAAAAAGTAGTAGTATTACCTAAAACTACTTCCTTATGTTTATCTAATGAAGAGTCATAATGCTGCTTCGTCTCATTTATAAAATTACTGCAATTATTATGGTAAGTACCTTTTGAAGCACCCTTATAACTCTGATAAGATGAAGTTTCATAATGCCTCTTCTCTAAGGTAATAGTAAATATTGTATGTTATTAGCATTAATACTTTATCTATTATATAATTAGTTGCCCACCAAAATGCGGCAAAAACACCGCCATCAATACTTAAAGTGTCTTCTTCTGTTTCACAAGTTATAACTAACAGAGGTTTGCTATACTATCTAGACTTAGATTTAAATCTGACTCTAAATCTAGCACTTCTATTTTTTTCTATTAGTCATAAAGATCCCCTTTTTAGTTACTAATTAATTAGACTTATTGTATAACTTGTGTCTAAGGGTAAATTTGTATGTCAATCCGGTACTCACATCCTCACGTATTTTATGTACGCTGCGGTGGCAAGTGCTTCTGTGTTTCCTTCAAATTCTGCCTGATTTTATACCTGAAGTCAATAAATGGTATTAATAAATTAATACATGAAAATATCGATTTCATTCCAACCGATAAGGTCTAAATTAGCTCTTGTCGGTAAAAAACGGAAAATATCTTGGGCAAGTTCATACCTATTTTCTTTAAGTAGCATTTTTTGTAAAATATCTTTTAACTGATGCAAATAAAGCACATCTTTTGCTGCATATTCTTTTTGTTCTGAAGATAAATTATCAGCACCCCAATAGGAAGATTGTTGTTGTTTTGAAATATTTATATTAAGCAATTCTCGGCACAAATCCTTAAGCCCATGACTATCGGTATAAGTTCTAACTAGTTTTGAAGATATTTTAGTACAAAAGATATTTTCTAAATCTATACTTAAATATTTTTTTATGGATGCTAGATCAAATCTAGCAAAATGAAATATCTTGCATCTAGTTTTATCTAGTAATAATGCTTTTAAATTAGGAGCTGTATAATCTTGATTTGTAAAATGAACAAGATGAGCTTCACCATTGCCGTTACTAAATTGTAGCAAACATAGTTTATCTCTATGTAGATTTAGCCCCATTGTCTCGGTATCTATAGCTAGATCTCCTTCAAGTTCAAAATTATTAGGTAGGTCGTTTTGATAAATTTTTATAGTCATAAATGATTTTTAATTCCTTTTAATCAATAATGTTGTTGTGCGGATCGAAAAACGCGTTCTGTGTCATACCGTGGCTTGACCACGGTATCCAAAAAAAATTAAAAAAGACTGGATCCCGCGATCAAGTCGCGGGATGACAACAAAGTTTTGTTATTGGTGATTAAACACCTGCTCATTTGGAGCAGCTAATCCTAAAACTTTCTTTGCTTGTTCTTCTAACATATCTTTATTTAGAGATTCCGTTCGAAGTAATTTGACGTTATGCTCAAGTTCTACTCTTGCGGCTCGTAAGCCTTTTAGTTCATCATAAGCTTTTTCAAGCTGCCTATTTACTTTTAAATATGCAATAATCCCTTTGTTACCATATATGCAATGAAAAACAAAATATCCAAGCAGTAAAGCTAAAAAGATATTTAAAATTATTTTTTTAGAATGATTATTTAAATGTATTATCATAAATATATATTCATAAGAAATAATATCGGAGCGGTTAAAATAATACTATCAAATCTGTCTAGCACTCCTCCATGACCGGGTATTATATGACTGCTATCTTTAATATTAAATTTTCGCTTAAAATATGAAATAACTAAATCACTTAATTGAGCTATTAATGCTAATATACAACTAATTATAAACAAATAAATTTTATTTGAAAAATAGTAATTTGCAATATGAAAGTTTGGTATAAAACTAACTAATACCGCAACTAAACCTGCTGATAATACTCCCGTCACTAAACCGCTCCAGGTTTTTTTAGGACTAAGTTTCGGAGCAAGTGTTGCTCCTTTAAAAGTTTTGCCGCCAATCATAGCGAAAGTATCTACTGACCACATTATGCAAAAATAAAGCATAATAAGCCATTTATTGGTATCTTCTATACTTAAAAATATTAATAGGCTTATAGGAATCGGAATAATAATTAGCCCGCTTAATAGATAAGGAATAGAAGAGTAGGTCATATTATACCATTCACTTAACATTCCTGTACCTACTAATATCATTAGAATATAGAATAAAGGCTTACACCATAATATAGCTACGACAAATAACGGAACTAAAACTATACCGGACAGGATTCTTAAATATATGTTTGATTTTTGTTTATCTTTTGCCAAATGTTCTTTTCCTTTTTGAGTAATCATTTATAGCTTCTTGTATATCATCTTTATTAAAATCAGGCCAATATTTGGGTGAGAAATATAATTCAGCATAAGCTGCTTGCCAAAGCAAGAAATTACTGATGCGATAAACCCCGCCCGGTCTTATTAATAAATCTACATCCGGCATTTCAGGATCATATAAAGCGTGTTGTATATCGCTGTCACTGACTGCTTTTTTACCGCTTGTAATAATTGTTGTGCAGGCATCAACTATTTCTTGACGACTTCCATAACTAAAAGCTATACAAAGTGTTATTTTATTATTATTTTTTGTTAATTCTATAGCATTATTTATTTGTTTTTGCAATGAGATACTTAATAAATTAAGCCTACCTATTACTTTTAGTTTAACGCCGTTTTTATGTAAAGTATTTAATTCGGTTTTTAAATAAATACTTAATAGTTTTATTAAGAAATCTACTTCCGTGCTTGAGCGTTGCCAATTTTCGGAAGAGAAAGTATATAAAGTTATATAAGGTATGTTAAGGTTAATAAACTCAGGCAGTAATTCACGAATTTTATCGGCTCCTGCTTTATGCCCTTCAGATTTTGTTACGTTATGCCGATCTGCCCAACGAGCATTACCGTCCATTATTATTGCTAAATGTTTTATGTTAGTCATTATTTTATATTTTAGATGTTGCTGCATGGGTCGATTTTTCCATCATTGTGAGCGACTGCAAGGAGCGTGGCAATCTCATGAAACAATATAAAATTTCTGAGATTGTCACGCTCTCGGCCTTGCCTCTCTCCTCGCAATGACGATTTGGTATCTACACGGGAATGACATCAGTAGTCATATTTTAGGTATTTCGATTCTTACCGATAGCCCGCCTAAATCCTTGCTATCTTCTAAATAAATAGAGCCTTTATGATCGTTTATTATTTCTTTAGTAATAGCAAGCCCAAGTCCTACGTTACTTGCATTATCAAGCTGTCTTGCTTTATCCGATCTATAAAACGGTTTAAATACAAGGTGTGTTTCCGTATCATCTATACCGGGACCGTTATCCTCAATAATTATAGCTACGGTAGATGAATTATCTTTTGAGGATATCTTAATTTTAGTTCCATATTTTATAGCGTTACCGATTAAATTAGACAAGGCTCTTTCAAAAGAATTCGGCTTAATGCGTACTGCTAGTTTATCTAAATTAGTAGATTTTATAAATTCAATATTTACATGTGACCATTTGTTAAAAAAACGTTCCATCCAAGGTAATAATAAAATGTCTTCAAATTCTTCTGTACTTTCACCTTTAGCAAAATCTAAATAAGAATTTATCATTTGCTGCATAGTTAATATATCTTGTTTTAACCCTTTGCTTTCTTCGCTTTCTTCCATCAATTCAAGTTGTAGCTTCATTCTTGTTAAAGGAGTTCTAAGGTCATGAGAAATCATAGCAAGCATAGTGGTTTTTTTAGTAATTTGTTTTTCAATACGAGCTTTCATTTTTAAAAAAGCAAGCC
Organism: Rickettsia rhipicephali str. 3-7-female6-CWPP; assembly: GCF_000284075.1. GTDB lineage: Bacteria > Pseudomonadota > Alphaproteobacteria > Rickettsiales > Rickettsiaceae > Rickettsia > Rickettsia rickettsii. Next base: position 664,767 of record NC_017042.1, read on the forward strand.
CTGCTTTTCTTATTTCTAAGGCTCCTGAAGGTTTGAAATTTTTGCCTTTTAAAACACCTCGACCAAATTTATCCATGCTATCCGCAAGAGTGAGTATTGATTTAATTTGATTTTTGGAGAAAATAATAGAAACAGAAAGTAATATAACAGTTAAAGATATAATCCATAAAACAAATATATATACTGTAGGATTAAGTAGTAACTTTGCAGGAAAAGTAATATATAATACTCCATCTTTTAATTCTAAAAATACTTCAATTTTATTTTCCTTATTTAGTTTAACTATATTTTTTTCATGGATTTTTGTAGCTAAAATATTTTTAAATATAGTTAAAGGTTCACCTAATTTAGGCTGTTTTATAGATAACTTTTTATTAAGCTGAAACTGATAAGATAAATTAAGATAATTTTCCGATAAATGGGTTATCTCTCTTGAATTATTTCTATGTTCTTTAATCAATGATTCTATTTCATTGATAATAATAGTACTAGTATAATATGAAACATTATACCAATGACGATCGTAAAACAAAAATATAGCAACGATTTGTCCTATTAAAATCGGAATGATTATAATAAACATAAACCGTACAAATAATGTTCTCGGTAAAGCATATTTCAAAGAGCTTGATACAAGCGAATTTTTCAAGACTCGTCTGTGCTCACGTATTTTTATACGCTGTGCAGGCTCGCTTTTAAATTCATCTTGTCTGAAGCTCTTTGAAATATGCTGTAATAATTTAGATATAAAGTGCATAGCCTTCATTACGCACGGTTTTTAAATATTTCGGCTCTTTTGGGTTGTCTTCTATTTTGTTTCTTATTCTTGTAATTTGTACATCGATAGAACGCATACTAAGCCCTCCCATTATTTTTGACAGTTCAAAACGACTAGTAGATTTACCGGAATTTTTTATTAATATCTCAAGTAATTTTTGTTCAGTAGAGCTAAGAGATACAATTTGATTATTCTTGGTAAATTCTTTTGTATCGGAATTATAAAAATTATTGCCGAATTTAATTATATTCGTTTCTTTTTTAAAGTTATTATAATTATTGATTAAGTTATTTATCCGAAGTAATAATTCTCTCGGTTCAAAAGGTTTAGTTATATAATCAGAGGCACCGGCTTCAAGTCCTTTAACACGGTCATCGGCTTCCGATAAAGCAGTAAGCATAACTATAGGAATATTATTACCGGCATCCCTTATAGTAGTAGCAAAATCAAGTCCTGTTATTTCAGGTAACATAACATCTAAAATAATTAAATCATAATTAGAAGTTTTTAATAGATTTTTAGCTTCTATGACTGAGCTTGCCGTTGATACTAAAAACGCGTTTTTATTTAAAAATTGCTTTAAAAGTGCTAATATTCTGCTATCATCATCAACGATTAAAAGATGTGCTTTGTATGTATGCATGTATACTCGTTTAATTTAAAAAAATTGTATTTCACTATTGTCATCCCGTGGCTTGACCACGGGATCTTATGTCGCAGGCTGTGTTCTGAGATCCTGCGATCAAGTCGCGGGATGACGTTAAATGCTACTGGATTCCTGCTTTCGCGGGCATGATATAAGAGCTACGGCCGTATAGCTCATGACGATTGACAATACTTTAATATAAATATAGGTTAATGACAATGATAAAACTAGAGCAAATTTTTTGGCATGTTTGGATTAACGGTGATTTAGTTCCTTATCAATTTGCAAGGATTCATGTTTTGACTCATAGCCTGCATTATTCAGGATCGGTATTTGAGGGTGAGAGAGCTTATAACGGCAAAGTTTTTAAACTAAAAGAACATACGGCAAGATTAATAAAATCAGCAGAAGCATTAGGTTTGAAAGTACCTTATAATATAGACGAGATAATAAAAGCTCATGAACTTGTAATAAAACAAAATAATATTAAGGATGCATATATAAGACCGCTTATTTGGTGCGGAGACGAGTCGCTAAATATCACTAATCAGTATTTATCTACTAATCTTTTGATTGCCGGTATTCCATCTATGCCGAGGTCTTTTGAGAAAGGTATAAATTTGCATGTAAGCCGCTGGCGTAAAGCAATGCCTGATAGCACCCCGGTACAATCTAAATCCGCCGCTCAATATAATATGGCAATAACGAGTAAAAAAGAAGCTAAGGCTCTTGGCTATGATGATGCATTATTACTTGATTATGAAGGGTATATTGCTGAATGCACTACAACAAATATTTTCTTTGTTAAAGATAAAATATTATATACTCCAATTGCCGATAGGTTTTTAAACGGTATAACAAGACAGACTATTATTGAAATTGCAAAAGATTTAGGTCTAGAAGTAAAAGAAGAGCGTTTAAAATTAGAGCAAATAGAGGATTTTACCGGATGTTTTGTTACAGGCACGGTAATTGAGGTACAAAATATTGATTCTATAGATCTTGGCAATAAAAAGATTATTTTTGATGATCATAAAATTGCAGATCGTTTGAAAGAAGAGTATGGGCGTGTTGTTAGGGAGTAGAAGAAACGTCATTGCGAGGAGGTATTGCCTGTGTATGGATACCGAGTCGTCATTGCGAGCAGTAGTAGACTGCGTGACAATCTCATCACATAATAACAAACTCCTGAGATTGCTGCGTCGAATTACTACGTAATGCTGCTCGCAATGACGATGTAATAAGCTAAACAATTAAAATCAAAAAAATCATGCATAACATATTTAAAGGTTTAATTACCGCACTTATAACACCTTTTAAAGATAATAAGTTAGACTTATATGCTTTAGAGAGAATTGTAAAACATCAAATAAAGTATGAAGTCGATGCATTATTAATTGCAGGCTCAACGGGAGAAAGTAGTAGTTTAAGCTTTGAAGAATATAAATTATTACTGCAAACTAGCGTAGAAATCGTTAATAAATGTATTCCTATAATAAGCGGGTGTTCATCAAATAATACTACTTATGCAAGAGCACTTGCAGCGGAATCTACAAAAATCGGCGTAGATGGTTTTATGGCTAGTCCACCATCTTATGTCAAACCTACCCAACACGGGATTTATAAGCATTTTGAAGCATTGCATGAAGCGTGTAATCTACCTATTATGTTATATTCAGCTCCAACTAGAAGCGGAGTAGATTTTTCTGATGAGACAATATTGAGACTTAGCAAGCTACCGCGTATTTTAGCATTAAAAGATTGTGGTGTAGATTTAGAACGTCCATTGCGGATCAGATCAACAGTTAAAAAGGATTTCAATATTTTAACCGGTAATGATGAAGTAGTCTTAGCTTTTAACGCTCAAGGTGGGGTAGGGTGGACTTCTGTAGCCTCTAATATTGTTCCTAATATATGTAAAGAGCTATTAGAAAAATGGAATAAGAACGATACTAAAGGAGCATTAGAAATCCATCAGAAATTACTACCTTTATATACAGCATTATTTGTAGAATCTAATCCGATTCCGATAAAATATGCTGCACATTATTTAGGTTTATGTGAAAATGAAATTAGACCCCCATTAACTGAAGCAAGCGATAGTGCCAAAAAACAAATTGAAAACATCATAACATCACTATCTATAAAAATATGACCGAATATAAGAAAGTTATTGCACAAAATAAGAAAGCCCTTTTTAATTATTTTATTGAAGAAAGATTAGAAGCGGGTATTGTATTAAAGGGTAGTGAAGTACAGTCTCTGCGTCAAGGCAAAGCTTCTATAGAAGAAAGTCATGCGACAGATACCGGACATGAGGTATTTTTGTATAACTGCCATATTGCAGAATATGAAAAAGCGAATAGATTTAATCATGCTACTCGTAGACCGCGTAAATTATTGTTGCATACTAAAGAGATAAAGAAAATTATCGGTAGAATTAGAATAAAAGGCTATACGCTAGTAGCTCTTTCTATGTATTTTAATAAAAAAAATAAAGTGAAAGTTGAACTTGGTATTGCTAAAGGTAAGAAATTACATGATAAAAGAGAGTCAATTCAAGAAAAAGACTGGAAAAGAGATCAGAGCAGATTAATAAGACAGAAGTAATGGACTTTGCTACACCGGATGACAAGCCGGCTTTGTTACAATAGCTCGTTATATGTCATTCCCGCGAAAGCGGGAATGACATATAGAATTACTTAGACTTTAGGAAGATATTAAATTTTAAAAAAAGGTATTTATGCAGCATATTATAGGTAAAATATTGGTTATATTTGTAGTTGTGATAGGAGTTTTATTTGTTTTCAAAACAATGCAAACTTATTCTACAAATCCGGTTTCCGTTGAGGTTAAACAAAGCGAAGATGCAAGAAAATGTGAAGAGGAAAGAGTACAAGAAATAATCAAAGATTATTTGCTTAAAACTCCGGAAATAATAATAGAATCAATAGAAGGGTTGCAAAAACGGAAAGTACAGGAAAATGAGACTAAAGTTAATAACTATCTAAAAGATAATAAGTTAGGTATTGAAGATAGCACAAGCTTTCCTGTTATAGGAAATAAAGACGGTGATGTAACAATAATTGTTTTTTTTGATTACAATTGTTCTTATTGTAAAAAAGGCGATGTTTCTATAAATGAATTATTGCAAAACGATCCAAAAGTTAAAGTTGTATTACGACCGCTTCCTATCCTTGGAGATGCTTCCGAATATCTTGCAAGAATAGTTTTAGCCGTTTATAAGGTTAATCCAAGTAAATTCAAAGCTGTTCATGATGAATTAATAAAAATAAGAGATGTGTCTAAGGAATCTATAAAAGAATTATTAACTGAGAATGGCTTAAATGCTACGGAAATTGAAGAAATTGCCGATAGCAATGAGATTAAAGATTTAATTACTCAAAATATGAAAATAGCTAGAAGTCTTAGAATTCAAGGAGTACCTGCGTATATAATTGATTCAAAATTAATACCTGGGTTAATAGATTTCCCACAATTACTAAATATAGTTAAAGAAATTAGGGATAATAAGAGTTCTTAAGAATTGTTGCGTAGACCAGAAGTGCATGTTATTCCCGCGAAAGCATTGTTGCATGGATACCAAATCATCATTGCGAGGAGCGAAGCGACGTGGCAATCTTGTCAAGCATCCTGAAATTGCTTCGTCAATTACTTACGTAATTTCCTCGCAATGACGACTTTCAGTCTCCACGCAACAAGGTCTGGTAGGAATGACAGCAATTGCTCTTGAATCACTTTAGCCTTTATTTAGTAAATCTAACATAGTTTTACCGATATCTGCAGGGGATCTAGTGATAGTTACGCCGGCACTTTGTAGAGCTTCAAGCTTATCTTTGGCACTTCCTGTTCCTCCGGCAATAATAGCTCCGGCATGTCCCATTCTTTTACCTGGAGGTGCTGTAATACCTGCAATAAAGCTTACTATAGGTTTCTTGATTTTTGACTGCTTGATAAACTCAGCTGCATCTTCTTCTGCATTACCGCCAATTTCACCGATCATAATAATTGCTTTTGTTTCATCATCTTTCAAAAACATCTCAATACAATCAACAAAATTAGTGCCGTTAACAGGATCGCCGCCTATACCGACACACGTAGATTGTCCAAGTCCTACTGCTGTTGTTTGCGCTACTGCTTCATAAGTTAGAGTACCTGATCTTGAAACAATACCTATCGTTCCTCTTTTATGAATATGCCCAGGCATAATACCGATTTTACATTCACCCGGTGTGATAACTCCAGGGCAGTTAGGACCGATTAATCTAGTTTTAGAACCGACTAAAGCACGTTTTACTTTCACCATATCAAGCACCGGAATTCCTTCCGTTATACATACTACTACTTCAATTTTGGCATCGATTGCTTCTAATATCGAATCAGCGGCAAAGCCGGGCGGAACATATATAACGCTTGCATTTGCACCGGTTTTTGCTTTTGCTTCATGTACGGTATTATATACAGGTAAATCAAGGTGAGTATGACCGCCTTTGCCGGGTGTAACACCGCCAACCATGTTAGTGCCGTACGCTATCGCTTGTTCAGAGTGAAAAGTTCCTTGTGAACCAGTAAAACCCTGACAGATAACTTGTGTTTTTTTATTTATTAATATTGCCATGTTAAATAATTTTTATTGTTTTTATTTTACTTTGATGTCATCCCGCAACTTGATCGCGTGATCCAGTCCTTTTTTAATTTTTTTATGGATACTGTGGTCAAGCCACGGTATGACACTGAACTGGTTTTTCGAGCCATACAACAAGGTCAATGCCTGCATAGCTCATGACGGTTATCGTATCGCTTCAACTATTTTATTTGCCGCATCTGCTAAATCATGTGCCGGTATTATTTCTAAACCGGAATTTGATAAAATTTCTTTGCCTTTTTCAACGTTTGTACCGGCTAAACGAACTACTAACGGTACTTTTATACCTATGTCTTTTGCAGCTGCAATAATCCCTTCTGCTATAATATCACAACGCATGATACCGCCAAAAATATTAACCAGAATCCCTTGTACTTCTTGATCAGATAAAATTATTTTTAAAGCTTCTTTTATACGCTCACGATCAGCTCCACCACCGACATCCAAGAAATTAGCAGGTGAAGCACCGTAAAGTTTAATAATATCCATAGTGGCCATGGCAAGACCGGCACCGTTAACCATGCAACCGATATTACCGTCCATTTTTACATAGCTAAGTCCTGCATTTGCTGCTCTAGTTTCTAGAGGATCTTCTTCATCATGATCACGCATTGCCGTAATATTCGGATGCTGAAATAAGCCGTTATCGTCAAAAGTAATTTTTGCATCTAAAGCTAATAAGTTCCCGTCGCTATTTACAATTAATGGGTTGATTTCAATTTGTGTTGCATCGGTTTCAATAAAAGCATTATAGACTGATTTTACTATTTCTTTCATCTGTTTGGCTTGGTTATCCTTAAAGCCTAACTCATAAGCTATGCCTCGCATATGAAAATCTTGTAAACCGGTTGCAGGATCAACGGAAAATTTAATAATTTTTTCCGGAGTTTTTTCTGCTACTTCTTCAATATCAACTCCTCCTTCTGTAGAAGCTATGAAAGTAATACAGCTAGCCGATCTATCAAATACTGTACTAAAATAATATTCTTTTAAAATATCACAACCTGATTCGATATAAAGACAGTTTACTTTTTGTCCTTGAGGTCCTGTTTGATGCGTTACTAAATTAATACCAAACATGTCATGAGCAACTTTTTTGGCTTCTTCCTTACTCTTAACAACCTTAACACCGCCTGCTTTACCTCTACCGCCGGCATGTATTTGTGCTTTAACCACATATACTTCCGTATTTAATTTATCTATGGTGTCATTAATCTTTTCGGTTTTCGTAACAACTAGCCCGGTGGAAGTAGGTACGCCGTATTTTCTTAAAATCTCTTTTGCTTGATATTCATGAATATTCATTTTAAATAATTTATTAAATTGCTATTAATTTTTATGAATAAGATGCATTTTTAACTTCTCTTACTATGTCTTTATCAAAAGTGCTAAACTTATTAGCACTATTGACTTCTCCTTATATAATCGGCAAAGTCTGCTTTACCTTTAATATATTTCTCAGCAGTTGATATTATTATGTCTTGATGCCCAATGATAAAGCCGGAATTATCAATAAGATTAATTACTGCTTCATAAATTTCCTGGCGAGTAAATTTATTTACTTTTAGCACCCATACAAATTCATGCATATGATGCAATAAAAATCTTATTAGTGATGTTATTTTTTAAGAAATTTTGAGCTGCTTTACCTTGTATTTCATCATCTTCAAGAAAAGTACGAGTTAAGATATTAGTGTCAATTCCTATCATTTTCGATAACCGCAATACTAATAGCTTCATCTACATCCACTGGACCGTTTTTAGTTTTATGTTTACCTTTACCAAAAAAGCTATAGATATCTTTTTTTATAGGAAGCAATTCTAATGTTTCATTTTTTTTGTAGTTAATTATTAACTCAGAGCCTGAATGTAAACCAAGTTTATTTCTTATATATTTAGGTATAACTACCCGTCCTTTCGATGAGACTACTACTCTGGCACTTTTACTCATAATACTAACATAGTAAGTTATCTGATCTTACTTTGTATATAAAACACAATTTATTATATGTCAATAAGTTTATAATGAGGTTACTCATTCAACATCCTCTTTAATACGTTATCTTTCCTAATAAAGTGATGATATAATGCAGTTAGTATATGCAAAATAATTAAAGTAGTAAATAAGCAGCCTTTTTATGGATTTTTTTAAAGATTTTGGCAAATTGTAAATCTGGAGCAAAAGAATTTATAGTAAACAAACCATAAAAATCAATATGATGGTTTGATAAAATAGTCATTAGAAGCCGCTTATCGGCATTAATAACATTAAAAGCTATAGCAAATTTATATTAATATTAGCGGCTTTTTTTGCCAATTCGGCATATCTTCCGGTAGCAAAACATTAGCATTATAGAATTTCTATAAAAGCCTTATTATTACTAAAGATAAAACAACTATACCGGTTGCTTCATGTATCCCGTATAATTGTCATTTTAAAGGAAGTTCTACGAAATCATCCATTAAGAAACCGACAACGAGCATTACTATAACTATAATGCTCATGTCATGATCCAGTGAAAAAGTTTTGCAATTAAGCTGTAAGAATTTTCAGTATTTGTAAGTAGCATTACTCCAATAAATTATTCTGAACTTACTTAATGTCATTTTCGCTCTTCTATGTCATTCCTGCGGAAGCAGGAATCTAAAAAACAATATAAAATTATTAGTATTTTTAACTAGATCCCGTGGACAAGCCACGGGGTGACACCGAGTCGCGGTATGATAGTTTCTTCTTAATTCCCAACTACCGTATCTATAATCTTTTCTGCCTCTGTACCGCTAATTTTTTCTTTATCATTCAGAATGAGATTAGCATTCTTTAAGTCATTTCCTATATGTTCCGCTCTTCCTTTTAAAATCTTAGCTAAAAACTGCTCGGCAAGAGCGTAATATGAGATTCTATTACCGGGTTTTGCAAATCCATGACCTTCATCTTTGTAAAGTGCATAAAGTACCGGTATATGCTTTGCTTGCATGCTGTTTACAATCTGTTCTGATTCTGCCTGCACGACTCTCACATCGTGCACACCTTGTGCTATAAATAAAGGCTTTTTGATATTATCAACAAAATTAATCGGTGATCTTTGTCTTAAAAACTCTTTTTCTTCTTCAGTATCCCAAGGTCCTATACGTGTTTTATATATACTTAACAATGGTGTCATATAAGGAGCTTTAGATTGCACATGAGTTAATAAATTAGACATACCGATAACGTCAACACCGCAAGCAAATACGTCAGGCGTCATGGTAAGACCTACAAGCGTTGCATAACCTCCATAGCTTCCGCCCATAATACAAACTTTATTAGAATCAACTATATTATTCTTAATAGCCCAGTTAACACCATCAATTAAATCGGTGTGCATTTTACCGGCATATTCTAAATTACCGGCGTTTAAGAAATCTTTCCCAAAACCGGTAGAACCACGGTAATTTATACTTAAAACTGCGTAACCACGATTTGCAAGCCACTGATGTTCAGGATTGTATCCCCAGCTATCACGTACCCATGGACCGCCGTGGACATTTAAAATTAGAGGTACTTTTCTATCGGGTATATTATTTTTATCGAGTTTTACATCATTTGGAAAAGTGATATAGCTAACTAAATCAAGCCCGTCACGTGACTTGATAATTATCGGTATCATCTTAGCAAGATTATATTGCTCAAGTTCTTTGCGATTAGTAAATAAAAACTCAGCTTTTTTATTTGCCCTATCATATTTATAATATTTCACCGGTGCATTATCAGCCATATAAGCAACGATCCAAGTTTTATCGTCTAGCGTCCTACTATTAATAATTAAATCACCGCGATCAATAGATTGCAAATATTTAATATCATCTTCAATATCTTTATCTAATATTTTATATGAGACTCTATCATAATCTATAGATACTGCTTGCGGAGTTTGCTTTGTGGGATGAACTGTAAATAAGCCAATATCGGCTTTTGCATCTTCGGCTAATATTTCTTCACTACCTGTAGCTAGTGTTATAGCTTTAAGTGCAGAGGTGTTACGATTACGTCCCTCTAGCATATATAAAGTTTCACCGCTAGCATCAAAACCAAGTATGGAAGTGTTAAAAGAATCTTCCATTGATATCTTAGTAAATAACTTTGGTTCTCCGTCTTTTAATTCATAATATTCAACAGCTCCGTTTTTATCTAGTAAGCTACCGAATCTTAAATTTAAATTTTCATCGGTTACATAATCAGTAAATCTATCATTTTTATAAATCAGTTCTTTTTCTAGAGTATCTAGATTTAATTTGTAAATATCAAAATATTCAGGATTACGCTCATTTAAATATATTAATATCTCATTTGGCTTCTTATGACTTGCTCCGGCTATTTCGGCTTTAACTCCTTTTGCGGGAGTAAGTAATTTTGTCTCTTTTGTCTCTATGTTATAGCTGTAAATTCGGTCATTTTCATCACCGTTAAAATCTTGGGTATATAAAATATTTTTATTATTATAAGCTTTAGCATAAGACCAAATACCGCGTCCTTTGTCATGGGTTATGGCTTCTGCTTTACTAATATCATCTGAGGGTGCTAGCCAAATGTTTAATACACCGTCTTTCGGTGCAACATATAGAATATATTTGCCGTCGTGGGTTAGAGAAACCCTTGCTTTATCAGGGTTACCGAATAAAACTTTTCTGGGGATTATTTGATTATTATCCGTTATCGTTTGCGTTTGAAACATAAAAATACCGACACTTATTATTAATATAGTGCCTATAATATAGAAAATTTTACTCATTACTAATAGTTTGTTATTTAGTTTTGTAGTCTTTTGATGTCATTCCCGCTTCCGCGGAAATGACATTCAGGTCATAAAATATAATTGCTACACTCTCTCAATATTGCTTAAAAACCAATCAACTTCTTTGGTATTAGCATTACGTGTAAATGTCCATTCTTCTTTTAAATCTTCGATTTTGTCAACTACATTTTTACCTTGAAATAGTAATTTAATAAATATGTTATTACCGAACATGTAAATTTCTGAATATTTTGCACTTAAAGCCGATGAGTCAAAAAAATCACCATAGGACGGTGTTATTTTTTCAAATTCTTCCAAGTATCTTTTATCTATCAGCTCAGATAATTCTTTAGCATCTTTTTTATAAGCAGCTTCTATAATCATTTGAAAAGCAGTTTTAGCATTATTTATGAATTTAACCGGATCAAAGGAGTAAAGGCGTTTATGGACTTGTTCCATTCCATCTACGACCGCAGTTATATTATGTTCCACTATTATATCTTTAAAAGCTTTAATATCTTGGGTTGTTGGAATATTTTTTTCTTCTTTATTAGATTTAACTGTACTGTAAGTTACGTCCTTAATAACCGGTTCGCCAAAATAAGATTTTTGATTTGTTTGTTCCTCTTCTGTAGAACCGAGAGTCGTAATTAATTTGTTGATAATGTAAAAGGTAATAACGGCAAAAATTAATAACTCTATTATTTGAGGAGACATTTTCTATTTATTTTTATTAAAAAATTATTCTTATATCTTAATATAAAAAAATAATCTTTTAAAGTTATTTAATAAAAATAAGGATTTATTTTTATTTGAGTTAAACTTAAAGTTTAAAAAATAACTAAAATATCTTGATTATTTTAATTATTATGATATTATCGTTTTGTAAATGATGTTTAAACTCCATCATTGCAAAACATTTATAGCCTTTAGTCCCTTTATGCTAGGGGGCTGTTGTACTAAAGCTTAATTTTTAAGCGTTTTTAGTATAACGGATAATTATTGTTTGCAATGATTGAGTTTATCCCCTAGCACCTATCTATCTATTCACTTTTAATTGACGAATGAATTAGCGAGCTGGTAATTCAAATTATATAATGCAAAATAGTAGCTATTGTAACCGAAGTAGCAAATTTAAGCCATAAAGGAGTTGGATAAATCCAGTAATATGCTACAAAAAATTCTGTAGTTAAAGCAGCAAGGTATAAAGCATATGAAATTTGACCTAGAAAATATGTTATTGGATTACCGAAAATAAGTTTACTTAATCCTGAATCATTAGATGTTCCAATAATTATTAAGGATGAGCCAACTGCAGGCCACCAAAGTGTTTCTGCATTAATTATAATAAAAATATAAGCAAAAACAGCAATTCCTACAAATGTAATAATATCATAAATAATATATAATTAAGTTTCAAAGATTTTATATGTTTTGTAATAAAAAATGTTATACAACTAAAAATAAATACACCTAAAAACATTATTAAGCTTTTACCGTAAGCAAATTGTACTCTTTCGTTACTAATATATGGGGCTGCAGCCATTGAAAAGCATAAGAAGCAGAAATTATCCAATAAGATATAAATAACAAGATTATCAATTAATTAAGTTATTGATAATCTTTGCATTAATGATATTAAAAAAGGAAATAATTAATATGCAAACATTTCCGTACTTATTGAACATGAAGGTTGATTCCAAGATACTAAATCCGTGAACCCCCATGCTTGAATAAGGAACACATTAAGAAGAAAAGTATAAGAATTATCGGAGGGTGAAAGAATTTCTGGAAAAATCGACTCTGCATTAATATGCATAAAAGCATAAATAAATGTAAGGGATAAACTCTGGCAATACGTGCAAATAAAAAACTTTTATAACTAACGGTATGCGTATAAAATAAAGCCGGATAACACAAAAATATTACGCCCCCAAGACCGCCAAGTCTTGCTATATTCATTCCAATTGAGTTACCTAGCCAATTATATGTGGCGTGTAAGAAGAATACCCATAATGCAGCTATATCCGCGTAAACCTGTTAATCCTTTTATTTCTTTTAAGTTATCTATTTTGTTATGCATATTTAAGTTATAACATTACTGATTAAAATATGGCATGATACAATAACCTAAATATTAAAATAATTTTTTAATAAATTATTAGATTCTTATATTCAGAGATCTTTATAATAAGTGTGCCACTTTTATAGCATTATCAAATCCGTGATCGTAATGAAATCTTATATCAGGCGAGAATTTCATATTTATTTTATTAGTAATAAAATTTCTTATAGCATTTTTAGAATTATTTAATGCATCCATAATTTCATCTATTGTTAGTTTAGTATTAAAAGGCAAGAAATAACAATTAGCTATTTTGAGATCAGCAGTAACTATAACTTTCGTAATAGTGAGAGGACAATCAAAAAGTCTGCTATCCAGCATTTTGCCACGCCTTAGAATTTCTATTAATGCTTCATTTATAATGCTTGCTAATTTTTGTTGTCTATGAGAATTAGTTTTGGTTAATTTTTTCATGAGTTAAAATATATACAATTCTAAGGCATAATAGCATGCTTTTGCCAAACAACCAATACCTAAAAATTTTAGAAATTTTGTTTTAAAAAAACCGGAGAATAAAGCAATGAAGCTTCCCCAAAAAGAAAATGCCATTAAGAAAATTATAAATATCTCATATTTATAATATAGTTTTGTTAAATTTTTATGTCTTAAAATATTTTGTGCATTTTTGGAAGCATAAAAGATATTTAAAACTATTCTTCCAAAAATATAATTGACTGCATTACCGCTAAGAGAAGCACAAATAGCTACTAACAGCATTATTAAACTATTATAGCCTCCGAACATTTTCATAGAATGAAATATTAATTCATTCTGAAAACCTATAACAAGATTTGAGACAAAACTATCAACAAATAATAAACTATATGCTTCAAATTGATTCATGAATGTAATATATTGAATTTTGATTAGGGGCATTAATCGTCATTGCGAGGAAAAACTATAAGTTTTGACGAAGCAATCTCATGCCAAAATCCTGAGATTGCCACAACCCTTACTATCTAACACCAAAATAAAGTAACTGGTAATGAAAAAGCAAATTATTTATCCTGATTTTATAGCACGAATTTTTTCTACGGCACTTGATTTATCATTATTTGCCTTTATAGCAATTCCAATATCACAATTTTGTTCTTTTAATTTATTATGGTTGTTCTTTAATGATTATTTCCTTAGCATTAACATTAATCTTCATAATCCCAATGCAATGTTTAACTCGGTTATGAGTCAGGAATTTTATGAATATCTTAAAGCAGGAAATTTTAATAAATATATTTTGTTTAATATTTCAATTTTTGCTACTAATATATTAGTAATAGGCTCATATTTCATAACGCTTTGGTATTATAAAGGTGCAACGCTTAGTAAAATGTTTTTACGTATGAAAATCGTAGATGCCGTAACATTAAATCGTCCGACTTTAAAGCAGTTAATTAAAAGATTTTTAGGGTATATGACTTTTCCTATCGGTATTTTTTTCATACTTTTTTCTTCTAAAAAACAAGCATTACATGATAAAATAGCTGGAACTGTCGTTATTAAGTCTTAAATATACTCCTAAGTAATAGACGAAGTTTAATTTGGACAAGAGCAAGGAGTATATAAGGCGAGGAGCGGAGCGTATACTTAATATGTGAGTACCGCAGTTCTTATAATACGACGTAGCTCATTTTTCAAATTAAACGAGTATATTTATGAATGAAACAAATGATAATGATATAGATCAGCTAATTTATCTTTTTTCAAAATTACCCGGTCTTGGTAGTAGATCGGCAAGGCGTATAGCGCTTTACCTATTGCAAGATAAAGAAGTAAGGTTAAAAAGCCTGATTAATAATCTTGTAGAGATAGATAAGAAAATACTAAAATGCGAGATTTGCGGTAATATGGATACGGAAAATATTTGCCGTATTTGTTCTTCTGAATATAGAGATAAATCAATTATTGCTATTGTTGAAACAGTGGCTGAATTATGGGCAATGGAGCGTAGCGGTAATTTTAAAGGTTTATATCATGTACTCGGTCATAATTTATCGGCAGCTAGTAGACAAAACCCTAGCATACTTCGGTTACCTGAACTACTTAAAAGATGTTTTGCAGAAAATATTAAAGAAGTTATTATTGCTACTAATTCTACTTTAGAAGGTCAGACTACTGCTTATTTTATTACAGAATATTTAAAAGAGCATCCTGCTAAAATTTCTCGCCTTGCTAGCGGTATACCTATCGGAGGTGAACTTGATTATTTAGACGAGGGTACCGTATCTGCCGCTATTAACCTACGCCAACCTTTTGAGTAAAAATTAATAATTTTATTAAAGTTATAGTGAATCTTGATGAAATTCTAGATGATGTTCGCCGGCGAGTTTTATTACATCATTATGATTTCCTTGATGATCAAAATTTATCAGTAATGCACCTTGTTCGTTTGAATGCAATATATTTGTGAATAAACGCTGGTCACCATCAATTTTAATTTCAACTGCTTTTTTACCGATAAATTTAACGCCGTTATCACCCTGTTGTCTATATATTATATCTTTCTTTAAGGCATTTATAAATTTATCACATTGATTCTTATCTAATTTTTCTTGTAATTTTTCGCTAATTCTTCCATAACATTCAAGTCCTTGATATTTGCCTAAAGCAGTAGTGTTATTACTTGTAATTTCTCCTTCTTGATTAACTTTCCAATTGCTGTAACTAGGAATAACCTGCCCGATAGTATGAAGTAAATGTGCATTTTTTATTGATTGATAATATTCATGAATTTCTATAGGATTTTGATTTTCATACTGCTCTAGCTCTTCTTTAAGTGATAATAAACCAATATATTCCTGTATCTTTTCGTGATCATTAGCTAGCCTTGCAGCTGTGAGTCCATTCTCAATGGCTTCTTGATTTTTATTATCATATTGTAAAATTTCCTTAACTTTCTTTAACGCTAAGTCGTATTTCTTAATTGTGATTAAACAAGTGATAATCTTATTAATTTTTTCTATAGCTTGTGCTTGTGCAAAATTAAGGTTGCTAACAAGAGCTTCGATATGAATTTGGTTAATATATTCTTCAGGATTTAATAAAAATTCTATTTCCTGGAAGATATTACTGAGATATGGAGTTATTTTATTTTTAGGTATTTTTTGTATAAATTGTTTAGCTAATTCATATTGTTTGGTATATAAGGTTGTTGTAGATAGTAATATAGCACCACCAATAGAGTTGCTAATTTCGATTCACTCATCCTTTAGGTTTTTTTCATTCACAATTTTCTCAGCAGCAGAATATTGATTGTATTTGGCAATATATCGAAAACATCGAAACTGTTCTTTACTATCTTTAGATAAATTGTCTTGGTTAATTAGATTTAATTTAGCTTCAGCAATTTCAGCTAAATTAAAACTCATTGCTGTCAAAATTTTGATATCTGTAGGAGCATTTTTGATTAAATTTTTTGCTTCTGTTGCCCTTTTGTTAAGTAAATAAATATTAAATAAGCTATAGATTGAATCGCTATCGTTTGGTCGATCCTTTAAAATGCGTAATAATTGCTCTTCGTCTAATGATAATTTTCCTGTATTATTTTATTATAGGCTACTGATAGATTATAACGGCAAAAATAGATGAATTTACTTTCCTGTTTTTACTCATTGTTTACTAGATTCGCTAGTTGTGGTGCAAGTAATGTTATTATTGCATCATATTTTTTGGTAGCAAGCAATATTTCAGAAAAAGAGCTTAGAATAGCAAAATCTTCTATATTTGCTAATTGTTTAATAATATCAGGTTGAAATTCAGGTTTTACAAATAATAAAATTTCTGCAATAAAATTTAGATATTTTGATACCATTCTTCTTGAGTTTTAAGTAAATATAAAACTATAGGTGCTGATTTAAGTATGTCTTTAGCTACTTCTTCCATTAATGAAATATTCTTTTCTACTACGGCTAAATGAAAAATATTTTCCTTAGCGATAAATTTATTGATAATCTTAGTGATAGGGTTAGAAGAATTGGAGCTAGGTTTGTATTCAAAAAATATTTCTACTTTAGAATTTTTATTAATTAAAGCATTATATTCACTAATCTCATAATCTTTAAATAACTCATGATTTTTAAGTTCTTCGTAACTGTAATTTTTTAATACACATTCCAATAGCTTTTTTGGGGTTTTTACCTCTTTTATCTTCTTAATTGCTAAATTAGCAAATTCTGAAGCTAAGTTTGAATTTTTTATTTCTTCAATAGTTCTTAAATAATTATTTTTTATATCAAAATCTTTAACTATTGCTGAGTACAATTCTATAGCTGTATTTAAGGTAATATTGCGAGCTTCAAGTGGTAACCATAAAATATGGTTATTTTCAGAAAAGTTAATAGAAGACTTTTTTGATTTCATGTATGATGCCTAGTTATTTTTAACAAGGCATCATACATTAGTTTAATTCTTAGTCAAAAAATTATTAATATTTTTTAATAATTACCCACCGAATTGCTCTTTAATAATTCTATCTTCCAGCGTATGGTTTTTATTAAAGAGCAGTTTGATAGGCTTATCCTTAGTAGATTTAACGGTAACATTTGTGATATTATGAAACTCCTGAAAGTCGGCCGTAGCATTTACCGGTCGTTTATTTGTATTAAGTATTTCAAATTTAATCGTAGCAGATGAAAGCAGTAAAGCACCGTGCCATCTACGCGGTCTAAACGAGCAGATAGGGGTTAGGCATAACATGTTTGACTCAAGCGGTAAAATAGGACCGCCAGCAGATAAATTATAAGCACTACTTCCGGCAGGTGTTGCAACTAAAGCTCCGTCTGCCACTAATTCGCTCATTCTCTCTATCCTGTTTACGTCTATTCTAAATTTAGCAGCTTGATTAGTTTTGCGAAATATCGATACTTCGTTAATAGCAAGTGCCGTATATATTTGACCGCTCGTATCTTCGACTTGCATAAGAAGAGGATTTAGGATAGAAACCGTACTTTCATGTATATTTTGTAATAAATTTTTGGTATCTAAAGGATTCATTAAAAAGCCGAGGCTTCCTAAATTAACTCCGTAAAAAGGTATATTAAGATGCATATAGCGGTGAATATTATGTAGTAATTCTCCATCCCCGCCTATTACGATAATTACCTCCGCTTCCTCTATTTTACAATAATTATAGAGTTTTTTTATTTCCTCTATAATAGCTAAATGTTTGGAATTTTTGTTATAAATCAATGCTATTTTATTTATATTCATTATATGAATTTCTTTTTTAATATATAGACGCTTAACTAATAATAAGTTATAAGAATAAAGTAATAAAATAAATATTAAGTTAAATTATGTCATCATTCAACATCAAAAAGCATAAAAATGATCTGCTATTTGTACCGCTAGGGGGATCTAATGAAATAGGTATGAATCTTAATCTTTACCATTATCAAGGTAAATGGTTAATGATTGATTGTGGTAGCGGTTTTGCCGATGATTATTTACCCGGTGTTGATATGATAATTGCTGATAGCAGCTTTATTGAGAAATATAAAAAAGATATAGTAGGTCTGATTTTAACTCATGCTCACGAGGATCATTTAGGTGGAGTCCAATATTTATGGAATAGCCTTAAATGTCCTATTTATACTACTACTTTTACAGCAAATTTTTTAAAATTTCGTTTAAATGAATATGATTTTGCTAAAAATATAAAAATTCATGAAGTAAAACCCGGTAGTAAAATAAATCTAGATCCTTTTTCCTTAGAGATGGTGCCACTGACTCACTCGGCTCCTGAAATGCAAGCAATTATGATCCGTACGGATGCAGGTAATATTTTACATACGGGAGATTGGAAATTTGATAACGATCCGATACTTGGGAAAAAAGCCGATGAGGAGTTTTTAAAATCTTACGGAGATGAAGGGGTTCTTGCACTTGTTTGTGATTCAACTAACGTATTTAATAAAGGAAGCTCAGGTTCTGAGGGGGATGTTAGAAAAAGTTTAGTAGATATTATAGCCGGTTGTCTTCAAATGGTAGTAGTTTCAACCTTTGCCTCTAATTTAGCACGGCTTGATACAATAATTCATGCTGCAGGGCTTGCGGGTAGAAAAGTAGTATTAACCGGTAGAAGTTTACACCGTATGATGCTTGCTGCGCAGGAAAGCGGCTATTTGAAAGATATTGCTCCTCTAATTAGTGAACGTGATGTTAGCAGATTTAGAAGAGAAGAATTATTAGTAATTGCTACCGGTTGTCAAGGTGAGCCTATGGCTGCCACCGCAAAACTGGCTAGTAATTCTCACCCGTCTATAAAGCTTGTTCCTAAGGATACAATGATTTTTTCTTCAAAAATTATTCCGGGTAATGAAAAGAAAATATTCAGGCTATTTAATATATTTGTTAAAGCCGGTGTAGAAGTTATTACTGAGCGAGACCATTTTGTACATGTTTCAGGACATCCATCGATTGATGAGCTACAAAAAATGTATTCTCTAGTTAGACCGAATATTTGTATACCTGTTCACGGTGAGCCTGTACATATTCATGAACATGTTAAGCTTGCTAAGAAAAACGGCATAAAACAGGCAGTAGAGGTTGAAAACGGTAGTGTAGTACTGCTTGAACCTAATAATGCAAAAGTAATTTCAAAGGTTGAAAACGGTTATTTAGCTGTTGACGGTAATTATTTGCTGCCCGTTGAATCTCCGATTTTCAAAGCTAGAAGACGTATGCGTGAGTCAGGTATCGTGGTAGCATCAGTAGTCATTGATAAAAAAGGACTGCTTGCTGCAAACCCAATGCTGTCTATGCCCGGGCTGCTTGATCCGAAAGAGGATATGGCATTAGTTAACCTCATTAAAAACGACATTAAAGAACTTGTTACTATTCAAAATAAACAGGCTAAAAAAGTATTGTCGGATGAACAAGTAATCGAGGCAATAAAAGGAACAATCCGTAAAACCTTAAAACAAGAAATTAATAAGTCACCCGTTATAATAGTAAATCTTGAGAAAGCTGTGGAGTAGAGAAATTGTTATTGTGAGTAGGTATTGTTTTATGGCTCAAGAAATTCGCTCGATGTCACATTCCTGCGGAAGCGGGAATCCAGAAAAACAACTTCAATATTGATACAGAAATTACATATTTGATAAAAAAACCATATAAAAACAAGGTTTGATATGGTTTTACTGGATTCCCGCCTTCGTGAGAATGACATAAACAAGCCAAGCAACGATACCTACAAACCTGCAAGTGACAAAGAAAAAATAAGCACATGAACAAATTTAAAAATATTGCGGTTTATGGGGGAGGGAGTTTCGGTACTAGCCTTGCTTCTTTAGCAGCACAAAACTGTAATAACGTTACTTTATTTTTACGTGATGAGGCAATAGCAAAGGAAATTTTACATAACAAAACTAACGTAAAATATTTAGGGGATATTAAATTACCTGCTCATTTACAGGCTACTACAAACTTAGATATAATTAAGGATTTTGAACTAATTATTATTGCAGTGCCGTCTTACGCTTTTGATGACTCAATAAAATTATTAAAAACTCACAGCATTTCTAAAGACAATACTCTTCTAATTGCAACAAAAGGCTTTGCCCGTAATCCTACTGCATTATTTTCAGATAGGTTAAAAACTCTATTACCGCATAGCCCTACAGCGTTTTTTGCAGGTCCGAATCTAGCAAAAGAACTTGCTAAAAATTTACCTGCTTCGGCAAGTATTGCAAGTTTAGATATAGATATAGCAAATAAAATAGCTTATAACCTAAGTGCAAAAATTTTTACTACTAATGTGTCAAGCGATATTGTAACATTACAGGTAGCAGGAGCTTTAAAAAATATTTTTGCTATTAAAAGCGGAATTGATTTAGCAAGAAAGCAGGGCGAAAATGCAAGAGCAACGCTTATAGTAGCTGCCTTAAAAGAAATTGCTATTTTATCGCAAGCTTTAGGTGGTATGCAAAAAAATTCTGATATTTTACTAGAAGTGGGAGTGGTAGGCGATTTAGTGCTTACTTGTTATTCGTTAGGCTCACGTAATACAAAATTTGGTTATGAACTTGGAATTAGTAGCGATAAAAAGAAATTTTTACAGGAATATAAAGAGCTAGTAGAGGGAAGAGAAGCATTAAAATTAGTTTTGGATTTGATAAAAAAATATAATTTACATATGCCTATAATTTCCAAAGTAGCTTCGTGTGTTATTCCTTATGTCATTCCTGCGAAAGCAGGAATTCAAAAAAAAGTATAAATACAGCAAATTTTTGAAATTAAAAGCTCGATTCATCTCGCTTTATGCTGGATTCCTGCTTTCGCAGGAATGACATATGACTCCACGCGAGCAATACCAATCAAGTATTACAGCAATCTCTTCATCTGTTCTTGCTCTAATTTTTCTTCTTTATCTAGTTTGTTTAACAATTCTTTATAAAAACCGTTTGTTATATATACAAGTTCCATTTCGGTATTTAATTCAGAAGATTCAAGTATGATTACACATTCACCATCCTTGAAAGTAACCACTTTATCATTTTCTTCTTCTAAACTATATTTATCTTTTAAAATGTAAAACTCTTCAAATTTATTTTGATCTATAGTTAAAAATAACGGCTTCTATTACATTAAAATCATTACATATCACTAAAGCTTTAGATATAGTTTTTGTATTTGGTTCTATATAATAATTATATCCTTGCCAATAATTAGGTTCTTTATTGATGATTTTGTATTTTTTTGTTAGATCTATATTGGTAGTTTTATTTAATTCAAGACCAAGTGGCATAGGATTAGAATAGATATTTAAACAAAAAAATATAATGAATAAGGATAATAGATTTTGCATAAATAATATGAAAATTTTATATTACATTAGACACCTTAAATAACATAAGATTTTTAAAATTTCAATTAGAAATTTATTTTGGTCTGATGAAGTAAAAATCTTTACAAAATTTAGTGAAAAAAAATAAAACCTCATATATTATAAGTAATTATATCTTTAGCTCATTACATGATAATCTTTAGTATAGTTTTTTTTAAAACCGTTTCGGTATTATTAAGTGTAGTAATAGGATTTTTAGCAGGTAAATATTCAAATGTTGAAAGAGATAGTATCTCGTCGTTACTATTCTATTTTATATCGCCTATAGTATTTTTTACGATACCTGCTAGTACAACCTTAACACTTGCGGCATTAAGCGTTACGGTCGTAACATTTGTAATTGCAACACTCTTATCGCTCTTTTCTTATTATTTTTTTGGTAAATTTTGGCAGGATCATACACGTAATATTATAGCTTTGTCTGCAGGTACGGCAAATGGCGGGTATTTTATGTTGCCTATAGCTGCAGCACTTTTTGATGATTATACATTAAGTATTTACATGATGGCTGTTATAGGAGTGAATATTTATGAATGTTCCGTCGGCTTTTATATTTGTATGAGGAGCTTTGCTAATACCACCGATAGTATATTAAAAGTAGTAAAATTACCGATTTTAAACGCTTTTTTCTTGGGATGTTTATTTAGTTTTTGCGGTTTTACTTTACCGGATTTTTTAGATGATTTTATATATAATATGAAAGGTTCTTTTTCGATACTCGGTATGGTGATGGTGGGTCTTGCTCTTTCGTCTCTACAAAAATTTGAAGTCGATATCAAATTTACTCTTGCTACTTTTGCTGCTAAATTTCTATTCTATCCTTTGGGAGTAGGGTTATTTATCATATTTGATCATTTTGTAACAAAATGGTATAACAATGATTACTATAATGCCCTAAAACTACTTTCTACGGCACCACTCGCAGCAAATACTATAGTTATAGCGAATTTACAGAAATTTTACCCTGAAAAAGTTGCAGCTACTGTGTTTTTATCTTTACTTTTTGTAGTTATATATATGCCGACCATGGTCAGTATATTTTTAAGTGACTTAAATTAATAACATGATGACAATGATTTTTTTAAAATTTATTCTAAATTGGTATTAATAGGTTCATATGAAAATTAATTCAATAAAAATTGGTCCCTATATTAATTTATTACCTCTTCAATATATACCGAAACATAAAATTTCTTATGTGGAATTCGGTGATCCTAAAAATAAAAATATAATAGTATGTGCTCACGGTTTAACTAGAAATGCTCATGATTTTGATAAAATAGCTAAAGAGTTGAGTAAAAATTATAGAGTAATTGCAATAAATTATCCCGGTCGCAGTGATAGCGAAAATTTTAAAAAAGCTAATCATTATAACTATACGACTTATATTAAAGATACGTTATTTTTTTTAAAAAGGCTAAATATCAAAAATCCTATTTGGCTTGGTACTTCAATGGGCGGTATTATAGGTATGGTACTTGCCAGTAAATATAAAAATATTTTTAAAGCCTTAATATTAAATGATATAGGGGCGTTTATTGATGCTGCTCCTTTAATTAAAATTGGAGGTTATGCTAAAAAAACGATACTCTTAGATGATTTGGCTAGTGCAAAAGAGCATTTAAAACTTATTTATGCACAAAGCGGTATTAAAGATGAAGAAGATTGGGATTATTTAACAAAATATAGTGTAATTTCTACATTCGGCGGAAAATATAAAATGAATTATGATCCTGCTATAACAAAAGGAATGAAAAATGCTAGTAACCAGGAAGATATTAATCTATGGTCTGTATGGAATAAAATAAAATGTAGAATATTAGTAATTCATGGGATGAAATCTCAAATTTTAACAAAATCTACTATTAAAAAGATGAAAGAAACAAAAATTTTTGATCTTTATGAAATAAAATATGCTGGTCATGCTCCTTCTCTAATGAACCCTGAAGAAATTAACTATGTCAAATCTTGGTTAGAAAAGAAGTCTTAGATTGTGTGACCTTGTGTTGTACGAACGTTCAGGATGTCATTCCCGCGGAAGCGGGAATCCAGAAAAATAACCTTAATCTTGGGACAAAAATTACATATTTAATAAAATAAACATATAAAAAAAACTGTTTTTTATATGTTTTGTTGGATTCCTGCTTTCGCATGAATGACATAGGCATCATTTAAATTAATAAATAATAATTATGAAAATTACTACTAAAGTACTAATAATAGGTTCAGGACCTGCGGGCTTAAGTGCCGCTATTTATACAGCTAGAGCTGCTTTAAAACCAATATTAATAAATGGTATGCAGCCAGGTGGGCAGCTTACAATTACCACCGATGTTGAGAACTATCCAGGATTTGCGGAAACGGTGCAAGGACCTTGGCTTATGGAGCAGATGTCTATGCAGGCTAAAAATGTCGGTACGGAAATTGTTAGTGATTATGTAGAAAAGGTGGATTTATCAAAAAGACCTTTTAAAGTATTTACAGGAGCAGGAAATGAATATGAAGCGGAGAGCATAATAATTTGTACCGGTGCGGAAGCAAAATGGCTTGGTATAGCTTCAGAGCAGAAATTTCGTGGTTTTGGTGTTTCGGCATGTGCTACTTGCGATGGTTTCTTTTTTAAGAATCAAGAAATAGTTGTAGTAGGGGGAGGAAATAGTGCAGTAGAAGAAGCTTTATACTTAACCAATCATGCTAGCAAAGTCACTATAGTGCATAGAAGAGATAGTTTTAGAGCTGAGAAAATATTGCAGGATCGATTATTTAAAAATCCTAAAATATCAGTAATTTGGGATCATGTAGTAGATGAGATTGTAGGTAGCAATAAACCAAAATCTGTTACCGGAGTTAAAATTCAAAATGTTCACACCAAAGAGATTAGTTTATTGAATTGTAGCGGTGTATTTATAGCTATTGGGCATGCACCGAATACGGGGCTATTTACCGGACAAATTGTAATGGATGACGATAATTATATCATCACGAAGTCAGGCACTACTAGAACTAGTGTAGAAGGTGTTTTTGCTGCTGGTGACGTTCAGGATAAAATTTATAGACAAGCAGTAACTGCTGTAGGAACAGGCTGTATGGCGGCTCTTGAGGCTGAAAAATTTCTAAATAAATAATTTAGATTTTTTAGCTGTAAATTAACATATAAGTTAATAAAAATTAATAAAAAATTGTTGCATTCAGTAAGACACTTATTATAGTCATTGTGTATTAATTTAATTAGGTACAAATATAATGACTTGGAACATAATAAATAATAACCACCACCAAAACAAAATATTGATACATATCCATTACTTATGAAATTGTTAGTTAGACATTTTACTTAAATCATTTTTATCCAAATAGCCAAAGTGTAAAATTTACAGAGCTAGAAATAACCGGAGTTAGATATGATCAAGTGATAAAGGCTCCTGATATTAGGTTAGCTACTGATAAGCCTACAACTACTAATATATTTAAAAATTTTACTTTTGACTCAATGTTACATCAGAATTGGATTTTTAATGGATATGACTCAAATGGTTGGCTGTTAGCAAATATAAATCTTAATAAAGGCGGTTATTTAAAATAACTTAGGAAAAGTATTTCTCTCAGCGGTGATCTCTTTAGAGTCACAATTAATAAATCCTAAGAAAAAATATTACTCTGATATTTCATCTGAGGTTATTGAGTATGCATGGGGAAATATTAAAGGAGTTAAAGGTAATTATTTAGAGCCATGCAATAACGCCAATGTTCGCTCGCAATGACGATTTTAGTATCCACGCAGGTAATGAGAAATATATGAACTTACTTAAAAACATTACGGGAAAGAATTATATAAACGGTGAATTTATAGAGTTCGGGAAACAAATATCCGTTATTAATCCTGCGACCTTAAAAGAAATTGCTACAGTTCCGAATTTGGGATTATCTGAGATTAATTCAGCGATTAATAATACGGTGACTAGTTTTTCTTCATGGTCACAAAGCTCATTTGAAGCGAGAATAGCGATTCTTAGAAGATGGTATAATTTAGTCATCGAAAATATTGAGGAGTTAAGTCATATATTAACCCTAGAGCAGGGTAAAGTACTTGCTGAATCAAAAAAAGAAATTTTATATGGAGCCTCTTTTATTGATTGGTATACATATGCTATACATAATATTCATTCGACTATCAAACCCGGTAATAGTAAAACTCATAAAATTGTTACGCAATATGAGCCTGTAGGACCTTCTGCTGCTATAACTCCTTGGAATTTTCCAAATGCAATGATTACTCGCAAGGTAGTACCTGCAATAGCTGCGGGTTGCAGCGTTATATTAAAACCGTCAAGTCTTACGCCTCTATCAGCTTTAGTACTTGCGAAATTTGCATGCGATGCCGGTTTGCCTGCCGGAGTATTTAATGTAATTACAGGTAGTTCAGATATTATAGGTAAGGCTTTTTGTGAAGATTTTAGGCTTCGGAAATTATCATTTACCGGCTCTACAAATGTCGGTAAAATTCTATATCAAAATGCCGCAAATACTCTAAAACGTTTATCTTTGGAACTTGGCGGCAATGCTCCTTTCATTATAACGGCAGATAATAATTTAGAAAAAGTAGTAAGTGATTTAGTAATCGCTAAAACTAGAAATAGTGGACAGTCTTGTACTTCACCTAACAGAATATTTATAGAAGAATCTATATATGAAAAATTTATAGAAATTCTAAAGGCTAAATTTACTAAGTTTAAAGCCGGTGACGGATTTGATAAGGAATCGGATGTAGGTCCGTTAATTAATTCTGCTGCCATAACAAAAATACAAAAGTTACTCGCTGATGCACAAAGTAAAGGAGCTAAATTAATTTGCGGCGGTAAAGCTGTTGATAATTTTATTGAGCCTACTATTATTATTGACTGTTTGGATAATATGGATATCTTTAGAACAGAAATATTCGGTCCGGTAGTTGCTTGTTATAAATTTAAAGATTTGGATGAAGTAATAGAACGTGCAAATAATACCGAATACGGCTTGCAAGGATATGTTATATTCAAATAATATATCTGTGGTACAAATGATAGCGTCTAAGCTTGATTTTGGTATGGTATCGATTAACGACCCGTTACCTGCAAATGCAAAAGCACCTTTTGCAGGACGTAAAGCTTCAGGTTTTGGAGTTGAAGGCTCATTTGAAGGGATATTTGAATATCTAAATACGAAATATATAAATTTACAGAATTAAGAATGCCCGCACGGTTCCTTTTATGTCATTCCTGCGAAAGCAGGAATCTAGTAAAGAATATAAAAAATATAATTCTTTGTAGCAGTATTAAGATTATTTTTTCTGGATTCCCGCTTTCGCGGGAATGACATAGAAAATATAATAATCTAAGTAATAAATAGTAAAAATTATACCAGTACTTGTAGATAATATTGAAGTACAAATTGAAAAAATTTATGAAGTATTTGATTTAATAGATAATGAAGGAGCTGATCTTTTGTTATGGGCAGTATCTGATTGTCTTGCCGAGCTATTAGATCAATATAAAGAATCGTTAACAATTGAATATGTTGATCCTTTGATGCAACTAATTAAAAGGTTTGAAGAGCAAAATACTATAATACCCAAAATGCTTAATAATGCTTTAAGCAATATATTATTAATCCTTGAAGATGGATGTAAATCTGAAGAATCAGAACTAATAGAAAATATAATTAATAGTTTAATACTCTTGATATGTTAGGAGGACATGCATAGTAATCTTCCAAAAATCTCAATAGTTTTACCAGTTTATAATAGAAAGAAGCTATTACCTTTTGCTATTGAGAGTTGCCTTAATCAAAGCTTTAAAGACTTTGAGCTTATTATTATTGATGATTGCTCAAAAGATAATAGCGTTATAGTAGCTAGGACATATGCAGAGCAGGATTCACGTATTAAGGTAATAGTAAATGAGACCAATAAAAGATTACCGGCAAGTCTTAATATTGCTTTTAAAGAGGCCCAGGGGGAGTATTTTACTTGGACTTCAGATGATAATCTTTTCCATGAAAATGCTTTAGAAAAAATGGTTAAGATACTTGATAATTCACCTGAGATAGGGCTTGTATATACTGATTATACTTTGATCGATGACCACGGTAAAGTAGGAATAAGACTTTATCAAGAACCTCCTGAGTTTTTACCGATTAGAGATTGCGTTGGTGCATGTTTCTTATATAGAGCCGATTTAGCAAGGCAAGTAGGTGGATATAATGAAAATATGCAGTTAGTGGATGATTATGAATATTGGCTAAGGTTTGGGCTTGTTACGAAATTTGCTCATATACCGGAATCTTTATATTTCTACCGAGTACATGATCAAAGCTTAACAATAGAGCGTAAAGTAGAAGCAAAACAGGCAAAAAGAGTTTTAAAAGAATTATTTAAAGATCAATATATTATTCCTGCTGAGATTAAACCTATAAATGATTTATATAATTGGTTTATTGAAGATAGAAATTTAAGCTCTTATTTTAGGTTATTTAAAATAATTATTTGTAGTCCGATAATTACTATTTCGTATATTATTAAAAATCTAAGAAGAATAAGGTGATATTTTAATGCTTTAGTGTCATTCCCGCGAAGGCGGGAATCTAGAAAAAATAACTTTAATATTTATACAAAATACATATTTTTGACAAAATAAACATATAAAAACAAGTTTTTATATGTTTTACTGGATTCTCGCTTTTGTGGGAATGACATAGTAGAGCCATAGTACAACATCCTTAAAACAAATGCAAAATCAAGATTTCATACATACATTAAATTCAGAGCAGCAAAAAGCAGTTCTTCACACTGAAGGACCGCTTTTATTGCTTGCAGGTGCAGGGACAGGTAAAACAAAGGTACTTACCTCAAGAATAGCTAATATTATTCACCAAAATTTAGCCTCACCTCAAAATATTCTAGCCGTTACTTTTACTAATAAAGCTGCTAAAGAAATGGCTGAAAGAGTTAATAGTCTAATTAATTGCTATGGTCTTAATATAGGCACTTTCCACTCAATGGCAGCTAGGATATTACGTGACCAGATTGAGCATTTAAATCTTGGTTTAAATAATAGATTTACTATTATTAGTCATGATGATCAATTAAAACTAGTGAAAGATATAGTAAAGCTAAAAGATATTGATACTAAAAAATATGCTCCTAAATTAATACATATCATAATTTCTAGATGGAAAGATCAAGGATTATTACCAACTAAACTATCAGTATCAGATACTAATTTACCGCTGCAGAGGGTTGCAAAACTTGTATACGAAGAATATCAGAAAAATTTACTTATTTCTAATGTTTTAGATTTTGGAGATTTGCTACTTTATAATAATGAGCTTTTTATTAAAAACCCTGAAATACTAAGATATTACCAAGAAAAATATCGATATATTTTAATCGATGAATATCAAGACACTAACGTTGTCCAGTATTTATGGGCAAGAATACTCGCAAGTTTATATAAAAATATTTGCTGTGTAGGGGATGATGATCAATCTATTTATGGTTGGCGAGGAGCAGAAGTCGGGAATATATTACGTTTTGAAAAAGATTTTGCAGGTGCAACAATTATTAAATTAGAGCAGAATTATAGATCAACTTTGCCAATACTTGCTGCTGCTTCCAATGTTATCAATAATAATAAAAACCGTCACGGTAAAACGTTATGGACGGATAGGGAAAGCGGTGAAAAGATAAAAATTATCTCTTGTTGGAGTGATAAAGAAGAAGCAAGATATATAGCCGGTGAAATAGATAAGTTAGTGCGAGAAGATCGGTATAATGCCGGCAATATTGCAATATTAGTACGAGCCGGATTTCAAACAAGAAGTTTTGAGGAAGCGTTTATAAATAGTGCTATGCCTTATAAAATTATAGGCGGTTTGCGGTTCTATGAACGTATGGAAATAAGAGACGTGCTTGCTTATATCCGTATATCTTTGAATCAAAATGACAATCTAGCACTTGAGCGTATTATAAATGTGCCGAAAAGGGCAATAGGTGCAGCTAGCTTAAATAAAATTAGAGTCTATGCACTTGAGCGAAATATTTCTAATTTCGCAGCCATTAAAGAAATGCTAGAAATAGGTGAGATTAAAGCAAAATCATATGAAACTCTAAAAGATTTGGTTACTAAAATCGATAATTGGTACGAAAGATTTAGTATAGATGCTCCAATAAACGTAGTTAAAACAATACTTGATGATTCCGGTTATCTTGAAATGCTTCAAGAAGAAAAAACCGAAGAAGCCTTAGGTAGAATCGAAAATATTAACGAAATGCTTAGAGCTATTGCTGAATTTAACGATGTTCATGATTTTATCGAACATTCAAGTTTAGTTATGGAAAATGAAGTGCTTGAAACCAATTACGGTGGCTCTGTTACTATAATGACCCTGCACGCAGCTAAAGGGCTTGAGTTTGACGTGGTATTTTTACCGGGCTGGGAAGAGGGTGTATTTCCGTCTCAAAGATCTCTAGACGAAGACGGCGAAAAAGGCTTAGAAGAAGAACGCCGCATTGCTTATGTCGGCATTACGAGAGCCAAAAAAGACCTCTACATTACTCATGCTGAAAGCAGAAAAATATTTTATGAAATAGTCCGTTCTTACCCTTCAAGATTCATAACCGAAATCCCTGATGAAATTACGATCAGGACCTCTTCTATGAAAAAATACAATTCTTTTTATAAGTTTTAATTAATTTTCATTCATAAATTTTAAATTGGTTTGCATTCTTTAATTTAATTAATAATAATTAATAGAGGAAGTGATATGGCTAAAGATGCTAATAAACCTGAAGGAAATCGTCAGGCTTTATTAATACGAAACTCGCGTTACAGAAGAATTATATAATAAATTTTTAGACAATATAAGAAGTAGTATTGATAGTAAATTTAATACTCAAATTAAATTTTTTAAAGATACTGCTGCTCCTCTTAACTATGTTGCCGCTACTAGACAAAATATTTTTACTGCAATAGAATCGCAGTTTGCTCCTTTTAGTACTAATTATTTACCAAATGATGTAGTTCAATCTTTAACTGACACTATATATAACACTCATGATGAAGTAACTAAATTAATTTCGTCGGAAGAGGAAAAAGGAAAATATAGTGTTGCAAATGCTAAAAATGCAGCTGCTTGAAAAGGTTTTGCCATAGATTTAAGTAAGTCTCAAGTAGAGCAGATGAACGACGAAAAACGTAATGGTTTAAGCGAAGATGAAGTGATGGATATTAAAAAACCATTAAAAAAAGTTATGTTAGAATTAGCTAACCAAACAATATCTAAAGAACAATATAGAGAGAAATTAATAGATAAAACATTAGATAACCTTAAAGAAAATGTTTCAGAAACAACATTAGGTAACTACAGAAAATTTCTTACTAAAAATACTACTCCTAAACTTGATAAACAAGAGCAAATTAATGATCCAAAACAAGTAGCAACATTAACACAAGCAGCATTAAAAATAGCTGAATTTTTTAAAATTACTT
Source organism: Rickettsia rhipicephali str. 3-7-female6-CWPP (assembly GCF_000284075.1). Taxonomy (GTDB): domain Bacteria; phylum Pseudomonadota; class Alphaproteobacteria; order Rickettsiales; family Rickettsiaceae; genus Rickettsia; species Rickettsia rickettsii. The sequence goes on from NC_017042.1 coordinate 696,123, forward strand.
TTCAAACAAATGAAAAAGAAGCAAAAGCTTTATCGTCTATTAATGAGTTAGGAGTAAATGAGCCTATAATATAATTAAAACTTTATATTACCAGCGATAAGTAAACTACCGCCTGAAAAAATGATAGAGCAAGGTAAAGAAATTATCAAGAATTTTGCCCCATTACTTGAGAGCAGCAATCCTGCACTTGTTAACGGTACTAAAAGAGTATTAGCAGAGTTAAATCCTGGATATTTACGGAACATGGATGGGGAGAAAGTATAGCATTAGAATTACAAAGAGTAACCAAACCTAAGCTATGGCAAAGAATAGTAGCAGTTTTTACCGGTACGGATTATGCTCAAAAAAGTATAGATAAAGCATTTGCTAACTTTGAAAAAAGTAATAGTCTACATATAGAAACGAAAAATTTGTCGGAAGAACTACAAAGAGAAAAACAATCACCAAATATTGTAAAGCAAAATAAAACAATATCCCAAGGCTATATAAGTCTTCTATATCACAACCCCTATATCTCATGTTGAAAACCTTAATAAAAGTAGAGAGAGTGGGCAACAGTCAGGGCGTAGTAAGTAGTGATTTATATGATAATATAGTTGCGAATTTTTAAAAAGTTTGATAATTTTAGTTCATTATATCAAATAACTTAATAATGAGTATTATATGGTAAAGATTATAACTAATATAGATAATACTATTAAAAAAAACGATGAAGTGACTGAGATATTGGCTGCAGTAAAAGCTAAAATAGTGGATATAAAAAACGTAGATAGTAGATTAGATACTTTGAATAAAAATATTGTTACTCCCGATCCTATTCAACAATATTTACAATCTGAAGAATATATCACTAGTACGCTTGAAGTACTTGCCAGTAAAATTATTAGTGAAGTTGTAGAAAATAAAGATATACAAAAATTAGTAGATAACTTGCATATCAATTTAGGACAAGATACAAAACTAATACCTAGTGCAGCAGATAAGCTAAAGTTTGATGTCGCAAGGGCTGAAGCAGCACTTAAGGGTTTTGTACTTCCTCTAAATAAAGGAGGACCTTTTGATGAATTATCATTGATGGGTATAGAAGATGAAGAAGAAATCTTTGCCAATCCTATAAGAGCAACTAAAGAAGCATTAATAGCCGTAAGCGGAAAGTCTATACCTAAAGAGCAATATGCACAGGCTGTAAAAGATCAAGCTATAGAAATCTTAAAACAAGATCCTAAAAACACTCCAGACAAACTTGAGAAATATGAAAAATTTATTATTCAAGGAGATAAAAACCAGAAATTTAATGAAGATAGTAAGCAGTTTATCCCAAGAGTAAATCAATTATCTCAAGTGGAATTTAAGGCATTACAAAAGGCAGCCACTTATACGGTGCAGCAGATTAGTAATAGATTAGAACAAAATCATAAAATTAGTAAGCAATTAGAACAAACTATTATAATTACTAACTCATCAGGCATAAAGAATCCTGAAATAATAAGGGAATTAAATAAATTAGATTCTACTTATCTAACGGAAAATAGTACTAAAATAGCCACTGAATTAAAAGATATTAATGATAGAGGTACTTCTTTATGGGAAAAATTTAAGCAGATATTTACAGGTAGAAACTATTTGGAAGAAAGATTAGGAAAAGTTGTAGATAAATATATTACTCTGAGTGATAGATATGTAGTGAAGACAATTAATGATAAAATCTTTTCAAACGCTTTAACAAATCCTGAAATTACTGCAGGTCTAACAAAATTTTTAAATGAAAATAAAGATAAATTAGCAACTAATCCTGAATTTAAAAATTTAATTCCTGTTACGGGTGAGCCTATTATAGTTCAACCGCAACAAGTTAATAATTTTAATTTAGCGGAACTCAGAAAAATCAATCCAATAGCATTTGATAAAACCATATTTGAAGATTCAATAAAACTAAGAAGTTCTAATATAAAACCTCCGCAAATCACTCCTAATACTTCTACTAAAAATCAAGAAGCAGTAAGAAGAAAGGGTTAAATTTTAATATAACTTCATCATTGTGAGGAGACTTTGTTACATTGCTTCTATTTCATTCCCGCGAAAGCGGGAATCTAGATTTTTTATTGTTACCCCGTGGCGTGACCACGGGGTCTTGTATCACCAGCTGAGTCCTAAGATACCGTGATCAAGTCGCGGTATGACATTAAAGGTTACTAGATTGCTGCTTTCGCAGAAATGACATCAGAACATAAAGATTTAGGTGAGATGCTTAAATACTCCTCTTTCCATAATTCATTATAAAGAATAGGATCGATATTACCGCCTGAGATTAGTACTAGTAATTTTTGAGGTTTGGATTGTGTTTTTAAAAAATTTACCACTGAAACCATATTTATACTACTTGACGGCTCGCATATTACTTTAAGTAAATGAGTAAGCCACGCCGTCCAGTAACATATTTCATATTCTTCTGCTAAATAAAAATCATCAAGTTTTTTCAGATATTCAAATGTACGAGCTGATACACTCAAGGTTTTAAGACCGTCCGCAATAGTATTCGGAGCATAGTTAAATTTATATGTTTTATTATCTTTAACAGATAAATAAGCATCATTGGCATTTACAGGTTCTGAACCTATTAACAAGCTTGTTGGTGATATTAATTCCTTGGCAAGATATGCGCCGGAAATTAAACCACCGCCGCCGCAAGAGGCAAAAATAGCATCAGGACTAAAACCTAGCTGCTGTAATGCTTCATAGCATAACGTGCCTGCTCCTGCTATTGTAAAATCACTATCGGAAGGATGCATATAGTAAAATCCTTGCCTTTTATCTTCTTTTGCTTTTTCTTCCGCTTCTTGTCGAGTATATGTATATATAACTTCACCGCCGTAATAAAGAGCTGCTTGCTGTTTTACTTTTGAAGTATTTAACGGTAAATAAATCCTTGTTTTAATACCGAATAATTTACTCGCATAAGCAAGACCGATTCCATGGTTACCCGTACTATAACCGACTATTTTATCAGGTAATTTTCCTTGCTCTTTTAATTCTAGTAAATGATTTAACACGCCTCTAACTTTAAATGCACCGGTTTTTTGTAATGATTCAACCTTAAAAAAAATCTCATGACCGAGCATCTCATTTAAGATTTCAGAGTGAACGATCGGAGTTAAATGTAGATATTGTTTTATTCTATTATGTGCGGCTGCTACATTTTGAGGAGGTTGTAATAATAAATTCATAAATATAATTAATAATGGTAGCTTGAAATCAGGTTGATACTATATTATATAGTTAATAATTAGAAATTTTAAAAGGTTTTAATTGATGAATAAAAAATCCCTTCCGTTAATGGCACTGAGAGATATAGTAGTATTCCCGGGAGTAATTGCTCCTATTTTTGTGGGTAGGCAAAAATCGCTGCAAGCACTCTCTCATACTACCATTTCCGAAGAAGATAATAGTAAATATATTTTAGTAACTTTACAGAAAAAATTTGATCAAGAAAACCCTAGTACACACGAACTTTATAACACAGCTATACTTGCCAAGATTATCCAAATAGTGAAGCTGCCTAATAATACGGCAAAAATCTTAATAGAAGCAGTAGCAAGAGTAAAGCTAAGCAATATCAAAGGCGAGGAAGCTTTTGAAGCAAATTACGAAATTATTCCGGATGAAGAAATATTGGACGTTAATAACATGCGTTCACTCGTTGATAATGCAGTACAACTATTTAGTAAATATGCGATTAATGATAAGAAAGTTAATGCAGAAATTATTGAAACTATCAATAAAGCAATAAGTAATAGCACTAATTTCATAAATATTATAAATATATTAGCCTCACATTTGATAACTTCACTTGAGGCAAAACAGCATTTATTAGAAGAAACTAGTCCTTTTAAGCGTATCACTACGGTTATTAGTACGCTTACTTCCAATATAATAAATTCAGAAACCGAGCAGGCATTGCAGCAAAGAGTAAGAAAGCAAATCGAAAAAACGCAGCGTGATTATTATCTGCACGAACAAATGAAAGCTATTCAAAAAGAGCTTGATGAAGATAAATCAGAACTTGCCGATATTGAGAAAAAAATTAAAAGTTTAAAATTATCAAAAGAAGCAAAAGAAAAAGCTGAGGCTGAACTTAAGAAACTCCGTACCATGAATCAAATGTCAGCGGAGTCGGGAGTAACGCGTAACTATCTTGAGACATTGCTTAGCCTGCCTTGGGGTAAGTATGATAATAGCAAAATAGATATTAACCAAGCAGAGCAAATTTTAAATCGTGACCATTTTGGACTCGAAAAAGTTAAAGAACGAATTATAGAATATTTAGCGGTATTACAGCGTTCAAGTAAAATTAGAGGACCTATATTATGTTTAATAGGTCCGCCAGGGGTCGGTAAAACTTCACTTGTAAAATCTATTGCCGAAGGAATGGGCAGAAAATATACTAAACTTGCGCTCGGTGGTGTTAGAGACGAAGCAGAAATCAGAGGGCATAGAAAAACTTACCTTGGATCAATGCCCGGTAAAATTTTAGGTCAACTTAAGAAAGTTAAGACTAGTAATCCTGTAATGCTGCTTGATGAAATCGATAAAATGAGTTCTGATTTTAGAGGTGATCCGGCATCCGCTTTGCTTGAGGTATTAGACCCTGAGCAGAATAGTCACTTTGTTGATCATTATCTAGAAGTAGAATATGATCTATCAAATGTAATATTTATTGCTACTGCTAACTCTCATGATGTACCTAGAGCTTTAAGTGATAGAATGGAAAAAATATATATTTCCGGTTATGTAGAGGAAGCAAAGCTCCAAATTGCCAGAAATTATTTAGTTCCAAAACAATTTAAAATGCATAAAATCAAAAAAGATGAAATTACTATATCCGAGACGGCAATTTTGGATTTAATTAGATATTATACCAAGGAATCAGGTGTAAGAGCTTTAGAGCGTGAAATAGGGGCATTAACTAGAAAAGCATTAAAGCAGATTTTAGCAGATAAAAGTGTTAAGCATATCGCCATAGATAGTAATAATCTTGAAGAATTTTTAGGAGTTAAGAAATATAATTTCGGGCTTGCCGAGAAAGAAGATCAAATAGGAAGTACCACGGGACTGGCTTACACTGAAGTAGGCGGAGAGCTTTTAACTATAGAGGCTTTAGCATTTCCAGGGAAAGGTGAAATAAAGACCACCGGGAAACTCGGTGATGTTATGAAAGAATCGGCAATGGCTGCCTATAGTTGTTTTAGAAGCAGAGCAACAAATTTTGGATTAAGGTACGACAATTATAAAGATTTTGATATTCACATTCACGTACCGGCCGGGGCTATCCCAAAAGATGGACCGTCTGCTGGCTGTGCTTTGTTTACGACTATTGTTTCGTTGATGACTAAAATACCCGTACATCGTACTGTAGCAATGACCGGTGAAATTACTTTAAGAGGCAATGTTTTACCTATAGGTGGTCTTAAAGAGAAGTTACTTGCTGCAAGTAGGGGAGGTATTAAAACCGTGTTGATTCCTGAAGAGAATGTCAAAGATTTGAAAGATATGCCGCCGAATATAAAAGAAAGCCTAGAAATTATATCTGTATCAAATATTGATCAAGTACTTAAGCATGCTTTGGTAGAAACACCGATAAATAAATAGAGATTTGTTAAAAAATAACATATATTATATTAAATTAATGCAAGCTATAGTAAAGTAATTCTTTTTGACTTTTCAATCAAAATGCGATTTTTCTTGCTTAATTCCTGACTATCTTGAACTCGCCTATTATTTATAGGCTTTCTTCCTTACGCTTGTCACTAAATTGGGCTGAATTGACTATATTGTTGCGTGGATCAATTTCACCTCTGTCATCACAGGATCCAGTTAAAAATACTAATAATTTTAGTATTTTTTATTGTTTTTATGGACCCCATGGGGGTGACACAGTAATGCTGCTACTACTGCGGCAGCTACTCAAAGCGGCTTATCCGAGGTAGTAAAATCCATGCCTACAATAAAAGACAAAACAGCTTAGTTTATCTTTCTGCTTTCCAACTGTCATTGAAAAATTCCTTTAACTTAATTCTACAATATTAAAAGCTACTAATATTAATTTACAAAGTAATACGCCCGTACTTAATTTAGATGACGATATAACAGCGGTTACGGTAATATTTGAAGGACCAAATTCAGAATTAGATTTAGTGAATACTATATATAATAATTTAAACAAATCTGACAATGATGAATATGGAATAGTGAGAATAGGAGCAATCACAAAATACCTAACTATAGCAAATAACGGTGGACCTTATTTATTATAGGGCATAATAATACCCATCGCCTTAAGAATTTCATAGTAGACGGAGCAGGTGATGTCGTAGTCGATAATACGGTATTTACGAAGTTACTTAGTATGAATAAGTACGGAGTAGGTAACATTTAACCAAGCTTTAGACCTAGGAGTGGGTGGTAACATATTATTTAGAGCAGATGGTGAGTTAATAGCAAATAGTGTGACTGGTTCAGTTACGACCTCTGCAAATAACCAAGGAACACTGACAATACAAAGCGGTAATGTTAACGGTACGATTGGAGCTAACGGCAGCAGCTTAAAACTCGTAAATATCGGAGCAAACCCTATTACGTTCTCAGCTAATGTATTTGCTCCCGTAGCTTTAAATAAGAATGGCTCTATCTTAGCTTTAGCAGATGGGGTTACGCTAACCGGAGCAGTGACAACTACTGCCGGAGATGGAAGCGGTAAGTTAATATTTGCAGGTGATGGAACGGTAACAGGTATCGTAGGCGCAAATGGAGCAGTACTTAGCACCGGCGGTGTAGGCGGTACATTGAATTTTATAGGTGACGGTAATGTAACTCAAAATATAGGTACGGATGCTGCAAATAGCCCTGCTAATATAAATATCCCTAACTTTACTTAATTCAGTAATATCCATTGCGGCAATTAATTTTTGTGCTTCTGCGGTATTTTCTTGCTGTATAGTTCTTATTAATTCTTGATTTGAGGGTTGAAACCATCTAAACATAATTACATTCTTATTAAATTCTATAAATTTTAATATTTTGTTCAAAATGAGCTTATAGATAGAATCATAATAAGAAGTTTTAAGAATACAATAGAAATTTAACTAAAAGTGCGAATAAATGAGTTGAGGTTGCTTTAAGGAATATACAAAGTTAGTTTTTTATAATATTTAAAATTCGGAATTTAAAATAGTTTAATATAACAATTAAAACAAAAGGCGAATAAAAGGAGCATATGGATTTTTTAGAAAACGACGGGAAATCCCGAAACCCTGAAAGGGCTTGGCGAGAGTGACGGGACTCGAACCCGCGACCTTCTGCGTGACAGGCAGATGCTCTAACCAACTGAGCTACACCCCCTTATATACTCTTCTGCTTTTAAGAATTGCTCTTTCATTTTATTAAGGATTCGCATCCTCATCTATTAAGTATAGGCTGCGGGTGCTCACCTCTCAAAATAAAATTCAATTCTTGAAATCATTTGAGTATACATAAAAGATAACAATGTATATAACAATTCTTCTATTTCTGCAAGAGTAAAATATCGTATTTTATCAAAAAATATACAGAACCTAACGTTTAGATTTTATAGCTTATTCCTAATATTATAATTACTAGATATCTCTATTAATTCAAATTAGTCACTACTAGTTGAAGCCTTGAAAATTATTATACTTTTTAAGGACTTTGTTAAAAAAGAAAAACCTATTGGTTACATTTATATTAACCAAATCTTACTTTATTAATAATTATTAGAGGTTTTATATGACTAAACCATATGTCATTAAATTAACTACTCCTTTTGAGTGTGTTAAACTTTATAATCCTATACCGATATTGCTCTTAGAAGTGCTATTATTATGCAGGCAATAATGATGCAACTAATACTTCTACCAAGAAAGAGGCAACAAAAGCAGAATATAACGCTAAAAAATGGCTTTTTGAAAATAATGAAAATTTTAATGCTACCTGCTTAGAAATCGGCATTGAGCCTAATTATGTAAGAAAGACTGCTGAAAAACTAATTGAATCGCAACAAAATAAGGATAAGCGTCCTAAACTCTACGGCTAAAGTTTAAATAAATTAATTTGTAATAAAACTTGAAATCACTCTAAATATAAATTAATTGTATAGGTGTTACTTAGTAACGCCTATATATTAATTATTTCAGATTATAAAGGTTATTTATGATTATTTCAGTTTCAGGTCAACATATTTCTATCGGTAATAATTTACAAGAATATTCAAAAGAGAGGGCTACGCAAGTCGTTAAAAAATATTTTACCGATATAATAAATATAGATATACATTTTTCAAAAGAGGGAATTAACTTTAAATGTGATATTATAGTAAAATATGGCTCAGGTAAACATAATATAGTTAAAAGTAATGATAGTTGTAGCGATATATATGTAGCTTTTGATAAAGCTATGTCAAAACTAGAAAAACAGCTTAGAAAATATAAATCAAAATTCAAAAATCATCATGCGGGTAAAGTAAAAATATCAGAAATTGCTTACGAAGGTACCAAATATATTATTAATCCGCAATCTGATAGTGAAACCTCTAACGCCGAAGATAATGATAATCCGGCAATTATAGCTGAAAAGCCTGTAGAAATATTAAAATTATCAGTAAAAGAAGCGGTAATGAAAATGGATTTAGAAGATTTACCCGCAGTAGTATTTAAAAATATAAATAATGATCGTATCAATATAGTTTATTATCGTAAAGACGGTAATATTTCTTGGGTAGATTATAATTAATGCTCATTATCCCTTACAAAGGAGTTACGCCAAGAATCGATAAAAGTGCATATATTGCCGAAAGCAGCTCTTTAATAGGAGATGTTGAAATAGGTAGTAATTCAAACATTTGGTTTAATACGGTTCTTAGAGGCGACGTTGAATCAATAAAAATAGGAAATAATACTAACGTACAAGACGGTAGTGTAATTCATACTTCAAGATTTAACGGACCGGTAGAAATAGGCGATAATATAACTATCGGTCATCTCTCTCTTATTCAGCCTGTACAATACATAATAATGCTTTTATCGGTATGAGTGCTACGATAATGGAGTATGCAGTAATAGAAGAATATGCTTTTATTGCTGCAGGAAGTCTTATCCCGCCAAAGAAGATAATTAAATCTCAAGAATTATGAATGGGATACCCTGCAAAATTTGTTAGATATTTAACCGATCAAGATTTAGAATATATGCAAGATAATGTAAGAAATTATGTAGAACTTGCAAGTGTTTCAAATTAAACTTCGTCTATCTACTTTTCACTTATCAAGAGTATATAAGGAATCCTTAAATGCTTTAACCGTATTTTTAAGTAAAAACGCAATAGTCATAGGTCCGATGCCGCCTGGGACGGGAGTAATATATTTTACTTTAGACTGAACATTTTCAAAATCAACATCACCGATAATTTTATTGCCGCTAATTCTATTAATGCCTACATCAATTACTATAGATTTAGGATTAAAATATTCTGCAGTTAATTTTAAAGGTGAGCCTATTGCAGCAACGACAATATCGGTTTTAGAAGTAATAGAGCTTAAATTGTGTGTCTTAGAATGACAAATAGTAACGCTGCAATTTTCTTTTAACAGTAAAGCACTTAAAGGTTTTCCTACTATATTTGAGCGTCCAATAATTACAACGTTTTTACCGATTAAATTAGGTTCGTATTTTTTTATAACTGCAAGACAACCAAGAGCAGTGCAGGGAATAAAGTTTTGACTAATCCCGCTATGTAAGTAACCGACATTTAAAGGGTGGAAACCATCGATATCTTTAGAAGGTGATACTGCCGATAAAATTTTATTTTTATCTATGGAGCTTGGCAAAGGAAGCTGAACTATAATTCCTGAAATCTCGTTATCAAGGTTTAACTCATTGATTTTTGATATTAAATCATTAGTATGAATAGTAGTAGATAGATTTACTAATAAAGTATAAATTCCTATTTTATGTGCATTTTTTATTTTGTTTCTTACATAAATAATGCTTGCCGGATTATCGCCTACTAGGACTATAGCAAGCTTCGGTGAAGCGTTGGTTTGGCTTGTAAGTTCTTGAATTTCTAGCTTTAAGTCTGCTAGTATCTCATTGGCTAATGCTTTACCGTCAATTATATTATTCACTCTTATTTTTGTCTCCGTTCAGTTTTAACGTCATTGCTAGGAAATTACGTAAGTAATTGACGAAGCAATCTCAGGAGTTTGTTATTGTTTCGTGAGATTGTCACGCTCTCTACGGTTGCTCGCAATGACGATCTCTTGATTTAGTAACGCTCTTACTTCTTTTCCCCGTATTTGGTAGTAGAATACTCAAAATGTAGAGCCTTGCCGTCAAATACTCTACTATAAGCATGATGAAGACTGCTTGTCGCTTCAGCAAAACCCGTAAGAATCAGCTTAAGCTTACCGCCATAATGAGCAATATCGCCAATGGCGTAAATACCTTCTATATTAGTTTGATAATAGGAAGAGTCTACTTCAATATGGTGAAGCTTAACATTTAAACCCCAATTTGCTAAGCTACCTAAATCTTGTTTTAAACCAAAAAAAGGTAGTAATATATTGGCATCCAATTTGCGAGTATTATTGTGTAAATCTTTAACTATAACCGATTGAAGTTCAGCATTATTACCATCTAAAGCATTTAATTGATAACCGGTTACTAACTCGATTTTCTCGGTTTCTGCAATATGCCTTAATTGCCTTACGCTTTCAGGAGCTGCCGTAAATTTCTCCCGCCTATGTACTAAATATATTTTATTTGCAATATCTGAAAGAAAAATAGCCCAGTCAACAGCCGAATCCCCGCCGCCTGCTATAACTATATTTTTACCCGCAAATTTGCTTTTATCATTGATGAAATAAAAAACCGACTTGCTTTCAAAATCTTCAATATTCGCAAGGGGCGGTTTGTTTGGACCGAATGAACCTGCTCCTGCTGCAATAATAATAACTTTGCTTTTAATAAGAGTGTTTTTTGAGGTTTTAATTTCAAAAAAATCATCTTGTTTATTTAGCTCTATAGCTTGCTGATTTAAATGATATATAGGGTTAAAAGGAGCTGCTTGAAGTTCTAACTGTTTTATTAGCTCTTCTGCTGCAATTTTAGGATATGCTGGTATATCGTAAATAGGCTTTTCAGGATATAGGGTAATACACTGACCGCCGATAACTTCTTGTGCATCAATAACATGACATTTCATGCCAAGCATTCCTGCTTGAAAAACTGCAAATAATCCAACCGGACCGGCGCCTATTATTACAACATCAGTATTATACATATATTATACATACTTTTTATATTTAAATTTTAAAAAGTATTTTATTGGATATTGAGGAAATAATCAATGGTTATGTGAGTATATTTACAGAAATCCAACACTTTCGGAGGGGGATTTTTAAAAATTGTCGGATATTATACTAGACGAGATGCATTTAAAGGTTGTGCTGCATTCCACTTTATCTTCTACTGGTTCTAATATATCCGCTTTTTATCTCGGCTTTGTTTTTTTAGCATACCGAATAATGAGATTTTTTTAGTATTTATAGGTAATATTTGTGCTACTTCCTTATCTCTTTTGGTAATTATAATAGATTCTTTATCTGTTTGTAATTTTTCTATTATTGCAAGGCAATGAGATTTAAATTGACTGATTGCTATTTTAATAGTCATTTAAAAAATAAAAGTATTATTATACTAATAATAGTCAAATAAAGTGGTCAATTATATTTCTATTTATAGTTAATTTGGGTTATATTCATTATATTTTAATGTAAAAAATAACCAAAACAAATTCTGTGGGAAAAATATCATTAATTCATATTTAAATATAACCATTTCTTAAACTAGCCTTGTAAAATCGTTAAACTTTGCAAAAGATTAATAATAGAAATTAATTATTTTTATTATAAATTATGAAAATTAAGATTCTACGAAATATTATCGGTTTTATTATCTTAACTATAAGTACGGGCAATAGTTTTGCTTCCTCCGCTAATGCTTTTTTCCTTGTTAGTGCGACGGTTTTACTGTCTTGTATAGCTACGGCTACTCCTTTAGCTTTCGGTACGTATGTTCCAACTGCCGATGCTCTGCAAACAAATACAATTATAATAAAGTGTACTTAAATGCCGGTACCGCGCCTGCTGCTACAACTAGTACCCGTAAAATGACTGGTCTTGTTAACACTACTAGTTATTTACCTTATAATCTTTACTCCAATGCAGGGAGAGAACGCAGAATTGGGGAAATCAATCAAGTGACTGGCGTAATTGGAACAGGACTAGATCAAACACTCACAATATACGGCAAAATACCTCAAGGAGCAAATGTTCCTTCCGATACTTATAATGATATAATTACAGTAACCGTGGCATATTGATATTATGAAAAAATATTTTTTAAGATTTCTACCTATCCTATCTATATTCTTGACTTTTAATTCTTTTGCCAGTGCCACTATCGTACTTGTCAATATAGAGATAAACAAAGGTAATAAAATAGCAACTATGACGGTGCAAAATAATGATTATGCACCTAAAAAGTTTCAATTAATTCTTGTAAAGCGTACATATAAAGATGGTATAGAAGAATATAAAGAAACTAAAGATTTAGTGGCAACTCCGGTAACATTTACCTTACATGACGGTCAAATACAATTGATACGGGTAGCTTTACAAAACACGCAGAATTATTCTACTAAAGCAAAAGACTATAGAATTTTTATAAAAGAATTACCTCGTAGAGTGAAGTTAGAGAATAGTGTTACCTCTACCGTAGATCTTGTTGTTCAGCATAGTATACCTATAACAATATCAGGTTAAAAATCTTTAAAACTAAATAAATTAAAGCAATGTGCTTTTTAAATACCATAATATCGGTTTTTATATGTATTATTTTTTTATACCGGTGAGTTTTGCAGATGGAGTTATCTCTGAATCTCTTGGCGATACTTCGCCTTGAATCGCAGCGGATACAAACGTACATGAGGATAAGGAGTTAGGGTTATTGCCCCAATGACCTCTAGTAGTAGAATTTGAGAATAGCGCTAATAAAATTGCGGGTGAGAGTGAATTGATTGTTTCGTTAAAAGTTAATTATACCGAAACCGATATATTGCCGACTATAGTGCAAAACGCTCAAGGTCATTATTTAATTCCTCTTGAAGATATAGAACATTTTGATGTTCAAGAAGATTATCTTAAGCAGGGTTTAGTGAATTATCATGATACTGCATATATTAATTTAGATTTGCTTGAGGGTACTAAATATTAAATATGATTTAAACTTTGAGAATTTAGATTTAAATATTACTTTTCCAACGGAAAAAATGCAACCTCAATCATTTGATGCTTCAGGTGGGTCCTATGAAGAAAAGAACGTCGATACTCAACTTATTAGTGGGGTATATTTAAACTATGATGTGATTCTTAGTCCAAATGATGATATTAATTATTTAGCCGGAGTAGAGGAACTCAATTATTTCAATGAAAACGGTGTATATAGATTACAATGTACAAGTTAACCGTAACGGTAAAAATAATGATATTGGAGTTTATCTGCAGAAACATGATACCGAAATAATGAAATAGTTTAGTATCAAAAGAGGAATTTTCTCTATTGATAAAAGCTATTATGCGACAAGACCGATTAACGGAGGTCTTGCTTTGATTAAAGTAAATAGTTTAAAGAATGTCGGAGTTTATAATAATAATCTATTAGCAGGTGATACCGATGATAAAGGTAAAATGCTTGTACCTTAACTTAACACCGTATGTTCCTTCCGAAATAAGACTAGACGATGCAAATCTACCTCTTAATACAGAGTTTGAAGAAATTGCTTTGCAAGTGGCTCCAAAAACAAAATCAGCGGTATTATTAGACTTTAATATTAAAATAATTAAAAGCATTGAAATGACAGTATTTGATAGTACAGTGAGTATTGAAGGTTTAGATGAAACAATATGATTAATGGGGTACGTAAGCTGAATTATAATTTGTATAAAGATGCCGGTTTTACTCAAATCCTCGGTAACGGTACTAGTAGTACTGTAACATTTACCGATAGCTATACACTAGGTCTTGAACCGGTCACAAAAAACCATACCGTATATGCACGCCTGCCGTCACAACCTCTTGTTGCTGCCGGCACGTTTCAAGACACTATTACCGTAACCCAGCCATAGCTATATAATAAAAAATCTTTAAAATCAAAATTCTTCAGCCTAGGCTCTAACTTTGTTGTTTGCATGGATTGACTCCTAGGGTGCTAGACATTACTGTCCGGTATTATGAAGCTGTATTTTTATTATAATATCGAAAACAATTTAAGTTTTATATTACTATAACTACATTTAGTATTGTGTAGTTACTTAAAATATTTTTAACTTAAATAAAGGTCGAATTTATGAAAAATGAAGAACAACACAATCAACCAACTCCAAAACATGGTCGAATAATATTCCCGCTTTACACAATGGGAAAAGTTTGTGTAGATAAGAAGCTAATAGATGAAGAGTGGAAACTGAACGAATTTGAAACAGGGAAAGGGAGTGATGAGCGTTTTGGAAATGATGTCGCAGGGGAACCGCTACCACTAGATGGGCATATTCTTAATTGTGGGCGTACAGATGATACAGATTGGGTAAATGCTACTAATGAAGAAATAAGAGCGGAATTAAAAGATCCAACGTTTTACTGGATAAACTGTGCTATACCATTAGAGGGTGAGAAAAAACTTACAATAGAATGGGATTATACTGCGTCACATAAAACTCGCGGTTATTTATATAGTGCAAATGACAAAGGCAGAGTTTACCTTTGAAAATAGACTGAAACACGATGATTTAGAAGAAATTTATAGTGAACTTTCTTATAAATTTCCTTACTGGGATCATACATTAGCTCCTTCTAAAATGATTGAAGTAACTTTTCCAGATAGAGAGCCAGGATATTATGTTGTAGAAGTTGATTGGATAGTAGCCGACACACCACGTTTGTTGCATCGTTTATTGTTGAATATAAGGATGAGGTTACACCGATAGGTCTTAATACGAATGATGGAGAATGTCTTTAACGTTATTCCCGCATAGATAAGGTCTTGTTGCATGGATCGGTTTTCTTTCTGTTACGCTGTGACTTGATCGTGAGATGACAAAGATGGAATCGATCCTTAAACTTATGTCTACGCGAAAATGCAACCGGGAACCACGCAACGTTGTCTTACTTCCGCAAGATAAGACTGCTTGTGCATTAAGAAAGCATAATTTTTGTAAAAACTATTCTATATAACGCGAGTTTCGTATTAATAAAGGCGTTGTATAGCTGATAATCACTAGGTTACGAGTGTATTAATAATACTGTTTTTGTTATAAAATTAGTGAGAAAACACACGTTTTGAATTAAGGTTTGAATTAAGGTAGTGTCTTTACAGTATTAGAAAAAAGTTTATAGGTTATTGAAAAATAATATAAAGAGCAATAACCTATGATATGAGCATAGATTTTATAGAAATATTTTGCTAAAAACAGATTCTATCAATGATCTTTTAAGCAATAATATTTTATCCAACATAGACATAAGCTTATTTTTCATATTTTTCTTTACTCTAGTTACTATAAAAACTCCTTGCTCTAAAAGTTGTTGAAATAATTTTTGTGAAATATAATCACGATCTCCAAATATTTTACCAAAAAGATTTTTTATCATCAATTCTAGCTGTTTTCTATCATCCTTATTACCAGGACTAAAAGATGCTTTAACTTATACCACCAGCTCTATTAATTATTAAATGTAGTTTGAGTCCATAGAACCAACCTTTTGTTGTTGCACCACGTGCTGCTATACCAGCAAACACTTTATGCATTGAAATACGATATTTCTTGCATACCTCTATACTACTTGAATCTACAAATAGATAGTCCGTCACACTGATCCAAAATAGAATTTAATATTAATACTAATAGTGGTAAATGTGGACCTATTATTTTTATAAATTGGCTATAAGCTTACTAACTGAAAATCTCTTTGATGATGAATCCATATCTGTTTCAGATAATAGTTTTTAAAACAATCATAAGATGACTGTCAGTAACCTATTATAATCGTTATTACCTCACTTCTATGCAGTCTACTTTTTGGACCAGATTTGTTGTTATTTTGAGTAATTGAATTTGTATGCTTATCTAATTCTTGCAAATCGACGTAGCAAAATATTTCTATAAAATCTATGCTCATATCATAGGTTATTGCTCTTTATATTATTTTTCAATAACCTATAAACTTTTTTCTAATACTGTAAAGACACTACCTTAATTCAAACCTTAATTCAAAACGTGTGTTTTCTCACTAATTTTATAACAAAAACAGTATTATTAATACACTCGTAACCTAGTGATTATCAGCTATACAACGCCTTTATTAATACGAAACTCACGTTATATAGTAATCAAGAGTGATTTGTGTCAAGTCAAAAATCTAAAAAAAAATAAATATTTATATTGAATAAATTATTATTCTCGTGTCTACTTAGGTGAAGATTCTATACACTGAATATGGTGTCATTTTTTCAAAATAAGTATTATAAATAACGCCTACAACCCCATTAGTACCTATAATGAGCACGCTTAAAAAAAATAAATTTCAAATAACTATAAACAACAACCATAACAATTTACTTACTCCTTTCGGTAAAGCTATTCTGCGAGATCGATATCTTATGAAAGGTGAGGATTTTCAAGATTTATTTGCAAGAGTTTCTAGTTATTATGCCGAAAATAAACAGCATGCTCAGAAGTTATATGAATATATGAGTAAAATGTGGTTTATGCCAGCAACACCAATCTTAAGTAACGGCGGAACGGATAGGGGGCTTCCTATTTCATGCTTTTTGAATGAGACCGATGATAGCTTAGACGATATAGTAAATTTATGGACAGAAAATGTTTGGCTTGCTGCACGCGGTGGCGGGATTGGCAGTTATTGGGGTAATGTTCGTGCTATTAATGAAGGGATTCGTGATAAAGGTCATTCATCCGGTATTATACCGTTTATTAAAGTAATGGATTCTATGACTCTTGCTATTTCGCAAGGTTCTATTAGACGAGGTTCATCGGCTGTATATTTGCCTATTAATCACCCTGAAATTGAAGAATTTATCGATATAAGACGTCCGACAGGTGGGGATGTTAACCGTAAAGCTCTTAATATTCATCACGGTATAGCTATAACCGATAAATTTATGAAAGCAGTTGAAAACAATACGGATTTTGACCTTGTTAGTCCTGCTACCAAAAAAGTCGTAAATAAAGTTAGAGCAAGAGATTTATGGGTTAAGTTACTAACTACTAGAATAGAAACAGGTGAGCCTTACTTGTTATTTATCGATAGTGTTAATAAATCTATCCCTGAGCATCATAAAAAATTAGGGCTTCAAGTTAAAATGTCTAATCTTTGTAGCGAAATTACATTGCCGACGGGAATTGACCATCTAGGACAGTCAAGAACTGCTGTTTGCTGCCTTTCCTCTTTAAATTTAGAGTATTACGAAGAGTGGAAAGATGATAAAGAATTTATCCATTCTATTATGTTGTTCCTTGATAATGTTTTAGAAGACTTTATTAATAAAGCACCGGATACTATGGCAAGAGCTAAATATTCGGCTTTACGTGAGCGAAGCGTTGGACTTGGCGTAATGGGCTTCCACTCATTTTTGCAAATGAAAAAAGTACCGATAGAATCGGTTATGGCAAAAGTTTGGAATAAAAAAATATTTGAATATATATCTGCTGAAGCTGATAAAGCCTCAATAGAAATCGGTAAAGAAAAAGGAGCATGTCCTGATGCTCTAGATGCAGGAAGTAATGAACGATTTAGCAATAAAACCGCAATAGCACCTACCGCCTCAATTTCGGTAATAGCAGGTAATGCCTCACCCGGAATAGAGCCATTTGCTGCTAATAGCTTTGTACAAAAGACTTTAACCGGTTCTTTTAACGTGCGTAACAAACATTTAGAAAAGTTATTAGAGGAAAAAGGATTTAATAATGATCAAGTTTGGTCTTCGATTGCAACACATGAAGGATCAGTACAACATTTAACATTTTTATCCGAAGAAGAAAAACAGGTTTTCAAAACCGCTTACGAAATTGATCAGAATTGGCTAATTGAACTGGCAAGCGATCGTATTCCTTACATTACGCAAGCACAATCTTTAAACATCTTTTTACCGGGGAATGTTAGTAAGAAATATTTAAATAATATTCATTTTAAAGCCTGGAAAAAAGGAGTAAAAAGTTTATATTACTGTAGATCGACATCAATACAACGAGCCGATAAGGTCTCGCATGACGTATTAAAGGCCGATTTTAAAGATTTAGAGGAACAAAACGATAAGTTAGCAGAAGTCGGTAACTACGAAGAATGCTTAGCTTGTCAGTAAGTATAATATAACTATGCAAAGATATTTAGATCCAACAAATGATGTAGCATTTAAAAAATTGTTTACGGATAAAACAAGGTTACTAAGCTTTCTCAATAATATTATGAGGTTACCTGAAGAGTTGGATTATCGACCTTGAATATATTTCAAACGAACAAGTACCGGATTTAGGGCAGAATAAAAGGAGTATAGTAGACATAAAAGTTAGAGATAACTCCGGCAATATTTATATTGTTGAGATGCAAAACGGCTATGCCGATGCTTTTTTAGCAAGAGTACAATTTTACAGTTGTATAGCATTTTCTTTGCAATTAAAAAGAGGAAAAGAATATGCTGATCTAGCTCCTGTAGTAATGGTAGTGATTACTTCTGGAATTCAGGCATTGTCCTAGGGAAAAGAATGTATTAGCTATCCATCAAACTATTAATGTCGGCAACGGTCAGCATCAACTTAAATGCTTGTCTTACGTATTTGTTGAATTAGACAAATTTACCAAAGAAGCAGATGAGTTGGAACTCTTAGAAGATGATTGATTATATATGATGGCTAAATTCGATAGAGCAAAAGAACCTCCGCAACATACAAAAGATGAAATAGTATTATCAGTCTATAAAACTATTGAATAATTTAACTGGAGCGAAGCAGAATATAATAATTATATTAAAGCGATGCTTGCTGCTCAAACGGAAGAGTTAAATCAAAAAAGTAAATATAATGAGGGGAAAGCTGAGGGTATTGAAGTTGGAGAAACTAGAAGTAAATACAGAAATAGCAAAAGAAATGTTATCGGATAATGAACCGATAGAGAAAATAATTAAATATACTAAGCTTTCAAAAGAAGAAATAGAAAAATTATGTCACTACTTGATGCAAGTCCAATTTATAAACCGTTTTCATATCCATGGGCATATGAAGCTTGGCACACTCAACAAAAAATTCATTGGCTGCCGGAAGAAGTACCACTTGCCGACGATGTTAAAGATTGGAAATATAACTTAACTCCAGGGGAAAAACATCTATTAACACAAATATTTCGTTTTTTTACACAGGCAGATATTGAAGTGAATAATTGCTATATGAAGCATTATTCACGAGTATTTAAACCGACTGAAATATTAATGATGTTATCGGCATTTTCTAATATGGAAACGGTACATATTGCAGCATATTCACATTTACTTGATACGGTAGGTATGCCGGAAGTAGAATATTCAGCATTTCTTAAATATAAGGAAATGAAAGACAAGTATGATTATATGCAGCAATTTGGAGTGGATGCTAAAGAAGATATAGCAACTACACTCGCAGTATTTGGAGCTTTTACTGAAGGATTACAGCTATTTGCTTCTTTTGCGATCATGCTTAATTTCCCTCGTTTTAATAAAATGAAAGGTATGGGACAGATTATTGCTTGGTCAGTGCGTGATGAAACACTTCATACTAACTCAATTATTACTCTGTTTAAGACTTTTGTAAGAGAAAACCCTGAAGTTTGGACGGAAACTTTACGTAAACGTATTTATGAAGCTTGTACGACTATTGTGCATTTTGAAGATGCCTTTATTGAACTTGCTTTTGAAGTTGGCGGTATTGAGGGATTAACGGCATATGAAGTAAGACAATATATTCGTTATATTGCCGATCGTCGTTTAATGCAGCTAGGACTCAAAGATGTATATTTGGTAAATCATAACCCCCTTCCTTGGCTTGATGAAATGCTAAACGGAGTCGAACATACGAACTTTTTTGAAAATAGAGCAACTGAATATTCAAAAGCAGCGACTACCGGTTCATGGGAAGAAGTATTCACTGAGATGGACACCAAACTTGAAAAATTGGTAGCCATGTCTTTGTAAGTCCTCGGATGCTGAACATGTTGTGTCGAAGTATACATATTTACAACAACAATAACAAAAAATTAAAAATACCTGATCTGTATTTTTAAAAATTTCGAGTAATTTTATGGCTGTTATAAATAATAAAAACTATCAAAAAGTTATAGAAAAAGTTTTATCTTCTTCTAAAGCTAATAAAGTACTAAAGAGTGCAATTAAGGACTTATCATCTTCAAAGAGTATAAGCTTAAGAACGATGTTACTCGGAGCAAGATTTATTTTAACTAATCCTGTAAATACTTATAATCTTGTTAAGCTTGCTAACTCTTCTAAGATATATCTTGATCCGGAATTTCAAAAATCACTTCTTAAAAAATCTCCAATATGGGAATTTTTAAAAAAACATTCGGATGATTTGCCTAAAATAGGTCAAATCTTGGCAAATGCGGGCTTTAGAGAATTTCAAGATAAGAGTGCTTTAGATAAAAAGGGACTCGCAATACTAAAAGAATGTTTTAAAAATGAACAAGTACTTAAAACACTTCAAGAAATTGCAGTTGAAGTAAAGCAAGAGCTACCAGACTGGAATAAAGTGACTTCTAGAACTTTAGATATGCTGGTTACCGATAAAAACTTCCAAAAATTCTTTAACGAAAAGAGTGAAGATATTACGAAATACATACGTACAGGAGCAACTGAAATACTTCCAAGCGATTATATAAAAACTTTTGATGATATATTACAAAAACCCGAAAAGAAAAATTTATTAAAAATATTTAATGAACATCCTGATTTTAAGCAAGAACTGGCTAAAAATATAAACAATCCTAATACTCTAAAAAGATTTAATAAGTTATCTCCTGAAAAACAAATAATTATTGAAAATTTCTTAGAAGAAGCAAAAGAACAAGCTAAACCTTTCTTAAAAGAACATTTTGAAACCTACAAAATTGATCTTAAAATTTTAGATATTATTCCTACTTTATTAAATAAAATGCCTGAGACAAAAGAGATTTTTGATACTCTTAATGCTCCAAATCAAGGTGTAATGATATCTCTTGAGAAATCCTTAGAAATGGTAGCTGGTGATGATAAATTAAAAAGTTTTTTTGCTAATAATAAAACAATCTTACCAAATATTGCTTTAGGTATTATTGAAAATACTCCTAGCGTACAAAGCATAACAAAAGAATATAATTTTGATAAACAAATGCTTAGTATTGTAGGCGAAGTTATGTCAAAACCGGAAATTGCTCATGAGATTATTGCAGACTTAAATAAAGGTGATTATATGAGTTTAACCGGTAATATAATCTCCACCCTTAGTGATCCTTCATTTAAATTAAAAGATATATTAGTAGAGCAAAGTAAAGAAGGTCTATTTGATAATTTAATTACAGGAGTTTTAGAACAAGATGCAAAAAATAGCCAAACTATAAAACAACAACTTATAAATTATGGTCTGGAAGCGAGTGATGTTACAAAGCTAACGAGCATAATGCCTATATTACTTGATAAATCTGAATCATTTAAAAAGGTTTTTCGAGATTTTATTAAAGGTGATTATACGGGAATGGTAAAAGAGTTAATAGCTTTAACTAAAGACAATCCTGAAATTAAAAAATATTTAAACAATAATAGAGAAATATTTGCAAGTATTTTAGATAAAACTTTAGTAGACATACCAGGTATAAATAACCTTGATAAGCAAGAATTATATAATGTACTTCCATCAATGTTAAACCATCCTAATGAATTAGTTAAAGTTATAGAAGAGGTTGAAAAAAGTAATTATCGTGGGGCTGCTAGTGCTATATATAATCTAGCTCAAAAAACAAATTATTTGGAAGGGCAATTGCCGAATATTATAAAAGCAGGTTTTAGCTATGCTACTGCAAAAGTAAAAGACGTATTTAGTCCATCACAAGATTTTAAAGATAAAACTATAGATGAAATTACTCTTAGAAATAATTTACATAAAATACAAAATGGAAAATTCAGCTTAGAGGGAGCTATATTAGTAGGTAATTTATCTAATATCGACTTCTCAGGCGTATCATTAAAAAATGCAGATTTAACTAAAGTAACTTCTTTCAAAGATTGTAATTTTAAAAATATTAATTTAGCAGAGGCTAAATTACCTGATAATTTAATGCTACTTACTGATACTTACAATCTTGATAAGGCTATCCCTCCTTTAGTACCTAAACTAATTAAAGAACAACAAGCAAAGTTAATTGATAAGGCAATTGATAAAGTATTTTTACAAATACAAGCTGAAGGAAAAAGAAATGTACTTAGTAAACAAAAAATTGCTCAACAAGTAAAAAGATTATATGAAGAAAATCAAACGATTAAAGACTATATTATAGAAAAACTAAATTCACTACCTATGAATATGGTTACTAACCTAGCTACTCCTAAAACAAATCAATATAAACATATTACAAATCATGTAAATTCTCCATTACAAATATTGAACCCTTTATATGAAAATATTGCAAATAAACAAAATATTAAGAGTAATTTATTGGCAAATATTTTAAGCGAAAAAATATCACAAAAACTTTTTGATAAAGGTGATAATAGAGGTGAAGATTTTTACATGATAAATCAGATGTTAAAACCTATCGTTTCTGAATATTCTAAAGAAAATCCGGATAATATAAATAATTTTTTAGAGCCACAAAATCTAGAAAAGTTAGCAAGTAATATTTCCTCTACTTTAAATTCTAAATCTAAATATACTGGGGTAGGCACTATTACCGGTGGAATTTATTTACCAAAAGAAATCTTCAATGAACAGTTAAAAGATAACTTTAAAAATGAGTTTGAAAATATTAATAAATTAAATATTTTAAAAGAAGCAAAAAATATAGTTTCAAATTTAGATAGTAAGGTGCGTATAGTAGATAATCACGATAAATCACATACTTACGCATCATTACCTACAAAAAGTAAAAAAATACACAACAGATAACCCCATAAATCTTAGATCAAATTAATTTAATTACCATATTATGTAATATAAATTAAAATATTTAAGTAGTGCTTAATTTATTTCTTTGAATCAATTTTAAGATAATTTAATGTTTATAATTAAATATATTTCATTATTTTTATGGCAGTGACAAATCCCATTAAAGATATTAAATTAAAGAATTTTAATAAAACTGTTAAAAGGACATTATCTTCTCCTGATGCAGACAAGGCATTGACAAGCTTTATTTATGACCTTGCATCTCCAAAGAAAAAAATATTACCAGTTTAGTATAGGAGCATTATTAAAAGGTGCGAAGTTTGCCTTGACTAATTCCATAAATAGTTATAATCTTGTTAAACTTGCAAGCTTCTCTGATATATATCTTGATTCAAAGTTTCAAAAAGCTGTTCTTGAAAAATCCGAAATATAGGATTTTCTAAAAAAGCATGCCGATGATTTACCAAAAATAGGACAAATCTTAGCAAAAGCAGGTTTTAGAGAATTTCAAGAAGGTAGTTTTCTAGATCACAAGGGTCTTACAACATTAAAAGAATGTTTTAAAAATGATGCTGTACTTAAAAGCCTTCAAGAAATTGCACTTGAGATAAAGCAAGAAGTACCGGACTATAATATAAAGTAACTTCTAAAAAATTAGAAATGTTATCCACGGATAAAAATTGCTTAAAATTTTTTAATGAAAAAGGTAACGATATTGCGAATTACATAACTGAAATACTTCCAAGCGACTATATAAAAGCTTTTGATGATATATTACAAAAACCTCAAAGTAATTACACATATGCAAAAGTTATAAAAATATTTAATGAACATCCTAAGTTTAAACCAAGAGCTGGCTAAAAATATAAACAATCCTAATACTCTAAAAAGATTTAATAAGTTATCTCCTGAAAAACAAATAATTATTGAAAATTTCTTAGAAGAAGCAAAAGAACAAGCTAAACCTTTCTTAAAAGAACATTTTGAAACCTACAAAATTGATCTTAAAATTTTAGATATTATTCCTACTTTATTAAATAAAATGCCTGAGACAAAAGAGATTTTTGATACTCTGAATGCAAATCAAGGAGTAATGGTGGCTCTTGAGAAATCTTTAGAAATGGTAGCGGGTGACGATAAATTAAAAAGTTTTTTTGCTGATAATAAAACAGTCTTACCAGATATTGCCTCAGCTATTATTGAAAATACTCCGAATATACAAAGCATGACGAAAGAATATAATTTCGATAAACAAATGCTTAGTATATAGTAGGTGAAATTATGTCAAAACCGGCAATTGCACATGCTATTATTACAGATATAAATAAAGGTGATGATATGGCCGTAACAAGCCGTGTAATTACTGCTTTTAATGAACCTTCATTTAAGTTAAAAATATATTAGTAGAGCAAAGTAAAGAGGGGTTATTCGATAATTTAATTAAAGGCATTTTAGAGCAAGATGAAAAAAATAGCCACACTATAAAACAGCAGCTTGAAAATTATGGACTAGAAACAAAAGATACTACAAAACTTACGAATGTAATGCCTATATTACTTGATAATCCTGAATCATTAAAAAAGGTTTTTGATGGATTTGTTAAAGGTGATTATACGGGAATAGCTAAAGACTTGGTAATGTTAACTAAAGATAATCCCGAGATCAAAAAATATTTAAACGATAATAAGGAAATATTTACAGGTATTTTAGATAAAACTTTAAAAAATGTACCAGGTATAAATAAGCTCGATAAGAAAGAATTATATAGTATACTCACACCTATGCTCAATCAACCGGATAAGCTGATTCAAAGCTTAGAAAATATTGAAAATAAAAAATATATTAATGTTGCTACTAGTATAGATAGTTTAGTTTGGAAAGAAGGGCAAGCACTGAATATTATTAAACAAATACTGTTAAAGCGGGAGTTGGTTATTTTAATCAAAAATCTGATAAGAAACCAGAATTAGAAAATAAAGTTCCAGCTGATGTATTAAAAGAAGCACAAAGTATCGTCTCAAATTTAAATAGTAAGATTAATATTGTAGTTGTAGGGTCTAAGACAAATACACTTTCCATTACTCCTATTTCCAATAATAAAAAGAAAGAAGAAATACGTAGATAAGCTATATAGTTTTAAAAGGTTTTTTTAAAGTTTGAGTAAATTCTTCTTGGTTAGCATATTCCAATGTGATTTTATCTTGTATCTGATTTTTAAACCAAGTAACTTGTCTTTTAGCATACTGACGGGTGCGTATTTGAGCTGCATTTAAAGCCTCATCTAAAGTGAGATTGCCGTTTAAATAAGCTAAAATTTCTTTTATCCCTACAGCTTTCCAATTCATATAATCTTTAGGAGCAAATTGCTTTTTTATTAAAGCTATTTCGTCAATTGCCCCTTCTTTAAATATCTTATCTAAACGCTCATCACATGTTTTATATAAAAATTTTCGCTCAGGATTTAAGAAAATAATTTTGAAATTAAAATCAGGTAAGATTGGTTCTTTTGGCAAAGTTTGAAAAGAAAAAATAGATGTACTGGTTTGCATGAATACTTCATAAGCTCTAATTAAACGCTGAGTATCATTTTGGTTTATTTTAGAAGCAGCAAGCGGGTCAAGCTTCTCTAATTTACCCCATAATTCTATATTGCCTATTTTAGCATGTAAGTTTCTTACCTGTTCTCGTAAATCTTCTGATATATCAGGAATATTATTATAGCCAAAAACTAAAGAATTGATATATAAACCTGTTCCACCTATTAATATAGGTAGCTTACCCCTGTCGGTTATTTCTTTTATTTTTTCTGTCGCAAGTTTTAGATATTTTATTACCGAGAAATCTTCTGTCATTGATAAGAAGTTATATAAGTGATACAAGATTTCAGTTTTGTAGCTTTTCGGAGGGGAGGCGGTAATAATAGGAATTTCCTTATAAACCTGCATTGAGTCGATATTAATGATTTCGCCGTTATAAGCTTTAGCCAGTTCATGACCTAAATAAGACTTCCCGCTAGCAGTCGGCCCGCATAATATAATTATACTCTTCTGCTTTGAAGAATTGTTTCTGCAAAACTTCGGATCACCTATTAAATATAGGCTGTGCGTACTCGCTCCTCGTTTTACATTCCCATTCTCCAAATCATTTGAGTATATTTCTTTCTTTGTCACTGGTTTAACTAATAAATACGAACTTGTATCGTCATTTCGAGCCAGCATTTATGCTGGCGTGGCAATCTCAGGAGTTTTTTTATATTATCTTATGAGATTGCCACGTCGTTGCTAACGCAACTCCTCGCAATGACGGAAAAACCTATCCATGTAACAATGCCTCGCAGGAATGTGACCTCATACCCTTAAACGGTTTCATCAGTATTAATAGTATTTCCTAAAGTCTCAGTATTAGCATTACTATCTGCCGGTCCACTAAATGTTATTGTACCAAGTTTGTTGTCATAACTAATAGTTGGACCACTAAATAAGCCTGCATCACTGTAGTCAATGGTCAGACTATTTAAACCGTTAGATGCGGCTATGTCACTGTTAAGTTTAAAAATGCGAGGATTATCAGTAGGCTCAAGGTCTTTATGTTTTATTACTAATGGTGCCTCAATGTTAATATTTAATGTATTTGCACCTATTGGCGTTATTGTAACTAATTTAGTATCAACAAATGAGTGATTGATATCTGAGATTTTTAACATATTATTTTTCTTTATATTAATTTAATGTAAGAAAAATATATAAAATAATATTTTAGAAAGCAATAATGTTTTAATAATTAATTAATAACCCATATTTTTCAAGATATTTATTAATTATAGTGATTATTTCCTCTAAACCATTCTTACTATCTGATTCAGCCCTTGCAACTATAATAGATTCGGTATTAGAGCTACGCAAGAGCCACCAACCATTTACAGTATTTACCCGTACACCGTCTATATCATTAAACTCTATTTTCTCTTCTAATGATTTTTCTTTAATCTCTTTAATAATTTGTGATTTTAACTCTGAAGGAACAAAAATTTTAATTTCCGGTGTACTATAGCTTTTCGGTACATCTTCTATTATCTCATCTAGAGTTTTACTTGATCTACTAAGTAAATCTAAAAATCTAAGACCTGCATAAATTGCATCGTCAAAACCAAAATATTTATCGGCAAAGAATATATGCCCGCTCATTTCGCCAGCGAGTAAAGCCTTTGTCTCAAGCATTTTGCTTTTAATAAAAGGATGACCTGTTCGCCATATTATAGGATGTCCTCCATATGATTTTATTTTAGCGACTATAAATTGGCTGACTTTTACATCAACTATTATAGTTGCGTTTGGATTTTCCTTTAAAATATCCTCAGCAAAAATGCATAAAATTTGATCACCAAATAATATTTTACCGCTTGAGCTTATAATGCCGATTCTATCACCGTCACCGTCAAAAGCTATACCAAGGTCACAATTTTGTTCTTTAACCACTTTTATTAGCTCCTGCAAATTAGCAGGATTTGTAGGATCAGGATGATGGCTTGGAAAATTCCCGTCAATCTTACTATGTATGATTATATTCTTGTTTGAGAGATGCTTTTTAAGTTCTTCAACAATATCGCCGGTTGCTCCATTGCCGCAATCCCAAGCTACTTTTAATTTTGGATTAATGTTTATTCCATCTAAAATACGTTTTAGGTATTTAGATTGTATATTATGGATTCCTGCTTTCGCAGGAATGACATAAGGGGATGGTGGTGTGGTATTGGAGTAGTTATCCAAAATCTTAGTCAATAACTCCTGTATCTGATCACCGAAAAAAGGTTTACCGTTTTGTAGTATTTTAAAGCCGTTATCGTCACGAGGATTGTGTGACCCCGTGACCATAATACTACCGGCGGGCGTAAAGTGTTTATCGGCAAAATATAAAACCGGCGTTGGAACTACGCCAATATTTATGATTTCAGCCCCTACATTAGTTAATCCTAGTTCTAAAGCTTTACAAAGGGTAGGGGAGCTAAGCCGACCGTCTAAACCGACACAGATTTTATCGTTATCTTTCGTTATAGTCATCTCGGCAAAACCAAAGCCGATTTTATAAGCTACTTCTTCCGTTAAATCTTTAAGGCTATTGCCTCTTATATCATAAGCCCTAAAAATTTCTTTGTTAATTTGCATAGAAAACTGTTTTGAATATTATTACATGGCTCTTATGTCATTCCTGCAAAAGAGCCTTGTTGCATGGCTCGGAAAACCTACTCGATGTCATTCCCACGTAGGCGGGAATGACATAAAACAATCCATGCAACAACATCTGCAAGTCGCTCGCAATGACGAATTTGCATAGTCTAGAAACTAAAGCTCTCACCTAAATACACTTCCTTAACTTTCTTGCTATTTGCTATTTCCTTAGCGCTTCCTTCTAATAATACTTTACCTTCAAAAATAACATAAGCACGGTCGACTATATCTAGAGTGTCACGTACGTTATGGTCGGTAATTAATATACCTATATTAAATTCACGTAAATAAGTAATTAGATTTTTGATATCGGAAATAGCAAGCGGGTCAATACCGGCAAGCGGTTCATCAAGCATGATAAATTTAGGCTCTATTGCAAGTGCACGTGCAATCTCAAGCCTACGCCTTTCACCACCTGATAAGCTAGCAGCGGATAAATCTTT
Organism: Rickettsia rhipicephali str. 3-7-female6-CWPP; assembly: GCF_000284075.1. Taxonomy (GTDB): domain Bacteria; phylum Pseudomonadota; class Alphaproteobacteria; order Rickettsiales; family Rickettsiaceae; genus Rickettsia; species Rickettsia rickettsii. Next base: position 725,114 of record NC_017042.1, read on the forward strand.
TAAATGCACTATTGCAAACTTCTCTAACAAATTATGGGTTTTTTGTTCAATTACTTCTTTATCATTTTCAGATATCTCAACTACAGCCTTAATATTATCTTCAACCGACAATCCCCGAAATATCGAAGGTTCTTGAAGAAGATAGCCGATTCCAAGCCTTGCTCGTAAATAAATAGGCAAGTTGGTAATATTTATATCATTTAAAAGTAATTGCCCTGAGCCCGGTTTCATTAAACCGATAATAATGTTAAAGCAAGTTGTTTTACCGGCTCCATTCGGACCGAATAAACCAACTATCTCTCCTTGTTTTATATTCAGAGATATATCAGTTAATATATTCCTTTTTTTGTAGGATTTTGATATATTTTTAACGTGTAAGCTGTCCATCTTTTTTATTTGTTAAGATTTTGTTGCGTGGATTAATTTTCAACGTCATTGCGAGAAAATTACGTAAGTAATTGATGAAGCAATCCAGTTAAAAATACTAATCTTTAGCATTTTTTTTAATTATTTTCTGGATTGTCACACTTCTTGCAACCGCTTGCAATGACGTACCAACGATAAATAGCTCTATTTCTTAATAATATCTACATAGTAGATTAGTTTATTAGTTTTTAAAACATTATCGTCACGCTGTAATATTACATTACCAAGTAGAATAAGTTGTTTATTATCAAAAAAATATTTAGCACTATCTGCAAGTAATAATTCATTATTTATTTTTCTTTCTACAGTCAATTTAGTAGGGACAACTATATGATCAATAGTTTGCTTTTCATCTATTGTTTTATAAAAAATATATAATTCTTTCGTTCTAAGTATCGCATTATCGAAGTACACAATAACATTTTCAAGATATGCTGCTTTTTGTTTGGTTCTATCAATAATTAAACTATCAGATGTGATATGTAAATTTGAAATATTTTTATCATTAGCATATATTATGGTACTAATTATAAGAAGTAAAACAAGTTTAATAATAGACATCTTTCCAAACTTCGCTTCTAGAGGTAATTTAGACGTCGAATCGGTGCTCGTATCCTCACGTACTTCTTTGTACGCTGCAGTGCTGCGTTCCATGCCTCCTTTAACTTCCTCTCTATAAGCTGGTTTGGAAAGATGTCTATTCGGATAAATCGATGATTGTAGAGACATTGCCTTTAAAAATTATAATATTATTTTCATCTTTCGTATTAAAACTATCCGAAGTAATTGAAGAGTTTTTGTAAAGTAACTTAGCAGGGGAATGACCGGTTATATTCTTATTTACTAAATCAATCCTTGCATCGTTAGTGTTAAATATGATCTCATCAAAAAAAAGTTTTACATCGTTTTTTAAATCTAATATGTTTGATTCTTCATCTAAAAAGCCTTCTTTCGCATTGATAATAAGAGTTTGGTCTTGATTCACGTTATAAATAGCATTTATTATATCTAGTTTATATTTGTTATCCGACTCTTTTATAGCTCGTTCAGTTTTAATCTTATACGCATTTAATTTTTTATTTACTCCTTCAAAAATTGAATCTTTCAATATAATATTATACTTTAAATCAAAATTTTTATTATCTTTTAAACTTTTTTTTGTAACATTAATATCGTTTTCTTCATTAATATAACCGCTTTTAATTAATATATATCCTATATACAAAATTCCAACTGTTATTAAAAGATATACAGATTTCCAAATTTTTTTTCGCCGTTTATAAGAAGAGGGCATAGATTTTAGCTAACCCCTATGCATAGTAAATCATGAATATGAATAATGCCTATAATAATATTATTATCATCAACAATCGGTATATTAGTGATATTCTTGGCTTTCATTAAATTTAAAGCCTCTTTTGCAAATATTTCCGATGAGATATGAATAGGGTTTTTGGTCATAATGCTTGATGCTGTTTTTAAGTGGATTTGATCGTTAATATGACGACGTAAATCCCCATCGGTTATAATTCCCACCAAATTTTGGTTTTTATCTGTTACAAGCGTACAACCTAAACGTTTTTTATTCATAATAATTATAGTTTCGGCAAAGGAAGTATCTTCATATACTAAAGGTATTTCATCACCGCTACGCATTAGGTTTTTAATTTTTGTTAAATTAGCACCGATTGTACCTCCCGGATGATAAATTTTAAAATCATCTTTAGTAAAGCCTCGTTTTTCATGTATAACAGTTATTAAAGCATCACCGAGTGATAGCATGATTAAAGATGATATAGTAGGAGCTCCAATTACAGAAGCTTCCGGGTATTCAGGTACTATTAATAAAAAATCGCTTCTTTTAGCTAAAGTAGAATTTTTATTCATTGTCATTGCAGCAATTTTTATGGAAGAGTTCTTGCAATATTCAGTTATATTAAATAGTTCTTTAGTTTCACCGGAATTAGATAACATAATTACTAGATCATTTCTCGTCACCATACCTAAATCGCCGTGACTTGCTTCTGCCGGATGTAAATAAAAAGCAGGCATACCGGTTGAAGAAAAGCTAGCAGCTATTTTTCTTGCAATATAACCGCTTTTGCCTATGCCGGTTAGGATTATCCGTCCTTTGAAAGATAGTAAAAATTCTATAATTCTGTTAAAGTCTTCAGGGATATTTGCGGATAATTTTTCTAAAGCACTTGCTTCACTAGAAATAACCCTCTTTGCGATGATTTGGTAATTATTTGTGTCGGTCATTTATTTACTCGTTGTCATACCGTGGCTTATCCACGGTATCCAGTAAATTATTAGTATTATGAGCTATTTTTGTGGATACCCGAACCGTCATTGCAAGCAGCCGTAGGCTGCACGGCAATCTCATGAAATAATAACAAACCCCTGAGATTGCTTCGTCAATTACTTCGTAATTTCCTCGCAATGACGATTAAGCTTCATATCAATTAAAATACTTACGTTCTGTAATTACTTCAGCAGTTTCAGCATTATTATCTTCATTCCAAGCTCGTTTTTTACTAGAATCATGTCGCTGCTCAGGTTCTGAATTGTCCTTAGCATTATTAACATTAGTTTTTGGCTTTGTATTATTTGAAGATTTATCTTTATCGGCATTTTTAATAGTTAATTTTGCTTTGCCTTTATTATCAAAGCCTATTAGCTTAACTTTTACTATATCGCCTTGTTTTAAAACACTGCTAACCGTTTCTATTCTTTCTTCTGAAATTTCACTAATATGAACAAAGCCGTCTTTATTACCTAAATAATTAATAAAAGCACCGGAATCTAAGACTTTCATTACCGTACCGTTAAATATTTCACCGATTTCAGGTTCAGCGGCAATAGCTTTAATTTTCTCTAAGGCAACTTTTAGCTTATCTTTATCTGAAGCATAAACAGACACCGTACCGTCATCGCTTATATCTATTTTAGCACCGCTAATTTCACAAATTTCCTTTATTACTTTACCGCCCGGTCCTATAATATCTCTAATTTTATCCTTATCTATTTTTATAGTAGTAGTAGAAGGCGCATTTTTACTTAGTTCGTTATTTGGTTTACTGATAACTTTATTCATTTGCTCCAGTATATGCAAACGACCGAGTCGTGCTTGCTCTAAAGCTACTTTCATTATTTTAAAATCTACTCCGGATATTTTGATATCCATTTGTAATGCAGTAATCCCTTCGCTAGTTCCTGCAACCTTAAAGTCCATATCACCAAAATAATCTTCATCGCCAAGAATATCCGATAATACGGCAAATTTTTTGCCTTCCTTAACAAGTCCCATAGCAATACCCGCAACCGGTGCTTTTATCGGTACGCCGGCATACATTAAAGCAAGAGAACTACCGCAAACAGTTGCCATTGAAGAAGAACCGTTAGACTCCGTAGTTTCGGCAACTACTCTAATAGAATAAGGAAATTGTACTTTATTAGGTAATATTGGATTAATAGCACGCCATGCGAGTTTACCGTGTCCGACTTCACGACGACTAGGTACTTTCATCGGCATTGCTTCATTTACAGAGTAGGGCGGAAAGATATAATTGAGCATAAAACGCTCTTTATACTCACCCTCTAAACTGTCAACTATCTGCTCATCTAAACTAGTACCGAATGTAGTACTAACTAAGCTTTGCGTTTCACCTCTAGTAAATAAAGCTGAACCATGTGCGGAAGGTAGTAAACCTATTTCACAAGCAATTTGTCTTATATCCGTGGTACTTCTTCCATCGATACGTCTATTTTTTTCTAAAATCTCGTTACGTAATATATCTGATTCAATAGCTTTTAAAGCTGATTCGATTTGATAATTACTATATTTTTTATTTTCTATGTCGCTTACAAAATGTGTAAGAACTTTTTCAGGTATTAAATCTAAATGAGTGCTACGTTCTTGTTTAGATTTAATTGCAAAAGCTTGTTCAATTTCTTTTACAAATAACTTCTCAATTTCTTTCTTTAATGAAGCAGGATATAAATCTTGCATTTCAAGTTTTGGTTTTTTAGCTTCTTCTGCTAGTTCTTTAATTATCTTTATTACCGGCTGAAAGCTTTCAAATCCAAATTTTACGGCTTCTAACATTTGTTCTTCAGAAAGTAAATGAGCTTCCGATTCAACCATCATTACTGAATCTGATGTTCCTGCAACTACTAAATCAAGCTGACTTGTTTTTAATAATTCAAGTGTCGGATTTAAAACAAATTCACCATTGATTAAACCTACTTTACTTGCTGCAACTATTTCTAGATAAGGAGCAGGGGATAGGCTAAGTGCAGCCGATGCACCGATAATTGCAAGTATATCTACCGGAGTTTCAGGATCATATGAAAGAACACTGCAAGTTACATGCGTTTCATTCACAAAAGCTGGATGAAATAATGGTCTAATCGGTCTATCTATTAAACGAGATACTAAAACTTCTCTATCTGATGCTTTTCCCTCACGTTTAAAAAATCCCCCTGGTATCTTACCGGCAGCATATGCCATTTCTCTATAATTAATTGTTAAAGGAAAAAAACCTATACCCTCTTTTGCTTTGTTAGCTACTACTACCGTACATAACAAAACGGAATTACCCATTTTTACCGTAACTGCCCCGTCAGCTTGCCTTGCTATTTTACCTGTACTAAGCTCAAGAACTTTCCCGTTCCATGTAACACTCTTAGTTATTTCGTTAAACATCTATTTATCTCATTTCATAATTTATATTATATTGTATTCTACCACGTCATTGTGAGGAAAATTACGAAGTAATCTCAGGATATTTGACGAGATTACCACGCAGCCTACGGCTGCTCGCAATGACGATCATCCAACTACTTAATCTTTCTAATTCCTAGCTTACTTATTAAATCTAAATATTTGCTAACATTATTCTTTTTAATATAGTTAAGTAATCTGCGGCGACGCCCGACTAAAATTAATAATCCGCGTCTTGAAGTATGATCTTTATGGTTAGATTTAAAATGCTCGGTTAAATTATTGATTCTTTCAGTTAAAATAGCACATTGCACTGCACTTGAACCGGTATCATTTTCCGTTATAGCATATTCTTTAATTAATTGTTGTTTACGTTCTGTAGTAATCGACATCGATAATTTCTCCTTAAATATATAGACTTCCAGTTTTAAAAGAAGTCTTGTGTTAAATTAAATACTCGTAAAGAATTAAAGCAACTCTTGTTTAAGCTACCTATTGCAAGCAAAGTGTCTTTATAGCGAACCCATAAAAGATCAACAGACATCTTGCCAAACTCTACTTCTAGAGGTAATTTGTAAGTCAATCCGGTACTCGAATCCTCATGTACTAAAGTGTACGCTGTGGTGCTGCGTTCCGTGTTTCCTTCAAATTCCTCTCTATAAGCAAATTTGGCAAGATGTCTAAAGTCTTTTTCATAATTAAATAAACATTTCTGTCCATATTTAATTTGCTGTGCTTGGCTGTCAGTTGCATCAAGAACCAGGATGTCGTCCAGTATTGCTTCTATCTTTATACTTTTTTCCTCTAGGGAATTTTTGGTAATTTCGTCAGGCGATTTAATTCGGATAGCATTTTCTTCTTTAAATATGCCAACCTGAGTACGGCGTAATTCTATCACAAATCCTAAACTTTGCAAGGACAATGCCAAATCTTCTGCTAAAGTCCTGATATAAGTACCTTTTGAGCATTCCGTATAGTATGTAGCGGTAGCATTTTTCTCATCAAAATTTAAACATTTTAGATCATAAATAGTTATATTTCGTGGCTTTAATTCTACTGTTTTTCCCTCTCTAGCCAATTTATAAGCTCTTACACCGTTAACTTTAAGAGCTGAAAAAGCCGGCGGTATTTGTGTTACGTTACCGATAAATTTAGAACATACGGCATAAGCTTCTTCTTGAGAAGGGATACAATCTTTCGTTGCTATTACTTTACCGGCATAATCGCCACTATTGGTTTGCGTTCCGAATTTTACGGTAAAAATATAGGTTTTTCTAGCATCAATTAGCAGATGTATCAGCTTTGTAGCTTCACCTACGGCAAGCGGTAATATTCCTTCCGCTTCTACGTCTAAAGTACCGGCATGTCCTATCTTGGTTTTACCGAGTATTTTTTTTACTATGCTAACAAGTTGAGCAGAACTTATACCTCTTGGTTTATAAATATTTAACCAATAATTACTCATTTTAATTTGATTTTAACTTGACTTAAATTTAGAAAATCTTTAATATATAACTCTAGCCAATAGCAAGATAGGTTAGACCAAATAATGACGATTAACCCCAGTAATATAGAAGATTCTTTCTCTAAAATCAATAGCTGTTTTTCCAACCTTACCGATTATATCTGGCCTATAAAACGCCATGAAGTTTCTAAATTTTTATTCATCACTTTATTAATGTTCTGTATTTTATTTATCCAAAATCTAATCAGAGCTTTAAAAGATAGTATTGTTACTACTATGATCGGTGCCGAGACTATCTCGTTTTTGAAGTTTTGGGGAGTGATGCCGTCAGCTTTTTTAATGACTGCTATATATGTAAAGCTTGTTAATCAGATGAAAGCAGAAAATATATTTTATCTTATTATATCAATATTTTTAACATTCTTTGCTCTTTTTGCTTACGTTATTTTTCCAAATCATGAAATGCTGCATTTAAGCCCTGTAACCGTTCAAAATTTAACGGCAAGTTTACCTAATTTAAAATGGTTTATATTGCTTTTATCAAAATGGGGTTTTTCGTTATTTTATATAATAGCCGAATTATGGCCAAACGTAGTTTTCGCATTACTTTTTTGGCAGTTTGTTAATAATATTACTACAGTGGAAGAATCTCAAAGATTTTATCCGTTATTCGGTTTACTTAGTCAAACAGGTATTTATTTAGCAGGGCAGTTTTTAGAAAATCTAAGTAATATTAATGATTACGTAACTAATAAATTTGCATTGCAATCGTCTTTTCATATACTTTCTATACAAATTATACTAACTATAGTATTAATTTTAGGAATAATAACTATTAAAACTTTTTGGTTGCTTAATCATAAAGTACTAGACAAAGAGCATATGGCGTTACTCAGGTTTAAAGCAAAGAAAAAATCTATGACTATTGCCGAAAGTTTTCAGATGCTTCTATCGTCAAGACATATTAGATTAATTGCAACTTTGCTTATCTGCTATGGCATTGCCATTAATTTAGTAGAAGGTCCTTGGAAAGCAGCAGCTACTAAAATTTATAAAACTCCAACCGAATATGCAGCTTTTATAGGAAGTTATTTGCGCTATACCGGAGTATTTACTATTTTATTTGTCGTACTTGGTTCAAATATAGTTAGAAGACTTGGCTGGTTTACGGCTGCTGTTATCACGCCTTTAATAGTTTTTATTACCGGTATATTATTTTTTGCCGTTAATAATTTTGAAAGATTTGCCGGCTTAATAATAGCAAATTTTATTCTAACCGATCCTGCTTTAATTGCTATAACAATAGGTGCTATTCAAAATGTGCTTAGTAAATCAAGCAAATATACCTTATTTGATTCAACAAAAGAAATGGCCTATGTTCCTTTAGATCCAGAAATAAAAATAAAAGGCAAAGCTGCTGCCGACGTGATAGGTACAAAACTCGGTAAATCTGGCAGTGCATTTTTACAATCATTGATATTTATAATATTACCTTCCGCTAGTTATCAATCTATTTCCATCTGTTTAATGATTATATTTATAATTACTTGCTTAACCTGGCTTTGGGCAACTAAAGCACTCAATGAAGAATATAAAAATTCTATTAAATTTTCTCAATAATAATATTAGTTTTTTCTTGATATTACTAAAATTTCTATATACTATCTTTGACAGTATAACACAAACTGTGAAAAAGGATATGTTATGTCATTCCCGCGTAGGCGGGCATCCAATCACTAAAAAGTCTAAGCACACTAGATTTTTAAATTATTTTAAATTAAAAGCTCGATTTATTTCGCTTTTTTCTGGATTCCCGCCTACGCGGGAATGACATAGAGGGTAAAGATCAACGTAATAACATCGGCTTGACTACGTATCATTGACAGTTTATGCTAATTAATTTTTGGTTAAATGAGAGGTTTTATGAGTAAAGACGGTAACCTAGATACAAGTGAATTTGACCCTTTAGCAAATAAGGAATATACAGAAGAACAAAAGCAAAAATTAGAACAAGAGCAAAAAGAATTGTTATCTCAAACTACAACCCCAGAACTAGAAGCTGACGATGGTTTTATCGTTACTTCTGCATCTTCTGCTCAATCTACCCCTTCAATTAGTGCTTTATCGGGCAATATCTCTCCTGACAGTCAGACATCAGACCCAATAACCAAGGCTGTAAGAGAAACAATTATACAACCGCAAAAAGATAATTTAATAGAACAAATATTAAAAGACCTAGCAGCCCTTACAGACCGTGATTTAGCTGAACAAAAAAGAAAAGAAATAGAAGAAGAAAAAGAAAAAGATAAAACATTAAGTACTTTTTTCGGTAATCCGGCTAATAGAGAATTTATTGATAAGGCTTTAGAAAATCCTGAGCTTAAAAAGAAATTAGAATCAATAGAAATAGCCGGCTATAAAAATGTTCATAATACATTTAGTACCGCTAGTGGATACCCTGGTGGATTTAAACCGGTACAGTGGGAAAATCAAGTAAGTGCAAGCGATCTTAGAGCAACAGTAGTTAAAAATGATGCAGGTGATGAACTCTGTACCTTAAATGAAACAACTGTTAAAACTAAGCCTTTTACTGTAGCTAAACAAGACGGTACTCAGGTGCAGATCAGCTCATATAGGGAAATAGATTTTCCTATAAAACTTGATAAAGCCGATGGGTCAATGCATTTATCGATGGTAGCATTAAAAGCTGATGGTACAAAGCCCTCCAAAGATAAAGCCATATATTTCACTGCCCACTATGAAGAAGGACCAAACGGTAAACCTCAACTTAAAGAAATAAGCTCACCAAAACCTTTAAAATTTGCCGGAACCGGAGATGACGCAATAGCTTATATAGAGCATGGTGGAGAAATTTATACACTTGCGGTAACACGCGGTAAATATAAAGAAATGATGAAAGAGGTAGAACTAAACCAAGGGCAGAGCGTTGATTTATCGCAAGCTGAAGATATTATAATAGGACAAGGACAAAGTAAGGAACAACCGCTAATAACTCCACAGCAAACAGCAAGTTCATCGGTTGAATCACCTCAGTATAAACAACAAGTACCGCCAATTACTCCTACTAACCAACCACTGCAACCTGAAACTTCACAAATGCCACAATCGCAACAAGTGAATCCAAACCTTCTTAATGCAGCTACGGCTTTATCAGGCAGCATGCAAGATTTATTAAATTATGTAAATGCAGGTTTAACAAAAGAAATTGATAGCAATAAACAAATTGATTTAATTAAAGAAGCAGCCACGGCAATTCTTCATAATGCGAAAAGTGATATTGCTGAAAAGCAGACTAATATCATTGCTTTAGCTGAAAATACGGTCAATAATCAAAACCTCACACCGGACGCAAAAGTAGCTGGAGTCAATGCAGTATTAGAAACCATAAAAAATGATCAGAATACCCCAGACTTAGAAAAATCAAAAATGCTTGAAGCTACAGTAGCTATCACTTTAAATTCAGAGAATCTTGAGCCGAAGCAAAAAGAGCAGATGTTAGAAAAAACAGTAGATGTCGGTTTAAGTCTTAAAGATGATGCAAGTAGAGCTGCAGCAATTGACGGTATTACGGATGCTGTAATAAAAAGTAACCTTTCTACTGAAGATAAAGGAACAATGCTTATAGCAGTAGGTGATAAGGTTAATGTCTCTGAATTAAGCAATGCGGAAAAACAAAAATTATTAGGTTCTGTATTAAAGAAAGGTGTAGAAGCCCAAGTTCTCAGTCCGGCACAGCAACAATTGATGCAGCAGAATTTAGATAAGATTACGGCGGAACAAACTAAAAAAGATACAATAAAAAAAGTAAATGATATTTTGTTTGATCCTCTAAGTAGTACTGAATTAAAAACAACAAACATACAAGCCATTACGTCTAATGTTTTAGATGGTCCGGCTACAGCAGAAGTCAAAGGCGAAATAATTCAAGAAATTACTAACACAGTTGCAGGAAGCTCGCTTGAAGCTCAAGATAAAGCAGAGATTGTTAAAGGGGTAGGCGAGACTATAGCTACTCATAGTGATACCTCTTTATCCTTACCTAATAAAGCACTTATTATGGCATCAGCGGAAAAAGGTATTGTAGAAAGTAAGACCAATTTACCTGATAGAGAGCTAATGACTAAAGGATTAGTAGACGGTATTTATGAAGGCAAAGGAGGTCCTGAAATAACTAAGGCAGTTTCTAGTGGGATCGATAATAGTAATATTAATGACTCTGAAAAAGAGGCACTTAAAAAAGCTAAAGATGCAGCGAGTGAGGCAACTTTAGATATAGAAACTCAAAATTTAACTGAAGGGTTAAAAGGACAGAATATAGAAGAACACAAGCCTCGCGATGATATATATAACAAAGCTCAGGAAGTAATTAACGCTGTTAATCCTGTTATAGAAGCATTAGAAAAACCCAAAGCACCGGTAGTGTCGGCAGAAGAAAGAATTGTACAAGAAACTTCTAGTATATTAAATAATATCTCTAAGCTTGCAGTTGAGAAAGTCAATAATTTTCGTGCTATGCTTTCTTCAAATGGTAACTTTAAAACTCTTGAAAAAAAAAAAGAGGAATCAATAAAAAAAGTAGATGAGCTGGTAAAGGCATTTGGTACTAAATCTTCTACTGAAGAACAGCAAAGTTTCATTAAAGCTAATTTAATTGATGATAAAACTTTATCTAAAGAGGTACGTTTACAAACGATAGATAAGTTATTACAAGAACAAACACAAAAACAAGCAGAAGCAATTGAAAACCCTAGTGTTAAAACGGAAGATGTAAGGGTAGTATCAGGAAAATCTGAATTAAAACCTATAAGTAAAGATACGCCGGATATTGAAAAAGCTAAAATGGTAGTAGGAAGAGATAGAGTTAACATCAAAGAGAATATAAAAATTATGGGAGCATTAATGAATGCAAGAGATAGCATTCAGTCGGAAAATGTAAATAAATCAACACCTATTAAAAGAGAGCCTGCCCCTCTACAACGCTGATCAAGATTTGTATTCTGTATATTATCAAGGCAAGCAATGTTATTCCTAGCTAAAAGCAGGAATCTAGTAAAACATATAAAAAATAAGTTTTTTTATAACAGGATGGCAGCTTGCCTTTATGCATTAGTTTTTAGTTTTTCTTTTCCAGCTAAACATTTTACTAAATTATTAACGGCTTGTTGTTCTTCCGTGCTATTAATTTTCATAAAATTTCTTGAAACTTCAATACACATACGTTGATGTTGAGTATGTACGGGCCGTGGTTTATTAGCTTCTTCTAAACCTTCAAAGAAATAATCAATATTCCTATCTAAAGCTTCTGCGATTAGTACTAGCCTTCCTACAGAAATTCTATTAATTGCTTTTTCGTATTTTTGTAATTGTTGATGCGTAACATCAATTACTTCAGCAAGTTGTTGACGAGACAACCCCTTAGCGAGTCTTAAAGAATAAATTTTCTTGCCGATAAAACTATCGATTTTTTGTATAATATCGTTTTTTCTACCCATTATCCTCTCCTTGGTTACTAATTATATCTATATTTAAAAATTTTCTTTGAACAAAAATGATATTATATTATCCTATATTATTATAAAACATGTGGTTATTAATAATTTTATACCATTAAACTTATCCAAGTGTAGGTAGAAATAATACCATAAATTAATATTATAAGCAACTATAAAATAACATTTTTTAAGTTTTTGGTAATCATTTGGTAAATAATTATTAAAGAATCGTGCAAAATTATTTTTAAAATATGAATACCTTATGTTTTAAAAACTTATTTACTGAAGCATAAATTACAATTTATAAAAAAAATAAAATTTTGGCGTATTATAGCAAAATATAAAATTAATGCAAGGAGAAATTTTATTTCTATATTAATATTTCAAATCAAGGATAAAGTATAGTTTCATTTTAATTATAAATTAATTATTTACAGCGAACTTATTTAAGATTAAATATAAAATTATTAATAACAACTTAGCTTTTATAATGAGAAAAATTTTTAATTGTCTTTACGTAGCCTTATTTAGAACAATAGAAGATGATGGCATTGAACATTCGGGATATATGTCATTCATGATACTTTTATCTATTTTCCCTTTCCTAGTATTCTTATTAGCTTTAACAAGCTTTCTAGGAGCTTCAGAACTTGGTCAAAATTTTATACAAATTTTTCTAGAGAGTCTTCCGGAACAAGCAACGGAATCAATAGCAAAAAGAATACGAGAATTACTAAGTGCTCCTCCTCAAAGTTTAATGAATCTTGCCATAGTAGGCAGTATTTGGACTGCTTCTTCTTTTGTAGAATGTTTAAGGACTATTTTAAATCGTGTATATCAAATAAAATCTCCCCCCCCTTATATAAGAAGAAGATTACTTAGTATTATACAGTTTCTTATAATTAGTGCCTTGATTACCTTTACTATGTTTCTTTTAGTGGTGATTCCAATATTATTTACAAAAATTCCGATAATATTAGAAACCATTGAAAAATATAAGATCATTTTAAATTTTATAAGATATTCTTTAATTTTAATTTTATTATTTTTAGGTGCCTCGTCTTTGTATTATATATTACCTAATGTAAAACTAAATTTTATTGATGTATTTCCAGGGGCTTTATTAACTGTGATATTATGGATAATAAGCGGCTATTTGCTTTCAACTTATATAATCTACTATAATCAATTAAATCTAATGTATGGTTCCCTTGGTAGTATAATAGTTACATTAATATTCTTCTATATTATAAATATGATATTTATCTATGGTGCGGAATTTAATTATCTAATGAAAAATTATGAAAATATAGAGTGAAGTGCAGCTTAAAGCACTTCATCAGTATTTAGTGTTACAAAAATAAAATAATTAATTGAAACAATTTCGGCAGTTTTATATTTAATATTTTTATATCGATCTTTATTTTAGTTGTAAAAAACAATGATTGTTTAGTTTTTAGGTTTTTGTGAACAAAATACAAATTATTTAAAAAAATCCGGTTTAAATAACATAAGGCTCTCCTGAGATGATGTCGGTAATGGAGTTAAATTATATTGTGGATCGAAAGCATTCCCGTAAATTTTTTCTATTGTTTGGAGCGAACTTGGAGATTTTAAAGCCAACAATATTGACTTTAAAATAGTAAAAATTGCTATATATGGATCGGTTTCAGGGGAAGATAAGCGATGTTCTAAACGTTTGGGAAAAGCATTTGGAGTTCGTACGGCTACGCTTCTATTATTTCCACCGTACGATATATGCGTAGGAGCCATAAATTTTTTATTTATCCGTAAATAATCTAGAGTAGTAGGCATAAAAGCGAGTAGGGTGTCTAACATATAGTGACATAGCCCTTGTGCTGCTAAAATTATATAATAATCATTGAACTCGGAATTAAAATTAATATGAAAATGCATACTATTACCATAATCATCCAAAAACGGCTTAGGCGAAAAATCTATATAACCGTTTAACTGCTGTGCCATTTTTTTTAAAATAGTTTTAACCTCTAATATATTTTTTATATATTGTATTAAGTTTACAGAAGGGGGAAGATCTATTTCAAATTGGTTATTACCTTTTTCTTTTTTTATTTTAGCAATTTTAAATCTAGCTAAGTATTTTCTTAAAAGAATTTCAAATTTAGCTATATCAATATTGTGACTTAAATAAAACTCTATTTCTACGCCGATAATAGGGATTAGGTTATAGTCTTGATGAAATTGTGCTATTATTTTTTCTAGCTGTTTATTTTTTTGTAAACGACCGGATAAAGTATTAATAAAACTATTATAATTAATATGGGGTATTTTCATGGAAGGATTAATAAACGGATCAGTTTATTATAAAATTTTTGATAAAACATTCAATAATTCTAGTCATAGATATATAAAAAAAAATAACTCTATAAATGAAACAGAAATAGTTGAAAACAAAAAATCTATTACTACTTATTTTAAAGCACAAGATATTTTAATTTTAAACCAAACACATGGCAATCAAATTGTTAATGCTGATGAGTCCATAATTGCCGTACCTGAAGCAGATGGCAGCATTACAACTAAGAAAAATTTAGTATTAGCGGTACAATCGGCAGATTGTGTACCAGTATTACTTGCAAGCGGCGACGGTAAAATAATCGGAGCGGCACATGCAGGTTGGAAAGGAAGTATAAATAACATTATTAGTAATATAGTTACTAAAATAACAGAAAAAGGAGCAAAGAATTTAATAGCAGTGATAGGTCCTGCTATAGCTCAAAGTTCATATGAAGTTGATGATGAATATTATAAAGCTTTCTTAAGTAAGGATATTAACAATAAACAGTTTTTTATAAACTCTATAAAAGAAAATCATTATATGTTTGATTTACCGGCTTTTGTAGAGTTAAAACTTAAAGAAGCAGGCGTCAAAGATATAAAAAATATTGCTGAAGATACTTACACAAATCCGTTAAAATATCCAAGTAAAAGACGCTCATATCATTTGCAAGAACCTTATAATCAGAATATATTATCAGCTATCGTAATGAAATAATGGCATTGCTAAATAAATATTGATGGTTTGAAAAAGCTACACCATTGCACTGAGTCATCATTGTGAGCAGCCATAGGCTGCGTGGCACAATCTAGAAAATAATTACAAAAATTCTGTAAATTAGAATTTTTTACTGGATTGCTTCGTCAATTACTTTGTAATTTCCTCGCAATGACGGGAAAACCGGTCTACGCAACAATGCTTGCTCGCAATAACGATATCTATCTTTATTTAGCAATGCCAAAATAACTCTTCATTTATCGGAGTATATTAATGAATCAAGATAAACCTTACTATCAAATAGTTTATGCACCAAACGATATTTTTAAAAAACAAGCAGAATATATAGACATTGTTGATGATAATATTCGTACTATTGTCGATAAAATGCTTCAGAATTTACATATAGAAAGGGTAGTGGGCTTGGGTGCTATAATATGGGAGGAATATTAAAGCGTATAGCGGTAGTTGACCTATATGAAAATAATAAATCATCGCCTATAGTTTTTATTAATCCGGACATAACTTATTTTTCGGAAGAAAAACAAACTTTTATTAAGGGTTCTTTATCGTTTCCAGGCATTGAAGCATCTATTACACGACCAAAAACAATCAAGGTAAAATATCTTGATTATAACGGTAATAAGCAAGAACTAGCAGCAGAAGGCTTTTTAGCAACTGTAATTCAGCATGAAATAGATTATTTAAACGGCAAAATTTTCTTAGATTATTTATCAAAACTTAAGCGTGATACACTACTTAAAAAGATGCTAAAGCATATAAAACTCCATCCTCCACATATTCACGGTAGCGGTTGTAGGCATTAGACATTTTTTCAAACTTCGCTTCTAGAGGTAGTTTATACATCGAACCTAGACTCACGTACTAGTCGCTGCGGTGACAAGTGCTTCCGTGTCTCCTTTAAATTCCTCTCTATAAGCATTTGGAAAGATGTCTATGAAAGTTTTTGACATTTAAATTTAAAATATGTTATCACTGACTAGTTAATTAACAGTTAATTATATGAAAAACACAATTACAGCCTTTGATGCTAAAACCCATTTTTCTAAATTATTAGACTGAGCTAGTAAAGGTGAAGAAATTTTAATTACTAAAAGAGGAAAAGCTGCTGCAAAAATTGTTCCTATTGATTCTCATAATATAATATTGAAATAGCAAAGATTGCAGCTCTTAGACTTCGAAAACTCGCAAAAGAAATTAATTTACAACCATTGGATTTAGAAGTATGGCTAAATTACAAAAATAAGGGTAAGAAGTAAAAAATGGTCTCTTTTGTTTTAGATTCTTCAATCGCTTTATCACGGCTTATGCCTGATTAAGTAGCAAGCTTGGATATACTAGATAAAACCATAACAGAAGGAGCAATTGTCCCTGCTATTTGGGGGCTTAAGATTGGAAATGTATTATTATGTGCAGAGCGTGCAAAACGTCTTACTGCAAATCAACGTCACCAAGCAATTTATACTTTAAAG
Source organism: Rickettsia rhipicephali str. 3-7-female6-CWPP (assembly GCF_000284075.1). Classification (GTDB taxonomy): domain Bacteria; phylum Pseudomonadota; class Alphaproteobacteria; order Rickettsiales; family Rickettsiaceae; genus Rickettsia; species Rickettsia rickettsii. The sequence goes on from NC_017042.1 coordinate 741,774, forward strand.
GATCTTTACATCAAAATTGATCAAATCACACTGGAACATATATGGTTTGAGACAATGGATTTAGCCGTACAATATGGATTAACACTTTATGATGCCTAGCTATTTAGAGCTAGCATTACGCTGTGGGTTACCAATAGCAACACTTGATAAATCCTTAAAACAAGTAAGTAAAGCCGCTGGGGTCGTGGTATTGTGATCACATCTTCACAAGTCGTAGCCAAGCTGCCCAGTCACGTTTGCCTAAATCTTCTTCAAACGATAATAAGTCTTTTACCGTCTGCTTACACATTTCTACGGAAGGGATTATAAGCTCTTGTTCTTTTGTAGAATTTAGTAGGCATTGCGTTTTACAAGCTTGTTCTAAATGGTAAGTATAAAACATAGCTTCATGAATAGTTTTGCCGCAAGTAATAGCACCGTGATTACGAAGTAACATCACATAATTCTGTTTAAGGTCAGTAACAAGTCTACTACTCTGTTTGTCGGCATCTAGTACTAGAGAATTATAATTATGATATGATATTCTGTCGTAAAAATGTAATGCCCATTGACTGATCGGTAAAAGCCCACATTTTAAAGCAGAAACGGCAATAACTGCAGGAGTATGATAATGAAAAATGGCAGAAATATCAGGGCGTGTTTTATAAATACTACCATGAATAAAGTAACCGGTTTTATTATATTGATATTCTTCCCCTTCTAAAATTTGTCCGTCTAAACTAACTTTTAAAAGATTCTCTGTAGTTACTTCTTCAAATCTTAGTCCAAAAGGATAAATATAGTAAAAATCGGCATTTTTAGGTCTTGCGGATAGATGCGTATAAGTATGATCATCCAGCGATAAATACGCCATTATTCGGTAAGCGGCAGCTAAATTATATTTTATATCCATAATTGTTAAAATCTATATTGGTTTTATGTTATTCTCGCGTGATGTTGTTGCATGAATCAGCTTTCCCTTCTGAACTACGGAAATTGCATAGCAATTGACGAAGCAATCTCAGAAGTCTGTTATTATTTTATGAGATTGCCACGCAAGTACTACGACTGCTCGCAATGATGGGGTAATATCTACACAACAATATCAAACAGGAATGACATAGGAGCTGTGCAACAAATCCTCAACGCTATTTAAAAGGAGCGTATACTGCTTCTTCCTTTGTTTCTATAATCGCTTCTTTAGGAGCTTTTATGCATTCTTGTAAGGATTGCTTACCTAAATACGGTGCTAGATTATAATTTAATATATAACATTGTAAATTATCTTTCTTACCGCTAAAGTTAAATTCAATTTTATTGCCTTGCTCCAATAGCTTTTTAACTTCTGTTGTTTGCTGGATAAAATTCTTTTGTTCTAAGTTTAAGTGTTTGATTCTTAGTATATTTTTTACTACGGAAAACGTAGAAACAGCAAGAAGCAGAAGGAATATAAATAACTCTTTATTACTTTGCTTGTGTAAGAAAATACTATTTTTAACATATGAAGCTGCAATTATTCCGATAGCTATAACATAACATCCAAGATATCTAAGTAACGATGCTCCTCTAATTGCCTCTTCATAACTAAAGTTAAAGAAATATAAATATAACCGCCACAAAGCAAAAATTATAAAACACGCAAACGTACTTATCAGGAAAAATTTATATTCTTTCAGCAAATCCGGTTTATATTTACGAATGCCGTACCATGCAGCTATACAAATAGTATATACAACTAAACTTCCTTCTTTTAATAAGAATAACAAGAGAAATTTACCGTAATTTAGTAATAATGATCTATGCTGTTCATTAAAATTTTCAGCAATATATACTAAATTGCTAAAACTATGTTCGCATCTGTCAAAAAAATCATGGGTATTTTTAAAATAACTCATCCAAATAAAATTACACAAAATAGGTAAAGTAAGTAAAATCAGATACGTAATATAATCACTTGATTTTTTAGGCTTTTTATAAAAAATTATATAATGAGCTATAAGAATTATCGCAGCAAAACTAGCAAGCCATGTTCCAATTTCTCGGAAAAAGGCAAGTAATATCATAATAGGTAAAATAAGCAATAATGCTTTTTTCTTGTCTTCCGCAAGGATATAAATTGCAAAAATAGCTCCGAACATTAATCCAATAGTACTATCGTTATATATTGAACGAATTCCGGTCGTATATAATACTACGCCGCAAAGTAAAAGTAAAAACAACATTCCGGTTTGCCACAATTTCTTATTTGCAGCTAAAGGAGCTAGAAATGCTAAATGTAATAAGAAATGAGCAAATAATACGTTACCGTCCGAATAACCTGAAAGTAGCAGCATAAAATAATGATAAACGGCAGCTCCTCTTGGATAATGGGCATGAGTAGTAATAATGGAAGTTAACGAAAACTGATTTTCAAAAACACCGAAATATAACAATTCTTTAGTAAATATTCCCCAATGTGAGAAATCATCATAAGCATGCAGCGATGCATCTCTGGTATAAAGAAAAAACAAAAGAATCAATAAAGTAAATACAATGATTTCAATTATATTTTTTCTAGATTCCTGCTTCCACAGAAATGACATGCAGGAGGTATTATTGCGTAGATCAAGAAATGCGTGCGGTGTCATACCGTGGCTTGACCACGGTATCCAAAAATATAACTTAAAAATACTAAACATTTTTAACTGGATCCCGCTACTTAATCGCGGGATGACAGGAGCGGAGCCACCCCCTACAACAACGCCTATGAAATGCAGGAATGATATGAAAGCTAAAAATATACCGATGAAATAACATATATATGTTGCAGCCGGTAATAGCTTTAACATAGCAAAACAATATAAAATCGGTACTAATATGCTGATTGTTACGGGAATAGCGAAAGTCAATTTTGTTTTGAAATATTTGGCAAAAAAAGACGAAAACCCAAAAATGCTTAATATCGGTATTATGATCATATTAATTTGTAAATAATTTTTTGGTCATTGCGTGGACCGGTAAAACCCACTGTGTCATCCCGTGGTCAAGCCACGGGATGACAGAGGTGAAATTGATTCACGCAACAAGGCCACGCGGGAATGACATAGAACGAAAAATGTCCGGTACTATAGGTATCAATACCCGCTCACAACAACGCCTTTATCACCCGTGTTTAATTTTAGCTTGTGCTGCGGCGATTCTTGCTATAGGGATACGGTATGGAGAACAAGAAACATAGTTTAAATTCATTCTATGAAAAAATTCTATAGAGGCAGGGTTCCCTGCATGTTCTCCGCAAGCTCCGAGTTTCAAATTAGCATTACTGCTTTTTCCGCGTTTTATAGCAATTTCAATTAATTCTCCTACTCCTTCTTCATCGAGAGTAGTAAATGGATCGGATTCAAAAATCTTTTCTTCTAAATAATATGGAAGAAAAGAGGCAATATCATCTCTAGAAATTCCATATGTAGTCTGAGTTAAATCATTAGTACCAAAACTAAAATAGTCAACTTCCTTAGCTATTTTCTTACTGCCGAGTGCTGCCCTGGGTAGTTCTATCATAGTACCGAGCGTAAAGGAAAACTTATATCTATAACGTTGCTCTAATTCCTCTATTACCGCATAAATATCCATTTTAAGCTTTTTTATTTCACCTACATTGCTAATTAAAGGAATCATTAATTCTAAGTTACATTCTATATGTTCTTTTTTATGTAGCTCAAAAATAGCTGTAAAAATTGCTTCAATTTGCATTTGGTAAATTTCCGGCGAACATATACCAAGTCTACATCCACGGTAACCGAGCATAGGATTTACTTCATGCATAGCATGAAGACGTTGATTAATCATGGATAAAGGTAGATTTAAGCTATTGGCTAAATTCTTTTTATCTTCTTCGGTGGTAGGTAAAAACTCATGTAATGGCGGATCAAGTAATCTAATATTTACCGGTTTATCTTTCATTACTCTGAATAAAGCTTTAAAATCCTCAGTTTGCAGAGGTAATAATTTCTGCACGGCAAGCTTTCTCCGTTCTATATCAGGAGCAATAATCATTTCTCTTACTAAAGGAATTTTATTTTTATCAAAAAACATATGTTCGCTACGACACAAACCTATACCTTGAGCTCCAAACTTTATAGATACTAAAGCATCGTTAACTGTTTCAGCATTTGCACGAACTTTTAAGCTACTAATCTCGTCTGCCCAATCTAAAATCAATTTTGATTCCTCACTGAAAGTAGGTTGAATTAACGGCATTTCACCTAAGAAGATTTTACCGCTACCTCCGTCAATCGTTATAATATCACCTTGTTTAATAACTATGTCGTCTGCTGTTAATATTCGCTTTTTCTCATCTATAGATAAATTACTTGTACCGCAAACACAAGGCTTCCCCATACCTCTTGCCACAACTGCGGCATGTGAAGTCATTCCCCCTCTAATAGTTAAAATACCTGAAGAAACATGCATTCCGTTAATATCCTCAGGACTAGTATCATGGCGTACTAAAATTACTTTATGATGATGAGATAATTTTTCGGCATCATAAGGTGAGAATACTGCAATACCTGTTGCAGCCCCAGGAGAAGCAGGTAGCCCCTCAGCAATAGAAGTAAGCCCCTTACTATAATCAATTCTTGTATGTAATAATTGATTTAATGATTCCGGATCGATTCGCATTAAGGCTTGTTCTTTAGAAATAAGCTTTTCTTCTACCATTTGTACGGCAATATTAATAGCAGCGATGGCTGTTCTTTTTGCAGTACGTGTTTGCAAAATATATAGCTTATTATTTTCTATAGTGAATTCTATATCCTGCATATCTAAGTAATGTTCTTCAAGCTTTTGCGCAATTTGTGATAACTCCTTAAACACTTCCGGCATCATTGCTTGCATAGAATTTGAATCATTTGCAATAATAGGCATAGGTGTTCTAGTTCCCGATACTATGTCTTCACCTTGGGCATTTATTAAAAACTCTCCAAAGAGCTTTTTTTCTCCTGTAGAAGGTGATCTAGTAAAAGCAACTCCCGTAGCTGAAGTTTTACCTAAATTACCGAAAACCATTGCTTGGATATTAATAGCCGTACCGAAATCCTCCGAAATATTATTGATTTTTCTATATATAACCGCTCTATTACTCATCCAAGAATGTAGCACCGCTTTAATTGCCGATTCTAACTGTTCATAAGGATCATTAATTAGTTGCTTAGCATACTTAATATGCAACCGTTTGAAATCATCAATAATTTTTTCTAATAATTCTACGGTAATATCGCTATCTTTATGAATATCGGCTTGTATCTTGTGCTTTTCGTAAATTTGTGCAAATAGATCACTAGGTATAGATAATACCGTTGAACCGTACATTTCTAAAAATCTTTTGTAACTATCAAGAGCAAATCGTTGATCACCGCAGGAATCCGCAAGAGCATTACACACTTCGTTATTCATTCCAAGATTAAGGATAGTATCCATCATTCCAGGCATTGAAATCATAGAGCCCGAACGCACCGATAATAACAAAGGATTGCTTGTACTGCCGAAAATTTTACCGGTAGTTATTTCAAGTTCGGTGATAGCTTTTTTTAAGTCGCTTTGAAAGTTTTTAGGAAAGTTATTATTGTGGGTATAAAAGTAGTTACATAGCTCTGTAGTTATTGTAAAACCATCAGGAATAGGTAGTTTTAGGTTGGACATTTCGGCAAGACCGGCACCTTTGTTACCAAGTATATTTTTCATGCTAGCGTTTCCATCACTACCATTACTGCCAAAATAATAAATTAATTTTTTCATATCATATATCAAAATTTACTAACAATTTATGTGTTTAGGAGCATTAAATACATATTTATACAGTATGAAAAAAATAGTAGCAACGTTAAATTAAGAATATCTTTAATAAAATAGTTGAAATTTTATAATTGTTATTATACTTACTAATTTAATTATATTCTGTGTACAAAAGTCAAATTTTCAAAAAAAATCTTATTAATTTTCGCTAAAAAATATCTCAAAATAGCAAATCAATTAGAAACCTTCACAGAACTTAATAAGTTAATTGAACTTATTCTAAATGTTATTGACTAATTTAAGAAAATTGACCATAATTCTAAATGGTCGTGCAGTTGCGTGATGATATATAGCAAAGCTATAGATCACGAGGAAAGTCCGGACTCTATAGAGGTATGGTGCCGGTTAACCTCCGGCAGAGTATTATTACTTTAGGGACAGTACCACAGAAAATACACCGCCAAGTATGAATACAAAGATCAACTTCAAAAAGAACTAGGAGTTCACAAGACGAGGAACGGAGCGTATACTTAATACGTGAGTACCGTAGGTACTTGTGGAATGACGCAGCCAATTTTTGAAGTTGATCGAGTATTTTTGGTAAGGGTGAAAAGGTACGGTAAGAGCGTACCGGTAAGTTGGTAACAAATTACGCATGGTAAACCCCACCAAGAGCAAGATCAAATAGGCGTTACAGAACTTATCAAGTTCCCGGGTTATCTCTAGCCGGCTTGTAATGCGGGTAGATCGCTTGAGGTAAACGGTAACGTTTATCCTAGATAAATAACTGCAATGAATTTATATTCATACAGAATCCGGCTTATAGACCTTATTGTCATCCCGCGACTTGATCGCGGGAGCTTAGAAAACAGCTTAATAAATATTAAATATTGATAGATCCTGCGATCAAGTCGCGGAATGACTAGGACTGTAACACAATTTAATGAAAAAGTTATATCATTATCCTATTTGTCCTCTTTCAAGACAAGCCCGTGTCTTCTTAAAAGAATTAGATATAGAATTTACTACGATTAAAGAAGATTATTGGCAATTCAATAAAGATTTCTTAAAAATAAATCCTGCCGGAACTTTACCTATTTTAGCAGAATCATACGGCTTATTTGTGGTAGGTATTTATCCTTTTGTTGAATATCTTAATAGCAAATATCCGAATTTTAATTTTTTAGATGAAGATATTGATATTTGTTGCGAAATTAGACGATTATTCTTTTGGTTTAACGATAAATTTTATCGTGAAGTTACTAAGATTATTATCGATGAAAAAGTTATAAGATCAATTGCTAAAATGAGCAGCCCACGAACCGAGTTTTTACGTGCTGCAAAAAATAATTTAAATTATCACTTAGAATATATAACTTCTTTACTAGAAAAAAGAAGTTATCTTGTATCGGATTCACTAACTATTGCCGATATTGCCGCAAGTTGTCACTTATCGGTACTCGATTATTTCGGTGAGATTTATTGGGATAAATGGGCGCTTATCAAACATTGGTATTCACTAATTAAATCAAGACCGGCTTTTAGGTTATTACTACAAGATAGAATCCCTGGCTTTACCCCTCCAAACTATTATACAGATTTAGATTTTTGAATAGACTTCTTCGGAAACTCTACTTCTAGAGGTAATTTGTGCGTCAATTCGTTGCTCGCATCCTCACATACTTCTATGTACGCTGCGGTGCTGTGCTGCGTGTTTCCTACAAATTCCTCTCTATAAGCGAGTTTCCGAAGAAGTCTAATATAGAATTTAATAATTTGATTCTTTCCGTATCATGAGCTTTTAGTATTTTACGAATATTATTAAGAGATTGATTGTTTATGAGTGCAGGCTCATATTCAAGATGAACTCCACTTAAAATAGCTGTCCCGTCGCCGTAAGTACATTTTATTATTGCAGCCTGAGAATCCTCATAACTTGCTATTATTTCAGTATCTTTGGTATTTTCTGCATCAATAAAATATCCACCGCCATTATAAAAAGCATAACAATCCTTAATATTTAAATTAAGTGTTGGATTTATTTTTAGATAAGCGGCTCTTGCTCCTTTATGTGAATTGTAATAATAAGGAGCAAGCAATGGTCCTCTAACCGTTCCATTGAAAATCTTTAATTCTCTTTTACTTATAACCTCTATATTTGTTCCTTTAGCGAATTCTACATAGTTACCGCTGTAGTAACTACCTGCACATATCCCAAGAAAATTACCACCGTTTTTAATATAATTCTTTATATTAGCATTTCCTGTGCCTTGCAATTTTTGTACATAGTATAAATCTCTTCCACCGAGTAAAATAAGTAATAAGGTGTTTTGAACCCACTTTTCGTCTATAATTTCTTGTGCAGTAATATAATCTACGTTATACTTTGGAGCATAAAGTCTTAAGGTATGCACGCAATGCTTAATACTTTCTTTTGAAACTCCTAGATCATTATAAATTTTTATTTTCATTTTTATATTCTTGACAAGGACATTATATAATTCTATTTAGTGTAATTACTTAAAAATAAATCATGCGGTAATTTTATGCAACTTAATTCAATCGCACTACAGTTAACCACAAGGCAAGCAATAGAAATAGTTTTAGGAGTGGCATTACTTACTATTTGTTCACAAATAGTAATACCTATAAAGCCTATATTTATTTCATTGCAAACCGTTGCAGTGATATTCATCGGACTTACATATAATAAGACTACCGCACCTTTAACAATATTATCTTTCATAACTCTTGGAGCAATGGGAATCCCTGTGTTCGGAGAATTTTCAAGCGGTTTACGAATATTATGCGGTCCTACCGGAGGATATCTAGCAGGTTTTGTAATTGCCGTATATGTTATGGTTAACTTAAAAGATAAAATTTTTACTTCTAATAAATGGTTAAATCAGATATCTTTATGTTTGATCGGTAATATAATTATTATGAGTTTAGGCTGGATGTGGCTCTCTACACTCTTAGGAGCAAGTGGTGCATTTTACGGCGGCGTATTACCTTTTATAATACCGGGAATAATTAAGTCAGTATTATTAATTGGACTTATCAATGTAGTAAAACCAAAAACTCGATGAACTTCAGTATTGCCTAAAAACAGTGGATCTAAAGTTTCGATGTCACATTCCCGCGCAAGCGGGAATCCGCTACTTTTAAGCTTTTTAAAAGCTCGATTGAATGACATCGAGTAGGTTTTTCGAGCCATGCAAAAACACCACCTTTGCAGGAATGGCATCGATCTTTAAGTTGACAACAAATATGGTATAACTCTATCATTCATGAAAAAAATCAATAACAATGCTAATGCCGCATTTTCCGGTGCCGACCTGGAAAAATAACATTAAATATAATCTTGAAAATATAGCAAGACTTTTAAGAGCCTTAGGTAACTCTCATTTAAGGCTTCCTCCCGTCATACATATAGCAGGTACAAACGGCAAAGGTTCAAGCAGTGCTATGCTTAAAAGCATCTTTACGCTTGCCGGTTATAAGGTACATTGCTATACATCTCCTCATTTATTAGAATTTAATGAACGAATCGTAGTAGCAGGTGAGAAAATCTCGGATAAGGAATTATGGCAGGTTTGTGAGCAGGTGAGGGTAGCAAGCGAAAAATTTAATATTGAACCTAGCTTCTTTGAAGGTACTACGGCAGCAGCGTTTCTAGCATTTGAGAAAACAAAAGCCGATATATTAATTTTAGAGACGGGACTAGGTGGTCGGTTAGACGCAACAAATATAGTAGAACGACCGTTAATTACTTTAATTACACCTATTTCACATGATCATATGCATATGCTGGGTAATACATTACCCCTAATAGCAGTTGAGAAAGCTGGTATTATGAAGTCTTGCGTTCCTTGTGTTATAAGTATGCAAGCTTTGGAAGTTTATGAAACATTATTTGCAAAGGCTGACGAGTTAGAAGTACCGAGTTTCTGTTATGAATATGATTTCGGTATTAAAAAGACGGACAACGGATTTATTTATTCATCACGAAATTTTACCTATGAGTTTCCGACTCCTTCGCTACTTGGTGATCATCAATTAATAAATGCTGCAAGCGTTATTGCCTTAATAAGCCTTATTAACAAACAATTTAATATTAATAATGAGGTTATTGCTAAAGGATTACAAAATACTATTTGGCCTGCTAGAATCGAAAAAATAGAACCGAAAAAATATTCTAAATTAATAGGTGATAATGTTCAAATTTGGATAGACGCAGCTCACAATAATAGCGGAGCTCAAGTTTTGGCAAATTGGATGCGTGATAATTTAAAATCATCGATATATTTAATACTCGGTATGACTCAAAATAGGAATATCGAGGAATTTTGCTCTTACTTTAAGGGCTTGACAATTAAAGGTTACGGCGTTAAAGTTTTATCCGAACCGCTAAGCCATAGTGCAGAAACAATAAATTTGGAAGGCAGAAAGAGTGGTATTGATTTTAGCGAAAGCGACTCACTCGAAGAAGCGATTAGTGATATAAAGAAGATAAACGGCGATAATAAAGCAAATATTATAATAACCGGATCGCTTTATTTAGCTTCCGATTTTCATAAGTTACTTTAGATGTCATTCCTGCGTAGATACTAAATCGTCATTGCGAGCAACTGCAAGGAGTGTGACAATCTCATAAAGTAAGACTCCTGAGATTGCTTCGTCAAAATTTTCAATTTTTCCTCGCAATGACGTACTGATTCTCGCTATAAATATATAAAAACCAACATAAGAGAAAATAACATGACCTATTGCAACAAATCTAATCAAACCTCATATCCTTTTATCTTACCTGATTTACCTTATGAGAAAGAAAGTTTTAAACCACATTTTACTCTCGAGACTTTTGATTATCATCATGGTAAGCATCATAATGCTTATGTACAAAATCTAAACAATTTACTCAAAGATAAAGAAGAATTACAAAAAAAAGATTTAGAAGAAATAATCGAATGGTCATCACAAAACTCAAATGCGGTTATTTTTAATAACGCAGCCCAAATATGGAATCATACCTTTTTTTGGCATTCAATAAAGCCGCAGGGCGGAGGTAAGCCAAGCGGTAAAATATTAGAACAAATTAATAAAGATTTTGGTAGTTTTGAAGAGTTTTGCGAACAATTTAAGCAAGAGGCAGTAGGGCAGTTCGGTAGCGGCTGGGCATGGCTTGTATATCACGATAATAGGTTACAAATTATAAAAACCGCTAATGCCGGTACACCTATAGCAAACGGTATGAAGCCGCTTCTTGCATGTGATGTATGGGAACATGCTTATTATATTGATTATCGTAACAAACGACCTGATTATGTTGACATATTTATTAAGCATATGATTAACTGGAAGTTTGTAGAAGATAACTTAATAAAATAAAACTATGGCTGATATAAAGGTAAGAAAACATCCTATTATTAATAATCTGAAGCAAGAGTCAAAAACTCCTGTAGTTAATGAGCAATCTGATATATTAGAGGAGTTAAAAGACCTACAAAAAATTCAACAATCTTCTAGCAATCAAACAAAAACATTGCAGGAGTTAGAGCAAGCACAGAAAGCTCCTATCGAATATATAGCTTTTAGTGGAGGAGGAGCTAAGGGAGCAATATATTCTGGAGCTTATGAAGCAGTAAAAAAAGCTGGTATTTTAGATAATGTCAAGGCGGTAGCAGGTTCTTCCGCTGGTGCTATAACTGCCACAGTGGTAGCTCTTGGGACACCGCCTGAGCGATTTGAAGAAATTTCTAAAAATACAAATCTGCAAACTTTACTTGGAAAAAAAGGGTTTTCTGCGGGTATAGTACAGTTAAATAAAGACGGTAAACCTTTATATGCTCTATTAGAACTTGTTATTAAAGAAAATATAGGAAATTTTTTACAGAGATCAGATATAGTAAATGTTAAAGATGATAAAGCTCTTGATGAATTAAGAGAAAGATACAACCAAAAAGACGGTAAAATATATTTTAAGGATATAGCGTTACTGCGAAAATACGATCCAGTGCAGTATAAGGATTTAGTAATTACGGCAACTCAGCAAGAGACAAGTGAACTAACTATTTTCAATAGCTTTGATACGCCAAATGTTGAAATTGCTTTAGCTTGCCGTGCTTCTGCTTCTATACCGCTTGTTTTTAAGCCGGTAGAAATTGACGATAAAAAATATATCGACGGTGGATATAGAGATAATATACCGACAAAATATTTTAAAGGCAATGAACCGGAATTTGATACAAAAGCAGTAACTGATAATATGGAGGAGATTACCTTAGCTAAAAAGCAAGGTAGAACTCTAGCTATGGCTTTTGGTACGGGTATGGAAGCTGATGCAAATATTGCTATATATAGTGCAAAAAAATTTGAAAGCCCAAGTGATATCGTAAAGTTTTTAGCTGATATATTATTTAAGACGCTTGCAAAAGTAGGAGGAAAATTTAAATATACTGAAACTCTAAGAGCAACTAATGAGCAGTTACGTGAAAATGCTTTAAACACTGTTGTTTTAGATACTGCCGGAATAGATACTTTGGATTTCAAAGATGCACAAAAATATTCTGATTATTTGCATATTAAAGGATATTGTCAAACTAGAGAACATTTGAATAATCATAACCTTGGCAAAGAAGCAGATAAAATATTTGACCATCAAAAATTTCTACTAAATGTTTATGAAATTTATGATAATAAAAATTTACATAAAACATTTGGCACTAAATTGTTAGAAATGTTTATTCCGTCAAAAGAAAATAATACTTCTAAATGGCAAGAAGGAGTTATTGAAAATCATAATGATAAAGCAAAGATGTTATTATCATTTTGTAAAACCGGAGCATTAAACGAAAAAGAATTAAATGAAAAGCTTAAAGAATATGTAATTATTGCTGCAACTAGTCGTAATAATACACTAAAAGCCGATACAAACTCATTGAACGCTTTGTTGTATACCTTAAACGATACTGCTGCTTCAAGTAAAATAAAAGATAGTTTCATTGAGGTACTTGGAATAGATAAAAATCAAAATGTAAGATTTGATAAAACTAAAACCTTTGATGAAAATATTGCTAAGTTTAAATTTACTAAACAAGATTTAGAAAGCTTTATAACTAAGAGTAAAAACGAAGCACCAAAAATTCAAAGCAAACATAGTGTAGCTACAAGTCATGTCAGTAGGGGGTGAGTTAGGTGTTTTTATGTCATTCCCGCGAAAGCAGGAATGACATCGAGCGGGTTTTTCGAGCCATGCAAAAAGCTCGCCTTTCCTCGCAATGACGGCTACTAAAAAAATGAATATCGGTAAATTTAAACTAATTGTTTTTGACAAGCTAGACAGTACACACTCTGAGGCTATGAGAATGGCTCAGAATACTAAAGTTGATTCAAACTATGCAGTACTTGCCAAATCTCAAACTAACGGACGTGGTAGAAGCGGCAAAAACTGGCAGTCTAGGTCAGGTAACTTACATGTAAGTTTACTAATAAAACCTGATAAAGAGCTAGAATTATTGCCGCAATTATCTTTTGTTACGGCACTTAGCGTTTATGATAGTATAACCTCTTTATGTCACTCCCATAGTGCTCTATGTCATTCCCGCGAAAGCAGGAATGACATAAGGAACGAAAATAACATTATACAACTAAAATGGCCCAATGATGTATTAATTAACGGTCGGAAAATTGCCGGTATACTTCTTGAATCTGTTAAAGTAAAAAATAATTATTACCTTATTATCGGTATCGGCATTAATATTACCTATCACCCTGATAATATTGACCAGCCTACTACTAGCTTAATAAGCGAAAATCTACCACCTATAGAACCGCAAGCTTTACTTGAGATATTAATAGAAAATTTTGAAGAATATTATCAAATTTGGCATAATAACGGTTTTCCTTTTATTAGAAAAAAATGGTTAGAACATGCTTATAAGTTATATGAAAATATTAGCGTTAAATATCAAAACGATATAGTAACCGGTCTTTTTAAAGATATCGATAATACCGGCAGAATAATATTGCAACTACCTTCCAAAAAAATAATCTCTTTTTCCACTGCCGAACTTTTTTTTAGCAAAAATATTACTAAATTTAAATTGTAGACTTAATTTTTGTTAACTTCTACTTAAGCTCCCATTTAACAAGGTAATAAATATATGCCCCAAGAGAATAACAACTCAAGTTATCTGTCTCAAGTGTTTTTAACAAATGCATATGAGCAATTAAACGAATTTAAAAAACTTTCTTCTAATAACATTCGTACATTAATGCAAGATTTTTATAAAATTGAAAAAGCTTTTAAATGTACATTATTTACGGGTAATAATAACGCATGTGAAGGTTTAGTAGAATTATATGACGAAGTAATAAAAAAAATGCCTAATTATGAACTTCAAAATATAAATATAACACAATTTAGAGATATTATGGTCTTAGTCGGAAGAGAACTTAAGCATGAAAAATGTATAAAATACCTCCTTATTGTCAGTAAATATTAATGAAAAATTTCTCAAACCAAGTGTTGTTACTCACGTAAAAACTATTGAAATATGTCAACAGCAAAATAGTGAAGATCCTTTCGCAATTAACGAGGATGAAATTATTGAAAATTTTAATCTCACTCTTGATAGCCTCCGTATATTTGTAACAATAGACTATTCAGGGCTTGTATCCTCAATAACTATAGACGAAGATGAGATAAAATAATAACCTCAGAATATAATTTATGTAATATATTATAGGGATATGGATTATGCAAGCAACTCCTATTTCAGCTCAAAAATTTATACAACTAACTCTTGAATATTTATATGAAAAAGGTAAAAAATCTTATCAAGATGCTTTACTGGAAGAAGAGATTTCTAAGCAATAAGAAAAATTTGTAGATACCATGTTATATTTTCAAGGTGCTATGTTTTTAGGAAGTAATGATGCTTGTACATATTTATCAGAATTTTATAAAAATGGAAATCACCTTGGAATTAATAAGGAACAACTAAGTAATTTAATAAAAATTGTAATTAATATAGGAAAATTTTTACATCATAGCAAGTTAACAAATTCTGTATGTTTAAAAGATTTTGGGATATCTGATTACTCTGAACTTAAAGAGCTAGCTATAATAGAAAATGGACATATGAATGCAGTACAGGGAGAATGGCGTAAAATTCCCGTTCCTGAATACTTAATTCTTTCTAATTTAAAATCAATTATAACAGATTTTAATAGCACTTTACCCACTGAGTACCATTTTTAATTACCAATGAAAGTGTTTTTGAATGTAAAGAAGCAATAAACGAATTTACCGTATTAGGTAACAATAAAGATAAGCATAAATCTATAATTCAAAAACCTCAAGAAACAGAAGCAATAATAAAGCCTACTAACGCCCAATCTCAATCTATAACTTCAAAACCAATAGAAGAATATAGAGAGTATGTTAAGCATGATGATTACGGGCTAACAGGCGCAACACACTGCACCATATCTTAAAAAAATAAAGGGATAAAAATAATGATCAATAACCAAGATAAAAAATTAACTTCTGATGCAATGTTTACAGCAGCACGAGATCAATATATAACAGACATCAACCGGCTACTTATTAGATCAGAAACTAATACATTAGAAATGACACCTAAGAACGAAAACATTATATGTGATTTACATCAAAAAATTAAAAGAAACATTCTTTTGCGGGCAAGGGGAGGCAGCTTACTATTTATCTCAATTTTACTATAACGGCTGGTCAGTTAAAAAAGATATTATTAAGGGAGATTTTATTCTTTCAATAGGGAAAAAATGCGGTGATCAAAATTGTATGGTTTTGGATTATAAAAATGATAGTTTAAGCATGTTAATGCTGCTTTCTAAAGTAAATGAACCGACAAAATATAATAATGCTGATAGAACCTCCACCACCTGTTCCCTTACAGCAGACAGAATTAAATACCGCACAACAAATAGAGATTCTTGGGTTAGGCGAAGATACAGAAACAAATAATAATTGCTTCGTTAAAAAATGTTTAATTCTATAAAAAACAATAAAATCTTTTATCTAGCACCGGTAAATCAGTTGCTTAAGGCAGGTTTAAGACAACAAGAAATGTTTTTTGTTTTTCACTATAAAATGGCCTTCTTATACTAAAAAAGCAGTTAATCTATTGTTTGAGTAGGCAGTAGAAAATTTGACCTGTGGCTACTTGGTGAAGAAGAGGCAATATTGCCTATATCGCAGCTTTATTGTAGCGGTACTATTTACGATATTTTACCGGATTTAGTTTTTAGTGATTATATTATTTTAATAGGTCAAAAACTTGGATATAAATCATGCCAAAATATTCCTTTAAGAATGATTACTAATACTAAGTGTTTAGAAAAGCAGCTAGATAGTCTCGCTATTACTTCTAATATGTTATTTTATTATCGTAATTTTAAATGCATAAGTAATGATGTTAAAAAAATTATTAGAGATTGCAATGAGCAATTTGATAAAGCATGGCATTTTTGTAAATTTGAATATTCCTCTCTTCAACATTATTATCTTTTGAAATGCCGGAAGAAGAAGCCGCAAAACTGAAGAAGTACCTTTGATGGGTACAAAATCTACTGATGATAGTAAATATTTGATATCTTAAATGTTACTCCTGTCATCCCGCGACTTGTGAGCTAGATCCAGTATTTTTAAATTTTTTTATGGATCCCGTGGTCAAGCTAGCCTTGTTGCGTGGATAGGTTTATGTCATTCCCGCCTACGCGGGAATGACATTGAGTAGGTTTTTCGAGCCATGCAACAAAGCCGGTCAAGCCACGGGATGACACCGTATTTTTCGATCCATACAACACCCACCTCTTAGTGCTAGCATTTTTTCAGTTATATTATCTTAATGGATCCTGTGATCAAGTCACGGGGTGACAACAGAAAATAGGTAATAAATATATGAAAAAATAATCTACAGCAATCAAACTTTCGACAATATGGAAATAAAATCCATAACCGATAAAAAGGTAGTAATTATCGGCTATGCGAGTGTTTATAATCTTATCGATCATCATAATGATACACTGGTGAAGGGGGCTTTTGCAAATGCTTCTCATCATAACGTAAAATTTCTTTGGCAACACGACAGTAAAAAGTCTATCGGGATTATTACTCATTTGGCTGCAAATGATCACGGTTTAAAAATGGAAGCAGTGATAAATAATAAGTTCAAGGCAGGCATGGTGGCGATAAAGCTAATAAAGCAAGGAGCAATAGACGGATTATCTATAGGTTTTTATATAAAAAACTCGGTTTATAATGATGCAAGGCAAAGAGTAATTACTGAAGCAGAGCTTTTAGAGATAAGTATTGTTACTTCTTTTCCAGCTAATCAAAGTGCTAAAATTTTATATATTACTAAAAGTCAAGATGTAGAATATCAAGATAAAATCAATGAGTTAGAGGAAAAGCTATATAATATGCAAAATATTTTAGAAATACCAAATAGTATTAATATAGAAAATCAGGAACAAAAAAACTCGTTTATTAATTACGTACGTAAAGGCGAAGATAATGGGCTTATGCAAAAGTCATCTCTAAATAGTAGTACGGAAGCAGGGGGCGTTTTAATATTACAGACTTTATATAACAGTATCATCACCGAAATAAATGCTAGATCACCAATGAGGCAGTTAGCTTCGATTGAAACAATTTCTACGAATGCACTTGATATAATAAGCGAGGACGGCAAATTTAGCAGTGGCTGGATTGGGGAAGTAGAAGCTCGAGAAGAGACTCCGGCAGCGAAGTTAAAGCAGCAGCGTATTTTTGTTCATGAACTATATGCACAGTCTAAAGCTAGCCAGGCATTACTTAAGGATACGACTTAGGGCTGAAATTGGTTCGGTGAAAGATTGCGTGATAGTTTCGTTAAAATGGAAAATAATGCGTTTATCAATGGTAACGGTATAAAAAAACCTAGAGATATTTTATCACCTGACCATGATACAATCGAGAAGATTTAAAATTACCGCCGATGGGCTGCTTGATTTTATAAACTCCCTTAAAGCAGAATATTTAGTGAATGCAACTTTGCTCATGAATCGTATTACTTTATCCGAAGTTCAGAAGCTTAAAGATCACCAAGGACGTTTTATTGGGTAGTCTTCAATATCCGATTCCCTTAAGCAAACTATATTTGGAATACTGGTAGTTTGTAGCTCCGCTATGCCTCCTATAGATAAAAAGGGAAATGCTATAGCGATAGGTGACTTTAAAGCAGGTTATAAAATAGTAGATAGAAGCGGTATTAATTATTATACGTGATCCTTACACTGAAAAGCCTTTTGTAAAGTTTTATGCCGTAAAGAGAGAGTAGGGGGTAATGTGGGTGGGGTATTTAATTAGATATACTTGTATGTCAGGCCCGCGAAGGCGGGCATTCAGTAATAAAAAGGTACAAATATATTGAATTTTTAATATTAAAAACTCGATTTATCTCGCTTTACCATGGATTTCCGCCTTTGCGGGAATGACATAAACGATCCATGCAGGCAACGCCTACAAGTGAGCTAGGATGACATCTTACTTAATTTTAAAGGTAATAAAATGACAAAAACAGTCGTGAAAAATTTTCAGCATTAAATTAAATTTTAAAAAAATATCGCAGGAGAAGAAATGGAAGAGGATAGATGGATAGAGAAATTAACAAGCTATGCTGAAATTAAATCACTATGCGATAGTAAATTCCTTGCTCTAGAAAAATATAAGCTTCGG
Organism: Rickettsia rhipicephali str. 3-7-female6-CWPP; assembly: GCF_000284075.1. Classification (GTDB taxonomy): domain Bacteria; phylum Pseudomonadota; class Alphaproteobacteria; order Rickettsiales; family Rickettsiaceae; genus Rickettsia; species Rickettsia rickettsii. Next base: position 760,294 of record NC_017042.1, read on the forward strand.
ACATATAATAACAGAAGGATATTTTTTATTTAAAATAAGATTTATTAAAAATATCACTACTAAAATGCGTATTTTATTTAAAGAACGGGAATTTGAAATTAAACGAATTATTAACGTTGAAGAAAAGAGTAAATTTTTAAATATAATAGCGTTGGAAATATATGTATCATGATTTTATCTATAATTTGCAGCTAAGTTTGTATAAATTACTTATAAACGATAATGAAATCAAAACTAAAATTAATAAAATATATTTTCCTGTTGTTCAGGATACAAAATGTCCGTTCTTACTTGTTAATATATTGAATGTTAATAATATATCTACTAATGTACAAAATATAATGCAGCTGGAATTTGCAATATGTATTTTTACTAATGATAAAAACCGTAATATTGCTCTAAGCCTTGTTAGTAAAATAAGCGATAAAATAGAGCATCACTCATTTGAAAATGTTGCTGGTATAAAAACAAATAAAATAGAGTTTCACACTAGCAAAGACTTAGTCAGTACAAAACTGGTAATGAATTATCAGGCATTATTAAAGCAAAAAATAGGAGTATAAAATGCATTTAATCGCAGGGCTAGATATAAGTATCAAGGCAGAAATTCGAAGAGTTGCGTAAACATTTAGATACTGAGCAGAATAAAGCCGGCAGTATCCAATCTTTTGAATTTTGTTATGAACTAGCTTGGAAAACAATGAAATGCTTTTGTGAAAAATCCGGCAAAACACCTTATATTTTAAAGGATGTATTTCGGGAAGCAGCGGTTAGCGGGTTGATTTCTAACCCTAGAATATGGTTTAAATTTATAGAGATTCGTAACATTACGGTTCATACTTATAATGAAAAAAATTTAGAACTAGTAATTAGTATTTTTGATGATTTTTCTGATGCTTTAAATGAGCTTATAAATAATTTGGAGAAATATAGTGGTTCAGATTGAAAAGCAAGATTTGTTAATATTACGTTCTATACTTGGGAAATATCCTTATAAATTTTATGCCTACGGTTCAAGGATTAAAGGTAATGCAAAAAAATTCTCCGATCTTGATCTTTGTATTATGGATGATATTAATTATGAAGTTTTGCTTGAAATTAGGGAAGCACTAGACGAATCTGATATATCAATACATATAGATATGAATGAAGATTTTCGCTCTTTAATTAAAAATGATCTTATGCTTTTTAATTAACAGCTCAGATATCTTATAAATTTTCACGATATACGCATGCCGGAATTTATTGAAAGTTTTGCGGTTAGGAAGCCGGAATTTTCTACTTCTCACGCTATAACTAAATTCGGTAGAGAAGCAAGACATTTAGATCGCAACTATGGCTGTCAGAAATATTTAATCAAAAATGCAAGGTTAAGCAGTACGGAATTTGAGCAATTTAATAACTTTTTTAAAGCAATACGTGGCAGTAATTTTGCTTTGAGATTTAGGAATTATGCAGATTATAGAGAAATTAACGAAGTTATTGCTAAAGGGGACAGTAATTTAAATAAACTTCAGCTAAGGAAGATATATAGCGATCCTATTGCTCCTTACGAACGAGTTATCACTAAACCGGTTAATAATAGTGTAATTCTATATATTAATAATGTAAGAACTATGGGCATTGTAGATTACAACGATGGTATAGTGACTTTACCAAGTCCCTTAGGTCAAGATGTAATTTTAACTGCTGATTTTACTTTTGACGTAGCAGTTAGATTTAGTATAGATAGTTTTGAATATTCTTATTGTAATGACGGTTCTATAGCGTTATCCAACATAGAGTTAGTGGAGGTGATTATATGAGTATTGCGATTGAAGAGGAAAGCTTACGAATTTTGTTTATTGTTTTCAAATTAAGCGAGCTAGCGGTGAGGAATTAAACTTAACAAATAGCGATCATGCTATAAAAAGTGAAGAGAGAGTTTTTTTACCGAATGCCGGTTTAGATTTAAAAGCAGCGGAATTTAACGATTCCGCACAAAACCATATAATCATTGAAGGTATTTTTGGGGAAAACGGCATTACGACGACAATGGATTTAAATAATGCTATTGTTAAAATAATAATATATACTGACAAGGTTTTTGAGCATTTCGTTACATATTATTGCACTTTAATATACAAAATACGATTTAAACTTTTAAATACATTTAAAACCCGAAACGGTAAAATATAATCAGACTATAATTAATCGATATAGCAAAACATGTAGAGCAGTTTTCGGAGATAGTCAATGTAAAATAGATAAAGCTTGATATAGTGGCATATATAAGGTTAAAGAAATGCTCAAGGAAAGTTTAAGAATACTAGATTTAGATAAAGAAAACGGCTATTATAACGGCGGTCAAATTATATTCAGCGAAAATCGTTTTAACAGTAAAGTTCTAAGCAATTTCGGTGATTTGATTATATTAGAGGATATTATACCGGATTATGTTAAAGATGCCGAGGAAGTAAAAATTACTGCCGGATGTGATAAAAATTTTATAACCTGTTGCAATAAATTTAATAATGCTATAAATTTTAGGGGCGGACCGCTAATACCAAAAACAGATTTTATAAATTTAGTATAATCAATGAAACAAAGTTTTATAAAACTAATATATGCAGAGCTAAAGAATATAATAAATATGAAAAGCTCCAAACAACAGCAAAAAAAAGAAACGCAATTAATTGATTATTTTAAAATAGTTGAAAGTAATATATTATATACATTTCAAAAAATAAAAAAGGAATATGAAAGAGACTAAACGTTTTTTTAACAAAAATAATAGATTAAATAAAGGTTATGCTAAGACTTTTAGTGTAAACGAACCTGATGATAATTTTTACCGTAAAAAATTTGAACATATATTACCGCCAATTGATTTAATCAGTGAGTATGAGAGTATTTATCCCGGTACTTTACAGGAATTAATGCATATGGCACAAAAAGAACAAGCTCATAAGCATGCTATAGACCTAAAAAACTTGAAAATACAGGCAAGAGTCACTAAATTAACACGAATCTGTTTATTAATATTTGGAATGTGCCTTGTCGTTTCAATTTTTTTTAAAACTTTCTAAATAAAATTAAAGATGAAATATTTTATTTACTTGTAATTTTAAATAAAATAAGTTAAATGCAATATATATTTATTTATAAACATAATACGGAGAAATTTTATTTCTAAAAATAATTTTCCTAAGGCTAATAGAGAAATCAGAGCTAAAGAAGTTCGTTTAGTAGGCGAAAACGGCGAAATGCACGGCGTCGTAAATATTAGAGAAGCATTAGATATGGCGGAAAGAGCTGGTCTTGACTTAGTCGAGATATCACCAAATGCTGTACCCCCTGTCTGTAAAATTCTAGATTTTGGTAAGTTTAAGTACGAAAGCAAAAAACGTTTGCATGAAGCACGCAAAAAGCAAAAAATTGTCGTACTTAAAGAAATGAAATTTAAACCTAATATTAGTATAGGTGATTTTGAAACTAAGCTAAAAAAAATAAAAGAATTTTTAAAAGACGGAGATAAAGTAAAAATTTCTTTATGGTTTAAGGGACGAGAGATTCTTCATAAAGAGGTCGGTCAAGCACTATTTAAACGTATAGAAATAGGGCTCGCAGGACTCATTAAAATCGATCAGCATGCTAAAATGGAAGGTAAGCAGATGATAATGATCGTTAGCCCTGATATTAAGGTGCAATAGCTACTCAAATCGTCATTGCACGCGAACGTAGAGAGTGTGGCAATCTCAGGAATTTTATTGTTTCATGAGGTTGCCACGTCGAGGCTTTGTCTCTCCTCGCAATGACGTGTAATAACAACAATAAAAAATCAAATCTAAATAAGTTATGCCGATTAAAATTTTAATGCCTGCTTTATCTCCAACTATGACGGAAGGAAATCTAGCTAGGTGGTTAAAAAAAGAAGGGGACAAAGTTAATCCTGGAGAAGTAATTGCTGAAATTGAAACCGATAAAGCAACGATGGAAGTAGAAGCAGTAGACGAAGGTATACTTGCCAAAATAGTTATCCCACAAAATAGTCAAAATGTACCTGTTAACTCTTTAATTGCCGTGTTAAGTGAAGAGGGAGAAGAAAAAACGGACATTGATGCGTTTATTGCAAAAAATAATAGTGTATCACCGTCACCGAAAACAGATGCTAATCTTCTGAAACCCCACGAGAACATAGCTAATGTAGAAGAACAGGTAACAGTTATAAAACATGATGCTAGTAAAATATTCGCCTCACCGCTTGCAAAAAGACTTGCAAAAATGGGAAATATTAGATTTGAGAGCGTGAAAGGTAGCGGTCCGCACGGTAGAATAGTCAAACAGGATATCTTATCATATACTCCTAGCACTGCTCATAATAAAATAGTTAGCAGAAATCCTGAAGAATATCGTTTAGTACCAAATAATAATATCCGCAAGATTATAGCCAAGCGTCTGTTTGAATCGAAACAAACAGTTCCACATTTTTATTTATCTATAGAATGTAATGTCGATAAATTGTTAGATATACGAGAAGACATTAATAAATCTTTTTCTGAAGATAAATCAACAAGGATATCGGTTAATGATTTTATTATTTTAGCAGTAGCCAAAGCTTTACAAGAAGTGCCAAATGCCAATGCTAGCTGGGGAGAAGATGCAATTAGATATTATAATAATGTCGATATTTCAATAGCGGTAGCGATTGAGAACGGGCTTGTTACACCGATAGTTAAAAATGCCAATCAAAAAAACATTCTAGAACTATCTCGTGAAATGAAAGAATTAATAAAGAAAGCAAAAGATAATAAATTAACCCCTGAAGAATTTCAGGGCGGAGGGTTTACCATTTCTAACCTCGGTATGTACGGTATTAAGAATTTCAATGCTATAATTAACCCACCACAAAGTTGTATAATGGGCGTCGGCGCTAGTGCAAAACGTGCTATAGTCAAGAATGATCAAATCACTATAGCAACAATTATGGACGTAACTCTTTCTGCCGATCACCGAGTAGTAGACGGAGCAGTCGGTGCTGAGTTCTTGGCAGCATTTAAAAAGTTTATAGAGAGTCCCGCTTTGATGTTGATATAAGTCGTCATTGCGAGCAGCCATAGACTGCGTGGCAATCTCGTCAAATATCCTGAGATTGCTTCGTTGAAACTTTCAGTTTCTTCTCGTAATAACGTTGAAATCTCACCCATAAACAAATCACAATAAAATAACATGCGTTTTTCAGATAATTTAGCAAAAATTTTAGATAAATACGAAAATTTAGGCAACAAACTATCTTCCGCCATTATGGGAGACGAGTTCGTTAAGACATCTAAAGAATATGCAGAACTTGAAGATGTTGTAGCAAAAATTAAAGAATATAATAAGGCTAAATCTGAGCTTGAAGAAGCAAATAATTTTAAGCTAGAAGTGGGACTTGATAATGCCACTTTAGAAATGATTGAAGACGAAATACACACTCTTGAAAATTCGTTACCAAAACTTGAAAGAGCCGTAAAAATTGCTTTATTACCGAAAGATGATGCGGATAGTAAAAGTGCTATTATTGAAGTTAGAGCAGGAAGCGGCGGAGAAGAAGCTGCACTTTTTGCTGCCGTACTTTTTAATATGTATCAAAGATATGCTGAGTTAAAAGGATGGCGTTTTGAGATATTAGCAATTTCCGATACGGGAATAGGCGGTTATAAAGAAGCATCGGCGTCAATAAAAGGCAAAGATGTATTCTCTAAGCTCAAATTTGAGTCAGGCGTTCATAGAGTACAGAGAGTACCGGAAACGGAATCACAAGGACGTATTCATACTTCGGCAGCAACGGTTGCAGTACTTCCTGAGGCTGAAGAGGTTGATATTCAAATTGAAGATAAAGACTTAAGAATCGATACTTATAGAGCTTCAGGGGCTGGTGGACAGCACGTTAATACTACCGATTCTGCCGTACGTATAACTCATATCCCTACCGGTATTACCGTAGCCTTGCAAGATGAGAAGTCACAGCATAAAAATAAAGCAAAGGCGTTAAAAATTCTACGTGCTAGAATTTATGAAGAAGAACGACGTAAAAAGGAACAAGAAAGAGCCGATAGCAGAAGAGGGCAGGTAGGTTCGGGAGATCGTTCGGAGCGGATACGTACTTATAATTTCCCACAGGGAAGAGTATCCGACCATAGGATCAACTTAACACTTTATAAGATAAACGAAGTAGTTAAAAACGGACAATTAGATGAGTTTGTTGAAGCTTTAATTGCAGATGATGAAGCTAAAAAACTTTTGGGGATATACAGCAAAAATACAGCCTAATAAACAAATGAAACCACAAGCATCTATAAACGGTAAAATCTGGCAGCAGAAACTGATTAACGAAGATATAGTCACCGAATTATGTCGTAGTTTTAAAATTAGTGATTTACTTGCTAGGATAGTATCATTAAGAGTAAATAATCTAGAGGAAGTAGAAAATTTTTTGATACCGAAAATCAAAAATTTATTACCTGATCCTTTTCATCTACTTGATATGGAAAAGGCTGTAGATAGAACCGTTACAGCTATTTTAAATAACCAAAAAATATGTATCTTTGCCGATTATGATGTAGACGGTGCTACTTCAGCCGCTTTACTTAAAAATATTTTTAGAGATTTAAATATACTATGTGATATTTATGTTCCCGATCGTATAGCTGAAGGATACGGTCCAACTCCTTTTGCTATGCAAAAAATTAAAGATAACGGCACAGAATTATTAATTACGGTTGATTGCGGTGCTATGGCACATGAAGCCCTAAAATACGCAAAAGACGTTAACCTTGATGTTATAGTAATCGATCATCATATAGCTACGGAAATATTACCGGATGCAGTAGCTATAGTAAATCCAAATCGTATTGATGAAAAAAGCGAATATAAACATTTGGCAGCCGTAGGAGTTGCTTTCTTATTTGCAACTGCAATATTATCGAATTTAAAGAAGCAAAATTATTTCACGCAAACAATGCTTCAGCCTAATCTAATGAAGTATCTAGATTTAGTGGCTCTTGGTACTGTTTGCGATATGATGAAATTAACAGGCTTAAATCGTGCATTTGTTGCAAGCGGATTGAAAGTAATGCAACAAAGGCAAAATATAGGGATTAAAACATTATATGATATGGTAGGGCTTAATGAAATACCAAAATGTTATCATTTAGGGTTTATTCTAGGTCCGCGTATCAATGCGGGCGGTAGAGTAGGAAAGTCAAGTTTAGGGGCTAATCTCCTATCTACTAGTTGTTCTAATGAAGCAAATAAATTAGCTGAAGAACTTGAAAAACATAATAATGAGCGTAAAGTAATTGAGTTATTAATGATAGAAGAAGCGATGGAAATTGCTTTAACACAACAAGATAGTAGTTTATTATTTATCGTAAAAGAAGGATGGCATCCAGGCGTTATAGGAATCGTTGCCGGCAAATTAAAAGAAAAATTTGATAAGCCGGTGGCAGTTATAGCTTTAAATGACGGGATTGGTAAAGCTTCATGCCGTTCTATTTTAGGTATTGATTTTGGTGCTGAAATTATCAATGCTAAAAGCAAAGATTTGCTAATAGCAGGCGGAGGTCATGCTATGGCGGCAGGTTTTACCGTAACTGCTGACAAATTACAAGAATTGCAGAATTTTTTTAATAATGCTTTTAGAATTAGTATAAATAAACTAGAAAATTATAAGCATGCGGAATATGATATTGAGTTAACGGTTAATAGTGTGAATTTCCCTTTAATGGAGGAATTAAACACTTTAGAGCCTTTCGGTCAAGGAAATCATGAGCCTATATTTAAATTCGATGATTTATTTGTATTAAAAGCGGATATTGTTGGAAGTAAGCATATTAAATGTATGCTTGTTCCAAATAAGCGAGGCTTTGGTAATAAAGCCTTATCTGCTATTGCTTTTAATTCGGTAGGAACTGCATTTGAAGATGTTTTATTAAGCTCTAAAGCAAAAAATATTGCCGCAATAGGAACATTAAAAACTAATAATTGGCAAGATAATTATACTATTCAATTAATTATAAAAGATATACTTCTAAAAGAGTAGATAGACAAGTATATATAATAACAACTTAAAAAAATAATAATTTATGAGCAATTTAAAGAAAACAAAAAATACTACAATTTCTAAAGACTTAGCAGAAGTACAAGAGCATTATCAAGATTATCCTTATCCTTTCAGAGACCCAAATCAAGAAAAAGAACGTTTACTTACAATATGCGGTGAGTTCTTAGGAGAATTAAACCATTTTCTATATCAAGGAAAAGAAAATTTTAATAATAATTTTAGATGTTTAATAGCAGGCGGCGGCACCGGTGATTCGACTATTTATCTTGCCGAGCAGTTAAAAGATAAAAATGCCGAAATAATATATCTAGATTTCAGCAAGCCTAGCATGGAAGTAGCACAAAAACGTGCAGAAGTACGAGGTCTTAAAAATATTAAATGGATTAATGATTCAATATTAAATATACCTAATCTAAAACTTGGAAAATTCGATTATATAAATTGTACCGGCGTGCTTCATCATTTAGCAAATCCTGATGAAGGTTTAAAAAATCTAAAAGATTCTTTAAAGCCGACCGGCGGTATGGGTTTAATGGTATATGCTAAATACGGACGTACCGGTGTTTATCAAATTCAGGATTTAATGAAAATGATAAATAAAGATACTAAAAGCCGTGTCGAAGAAGTAATGAACGGGAAGCTAATTCTAGATAATTTGCCTGCTACTAACTGGTATAAAAGAGGTTGGGAGTTATTTTCAGATTACCAAAATTATGGTGACGTCGGAGTTTATGATATGTTTCTGCACAAACAGGATAGAGCCTATTCCGTTCCTGAGTTATATGAATTCGTAGAAAAAGCAAGCTTAAATTTTGTTGATTATCTTGATCCTTTAGAAAAAATTTTATTAAGACCGGAAAATTATATAAAAGATTTTTCACTTCTACAAAAAGTTAAAAAGATGGATAAAGTAACTAGAGAAGCAATTTCCGAAATACTTACCGGTAATATTATTAAACATTCATTTTACGTATCAAATCAAAAAGATAGTGTAGCCTCTCTTGATGACCTTGATAATATACCGTACTTCCATAATATTGCCAATTTTGCTAAACAAATTTATGAGCATTTGGAATCTAATCCTTCAGCAGTAAATAATGCTATTAATTTTACTATTAATAATGGGATATTAAATAATGTTAATATCTCAATGTCGATATTTAGAAGCACTAAATATATTTTTAAATATATGGTAGAAGAGAAAAGTTTAAGAGAAATATTTGATGCGGTACGCAGCGAATTAAACCAAGAAATAAACAATGAGGCCTTATTAAATGAAGTTAAAAACGTATGCATTCCATTACTTAATACAAATGTGTTATTGTTAAAATCAAAGGATTGCTAGAGTTACGTGGATTGATTTATCCGTCATTGCGAGAAGAGGTTACCAGGGTCGTCATGAGCTACGCAGCCGTAAGCTGTGCGGCAATCTCATGAAATAATAATAAACTCCCAAGATTGCTTCGTAATTTTCCTGCAATGACCATTTACCGATTACCTGCTCACAATGACGATTTGAGTTGACAATATGCTATTAACGTTGTTAGTATGCTTTTACATACATAGGCAGCTCTTATAAGCTAACAAGATAAATAATTCTTCAAACCGCAAGAATAAATAAAACTTTCTAAAAATCTAATTTGATTCCTAATTTAAATAAGTATATTACTTAACCTTTAAACTTAATTGCTAACTCAACTTTTCAATTATAATCTAATGAGCACAACTAATAAAGAATCCACAGCAGAACTTAACACCGAATCCAATAACAATCATAATAATTTTGCAGAGAACGGTAATATTATTAATTTAAAACAATTAAAACGTAAATTACCGGAGGAACTACAAGCTCAAGCAGAAGAATTAAAAATTGAAAATATTAATTCATTACTTAAACAAGAGTTAGTTTTTGCAATTTTGAAAAAATCCGTAGAGCAGGGAGGTTTAATAGTGGGAGAGGGGGTACTTGAAGTACTACCTGACGGATTTGGTTTTTTACGTTCGCCGGAAGTAAACTACTTAGCAGGCCCTGATGATATTTATATTTCTCCTAGTCAGATTCGTCGCTTTGGTCTGCGTACCGGTGATACTGTAGAAGGTCAGATCAGAGCTCCAAAAGCCGGAGAACGTTATTTTGCTTTACTGAAAGTCAATAGAGTAAATTTTGAAGACCCTTCTAAAGCTTATCATCGTGTTCATTTTGATAATTTAACCCCCTTATATCCTGATGAAAAATTAGGATTAGAACTTGAAAATAATAGTAAAGATAGTAAGGATTTTAGTACACGGGTTATTGAACTTGTTGCCCCTATGGGTAAAGGACAACGTGCATTAATAGTAGCACCGCCTCGTACAGGTAAAACCGTATTATTACAAAATATAGCACATGCAATTACAACCAATAATCCGGAAGTATTTTTAATAGTACTGTTAATAGACGAAAGACCTGAAGAAGTAACCGATATGCAACGTTCCGTGCGTGGGGAGGTTGTTAGCTCTACTTTCGATGAACCGGCAAGTAGGCACGTGCAGCTTGCAGAAATGGTTATCAAAAAAGCAAAGCGTTTAGTAGAACATAAAAAAGATGTGGTAATTTTAGTAGATGCGATAACACGTTTAGCTCGTGCTTATAATACCGTAGTGCCGTCATCAGGTAAAGTATTAACGGGCGGTGTTGATGCTAATGCTCTTCAGAGACCTAAAAGATTTTTCGGAGCAGCAAGAAATATTGAAAACGGCGGTTCGCTTACTATAATCGGTACGGCTTTAATTGAAACCGGTTCTCGTATGGATGAGGTAATTTTTGAGGAGTTTAAAGGTACAGGTAATTCCGAGATAGTTCTAGATCGTAAGATTGCCGATAAGCGTATTTATCCGGCTATTGATATAACTAGATCAGGCACTAGAAAAGAAGATTTATTAGTAGACAAAATAATATTAAATAAAATGTGGGTTCTTCGTCGTATTATCGATCCGATGGGTAGCAGTGAAGCAATAGAATTTTTACTCAAAAAACTTGAAAATACTAAAACTAACGGTGAGTTTTTTGAGATGATGAAGAGTCCTGAACGTCCTAAGAACGGTCTATAGTCAATTGATACCTATATTGTGCTTCGTTGTTCGTCGGCTTGCCTATTATTATAGGCTTCGCTCCTCACGCCTGTCACGGTATAGATCTGAATTGACTATAGTATTCTAAAAAAGTATATAAAATCATGAGTATAACACCTGATTATTTAATTGAAAGAAGACAAATAAAATCTCGTTTGTTAATTTGGAAGCTAGCAGCTATTATTTTAATTGCGATCGTATTCTTACTAGTCGGTAAAGATTTTGCTCCAAAAGAGGTTTTACCTATTAATAGTAATGAAGACTATATAGCTTCTGTATTAATAGACGAAATAATTCTTGAAGACGAAAAGCGTGACAAAAAGCTCAAAAAAATAATCGATGATTCTCATATTAAAGCGTTAATAGTTAACGTAAATTCTCCCGGCGGTACGGTAGTCGGCTCTGAAAAAATTTATAATATTCTGCGTAAAATATCCGCAAAAAAGCCGGTAGTGATAGTTATGGGAACAATGGCTGCAAGCGGCGGTTATTTAATCTCTCTTGGAGGTGATTATATTATCAGCCATAACGGAACTATTACGGGTTCAATCGGTGTAATACTACAAACAGCCGAGGTAACGGAGCTTGCTCAAAAATTGGGGATTAAGTTTAATAATTTCAAATCGGGTGAATTAAAAGCTGTCCCAAATCCTACCGAAAAACTGACGGAAGCAGTGCGGGTAACCATTATGGAAAATATAGAAGATACTTATAATTTCTTCCTTGAACTTGTTTCAGAGAGGCGTAATCTTCCTATAGAAGAAGTAAAAAAGCTCGCAGACGGACGAGTATATTCAGGTCGTCAGGCTTTAAAGTTAAAGCTTGTGGATGCTATAGGCTCGGAAGATACTGCATTAAAATGGTTACAGGAAGTTCAGAAAATTAATGTTAATTTACTAGTTAAAGATTATCAATTAAAACCAAAACCAAAATTAATGGACATAATACTTGAAGATTTTGATAGTATAGTACCTAGTTTTTTTAAAAATAGTTTTAACGGAATCAAAGCGATTTTTTAATAATGATTACTAAGAATTATTTAATAGATAAAATACATGATAAGCTGAATTATCTTTCTAAAGAAGATGTTAAAGATTCAGTAGATTTAATTTTAGATTATTTAAACGAATCTCTTAAAGAACAAAAGCGTATCGAAATCAGAAATTTCGGTAATTTCTCTATCCGCAAACGCAAATTTCCTGAAAGCGAAAATTCTATAATACGGTTTATTACAGAATACCTAAAAATTTATTTAAGAAGTAAAGAAGTTATGGAATGGGCTAAATATAGTACTATAGAGAAGTGGCAAATAATAAAAAGCATGGTACTACATGATAATATTTTTCCATGGGTCTTCATATTGAAGATTTAGAACTCTTCAAAAAAATATTATTGATAGATGGGCAGCTGGTTATTCAAGCACTTAATATAGACTCTTTTATATATCACGACATTATAGGTAATGGGAAATATGTGATTCTTTTTTTGAAGCATTATATAATTACTTAAATGATAGTAAACCAACAATCATGCCTTTAGTATCTGAATAAGAAAGAATATTATCCTATTGTTGAAGAATTATGTAATGAATCTTTAAAGGAAAAAACATCATCAATAATGATATATTTAGAAAAAGAATCTGATAATCACCCTCTACCTAGATGGGAATAAAACTTTAGAATATTATTTAAAAACTAGAAAAAATTATGATAAGCCTGAACCCGAAATAGAAAGAAGCGAAGATGAACCTAATTTAAATTATGCAGAATTAGATTTAAAATATTATGAAGAATCTTTAGACTATTACTGAAAGGTTATAGGGTAGGGTAATAAAATTTTCCTCTCACTTGACATTATAATAATAGGCAGCTATCTTAAGTGTAAAATTAAAACAGGATATTTATGATAAGATATTTAATAATTTTATTTGCTTCTATAACTTTAATTGGCTGTACCGGTCAAAAAACTACGAAACCCAAAGAAGTAGTAGAGCTTAACGGTGATCCAAGCTATGCAATTATGCAAACAATCGATAGTACTAACAGAAATATCGCTAGCACTACTTCATCTCTTCCGAGTACTCCGGCTAGATAGAAATGCTTGCTATTATTTCTTCTGCTAAAACTCTAAATTTCGAGAAGTTAGCTCCCAAGACGGAGCTGACGATTCCAATGTCCCTTACATTATAACTAATCAATTACTTTCTACACTCCAAAGCTATTCTGAGAATCAATTATCGAAAATAATGAATATAAGTGCAAAACTTGCACATATAAATAAAGAAAGATTTAAGGATTTTGATAATCAAGAGAGTAAAGCGGCTATTTTTGCTTATGCAGGAGATGTTTTTAATAATATACATATAGAAAAATTAACTAATCATGAATTAAATTTCCTGCAATCACATTTGCTTATTATATCAGGACTTTACGGAGTCTTAAAACCGCTAGATACTATTAAGCCGTATAGATTAGAAATGGCAACAAAATTAAATGAAATAAATTTAACAAACTTTTGGCAAGATGAAGTCACTAATTATATTAATAAAATTCTTGCTAAACAGGAAAATAAATATTTACTCAACCTAACATCACAAGAATATTCATCTGTAATAAACTTAAATATCAATTAGTTAACGTTCATTTTAAAGAAAATAGTAACGGTAAATCATCAACAATCGGTATAAATGCTAAAAAAGCTCAGGGGGCGATGATCAAGGTTATTGCTAACAACCTAATTGACTCACCTGAGCTACTTAAGAATTTCTCATATTTAGGTTATGCATTTTTAGTACTAAACACTCATCCGATAACGAATTGGTGTTTTATTAAGAGTTAAAATAGCAGAGGTGAAATACCAATAGAAATGTTTCAAGTTATTAACTTTAATTAAAAATTAGTATTTTCTTTACAAAATAGTGGTTTACTTTATAATACATGCCTATTTATTAATAAGTATTTATTATGATAAAAAATCCTAAATCTTCAGCAGTCTCAAAATTTAATCCTATAGCATTGTCACACAATAAAATAATAGAGTTTAAATCAAAAAAGTCTTTAATTGTAGCAGGGGAATGAATAGAACCATTAAAAAATGTAAAAAGTTCTATAGATGCCAGTGCAGAAATATTTAGAGAACATAAGCAATAGCTCTATTCTTGGCACTTTTTTAAGTAGTATATTGATACAATATCTCCTGTTAACTCTGTTGGTTTTACAAAAAAGTTATCTTGTTGAACCGTAAAAACAAATTCATTATTAACAAAACAGTTATTTTATTGTTGTTTATCTTGTATACCAACATCATAATTATTGAGTCTTGTTAAACCATCTATTGGTATAACAGCATCAAAGGATTTTATTATTATTAGATCTCTTGCAAAACTAGAGTTTAAAGAATAAAAGTTAGTTGTAACTTCATATACTTTGATCTTACATTTATAACTATGTCTATAAATCACACATTTTTCCCACTATATTCCACAATTTAACTGATACGTAAATCACCGCACAAATTGATTATACTGTCTGTCTGATCATCTGGTAACATTGTTTCTAAATTAATGTCTGCACCGCCTAATATGAAAGATTTTAAAATATTACAATTGTTAAACTCCATAATAATGTTTAATACTGTTTCACCACTATTAGTTTTAGCATTAACATCAGTACCATTGTGAATTAGCAAAGATACTAAATTTAAGTTACCATTCTTAGCAGCACAGTGTAATGATATTACACCATGACAATTTGTAGCATTAGGATTAGCACCATGTGTGATTAATAATGGCACTGATTCTACACAGCCAAGTTGAAGTCCAAGATGTAATAACTGATCCTTATTACTATCTGATATATCATTTATTCTCTTATTCAGCTCTGATGGATCTACTAATAAGGTTATTATAGGAAGCATTTGAGTAATGTTTGTGTTTATAGTAGTTGATAAAAATTCCTTTTGACCATATTGTTCCAAAACAACTTTATCGTTTATGGTAGCCAATAATGTATTGTATGTTGTGTTAATTATATCTGTTTTTGGTGATGGTGGTTTAAATATTGATCTGATATTGGAATCTTCATGTCTCTTTGTATAAGTTATAGTTGCCGGAAAAGCACATTCAGCTAATATTGGTTTGTAAGTGATGTTAATAAAAACACTATTATGTTCGAATAATAGATTACTTGCCGGAATCTGTACTACTGCTAAAGGTACTAATTTATATTCTAAAATATTACGCAAATTGAGATTTATATTTAGAGAAAAGTTGTAAGGTATAGTATTAGTGTCTTTTATCAAAAGTGATAAATTATTATTATAATACGTTATATATTCTGGGGTGGTGGTCCGAGACAATGTGCATGTTGTAGTGTTATTGACAACAAAATGAGTACTATGTTGAGTGTGGGTAAATGAAGCAAAAGTATTATAAGTACTCACGTTATTGATTATTTTACTGGTAATAGTTACGATGCTTATATCAACATTGAGTATCCCATTACTATAACTTAATGTAATATTACACTGACATTATTATTAGTACGAGATATATAATACTTATTTGCTTTATAAGTGTGATGTGCACTACCGTATTGTGTTTGCCTATGCATAGTGGTAGAGCGTATTTGAAGTTCAATATTACCTTTATTACTACCACCTGATATGACTAAATGTATTGATTGATATCCATTATTCTTGGGATATCTAATATAATCAACAAACTGTGATGTTATGGTATTATAATGTAGATGAATTAATTTAGAAAAATCGTAACATGCTTTTTTATTTGGTACAATTGCTCTAAAAGCCAAAATATCATTAAGTGCTGTAATATGGATATCTTTAACAAGTGTTTTTATCCATATAGAATATGGGGACTTAATTCTGTAGCTTAGGCTTGCTTTTATATTTAGTTTTCTAAATATATTTCTGAATTGCTGTTCTATATTGTGAATTATATTATCTATGTCAGGATATAGCCAATTCATATAATGAAGAATTCTATTACGTTCTTCAGGATATTGAATCTTAAAACATAAATCTTGTAAAAGATAAGGGATATAACAATTAGTGATGATCTCTGATATATGCTGAGCATCGGTATTATTATACTCAAGGTTAAAGATACTCGCCTTATGTAATAATGGAACAAGCGAAGTTAATATTGCCGTTTCCTGTAGTTTGGGATTAATAGTTAGTAACAGCTCATGAAAATGAATATATTGCTCAGCATATGGTTTATAGTGAATAGTAGATAATTTATTAATAACATCAACTAGATATATAATATTATTATTAAAATGATTATAATCTTCTAGATTAAGATGTTGTATATTTTCATGTAATAGTACTGCTGTGAATAAGGAAGAATCTAGTTGTAATGCTTTTGTAATGGTATGTATTTGGTCAGGATAGGTTGTTGTTTTATCAGAGCAGTATTGATGGTATAACTCTAAAGCTTGATTAATGCATGAATTATTGGTGATATTTTGATATAACATTATTTACTTAAGCATCTGTGAAAGTGTTGCAAGATAAAAAATTTTTAACCACACTATAAAATCTATATCCTGAAATCGTAATACTTTCGTTCTGAAATAAAAATTTTATCTTGCAACACTTTCAGTACATTTAATTTTTTGTAATTTGCAGCTATATTTAAGCAATGTGTATATAATTGCCTTACAACTCTCGGTACCTTGAAATAAGTAGCAATAGTTAAGAAAAATTGTAAAGTCTCTAAAATTGTTTTCCATCCTTTCTCAGGAATTTTAGCTCCGACTGTTTGTATATTATGTAATCGATCAAATAATTTAATTAATAGCAACTCTTTTTTCTTTTGCTGATATAATATTTTAACTATTTCTGCTGAACTAATTTTTTTATCATTTTTAACTCGTGTTAAATCTTCAACTTGATTAGCAATCTTATGGCCAAATTCTTGTATAATCATTTCTTTAGTAAGTAACGTATCTTCAACACAATCATGCAATATGCTAGTTACTATAATATCTGTTCTAAATAAATAATCAGAAACCATATATGCTACTTCTAAAGGATGTGAGTAATAGAATTCTCCTGTTTCTCTCTTTTGCCTGCCATGATACTTTTTAGCAAAATAAATTGCTTTTTTAATTTTATTAAGATCAACCATGTTCTTAGAAATCTTATTAATAAGCATGATCTTCGTTAATAGCCTTTTACTATATCAGCAATTTGATAGATCTGTAACTTTTATTTTGTCTAGCTCAAGAGCTATACTTTTAGGTTTTAACTTTCCTATAATAGGATCTATAGTTTTTTGATGATTTTCTTGACTTCTTGCCATATATCCTTCCTTACTATAATTTACTTAAAGTGTAACAAGTAAAGCACAATAATCAAGAAAATCATCATTATTAGTTAATGCATAATCATCAAAACCTTATCAATATCAACATTATGTATCATAAATCAGATCATCAAGAAGAGGTAACTTAATTGGTATATTACAGACGATAGTAGTACTTTTACCTTTTTCACTTGTTACTTCAATCTCTCCATTTAGCTCACCAATGAGACGTTTTACAAAACTTAATCCTGATCCAAGTCCATGATATTGCATAGCAACATCAAATTTATCAATCTTTTCATGAAGATGTTGCCTGATTTCTTTAGACAGACCAACACCACTATCATGCACCATAAATTGGAATACCATTTCTCTGTGTTGTTGTTCTAATTCTGAAACGGCTGGACTAATAGCAAACATGTTCACATAAATTTAATCCCTTACATTGAGCTATTGGCATCGCTTTATCAATAATCTTATTTACTAACTGTTTTGGATCAAACTTATTTAAAATTATAGGAGGTAATCCAGAATTATTCTGTAAATAACTGAGTATATTGTTATAATAATCTAGTAATTCTTCAGCACAATTTACCACACTAGCTAAATAATCCTTTTTTTCAGGATTATCTTCTATTTCATAAAGAGCTGTTACTAATGGAAAAATCCCGCTACATGGAATCTTTAATCCATGTACCATATTTTGAACCACATCTCTTTTAAATAACTCAGATTCTTTCAATTTATTATTTGCTTCTTGTAATTCTAATTTATATTTAATTATATCAGTATAATTTGTGATCGTCGAGTTAATGATATTCTCTTCTTGCTGATATGGTATTAATGTGACAGATATGGGAGATAATTGAAGATTCCAATTTGTTTTAGTAAGATTAGTAATATTATGATTATCTTTTGGTTGATTTTGATTATTAATTGTCATAGCATCTCCTTGCTGTTAAAGTTCAGCAAACAGCTCAGAGGTTAAAATGCTAAAATTTTGTAGTTTTAATTTAACCTCTGAACTAGAGTTGCACCACGGCCGCTCTTAACAAGGACAGATATCACCACAATTCTCTGAAGTACAGAGGATTTAAGAGCTTTTTTGACAAACTTTGCACAATTTAACAAACAGCTGCACAAATGAGACAGTGCTAAATTACTATTGTTTGCTTGCTCAACTTTTTATCTATTACATATAAATCAAAAGTAGCATTGATTATGCTACAAAAAAACATTAAAAATTCCTTCGAGTACAGCATTTTGCTGGCATTTAAGCCTATTTAATACTATAATTTAAATTTAGTATAAATATTTTATAATAATTTCATGTCAGTAAATAACTCAAACAAGGCACAATCATTCCTACAATGGGTTGGTGGTAAAAGAAAAATTGCCGATCCATTAATTAGGTTTCTTCCGTCAACACTGAATAATTACTATAAACCATTCCTTGGAGGTGGGGCTTTATTCTTTCAAGTTAGAGATAAATTTAAATATTGCTTCTTATCTGATATTAATCTAGAGCTAGTAACGTCCTATAATGCGGTTAAGAAGAATCCAGATAAGGTTAGTAAGTTACTAAACTCCTATAAAGAAAAACACTCTAAAGAGCATTATTATCAGGTTAGAAGTAATAATGACAGTAATGATCCAGCAAAAATTACTGCAAGGTTTATCTATCTTAATAGATATTCATTTAAAGGCATTTACCGGATTAATATTGATGGCAAACCAGCTCAAAGTTTTTCTGGTAGAAACTATAGTAAATCTGATATTGCCTCTAGATTAAAACAGTGTAGTCAGCTTTTAGCTGGTACATACATTTATGCGATGGATTTTTCTTTTATTGAACCGCAAAAAAATGATTTTGTTTATTTTGATCCTCCTTATCATAAATCAGGTGAGAAGTTTTATACCAAATTACCCTTTGATGAAAATGAGCAAACAAGACTTAAAGATTTTGCTACAGAACTTAATGATAAAGGTGTTAAAATAATGGTTTCTAATAGTGATACTTCCTTTATTAGAAACTTATACAAAAATTTTAATATTAGTACTATTAAGGTTAAATATTCCATGCGTGAGCACAATAAAATATCTGATGAAGTAGTTATTACAAATTATCAATTACCACAATAGCTTAGTTATATTCAAACTTGATTAATTCAAAGCAATAGTCTTGAGTCTTAAAAGCTTCTTCTAGATCTTGTATATGACGATTTCTAACATAGTAATCATTAAAAGCTGATATTGATTTAAGGATTATTTTCTTATTGATTCTATCTTCCTCTACAATTACTAATTTACTTAATACCCCAAAATCAATATATTGGTTATAACGTTCAATGAGGAATTTCCTCACTTTATACCATACTGAATCAGGATTTAATTGTTTACTTAATTGCCGTAAATAATCTTGTTTTTCATCTTCATTATTATTCTGCTTCGCTTCAAGCTCAGCAAACGGTATGATTTGTAACTGCCCAATATTACTGCCATAGATCATTTGTACTTGCTGTAGTATTTTATCTTTGCTATGTTCTGAAAGCGTAATATTTTTAAGAAGTTTTATTTTGTATTGATTCTCAACTATTCCAAGAAAGCGGCAAGAGCTGAGTAATTCATAAGCTGAATCAGGATCAAAAATACCGACGATTTTACGTTTTAACTGAGCTTGTTTGCTAGTATCAGTACTACGTTCTATTTTATCTAGATATTGCTCCTGAACTTTATACACATTGCTAGATTTAAACTGAAACTGCTGACAATTAGCTTGAGTAGTTTCTCTTAGTTCATTAGCTAAAGCTTTAGCCATGTAATTTAAAAATACTTTTTTATGACCAAAATGATGTTCTGGGTATTGTTCTACTAGTTTCAATAAGAGCTTGTTAATAAAAGTAAGATTAAATTCTCGATTTGATTTTATCTGTAATAAATCAGCCTCTTCTTGGGTTAATGGATGGAAATCTGTTAATTTTTTTCTTTTGAACCAGCTTTTATGATTAACAGCATTAATTACTGAATTATTGCTATTTGATGGTGTAGAGTCATATTTTTTAGAGATTTTATTAATAACTGCTTGTAGTACAGTATTAATCCTTGTAGCACCTGTTGTGATATTAGCACTAAATAAACTGGTATTATCAGCTTGTTGTTGATCATTGGTTGAGCTTGCTGTTTTGGATTGTAAATTTGTTGCACGTTTTTGTTGTTGTAACTGACCTTGGTTATTATGATTAAATATATTTTTTTCATTTTGAAAAATTGTAGATTCGCTAGATCTAGATTTATTAGATATATTTTTATTATTATCTATATATAAGTAGTTAGCGAAATTTTTTTCAGGTTGACCTGAAATTTCTTTCGGGTTGGGGCGAAAAATTTTTCGTGTATGGCTGAAATTTTTTTCGTTTTCAGCTGAAGATTTATGATTATAAGGTTGGAAATCTTTTGCTAATTTTACACAAGGAGTATTACGACATTTGATACCATATTTAATTATTGTTGTAGTAGAAAGATTGATAAACCCGGATTGTTCTAGTTCGAGTAGACATTGTCTTACTCTTCGTTGACAAACACTTAAGTGTTGTTCAAAGAAATGATAGGTTTCATGAAGTTCGTCGATACTATTGTTATAGTAGATTTGCATGCGGAAGACTATTAGAGATAGTAGCTGTCTTGCAGTTTTGCTTAAAATTTTACCATTATGAGAGGAAAGAGTACTCCATTCAGGAGGGATAAAATTACCGACAAAATTGTAGAATATAACAGAGCTATTATCACTATTGTTAATATTTAACTTATTATTAGAGTTAGAGGTGGAAAAAGAGGAGAATATGTTATGCATAATA
Organism: Rickettsia rhipicephali str. 3-7-female6-CWPP; assembly: GCF_000284075.1. Lineage (GTDB taxonomy): Bacteria > Pseudomonadota > Alphaproteobacteria > Rickettsiales > Rickettsiaceae > Rickettsia > Rickettsia rickettsii. The sequence continues at coordinate 781,676 of NC_017042.1, forward strand.
TTCCTCTTGAATATCAGTTATAGGAGAGATTTTGAAGACATTATAGCTCTGATAACGTAATCTCAAAGGAGAATATAAGGAGCATATAAATTTTTTGACAATAGTGCTAAACTGTGAAAAGCTTGATTGTATGGTGGTGGGCGATAGAGGGATCGAACCTCTGACCTTTACGATGTCAGCGTAATGCTCTAACCAACTGAGCTAATCACCCTTATAATTTTTTTAATCTTTATGTAGTTTTGGCTTTATCGAATTATGGACCTTATGATATTTACAATTAAGATAAGTGTCAATTGATTAGTTCAAGTTATATGTTAAAAAGATTATATTGATAAAAAATAGTTATATTGCATACATTTATTAAAAAAACAGAAAAAACTCCTAAAACAGCTATTGCAATAGCTAAAACTTAAGATTAAAGGAAGGTTTAATGAAAAACTTTGATGAATTTAAAAAAGAGTTATTATCAAACCCTGAAGTAAAAAAAGCTTATGAAGAACGAAAAATGGAATTTGAAATAGCAAGCACTTTAATAAAGGCTCGTCTTGCATCTGACTCAGGCGGATGGTGCTAAAAAAATGTCTACTTCTCAAGCTCAAATAGCAAGAATGGAAAGCGGACATCATATTCCTAATTTCTTAAGCCTTCAAAAATACGCTAAAGCTGTAAATCAAAAAATTAATTTGTTGATTACCCCATAGGGTGTACTACTAAATCTATATGTAGTTTTTAACCCTTGTTTTTTTACAAAAATTCATTAATGCACTAGATTTCAAGCTTTATTTCCATTATTTATAATATTTTATTATTTAGTCTATAATTTTATGGTGGATTTAAAAACTAAAGCCTCTGATATTTCTCAAAATTTCACTATTTCTCTTGACGGTCCTGCTGCTTCAGGTAAAGGGACTATCGGTTTAATATTGGCCAAGAAATTTTCTCTTAAATATTTTCAGTCAAGTATTGTTTATAGACAACTTGCGTTTGACTGTATTAGTCAAAAAATAGATGTCACTGATATAGATACGGTAATTGCTTTATCTAAAGAATTAAAACTCGACAATAATTTTGACTTAGAGAATGAGAATATAGGAAATATAGCATCGCAAATTGCCGTAATAAGTGAAATTAGAAATAATCTAAACAAATACCTGATTAATCTAGTAAAAACAACACCTAGAATGATTATGGAGGGTAGGGATATAGGCACCGTTGTTGCACCTGACGCCGATTTAAAGATTTTTATAACCGCAAATCCTCAAATTAGGGCTGAAAGACGATATAAGCAGTTGCAAGCAAAAGGAAAAACATGTATACTCGATGAGATTTTACGGCAAATAATTTTGCGAGATAAAAGAGATAAAGAGCGAAAAGCTGCACCGTTATTACCGGCTTCAGATGCTTTAATTATCGATACTTCAAGGCTTTCAGCTATGGAAGTCGTAGAAGAAGTAACAAATTATATAAAGAATAAAATAACTTGAAAAAGTGCTAGGTTATTTTATTCGATTTTATGGCGTTGTTGCATGACATAGAAGGCTTTTTTTGGTCATGCAAGAACCTCTAATTTTATTAACCTTTCAAAAAAAATTTTATTAGCCTAGGCACTTTAGCTAATATTACGAGAAGAATATGTCAATAAAACTAAAACAACGATTTGTTCCACAACTTGCAGCAATGAATCACGAATTTGAAGAAGATTTCTCTAAAATGCTTGAAACCGTTGATACAAGTCATATAAAAGAAAAAACGGTAGTTAAAGGTCAAGTAATCGAAATAAAAAACGATATGATTATTGTTGACGTTGGATTAAAAAATGAAGGTAGAATACCTAAGTCTGAATTTTTAGCTTTACCTGAAGTTGGGGACGTAGTTGAAGTTTTCATCGAGAAAATTGAAGGACGTAACGGCAGAACGATATTGAGCCGTGAAAAAGCAGTTAAAGAAGAATTATGGGGACAACTAGAAATCATGTGTTCCAAGGGCGAATTTGTCGACGGTACGATTTTCGGTCGTGTAAAAGGAGGCTTTACCGTAGATTTATCCGGTGTAGTAGCATTCTTACCGGGAAGCCAAGTTGACGTTAGACCTATTAAAGATCCTACTTCTATAATGAATATCAAGCAACCGTTTAAAATTTTAAGTATGGATAAAAAGCTTGGTAATATAGTAGTTTCAAGAAGAGCTATTTTAGAAGAATCACGTTCCGAAGCTAGAGATGAGATGCTATCTAAAATTAAAGAAGGCATGGTATTAGAAGGAACCGTAAAAAATATTACTGATTACGGTGCGTTTATCGATCTTGGAAGTGTTGACGGTTTATTACATTTAACCGATATTTCTTGGGGAAGAGTTAACCATCCTTCAGAAGTGTTAGAATTTAACCAAAAGGTTAAAGTAATGGTTATTAAGTTTGATGAAAAAACCAAAAGAATATCACTCGGTATAAAACAACTTGATTCTAACCCATGGGAAGCAATTAAAGAAGAATTCCCCGTCGGTAAACAAATGACCGGTAAAGTTACAAATTTTGCTGATTACGGCGTATTTATAGAATTAAAAGACGGGCTTGAGGGACTTGTTCATTCAAGCGAAATTAGTTGGTTAAAATCTAATCAAAATCCTAGAAAAACACTAACTATAGGGCAAGAAGTAGAATTCGTAGTTTTAGAGGTCGATACTGAAAAGCATCGTGTTTCTTTAAGTATTAAACAATGCCAAGAAAATCCTTTAACAAAGTTCGCTGAAAATAATCCTGTCGGTACTATAATTAAAGCACCGATTAGAAATATTACGGATTTCGGTATTTTTGTTGCACTCGGTAATAATATGGACGGCATGATTCATGAAGGTGATATTAGCTGGGAAGATAAAGGACCGGATCTACTAAAATCATACAAAAAAGGTGACGAAATAGAATGCAAAGTTCTAGCCATTAATATTGAAAAAGAACAAGTTAGTTTAGGTATAAAACAATTGTCGCCGAATCCATATCAAGAAATCAGTGATGAATATAAAAAAGGCACAATAGTTAAAGCCCTTATAACCGAAGTTAAAGATGAGGGACTCGAAGTATTATTAAACAATAAAGTAGCAGGTTTTATTAAAAGAACTGAACTATCGGATAAAAAAGACGAGCAGAAGCCTGAAATGTTTTACATAGACGAAGAAATAGAAGCAAAAGTTGTTTCTATCGAGAAATCAACCGGTAGAATTTTATTATCGGTAAAAGCTCATAAAATAGCAGAACGTCAAAAAGCTCTCAAAGAATATGGTTCTAGTGATAATACTACCAATATGGGAGATATACTTGCTAATGCTTTAGAAGATAAGAAGTAATAATCTATAAGTCATTGCGAGGAGAAACTGTAAGTTTCAACGAAGCAATCTCAGGAGTTCTGTGCTACTTCATGAGATTGCCACGTTGGTTATTAAAATAACCTCCTCGTAATGATGAAAAACTATTTAATTCATAAATTTCAGGAGAAAATATTAATGTCGTATGTACCGATAGTAATTGAACCAACATCACGCGGTGAACGTGCTTATGATATATATTCAAGATTGCTAAAAGAACGTATAATCTTTGTATGTAGTACTGTTGAAGATCATATGGCAAACTTAATTGTTGCACAATTATTGTTTCTTGAAGCAGAAAATCCTAAAAAAGATATATATATATATATTAATTCCCCCGGAGGAGTTGTAACCGCAGGTCTTGCGATTTATGACACAATGCAATATATAAAACCTAAAGTGGCTACATTATGCATAGGTCAAGCTTGTTCTATGGGTTCACTTTTACTGTGCGGAGGCGAGCAGGGGATGCGTTATAGTTTACCTCATAGTCGTATTATGATCCATCAACCGTCAGGAGGTTATAAAGGGCAAGCTACCGATATAGAAATCCACGCTCAAGAAACCCTAAAAATCAAAAGGTTACTTAACGAATTGTATAGTAAACATACTGGACAAGAGTTAAAACATATTGAAAAAAGTATGGAACGTGATAATTTCATGTCACCGGAAGAAGCAAAAAAATTTGGATTAGTAGATAATATAATTTCTTCTAGAGATGTTATGGCATTGTTAGCAAAATAAAGATTAAATTTTATAGATTTAGTTTTATTATTATAGTATAAGAGAATTAATTTGTTATAGTCAAGTCAGTGGGATTTGCACACCAGGAGCGAGGAGTTAAGCCTAACTAATAGGAGAACGACGAATGACGATGCAGGCGAGTCCAAATCAATTGACTATATTGTGGGGTCATAGCTCAGTTGGTAGAGTGTTTGAATGGCATTCAAGAGGTCGGGGGTTCGAATCCCCCTGACTCCACCACTTCCTATCAGGATTTTCTCAATTCTCACATTCCTTTACATAATTCATATGCTGCTTATATGCTCTTCACATTTTTAAAATAGTGCTTTAATCCTCTTACTACCTCGATTAAACCTGATGTTTAAGTTGAGGTCTTATGCACACTATATGCTGCTCACATTTCACTCCTGATTGTGTAATCCATAATGAGAGTGATAAAAATCCCACTATCTTCTACAATTTTGTTGGCAATTTTATCCCTCCTGAATGGAGTAATCTCTCATCTCATAATGGTAAAATTTTAAGTAAAACCTCAAGACATCTACTATCTTTAATAGTCTTTCGCTTGCAAATATGCTATAACAACAGTATAGACGAACTTCAGGAAACCTATCATTTCTTTGAAGAACATTTGGGAGTTTGTCAAGAACGTATCAGACAGTGCCTAATTGAATTAGAAAAGAGTGGCTTCATTAAGTTTTATAAAGCAACTATTAGTAAATATGGTATTAAATGCCGCAATACTCCTTGTATTAGGCTTATTAAAAACTTCCAACCTGCTTCTAGCAACATTCCTCACGAAAATGAAAAAAATTTTGCCTCAACTCCAAAAAACTTTGGGGTCAAACCCAAAGAAATTTTGCCTCAACCCCAAAAAAGTTTGGACCAGTACATATATATAGATAATAATAAAGATATATCTAATAAATCTAGATCTAGCGAATCTATAATTTTTCAAAATGAAAAAAATGAAAATGAAATTGATCAAAATAGGCAATTATCACAACATTCACCACAGCAAAATCTTAAACAAGATTTTCTATCTACAACAAAACAATCAGCAAATAATCATCAAGAGAGTGAAAATGTAAGAAAATCTGAGGTTAATTTTATCACAGGTCCACTACAGGTAAATCAAGCACTGCAAACAATTCTTGATGAGGTTGATAAGGCAAGATGTGATCAAATATCATCAGCTAATAACAATTCAGCAGTAGGAATCGTAAAGAATAAGGGCTGGTTCAAAAGAAAAAAATTAGCAGATTTTTATCCATTAAGCCAAGAAGATGCTGATTTACTACAAGTAAAATCAAAGAGAGAATTTAACCTAGATTTTATCAATAAATTGCTCTTAAAGCTTGCAGGAGAATATTCCAATCACCATTTTGGTCATAAGAAAGTCCTACTGAACTATATGGCTAAAGCTTTAGCTCATGAGTTACGTGAAACTACTAAAGCTAATAATGCTACATTTCAGTTTAAATCTAGCGACTTAAACAACGCTAAAGAGCAATACCTAGATAAGATAGAAAGTAGCCTTGATACTAGCTTGCAAGCTCAGCTAAAACGTAAAATTGTTGGCAGTTTTGATCCTGATTCAGCTTATAAATTACTAAGCTCCTGCTTATTTATTGGGGTAGTAGGTAATAGCTATCAAATAAAACTGCTTAAAAATATTATGCTTTCAGAAAATGCACAAGATAAAATACTACAGCAAGTACAAATGATCTATGGCAGTAGTATTGAGAAGTTGAAAATCATACCATTTGCTGAGCTTGAAGCGAAGCAGAATAATACTGAAGATGAAAAACAAGATTATCTATTGCAGCTAAGCAAACAATTAAATCCTGATTCAATATGGTATAAAGTAAGGAAATTCCTCATTGAACGTTATAACAAATATATTGATTTTGCTGTATTAACTAAATTAGTAGTTGTAGAGGAAGATATAGTCAATAAAAAGGTAATCCTTAAATCCACAACGGCTTTTAATGATTACTATGTTAGGAATCGTCATATGCAAGATCTAGAAGAAGCTTTTAAGACGCAAGATTATTGCTTTGAATTAATCAAGTTTGAATATAACTAAGCTATTGTGGTAATTGATAATTTGTAATAACTACTTCATCAGATATTTTTATTGTGCTCGGGCATGGAATATTTAACCTTAATAGTACTAATATTAAAATTTTTGTATAAGTTTCTAATAAAGGAAGTGTCACTATTAAAAACCATTATTTTAACATTTTTATCATTAAGTTCTGCAGCAAAATCTTTAAGTCTCGTTTGCTCATTTTCATCAAAGGGTAATCTGGTATAAAACTTCTCACCTGATTTATGATAAGGAGGATCAAAATAAACAAAATCATTTTTTTGCGGTTCAATAAAAGAAAAATCCATCGCATAAATGTATGTGCCAGCTAAAAGCTGACTGCACTGTTTTAATCTAAAGGCAATATCAGATTTACTATAATTCCTACCAGAGAAAGTTTGAGCTGGTTTTCCATCAATGTTAATCCGGTAAATACCTTTAAATGAATATCTATTAAGATAGATAAATCTTGCAGTAATCTTCGCCGGGTCGTTACTGTCATTGTTACTTCTAACTTGATAATAATGTTCTTTAGAGTGTTTTTCTTTATGAGAGTCTAATAGTTTACTGACCTTATCTGGATTCTTCTTAACTGCGTTATAGGATGTTACTAGCTCGAGATTAATATCAGATAGGAAGCAATGTTTAAATTTATCTCTAACTTGAAAAAATAAAGCCCCACCACCAAGGAATGGTTCATAGTAATTATTTAGTGTGGACGGAAGAAACTTAATTAATTGATCGGTAATTTTTCTTTTACCTCCGACCCATTGTAAGAATGGTTGTACCTTGTTTGAGTTATTTACTGACATGAAATTATTATAAAATATTTATACTAAATTATAGTATAAAATAGGCTTAAATGCCAGCAAAATGCTGTATTACAAGGAATTTTGGTGTTTTTTGTAGCATAATTAATGCTACTGTTGATTTATATGTCATAGATAAAAAGTTGAGCAAACAAACAATAGTAATTTAGCACTGTCTCATTTGTGCAGCTGTTTGCCCAATTGTATAAAGATCTGTCAAAAAAGCTCTTAAATCCTCTGTACTTCAGAGAATTGTGGTGATATCTGTCCTTGTTAAGAGCGGCCGTGGTGCAACTCTAGTTCAGAGGTTAAACTAAAAACTACAAAATTTTATCACCTTAACCTCTGAGCTGTTTTCTTAACTTTAACAGCAAGGAAATGCTATGACAATTAATAATCAAAATCAACCAAAAGATAATAATAAATTTAAAAATATGGTGCAGCAAGCTTGGATATTGCAATTATCTCCTATATCTGTCACATTAATGCCATCTGATCAAGAATATAATTTTACAGCTCAGCATCAAGAATTAGAGCAAAAATTACAAAAGGCAAAGCATGAACTAAAAGAATCTAATATATTTAAGATAGATTTAATTAAAAATATTAGTAATAAATTAGATATATCATGTAATGAAATGCTCTCTGAGCTACTTACACTTTATGGAGTAGAAAAAGATCCTAATAAGAAGAACTCCTTATCTAATATTGTCATAGATTGTGCTAAGGGACTATTAGATTATTCTCATAATCTAGTGAGTTTTTTACAACAAGATACCAAATTAGTTCCCATAGATCTACAAGCTTGCGATCTAGAGCAATTAGTAAATGATACTGTTAATAAAATTATACCAGAAGCTAAGGATAAAGGTTTAGATCTTTTTTGTAATTTTCAGTACGACATAGCAAAGATTATTATTGGCGATAGTTACTGGATAGGAGCAATATTAGAACAATTAGTAGCTAATGCAGTTAAATTTACTGAAGCAGGCAAAGTTATTGTGACAATCAATCTATTTCCTACTACTATAGCTGAAGATAATAAAGAGATGGTGCTACAACTTATTATCCATGATACAGGTATTGGCATGTCTGAAGAAATACAGCGATATATTAGAGATCAGAATAGCGAATTTGATTCTGTAACTGGGTATAAAGGATTAAAATTAGGACTTAGTTTTGTTAAAAGACTTATCAATGAAATGCATGGAGATATTGAGGTAGAAAGCGAAGAAGGTAAGGGTACTACTATTACTATGTAATATACCAGTAAAATTACCTATATATCATCAATAATTACTAAATAACTTAAAGTCTTGTAAAATAAAATTTACAAGACTTCACTTAACTATCTATAAAACTATAGTCCTGGTAACCATGCTGTAGTAAAAATATCTTGACTATTATTAGTTTAGTTAACTAAACTAAAGGGATGAGTAAAGAATGGCGTAATATGGTTAAAAATCAAGTTAATTGTAAATACGAGGAGTCTTTAAATTGTTATTATAGTAAAAGATTATTACAAAAACTTTTACTACTAGATAAATATACAACAAATAAGATAGATTTTAATCAAGTTACTAAGGCTATTTACTATGCCAAAAAATATCACAATGGACAAAAACGCAGAACTGGAGAATTATTTTATACTCATTCTTTAGAAGTCGCCTATATGGTATCTGATTACATATTTAAAACTGATATTATTGTTACCGCTATATTACATGATGTTATTGAGGATACAGAATGTACGCAAGAAATGATAGCAGAAGCATTTAGTGATAAGATAGCAAGTTATGTTGAAGATTTAACTAGAATTAAAAAAGATCATAAGATTAGTGCCGTAGAAATGGTTAAGATATTATATATGCAAAAGAAGGATGATTTATTACTAATTAAGCTGTTTGATAGATTACATAATATACAAAGAACTAAGTCTCTTGACAAGATCTGGCAAACCACATCTGAAACTTTACAAATATTTTTAGCTTTAGCTGCTTATTTAAAAATACCTGAGATTGCGGGGCAATTAGAAAAACACTGCCTAGGTGTAATCTTCAATTATGAAATTTTACAGAGTGCTGTTACAAATAGGGAGAAATATTAATTTTATGAGCAAATGATTAGATATTCTTTAAAAAGCTCGTAAGTTATTAGTAATGATTTAAATCTCACCTTTGGAGATTTGAACGTATTTTCATAACTAAAATTTTCTTTTTTAAACATTTCTAGGGACTGTTGCGAGATACATTTTTGTTTAAAATTTTCTAATTTTAGAACGAAAGTATCAGGGTTTCAGGGCAGTTAAGTGCAAAGAAATATTTAATACCGTAAATTTAGATCAGTTAAAAAATATTAATACTAATATAACAATATTTATTAAGTATAGTTAAACTTTACAAAGTGTTGCCAATATAATCATTTTTAAATTTATCTATTTTCAAAAAAAATTATCAGAGCTTTGAAGCATATCGTAAAGGCATATTAAAGAGTTATTTTTATGTATTCTACATAAGAGATAATAGTTTCTTATACCGGTTTCTACATTAAAGTTCCTAAAGAAGAGTATAAGTCATAACAAACCGAGTATTATTAATAGTAGTAATTAACAAGATATAAAAGGATTGATACATGCCTAATGATTTATATTATTTTTATGAAAGTGATTTAAACAAAGGAAGCTGGACAGATTTTGTCAATAGTTTACCACACCATTTACAGGAAATGTTTAAAAACTCAATGGGAGAGGGGGTTGTTGGTAAAGGTCCTGCTAATGTGTTGCAAGGCTATCGTGGTCCTCATAATAATGGAACTAGCGGAGATAGTGGATATTTAGGTGCTAGTAATGGTTTACAAGAAGTAAGATATTGGTGGGGAGCATCAAAGCATATGAACTGGGTGCCTATAAGTGGATGGATAGCTTATGGTATTTGTAGCGCAATAGGAGATACCAATTGGCACAGTCTTTATTTTGACAGTAAAACTGGGGAGTGTTTAAGTCATAATAAAAATCAAGCGACTGAAAAACTCAATAACAAAGGTTGGCAATTATTTCAGGAGGGAAAATACAGTGAAGCTGCTGAATATTTCAATAATGCTTATCAAGCCTGTTCTTCTGGCTATCAAAATGAACAAACATTTAAAAATAATATAGACAAGGCAAAGGCCGAACTAGATGCTATAAACTTAAATTCTCAAGGCGATAATTTATTTAACCAAGGCAGGTATCACGAAGCTCATAGTAAATATCAGGAAGCGTATGATAAGTCTCAAGTTAGTACACAGTATAACAAATATAGCACTAATAGAGATAAGGCAAAAGCCGAACTAGATGCTATAAGCCTAAATTCCCAATCCTTCCTTCCAGATAAATCAATACCTAATGCCACATATACAGACTTATTGATAATTCGTTTATCTTGACGTACTTTTACTACTAAACAGTCAAAAAATATTATAGCATATACTCGATCCAATGGTCGGCTTTGCCATATCTTGACATCCTCAATTACATCATCAGTAATTTGACTTATCAAACTTTCGCTAACGTCAGCTCCATACAATTCTTGCATTTGAATCTTAATATCAGATAAGCTCATTCCTTTAGCGTATAACGATATTATTTTATCATCAAATCCTTCAATACGTCTTTGACGCTTTGGAATTAATGCAGGTTCAAATGTACTACTTCTATCCCTTGGAACCTCAATCTCTACAACTCCATTATTTGTTACTAGATTCTTTACATTCTTACCATTACGAACATTATCACTATCAGTATGACAATATTTATCATATCCTAAGTGATTATTCATCTCTGACTGCAATGCATTCTCTACAAGCCGTTTGGTTAATTGCTTTAATAAACCATCCTCTTTAAGTAATGTTGATATATCTGTATCATTATTTATTAATAAATCTATCGCTTGATTCATTGCTGCATTTTGTTTTTGGTCCATTATAATTTCTCCTTTTGTTATATTATATTTTTATATAACCTTTGAGAAATTCCCACACTTATTTGGACAGAGCCTCATTTATTGCAGAATAAACTACCTTTAAATCAGCTGTTACCGATTTTAAATCTTTATATGATACGTATTTTACAGAGTTTCTTACCATATGAACAATACACAGTTGTACTGTGGTTTTTGGGAAAATGCTATTTATTGCTTCTGGAAAACCTTTAAGACCATCAACACACGCAACATATATTTGTTCTACACCACGATTCTTCAGTTCTGTTACTACTTGCATCCAAAATTTAGATCCTTCATTCTTGCCTATCCAAATACCTAATAGTTCCTTCTTGCCTTCTATATTCACGCCAATAGCTAGATAAACTGCTTTATTTATTATATATGATTGTCTCTTGCCTTAACATGAATACAATCTAAGTACATTATAGGATATACACTATCAAGTGCTCTATTCTGCCACGCAGTAACTTCCTCTAAAATGCCATCAGTTACCTTTGATATTAACTCAGATGATACTTTGGTGGCAGTTTATAGTAAAGCCGGCTTTAAACAGGTCGGAGAATATAAAGCTCAAAGCGGGGCATTTAAAGGTAATACAAGTTATTTAATGATAAGAAATATATTAACATAGGCTTTACCCCAATTTCTACTTCTCATTTTTTGCTTTTTTTAAAATAGCTAGAAATGCCACATATAAAACTATGGTGGGATAAGGATATAGAATGGAGTTTAGAATTGATCGCACAAAAATACTCAAGCTATGTTAGAGGGTATAAGCTAGAAAATAATGAGCCTAAAAATATACACGCTTACATTATAGAAGCAGACCGTACTCCTATAGGATACATCCAAATTTACAATGCTTATGATTTTGAGCGTTCAGACCCATTAATAAACTTACCTTCAAAACTTACAGCACTTGATTATTTCTTTAATGCTTAGCTTCTGTGGACATTTAATAGAATAATCATAATTATGACTCTTTTTTTGCTGCAAATTATAAGATTTTTTTGAAATATGAATAACTATTCCTTCAAAAATCTTATTAATTTTCGCTAAAAAATACTTCAAAATAAAAAATCAATTAGAAATCTTCACAGAACCTAGATATATTAATATAGATTACGTGTAAAAAGAATTAGTGAGAAAATGCTAAAAGATCAGAATTTAGATATAGAAAGAAAGCGAGACCATATTGACATTAATCTTACGAAAAACGTTGAATCTAAGCTTAAAAGCGGTTTTGAATCTATTCAATTTATTCACAATGCATTACCGGAAATTAACTACGATAGCATAAATACAACTACTACTTTCCTTGGAAAATCTTTACAAGCACCTATCCTAATTTCTAGTATGACCGGAGGCACGACTAGAGCTAGAGATATTAACTATAGACTTGCACAGGTCGCTCAAAAAGCCGGTATTGCTATGGGGCTTGGCTCTATGCGGGTTTTGTTAACGGAACCGGATACAATCACGACATTTGCAGTAAGGCATATAGCTCCCGATATCCCTTTATTAGCCAATATCGGTGCAGTACAGCTTAATTACGGAGTGACACCTAAAGAATGTCAGTATTTAGTGGATGCTATTAAAGCCGATGCCTTAATTTTACACTTAAACGTGTTACAGGAACTGACTCAGCCGGAAGGTAATAGAAACTGGGAAAAGCTGTTACCTAAGATAAGAGAAGTGGTTAATTACCTCTCTATTCCGGTAATTGTTAAGGAAGTAGGATACGGTTTATCTAAAAAAGTTGCTGAGAGTCTTATTGACGCAGGGGTTAAGGTTCTTGATATTGCAGGGAGCGGTGGGACATCTTGGAGTCAAGTAGAGGCTTATCGTGCTACAAATTCGTTACAAAACCGTATAGCTAGTAGCTTTATTAACTGGGGAATCCCGACTTTAGATTCTCTAAAAATGGTGCGGGCAGTTTCAAAAGATATTCCGATTATTACCAGTGGCGGGTTAAAATCCGGCATTGACGGTGCAAAAGCAATTCGTATAGGAGCTAATATTTTTGGACTTGCCGGTCAATTTTTAAAAGCGGCAGATACTTCTGAAAGCTTGCTTTCCGAAGAGATACAATTGATAATCGAGCAGCTTAAAATTACCATGCTATGCACCGGATCACGCACTTTAAAAGATTTAGCAAAAGCAGAGATTAGGTTGTAGTAAAATTTATATTCATAATATATTGGCACCAAATTCAAAAATAACTCTTTCAGCCTTATAATCACTCATTTGAACAAGTTTAACTTCTTCAAGATAATTACCTTTGGTAAATTCGTTAATGACTTTCCGCCGAAATATTAATTCCGGTTTATTTTCCTTCCCATAATCCTTTATGCATTTACCAAATTTGCTTAGCTACTTGCCTACCAACTCCTTTATTTTGAAATCTTGCTATAATAAAAAAATGCCCCCATATTCCAATCGATTTTATAATGCGTTCCAACCTCATTAAGCAATATAAACCTGCTATTTCGCCATTTACTTTAATTCAATAGGCTTTCCTATCCGTTTCTATAAAATATTTTTTGTAATCATCAGCTTCATATAAACCATCTCGTGGCAATGTCCAATCATACTCATCTGATTCAAACCCACAATAACGCGATATATCATATATATAAAACCGTGCCATATTTTGGATTAGAGGGTAATCAGCAACGGTTGCAGTGGTTAAACGTATATTCATTTACAGATTCATTCTTCATAACTCTTTTCTTAAATATATATTTAGCCATTTCTCCGGAATTATGATAACCTAGCACTTCATAAAATATATGCGTACTGTCTGTCTTTAGCACGTCGATAACCAGAAGTAAGATCAACGATTACGGGGCTATATTTTTTTGCTATTTCTTCTAAATATTCCATAAGCTTTTTACCTATTTGCTTTCCCCAATAATTCTCATCAATAACTAAAACTTCAATATGAATTCTAGTTTTATCTGAGACGAAAAGCAGCGATTTAGACCAAGCAATAAATCCAACTATTTTATTATCTAAACTAGCTAAAGCAACACCATACCCCTCACGATTTATAAAATTCTTAAAACGTGCTGTTAATTCTTCTGAACTAGAAGGATAGCCAAGTTGAGCCATCAAAGGTAAAATATTTGTAATATTATCAGGAGATGCTAAACTAATATTTACACTACTCATAATTATCCTTTTTCTCTTCGTTTCTTTAACCTAGCTAAAGCTTTTGGACTAGGTAAATAGCTTTTTAATTTCGTAGGAATTCTTCGGTTAATTTAAATTGTGCTATTCCTATAGGTTTTTGCAAGCTTTCTATAGCGTATTCTACTGTAATATTTCGTTTTGCTTCACATAGAATTACTCCAATTGTAGGATTATCAGTTTCATCTTTAATTTTATGATCTACTAAATTTAAATAAAAATTTAGTTTTTCTGCATATTCCGATTTAAATTTACCTGTTTTTAATTCAATAACAACATAGCATTTAAGTTTAACATGATAAAAAACTAAATCTAAGTAATAATCCTCTCCTTCTAATTCTATATGGTATTGATTACCTATAAATGCAAAATCTTGACCGAGTTCTAATAAAAAATCCTTAATATTATCTATTAGCTTATTTTCTAGTTCTCGTTCTAAAATATTTTCTTTAATATCTAGAAATTCTAAATTATAAGGATTTTTTATAATTGATTTTGCTAAATCAGACTGCATTGCCGGTAAAGTATGTCCAAAATTATTTATACTTTTCCTGATCTTGCGTATAAATTGCTTTTAATTTGCAAGGTTAGTACGTTACATGATCAACCGTTTTCTATAGTTTTTTATGCATACCAAAGCCTTTCAGTATGATTTTTAACTTTTGAGAAAATGACTATATGATATCCCCAGGGAATTTCTCCAACAGGCTGTTGGAGGATTTGTTCATCGTTATATTCTTCAGCAAATTGCCTCATATAAGAAATATTTTGATAAGATAATCTTTTCATTTCAGGAAATGCTTTTAATAAGTCCTTAGAAATATTTTCTACAACTTTTGCTCCCCACTTCTCAAGCTTTTGACGTTTAATTATTTGAAAACCAATATTTCAATATAGTTTTATCAATTCTTTATTTACGCTTAAATGTGCACGAATTCATGTTTGCTTGATTTCTAGCTTCAGATTCTCAATTAAATCGTAGTATGATTTGTAATCTAAAATATTATTCATTTACTCAATATTATTTGTATGCTCTACAATCTTCTCTGCTAAAGCACTTGCCGTTAGATCACTAACATCTATTTCTAACAAATGAGGATGCGTTATATTAATTAACTCTGCGTTTCCTTCAATATTCAAAGATTTATAACGCAAAACTCTATCGGGCCTTTGTATTCGTTTATTATTTTCCTCTGCTGAAATAAGTAGTTTTACCGGTACAACAAGAGAGTCACGCTGCAAAGCCATATTTTCTACTTGCTTAAAAAGCTTATGATCACCTTGATTATCTTCTAAGACATTGGTTAATATATAACTATTAAAAGGTTCTTGCACGATAAACTCAAAAACATGATCTCTAATACGTCCGATTGTATCCTATACAAATTCTGGAATCTTCTTAAAACCGTCACATCCAAGCAAAGCAAAAATAGGATTATTAATTAACTGATTATCACATATAACATAACCGCTTTTGCTAAGCTCTTTCGCTATAGTATATTTACCCGTCCCGGACTTTCCTATTAAATAGATAATATTTTAGAGGCAATTTCTATAGCCCCTAACTTTGAGCTATCGAACCAAGTATTATAGAAGTTTCTACAAAATTCAAAAACATCATATTGTCCACTCTGTCATCTTACAAAATCTTCCGTTAAGAAGAGATTGTCAGTTCTAGTTTTTAATCTTTTTAATCGTTCTTCAACCGGACAAAAGATTCCTAAAAAGGTTATTTTGTAACCATTTAGATATTTAAGATAAAATTTAGCAAGTTCTTGAGCATCCGGACCATCTAGTACCGTATCGATTACAATATTAAAATTTTTATCTAATAATGCTTTTGCGATTGTAAGCAATATCAACTCAACAATTCTTCTTCTTGCTAACCTATTATTATTAAAAAGACCTTTTAGTCTATCATCATTGTTTTCAGTGCCGGCTTCATTTTCTGCAAACTTAAATTCTGTAGGAAAAATCGTACTATAAAACGCTCCGACTTTATCAATTTGTAAATGAATAAATTTATTATTAGATTGCCTACAAATTTCTTTGGCTATTGTTGTTTTACCTGCACAAGAAGGACCGTTGATTATTATAACTTGATTAATATTTAAACTAATCTCAATTATGATATAATAAATCGTCCCATAAGTAGTTTATTTACTTTTAAATCTTTCTTCAAGTTCCTTATCTAAAAGCCAAATATGTTCTTTTTCTAGTATTTCATAACGTAATTGTTCTTTTTCTTTATCAAGAATAGGCAAGGAGGCTATTTTAGCAGCTCCGTAATGAATACCCTGAAAATCAATATTCAGTTCATGGCAAATTTTTTCAACCGATTCAAGGAATTTTTAAACTATCATCAATAAAAATAATCTTTTTAAAATGTAAATTTGATTTTTCAAGAACAGAGTTTTAAGCACTAAACCTTTATCTGCAGAGGCGGTTAAAATAACTTCTGATTTTAACATAGGAATACCGTCTTTGTTTTTAAATTCCGGAGAAATCATATCTTCTTTAAAAGGTGAAGTATTGATAAAAGAAATATCTACTTGTTGTAGGTATTTAAATCTAAATTTTTCCATTTCGGTTATATAACAATGTTTACCGGTCCACCATCCCGTTAAAGCAATTGCCGGAATATTTCGTTGTTCTAGGTGGTTAATTAAGTCTTTCATATTTGAATTAACAGGCTGAACTCTGCGAATTTTAAAAATGGAGCTGAATAAGTATTTAAGTTCATCTTCAGAATATTTTTCTTTTAGTTGCTTAGTTAGTTCTTTTCTAATGGGAGCATTAAAGGCAAATACATCGGTCGGCATAACCAATACAATACTTAGTCCACATCAAAAATAACTTAAAGTATCTTTATCAGCTTTATTTACATACTCTTCTATTAATTCAAAGTCATTAGTAGGGATGATTCCAGCGCAGCAGTTATAAGATAAACAAATTAATCTTAAGGGAATAACATTTAATATTTCCTATACCCCCAATACTGAAAAAGACTGTTTTAATCAGTCTTTCCCTATTATTCATATTAAAACAGATGCAAAATATAATGCTTGACTTCACATAATTCGCACTGATTGCTCGGATAAGGAATTACAAGAGTTTATAGACGGTTATATAAAACTCAATTACCCATTTTAGACTTTAGAACAAGATTTTTATGATTCTCCTTTATGGTGCTACACACTTTTCTCTAAACCTTTATCTTATTGGATCGGTCACGTTTATGCCATTAAAATTGATCATGAGCGTAAAACAATAAAAGTTATAGACGGTATCAAATTGGGGTTTAAGCTCTCGTATTTTCCCATTAAGCCGCAAATGATTTTACCATCGCCGCTTAGTTTAGAAGACTGGCAAGAGGATTGGACTATTTTTAAAGAAGAATTAAAAGGATATACAACGAATTAAACTATCATTCATATTTAGCAATTTGATGCCATATATCACTGACTTCTTTTTTCCATGATGAAGACCATTCGCCTTTAACTATATTTCGCACAGAATTTAAATATTCTTTTTTTTTCTTCAATATCCATATTAGGCAAAAGATCCCATAAAACTTTGTTTGGATAATAGTCTGTTAATGCTTTTTCTTGATTGAATTTGAAGGCATCAAGACTGCTTGTTAAAGGACTAATTAATACAAAACCTCTACGACCTAGATGTCCCCTGCAATATGATCATTTAAATCTTCGTCCGATGCTAAACTCGGTACAGAATATCATTTTAAATATGGCTTTACAAATTCAAGGTCTTCAGAAGCAAAATGTTCTACTACACTTAATAAATATAAAGCATCTTTTATTAATTCTTTAATTGGCGGAGCTTTAATATTTTTATACAAAAATGTATCTATTAAAATACGTCTTTTTGCTTCTTCTTCAGTTTGTTTTTGCTATTTTATAGCTTTCTTACAATTATCACATGAAACAACTAGAGTTATTGTTATGATTACATACATATAGGACCCAATAGAGCAAAACTCGTTTCTCCATAAACATAGCTATAATAATTTCTACTCTTTAGCTTAATAACTAAATTTGTATCTCGGCAGTATTTACAGAATAATTTATGATGCGTAACAAGCGGAAATAAACTAACTAAAATATTGTGAGATACGTTAACATTAAGTTCTTCTAATAAATTAGCTATTTTCTCATAGTTATAATAACGTTTTATTAAATCTTTGATTTGTTCTTCTGTTAAATGTTATAAATCCTTATGAGCCACAACTTAATATAAATTATAACTTATAAAATTATAGCTGTAATAGAACAAATAATATAAATATACAACTATTTTTATTATAAAAGTAAAAATAGAAATTAAAAGACTATCAATATGAGGTCATTAGTAGACGATAAGCTTTGTAAAAAGCTTTTAGACTTTATAAATGTAATAACAAATGCATATGAAACTTTTAAATACTCGACAGTGGAAACCTTGATTACTATTTGGCTTTCCGGTTCGATAAACTACAAAAATTGGCTAACTGTCCAGACTAGAGCGTGGTGTACGTTAGTATTACAGAAAAAAGATATTTTTGTTTAGGTACAGTTTTGATGGTAATATTTTAACAGTCCGTTTTACGTTCCGAGATAATCCATATAAGAATTTTTGGAGCAGGATACTGGCATAAAGGTAAGAGAATTTATGAGCAAGAGAATAAAATACACTGATGGGGAAATAGGGGAAGTAAAAATAGTAAAAGATTTCTTGCCGCACCCTAGAGAACTTTTATTAAAAGATGATTCAGTAAAAGTAACCATTTCTTTAAGTAAAGAGAGCGTAGAATTATTTTAAATCATAAGCAGCAACTGCACATGTTCCTTATCAAAAAATGATTAGGATTTTACTAGATAAATATACTAAGTATTATAAAGAAAATAAACGAGCATAACATACTCTTCTACTTTTAAGAATTGCTCTTTGTTATCTTCATGAATTCACGTACTCACTTATTAAGTATAAGCTGTACACACTCACCATTTGATAACAAATTCAATTCTTGAAATCATTCGAATATACCATAAACTGAGCTGGCGGAGAGAGGGGGATTCGAACCCCCGACACGTTGCCGTGAACACGCTTTCCAGGCGTGTGCCTTAAACCGCTCGGCCATCTCTCCAAAATTTTTAGCATTGCCTATATGGCTTCCTATGTCATTCTCACAAGGTATTGATGTTGTTGCATAGAGTAAAAAGCCTACTCGATATCATCCCAGCGAAAGCGAGGATCCAAAAAAATAAACCTATAAAAACAAGTTTTTTGTAGGTTTTACTGGATTCCCGCTTTCGCGGGAATGACATAAAATGATCTATGCCGCAAAGCCTTTAGTCGCTTGCAATGACGACTCGGGTATCCATACGACAAAGCTAAGACTTATTCTGAGAAAAAATATTATTAGCTTCTTCTAGCTCATTTTTAGTATTAACACCAACAATTAAATCATGATCAGTAGATAATAAATATGAAACTTTTTCACCGTGATTTTTACATATTTTTACTATTTCAGTTAAATAAACTTCCTTATGACCGTTAGTATTAGTAGCAAATAAAGGTAAGTATTTATTTAAAATTTCGCTACTGAAAGCCATAATACCTGAATTACAAAGCTTTATGTTTTTCTCTTCTTCGCTTGCATTTTTATGTTCGATTATCTCTAAAAATTCACCATTTTTATCAGTAGCTATTCTTCCATATTGAACCGGATTTGCTCTCTCAAAGCTTAAAGTCACTAATGCAGAATTAGTAAGGCTTAAATAAGCTATTAATTCATGCATAAGTTTTGGAGTAATAAGAGGATGATCAGCGTATAAAACTAATATTGTTTTATTTTTATTAATTAAATCTATTGCTGCATAAGTAGCATGAGCCGTACCTTTAGGTTCTTCTTGCAGTACAAAGCGACACATATTTTCATAGGGCATTAAATGTTTTTTAAGTTCTTCTGAATATACTATAATTACATCATTTGTGACGTTAAGCGAATTCTTTAATACCGTTTCAAGCATTGGAACTCCACCAACTTTATGCATTACTTTCGGTAAATCGGACTCCATTCTAGTACCTTTACCGGCTGCTAAAATAATTATTTGATAATTTGCATCGTTATAAGTCATGGTTCTCCTTGTATTATTTCGTAAACATCATCAGATAACTCATAATTCCCAAAAACTCTTTGCACATCATCGCTTTCTTCTAAAACTTCCACAAGCTTTAGTAATTTTTCAGCTTTTTCCTTATCATCTATAATTATTGTATTTAATGGGATCCAGCCTATATACGAATCTTCAGGTATGCCGTATTTGCCAGTTAAAAATTCTAGAACTTTAGAGAAATTTTCAATATCCGTATAGATTGTATGGGTGGTATCATCGGATATAATATCATTCCCCCCGGCTTCTATGGCTGCCTCTAAAACATCTTCATTAGATGCTATATTTATTGGATACTGAATAACTCCGCAATGGTTGAATAAATAATTGACACTACCGGTTTCGCCTAAACTCCCACCATATTTAGTAAAACTAGAGCGTACTTCTGCAGCAGTGCGGTTTTTATTATCGGTTAAAGCTTCAACTATTATAGCAATACCATTCGGTGCATAACCTTCATATCTAATTTCCGTATAATTTTCGATATTAGAAGAATCATTAGCACTATTAATAGCTTTATCTATTCTTTCTTTAGGGAGATTCTGACTACGTGCGGTGGTTAAAGCATTTCTAAGACGTGGATTATTTTCAGGGGTATTAGAAGAACCGGTTTTAGCTGCAGTAACTATTTCACGAATTAATTTAGTGAAAACTTTTGCTCTTTTTTTATCTTGAGCCCCTTTACGATGCTGAATATTTTTGAATTTTGAATGACCGGCCATATTTATTTCTTTTCTTTCAAAAGTAGTATTATAAATACTCTGAAGTAAAATGAAAAGTAATATACGAAGATCAACTTGAAAAAGAGCAAGGAGTCTGCAAACCGAGGAGCGGAGCATATAATAAACACTCAGCATCCGAGGACTTACAAAGACAACGTAGCTAATTTTTCAAGTTCATCGAGTATATTTTTTTGCTCCAAAAACGATTAATTAACCTTGTTTTGCTTTAAATCTTTTATTCTTTTTATTTATTACAAAAATTTTGCCTCTTCTTTGAACGATCTGACAATCTTTATCACGTTTTTTTAACGATTTTAATGAGCTAACAACTTTCATAAAATATATTTTTACATTTAATTTGGATTGATAATAAACATTTTTATTTAATCAGTCAATTAGGTTCTGTACTCTTGTAATAGAATAATCATAATTATGGCTATTTTTAGCTGCAAATTATAAGATTTTTTTAAAATATGAATAACTATTTCTGCAAAAATCTTATTAATTGTTGCTAAAAAATATCTCAAAATTATAATCATTAATCAAAAGTGTACAGGACCTAACAATTTAAAGCATTTTAAAAAATACCATACTTCGTGGTTTTTAAATATAAATTTAACCAATAATTACAAAGGGATCAAATTATGAATAAATATTCATTATATAACTTTACTCAAGAAACTATAAATGAAATCAAGCAAAATGGAAGAGAATGGAGTTTAAACAAACCATATTATGATGAATTTCTTGTTGAATTACCGAAATTAGTTCAAAAATTTGATCTATCTGAAATAATTACAAAAGTAGATTATTCAGGTAAACATGTATCCATATTTAATGCAGTAGGGGAGCTATAGCATCATATGCTCAACTTGCTAAATGGGCTGAGAATGCTATTAAAGATGAGCAAGCAAGGTGAAAATGAAAAAGCTAATAATCAATGGAAAGCTATAAAAGCAGTATTAGAGCATGCTAAAACATCAGATATAGATTATTGTAGTTTAATAAGAGGCTGGGAAAATAATAAAGGGGCAGCACAAGGCGATCAGATACTGAAACTTCTTTTAAACAAAGTTAAACAAAATATTGACTTAAGTATAGATGAGCTGAAGATAGCTAAAATCATAATAGACTAAGCAGATAAAGGAGAATACGGCTCATACGCTATTCCAAATAATTATAAAAATAATGAAAATGCAAAACATGCAGCTAACGAACATAAAAAATGGTATGAAAGCATAATTAAAGATGATGATTTTCAATGTTACAAGCTTTAAGCTATAGTGTGGATACAAGCTCTATATTGCAAGAAGAAGATCTAATTGATCTATCTGAGGATGATTTTACTATATCTCCAGAAATGTCAAAGGAACAAAATAATCTTAACGATCAACAACTTGCAGCTTTGGTTTATCAAGCAACGGCTCACGCTAACAGAGAGGAAATACCACATATACAACCTTCTACTAGTTCTAATAGAGGAGAGAGCGGTACAGAAGATACTATTTTAGGTATGCAAGCTAAGGATTTAGTAACATTAATTAATGCCGGAGTGCAAGCTTTAGATGGGACTACTAATCCTCAAGATGCTCAAGGTAGCACTGCTGAAGACTTTGTAACACAAGTAAGTAATCTTTTGCAAGCGACAGGAGGCGATATTAATAATTTGTTGGATATGGTACCTGATATATTAGGTAATCCTCAAAACACTAATGATGCTGCTTGGGATTTAGATTAAATCCTTACCTCTTAAATGCTATAACTTCCCTTGTTTCATAAGATAAGTTATGGTAGGATAGTTTATCTTATTGTAATTCAAGTTATTTTAGCGTTGCCGGTATGGTTTCGGAATTATGCCAAAATTGTCATTGCGAGCAACTACAAGGAGTGTGGCAATCCAGCAAAACAATAAAAAAATTCTGTAAATCAGAATTTTTTACTGGACTGTTTCGTCAATTACTACGTAATTTTCCTCGCAATGACGTTAAAACCATACTACTCCTATTATTATCCTTTATCCTCTTCTCTAAGCCGACTATTGCCGATCCTGAAATAGCTGAATCCTTTAAATGTTCAAAACTTTTCCCTTACTTTGAAAAAAAATTTAATATCCCATCTAATATGTTACATTCAATAGCTTTAAAAGAATCGGGAAAAAAACATACAACCCGTAAAATTAGAGTAGTATGGCCTTGGACGGTAAATGTTGAAGGAAAAGGCTATTATTTTAACACAAAAAGAGAAGCCGTAAGTTTTGTTAGAATAGAGCTTATAAAAGGGCGAGAGAGTATTGATGTCGGATGCATGCAGATTAACTTAAGGCATCATTTAGGGGCTTTTAATTCCCTTGAACAGGCATTTGATCCAAATAATAACATTCGTTACGGTGCAGAATTTTTGCGTTCAAAATATGATCAGCTAGGGAGCTGGCACAAGGCGATAGCTCATTATCATTCGGCTACACATTCTTTAGGGTTTAAATATAAACAAGACGTAGTTAAAATAGCAAGTAATATGGCTCTTTATAAAGCATCCTTACATAGTTATCTAAATAATAATGAAGGGGCTTTAGAAGATACAATTCCAGTAAATAATAACAAAGTTCAAAAAAAATCACTTTTTAGTGGCAATAAAAGATACAGAAGTAGTATTATGATACCGGTTCCTGCTAAAATTAATTAATTCTATGAATATTAAATTAATTACATATTTTTTAATATTAGTAAGTGCGGTAAAAGTAAATGCCGATTTTAACAATATTCAAGATAATTTTGAATATCAGGAAGAGCAACTAACAATAGAATTACCTTGGAGCGATTGTACCGAAATTCATAAATTATTAGAGGAAAAATTATCTTTTTCAGAACAACAAATAAAAAAAGAAAATAAAATTCATGAGAAATATAAACAATTTTATTTAAAACATAATAATCCTACTAATTTTTCTATGCAATTTCTTGAGAAAAAATCTGAGACTAATGGAGTAGACACTTTAATATCAGGTTTTTTAAAATTTTGTGAAGATAATTTTCAAACTAGTAAAAGTAAATCTAATTCTCTAAATTATTATATTAAAAAACAACAAGACCAATGGTTTAATGATATAAGAAATGAGAATTACAAAATATATTATAGAAAAAAATACGAAGATAATATCTTTAGAAATAATTAATTAAAGCAACTATATATCTTGTATAACCTAAATTGTTTTGATATAACAATTTTATATAAAATTGTGTTAGTATAGTTAAGTGTTAGATTTTAAAAGTGTTGTTGATTTATTTGAAAAATTACCTACTGAACAAAAGTGCATAGATTATTTTACTGATATATATACGTTGGGCTAACGGAGCTTATTGTCCGTATTGCGGCAACCAAAAGATTTTTCATTATGCGGATGGAACGCATCACAAATGTTCGGCATGTAAAAAGCGTTTTAGTATCAAAGTCGGCACAATTTTTGAAAATAGTAAGATTTCTTTAAAGAAATAGTTTACAGCAGTGTTGCAAGTTACTACGCCAAAAAAAGTTTATCATCGTTACAGCTTTCAAGAGATATTAATGTTACCCAAAAAACTGCATGGTTTATGCTTCATAGGATTAGAGAAGTGACAAAACTAGAAAGTTTTAGTATTCCTTTAAAAAGCACTGTAGAAATAGATGAGACGTATATTGGTGGTAAAGAAAAGAACAAACATCAAAATAAAAAAACTAAAGGTACACAAGGTCGCAGCATAAAGACAAAAACCGTTGTAATCGGCATGATAGAGAGAAACGGTAACGCTAAGGCTCAAGTTATAACAAAGGTTAATTCAAAGACCATAGAAAAAATTGCAATAAATAATATTCTAATAGGGGCAACTATTTTATCTGATGAATGGGGAGCTTACAAGGTACTAGAAAAGTTATATAATCATGAATATATAAATCACGACTTAGGTAAATATATAAGATCTGTGTCCACAAACACGATAGAAAGCTTTTGGGCGGTGTTTAAGCGTGGTATAGTCGGATCTTATTCTATTAGCAAAAAACACATAGAGAGCGATATTTAAACGAGTTTGTATTTAGGTGCAACCATAAAAACTATAATGTAAGCAATATGTTTAATGCTATACTTTTAAATACAGGTAATTATTTATCTTATAAAGCCTTGGTAGGTCGGTATGAAACTCAAAGTAGTTAAAAACGGAGAATTATCTTTTAACGAGGCTTTAGCAATGATAGGTCAAGCTCCGTTAAAAATTAATTCTCCAGAGATTGAAGAAGACGAAATCCCTAAACCATTTATAAAATGGGCAGGGGAAAAAGAAGCCTTATCAAAGAGTTGTGCTTACGCTTACCTGCTAGTTACAATAATTATTATGAGCCTTTTATAGGAGGAGCACTTTTTTTGCACTCGTTCCAGACAAAACTATTATATCAGATATAAACTTAGATTTGATTATTACATACAAGACAGTTAAGGATGAAGCTCGAGCATTAATTGAGCTGTTAGCTAAGCATAAAACTAATCACTCTCAAGATTATTACTATGCTGTTAGAAAGAACGCAAATAGTGATAACCCTATTGAGATAGCAACATGTTTCATATACCTTAACAAAACTTGTTATAATGGTCTTTATAGAGTAAACAGCAAAGGAGAGTGCAATGTCCCGATGGGAGCTTATATGAATCCTAATATTCTTGATAAGGACACAACATACTTGCGTGTAGTAAAGCTTTACAAAATGCTGAAATAATATATTAGGATTTCAGCAATATTTCGCCTAAGCCTAAAGATTTCGTTTATATAGACCCACCATATCAACCTATTAATAATACTTCATTTACAAAATATACAAAGCTTGGCTTTACAGAGGCAGATCAAGTTAAGCTTTATGAAAAATGCAGAGTATTAAATAAGAAAGGTGTATATTTTATGCTTTCAAATTCAGATAGCGATTTTATAAAGAACTTATACAAGTCTTTTAGTATAGATATAGTAAATGCACCAAGAAGCATAATAAATTGTAAATCCGACAGTAGGCAAGGAGCCAATGAAGTTTTAATAAGAAATTATTATTACAATGGTAAAACAAATTGCAATTTTACAAGCTAATAAAACTGAAAACGAACTGGAGATTTTTATACATGATCGACTAAAAAGAGAAGGGTATTGTTTTGTACCTAATAAAAGATTTAGTGCAGCTAGGATCCTTAAGCAGCCTATTTATACTAGACAGTTTGAAGTTGGCAAAAATATTTATGATACTAAATGGAAATGCGATTTTATATTATATCATCCAGAACAATCAGGAGGATCGGTTGATGAAAAAATATCCTTATCTTGTGCTAAACATAAAAAACAAGGAATTGATGATACTAATTGATGGTGATGGATATAAAAAAGAAGCCTTGAAATGGCTCAAGGATCAAGTTGGCAGTAATTTAATAGAAGTGTTTAGTATGTCTGAATTTACATCTTGGGTAAATAAAAAGAAAATATAGGTTATACAAGTATATAATTCCCTTAATTTATTTCAGTACTTGATGCATATATTATTTAATTTATATTAACTGTAATAATATACAGGGTTATTTATGTTAAAGAAATTTATATTAGTATTGTTGTGTATAAGTAGTTATAAATCTCTAGGAGAATGTAATAAGACCGAGAACAATGTTTCAGCGATAGAAAGCAAAAAAGTTTCTAGTAATGATAAACAACTAAAACCTGTCTACTTAGAGCATTTGGATCTAACTTCGGATTTAAATCCTGCAGAAAAAAGCCTGTTGAGTTTAGAACCTTTATCGCCTATAACAATACGAAACCTATAGTTGTGGATATTCAGGAGAATTTTGAAGGGCTAGATAGAGTTAAAGGGGCTGATATTCGCACTGCAAGACAGAGAGAACTTGTTCCAAATAGTTTGCTAGGAGATTTTTTAGGGGGTTTTATTTCTCGACCGCCACCAACAATTTTAGGAGAGAAAATTCAAGATAGGAGAGGATTATATATTCAACAGACTAAAGCTAAAAAATCACCGAAATAATGCAGTAGAGGGGATAAGTAACAGCTTATTTATCAAGCATGCAGCTAATGATATAATAAGTCGATTAGGGATGATTGATAAGGATTTTTCGGATATTCTAGAAATATCGGCTAAATGCGGTTATCTTACGAGCTTACTAAAAAATGCTTATCGAAGTGCCGATATTACCGTAACAGATATGTCGCCTTTATTGCTTGATTCTTTTGAGCATAATCATAAATTATTAATCGATGATGAAGATTTAGAATTGCCAAAAGACTCTTTTGATTTAATTATTTATTCATTAGGGTTACACTGGATAAATGATGTACAACGCTTTTTATCTAATATAAGAATATTTTTAAAATCTGACGGTATTTTTATCGGTAATTTTGTCGGAGGAAATAGCTTAAAGCATTTACGTAAATCCTTAATAGATGCCGAAATAGCAAGTGATTTTAAACACTCTCCTCATATTACTCCTTTTATTCATTTTGATCATGTTCCGATTTTATTTTCGCAAGCAAGATTTGCCGAAGTAATTGTTGACTATGAAAATATAGAGCTAAAATTTGATAATCCTTTAGCTTTAATGAGAGAAATAAAAAATATAGGTGAGGCAAATTCACTAAATGCTAGTCATAATTACACTATTTCTAAAAAGATGTTTTCTTTACTACAAAATTATACAAACGGCTTTGAAGATAATATTAATTTAATTAGTTTTATTGCTTCACCAAATAAGAATAGTATAAGATTAAAGTTGTTATAAAGGTGATAGTGGTGTATTTTTAGCAGCATTACGTCATTGCGAGGAAATTATGTAAGTAATTGACGAAGCAATCTCAGGATATTTGACAAGATTGCCACGCAGCCTATGGCTGCTCACAATGACGATCCAACAATTTATTAAGGTCAAACAAATATGCAAGAATTTGATTTAGTGGTAATAGGTAGCGGTCCAGCCGGTTATACAGGCAGTATTAGGGCTGCTCAGCTTGGTATGAAAGTAGCATGTATTGAGAAAAGCGATACTCTTGGCGGCACTTGTTTAAATATAGGATGCATACCATCGAAAGCTTTACTTAATTCTTCCGAAAAATATGAAGAAGCTCTAAAACATTTTGAGAATATAGGTATTACTGCAGATGTAAAACTAGACTTACAAAAAATGCTAGCTAATAAAGATAAAGTAGTTCTTGATCTTACAAAAGGTATAGAAAGTCTATTTGCCAAAAACAAAGTTACTAGGATAAAAGGTGAAGCTAAAATTAGCTCTAGTAATATCGTTGAAGTAAATAAAGAGCAAATTAAAGCCAAAAATATCCTAATTACTACAGGTTCCAGCGTAATAGAAATACCGAATATCAAAATAGACGAAGAATTTATTGTTTCATCTACCGGTGCTTTGAAACTTTCTAAAGTACCTGAGAACTTAATAGTAGTCGGCGGAGGGTATATAGGCTTAGAACTTGGTTCAGTTTGGCGTCGTTTGGGAGCTAAAGTAACGGTTATTGAGTATGCACCGAGCATTGTACCTATGCTTGATAAAGAAATTTCTACACAATTTATGAAACTACAGCAAAAACAAGGTATAGAGTTTAAACTGAATACTAAAGTGCTATCTGCTGAAGTAAATTCAGGAAAAGTAAATCTGACAATAGAGGAGGGCGGTAAGAGTTCGGTAGTAACAAGCGATGTTGTGTTGATGGCGGTAGGCAGAAAAGCTTATACGCAAAATCTAGGACTGGAGTCTGTCGGTATTATTACGGATAAGCAAGGTAGCATTGAGATTAATGACCGGTTCCAAACAGCAATTTCAAATATTTACGCAGTTGGTGATGTGGTAAAAGGAGCTATGCTTGCTCATAAAGCCGAGGAAGAGGCTGTAGCTGCCGTGGAAATTATGGCAGGGCAGGCAGGACATGTTAACTATAACTTAATTCCAAGCGTAATATATACTTATCCTGAAGTAGCAAGCGTCGGTGAAACGGAAGAACAGCTAAAAGAAAAAGGTATTAATTATAAAGTCGGTAAGTTTCCGTTTTTAGCAAATAGTAGAGCAAGAGCAATCGGTAGTACGGAAGGGATGGTTAAGATCCTTGCCGATAGTAAAACCGATAGGGTTTTAGGAGCTCATATTATAGGAGCTGATGCAGGTACATTAATTGCCGCGCTTACGGCTTATATGGAATTCGGAGCAGCTTCAGAAGATATAGCAAGAACCTGCCACGCTCACCCAACTTTAAGCGAGGCTATAAAAGAGGCAGCACTTAGTGTAGATAAGAGGACTATTAATATGTGATATATTTCTACGTCATTGCGAGGAAAAACTGTAAGTTTTGACGAAGCAATCTCAGGAGTCCTGCTTTATGAGATTGCCACGCTCCTTGCAGTCGCGGTGTTGTTGCATGGCTTGAAAAACCAGTTCGGTATCATACCGTGGCTTGGACCACGGTATCCAGTAAAACCACTAAAAATACTAATAATATTAGTATTTTTAACTAGATCCCACAACAAGTCGCGGAATGACAGAGATGAAGCGAGCCATGCCACAAGGCCTTTAGTCGCTCGCAATGACGAATTTAAGGATATTTATGACCAAACAAGAGCTGCGTCTTTATTTCAAAGAATTTTTAATAAAAAACCAAGATAAGATTAATTCTGATTTAGTCAAAAACTCTCTAATCAATAAAATTAGCCGGTTATTACAGGAGTTAAAAGTAAAGACAGTAGGACTTTACTTTCCTCTAAAATACGAAATTAACTTACTTGAAATAACAAACTTACATCCTAAAATAAGATTCTTCCTACCGAAAATCATAAAAAATGAGATAAAATATTGTCCTTATCATTATAACGATCAATTGGCTTTAGGGGCTTTTAAAACCTATGAACCTATAAATAATGATTTTTTTATTCCTGAGTTAGTTATTATCCCAGGGCTTGCGTTTAGTAAGGAGGGTTATAGACTTGGATACGGCAAAGGACATTTTGACCGATATCTTAATAATAACCGAAATATATTAACCGCCGGAGTTTGTTTAAAAGAACAATTAATAGATAATATTCTGATTGAATCTCATGATCGTAAGCTTAAATTTATGATTTCGGTATAATAACCTTAATTTTTTAACTTTTTTTATTATATAAAATATTATATTTATATATTTTTATTACAAAAATCAACTTAGGGTAAAATGGTTGATATAATAAAAAAAATTGTCGTATTGATCGGTGTACCTTTTTGCTTTTTTTTTGCACAAGCAGTTGGAGATTGGCTAGAAACAGGACAAATATCCGGCGATACTCAGACTGGAGATATTTGCTTTCAATTAGCATTAGTAGGAGTAGGGACACTTATCATAGATCAGGCATTTAGTAACTTGCCTGATGATGTATACAACGAATATGTCAAAGTAGTACAAGATATTGAGATACAAGTTACATTAGTTGGCTAATTTGTTTCTATTCATAATAGGCTACAAGTTATTTGATTTATAGCTTTTTTTTCATAAGTTATTACACAAACTTATTATTTCATCTTTATATTTTTGTTTGTGTAAATATTTGCTTTTTAAATTTAGATTTTTAAAATCCTTGTGATTCAATGGCGGGTATTTACTAAGCTTTATTAAATCTTCATCTAAAATAAAATGCTTACGAGGAATATTTATAGTTTGTGCATTCTCTTCACGATAAGCTGCAAGCATTTGAATTTTGTGATTAAAACTCTTATCATCACTTCTATATTTTATTTTTTTCCAAGCATCTTTCGACTCAACCTTATAATTTCTAACATCTAATAAAGAACTAAGAGTAGTTTGATATTTATTAGTTAAATTATTTCTAATAATTATATTATTTAACTCTTTATATATCTTATACAAATACTCCACGTCTAACATTGCATAATTTAACATATCACTAGTAATAGGGCGTTTTAGCCAGTTAGATTTTTGGTGGGTTTTATCGATAGTAATACCGATGAGCTTATAGCAAAGGTCATCATAGCTTAGCTGTTTACCGAAGCCGCAAATATTTGCTGCAATTTGTATATCAAAAACATTAGCAGGTAGTGTTTTAAATAAATTATAGAAAATCTCTAAATCTTCACGAGGAGCATGAAATATTTTAGTAATATTATTATCTGCAAGCAGCTTATTAAAAATATTCAAATCTAAATTGCTTAATGCATCAATTATTCCGCAATATTCTTCTGCTTTAACTTGAATTATACTAAGCTGAGCATAATAAGTATAGCGACGCTCAAATTCCGTATCTATGCTTAAGCATGCCTTATTTGCTAACCGATTACACAATTCTTCTAATGTTTTTTGATTATCGATAATTTGCATAGAAGCTATTTATAAAGCTCCAATAATTTTTAAGAAAAGATTAGTATGAGATAACGACAGAACAACTTCAAGACCGATTAAAATAATAATAATCCACTCAAGTTTGGTGGAATGTTTATAATTAAGATCGTTTGAAAGAATGTCTAAAAGCTCGTGAATCATATTAAGACGATGATTCATTATATTTTGCCGTATTTCTATGTCTTGAAACTCTGCCGTCATGAGATATAGAGGCTCATAACTCGGACGACGCCAAAAGAATTCCGGAGTATCGAATATATCGCTATGCAAACTGATTGAATAACGCTCGTTAAATAATATACCTATTTGCTGTAATATCTCTTTTTTAGAAAGCGATACGCTACCGGTTCTAGCTAGTTCCTGTTGTATAGGGGTTGTCTGAACAATCAAGTTACTAACAGATTGCTCAAGAACGCTAAGTTTAACCGATTGTGCAAGAGCATGGGAAATAGAAAGTTTAACAAAAACTGATTTATCTGCTAAGATTATTTTATTTTTTTCTTCATCAATAAATGTTTTCTTGACTTCCCTATTATATTCAAAATAAATATAATCGGATACCAACTCTTTAAGCTTATTTACTGGTACTAAATCAGTATCGCTTAAAACTATTTTTTCTTGAATTTCATCGCCGCCCCAAATAGTTACACAACCAAACGGAAAGAAAAATATCTCTATAAAATCAGAATCTTTATTTATCTCTTTCCGAATATATAAAACATCGTCAAAATGTTGAGGTTCAAGACCAATCTTTTTTAAATTAGTAACTAGATCACTCATCTTATATTCGGAAGAAGTACAGTAAGATGAACATCTCATAATTATTAAGTTTAATTTATATAAATTTAGAGTATAGTAGTTAGGAACCTATAAAGTCAATAATATTATAATTATGTATGAAATATTAAGTAATAGAGAAGTTATCAAAATAATAGGTTTCGATTCCGTAAAGTTCCTACAAAATCTCATTACTAACGATATTTGTAAGAGTATAGTCAATTCAGTTGAATTCGGATACAAGGAGCGAGGAGCGAAACCTATAATAATAGGCGATACGACGAGTAACGCAGTAGGCGAGTCCAAATCAATTGACTATAATTATAGCTATACTTATTTGCTTAATAATCAAGGAAGATATTTATTTGATTTTTTCGTGTATGTTCATAACCCTGAGGAAATTTACCTTGATATTGATAAAAGTAATAAAGCTGCTTTGATAGAGTATTTAAACTTCTATAAATTTCGCTCAAAAATACAAGTAATAGATTGTAGTGACGAATATAAAGTTATCTACTCACTTCAAAAATTAGATATAAACTCGCTAATTACGGTTCGTGATCCTCGTTATGCTAAGCTTGGTTTCCGCTCAATAAATAAGCTCGATGTCATACCACGGCTTGACCGCGGTATCCAGAAAATAATTAAAAAAGACTGGACCACGTGGTCAAGCCACGGGGTGACAGAGGGGGAACCGCCCCCCTCAATAACATCTCCCAGCGAAAGCGGGAATCCAATATACCTAGAAGATAAATATAATTTTGCAATAATAGATGGTGTGGAAGATTTAATCACAGATAAATCTATTCCAAATATGTATGGCGCTGAGGAGTTAAATGCAATTAGTTTTGATAAAGGTTGTTATGTCGGGCAGGAAGTGATTTCAAGGGCTAAATATCAAGGAGTTATAAGAAGAAAGATATATAAAATTACAGCAGATGAAGATTTATCTTCATTAGTTAAAGATGAAGAAATACTCGCAGATAACAATAAAATTGGCGTAATATGCTCAAGTTATCACAATAAAGCAATCGCCTTAATCAGAGAAGAAAAATATCTTGCCGATAAAGAAGCTGATGTTACCGTTAAAGGGATTAAAATAAACTTATCTCTTGCACCTTGGTATTAAATAATAGTTAATTTTTTACTCGACATTTATTAAGTTTTCATGCATTATTATAATTATAAATAATAGATACAAACCATATTTCATGGTATTTTTTTATAAAAAATTAATATAAATTGGAGACTTTTATGTATACACCTTATTAACTTCAGGAAACATACAATTAATACCGGCTATATTAAACGGAACTAATGTGAATAATGTTAACAACAAACTTAATATTTTTGAAGCTCTTTGTAGTTTA
Organism: Rickettsia rhipicephali str. 3-7-female6-CWPP; assembly: GCF_000284075.1. GTDB lineage: Bacteria > Pseudomonadota > Alphaproteobacteria > Rickettsiales > Rickettsiaceae > Rickettsia > Rickettsia rickettsii. The sequence continues at coordinate 815,286 of NC_017042.1, forward strand.
ATACCTCAACAATAAGATCAGAATGTTAAAAATGTTTTAGAAAATACTGCTGCTGTACAGATATTAAACAAAATGATCCTCATCCCTGACACTAATTGGGATAAGAAAGATACAAACGGTAATACTATACTTGAATGGGGTATTTGGAGTAATAGCTCCAATGTTATTGATGTATTTCATCATAACCCTGCACTTATGGCAAAATTTGTTTCAACTGAGAAAGCACAAATTCATAATTTTTCCGTGTTGCTATGGAGTCGCATATTTCTGATGATTTCCGTAAGACACAAATTGAAAAATTTACACAATTAGGTTTAGATATTAATGATCTTGATCAAGATAATCATATTGCTTTATATTCTACAATACATATTTAAATAAATATCAGCTTATTACTAATAATCCGAGTAATCAAAATATAAGTTTATTTCAAACTCAAATGGATAAATATATAAAATGATTGAGAATCTAGTTAAATTTGGTGCTAATCCTTCGCTTAAAGCAAATAATATATTAAATTATATTAGCTACCGGTACTTTACAAATACAAAATACAATATCTAAAATGTCCGATAACGGTCATAAATATTTAGCTCAAGCAGGTTTTAAAACTTTAATAATGAATGTAAAGGAATTAGTAGAAAAAACATTAGAAAATTGTAACCTAAATTTTACCGGCGGTAATAATATAATTGCTACGCTTGGTAATATAATATAGTCTATTAAACAAGATATTTCAAAAGCATCCGGTCAAGAAAAAACATTGTTAATCAATAATTTTAAAGAGCTGAAATCTTTAGCTGAGCCTATAATAGAAAAAATAGTAAAACAGCAAGGATTAAATCCTAACATTGTGGATCAATTGAATTCTAATGTAATAGCATGGTTCGGTGAATTTGGAGCCGCATTCTTAGAAAAATGCATAAAAAATACGCATACAAAACCTGATGTAAATTTCTATGATAAGAGTGGTAAAACACCACTTGATTGGTATAGCGATTATAACGCTACTAAAATCGTAGAAACTTTAATACAAAATGGCGGTAATGTAAATCTTCAGTGTACTCAAGATGCAGCTACTCCTAGCCATAGATTAAATGTATTAGAAGAGAAAAAACAGCTATAGTTGATTACAATGATCGTCATAATGCACTTGATGAGTACACAACTTGGTATAATAACGATTATACTGTAGCATCATTAGGTCAGGCAGTAGAAGAGTTGAATCTTTATGAATAAAAATGATGTCATGCCTAACTAAAAGCGGCCTTATTGCATGGCTCGTTTATGTCATGCCCGCAGAAGCAGGAATTCAGCATAAAGCGAGATAAAGCAAGCTTTAAAAAAATCTTTTAAAAAGTTTTGAAGTACTGGATTCCCGCCTACGCGGGAATGACATCGAGTCTTATGACACCCATGTGTATTCGTAGGAATGAAATACTTTTTTAACTCCACAAAAATATTGTTTGTTTCTTTTTTTATCTTTATTATTATTTGCATAGAAAATCCCTATAACTTAACTCTATGCCAAATATAGATCTCCTTATTTTTACTAGCTTTTTAGCGATTAATTTGCTAGTTGGACTTCTAAATATCAAAAATATAAAAAATATTCGCGAATATGCGATAGGAACAAGGAATTTTTCTACAGGTACAATAGTTGCAACTCTTATTGCTACTTGGATCGGTACTAGTACTTTTTTAATCGATAATTCAAGAATATATACGGACGGATTATTGTACTTATTACCTAGTATATTCGGTAGCGTCGTTAGTTGGTTATTAATTAGTGACTTTATAGCTCCTCGTTTTGAGAATTTTTTGGGTAGCTTATCGGCAGCAGAAATAATAGGGGAGACGTACGGTAACAAAGTTCATATTCTTACATCGATAGTTAGTATATTAATGTCTATAGGTAGGATTGCCATACAATTCCACGTAGCAAGTTTAACATTACAGATATTCTTTAACATTTCAAATTTTTATATAGATTTATGTATTGCCACTATAATAATAAGCTATTCTGCTTTTGGCGGTGTAAAATCGGTTACTTTTACCAAAGCCGTACAGTTTTTTACTTATAGTGTAATTATTCCGGTAATAGGAATTGTCGTATGGAATGTTTTTAGCGATCCACATATAGTTATAGACTCAAATGTACAAACTCGTCTTACTGATTTACAAGGATTGTTTCACTATACTAGTCCTAAATTTTGGATTTCTTTAAATATTTTTATATATTTTGTGATTCCGTCACTTGGTCCTTCAATTTTTCAAAGAATATTGATGGCAAAAGACACAAGGCAAATATCACGAACATTTTTTATTTCGGCAGTTATTTGTCTTTGTTTATCCGTTTTATTCATTTGGATTGCAATATTATTATTGTCTCAAGATCCGGTAGTTAACACCAATGAATTGTTTTTACGGATCATTAAAAGTTATATAGGATTTAAGGGGTTAATAGTCGGCATTATTATGGCAATGATAATCGCAAGTACGAACTCTTATATAAACGTTGCAGTGGTAACGTTTACTAATGACATCATTAAAAAAGCTTCATTAAATTATAATTATATAACCGCAATTACTATAGGATTAATAGGTTTTATTATATCGCTCTACACTAAAGATTTAATAAATCTATTTTTATTATTGACTAGCATCTATTTACCGCTAATCACTTTGCCGTTAATTTTGTTAATATACGGTTTTAAATCAAGTGCAAAAAGTTTTTTTATCGGTATGATTGCTGCAATATTAACTATTATATTGTGGCAAATATTTTCTTTAAGAGCAGTTCTCGGTATTTATCCGATACTACCCGCAACTATTGTAAATTTACTCTTTTTCCTTGGAAGCCATTATATTTTAAAGCAACCCGGAGGGTTTAGTTCTTTAAAAGAGCCGCTAGCCGTTAAAATAATCAGGCAAGAGAGAAAAAGAAAAGGTTTGACTTTATTTCGTGATCTTAAGAATTTTAACATCTTTAAATATTTGGAAAGTACCCTACCAAATCAAGAAATTACTTATAGTTATGTCGGTATATTTATTTTAATATCGCGATGTTCTCATCTTTATATACCACCACATCAGGTAGCAGAATAATGAACCATTTGGAGATATATAATATTATTTACCATACCACACTTATAACTGCTGCAATATTAATTACTTATCCTTTATGGTCTTGAAAGTTTCAAAAGAATTATATTATATCTTTATCTTGGTTTGTAGCTACTTTCGTTATATTAATATTTTTCGGTAGTTTACTTGTTATATCAAGTAGTTTTGATCAACTGCAATTAATGTGTTCGATAATTAACTTACTTATAATTGTAACGATATTCAGGCGGCAAGCTACTTTACTTATGACCGTTACAGGCGTGTTTGCTAGTATAGAGTTTTATAAATATTTTATGGATGAGAAGTTATTAATTAGCATAGATAGTTTTCAATTCAAAGTAGTATATTCCTAACCTTATTTAGTAGCCTTTTAATAGTATGCTTAAAACCAAGGCAGGAGCAAGAAAAATTAGTTAACCTAAAAAATACTCCTTTAGGTAATAGAGTTAATTATAGAGAGCAGGAATTAGAGAAGTTACTTGATTTGAAACAGGAGTTCTTACGTAATATAAACCATGAAATCAATACGCCGCTAACCGGTATTATTAGCCTTGGTGAAACCTTATGGGCTAATTATGATAAATTTAATGAAGATCAGCGTCGCAATGCAGTAGAGATTATAGCTAAAAGCTCTATTAAATTAAATAGCTTGATAAACAATACTCTAGATTTTTCAAAATTATCCAGTCTTAATGATGCACTAAATAAAAAAGATATAAACTTAAGCGAATTGCTACATGAAAGGATTAAAATATGTAAAAAATTATATCTAAGCGGCAAAATCTTACATTTTGTATCTGATATTGAAAAGAATATAATTATTATATTCTTTTCAATTTTAACCGTGATCCTCATTATATTAAACACACATTCGATAATCTAATAATAAATGCTATCAGCTATTGTATAGTGAGGGAATAATAAAAATTGATCTACACATACAAGAAAATAATATCTTGTTTAGTATAAAAGACGATGGAATAGGAGTACTAAAAGAGAAATTGCAGAGTATATTCGGTGTATTTGTCGTAAGCTCTAAAACACTTACACCGGCAGGAGGTAGAGAAGTAGGACTTTGCATTATGTAAGAAAGTAATAGAACTGCACGCCGGAAAAATTTGGGCAGAAAACGATAAACAGGGAAAAGACTACTTTTATTTTTACGATGCCTTTGTAATTAAAAATGTCATTCCGTTGATCACAGGAATCCAGTACTTTTTGCTGTCATACCGTGGCGGGGCCACGGTATGACATTATTATGAAAAAAATTATTTTTAATAAACAACGAGATTTTATATCAATTATAGCACTGGCGTCAAGCTGTCCAGATGCACAAGATAAATTAAAGGAAGCTATTAAAATACTAGCGTTGCATGGTTTTAAAACTTTAGTAGATGATAAGATTTTTTCAGGTGATGAATTGCCTTTTTTCGCTGCTTCTAAAGAGGAAAGGTTGAGAATGTTTAAAGAAGCTATGGAAAATGAACAAGTTAAAATAATTTGGGCTTTTCGCGGCGGATATGGATGCAGTGAATTTGTAGAAGATTGTTTTAATATAGAACAAAAAGGGAATAAAGTCCTGATAGGCTATAGCGATATTACCGTTTTGCATTTATTACTAAATAACCATTATAATATCCCAACTATTCACGGTTCAGTGTTAACTTCGTTACTACCGCCTACTAATCAGGATATTATGCCTATAATAAATGTTCTTAAAGGAGAAAAGAGTGAAATACAACTTATACCTATAAAGAAAATTAGTGAGGAAAATATAACAGGTACAATAACAGGCGGAAATTTAACGGTTTTAACTAAATTGATTAGTACTGGTTTGCAAATTCATTCTCATTCCTATGCTTCTTTATGTCATTCCCGCGGAAGCGGGAATCCAGAAAAAATAATACTGGATCCCCGTTTTCACGGGGATGACAATAAAATTCCATTGCTTGAAGACGTTAATGAAAAAGCCTATGCCGTACATCGTAATCTAGTTCAATTAAAAAATACCGGTATATTTGAATGCATACAGGCAATAATCTTTGGTGATTTTACTAAAGGGGATGAGTTTGTAGAACAAGCTATAAAAAGTTTTTGTTTAAATCATATTCAAAATATTGGAACTTATAAAGCAGCAGGAATAGGGCATGGAGAAGTAAATCATCCGGTTATTATGAATCATGAAGCAATTATAAACAGTAATGTTTTAAGTTTTACTAGCCCTTTTGCAATAGTAGAAAACAAATGACAAATTCTATCAGAATAGGTACAAGAAAAAGTCCACTTGCTTTAATACACACTAATTTAGTTATTCAGCAAATCAAACAATTTTTTCCTGATATTAATTGTGAAATAGTGCCGATTATTACTAGCGGGGATTTAATCCAAAATAAACCATTATACGATATAGGCGGTAAAGCTTTATTTTTAAAGGAAATAGAGCAAGCCTTGCTTGATAAAAAAATTGACTTAGCTGTTCATTCTTTAAAAGATGTACCGGGTAGAATACCTGAACCGCTAGTAATAGCTGCTGTTTTAGAGCGTGAAGATCCCAGAGATGTTTTTGTTTGTCTAAAATATAAATCTATAGAAGAGCTGCCGCAAAATGCCGTAATAGGTAGCTCGGCAGTACGAAGAAAAGCATTTATCCAAAAAATAAGACCGGATTTAAAGGTAACGGTTTTTAGGGGGAATGTTGATTCAAGAATAAAAAAGCTAATGACCGGCGAAGTTGACGCAACAATTTTAGCATATACAGGTCTTAAAAGGTTAGAAGCGTTTAATCCGGAGTATTGCCATTTGATAGAGTATTCACAGATGTTACCATGTATAGGGCAGGGAGTCATTGCAGTTGAGATTAGAAAAGACGATAATGCTATGCTTAAGATATGCAACCAAATTAATCATCTTCCCACTTTTGAACTAATAAAACCCGAAAGAGCATTTTTAGAGTATCTAGATGCTAATTGCCGCACCCCGATTGCTGCTTATTCACAATATCTAGATGCAGATCCTAGACATCTTTCCAAACTCGCTTATAGGGATAGGGAGGCATTTGAAGGAAACACGGAAGCACTTGCCACCGCAGCGTACAAAAGCGATCGCACAGATGCGAGTACCGAACTGACGTACAAATTCCCCCTAGAAGTAGAGTTTGGAAAGATGTCTAATATACAAACCGATTTTATGCTCGGTAACCTTGACGGCAGTAAAATAACTTTCCATACCGAAACTACCAATATAAAAACTTCAACAGAAGCAGGCATAAAAGCTGCTAAAATGATGTTGGAAGCTATCTGTAAATAAATTTTAATCGATAATCCAATTCTTTTTTGCTGCAAATTATAAGATTTTTTTGAAATATGAATAACATCCTATCAAAAATCTTATCAATTTTTGCTAAAAAAGCTCTTTACTTGCTAATTACAATTTATTTACAGATAACCTCTTAAATCAACTAGACAAATAGATATTTAGACTTAGAGTTACCAAAAGGACAGTCCTGTTTTTTGTGGGGAGCACGTAAAACTGGTAAGTCAACATATCTGAAACAACGTTTTCCGGATAGTTTATATATAGATTTATTACAAGCTGATATCTATAAAGTTTACTTTCAAAATCCTGAACGTTTAAGAGAAGAGCTTAAGTCAAAAGACGGCATCTCAACTATTATTATTGATGAGGTGCAAAAAATTCCCTTACTGTTAGAGATTCATTATTTAATAGAATCTAATAAATCTTTACAATTTATCCTTTGTGGCTCCAGTGCTAGGCGCTTAAAATCAACAGGTAGCAATTTACTTGGCGGAAGAGCTTGGAGATATATGTTTTTGCCGCTATGCTATTCTGAGATAAAAGAGCTTGATTGGCATAAAATTTTTAATCATGGACTACTTAATACCTGATCATTATATTGCATCAAAAAAGATTCATATATCTTGCGTCCTATTTATATGACTATATTTTACCTGAAGTACAGTTTGAAGCAAATTTAAGAAAACGCGAAGCATTTGCAAGGTTTCTAGAGATTATAGGCATTTCAAACGGTGAGATGATAAATTATAGTAATATAGCAAGAGATTGCGGTGTTGATGCAAAAACCGTTAGAACATATCTTGAAATATTAGAAGATATGTATTTAGGATATCATCTTTATCCGTATAGAAGATCACGTAGTAAAAGGCAAATTATTACGGAAATGCCTAAATTTTACCTTTTCGATACCGCACTTAGCAATTACCTAAGGAAATATGAATATCAGGAAATGACAGGGTTTGATGCTGGTAAATCTTTTGAGCATTATGTATTCTTAGAATTAATAGCTTATAAATATTTAAACGACAAAAGAGATGAGTTATTTTTTTGGCGTACTAAAGAAGGATATGAGGTTGATTTTATATTTCAAAATAATGCATTTGAAGTTAAAATTGCTTCTTCTATACAAAAAAATCATTTAAAAGGTCTATTAGAGTTTAGTAAAGATAGTGATTTTAAATTACATGTTATATCTTTTGAAAAAACAAAACGTATAATTAATTTAGAAAATAAAAAAATTACCATTTGGCCTATTCAAGAATTTTTAGATACTCTTTGGAATAATGAAATATGGCGATAAAATAATTAATAAATTTTTTCTTAAATTTTAATTTAAAACTGAAAACAGTATGGTTTATTACCCATATAAATATATGGACATTTAGTATAGAGCTAAGTATTATTAAATTAATCGATTAAAGGCTAAAAATGCATTCTTCTTTTGAATAGGATGAAGAAAAAAAATAAAATTAATATTGGTAAGCATAACGTAAGCTTTTATGAAGCTCAAAGAGCTTTTCTAGATATCAAAAGGATAATCCTTCAAGATGTAGACCATAAGTATTACAGAAAAAAGATATTTTAGGTACAGTTTTGATGGTAATATTTTAACAGTCCGTTTTACGTTCCGAGATAATCATATAAGAATTTTTGGAGTAGGATACTGGCATAAAGGTAAGAGAATTTATGAGCAAGAGAATAAAATACACTGATGGAGAAATAGGGGAAGTAAAAATAGTAAAAGATTTCTTGCCGCACCCTAGAGAACTTTTATTAAAAGATGATTCAGTAAAAGTAACCATTTCTTTAAGTAAAGAGAGCGTAGAATTTTTTAAATCATAAGCAGCAACTGCACATGTCCCTTATCAAAAAATGATTAGGATTTTACTAGATAAATATACTAAGCACTATAAAGAAAATAAAAGGGCATAATACTATAAACTGAGCTGGCGGATAGGGTGGGATTCGAACCCACGGTACGGTTGCCCGTACGCCAGTTTTCAAGACTAGTGCCTTAAACCGCTCGGCCACCTATCCAAGAAGATTCATACCAAATAATCTTATATATTTCAAGGGAAATCTTGCAATATATGAATTTAAATTACAAATCCGAATTGTTCTTTCACTTCGTTAACCGTTTCAGAAACTCTAATGCTTGCTTTTTCTGCTCCTTTGTGCAGTATTTTTAATAAATATTCTTTATCATTCATTAATTCTAAATATTTATCACGTATCGGTTGTAGATTTGTAATAATAATTTCTGCCAAATCTTCTTTAAATTTTGCGAAGCCTTGGTTTTGATAATTACCGATTATTTTTTCCAAGCTTTCTTCAGATAAACTTCTATAAATATCTAATAAATTACTAATTTCCGGTCTTGTTTCTTTATCATAGCTAACAAAACTTAAGTGATCGGTTTTGGCTTTTTTTATTTTTTGATGAATAAGATCGTTATCATCTTTTAAATTGATACGGGAAAAATCCGAAATATCAGATTTACTCATTTTCTTTAATCCATCCCGTAAGCTCATGATTCTTGTGCCTGTTTCACTAATTAAAACCTCAGGAACTTTTAGAATTTCTTTGTTAAATTTTCTATTTATTACCCCTGCAATATCTCTTGTTAGCTCTAAATGCTGCTTCTGATCCTCACCTACAGGCACTATATCGGCTTTATATATTAAGATATCCGCTGCCATAAGTACCGGATAGGAAAATAACCCCAGACAAGCCTTTTCTTGATCACTACCTGCTTTATCTTTAAATTGCGTCATGCGCTTTAACCATCCAAGCGGTGTAACACAATTTAGTAGCCAAGCAAGTTCAGTATGCTCTTTCACCATACTTTGGGCAAAAATCGTTACTTTGTTGGGGTTAAGCCCTGCTGCTAAATAAACAGCAAGCACCTCCATAATTGAATTGTTAAGTTCTGATGGCTTAATATCAACCGTGATAGCATGCAAATCTGCTAAGAAGAAAAAACAATTATATTCTTCCTGCATTTTAACCCAGTTTTTAATTGCACCAAGATAGTTACCGAGGTGTAAAGCACCGGTTGCTTGCACACCGGAAAGAACAGTTTTTTTCATTTAATACCTTTTTATTTTACTCATTGTAAAATTATGTTATAAATACCATTTTAATTAATATAATTATCTTAATAATTTATGCTGTGGCGTTTAAGAATTTTATCATTTTACGGATTATTATCGTTATTTACATTTATTTTTTTTCTTATATGTTACATACCCGTAACATTTTTCAATGTCAACTATCAAATAAGATATAGAATTGCCATTATCTTTTCTTATGCTTTTGTGTGGCTTGCAAAAATTTGTTGCAGTTTAAAATATGAAGTAGAGGGGCTTGAGAAATTACCGAAGACTACTTCAATAGTCGTGTCTAATCACCAATCCTTTTGGGATCAAATGTTTATGCAACTGATTATTCCTAAACATTCTTGGGTATTAAAGCGTGAATTATTTAATATACCCCTGCTTGGTTGGGGACTTCGGATGGTTAAACCTATTGCGGTTGACCGTGGTACTAATAGCTCGGTTGCTCAGATTTTAAGAGAAGGTCAGGAAAAAATAAAAGAAGGATTATGGTTAATAATATTTCCAGAATCAACTAAAGTTCCGCCTGATAGAACGGTAAAATTTAAACCAAGTGCCGTAAAGCTTGCTTCAATTACTAAAGTTCCAATTGTGATGATGGCTCATAATGCCGGTTTATTTTGGCCTAGAGGTTTTTGGTTTAAGCAACCTGGAACTATAAAGATAAAGATTATAGGTGTAATAGAAAAAGAAGAAATAGAGCAAACAGACGTACGTATACTTAATGACAAGGTTGAACAAATTATTAACAGTGAAAAGCAAAAATTATTAAATTAATATTAGGTTTTAAAAATAATTAGTATTATCATAAAATTACAACTTAGTTCTTATGGAGGTATTTATGGTAAGTACAGCACCGTTAAAATTAATTGCGGTTATCGATAGTAAGCAAATGATGCTTTACGACGCTCAAGGAGTTAAAATTACTACTAATACACCTTTAAAATTATCTTTGGATTTAGAGGAGCATCACCACCATAGAGAAAAAAGACAAAGCCTTTACCAAAATAAATCTACACCGGCTTCGTTGTTTGAGCCGCATACTTCGCTAAAAGATATAGAACATAAAGAAGCAGCAAGAAGCGTTATTAAACATTTAGAGAAAGTAACTACTGCTGATCAAGCTAAATATAAGGAATTGATTATTGTAGCAGAACCGCAAATGCTTGGATGTGTTAGACAAGAACTTAAAAACGGTCTAAAAAAGATGATTACTAAAGAAATTGCTAAGGATTTAGTGCAACATAGCGTAGATGCAGTGGAGCGAGCAGTATTTTCTTAGATAATCTTTATATGTCATTCCCGCGAAAGCGGGAATCCAGTAAAACCTATAAAAAACTTGTTTTTTTTAGGTTTATTTTGTCAATAACCTGTAATTTACTAGTATTAAGGTGATTTTTTCTAGACTCCCACTTTCGCGGGAATGACATAGAAGTCGTACAACAAGGTTTTTAGTCGCTTGCAATGATGATACAAATTAGGTGCCTAACTTATTAAACATTTCTTTTGTATTATTTGAGATAGTTAAACCAATTTGCTTATCTGTATCCTCAAAAGTTTTTATAGTCTTTTCATTAGGAATCTTAATATGTGGTTTGAAAGGCAAACCGCCGCTATTTATACATTGATTTAGGAACATCCTCATGGCTTCTGACATAGTCATCCCCATTTGCTTAAATATTTCTTCTGCTTCAATTTTTATATCTGCTGAAACACGTAATCTAATGTATTCATAATATAGCTCCATTCAGTTATTATTATCCGCTATAATCAAAATTATAGTATATATGGCGGCATGCGTCAATACAATCATATTCTAATTAAGAATAGTTGCACTAATAAGAAAAAGTGGTAAAATATCATATCGAACAAATTAAATATTATGAATAATTATGCCGCAAATTTATTTTAACGGTCCGGAAGGACGAATTGAAGGAAGATATGCAAAAGCTACCTCGCCTAACGCCCCTATTGCATTAGTTCTTCATCCTCATCCTTTATATGAGGGTAATATGAATAATAAAGTAGTTTATAATGCCTATAAGATTTTAGCAGATAACGGTTATACCGTCTTACGTATTAATTTTAGAGGAGTAGGGGGATCACAAGGTAAATTTGATAACGGAGTCGGTGAAGTGGTTGATGCGGGGGCAGCTCTCGACTGGTTACAACAGAATAACCCAAATGCTCAGTCTAACCTGATATTAGGATTTTCTTTCGGAGCATGGATAGCTATGCAACTTGTAATGCGACGTCCGGAAATAAATCATTTTATTGCTATTTCACCGCCGGTTAATACAATTCATAAATATGACTTCTCATTCCTCTCACCTTGTCCTATTCCAGGGTTTATATTACAGGGAGATAAGGATAGTATAGTATCGGCAGATGATGTAAAAGACCTAGCAAATAGATTATCTAAGCAACAATCCCATATTAAAGTTGATTATAAAATTATCAATGGAGCTGACCATTTCTTTCGTTATAAAACTGAAGAATTTTCTAAAGCAATAAATGCTTATTTAATAACAATTCAATCTAATTATCATCACCATAATAATAATGTAAATGAAGAAATTAGTAAGAGCCCAAAGAAATTATTTTTATATTAGTTTTTGTTGTGTGGTTCGGCTTATCCGTCATTACGAGCAGGCGTTGTTGCGTAGGTACCCAAGTCGTCATTGTGAGGAAATTGCGTAGCAATTGACGAAGCAATCCAGTTAAAAATTCTGTAAATCAGAATTTTTTTTATTATTTTTCCGGATTGCCACGCAGTCTACGGTTGCTCGCAATGACGATTTGTTATCCACGTGGGAATGACATAAAAGAATCCATATCACAACGTCTACAATTCTAAACAAGCTTCTATTGCCAAAATTAATATTGCATCTTTTTTAGCATCTAACTCTTGAGTTAATTCTTCGTAAATTTGCCTATTTGATAGAGAAGTAAATTTTTTAAATAGCTGCACTAATTTTAAAGAGGGGATAATACGAAAAGCATGTTTTAATATTTTGATCTTTTTATTAACATTAAGCTTATTTATTTAAATTAAAGTAAAACGCTAGTAATTCGTCATTATAAAAATTTAAATCTACAGCCGTTGCCAAATAATCTATAGCATTAGCCGTATTATTACTTTCTACTTCTTGCTTCGCTGCTAATAAATAATACTCAGCAATTTCCGGCATAGACTCATGTTTATGAAATTTTGCGAGCTTATTCGTTATAAAAATAAATTTCGTCCATAGAGAAAGTCTAGCATAACAACGCATTAAAGTAATTAAATTGTCAATATCAAGTTCATTGAAATTATAAGCCTTTGTTGCGTAATTTTCTGCTTTCTCATACAAAGATTTATCATAATAAAGTTTTGCTAGATTTTTGCTACCGTAAAAAACAAATTCTTTAGATGTAATAAGTTTTTGAAAATAGGAAATTTTTCTATCTACATCCTCTTCAGTTACGGCTAAGATTAAATTATGGAATTCTTGTGAATCTTTTAGAGCTTCAGAAGATAAATTTTTGCGAGCAATAGAAGCAGCTTTAGCTTTATTATTCATAATATATTCGGCAAAAGCTAAAATTAAAGCATATCTATCATGATTAATTTTTCGTTTACTAAAAATATTATGTATTTTAGATGGTAAATCGATAATTAATATTAGAAATCTAATGACAATAAAACAAGAAATTAGTAATAAAAGCCCTAAAATAAGACTAAAGAACAAGGTAGTCTCAATATTATAATCATATAAACTAATAAAAACTTTTGAATCAAAGCTCTCTATAAAAGTAAACCCGAAATAAAGCAGTAAAAAAGTAGCACATATTAATAATAACCTAAACATCTTTATTTACAAACTCCTGCATAAATTTTTCTGAATAAAGAAAATTGATTAGATAATTTAAGTGCTCTAAAATTAGCGCTTTATCTTGTTCTTTTATCATCATAGCAGAAGGTTTTTTTTCAATTTTGATAAACTTCTCCAGCCACTTATGGTTGGTAGGAAAAATTACTTCCGTACTACTTGATTTAGAAAAAAGATAATTATTATATGCTTCTAAGTTATTTAAAATATTCCTTATATCTTGAGACAGCAGGCGGGATTTTACTATTCTTAGTTCTTTACTATAATCCTTATCTTGCATGAAATTATATACTAATAGATTTACATTTAATAAGTAATTAATATAGTCAAGTGATACCCATCCGCCTACCTCGTCACTCGTCGCTCTCCTATTAGTTATAGGCTTCGCTCCTTGTTCCTTGTATCCGAATGAGGCTGAATTGATTACAGTTTCTAATTTTGGTTCTACTAAATTAGTCGGTGCTTCAGGAAACTTTAAAGAACTTACGTAATTTAAAAGCGACTTGGTAGATAATAGAGGCGCTGCTTCCTTTTCTTCCAGGGTAGTATTTTCTTTATTTTCTACTACTTGATCAGGAACTTGGCTTAAATCCTTATTTTCACTTTTAAACAGTTTTAAAATATCGGATCTATTATGATAAAGAGTAAAAGAAGATAAGACAAATATTACTATTGCTATAAAAAAGATGTTTTTGCTTTTAAAGAAACTATCGAATTTGTGCATTTTCAGATAATAACTTGATTATATCGTTAAGGTTTTGATCATCACAATAAACCACATTTTTTATAAAAGGTCTAACTATATTTGCGACTTTCAAACTTATGGCTACAACTAAACTATCTTGTAAGTACTCTAATAAATTATTTTGAAGTAATAATTTTACTAAAGTCTTAGCACTATTTTGAGAATAAAGTAATATAAAATCAATATTATTTTTAAATTCTTTTATAATAGATACGGGCAGCTCATTCAAATATTCTACATTATAAATGATATGTCTAGCTATTTTGCTAGGTAAATCTTTAGTAATTTCATTTGAAGATAAATATATAGTCTGCTCATATAAATCAGGAGGAAAATGCTTAATCAAATCTTCCACGTTTTTAGCAGTATACATTACTTTCTTGCCTAATAATCGTTTTGACTTACTACCTACTACCCAAATATCTTGTTTTAAGTTATGACCGGTTAATAAGATACTTGCCGCATATTTACTAGTTATTATTATATTCGAGTAATTATCTAAAATATCGATATTAAAATCTAGAGTTTTATATTTAATTAAAGGACAATGAATATCACGTAAATCTAAATTATATTTACTTATTTCCTTTATAGTTTCATTATTTTCTTCAATATGTCTAGTTAATAAAACCGATTTCATACAATATTTGTACTCCAATATAAAAAGCAACTGCCCAAATAATAATAGCAGCTATTTTATTAATTATAGTTAAAATCGTACTACTTTTATTTAGCTTTCTGATATTATAACCTACAACTGCTAAAGAAAAAAACCATATCCAAGATATAAGTATGCAAGTTAAGGTAAATATAATTTTTGCAATACCGCTATACTTTAAAGCACTAGTACCTATTACTATAATCGTATCCATAATTGCATGCGGATTTAATATTGATACCGATATAGCAAATAAAATTTGTTTTTTAGCTGAAAAAGCCCCGGAATTCATTGTAAGATCAATAGGCGGCTGATTCCAAGTATTATATCCCATATAAATTAAGAAAATAAATCCAACAATAAATATAGATAATTTTAACCAAGAAATTTCAAGAATTAACAAAGATATCCCAAGAACTGCCATACATATAAGCATAGTATCACATATTGAGGCTGCAATTATGCTAGGTAAAGCCTTGCTAAACTTTGGCTGTTTTGCTCCTTGATTGAATATAAAAATATTCTGTACTCCGAGCGGCACTATTAAACCGAGAGCTAAAACGATGCCATGTAAAAAAGCACTTAATATATCATTATTCATTTAAATAGCCATTTTATTGAACTTATCAAGTCCGATATAATAATATACTAGAGCTATGATGCTCCAAATTGTTACTGCTCCTATTTTATTAATTATTTTTAATATTATAGCATTTTTATTTAATTTTCTAATATTATAACCAATTATTGCCCATGATAAAAACCATATACAAATAAACATGTAAATAATTTTATTTCCTTGATATTTGTAAAAACCAATATTTAATATACTCATTATATATGGATTTAATATAGATAATATTGATATCACAATATAGAAACTAAACTTTGTTTCCACATAAAAATAGGCTAAGGTTCTATTGTTAAATTAAAATATGATTGATTCCCAGTATTATATTCCATACAGATTAGAAAAATAAATCCAATTATGAAAAGAGGTATTGCTATATACCAAATCATAAAAATAAAGAAGAAATCATGATTGAAAACGATTATATGTATAAGTATATTATTATAACATATCGAAGCAACAATTACACTAGGTAGAGCTTTTTTGAAGCGACGATATTTTTTTGCACTTTGATTTAATATAATAATATTTGGTATATGGTATTAAAAATATTATACTTAATATATCATTCATTATTGTAATTTAGTTTTTATTTTTAATAATATTAATAAAGACGGAATAGTTATAATAGTAGTAAATAAAAAGAAATTTTTCCAACCGAAATTTACTACCATATAGCCTGAAATTATAGGAAAAATTGAGCGCGAAATCCCCATCATCGATGAAAGAAAAGAATATTGAGTAGCTCGAAATTTACCTTGACAGAGTGAAGAAATAAAAGCGATATAAGCAGTCATCATCATACCGCCGGTAATACTTGCTATTCCTATCGTAATAAATAATAATAAAGAATTTTTACCGTTTATTTCAAGAAAAATAAATAAAATATGTCCTAAAGCATGAATAATACCAAATAAAAATATACTATTTAATATATTTTTATGTTTCATAATAACACCGCCGACAAGTCCACCGATTATAGCTCCTACAACTCCCCAAAACTTTCCAACGCTTGCTATTGCAAAAGCATCATACCCAAGATGAAGCAAAAACGGGTTAATCATAACATTAATTAAGTTATCCGTTAATCTATATAATACTAGGAAAATTAATATAAGAATAATGAAATAAACAGAACCTATAGGTTTTAACGCATTATATATAAAATTTATTATGTTTTTTTTATTTTGATTATTTTTTATATCATTCTTGATTATCTGTATATGTTGTATATTCTCGTTTAAATAACAATACTTAATTCCTACAATCAATAAAATTAAATAAATAAATACTAAACCGGCAAAGATTTTATATATTTCATTAAATGTTAAATAAATAGATAAATAAATAGCTCCGGAACCGGCTAAAAGCATACCGACCCGATAACCGAATATATATATTCCTGAAGTAAACCCAAGCGATTCTTTAGGTACTATTTCCGTTCTTAAAGCACTCAATATAGTATCTTGTGCAGCACTAAAAAAAGAAATAATTAAAGCCGTGAAAGCAAATAATAATAGATTAGTACTAGGATCTAGAAAGCTGAAAATATATATAAGAAATATCAATGCACTACTAGTTAAGCAAATCCAAGATAATCTATGACCGAATATTTTGTTTAAATATTTAATTTGCACTGCATCAAAAATCGGTGCTAACAAGAAATTAATAGAGTAGGGAAGCGTTATGAATGATAATATACCGATTGTTTGCAGTGCTATATCTTCTTTAGCAAGCCAATAATTTAAAGTATTACCGGTAATCATTAGATTAAAACCGCTAATAAGCCCCAACAACCAAATAATACATAAACGAGAGTTATTTAACATGAATTTATATACTTCGAGTAAATGAAGAATTGGTAGACAAAGATCAACTGCAAAAAGAGCAAGGAGTCTATAAGGCGAGGAGCGGAGCGTATACTTAAAAATACGTGAGCACCGCAGAGCTTATGAGACAACGTAGCCAATTTTTGAAGTTCATCGAGTATATATGCCTTTAGCTCTAAGTTCCTATAGGCTTAATATGCAAAAATGTGAGTATTCTGTTTATTTGCGGCATGTAATGTAATCATGTTATTTTAATTTCTCAATATCTTTCTTATCTAATTTTGTTATTTTCATAATAGATTCTAAAGAAAGTCCTTCTTTTTTCATTTCTTTAGCCATAGTAATTTTCTCTTTTTTGCTACCTTCCTCAATACCTTCTTGTTTCCAGCTATGAGCTAAGCTATTCATAAGGTTTCCTCCTAATGCAGGGTTTAAAATAGATGTGATTTAAGCATTTTTTCTATTTCTATTTTATCATTTTCCCTAATCTTATTCAAGGTGTAGGACAAAATTAGCTCTATATAATCTATACCGATATTAACTTTAATAAATTCTGGTAAAAGATCAGCTACTTCTTGCCATCTCTTTAATAAATCTCGTTCGTGGATATGTTTGAAAAAAAACTGCAAGATTCCAGACCAAGCTTTTTCTTTTAATTTTTCATCAGAAATATTTTGAACATTAATTAACTGATAATCATTAATCCATGTATTTTTTACAAGTTCACTGTTTACTCCAATAGATTAGTAAGTGCATTATACATTTTGTACAACATTGTAGAACAACATAAGGGTACACAAAAGGAAATTTTTTATTTCCTGTCGCTTTCCTATGATATTCAGCAATTTTTAACATATATTTAAACAATAGATTTCTTTAGGCTACGCTCTACAAAACTATCTTTTTCCATTCTAAGAGCTTCAAAAGAAAGTAAAGTTTTGATAGCGGTAGGTAGATTTCAAAGAACTCTTGAGTAACTATAGGGTTTTCAAATGCAGCTCTTATAACCTCGTCATGTTTTGGCTTGCTATTTTTCTTTTTAGACATAAATGTTATTTTTTGACAAAAAACATTATATAAGGTTCTTTATTATGAGTATATAAATAACTAATAAATTTTTTATCGCTATTTGTGTAATAATTATTGCTCTTTTGTTATTAATTGTTAAAATCCATGCATTAATTTTTTATAATATGTAAATGTCTCGTACGAATTTAATACTATCTTTTTTTATTTTTCTAGCAGTAATAATTACTGCAACTTTTTTCGCAAATAATTACAGAATGTATAAACTACAGGTTGTATTATAGATATTGGGAATTATAGTTATAAAAAGTTCTATAGTACCACGTGAAGATCAATTAAATTTTGATCTAGCACTTGAGCAATTAGAAGATAGCGAATCTTTAAACTCAAAAGATAAAGCAAAGTTAGAAAAAATTTGCTCTTTTCAAGTAGAAGACGGAATGGTGCGTTTGGAGTTAGCAAAGGGTTATGATTGCTTGCTACGTCTTTATCTAGACAAAAATGCTACTTTAGTTCAGCAATATAAAGCGATTAAAAACGGTAGTTACGATTTAGATACTTTATATACTAAAAAAGCTGTGATTAATTTAGCTAAACTCATTATTTTAGGTCACGAAGGAAAAGTAAAAGAAATATTAGAAATAAAAAATGATGATGATTTCCTAAAATATTATAGCGGTATACAGCGGATGAGATTCCTTTTTTAAACAGTTTACTCTCTTACTTACTGCTAGATGTTTATTATAGGCTTAGCTTAATTCATGTATTAGGCAGGTCATCTTTTAATGAAAAAACTATACAAACCGATTACAGGCTTGCCCTAAATAGTGACTTAGATAGTTTCTATAGATTGCATATTGTTATGAATTCTAATGACCCCGTTAGTCAAGAATCAATGGAAAAATTAGCTTCCATGAAATATATCAGAGATTATTCTATAGATTTTACTACTTTTCCTGAAAATATATATTAAATCAAGCTTTAGCCGATAAGAAAATAAAATTTACGGATAATTGGCCTAGTTCAATAATGTATAGGTTATATTTTGATCAAATCTTTCCTCATCTAGATTCTATATTATATCTTGATGCAGATATTGTGTAGTACTGCATGATTTAAATTCTCTTAAAAAAATAGATATGGGTGATTATATTGCTGCAGGTAGCATAAGAGATACAGGTATTACATATTGTAGTCATAAAGTGACAAAAGAATGTAAGAGAAATATAGCTCATTCTTATAAAAATAGCAGGGTCGTATTTTAAACTTAAAAAATATGCAAGAAAAGCAAGATAAAAATATGCTTTTAGAAACTTTACAAAATTCAAAATGTGATTTTTCTTTTCCTGACCAAGATTTATTAAATATTGCATTTCAGCATTATATTTATCCCTTATCGATGAGATGGAACTTTTTTACATATTTTGAAACTCAAAGCCCTTATTTTTCTTATTTCATTTTACACTATGCAAGGACCTAAGCCATGGACTACCGATAAGCAGGAATTATGGAAGATAAATCAGGACAAATTAGATAAGATCACAAAATATTATTGGCGATATAGAGAAATAACACCTTGGAGTAGTATAAATTAATTATTTTAATTGACTTTAGCACTTAAGAGATTTAAAAGTTAACTTTAATATGTAAGGTTACAATAAAAATGTTACCGCCTAAAATTTTCTTTGAAAAAGTTAAAGAAATAATGTGGCCTATAGAAAGGAAAGAATTAAAGCTATTTATACCTATGGCTTTAATGATGTTATGTATCCTTTTTAATTTTGGGGCTTTAAGATCTATCAAAGATAGTTTAGTAGTACCCTCTATGGGGGCTGAAATTATTAGCTTCTTAAAATTATGGTTAGTATTACCCTCGTGCGTAATTTTTACCGTACTTTATGTTAAGCTTAGTAATAAATTAAATTTTGAATATATTTTCTACATTATAGTCGGCAGTTTTTTACTATTTTTCTTATTATTTGCCTATATTATTTATCCAAATCAAGATATTTATCATCCTAATGATAAAATGATAAATAACTTAATTGCCTCATACCCTAATTTTAAATGGTTTATTAAAATAGGTAGTCAATGGAGTTATGCACTGATGTATATTTTCGCGGAATTATGGAGTGCAGTAGTCATAAACTTAATGTTTTGGCAGTTTGCCAATCACATTTTTGATACTTCTAAAGCTAAAAGATTCTATCCCGTTCTTGGAATGGTCGGTAATATCGGTCTTATAATAGCAGGCAGCGTACTTGTCTTTTTCTCAAGCGAGCAGGATGTCATTGGTTCAGAATTATTACCGGATTCTTTTAATTCAGCTGCCGGAAATGCTATAATGCTTCAGCCAATCATGTCAATTATTGTTACTGCAGGAATAATTGCTATGCTTCTATTTAGAATAATAAATAGATTTATTTTAACAGATTCCATAAATGTTTTAGATGCAAAAAAAGTTACAGCTAAAATGAAAACAAAACTTTCGGTAATTGAAAGTATCAAATTAGTAATTCACTCAAAATATATAGGTCGTATTGCCTTATTAATAATCTGTTATGGATTATTAATAAATATAGTTGAAGGACCTTGGAAAGCAAAAATAAAAGAATTACATCCAAACACTATAGACTATGTTAACTTTATGGGCAGGTTTAATATTTGGATGGGGATATCATGCGTTACTTTCATGATAATAGGCAGTAATATTCTTAGAAGACTCGGTTGGCTCATTTCTGCATTATTAACTCCTATTATGTTGTCTATTACCGGCTTGATGTTTTTTATCTTTATAATTTTTATTGAAGAAATAGGAGCATGTTGCGGTGATTTTAATCTTCTATATGCAGCGATTATTGTTGGAGCAATTCAGAACATACTGAGTAAATCGTCCAAATATTCATTATTCGATTCAACAAAAGAAATGGCGTATATTCCTTTATCTTTAGAGCTTAGAACTAAGGGAAAAGCTGCCGTAGAGGTAATAGGTACTAAATTCGGTAAATCGCTTGGAGCATTTATACAGTCTTTGATATTTATTATTATTCCGACTGCTACCTTTGATTCTATTATAATATATCTGTTAGTAACTTTTATAGTTATGATGAGTTTATGGATTTGGAACGTTATAAAATTGAATAAGGAATATATAGAGCTGTGTAAGTAAACGTCATTGCGAGCGGACATTGCGAGCAGTCGTAGACTGCGTGACAATCTCATGAAATAATAACAAACTCCTGAGATTGCTTCGTCAAAATTTTCAATTTTTCCTTGCAATGACGAAAAAACTTATCCATACAACAACAGAAAATCACACTATAATACCGATTTAAAGATGAAAAAAATTCTTAAAATAATATTATTTATAACTATCTTTATTATACTCGCATATAGTGGGCTGTGGTTTACTATTATGTTCTCTTTATCACACTCTATAAATCAAAAATATGCCGGTACCAACCTTAATATAGAAGAGGCTGATAATAATCCTAATCAGCAATATCTTATTAAGTTTTCTAAAGTTCAGCCATATGGTTTTCCTTTCAAATTAGGTATTTCAGTAATTAATTGGCAAGAAGAGAGTATTAATAGAGCAACTGAATTTACCACACCGATAAATATCGGTTATGATTTACTTAAGCAGAAATTATTTATACATTTTTCCGGAGAAGCATTCGGAAAATTTAAGCCGGTTCAAAGAGGCTTTGGAGTAAGATTTTATAATGAGAACTGTATATTATCAACAAAAATACCGTTAAATTTTAAATTATTTGAAATAGTACGATTTAAAAAAGATTTATTTGAAGTTATAAATTTAATAGAAAATATTAAATTTACTTCCGGTAAAACAGAAATTTTTGACTTAGTCGATAATCAAAAATTATATGAAGAAGATCATACTATACTTACTATGTTATTTGACAAAAGTAAGTATTATACAAGTAAACAGGATTTCCTTGATAACATACCGCAAAAATTAGAAATTTATTATGAAACCGAAATAGTACAAAGTAACCTTGAAGACAGAATAATACCTGCCGGTTTATTATTATATAGACCCGCTTGGAATAATAATTTCAAATTTTCCGGTAATTTCTTGATTAGTACTAGTAGTGTGCATTTTAAAGATATTGCTAAAGATTTAACAATTGAAGTTACTAATGCAAAACTCAATAGTAATAACTTTGAAAATAATATTAATTTATTATATAAAGGTAAGTTAAACGATTTCGGCAATAATAATATTGATCTTTTGGTAGATTCGCAATTTAAGCTAAAACCTGGTTTTATAATAGGTTCATTAGAATTTATAAAGAAATATTACGATAAGCAAACCTATTTATTTAAACTTAAAGATTTTAATAATGAACTAAGCTATATTTTAAATAATAATAAACAATATAATTTTAGTATTTTTGAAGATAGGGAATATAATTTTAATTTAAATATTAATTTAGTGACTGAATTAAACAAATTAACTAGAGCACAGATAAATGCTTTAAGTCTCTATTCAAACGCATCGGGATTTAATATAACAAATGAAACTATAGTAAATGCTCTTAAAGATTCTTACAGTAAAGGTACGATAGTAATTAATGATTACTCTAGAATAATAGATGTTTTAAGTGCATATGTACACGGAGTAGGGGATTTTAAAAATTTTTCGGAAGAGAGTAAGGAAGTATACGGGAATGCTTTGAAATCATTTTTAAAAACTATTTCCGATCACCCGAATTCATCTAATTTAATTGATGCTAGCATTGAGTATATGTTTGATTTGTCCGATTTAAACAAAGCTAAAATAGGTAATATAGATGATATAAATAAACTTATACCTTTATATTATTTATCTTTATATCAAGCAGCAGTAAAAAAAGTGCAACCCGGTGAAAATGTAAAAGAAAAAATTATGGAGTTAATTCCTAATGTTAATCACAAAATATTAGAGGAATGTATACTCGATGAACTTCGTTAATCATCATTGCGAGCAAAATTTTCAATTTTTTCTCGCAATGACGGAAAAATTTATAAAAATACCATGAATATTATAGTAAAAATACAGCAAGATTTAAAAGATGCAGTAACTAAGTTAAACAATTTAATCATTAGCTGTTTAAAAAGTGATGAAGAATTAATAGAAAAGGTCGGTAAATATTTACTAGAAGCAGGAGGTAAAAGAATTCGTCCGCTTTTAACTATAATAACTGCTGAAATGTTTGATTATAAAGGCGATAATCATATAAAGCTCGCAAGTGCCGTTGAATTCATTCACACCGCCACATTGCTTCATGATGATGTGGTAGACGACAGCACTTTAAGAAGATTCAAACCTACGGCTAACGTTATTTGGGGAAGTAAAACAAGCATTTTAGTGGGTGATTTCCTCTTTAGTCAGTCTTTTAAGTTAATGGTAGCTTCCGGCTCTATTAAAGCTATGAATGTTCTAGCTAAAGCTTCGGCAATTATTTCCGAAGGGGAGGTAGTACAGCTAGTGAAGTTAAATGAACGACGTATTATAACTATAGACGAATATCAGCAAATAGTTAAATCTAAAACCGCCGAACTATTTGGAGCTGCTTGTGAAGTTGGAGCTATTATAGCAGAGCAGGTAGACCATATTTCTAAAGATATGCAGGACTTTGGGAAATTACTCGGTACGATATTTCAGGTTATAGATGACTTGCTTGATTATTTGGGTAATGATAAACAGGTAGGCAAAAATATTGGCGATGATTTCTTAGAAGGAAAAGTTACGTTACCACTGATTTTTTTATATAATAAGTTAGAGCAAGATAAGCAGCTTTGGCTCGAAAATATAATTAAATGTGATAAGCGTACTAAAGATGACTTTGTAAAAATACATGACTTAATGGTAAAACATGAAATTTACAATGAAACAGTTAATTATTTGAGTAACTTAGAAAATGAAGCAAGTAAGTTATTAAATAAAATTCCGGTTCAGAATATTTATAAAGACTATTTGTTTTCGATTATTAAATTTATTTTGGATCGCTCTTATTAAGTGGATCAATATATTTGCATTCGTAGCTCAGCTGGATAGAGCGTTGCCCTCCGAAGGCAAAGGTCGTTGGTTCAAATCCAATCGAATGCACCATCACTAAATTCACTTTTATTTTCCATAATATAGATTATAGAACAATTACTAATGTATAGTCCAAGCAGCATTCTCTGCACTTTCATCTTCTTCATTGATTAATATTTTGTGAATTGCAAATTGACGAATGAATGGCTGGGACGGGAGGATTCGAACCTCCGGATGACGATACCAAAAACCGTTGCCTTACCACTTGGCGACGTCCCAATGTAGAAACTAGAAATGTATAGACCTTATACCAATAAATAGCGGAAACGTCAATTACAATAATGATTGTAAAAATAAATTTATTTCATTATTAAGCCAATTCCTCGCTTGCGTGGATAATAAATCATAAATTTTAGCTCTAATTTTGTTATAATATTCCTTGATATAGTTTATTTCATCAATATTAAGTAGTTTCATATCAGTCAACTTACTAGCATAAGGCACTAGGCTTAAGGTCTCAAACTCAAGCCATCCGTTATTTTCTTTTACATACATCAAATTCTCAATTCTAATACCATATTTTCCAGGAATATAAAAACCCGGTTCATTAGATAAGATCATACCTGCTTTAAGTATTATTTTATTACGAAGATTTATGCTTTGCGGTCCTTCATGAACACTTAAGAAGCTCCCTACCCCATGCCCTGTACCGTGTGGATAATCTAGCATTTCTTGCCATAAATATTGCCGAGCGAGTATATCAAGATTAGCTCCTGCGATGATATTTTTTGGGAATTTGGCTTTAGCTAAAGCAATATGTCCTTTAAGTACTTGCGTATAACGCTTTTTCTGCTCATCTGTCGGCGTACCTATTACTATTGTTCTAGTTATATCGGTAGTAGCACCTTGATACTGACCGCCGGAATCTATCAGTAATATCCCCTGCCCTTCAATTTTTTTAGCAGTTTTTTGGTCAGCTCTATAATGAATAATAGCACTATTTTCCTGAAATCCGCAAATAGCAGGAAAACTATCCGAAACATATCCCTCTTGTTTAGCTCGTTGCTCTGTAAGCTTTAAACTGAGGGAATACTCGGTCAATTCGTTATTTCCTATGTCATTCCCGCGAAGGCGGGAATCCATATTATGTTTTTCTGGATCCCCGTTTTCACGGGGATGACATTGAGAAAAATCAGCAAAAAATTCACATAAAGCTACTGCATCTTTAATATGTAAATCGATTGCATGCTTAATTTCTACATCGTTCTTACAAGCTTTAAGCATTAAGCATGGATCAGTAATTTTTTGTATTTTTTTATCAGCTACTAAGTCCATTATATGAACAGATGCTATAGTATCATCAATAAAAATATTAGACATCTGCCCACATTTCGCTTCTAGAGGTAATTTAGATATCGATCCGATACTCGCATCCTCACGTACGCTTGTGTACGCTGCGGTGCTGCGTTTCGTATCTCCTTTAAGTTCCTCTCTATAAGCTGTTTTAGAAAGATGTTTATTCTCGCTATCTCTTAAAATATTTTCAAATTCTTCTTCCGGTAAAACCGTTATTTCAGGACGAGCATTAATAATTTCGGCATTGATTCTTGTAGGATTTATAAACAAATATAATTGTGTAGAAGTGAGTATAACTTTTGCAAACATTAAAGGCGTATAAGCAACGTCACTAGCCCGCAAATTTAGTAACCAACATATGGAGGAGCTATCGAGAATGACTAAGGCAGATTGCTCGGTGTCATTCCCGCAAAAGCGGGAATCCAAAAAAATTTCACGACATTTACTTATTTTATCAGTATGACTAACGCCCGCAAACTTAATATCATGCAAATAAACTTTAGAGTTTGGCTCTAGCGGCTGATTTTGCCAAATCTTATCAACTAAATTTCCATTAATCTTCTGAAAATTGAACTTTAAATTTGATATAGTGGGATAAGTAAATAATTCAGAATCGTATCCTATTTTTGCATCTTTACCAAACTTAGATATATCTTTTAAGTCAAAAAGCTTAAAAAGCTCTAAATCCAGCTCTTTATTTGCTTGCTCTAAATAACGTCCATCGGTAAAGAATAATGCTGTATCTTTATATATAATAGCTATACCGTTTGAACCAGTAAAACCTGTTATATATTCAAGTCTCTTTGCATAGCTTGGAACATATTCACTCATATATTTATCGTTAGACGGAATTATATAACCGTCTATATCATATTCTGTGAATAAATTTCTAAGCAGATTAATGCGGATTTTTATCATGTTTATATCTCTTATGTCGTGCTCTTGCCCGCTTGGAGACTGAACCGTCATTGCGAGGAAATTACTTAAGTAATTGACGAAGCAATCCAGTTAAAAAATTCTGATTTACAGAATTTTTTTATTATTTTTTCTGGATTGCCACGCTCCTTGCAGTCGCTCGCAATGACGGCTCAGCATCCAGCTAGGCAACACTCATAGACGGGAATGACATTTATACCATCCATAATACAAAGGAATACCAAAGATAGTAAAAGAACTAGCTATAATCAGAGTTTTAACAGGTGTTTCATAGATAACCCATGCACAAAAGATAATCGATATTATAGCTATAAGTAAATAATAATAAGAAAAATTTTTTTTTGAGCTAAAAATTACCTTTAAGAAAGCTAAGCTACAAATTAAATAGATGAATAAGAATGTTATTGCCGAGAAATCTATTATTTGTGTAATCTGTTTGGCAAAATTATCATTTACCGTAAAGACTAATAACGGCACAATGCCAAGGCAGCTTACAATAATTCCGTGAGTTGGAGCATTATTGCTATTTTTCTTAGCAAAAAATTTTGGTAATAAACCGTCTTCTGCAAGCCCAAGAGCTATCTGTCCGCTAGTTAGCACCCAAGCATTGAGCGTACCTATACATATAATCGAGGCTATAACCGTAATTACGATTGACCATTTACCTCCGAATAATAATGAAGCGGCATTGGCATAAGGAGCTTTAGCACTAATAAGTTCAGAAGCAGGGATTAAGCCCATTATACCTATGCTATTAATAATATATAACACTGCTACGCAAAAAGTTCCAACTATTATGGCTCGTGGAATGGTTTTTGCCGGATCTTTTACCGCACCTGCCGTGGTAGTTGCACATTCTACACCGATAAATCCCCAAAAAGTAAGAAGTGCAACTCTTCCCATAATGCTCGGAATGCTTAAATTCTCTACTTCCTCGGCAATAGTTATATTATCTATATTAAAATGTGATAAAGCACATAAACCTACTACAAGCAATGGAACAAATTTTAAGAGAGTTAAATAAAACTCTGCTTTTCCTGCTACTTCAGGACCTTTTAAATTTAAAACCATAATAGCACCTAATAATATGATCTGTAATATTAAGTCTAAAACCGCTTGTGATTTAAAAAAAGGCGTTAGATAACCTATTGCCGAAATGACTACTATACTTGTACTGACAAAGGATATAACCCAGTAAGTCCAACCGGTGAAAAAAGCTATTTTATCCCCGAAATTTTCCCGTACATAAACGTGCGGACCTCCTGTTTTAGGAAATTTTGCACAAAGGGTAGAAAATACAAGTGCTATACTCATAGCACCGAATAATGAAAGTACCCAGCCCCAAATGCTGTATATACCGAACGGTGCTAAACTTAACGGCAATATAAAAACGCTAGTACCGATTTGACTGCCGGTTACTAAGGCAAAAACCTCCCAGAAACCTAATTTTTGTGACATATTAATCTAATTTAAAGCAACAGCTTTAAAATAGCTGAAATAATGATTTTTAGCAATAGTTAAAACTACTATAATTATTTTACTCTTGATTTCTAAACAAAAGATTGATAGCTTTTTAAGCTATCAAAAATAATCTTAGGAGTTAATATGCCAAATCGCACCGCTAAAGTTTATACAGTGAAATCAGGAGATGCTTTATCAAAAATTTCATAAAATTATGGTACTCCTGTTCAGGATTTAGTTAAATATAATAATATACGCGATCCTAATCATATCGCAGTAGGCTGGGGATTTCATTATTCGGTGATTTGTATGATTTTTCTTAAAATAAAGCTATTGGTGTAATAGTCAACTGCAATTGACTTTTTATGGATGTGCTGTAATTGCTAGAATAGTGATATTATCTTTGTTTGGTCCATAATACCAAAAAATTCTATAAGCAGCAGGAGTATTATTTTCAGCATAAGCTTCAAATATTTCTTCTCCGTTATGTCCTTTAACAGATTTATATTTTATGGGTATTTAAACTAGGATGACGAGGATTTGCCTGTATAGGATATGCCAGTGTTTTTTACTGCTTTTAAACGTTTTTCTAATCCTTTATTATTTTCGAGTTCTTCCAAATCTTTACTAGCTTGAATAGTAAAAAGAATTTTAAAAGTCATCATCTAAATATTTACTGAAATCTTCTATAAATTTAACTTGCCCTTTAGCGGAATCTTTAATACCGTTATTTAATTGCGTTAAAGCTTTTTTGTAATTAAATAGCCAACTTTCTTTTAAAGGTATTTCCGTATAGGGTTCTAAAATAATTTGTCCTTTTTTACTATTAACAATAACGTGAAAACTACTTACTCCTTTAGCTAATTTACCAAGTGTTATTCTTCCTTTCGTATTACCTAAAAAACAATTACCATTAGGGTTTTCATAGAATACAATTTCATTATCCATGCCCACTAGTATCTTTTCCTCCTACAATATGACTATTTTTCAAATCATATATTTTCATAGAAAAACAAAAGTACGAAAACATTTTTGCGAATATCTCTTGAAAAGTAGAGGCTGCTCTTAAATCAAAACCTATATTTTCTACCTTCTCTGCAATAATAGAGAAAGGGACGCCTTGATTATTAAATTTAAGATTTCCTCCAACAACAGCAATTTTTTATCAGAATCCAAACTTTTAATATTACTGACATTTAAAACATATTCAGCAGATTCTAAACCATCAACTTTAATATTATAAACCGAATATCCATACTCTTGCTCAATCTTTATCCCCTCTATATTATCACGGTCATGTACTTTATTACCTTGAATTATTTTGATTCCATGCTCATTTTCTTCTGTATTAAGCGGAGAAAAGAAATCAATTCTTTCCTCTAGTTCTTTATATTTTAAAACCTTTATTGATTTTAAAGTGTGACACGCTAAAAGATTTGCCGCAGCCGCAATTAGCTTTTTCGTTGGGATTGGTGAAAGTGAATTGGGATTTGAATTTAGTCTCTACATAGTCCATTTTAGAACCTAGAATATACATTAATGCCTTTGGGTCGATTAGTATCCGTACGCCCTTTTCTTCAACTACTTCATCGAATTGATTTTTACTATCGGCATATTCCACGTAATAAGTCTGACCGGCACAACCGCCTGACTTAACCCCTACCCTAATACCAAAGGTAGGCTTGGCGCGTTTTGCTATGAGCAATTTTACTTGCTTTGCAGCAGAAGCGGTTAATGAAATAACATTTTTCATGTTTTAAGAGTCTTTTTTGCTTTCTTTTTTCTGTTTGTAATCGGCTATAGCTGCTTTTATTGCATCTTCAGCAAGTAATGAGCAATGTAATTTTACCGGTGGAAGTGACAATTCTTTTGCTATTTCGGTATTTTTAATAGTCTCGGCATCTTCTACCGATCTTCCTTTAACCCACTCCGTTACTAAAGAACTTGAAGCAATAGCTGAACCGCAGCCGAATGTTTTAAATTTAGCATCTGTAATAATCCCGTCATCATCAACTGCGATTTGTAACTTCATAACGTCACCGCAAGCAGGAGCTCCAACTAGTCCTGTACCAACATTTTTATTTTCTTTATCAAGCGATCCAACATTACGAGGATTTTCATAATGATCTATCACTTTTTTGCTATAAGCCATTGTTATTCTCTAAAATTTGGTTTTGTATGTTATACTTGCGTGAATACCTGAGCCATCATTGCGAGAAAAAACTGCAAGTTTTGACGAAGCAATCTCAGGATATTTTGACAAGATTGCCACGCAGCCTACGGCTGCTCGCAATGACGATATTCTCAATGTACAGCCCATTTAATCTTTTTCAAATCAATTCCCTCTTGCATCATTTCCCAAAGAGGACTTAATTCCCTTAGTTTATCGATTTTTGAGCATATTAAATTTACTGCGTAGTCAACTTCCTGCTCGGTAGTAAATCTACCTATGCCGAACCTAATTGCAGTATGGGCAAGCTCTTCACCGATTCCCATAGAACGTAAAACATATGACGGCTCTAAAGAGGCAGAAGTACAAGCAGAACCGGAGGAAACCGCTAAATCTTTAATGGCAAGGATAATGGATTCTCCTTCAACTCCGGCAAAGCTTAAATTTAAATTACCTTTATATCTTTGATTTTTATCGCCGTTTAAATACACTTCTGAAATTCGCTTATGTATATTATTTAAAAATCTGTCGAATAAGTAATTTACATGCTTAGTATCTTTTTCCATCTCACTATACGCTATTTCAGCAGCCATGCCAAGCCCTACGATTAAAGGAGTCGGTAGCGTACCTGAACGCATACCTCTCTCCTGCCCGCCACCGTTTATGAGCGGTGTAACACGCACACGAGGTTTTTTCCTTACATATAATGCCCCTATTCCTTTCGGACCGTAAATTTTATGCCCTGAGATACTGGCAAGATCAATATTAAACTCGTTAACATCAATTGGAATTTTACCAAAACCTTGAGCAATATCGGAATGAAAAAAAACGCCCTTTTCACGGCAAATTTTCCCGATTTCCTTTAAAGGCTGAACAACACCTATTTCATTATTAACCACCATAACTGAAACTAACATAGTCTGATCGGTAATGGCATTTTTTAGAGTTTCTAAATCGATTATTCCATTTGGCTTAATCGGTAAGTATGTGATTTTTATACCTTCTTGCTCTAAATGCCTGCAAGCATCAAGTACGCATTTATGTTCACTGACTACGGTAATAATATGATTCTTTTTATTACTGTAAAATTTTGCTATTCCCTTTATTGCAAGGTTGTTAGACTCAGTTGCACCGGAAGTGAAAATAATTTCTTTAGTATCCGCTCCTATTAACTTTGCTACCATACTCCTTGCCTCTTCAACGGCGTTTTCTGCCTCCCAACCGAAAGAATGGCTGCGTGAATGAGGATTGCCGAACTTGGTAGTAAAATAAGGCAACATTGCCTCCATTACTCTTGGATCTATTGGAGTCGTCGCCTGATAATCCATATATATCGGTAAGGTTAATTTGTTTAATTGTGGGTTCATATGGTTAAATTAATTCATGTTTTGGTATAGTTTAAACAGTCATCGATGTCATTCCTGCGGAAGCGGGAATGACATAAACGGAGCCGTGCAACAACGTCGCTTTTAGCTAGGAATGACATCGTAAATCTCCTCAAAAACCTCTATAAAAGCCTCTATATCACTTACCGTATTAGTATGGCTTAAAGATATCCTAATCGAAGATTTTGCTTCTTCTTCCCCTACACCCATATTGGTTAATACATACGATTTAGATATTTTTCCCGATGAACAAGCAGAACCGGAACTTACGCAAATATTATGTAAATCAAATCCGATTAATTTCGCTTGTGCATCCGTATTTGGTATAGTAATTAAGGTAGTATTAGGCAACCTAGCTACGTTATTACTAACAATATTTACATTAGGATATTTTTTAAATTTTTTCTCTAAATTTTCTTGTAACTTTTTGATTTTTATATAATTTTCTGAGATATTGTCTGTCCTCAATGCAGAAGCTAAACCAAATCCTGCAATTGCTAAAACATTTTCAGTGCCTGAGCGTACTGATTTTTCCTGCCCTCCTCCTATAATCATTGGAGTAACTTGAAAATTACAGCTAGAAATTAAAGCAGCACCACCCTGCCCCCCTCCTATTTTATGCCCTGAAATTGTAGCAAAATCTAATCCTAATGCTTTGATATTTATTGGTATTCTGCCAAAACCTTGCACTAAATCGCTATGAAATTTTGCCTCATATTTTTTAGTTATTTTACCTATCTCAGCTATATCTTGTAAAACTCCGCTTTCATTATTAGCCATTATTACGGAAACAAGTTTTTTACTAGTATTACTTTGAGCTAACAACTCTTCTAAATGTTCTAAATCAACTAACCCTTGCGTATTAACTCTTATAACTTTAATATTTGGAGCGTAGTTTATATGGTTATAGATCGATAAATGTTCAATAGCTGAAATAAAAATATCGCTGTCATAAAAATTTTTCATTATTAAATTATTACCTTCAGTCCCTGATGAAGTAAAAGTAATATCATATTCTCTAGATGATAAGGTTATACCAAGAGCCGCCGCTATTTGTGCACGTGCCGTTTCTATGAGATTCTTAGCAAATCTACCTGAGCTATGTGCTGATGAAGGGTTAAGTTCCTTGTCCATTAAACTTATTATGAATTCCTTAACTCTAGGGTCGATAAAAGTAGTAGCATTATGGTCTAAATATATCATATATTTAAATTTGAGTTTAAAGCATCTTTAATTGAGATATTTTCAAAATAATCTCTAATATGCTTACCAAGACCTTGCCATAATTTATGCGAATTACATTTTATTGTATCAGGCACGCAAGTTTTAACTGACTTCTTATAGCAGGTAGTCATTATAAAATTTTCGTTAACGGCGTCCATAATATCGGAAATTTTTATTTCTTCTAGGTTACCTATTAAAATATACCCACCTTTTGATCCTCTAATAGCCTTAACTAGATCAGCGTTTTTAAGTTTAGAAAATATCTGCTCTAAATAGTTAAGCGATATATTTTGTTTTACGGACATTTCATTCAAAGTGACCGGTTCGGCACTTGATTTTGAAGCCATTTCAAGTATTGCCATTACGGCATATCTGCCTTTCGTCGTCAGCATCATATAACCAACCTATTAAAACTTAAAATTGTTTAATATCTACAATACCCAAGTAATTTAGTCAAGTATATAATTATATTATTTAATAAAAAATTAGCTTGTTAATATAAACTAAAATTTAATTGTGTAGAAAGAAGTAGAAAAGAAGGAGAGAATATTATTATAAATTAAGTGATTAATCCAACATTACATAGGAACGTTGTTGCATGGTGCAAAAAACACCTTCGATGTCATTCCTAGCTAGAAGCGGGAATCCAAAATTGCTTTGTCATCATCCCGCAAGCTTGTAGCGGGACCCAACTTAAATATTAGTACTTTAAATTATTTTTATGGTCCCAGTGGTCAAGCGCACTAGGTGACATAGTGGGTTTTACCAATCCACGCAACAATGCCAGAGTATGAAATTTAGCTGGATTCCTGCTTTCGCAGGAATAACATTTAATTATAAATAGTTAATTACACGCCCTCTGTTTGTTCTATTTCTAGCTTTAGGTTTTGAAGAAGCAGCAATATTTTTTAAATTAGCTTGATAGTTTTTAATTTTCTCTATTCTTTCCTCTCTTAGTGTTTCATAATGAGTTTTAGCATTTTTTCCGAAACCTACTTTGGTTTCCATATTTTTTACAAAATCAGTAACAAGTATTCGTGGATGCCCTTGAATATCGATTTGACAATTTTTATCTAAAGCACCGGGCATAGTTTCTTGTATTTTTTTTACAGCACGGTACATATCTAAAACTTCAGGTTGATAATGACCGCTATTATTACGAAGGTAATCAATTTTTCCCCTATCATTTATACCTATAACTCCTGCTGCTTCCGCAGGCTTTCCACTTAAAAATGAACCATGAACAAGATTTTTAGTATTTGGCAAATATTGATTTTTATGAGTACCCATATAAATTTGTTCCATCATCTCCCATTACAAATGCTTGAACATTATTCATGCTTTTACTTTTTTTACAGATAGTAGAAGCTACTTTACCATTAGCATCAAGTAATCTTTGAGAGGAGATATCATAGAATAATTGGTGATTTTTTTCCTCTGGTCCTATACGTAATATTTCAAATTCATGCCCATCCCATATTTGTTTACCTTGAGCTATTTCTTGAAGATGATGTTCTGCAAGTTTTGGATTTGGATGAACTACTTTAACTCTTACAGAATCTACTATAGCATCGTTTAATTTTCCTAACTCATGTTCCGGTATTAAAGCATGCTTAAATTTCTTTATTAATCTATTCCAATTATCTCTAGCTCTAGTTTTTGGATCTCTAAAAGGTGTATCAATATTTCTTCCGGCATCTCCCACTAGATAAACTTTCTTATCTTTTTGGACTCAGTTATCTTTGTATAAAGGCACTCCTTCTTGATTTATAAGTGGACCTTTTCTTTCAATAGCCGCTAATTGACCATCCTTATAAAGGATAATTTTTCATTACTTAGTCCAAACTTTGCATTAATTTGTATTTTACCCTGATGATTTAAATTACCAATACCGATACCGGATACCGTCAATATCTGCAATTTGAATATCTCTA
This sequence comes from Rickettsia rhipicephali str. 3-7-female6-CWPP, assembly GCF_000284075.1. Taxonomy (GTDB): domain Bacteria; phylum Pseudomonadota; class Alphaproteobacteria; order Rickettsiales; family Rickettsiaceae; genus Rickettsia; species Rickettsia rickettsii. Next base: position 850,116 of record NC_017042.1, read on the forward strand.
TTTTTATCAACAAAATTTTAACAATAAAAACTTTTATTTTTTTAATAATAGGCTGTTTTTTTAGTAAATTGAAATCACATATTATATGACAACTGATTTTTCTTATATATAGTGCGATAGGTTCTTGTTAATTTGCCAAATAGCGACAAATACTAAACAAGTTGTAAACATTTGTAGTAGCTGTAATAATATGCTTAATTCCGGTATTAATATAATAATAATCGGTTGTAATATTATCGGGACTCCGCTTGAAAACATTACTAGCCTTATAGAAGTTTGTATTGAAGTTTTAGTAGTAAGTAAATTAGCTAAGCTATATACTAACAAAACTATAATACTTCTCTCTAATAAGAATGTTACAAACCAAAATAATATAATAGCCGGCATACCGAAATAAATAAATAAATTTGGTACATATAATAAATTATCGGCAAAATATTTTTTTATTATTTCAGGAGTTAAAATTACTTCATTTTGCTTGAATATCTCAGAATAGTTAACAGTACTTGGGAAATTTTTCTTAGTATTGGCTACAATTAAATTTATCTTCAGCTTATTCTCTTCAAGTACAAACGGTATTTTGCTTTTTTCTTTGTTAGAAACTTGATTTTTTGTATCAATGACGACTATTTTATTATTATTCTTGCTATATAAATATATAGGCTCTACTTCTTCAACTGAAATGTTTGAATTATTATATTTAATTTCCGGTAATTGATTGATAATATATTCAATGTTGGCTGTAACTTTTGATGATTGTATTCCGTTAAAATAATCTTTTAAAGTTATTATGTAATTTAATATAAAAATACAATAAATTATTGATGGGATAAAAGATAAGGTAAATACATATCTTATTCCATACCCTTGATAGTTTTTATATACGTCTTTATAAAACTCTATAGAGCTAATTGATAAACGTAATTGACGGAGTAATGCATTTAATCCTCCTAATATAAATGATAATAAATACATGTATAAGTAATTTATTTAAGTTTTTCAACCTCTTCCTTCTTTAATCCGGTTGAGGTAGCTATTAAATCAGTTTTTACACCGGCTTTGATTAAATTTTTGGCTATATTAATTGTGATTTAAGTATTTTTTCTATTTTTTTGACCAAGTTTGGTCAAAGTGTAGAATAAAATTAACTCTATATAATCAATCCTTATATTAACCTCAGCACATATAGGTAAAAGGTCCGCTATTTCTTACCATCTCTTTAACAAATCTCGTGTATGAATGTGCTTCATAAAAAATTATAAAATTCCGGACCAAGTATTTTCTGTCAATTTTTCATCAGGAATTTCATGAACATTAATTAGCTGATAATCATTAATCCAAGTAGCTTTTACTAATTCACTATTTTCAAATAATTCCCATAAATTTAAAGGAGCAGTATATTTTTGTATGCCATTATAAAACACTAACGGATATATGAAAAGAAATTTTGTGTTTTTTAGTACTTTCTATGATATCCAGCAATATTTAACACATATACCTAAATAACCGAAAAGCCATATAATAGTGTGTGACACGAGGTTGTATCAAAGAATTGTAAGACATGTGAAAGTTAAAATGGATACTACAATATATGATCCGGCATATAAGAAATATTTTGAAAAGCGTGAGCCGACTCAAAAGAAACTCATCACATGTGCATTAGTTTCATAATAAAACGCTCCATTGAATGGGAGTAAGGTGACACACAACCAAATAGCTCTGGGGGTCTAACAAGGTTTGAGCTGTGTGTGGGAAAACCAGCATACACGATTCTGAGGAGAGTGGCAATTGCTGCTTATCTGATTTTACATTTATTAAGGTGTCAGAAGAGATTAACATTAGACAATATTACTATTTTCACCCTTTTCATCCTGCACGTAAAAATCGTTTTTTTTCATTGCAATATATCATCACGGTTTGTATATAAAGATTCAATAAATAAAATAGAGTCCTTTAAAGCTAGTTGCACAGCTATATTGTCCTTATTTCTGTAGCTTTAGGAAGCCCAAATTCTTTAACTACATTACCTAATTCTTTTATATTAGCTCGAAATTTAGTGTAATAAGAATTTGATATAGGTGTTTTTGATTTATTATTTCGTTTCTACGTTCTTGTGTTTTAATAATAGCTATTTTCTTTAAGTTATCGTCTAAATCTTCCATTCCAATTTTATTGCGAATAATATCGTTTATACTAATTACTTTATTTCCATGCTTTCTCTCACGCCTTGCTGCTACTTATACTGCAAGCCAAATCTGTTAATATATCTATTAAGAAACTTTGCGTTATTAAATCTATATCTTTTGCTAATATTTTTATTATACCCTCTTGCTCATTAATATTATTTTTAAATATTTTAGTTTCAGCAATACAGCAAACATTTATGATATTTTTTATATTCCAATAAAATGCATTACAGTAATCATATAATAATGGGCTTTCTTGTGCTAAACTTTCAATTTCTCTAAAGATTTCTGCTTTTTGTATTGTTCCACTAGCTTTTAGTGTTTTATTGTGGCTATCTATCTTAAATTTCATAGGCATCTAATCTTTTATTTGCCCCGGCATCTAGTAATTTTAAATTACTGGTTTTTCACCTTATTTTTACATCTTGAATTATTTCACTTGCAAACTTCAGCTTACTACTATGTTTAAATATCTGTTTTTCTTCTTCAGGCTTAAGCTTTTCATTCTTAATAAAGCAATCACATTGTTCTTGAGCTGCTAATTCGTTAAATAGTTGCCCTCTTAGTTCTGTGTTAATTTCTGCTGGATAAATAGTGGCTATTTTCTTTTATATTCGGTAATTCGTTAAAACTCGCAATAAACCATTCTATTACTTCAAGGATTTTTACTTTTTGCATATTCTTGAGTGATGTAATCGGTTATTGTGTGTAGAGTGGTGTTTGCCTTTGTGTGTAAATCTTCATCAAATTGGAATGCTTCAATTTTAATTAAGTAAATTATTTTTAATAATTCATTAAATTGTTTATGACCTCCTTTATTAACTAACATTACTTTTAATATTTCAATTAAATTCCAAGCAGCTTCATACTTAGCATATCTGTCAACATAAGGGTCACTGAGTATATCTTTGAACACTTTAAATGCTTCTTCTGCCGGTTTTACCTTGCCTAATTCAACTAAACTTAAAGCAGACTCGGATTTAATAATATAGTCAGAATTACTAAACAGATTTTTCAGTATTTTAGATGCGTCATGTGATACATTGGGGTTTATTTGTATTATCCAACCTAGGATTTTGGCGATTGTGAATTCAATATAATTACTAGGGTTATTAAGTAGTGTATTCAATATTTTTAATGTCTCTTGGGCTAAACTAGGATTTTATACGTATTGTTTCAGTTAAGCTCCAAATAACTACAATTTTGACTTCGTTGCTGGAATCGTTTAATACTTCTTTCAATATACTAAATATTGCTAATGTTAAACTTTGGTACAATATATATTAAATCTAAGCTTAAAACAGCCGTAGCCTTAATATAAATATTAGAATCATTTAGTAGATCTTGCAGGGTATTTAAAGCTTCTTGTTCATGCATTACACTTAGCATTTCAGTTAAGCTTCGAGTAGCTTGATATAAAATTTCATTATTAGGGTTACCAAATAGTTATTCTGATTTTAAACATTGCACAGTATCAAATTTGACATAATTAGCATTATGGATTAGTGTTTTCAATATGTTCAATGCTTCTTTTACTAAACTAGGCTTTGCTTTTACTATTTCAACTAAAACTGAAACTGCCTCGAACTTGAATTTTTCTATAGGATCATTAAATAATTTTTGCAGTGCATTAAATGCCTTGGGTGCTATAATTAGGTGTTGTATTTACTATCTTAACTAAGCTTTTAGTAACTAAAAGTATTTATTGTATAATTTTTTTACCTGATTTAATATTTTTATATCTAAATTAGGCATAATATTAATTATTTCAATCAATATTATATTTACATATTCATTTAATACCTTTTTATTTAATAACGGTATTATTTTTTTAAGCTTTCCTGTAATACTGTCTGATCTATCGTCTCATCTAATATTTGGGCTAATTTTTGTAACATCTTTAATTTCTAATAGGCTTGTTAACTTCTTATAAATTTTCGTTTTACTGCCCCATTCATTTCTATTGGCTAATCCTGTGATGATTCCTATAACTGTTTTAAATTCTTGAGGATCAGGTTTTTTGTTTTGTAATTTTTCACTTACTGTTTTAACAATCGCTTCCGATAAATAACCGTTGTCTATTATATGTTGTTCCCAACCCGTAATATCTTTTAGCACAACTTCATCTATTAAATTTTGTATTTGTTTTAAATTCGGTATTCTACTATCAAATTTCCCGTTAATTTTGCTTTGAGCTAATAAAAGCATTAAGAGTATAATCTTTCTTTCAATCCCTAATTCTAATATCCTATTAACATTACATGTTACAGCTTCCCAAAATATTTCTGTTAACTCTTGTTTGTTATCATTACTAACTATTCCAGCTAGAACCTTCAGTCATTAAATATTTCGGTTCGTTTCTATGCTTACCTATAAAGCTCGCTGCTTTGTGTTTTGTATTATTATCTGTTAACTGATTTTTTAAATAACATGCTGCTAAAAATTCTTGAATAGTTAAGTGAATAAATTGATAATTACTTCCTTCTCTTTTTAATCATCCTTGTTCTATAACTTCATCTTTATTTTTATATTTATTTTGGGTTTTTTCCAGATGCCTATTATTAAGCCAGTTTATTATTTTACTATATAAACGACTTATATTAAAATCTTCATCGCTGTTTTTGTGAAACTGATCCCTTATATCTTGATCACTCCAAACCAAACATATTAATGCAGTATTGATAGGAACTTCACATATTTCTTTTCTATTTGGCTATGAGTATTCAAAAAGCTTTTTAATTGCACTCCTAGCTCTTTATCATACTCAAAATTTTTATGTACATATTGCTGCTCTATTCCCTCTAGCCTGTATTGTCTACTTTCCGCGCAAACCTGTTACGCATTTCTTCTACAACCGCATTAGGTCTAGAACTCATTATTACGTTTTTATATTCTAATATTTTATCTATTAACTTTTTAAATTCATCTCGAGTATTTTATGAAATATAAAAATATGAAACGAACATCTAAAATATTAGCCATAGGAATTTTAATAGCCGGTAATAATATATTTGCACAGGATACGAAGTCTGCTAAATAATAAGGACAAAGAAGGATTATTAGAACTAAGCTGTAGAGGGCTTTAGCAACTATAGGGTTTTCAAATGCACTACGTACAATCTCATCATGGTTAGGCTTTTTTTGTATAATATAATTTTACGAAGAAAATAATTTTAATTAGAGGTAGTATTAAAGTTCAATATTATATATAAGTTTGTTGATAAAAAATGATTTATTTACTAATATCTATATTTCCATAAATAATATTAGTTTTATATGCTACTGCTACTTCCTGAAATAACTTTGACTTTAATAGCACTTTTAGGGCAGTTTTTTGCCGTAATGATCCCAAATAAAAATAGAATTATTTCTAATATTATTATTTTACTATGCATATTATCAATTTTTCTTACCTTTAAGTACTCAAGTTATGAAGGAGTATGGTACTCATTTGCTACCGGAATAAATATCGGTATTAGTAAAAGCATAGCACTACTATTCACTATTATCTCCATGATTATATACCGTGATTACTCTATTCTTGTTGCTGAGGAATTAAAGTTTGAATTTATTACTTTAATGTTATCATCGGTCGTAGGTATTTTTGTTGCAATTTCATCACGGAATTTTCTATTATTATTCTGCGGTATGGAGCTTACTGCTTTAACTTCATATGCACTTGCAGGATTCAAATTAAATGATATGAAATCATCGGAAGGTGCTTTAAAATATTTTATCTTAGGTAGTTTAGTTAGTTGTTTATCATTATTCGGTATTTCTTTTATATACGGATTCGGCGGAAGCCTACAATTTGAGGATATCTTATATAAACTAAATGATAATTCCGGAATGAATCTTGGTTTAATAATCGGTATTGTACTATTTTTAAGTAGTATTTTCTTTAAACTCTCAAGTGTTCCACTCCATTTTTGGGTCCCTGACGTATATGAAGGATCACCGATTACTTCGGTTACTTATTTCACCGCTGCCTCAAAAATAGGTATGGTTATTGTTTTATTAAATATCAGCAAATTAATTATAGGTAATTACTACCCTATTAATTATAATTTAATAAAGATAATTGCTATATTATCTATGCTGTTTGGAGCTTTTGGAGCCATTCGTCAAACTTCTCTAAAAAGATTAATGGCTTATAGTACTATTTTAAATATCGGTTATGTATTAATCGGCGTTCTTCTGCATAATCAAGAAGGATATAAAGCAGCTCTACTATATATTCTAATATATGCGGTAGGGAGTATAGGATTTTTTACTTGCTTAATTATACTGCTCGGTAAAGACGCCGATAAAGCTAGTTTTAAAACTATACAAGGAATTGCAGAGCACCATAAAACTATAGCTGCCGTAATTAGCATAGTTATGTTTTCAATGATTGGAATCCCTCCTCTTACAGGATTTTTCGGTAAATATTACCTTTTTTACCAAGCAATTAATCAAGAAGAATTCGCATTAGCTTATTGTGGTATTTTTACCAGCATAGTTGCTGCGTTTTATTATCTTAAAGTAGTAAAAGCCATGTATTTTTCTAAAAAGATTGAGATAATTAAGCTGCCGATGCAATATGGGCTTTTACTGATTAATTACTTAGTTGTAGGCTTCTTGTTGCTTGGTTCATTTATTATCTCGTTTTAGCCAGTGTAGACTTTTTATTAACAACACTAGCTGCAGTAGTTTTAGTAGGCTTCCTAAGCTTTTCTTTTAGATTCTTTATATGTTTTAGATTTTCTTCATCTAATTTTAATAAATCTTGGTCTTTTTGTTTAGCTTTTTTAGCTAGACCTAATTGACTTGGAATAACACTAACAATATCATCCGTTCCAACTTCTTTCTTAAATTTTTCTAGAGCATCTACTACATATTCTCTGTTTGCATATATATTTGTCTTTACCGATTTTTGTCTTGGTTCTTTCTTTATTTTATCAGAAGAACCAGCTACACTTCTTTCATCTTTAATATCTTCATTTAAACTTTTTATTGTCTTTATTAAATGTTTTTTCGCACTATCTCTAATACCAAGGATTTCTAAAATTCTTGCAAAATTAGTAGTAATTTTATTTCTTAATTTAAGTTTTTGTCCTCCTTTTTTTCTTTCTTCATAATTAAGAATTTTCTCAAAATAATTAGGATACTCTTTCATTAATGTTTTTAATCCTTGCTCTTTCACTTCGTAATAAGGAAAACTATATTTTTTAGAAATTAAACTATTTAGTTTAATTTCTAAGCCGTATTCCTTTAAGGATTCTTGCCTTTTTTTCATTGTATCTATTAAACTAGCCTTAATTTCTTCAGGCGTTATTTCTTTAGATTGTTTATTATTAAATTGCTTTGGCATCGCTTGTTTTGCAAATTCTGCAATTGCTTCATTACTATAGTATTTAGTTAATTCATCAAAACTTTTATCAATAGTTTTGCTTAAATCAATTTTAGAAACGGCAAGTAAGCTATCGGCAAAATTAGGATTTTTTGTTCTTAAATTAGAAGGAAATTCTCTAAAATGGTTAGTGGGACCAAATCCAGGCAAATGTTTAGCTCTTGAATGCGGATATATATTATTTGTTAAATTATCAAAACTACCAGCAAAATCAATTCTTACTAATTTAGGTAAACTTTTTGGATTTTTTTGATCTCTGATAACTCCTATATTTCCAACATGTATATCAAAATCGCCGATCAATAAACTTGCCGGCATAATGTTTTCAAAGTTCTGATACTTAATTTCCTTAAAAGCATTTTCTAAGGTTCTAAATAATTTATTTCTAGCCCCCATAAAAAGTGGTCTACCGCCGTCCTTTCTAAACCAAGAACTCGGTTTAGTTTTAGCAGACATATGTTTATCCATGTCCACATACATATCGCTACTATAATTCTCAAAAAATTCAGATTTGACATATATTTGCGAATCAACGGCTTTAGATTTATTAAAATCATCAGGAGCAATTAAATTAACCTTTGCTCCATTTCCAGGACTTATAGCTTCAAAAATTTGAGATCCTAAAAACTCGGCTATATTTTTTGAGCTTGAAGCCTCTTTTTTTATCATCGCCGTAATTTTACCGTCTAAGCTTTGATATACTCCGCCATGCTCTCCTGCCTCATTAGCTCCGCCTCCTTTAGGCTTTAAAAAATTCCAACCTTTAAATACTGATTTCTTATTTTGCATCATCTTCGCCTCTTTATAATGATTTACATCAAATTGATAATTTTGATATAATTATAAAACATATTATTTATTTTATATCAAGGACAGAAGCCGGTTTCTACTTAATTTTATTGTTCTTTAATATTTCAGCTACTTCAAGAGCGGCATAGGTAAATATACCTGTGGCACCGGCACGTTTAAAACTAATTAATGACTCCATCAAAGCTCTCTCCCAATCAATTGCCCCTGCTTCTGATGCAAATTTTAACATTGCATATTCTCCACTAACCTGATATGCAAAAATTTTAGCATTAAAATTTTTTGCCGCTTCACGAATAACATCCAAAAACGACATACCAGGCTTCACCATTACCATATCAGCTCCCTCTGCTATATCATGCTCAATCTCAAGCATTGCTTCCTTAATATTACGTACATCCATTTGATAGCTTGATTTATCTAAATAATTCTTTTTATTACTCTTAACAGCATCGCGAAACGGACCGTAAAAACTTGAAGCATATTTAGCGGCATAAGCAAGAATTCCAACATTTATAAATCCCTTTTTGTCAAGATATTCCCTTATAGCCCCGATTCTTCCATCCATCATATCGGAAGGTGCAACAATATCTACTCCAGCTTTTGCTAGCACTAATGCTTGATTACACAAAGCTCTTACTGATCTATCATTATCAACTTCCCCATTATGCATAATACCGTCATGACCATGTGTAGTATAAGGATCAAGTGCTACATCGCATATTACACCAATATCGATATTAGCGTTTTTGATGCTTCTAATAGTTCTACATATTAAATTATCTAAATTATAAGCCTCATCGGCATTTTCACTTTTTAGACTTTGATCAATACTCGGAAATAATGCAATAACATTAATACCAAGCTCTGCTGCTTCTTTTGCCGTTTCTACTATTTGATCAATCGATAAACGATATATACCAGGCATAGTTTTAATTTCTTGCCTTTCATTATGTCCTTCAACAACAAATAAAGGCAACACTAAATCACTAACCGATAAATTACTTTCGGATATTAACGCTCTAAGCCAAAAAGCTTTTCTATTTCTTCTAAGTCTAATATGGGGGTACATAAAATTCATATCTCATTTTAGTTAATAACTTGGATTCTAATGTATAAAATATATAACCTAACTATCTTATAGTAAAAATATTGCATTACAAAAAGAAATTTTGCTTGCAATTTATAAAAAATTTAAGCAAACTGTTTAATTATGTAAATAAACATAGGAGCTTAATATGGCACAAGATAATATTCCAAAATCAGTAAAAGATAGAATACAAGAGTGGGAACAAAAATCAAAAAATATGTCAAATAACTCACCAAAAAATACAAAACCGGCTGTTCCTCCAAAACCTACTTCTGAGCAAATAAAGGCATGGAACAAGGCACATAAAAAACAGACTGACTTCACTACACATGCCCAAGCACTTGATGATGATATATTTGTCGACACCCCATCTCCGCAAGTTGAAACCCAAAAGCCTATTATTTTTTCAAAACCGGCTCCGAAACAAACAAAAGTACCGGAAGAAACACCTAAAAAACAATCTAATTTAACCGTAAAAGAGAAAATAGAGCAATTTTTTCAAGATCATAATATTGATACCAAAGATGCTTTGATTCCGGAATTTAGCCGCTATATAGAATTAAGCGGTTCTATGGCAGGGAAGCGTCTTGATGTTACTATTAAAGCTTATGAACAATCATTAGGACGGCTAATAAAACAAGTAGGAGTACCTCAAAAAGAGTTTGTTTCCTTTATAGAAGATGATCTAATAAAGAATCATCCACACAAAGATAAATTTGAAAAAATCAATCAACATTATAAATTACCTGAACCACCTAAATTATCTGATATAATTGATAATCTTAGAGAATTAGTAAATAATGATGATATAGTAACTCATTTGAAACAAAGTAGAAAACACCTTGAATTTAAAGAAAAAGTAAATAATATTATTCAGATTTATGATGATAATAAACATAATCCAGCTACTATAGCTAAAGTTGAAGCAAAACTGAAAGAGATAGGTAAATGGTGTGAAGAAACTACAAAAATGGATAATAATCCTATTTGGAAAAATATTGGTAATTTTATAAAATATTCTTTTACCGGAGATAAAGCTAAAGCTGCTTTTTATAAAGATGCTATAAAAAATTCTACTCAAGATACTAAAAAGGCTATAGCAGAAATACAAAAAGCTCTTACCAATCCTTCGCCTCATTCATCTAATGTTCCACCGTCGAAGAATAAAGGAGAAAGATATAGAAGCTAATAAAAACTTTTAGGATCGATATCTATTTTTAGATGGCAAAAAGAAGGAATTTTTATAAGGCTTAGCCAAAATTTTAAATATTGCTGCAAATTAAATTTCTTATCGGCTATAATAAGTATCCGGTAACGATATTTACCAGCAAGCTTTGACATTAATGAGCTTGCTGGTCCTAAAATTTTCACGTTTGCTTTTGGTGCAATTCGGACCATATCCCTAGCAATTTCTAGAATTTTAGCCTCACTGGAACCTGATAAAATTACCGATGCTGTTTTGGAAAATGGCGGCATATTTGCTGATTTTCTTATTTCAAGTTCATTTGCAAAAAAACTATCTTCATCACCGGCTTTAACATAACTAAAAATTGTATTATCAGGATAATAGCTTTGTAAATATACTACACCTTTACTATCTCCTCTACCCGCTCTACCACCTACTTGATGTAGTAGCTGAAAAGTTCGCTCAGATGCTCTAAGATCGGCATTATTGCTTCCAAGATCGGCATCTATTACTCCAACTAAAGTAAGATTCGGAAAGTGATAACCTTTTGTTATTATTTGTGTACCTATTAAAATATCAATTTCTAAATTTTCCATTTGATGTAGAAGTTGTGCTATTTTTTCTGGGCTTTTAGCATGATCTTTACTTATCACCGCAATTTTACTCCCAGGAAAAAGTGCTTTTGCTTCTTCCTCTATTCTCTCTATACCTGGACCACAGATAGTTAATGTTTCATCCTCTAGACATTCCGGACAAGAACTAAAAATTTTACTTTGATAACCGCAATGGTGACATTCAAGTTTTTTAGTCGCTTTATGTACTACCATCCAAGAAGAGCAGAATTTACAGGTAAATCTGTGACCGCAAGCTTTGCATAGCATGAGCGGAGCATAACCACGCCTATTAAGAAATAATAAGACTTGCTTTTTATTATCTAAATTACCTTTGATAGCTTCTATAAGAATCTTGGATAAATAGGAATTCTTAGATAGCTTTTCTTTAGTCATGTCGATTATTTCTATATTTGGCACATCGACATTTTTGTATCTATTAACCAATGTAACCAATTGATATTTATCCATTTCTATATTATGTATCGTTTCAATAGACGGTGTTGCCGAACACAAAACAATTTGTGCTTTATCAAATATACCTCTTACGATAGCCGTATCCCTAGCATTATATAATATACCGTCATCTTGTTTATAGGAATCGTCATGCTCCTCATCTATAACTATTAAACCGAGATTTTTAAAAGGTAAAAACAAACTACTTCTAGCCCCAATTACTACTTTAACTTTATCGCTTAATATACCTCTTAAAATCATTTTCTTGTGAGCTTTGGTAACGCTTGAGTTCCATATGATAGGCTCAAAACCGAATCGCTCTATAAAACGATTAATAATTTGTGTACTTAAAGCAATTTCAGGCAACATAACAAGCACTTGTTTGCCTTTTGTTAAGTAATCTGCTATTAGATGAAAATATATTTCTGTTTTACCTGATCCCGTAACACCTTTAACAAGTGTTGGCTTATTACTTTCATTTAAAATTGTTACTGCTTGTTTCTGCTCTTCTGATAAATCAGGTAGCACAACGTTATTATTGACTTTCTGTTCTTTAACTTTAATCGGTTTTTCAGCAATATCTATAGGTAATACTAACTTGGCTATGCTCCCAAACTCTGACATATAGTAGCTACTCATCCATTTAATTAATTCTAAAACTTCTGAAGTAATATTTAAATTTAACGGTACTTTCGCTCTAATAGTTTTTATTTTTTTTGCCTCGGAATTTGAAACAAGCTTCCATACTATGCCGGTTAATTCCTTATTTCTAAAAGGCACTACAACAAGATCACCTATGTTTAGCTCTAAATCTTCAGGTATTAAATAATCTAGCGGAAATAATTTTGCTACCGGTAATAATATTTTTGCTATTCGCATATATAATGTATTTTATAATTTTTTTTTTATTATATACTAAACTGATAAATTATAGAAACCTAGATGAATAAAGAAACAAAAATTGTTATAGCAATTTCTGGAGCTTCAGGAGCAATATACGGTATTCGTTTGCTTGAAGTACTAAAGCAACAAAATATCGAAACTCATTTGGTTATTTCAGAGGGAGCAGCTCTTACTATAAAGCTCGAAACTAAATATTCTATAAATGAAGTTAAGCTACTGGCTAATTATTATTATGACTATAAAGATTTAGGTGCTACTATTTCAAGCGGCTCTTTTAAAACTTCAGGCATGATAATAGCCCCTTGTAGTATGAAGACCTTAGCAAGTATTGCTCACTCAATGGAAGATAATTTAATTAGTAGAGCGGCAGGTGTTATACTTAAAGACAGAAGAAAACTTATTTTAATGACCCGTGAAACTCCTTTGCATATCGGACATTTAGAAAATATGTTAAAAGTAGCGAGTTACGGCGGCATTATATCGCCGCCCGTGCCGGCTTTTTATAATAACCCTGTAAGTATAGATGATATAGTGAATCATTCTATTACTAGAGTTTTAGATTTTTTCGATATCGAAACTAATTTAATTAAACGCTGGGATAGTTATGAGCAATAAAGTATCAACTTTACTATTAAAACTTGCATTTAAAAAAGCCCGTAATATCATTAATAAATATTTTTCACCGGAAGAAAGTTTAGTAGATAAATTAATCGCTGAACGTAGAAATGAAGCAAAGAATGAATAATGTAAAACGTTCTGTTTTGGGCTTTGTTGTGTGGATCGGTTTTAACGTCATTGCGCGGAAATTACATAAGTAATTGACGAAGCAATCCAGTAAAAATTCTGATTTACAGAATTTTTTTATCATTCTCCTAGATTGCCACGCAGCCTACGGCTGCTTGCAATGACGACTCGGTATCCACGAAACAATACCTCGTGGGAATGACATAAAGGGATTCTTTTTTCAAACCATATAATAATTTAACAAACAACAATGGCACGTAATAAAATAAATAACGAAACAAATAATATATTAGCTGATAACGAAGATAATTTACCTATACCAAGGGTTTTACCTTCAAATATTCAAGCAGAGCAAATGCTACTTGGGGCGATTTTAACCAATAACGAATTACTAAATTACGTATCAGAATTTTTACGTGATGAACATTTTTTTGAACCTATTCATCAAAAAATCTATAAGGCAATTGAGAAAATTACTGAAAAAGGGCTGACAGCTACACCTATTACTTTACGTAGTATGTTAACTCAATATGAACTATTTCAAGAAGTAGAAGGAGCGGAGTATTTAGCAAAATTGATAACTATGTCAATGATGGTAATAAATCCGGTTGATTATGGTAAAATAATATATGATTTAGCAATAAAGCGTAATTTAATAAATATCGGTGAAGAAGTAGTAAATAATGCCTATAATTCTTCATTAGAAGTTGAAGCAAAGGAACAGATTGAACATGCCGAAGCTAAACTTTACGATTTAGCTAGCGAAGGCTTGAATGAAAAAAGTTTTACCAAAATCGGTATATCTATTTCAGAGTCACTAGCTAGTATTAATAGGGCTATGAAAAATAATGATCATGTAATTGGTATATCTACCGGTTTGATTGATCTAGATAATAAATTATGCGGCTTTCATAATTCCGATCTTATAATTCTTGCAGGACGTCCGTCGATGGGTAAAACGGCATTTGCTATAAATCTTGCACTTAATGCCTGTAATAATATGCGTTTTAAAAATATTAGAGATAATCAAGAAATTCAGTCAGTAGGTTTTTTCTCTTTAGAAATGTCCTCAGAACAGCTAACCACACGTCTACTTTCAATGTGTGCAGAAATTGATTCTACTTCTCTTCGTACGGGGATTCTAGGTGAAGAAAAATATAACCGTCTTCGTAAGGAAGCAAATACTTTATCGGAATTACAATTTTTTATCGATGATACCCCTGCTCTATCTATTTCCGCTATAAGAACAAGAGCTAGAAGAATGAAACGCAAGCATAATCTCGGTATATTATTTATTGATTATTTACAATTAATTAGAGGAGTAAGTAAATCTGAAAATAGAGTTAGCGAGATTTCAGAAATAACCCAAGGTTTAAAAGCAATAGCAAAAGAGTTAAATATTCCGGTTATTGCGTTATCTCAGCTTTCAAGAGCGGTAGAACTACGTGAGGATAAAAAACCTATACTATCCGATCTGCGAGAATCGGGAACTATAGAACAGGATGCTGATATAGTAATGTTTATTTATCGTGAAGAATATTATTTAACTAGAAAAGAACCAGCAGCAGGCGATGCTAAACATGCCGAATGGTTAGATAAGCTCAACAAAGTATATAATATTGCCGATATAATTGTTGCAAAACATCGTAACGGACCAGTTGGAAATGTTCCGCTTTATTATGATAGTCAATTTTCTAAATTTGGTAATTTGGAGACAAGAACTTTTAACTCTAATTAAATCAGAATTGCTTTACGTCATTATTGCGTGGATACCAAATCGTCATTGCGAGCGAACGTTAGTGAGCGTGGCAATCTCAGGCATTTTCCCAAGATTGCTTCGTCAGTTACTTCGCGTACCTTCCTCGCAATGACGATGTTTATCTTTTATTTTTTTCTGTCCATCCTATTGCTTTATCAAGCATCTCGTTATTATTGTTCCTATAAAGCCACATCTCATTATCAGGAATGAACTTACCTGGCTTTATTATTTTATAGTACCGTCACTTAAGGTTAAAACTTGTATCTGTTTTCATGCATATTTCTTCCCCAGGGATATTTGTCCGTTATTTCCTACATGTTTGATTGTTTCTATATTATTTCCTATTATCATAATATTTATATTTACAAAATTCCTATTTTTCAAAATTACTAGTATATTTATAAATAATAAATAGCCTTATTATTTAGTTACTATATTAACAAGTTCATAGCCCATTATAAGCATTTCGACAATTACGCATATAATAATTAGATATTGTTTTTGTAATTCAAGATAATAAATTATTTATCTTTGCTTTATATAACAGATAAACCGGTAATAAAATTGCAATAATTACAAGAATCATACCAGCAAATCCTAAAATTGTAATAAAAGCATTAGGTACTACTACTGCTACAATATAAGCTGGTAATATAGTAACAATAGAAGCGGTCATATTACGCATTACTACATTCGGTATCGAATTCATAAACATAGTTTTAAGGGCATCACATAGCCCTACTCCTACTCCGAGTATTGATGTAACGATAGCAAGAGCTGAAATTATCTAAACTAATAATTGTACGGACGGCCATTTTGCTATATTACTTAATTAAATCTCCGACTTCTATATTACTGGTAATCATTTGTTGATAAAATGTCGGATTATTATGATGTGCTACAATAAGAATACTACAAGTCCAAATTATATATACTATTGCAGGAATTAAGCTTCCAAATAAAAACGCCGTCTTTAGCATTTTTATTACAATAATTAGTTAAGATATGGAAGATTACTTGGAAACCAAATGAAGTAAAAACTACCGGAGTTACTTACACCCCATATATAGATATTTCTTTATAATTTGGTGAGAATAACGGTAAATTATCCCACTGAATCATAGAACCAAGTCCAATAACTAAAATTGCAATTATTATAAGCAATCCGATTAAATAGTACCCGATTTATATAATCTACTAACTTTAGAGGTAATAATAATATTAGAATATTAATAATAATACACCATGCTCCTATATAAGTTATACTTTTAAAGCTAATAACTTCTGTAATATTGAAGAGCCTCCGTATATAAATACTGCAAGTAAAGCATATGAAAGGAGCTTAAGGCTTACCGTACCGATGATTTGAGCAGTATGTCCTGAAAAATATTTTCCCAATGCCCAAGTGTTAAGCCTTTACCCGCTTAAAGATTAAGCTCTAGGTTAATTAAAGAAGTATAATACATTATAAACCAAATTATAAACATCAATATTATACTAGGTATTATACCTAATTTTGCTAATACCATGGGTAGTGCTATCACAAGTACCTGAAATTAACAGTATTAAACCAATAAGTTTTTGCATAATTTAATGAAGTTTAGATTAAAGCAAAGGACTTAATTTTTGCTAAAAAGAAAATCAGCTAAAAAAAGAAGATAAGAATTTTAAAGAATAAAAAGTTTTGATAAGTAAAATTAACATTCGTATAATTTTGTTAAAACATATGTAGCGGTATAGTATAATTATATTAATAATTTATGTAAAATTATTAATATTGCTTTTTAAGGGTATTTTTATATATTCTTATTAGACCTCTGCCCAAACCAGCTTATAGAGAGGAATTTAAAGGAGACACGGAACACAGCACCACAGCATATATAGAAATACGTGAAGATGCGAGTACCGGATCGACGTATAAATTACCTCTAGAAGCGACGCTTGGGAAGAGGTCTATTGAAATTTACTACATTTAAAAATGCATAGATTAGCTAAAATAATTAGTAATGCAGGAGTTTGTTCTAGGCGTGATGCTGAAAAGCTGATAGTTGAAGGACAGGTAAAAGTAGACGGCATTACAATTTTATCACCGGCTACAAATGTTGATATTAGTAATCAAATTGAAGTATCAGGCACATTAATCAATAATATACACAAACCAAGGCTTTGGATTTATTACAAACCTGTTGGTTTAATTACCACTCATAAAGATCCTTTATCTCGTAAAACGGTGTTTGAACAGCTAACCGGTTTACCTCATGTTATTTCAATAGGTAGGCTGGATTTAAATAGCGAAGGTTTGTTATTACTAACTAATAGCGGTGATTTAGCTCGTCAGTTTGAGCTCCCCTCAAGTAGGTTAAAGCGAGTATATCATGTTAGGGCGTATGGGAAGTCTGATATTCTACTAAAAAGCAATTATAAAAATTTAGAAATTGACGGGATATTTTATAACCCTCATTCGATAAAATTACTTAAGCAAAATAAGAGTAATTCTTGGTTTGAAGTAGTTTTATTTGAAGGAAAAAATCGTGAAATTAGAAGAATATTCGAGTATTTTGGACTAAAAGTTAACAAATTAATTAGGATTCAATATGGTAGTTTTACAATAGATAATCTAAAACCCGGAGATTATAAAGAAATAAATAATAAAATATTGGAAAAATAATTAGTAATGTGTTATTATTAATGTATTTTAACTAATAATATAGAACACATATGACAAATCTTAATATATATAAATGTGAAGAAAAAGACCTAAACGATTACCTTGGTTATATAAAAGATAACCCTAGTGTCTTGCTAAATGATTTTATCAAAAATAAATATTTCGCTGAAGATAATGATAAAATTATCATTACTAGTTTAGAAAATATGGAAATTAACGCAGATTTAGCCAATGCTAATTTCCAAGGTACAATACTAACAGATACCGTATTTAATAATTGTGACTTAACAAATACCATATTATGTGATTCAGATTTAACAAATGTAAAATTTAATGATTGTACATTTATCGGTACCGACTTTAGAGGAGCAAATCTTCATTATACAGATTTTAATTATAAAGATTATGATAACTATAAAATCCCCAATCTTAAAGATAAAATACGAGATATAAAACTATCTTTTTCAGATCTTGAAAGATTAAATCAATATATAGATAAAGATTTAGAAAAAGAACATATCAAAGAAATAGTAATAGATGAAGCTACGAAGAAAAAGAAATATATTTTGGCTGGAGAAGACGAAAAAACTTTATGGGAAA
The DNA here is from genome assembly GCF_000284075.1 of Rickettsia rhipicephali str. 3-7-female6-CWPP. Lineage (GTDB taxonomy): Bacteria > Pseudomonadota > Alphaproteobacteria > Rickettsiales > Rickettsiaceae > Rickettsia > Rickettsia rickettsii. The sequence continues at coordinate 868,518 of NC_017042.1, forward strand.
TCAAATCAAAAGAGCTAAAGACTAAGCAAGAAGAGTTAGAAACTCTAAAGCAAAATTTAGATAATCCTGGGATTGCTACCAATCTTTTAAATGCTTTTTGGAATAGTGCAGAAACTATTGCTAGAAACCGACAAAACGAACTAGAAAAAATCAACAAGTTACAGCATGAAGTAAACAAATTAGAAACTGAAGTATATGCTTTAGATAATCTTAGAATGTTCTGCGGTAAGGGTTTAGATGGTATTTTTGAGCAGTTAAAAGACGAAGAAATACAAATAAAACTAGACCCATCATATATTATAGGTTCGACTGCAAAAGAGCGAGATATACCGAAAGAATATATAAAATTAACTTCTGCAGAATTTGATCTATATTTAGCTGAAGCAGCAAAACAATCCAATACAAAATTATCTCTTACCGAATTTGTTAGAAAGCAAAAAAATCTTTCAGAAGATTTAAATATAGTTCCTGATCTTTCAGCGACTAATTTATCAGGTAAAATTCTTACTAATCTTAACCTGAAGAATACATTATTTGCTTCAGCCAACTTAGAGAATATCAAAATCTCAAATTGTAATTTAGATTTTACTAATTTTGAAGGAGCTAATTTACAAAATGCCATTTTTCAAAATGTTACAGCTCGTAACGCAGGATTTCTTTTTGCTGATCTTAAAAAGAGCAAAATTGAAAATAGTGATATGTCGAGAGCTTACATGCCTAAAGTAGATTTATCTGAAGTAGAGGTAACAAATAGCAAATTTAATGCGGTTATGATGGTTAATGCCGATGCCGAAAAGTTAATTATTAAAGATTCAGAATGGAAAAATTCTAATCTTACCGGTATATCGCTTGCTTATGCAGATATGCAAAGAGTTCAAATGCAGGGGGTAGTTTTAAATAATGCACTTCTAGATCAAGCAAATATCGTTTCCACTGATCTTGAAAATGTTTTTATGAATAAAACACATGCATTAGAAGCAAAATTTAAAGAGCAATGTAACATGCAAGGCATAACTGCAAGAAATGCCTATTTTAGCGATGCTGAATTTGAAAATATACTATCTTTAAAAGAAGCTGACTTAAGAGAAGCTATAATGCAGCGTGTTAAACTTAAGAACGCTGATTTAACAAAAGCACAGCTTGATAAAGCAAATCTTGAATATGCCGATCTTACAAACGCTACGCTTACTAATGCAACTGCACAATTTGCTAAGTTAAGTAATGCTACTTTAAAAAAAGCAGAAGCCGAAGGATTAAATATTTCGGATGCTATTGCTAAAAATATTAATGCTAAGGAAGCTAACTTTAAAAATGCAATTATGCAGCGTGCCGATCTTACTAAAGCCAATTTCACTAAAGCAGTGTTGGAAAATGCCGATATGCAAGCAGTGGAAGCAGCTGAGGCTATAGTTAAAGAAGCAAATCTAAAACAAGCGAATCTAAAAGCAGCAAATCTAGCTGGAATTAATAAAGAAGGAGCAGATTTTGATAAAGCAGAAATCAACAATGCTACAAAGATGCATGATACTAAAGGTGAGGCTAAAGGGAATTTAGATCATCAAGATAAAGACGGTAAAAAAACATCTGTCAATGTTAACGAACATGCTAAATTACAAGATAAAATTCATGCAAGAGAGAAAAGCGGTTGGTTTCTGAAAACCGGAGTAGGACAGCTTTGTACAAAACTTGCTAAAAGTACTATATCAGGAATTAGCCGCGTAACAAATTTTTTAGCAAGTAAAAAATTTTTAGTAGGACTTGCCGTAGTAGCGGGTCTTGCAGTAGCAGCTACACCTTTCGTAGCAATGCCTGTGTTATTGGTCACCGGCACAGCCCTTACTACTAAAGCTGTCATTCTAGGAGCAGGTATTTTGGCCGGAGGGCTAGTCACTGCCGGAACTTATAAACTTACTCAAAAACCTTTACGCAATCTTCAGAAATCATGTGAAAACTTAACTAGTAGTATAGCTAAATATATCTCACCGCCTCCTGAAAATATTGATGAATTAGTAACAGCAAAACAACAAGCAAGACAAAAAGCTGAGACAGAAAAATCTAAAGAAAGGGAAGAAAATTTAAATAATGTAAATAATAATATTGATAAAGCTAAAGAACAAGATCTTTTAAAACAAGCACAAAATAATTTAAACCAAGAAACGCCAAAAGTAGAAATAAAAGAAAAGAAAGATAAAACTGTAGAAAAACAACAAGCAAAATCTAATACATTCGCAGCAAAATTTAAGCCTAACACTAAAGGCAAAGGATTTGCCACAAAAATAAAAGACGAAAAAAAATCAAGCTTAACAAAAGCAGCATATAACTAAATAAGTGTTAAAAATAATATCCGGTAAATATAGAAACCAAATTATACCTACCGCTAAAAATATCAAATATCGACCTTCCACCGGTAAGCTCAAAGAGGCAATATTTAGTATATTAACCTCCGGTGAGTTTACCGGTAATAAATTATTTAACGAAAATACTCACATTCTCGATTTATTTGCCGGTAGCGGTAGCCTTGCTTTTGAGAGCCTATCAAGAGGAGCAGGTTTTGCTACCTTAATTGATATTGATACATCCTCATTAAAAATAGCAGAAGGATTTGCTAAATCTCTAAACATTGAAAATAATGTTAATTTCGTTAATATTAATGCTTTAAATCTACCGAAAACTACTAGACATCTTTTTAAACCAGCTTATAGAGAGGGATCTAAAGGAGACACGGAACGCAGCACCGCAGCGTACACACTAGTACGTGAGGATGCGAGTACCGGATCGACGTCTAAATTACCTCTAGAAGCGAAGTCTGGTAAGATGTCTAATAAATCATTTGATCTTGTCTTTATAGACCCCCCTTATCATAAAAATATAGTGCCTAAAGTAATGAAACTGCTGATAAAAAATAATTGGCTCAAAGACGGTGCTATTATAGTTATTGAGATGGCTAAAACAGATAATTATGTTTTAGATGAAAATATTGAAATTATACGCGAAAAACTATATGGTAAGAGTAAGCTGTTGGTTTTGAGCTTTACCGTCATTCCTGCTTTCGTGGGAATGACATAGAACCGCGTAACAAAACATTAAAAAACAAACATGACCAAAAAGCATTACATATGTTCTAACTGTGGAAATATTAGTCCTAAATGGTCAGGGCAGTGCTTTGATTGCGGTGTATGGGGTAGTATTGTCGAAGAGATAGTAAGTGCAAATCAAGCAATTGTTAAAGTCGGTAGCAAGCAAGACTTCGATAAGCTTTCAGGGCATGTAACCGAGCAGTTACGCATCCCTACCCCTATAGGTGAATTAAATAGAGTACTAGGCGGCGGTTTAGTGCTTGGTTCTGCTATATTAATAGGAGGAGACCCTGGTATAGGCAAATCTACTTTGTTACTACAGCTCGCAGCAAGTAACTTTGCATCAAATATGAATTGCTTATATATAACGGGCGAAGAATCGTTAGACCAAATAAAATTAAGGGCCATAAGGCTAAATCTAACTAACTATAATACCGATATTTTAGCAGCTACTAATTTGGAAGATATTATTGCGAGTATAGAAGCTAATAAAAATAATATTGATTTAATAGTGATTGATTCTATTCAAACAATTACCACAAAAGAATTATCATCGCCTCCAGGTACTGTTGCGCAAATTCGTACATGTGCAAATGAGCTTGTTAATTATACTAAGCAAAATAATATAATTATTTTATTAAGCTGCCACGTCACTAAAGACGGACAACTAGCAGGTCCTAAGATACTTGAACATTTAGTTGATACCGTGCTATATTTTGAGGGAGATCATAATAATCATTTCCGTATTTTACGCTCATATAAAAATCGTTTTGGCGGTGTGGGTGAAATAGGAGTATTTGAGATGAGCGGCAGCAAGCTTATTGAAGTAACAAATCCGTCTGAACTATTTTTAATGAAGCGAGAACAAAACGTTATAGGTACGTCTATTTTTGCAGGAATCGAAGGTTCAAGACCGTTACTTATGGAAGTACAAGCCCTTATAGTACCCTCAAATATGGTAACTCCTAGACGCTCTGCGGTGGGCTGGGATGCTAATAGGTTATCAATGATACTTGCCGTGCTTAGTAGTAGGATAGGACTTAATCTTGCTAATTATGAGGTATATTTAAGCATTGCGGGGGGACTTAAAATTGCCGATCCTGCTTCTGATTTAGCAGTAGCCGCAAGCTTAATATCTGCTGCAACCAGCAAACCTGTACCCGAACATAGCGTCTTTTTCGGCGAAATAAGCTTATCGGGTGAAATAAGAAAAACCGCAAAAGCAGAAACAAGAATAAAAGAAGCCGTAAAACTTGGATTTAATAAGATTATCTGCTCTAAATTTGAAAATTTAACGTATGACTTTATATATTCCGTCTCACATTTAAAGGACCTAAAAGAGATAATTAAATGAGTATAGTTTATGAAATAAGAAATTTGGAAGAAGCACGTAATTTTTTATCTAGTGTAGAAGAGCAGCTGATATTAACAAATCATGCCTCTAGCGTAAAATATTACGGTATACTAGCAATTGATTACATGTTTAAAACTCTAAGTAAAGAATTTCCGGAAAAAGTTTTAGATCTTACCGTAAATGTAGGAGAGGATCACGCCGCTTTATTTACTGCAATCAAACTAGGGTATAAGAATATATCATATACAGGGAATTCTGAGGAAGCTAGGGGATTGTTGTACGGATATCAAACCGTCATTGCGAGCGACTGAAAGGAACACGGCAATTCAGAAAATAATTAAAAAAATGCTAAAAATGAGCATTTTTAACTGGATTGCTTCGTCAATTACTCCGTAATTTTCCTCGCAATGACGAAAATTTAATAATAAAAACCATGAATATCAAAGATATAGGAGTAATAATTGCTAAAAAACCTTTGAAAGAAAATACATTTATTATTACGGTTTTTACTAAAAATCATGGTTTATATTCGGGAGTTGTAAAAGAATTTTCTAGAAAAAGTAAATTTACATATCAGGAAGGGAATATTGTAGATTTTCTTTGGCAGGCAAGATTACATGAACATCTTGGCATGGCTAAATGTGAACTCATTAAATCTTACACCGGTTATTTTATCACAAATAAAGCTAAATTATATGCCTTTAATTCCGTTATATCTTTAATCAAAGAGTTATTTCATGAAAGAGAAGAACATTCTAAATTTTTTTCATTTCTAATTAACTATTTAGATAATTTATCAAAGAATTTTTGTTTTCGTGATTATATTAATTTTGAGCTAGCTTTACTTGCCGAGACGGGTTATAAGCTTGATCTTACCAAGTGCGGCGTGAGCCACGTTACAACTGATTTAATCTATGTATCACCTAAATCAGCTAGAGCATTATCATATGAAGTAGGAAAACCTTATAAAGATAAATTATTGATGTTACCAAGATTTTTACTTTCAGATAATAGTGAGATTACATTAGAAGAAAAACGGCAAGCTTTAGCTCTAACAAACTATTTTTTTAATAGATATTTATTTCATAATAATAGACAGGTTGAAGCACGCCAAACTTTTATTGAATATACTTTAAATAATTTTTAGAGACTATATTTTATTTTTCTTATTTTATGATATACTTACTTAAGTAAGTATGTAATATGATTAGACTAAGCATAGATATACCAAACGAATTACATCATTTTCTTAAAGTTTACACTGCACATAAAAATGATACTATTATGAATTTTGTAAGAGAAGCGATATATCATAAAATAGAACAGGAAAAAGAATTAAATGCAGAATCAATAAAAATATTAGAAGAATCAGCAAAAGGTTTAAATATTAATAAATATTCTTCGTATAAAGAAATGTATAAAAAGCTTAATTTAATATGATTCTGCAAACCTCTACTATTTTATTCCATGTCATTCCCACTTTCGCGGGAAATGACATAAGGGCTTTTCAAAATTTCCCGGTATACTATATACATACCGGTACACATAGTGACTTATTCAAATAATAATCTATGAAAATACTAGCATTTGACACAGCCAATAATACTGCATCGGTAGCAATATCCGAAAATGAGAATATCCTTGCATGTATAGAAGAATTACGTCCTTCTATGCAAGCAGAAAATCTAATGCAGATGATAGAAGACGTGATGAAATCAGCTAAATGTTCATATGATGATTTAGATTATTTAGCGGTAACTAACGGACCCGGTAGCTTTACCGGCATTAGAATAGGACTTGCTAGTGCTAAAGGTATATTATTTTCCAAGGAGAATATTAAAGCAGTAGCGGTTAGCAATTTTGAATATGCTTATTTTAGAGCTATAACTCAAGTTAAAGATTATGATAAAATATATGTCTTTTTAAACGCTTATCGCTCACAGCTTTATATGCAAGTTTTTCATAAATCAGGAAAAATAGAAGAGCCGTTATTGATAGATTTCAAGTATGCTATAAAACTGCTTACAAATGAGAAAGGGAATATAGTTTGTTGCGGTAGCGGACTTGAATTTATATATCACCAAATTATGCATTTGCCGAATATAATAACCTTGCCACGTTTTGCACGAGTTAAAGCTTGGGTGACCTGTAGATATATTGCTAGTAGATTGTCGAGCGATATAAAATTAAATAGCTCTATCGAACCACTATACATACGCCCTCCTGATGCTAAAATCGCAATCAATTATGCCATTCCTAGTTAAAAGTAGGAATCCATTTACTGGATTTCTGTAATCAACGAAATGACATAAGAGCTTTATTATACGCATACTACATCATCTTCATAATTAAAGACTCCAAAATAATTGTAAGATAATTCCACCTGATAACTTATAGTAAAATCACTATTAGAGTGTTCTACTTGATTGTCTGATACTTCTATTTCATCTTCACAATCAGAGAATCCGGAATCACTATCAGATACTGCACCTGATTCTTGCTTTACACACTTCTTGTCGTGTATTAAGGCTATTATTTGCCCAACTAATGATTTCGATAAATCATGATTATCCGATTCAATAATATCAATGGATGCTTACTAGACTTTCATCTGAGGCGTGAGAAATTATTGTTGCTAGCTTATCATTTGAAATATTACTTGTGATTCTTACTAAATTTTTATGTGGAATAATATCAAAATTTTCTACAAGTGTTTCTTCTCCTGCTAAAATAATTATATTTTCAAGCTGTTCATCAGAAATATCCTCATCTGATAATTTTTTTAGTTCCTGCTCGGTAAGCTCTTCTAAAGAAAGGGTAGTATCTATATATGCATTTAATTTATCTAATGGAATAAATTTCATTAATTTTTCAAAATGCTCCGGCAAAATATAATTAACTAATTTTTGTGCTTGTTCATCGGAAATATTATTAATTAATTCTACCAATTTTTTATATGTCATCTTTTCAAAAACTTCATCTAATTCATTTTCAGACGTGTTTAAAATTTCTTCTACTAACTCATTATCAGAAAGAGTTTCAAGTCGATCTAATAAGAGATTAAATGTTTCTTCAGCGTTATTATTTAAACAAGAAAAAACTTTATTACTCACAAAATTAAAAGTTTCAGCAACTTTAGAAGAAAGAATACTAGATGTATTTTTTATAATATTAAAACTCTTTAATCCAAAATCATAAACTATTTTTAATGATGAACTAAATGTACTGAAAAAACCTTTACTTTTAGAATTATTAACTTTTTATTATATTTTACTTAAAATTGATTAATTTATCAAAAAGGGATATTCTACTAAATGTCATGCCCGCGAAAGCAGGGCATTGTTGCGTGGTTCTAACTTTTCGTCATTGCGAGGAAATTACGAAGTAATTGACGAAGCAATCTCAGGAGTTTGTTATTATTTCATGAGATTGCCATGCAGTCTACGACTACTCGCAATGACGATTTAGTAGTATCTATGCAACAACGCCGCAGTACTTGTATGATAATGTAGCCAATTTTTGAAGTTCAACGAGTATATTATAATTGTCTTTGTTCTTGAATTAGCTCAAAAACTTCAACTGTGTCTCCTTCTCTAATATCTTCGTAATTTTCAAATGCTATACCACATTCATATCCTTCTCTAACTTCTTTAACTTCATCTTTAAAGCGTTTTAAAGTTTTGAATTTTCCTTCATGAATGACTACATTATCACGTAATAAGCGTACGCCCGCTCTTTTCTTAATAATTCCTTTAGTTACATAGCTACCGGCGATTTTGCCGACTTTGATAATATTAAATATTTGTCTAATTTCTGCGCTTCCGATATACTGCTCTCTAACAATCGGATCAAGCATACCGCTCATAATGGCTTTTATATCATCAATTAAATGATATATTATACTATAATATCGAATATCGACTTTTTCTTTTTCTGCGGCAGTTAAGGCCTTTGCCCCTGCTCTAACGTTAAAGCCGACAATAATAGCCGAAGAAGCATGTGCAAGAGATAAATCGGATTCCGTTATCGGACCTACGCCGCTATGAAGTATACGAAGCTTTATCTCATCACTCGGTAATTTTAATAAGCTACCTGAAATAGCTTCAACCGACCCTTGAACATCACCTTTAATAATTAAAGGTAATTCCTTAATTTTACTATTACCGGAAGCTTTTAAAAACAAATCTTCTAAACTTGAACGCGGTGCAATAGATATTTTTTTTTCTTTAGCAAGACGCATTCTATATTCGGCTATATCTTTTGCTTGTTTCTCATTTTGTACTACGTTAAATTTATCGCCGGCAAAAGGCACCTCATTTAAACCCTGAATTTCTACAGGAACAGACGGAGTTGCTTCTAATATTTCTAGTCCCTTATCATTAATCATCTTTTTAACTTTACCGTAAGAAGTACCAGCTATTATAATATCACTGTTTCTTAAAGTACCTCGCTGAACTAATATAGTGGTTAGCGTTCCTCTTCCTTGTTCAATTTTTGACTCGATTACAACACCGGCAGCTGAACCGAAAGGATTTGCCTTTAAATCCTGCATTTCTGCAATTAATAAAATTGCTTCTTCAAGTTTATCTAAGTTAATTTTCTTTAGTGCCGAGATAGGAATCACCATAACGTCACCACCTGCTTCTTCGCCGATAATTTCGTGGACATATAATTCGTTCTTTACACGCTCAATATCAATATCAGGCTTATCAATCTTATTAATAGCTACAATTATAGGAACGCCCGCTGCTTTCGCATGATTAATTGCCTCAACAGTTTGCGTTTTGATTCCATCATCTGCTGCGACCACTATAATAACTATATCCGTTACTTTAGCACCTCTTGACCGCATTTCCGAAAAAGCTTCATGCCCCGGAGTATCAATAAAAGTAATTGCTCTACCGTCTGCAAGAGTTACTCTATAAGCTCCAATATGTTGTGTAATTCCGCCTAGCTCACCTGCAGCAATATCTGTAGACTTAAGAGCGTCAAGCAATGAGGTTTTACCATGATCGACATGACCCATTACCGTCACAACCGGAGCACGCGTTCTTAAATCCTCAACCTTATCATCACTAATTAAAACATTTTCAACATCTGACTCTTGAACTCTTTTTACCGTATGCCCTAAATTTGTTGCAACTAGTTCTGCCGTATCGGCATCTATTGTTTGGCTAGCATTTGCAAGAATACCGAGTTTCATTAATTCTTTAATTACATCAGCCACTCTTTCAGACATAGCATTTGCAAGATCGCAGACTCCGATAACTTCCGGGATCGTCACTTCTCTATATACTTTCTCAGGTGCTTGTGATACTAATTTACGCTTTTCTTTTTCTCTAGCTCTTTTTATAGAAGCAAGACTTCTAGTTCTACCGCTGCCGCTTTCGTCGTCGCTAAGCATATTGAAAAGATCGGCCTTTTTGAATTTTTTTGACTCTTCTAGCTTAATTTTTGGTGCGACTATTTTCCTATCTGTTGTTTTATCTAATTCTTTCTCTGATTCTATACCGTAACGTGTTCGCATTCCTACTAAAGGAGACTTTACAAAAATGTCTTCTTTCTTTTTAGGTATTTGTGACGGTATATCTTCATCATCTTGAACGATTTTAGCACTAACTTCTACTTTATTTTCTTCGGTATTTTGCTGTTCTGGTTCAACTTCTTTATCAGTTTCTAGCGGTTCTATTTTTGAGTTAGCAGACTGGTTAATATTTGCAAGTTTACTTAAAGTGCTTATTTTTGAAGGGTCATTTAATTTAGATTGCTCAGCAGCTTTTTTAAGAATAGATAAACGTCTGTTAAATTCTTCCTTATTAGCATCAATAACAGTTTGATCTAAACTATTCCTTTCTTTATTTAATGAAAGGGTAGTAGCACTACCGGTAGAGCTTTTTCTAACTTCTACTAGCGTTTTAGATTTAGCATTAACAAAGCTTTGAGCTCCTGTAAGAGAGTCAAAAGACTTATTAAGCGATAATTTTGAATTGCCAAGTGTCAACTTTTTGGGTTTGATTTCCTGGTTATCCGTCATATTTAAAACCTTTGTGTTTCTGTTTTTTCCGTCTACTACTTGATTATGTCATTCCTAACTAAAAGCGGTGTTGCTCGCATGACTCGTTTATGTCATTCCCGCGAAAGCGGGAATCCACTAAAATCTATAAAAAAACTTGTTTTTATAGGTTTATATCAAGGACGCCCTAATTACTAAGCTATTTATTCTGGATGCCTGCTTTCACAGGAATGACATACACCCTACATTCAACCCACTAACTATCCTTCAATGCACCATGCTGTCTAGCAGTTTTAATCAGCAATTTAATATTTTCGTCCGTTATATTAGAATTTGGAGCTAAATTTTTAAATTCATTTACGCTCATCTCTCCTAAATCTTCTATGGTCTTTATACCATATTCGGCAAATTTTAATATTAATTCAAGCGATAATTCTAATATATCTATTAATTCTTGCTCAACTCCTAGATCCTCTAGCTTTTTGATAATCTGTTCATTCTTAAGGTCGACGTAATTAATAGCTCGATTTTTAATCTCTACGGCAAGTTCTTCCTCAAAGCCTTCGATTCTTGTTAAAGTACTAATCTCACTACTAGCAATTTGTTCTACTGAATTAAATCCCGTTACCGATAAAAGCTGACCTATAACTTCTTCAACATCTAAAGCTTCCATAAATAATTCCGTAGAAGTTAAGAACTCTTCATTTCTTCTTTTTGATTCTTGCTCTTCGGTCATTATATCAATATTCCAACCTGTAAGCTGAGAAGCTAAACGAACATTCTGCCCTCTTCTACCTATTGCAATACTTTGATTTTCTTGCGAAACTACTACTTCTACCTTATGCCTATCCTCATCAATCAAAATTTTTGTGATTTCCCCAGGTGCAAGCGGTGCAAGAGCATTAACTATAAACTGTGCAAGATCATTACTCCATAATACTATATCAATTTTCTCTCCGTTTAATTCATTTGTTACGGCTTTTACTCTATTACCTCTAATACCTACGCATGAGCCTACGGGATCTATACTACTATCCGAAGCAAATACCGCTATTTTTGCTTTTGAACCGGGATCACGTGCTACTGATTTTATTTGAATAATAGCTTCAAGAATTTCAGGTACTTCTAGCTTAAATAGTTTAACTAGCATCTGGTTATCTACTCTAGACAAGAAAATCTGCGGTCCTTTTGTTTCTTGCCTTACATCCTGTACATATGCTTTTATACGATCATTAGGTTTAAAATTCTCACCCTTAATTAATTGATCTTTTTTTATTATTGCTTCAGCACGACTCAAGTCAACTATTATATCACCGTATTCTATTCTCTTAACTATCCCGTTTATAATTTCGCCTTTTCTATCTTTAAAGTCATGATATTGTTTTTCACGTTCAGCTTCTATAACACGTTGAGTTATAACTTGTTTTGCAGCTTGAGCCGATACTCTAGCATGATCAATCGGCGGTAAATATTCATATATCTCATCACCGATTTTAGCTTCCGGATTCTTTATTAAAGCTTCTTCAAGTGAGATTTGCGTTAAGTAATCTTCTACATCTTCTACTATTTTTAAGATCCTTAAAAGATTTATCTCACCGGTTTTCCTATTTATCTGAGCTTTAATATTATATTCATTACCGTATTTTTTTCGTCCTGCTGCTTGTACCGCTTGTTCAACCGTTGAAATCAAAATTTCTTTTGATATTCCTTTCTCACGGGCTACAGAATCTATAATTTGTAAAATTTCTACATTACCTATATTAGACATACATTATCTCTTATTGCTTTAGCAATTTTTTAAATACTTCTTCAGTTAAAACTAGATTAGCATTTTTAATTAAATCATAATCTATTAGTACTTCTTGTTCTTCACATTTTAAATATATTTTATTATTTTCGGCTTTAATTATTTTACCCTGATAACGAGTTTTGCCGTTCAATAATTCTTTAAGTTTGATTTTAACTTCTCTTTCTAAAAATCTATTATAATTTTCAAATTTTACTAACGGACGTTCAAGACCGCTTGATGCTACCTCTAAAGAATATGCAGCTTCTATTAAATCTTCAACATCTAGAATAGCGGAGATAGTCCTACTTGCTTTAGTACAATCTTCCACAGATATTCTTTCGCCGTTTAAGCTATCAATCAATATCTCGACTACTTTAGGGTTAACACCTTTAAACTTAACAAGAACTAACTCAAACCCCATATCCGTCAAGGATTCTTCTATTACGTTTGTTATTTGTTGTTCAATAGTTTGCATATTTGATATTTATAATAAAAAAGGTGGGATAAACCCACCTATCTATAATTTTTATAATGCTTATCCGTAGCAAAAATACACTAATTAGAATATATAAGCAATATTTAACTTTATATTTTTGTAAAACTACATATTCATAAATGGGTAAATACTCGATAATCCCTCTTGTCCGCTCAGAGATGGATCATAGTCTCCTTCTGATAAACAAAATGCTTCTACATGAATTTGAGTATACATAACCCCCACTTTCGCTTCTAATATATGCTACACATGATCGTTAAAAGAATGAGGACCACAAATTTCATCAGTTTCACCTTTTAAAAGGCCTAATAAAAATTCTTCAGCTATTTCTACCGGTATGATAATGTATCACTGTTTTTATTTCTAGTAGAGTGAATAATGTGCATAACGGCAGGAAGCTTAACATTTTCTTCATTTGTTATACTATTAATTCTAGAAATAGAATGGCTTTCTCCCGACCAGCTGCTGATAAGAACGAGATCTTTATTGTTTTCTATATCCGATTCAATATATGAAGGGTGTACTTTTACCAGCTGATTTTCAGAATCAAATAGATAATTTGTTACAGTTCCATTAGGATTTTTCTTTATTAAGCATTCATAATAATGACTTTCTTCATCATGACAGGTTTTTATAACTGTAAATTCACTGTATTTTTCTCCTACTTTAACAGTAATAATTTGCCCATGTTTGTGTGGTATTACTTTTTGTTCATTTTGTCTATAAAATTTTATTTTTGCCGTATTTTTATCAGCACTTTCTATTTCGATTTTTATTTTATGACTTTCAAAACTCTCTATATTATACTTTGCTTTTAATTCATTATATTGCTTCTTTTCAGCACTTACAAAATGCTTTCCTACTATATTTAATATTTCCGTTACCAACTTGTTACCCTCATCTACATTTGATATAAGCTCTTCAGCAACAGGTTGATATAACGCTGAAGGAATATTACGCCCTACATGTATACCAACAATTTTTGATACCGCCCTTTTAAACTTATGATCATTCTCTAATGCTGATTGGATCACTCCTAAAAGATCTACTTCATCTGTTGCGCTATATGAACTTAAAACCTTTAGAATACTACTGCTGGTAAGATTTAAAAAATTTTTCATTGCATTTGGCTGTATTCCTTTCTCAGGTTTTTCAGTATTAAAACTATTACTATTAAAAAATTCATTTACCACTGCTTCATATTTAGTTGCTAAATTTCCATAAAAATTTAAAGATTTAGTAATATCAAAATTCTTAAATAGCTCAGCAGCTTTTCTTATTTCTCTCACTATAGTTGTTCTAGACATTATTACTCCTTTTTTAATAATATAACTTTTACTAAAATATGCATTTAAAATACATATTATGGTAACTAGACTTATATAGACGTTTTTTTATATATTCAAGGTAAAAATAAATAAAATTTTTATGCAGTTAACAAGTTTTACCGACTACGGGTTACGTAGCCTTATATATCTTGCTTCAAAACCGGAAAGAATTTGTAGTGTAAAAGAGATATCAGAGTACTATAATATTTCCCTTAATCATTTGATAAAAGTGATTCATAGATTAGCACAATTAGGATATATTAATAGTAGTAAAGGAAAAGGAGGAGGAATTAAGCTAGCATTTAGCCCTTCTGCCATGAAGTTGGGAGATATAATAGAAAAATTAGAACCTAATATGGATATAGTAGAATGTTTCAATAAAAATACTAATAGCTGCAGAATTACAAATTCATGCCAATTTAAACATTTTATTAAAGAAGCAAGTGAAGCATTTATAAAAACATTGAATAATTATACATTAGAAGATGCAATGATTACTAAAACAATTCAAATTAAGGATAAACTATAGAAAAATAACCGTTTTTCTTTTTCCGCATATTAAAAACTCTTGATTCCCCTTAGCTCCTAGTATTGGACTTGCTATTATACCGAATATTTTAAAATTATGCTCTTTCTCAAGCCAATCTTTGATTTTATCGCATACTTTTTGATGTAAGAGAGGATTTTTAATAATTCCTCCCTGCTCTACTTCATGCTTTTCGACCTCAAACTGCGGTTTTATTAAAGCAATAAGCATGCAATCTTCTTTAACTAAATTTAGTGCAGTCGGTAATATAGTAGTTAAACTAATAAAGCTGGCATCGCAAACAATTAAATCAGGCTTCGTTATTATTTGTTTATCGGTTAAATATCGTGCATTAGTCTTCTCAAGCACCTTAATGTGTGGATTGTCGCGTAATTTAGGATGAAGTTCGCCATAACCAACATCTACGGCAAAAATTAATGTTGCTTTACGCTCAAGTAACACTTCCGTAAAACCGCCGGTGCTACTACCGATATCAATACACACTAAATTTTCGGGATCAATTTTAAAATAATCCAAAGCGGCAATTAATTTTAATGCCCCTCTTGAAACATAATTATGCTTCGGTAGCTTTACCTTAATGTCGGTGTTATTTATATTAACCTGTATCCCAGGCTTAATTAACTGCTCATGCTTATTATGTACTTTACCTTGGATAATCAAGCTTCGTGCTATGGTAATATCTGTTACAAAACCTTTTTGCAGCAAATATTCATCAAGCCTTATTTTAGTCATTACTGTTTCAATTTGAATTTAACTTATGTTATAAGGGCTCATGAGATAGAAAATATACAATTTGTCTAATTGAAAGTTGCAGTTTCAATTAGACATAATATATTTGAGCCATACAATAATGCTGCAACTGAAGGGAACATGGTAATCTAGACAAATATTCAAACCCTAACCAATATATGTCTTTTCTTACCGGCAGAGAGCTTTATCACATTTTTATCGAGTAAGAAATTAGTGTTAATTATCATATTTTCATCTTCGACTAATCTATCATTTATCTTAGCACCATTCCCTCTTATAAGCTTGCGTGCTTCCGATTTAGAGGTAGCAAGCCCTGCTTCATGAAATAATTCATATGCACTAATACCTGCTTGTAATACTTCCTGCTCTAAAACAACGGTAGGTAAATTCTCATCGATTTGTCCTTCTTCAAATATCTTTACTGCAGTTTCTAGAGCTGATTTTGCTGCCTGCTCCGAGTGACAAAGCTTAGTTAGCTCATAAGCAAGCTGTTTTTTAGCTGCATTAATATCTTCTGCCGCTAAACTCTCAAACCTATTAAGCTCTTCTTGAGTGAACTCGCTATATAATTTGGCAAATCTAACTATGTCGGCATCTTCGCAGTTACGCCAATATTGGTAATAATCATACGGGCTTAGCAAATCTTCATTAAGCCATACCGCTCCTGCAGCAGTCTTGCCCATCTTAGCACCGGAGCTAGTCGTAAGTAGCGGTGTCGTCATACCGAATACTTCTTTGCCGCTTATTTTACGAATTAAATCCGCTCCCATTACGATATTGCCCCACTGATCACTACCGCCAAGCTGCAAGCTGCAATTGTAATGCTTGCTTAAATAGTAAAAATCATAGGCTTGCAATAACATATAGTTAAATTCTAAGAAGCTTAAATGCTGCTCACGCTCAAGCCTTAGTTTTACCGAATCCATAGTCAGCATACGGTTTACCGAGAAATAGCTACCGAAATCCCGTAGAAAATCTAGATAATTGAATGAATCTAACCACTCTGCGTTATCCAGCATAATAGCATCACTTTTACCGTCACCGAATTTGATAAACTTCGACAAAGATTTTTTAATGCCTTCGGCATTTTTAGCTATATCTTCTTTGCTTAAAATTTTGCGCACTTCGTCTTTCCAAGTAGGATCACCGATTTTACTTGTACCGCCGCCGATAATTACAATAGGCTTATGCCCGTACTGCTGAAGCAATCGCAGAATCATTATCTGCATTAAACTACCGATGTGGAGTGATG
The DNA here is from genome assembly GCF_000284075.1 of Rickettsia rhipicephali str. 3-7-female6-CWPP. GTDB lineage: Bacteria > Pseudomonadota > Alphaproteobacteria > Rickettsiales > Rickettsiaceae > Rickettsia > Rickettsia rickettsii. The sequence goes on from NC_017042.1 coordinate 885,124, forward strand.
TAGCAGTACAGTCAAAGCCTATATACGCAGCTATTTTTGTTTCTTTCGTTATAGCAGTTAACCGATCCAAATCGGTACATTGATGAAAATATCCTTTATTTATAAATTCTTCTATAAAACGCATATATTATTTCTTATTTTTTAAAAATTCCTTTTTGGCTTTTCTGCTAGGAAATAAAGTGTTAAGGAAAATAGCATCTTTATCACCTTTTATATAAAGTACTGCATATACTTGCGCAATCATTCAAACATATAAAATTTTTTGACCTTTATATTTCTCTTGATTATGATGTAATTTAATATCTAATAAATTACCATCAGCAATCGACTGTATTATTTCTTCAAAGCCTATACCACGCTCATGCAATAACTTAACGTTCTTTTCATGATTATATCTATACTTGGTCATAATATTTAGAGTTTAGTAGCGTCTGAATGAATTAGCATATTAAGATAGGTCTGATAAGGCAAACCATGCTTAGAAGCTTTAATTTTTATTGCTTCTATGTCATGTTCTGCAATCCTAATAGTAACAGATCTTTTTTTACTAAGATGTGCTTTTGCAAATTTTTAAAGCAAAGCTATTTCACTTCTATCATCAATTTTTTGCTGCTTTTCAAAATTATCTTCAATATCTTGTTCGTAAGAATCTAGTTTGATACTCATAATACAACCATTTTCAATGTTATATTTATAATAAAAAATGTATGTACTTTGTCAATACTTGATATATTAGATTATCATGCGAATAGTTATAAATCTGTACATTGGATTTGGTGAAAGAAATTTAATTTAATCTATTTTTAGTTCTCTTTGCATCATAGGAAGTAAAATATAAATCAAAACAGGTAATAAAGCAAATTTAAGCAAAAGTGTAAAATTAAATAATATTGTTGAATTTTTTATTATAGGAAAAGTTTTATAAAAAAGAATAACCAGAATGAAACTAATAATTATACCTATAGTTTTTTGAGCATTATTTAAGATCAAATCAGTATTTAAAACAAATATATACGATACCATAACCCAATATAAGTTCCTATTGGTAATAAAAGCAGTAAGGGAAAAGGACTGTCTTTCCATAAAAAGAAACATATACCTATCACAAAAGCTAATATACAATAATAAGATTTAGCACTATTTCCCCATCTACTTATTTGTGCTTGCATAAAATTACTTCTATAAACTAAAACAATTAACACTCCAAAAATTATACCGCCTTATAACATCATATATACTATGTACTCCAAGATATAGGCGTGAAAGCATAATATTAATAATCATTGTGATAGATATTATTTTTAACGTTTTTGAATTAAATGATAAAAATATTATCATAAAGAAAATAGTAGCCACCTGTACATCTCCACTAGGGAAACCAAATGCTCCATCATTAATAGGTAACATATGTAATATACTAGGCGGACGAGGAATAGAAAAAGCCTTTTTAATAATAACATTCAATAATATTGCAAATGATATAAGCCAGCCTAAATCCAAAAATAATCTCTTTCTTGGATTTAACCAGTAAGCAATCGCAATAATTGTAATGTAAAAATAATCACTAGCGAAAAAGGGAAATATTTTAAACCAGCTAGTTAAATTTCACTTCTAAAATTCAATATCCATTCAGGATTTATTTTAAATAACATCATTACATATAATATTTTTTAGAATAGTATAGACATAACCACATATGAGATAGACGGTCAATGATAGAATATGGTTGTTAGGTATAGTAATAAAAATTTATTTTTTAAGAAATAATTAATATTTTCTCTTGACATGCGACAGTCTATTAGTGCGTAATGCACTTAAGACAAAAAAAGGAACTATCAATAACGCATTATAATATTCAGTTAGAATATATTAATTGATTATTACTTTTTTAGGTAAAAATTAAATTTAATCAAAATTTTTAAAGGGGAAAAATTATGTTTAGCTATCTATTTAAATACAGTTTCTAATAACATATCACCTGAAAAAGTAGTAAATAATTCGACTACATATGCAGGAGTAAAAGTGTCTGAAGCAACATTTGAGTATTTTGCTAATGCTACAGAAGCTGCTGTAGGTTGTGCTGCTACAGCAACCGGTTACGGTTATAAAGTACTTGGTAGTGCTTTTATGGGTGCTTGTGCTTATAAAGTAGTAGCCGGTAAAGTAATGACAGGACACGCTTTTGGATGGGCTATATCTACATTTGTAAAAGCAGCAATATCAACGGCTGCATGGAGATTTTATGCTCATCCTACAGTTGCCATGGGGATTTGTATTGGAGCAGCTCTTGCATATTCGCCGGAGAACACATTTGAGTTATTAAAAAATACGACTTATACAGGAATAGAAGCAGCAAAATTTGCTTATGCAAATACAGCAGGGATAGTGTAAACGGAATAGCCGACTTAGCTCATCTTGTGTATGATAACTTACCAAGCTACAGCGAAACTCCTCAAGTGGATCTAACCGGTAGCATAGAAATTTCATGGGTAGATGCTGTTGCATAAATCTCTAAAATAGCCAATAACTAAAAAAGCTGATTATGTCATTCCTGCAAACCAGGGACGTTGTTACATAAATCGGCGTCATTCCCGCAAGACATTGTTGCGTGAATCAGTAAAATCCACTGTGTCATCCCGTGGTTTGACCACGGTATCCAAAAAAAATAACTTAAAACACTGGGGGTTCCCGCTACTGCAGGAAAACATTGCCTGTGTGGATCGATTCCACCATTGTCACCCCGTAAGGCTGTACCTACTGGGTCCAGTTAAAAATACTAGTATTTTTTTATCATATTTATGGATCCCGTGGTCAAGCCACGGTATGACAACAGGAAATCGATCCACACAGGCAATGCTCCACGGGAATGACATAGAATAAAAACTGTCTTGTTACCTTACTGATATCTGTTATATTTTATAATAATAAAATTTTATTTCGTTGTTTTTAAATGCGTCTTTTTTATTCCTAAAACCCTTTTTCAAAGAGCTACAGTAATATTACCGGCTTGAGCCGTGTCCGGTCCTTCATTTTTTATTTTCTCTATATCCTTACTACTTGGTACTACAACTGCAATATGCCCTGCTCTTTTTGGATTAGAGCATTTTTATATACGGATACCACAAAATATCCTTGATTAGCAAATTTTTGTGCTTGAATAAAACTATCATCACGATTTCCTGCTTTAACAAAATTCCATCCGTTCTTTATTCCGTCTGTTTCAAGCCACTCAGCTTGCTTATTTGATAAAGTAGGTATAAATTCTTTATCGCTTTCAGGATGAGGAAGTCAAGACTGATTTGGAAGCCCCAAGGCTGCACTAGCAACATACGCAAAACAACTACAATGAGTCAAACGCTTTAACTTAGGAGAGTTATATTTTTCTGTTTCTTCTAATAAAGTTTCTCCCAACTTACAATTTATTACATTACCTTTCTGCCACTTTTCCTCAACATTTAAAGAGTTAATTACCGCTAAATTTTTTTTAGCACTTTCCGATATATTGTCTGCTTGTGCAGTCATATTAATCCAAAGTAAGTAAATTATGATTAATTTTATTTTATTCATTTTTTTCTCATATCAATTTATGCACCTCTATATACAATATATAATATGATAATTTATGATAATTCAACTATTAATTGATATTTTATTATTCAGAGAAACATAAAAGAACACTCTATGTTTCTTGACAAATGCTATGCTTTTATATATGCTTCTTCGTATGTTAGCAACAAGAAATAAGGCTTAGAAATAAGTACTTCAAACTTAGCACCCGTAGCTCAATTGGATAGAGTATATGACTACGGATCATAAGGTTAGGGGTTCGACTCCTCTCGGGTGCGCCATTCTTCAATTTCTTTCACTTTTATGAATAAATCAAACGGCGGACGTAGCATAAAATCAAGCTTTTCAGGTTTAAGTGTTAGGTTAGCAAAAACTAATAAAGGTGGTAGAAAAACGATGCGGGCAGCATTATATATGGCAGCTGTTACGTCTGTAAGATATAAATTCTGCAGTTAAACCTTTTTATAAAAGACTTGTAGAAAAAGGAAAAGCCAAAAAGTTAGCTCTTATCTTGACTTCTTAAACACAATTACCTATGTAAAGGATAAAGAACTTAAAGGCTTAGTGAAATGCCGTAAGCTGGAACGGGCTATATTTTGAGCGAGGTGGATTTAGCTTTACCAAGTGAAAAGAAACACATTTATTCCCGGGAAATAAAGATTTTTCTTCTATATAGAGTTATCTCCCAGTTGAGATATTTCTTTTTGACTGATCGTTTAAAGCTTTCCGTTGTACCATACTATTACCTTTAGTGCTTGCCCTTATGTTAACCATTCCTGTTGAAATGGCACTTCCCATATTTAAAGCTTTCTGTAGTATTTTCTAAGTATGTGACTAAATCCTATATCATGTTTTTACTGTTTTCTAAGTTTTTCTCTAAATTAACCAGATGACTAGAGCCGACACTTGCAATTACATTATATCCTTTACCACGCATCTCATTAATTACGCTCGTCATATATTGTTCACGATTCTCATTATAAAGCGGTGTATCTTTTAAGTGTTTTAGATTTTTACCTTCTAAACTGATAATTTTAATTTTATTTTCTTTAGCTATCTTATATAAAAGAGCATCTTGTAATATAGGTGTATTTTCTAGTTCTGCAGGTAGTGTTGTAGGAGTATCAGGATTTTTTTCATTATACTCTAATATAGTTGTTATTTTAATTACGTCTTGCATACCGAGATTTTCGCCATATTGCTTACGTTCAATAGCTATTACCGTATTTTTATTAATAGTACCTGCTTGAATTTCAGCGATTAGTGCTTTAGTGTTATTAGTATGATCAGTTAAATGATTATGTTCTGCTCTACTTTCTACTGAGCCTGTTTTTGCAGCTGCTTTTGTATCAATTGCTTTAAAATCTATATTTGCCGTAATTACCGCTTCCCTATCAAACTTATTCAGTAACTCTTTATTATCATTTACAGCCGCTAAACGCTCGGTTCAATTATATTTTCCATTTACATTTAGCTCTTCTTGTAATAATAAATTAGTAAGGTTTTCTTTTTCGACGCGAGTAAGATTACTAAACTGCAAGTTTTTGACTAGATCAAAAAGTATGGGCATCACCTCATCAAAGTTGCTTACTTTAAGTTTTTTACTTAACTGCTTCTTAACACTGCTATTAAGTGCCTCATCTTCGCTATCACTTAGCGTTAACTCTTCATTCTCACTGGCACTATGTTTGCGTTTATTTGTATTTATGCTAGAACTTTTACGTGGCGACTCATTATCCGGTAGGTAATATGTTCCTATTAAATATTAGTTCTTCCTCACTACTGCTGCTAGATAATAAGTCTTGAGAAGCGCTAGAGCTTTTACTTTACAACTCCTCAATACTGTTAGGTGTAGAGCTCATTTCATCACTTTCTACATCATCAGTAGCAACAGAGCTTGGAGTATCTTGAGGTGAGCTGCCAAGTGGTTGAAAACGGGAAGAAGTAGGATTTAGGCTTTTTGAAGGGACTGCCGTAATGTTATCATAAAAATTTATAGGTTTACGGATTATACTTAGTTCTTCGTCGCTGTTATTATCTTTTTTTAGGTTTATTTTGTGCTTCAGCTTCACTAGAAGAAGTGTCAGCAGTCAATTTCTTTTGTTTCTGTTTTTTCAAAGGTTCATTTTCTTTATCTTTGCTATGTTCTTTCTCCGGGTTTATTTTAAGCGGGGCGTCCTTAATCTTGAATTCCCCTTTTCCTATATATCTTACTATACCGTTAATTGCTATTTTCTTCTCCTGTTCTGATAAAGCGTTATATTTTTCATATGCTGTTTTACCTAGAAAATCTTCTAACCAGTCAGGATTTTTTCTTATAGCATCTATTAAAGCCCATTCATATCCTACTCCATTTCCTCCGCTAGTAGTAATATTAAGCGGTATTAAGTGTTTTTGTTTACTCTTATCAGTAAAATGCAAATCTACATTTTTCTTTATTTATAATTAAATCACAACTAATATAACAAAATTTAGACAATCCTATGTATATTTCCGCACTTAATTGATTATCATGATCTGGAAGTTGTGCTTTTATTACTGTATTATTCTCATTTCATCAAATCTCTTCTAGCTCTAGCTACTGCCTTAACTACTTTTGGACTTGCACTGGTTACATTACAGACTTTTTGTTGAACCTCTTGATTATTTATTCGGATATTTTTCTAGCTCTTGCAAAATGCGTGGTAATATACCCTTATGGTCACTATTATTTTTATAATAATATTGTGCAGCATCTAGAAGTAGCGCTTTTCGTTGAGTAGGAGTAGATAGATTTTGTTGTTGTAGAAAATTTTTTTTCTCTTCTGTAGGTAAAGCTGTGTAAGTAGCATAATCGTGTAAATATTTAAAAACTTTTGTGGTATGTGTCTCAATTTGTTCAACTTTATTTGTGTTCACAACTAGAATTATGTAATTCGTTGAACGCTACTAAAATTTGTTTGCCGTCAAAACATACGGCACTACATTGGCTATTATATTGAATTAACCTACCTAAGGCATCAAAGCGTCTATTTTGTAAAGGAGTATCATTTTCTTTTATAATCTTTGAGTTAAGTCGAGTACGGAAAGCATATGCAAAATTCTGCAGATTTGAGTTGTTGTTGTCATTTAATAGCCCATGGGTAGGATTCTCGTCAGCAAATCCAACATGAAATGCCATATAAGAAACAAGTTCTTTTGGAATAATCTTTTCTGTTTTACCTGCTAAAACCGCTAGAACTGCTAATTTTTTAAAACTTTCATCAAGGGCTTCACTATTATTTTTGTGTATTTTCTTATAGTGTTCAGTAAGGATTTTTAAGGTAGATATAGATTCGTTTAATATAATACTTTTTAATAAAGCCTCTCTCGATTTTTTATCTCTTATGATATCCTCTACTGTCTGGCTATCTACATATTTAACAAACTCTACTGTTAACCTTTCATTCTGTGCATTTGTTAGATTTGCCATATAAATATTATTTTATAATTTTAATTATTTTCTCCTAAAGCCTCAACGCTTTTCTCAAATATTGAATTATCAAATTACCGTCTACTAAAATCGTCATGTTACCTGGAATGCTTTTTAAGCTTTCCGCACCAAAATTGGTTATGTTATTATCTCTTAGATCTAATTCCTTTATATGTTGTAGGTGATCTTTGTGATAAAGAAATACTGTAGCAAGATAGATAGGCGGCTCCTAAATCTCCTAATTTAATGTTCATAAGAGCTAATTTTTTTAGAGAATTGTTTTTTGTAGCATGTTCGCTATTACTTCAAAACCTAGATCTCCTATTTCAATATTATTGCTTATTAGTAAAGTTTCTAACGCTTTATTTTCGGTTAATGCAGTAGTAAGTTCTTTTATATTATTATGGGTTAAATTATTGTTATTAAGATTTAGAGTTTTTAACCATGGCTTTAATTTTAAAGGAGATGCTATATATTTTATTCCATCCCCTAAGTTATTTGTTTTAAATCTAAAGTATCAATAGCTGTTGAGGTTAAAAACTTCTAATTACTTCTACACTTTTTTCGGAGATTCTTGTTTCATTTAATATTAATTATATTTTAGCCATTAAAGCATGAAGTAATTTTATGACTCCCTCGTTTCTAAGGTTATTATACCCTAAATTTAACGACATTAATTTTGCAATGCTAATATTATTTGCGATAACGTCTATCCCTTCGGCAGTAATATTAATTTGTCCTATATCTAAGGATTTTAACGGTAGTTTTGAATGAAACAACTCACTAATAATTGCTGCTCCTTTATTTCCTACTTCACTACTACCTAATGCTAAAGAACTTAAATTAGGGTGGTTTTTAATAGCATCTATTAATATTCTTAAATCTTCTATTTTCAGCGAAATAGAATTTAAAGATAAATATTCAAGAGAGGTATTATAATATCTAAAGAAGTAGAATTCAGGTTTAAATGTGATATTTAATTTAACTTTACAATTTTGCTTAGATTTTTTATATCATCGTTACTAAGGTTACTGCCATATAAATCAATTTCTTTTACTACAGTATTTTTCTCTAAAGTTTTAATTACAATTGACAAAAAACTACTATCTTCTTCATAAGGTAAGTTCTACACGAACAATTTCAGGATCATTATTCTTACTGCAACAATAAATCATTTCGACTGAGGTCAATTTTTTGTCTTTTGGGAGACTCATCTTTCTTAACATCATCTATGCTAGGTCAAACTGTTTATTCCAAAGGACGTTTTAAATCTTCTCTCTTCTTTAACTCTTGTACCACTTCTCTCATATTAAACTCTTGTTTTAAATTAATAATATTTTTCTAATTCTGTATTTCTATTTTAGAATTATTAATAAATTACTAAATTTTTTATATTTTTCAACTTATATTTTATGTTTATGAGATTATACTGATCATCTCTTCTAATATATTTAAGTAATGAAGTTAGATATGGTTTGAGAATTGTACGAAATTTTTAATGTTGCAGTGAATGGAAAATATGTTCTAATTAGCAACCAACGTAAATTGATCTTTCATGATAAGACTCCATATTACGCACTAATAAGCCAAACATAACTATAAATGTTATTGCCATTACAATTATAATTAAATCATAATCTGACAACAAAAATAATAATTTATTCTGACTTTATACTTTACTAGGAAGCTAAGCTAGATGAGTATTTATTTTTAAAAAAATTATAAGATATTTATATAAGTTAACACATAAATTAAATATTCTCAAATGTAATCTAAATAAAAAGTAATATAATTTAATAAACTGTAACTTTTTTAGCCGGTGGCTCCACTTCCAATGATGAAATGCCTTTAATTGGGTAAGCGGTACCACCATATATAGTACCGGACAATTTTTAAAAAGCCTTCGATGTCATCCCCGCAAAAGTAGGGAATGCAGAGAAAAAGCTTAATAGAAAAAAAGCAAATAACAAAACAGAATGAAGTTGCTTCAATATAAGGTAACCAATAGTTACTAATATATTTAAAGTTAAAAATTATTTTGTTATTACAATTTTATAATTTTTGCTTTAATTATAATCAACTATTATTAATAACAATAGACTTATTGCATAACTTGTTTCTAAAGGTAATTTGTACGTCAATCCGATGCTCAAATCCTCACGTACTATATAGTGTACGCTACAGTGCTGTGCTTCGTGTTTCCTTCAAATGCCTTTTTATTAAAACTACGTTATGCAATAAGTCTAATAAAAAATAACTTTTTACGGAAGATATAAACTCTTGGAAAGAAAAGTTTGAAGTTTGCGTTTATGCTAAGAAACTACTTGATAAACTTGAATATTTAAACACTAAAGCAAAAAACCCCGTCGATATAGAGGAAGTTAAAAAAGGCATTTTCTATACTCGTAAATATCACGGCTCACAAATGCGTCAGTCGGGCGATCCGTATTATTCGCATCCAATCGAAGTGGCGATTATGGTAGCAGAGTTTACAGCTTATAAAGAAACAAAATTTTTCACAGCCGATATTATTATTACTAGTTTACTACATGATACTATAGAAGATACTAATCTTACTAAAGAGATGAAACTGAAATTTTTAATAAAGATATCGCTCACAATGTAGAAGCATTAACAAGAATTAAAATTGATACTAAAATTAGTGCTGCAGATACGATCAACTTTTTGTATTGTAGTGCTAAAATAGAATTAATTATTGTAAAACTATTTGATCGTCTTTATAATTTACAAGCTTTAGGAGCAAAATCTATAGAAAAACAAATAAAAATTATTAAAGAAACACTTATTGCATTTTTACCTATTACTATAAGTTATCAGCTAGAAAATAAAATTGTTCATCTTTATTTAAATGTCTTAAGCGCGTTAGAAAATCATTATGATTTTTATTCTAATAATAATTTCCAGCATTTATCTCTAACTTTTTAAAATGATTTATACCAAAACCATAACCCACGAGAACAGGCAAAATTATAATTAATAGCCCCCAGTAAGCAAAATAATTTGTTAGGAAAACAATGCCAAAGCATACATTAAAGCACGTGAAATTGCAAAAATAACGCTAGTATATAAAAAACGTTTAAAAACAGGAAAGTTCATACAGAAAATAGCAAATGCTGTAAATCCTGTAGGAGCACATACCCCAATAAATGCTTGAAAAATAAATAATTGGTAAGCAGTAGTTATATTATTTAATAAAGTAGGGATAACTAAGGAAAAAAAAGCTAAATATAATTATCAAAAGTCTTTTTAATTCTTCTTCTAGCATCGACAAATTCAGGAGTTTCTCTTAAATTTGTTCTAGCTATAGAACCAATAAAAGCAACAATAGCACCACAAAAAATGCTAAACGCTAGTTTAAACTATAAGAGGTAACTAAGGCTACTATTCCTAGAGCAAATTTTGCTCCTAATGTTCCAAAAACTCCGATAATAGATACAGCCATGTATCTTGCAGGTAGCTGTATAGTTTCTGCTAAATATAATTCCGCACCTACTATTTCACCCATAGAAGCCATTCCTTGAATAACTCGACAAGCTGTTACTAAACCATACAGCTTTAATTCCTATTACTTCATATGAGGGCAAAGTAGCCATAATTAACAAGATATAGACATTATAGTAGTAATAATTGTTGTTTTACGTCCTATAGTGTCTCCTATCCAACCAAATATTAAAGCTCCAAAAGGTCTTAATAAATATGTTAAACAAAAAGCAGATGTAGAATAAATAATTAACATATTCAATCAAAGCTACTGAAGCGACAATTATAGCTAAATTAATAAAACGATTTAATTTTGATTGAGGAAAATCAAAATATTTAAACAGTCCCCCAGAAATAGTAAAACCGAGTAATCCCCAAAATACCGTCCATACCCAAGCAAGACAATTCACATCAATAATTTTAAGATAAGCTACCATCGGTACAGTTAATAGCCATAAAAACGCTCCAAACATATAAGGGTATTTTTGAATAATCTCTTCTTTGGTTACACTATATATAACAGCAATAACCATTATTCCAATTGTTATAGATGCAATAATATCAACCGGATAATGATAGCCCTTATTATAAATCAGCGAAAATCCCATACCGGTTAAAATCACTACTATTATTATTCTTAATAAGGAATATCTAATATTTGCAAAAAACCAACCGTAAAATACTACGCCGCTGCTCATATGACCGCTAGGGAAAGCAAAACCTTTAATATTTAGAGCAGGATTCAAAGGTATTTCAAATGTATATTTTAACAATATGAGTAGTAACTACTAACTCTGCTTGCTTCACATAATTAGCTTTAATATTTTCTAAAGTTTTTTTCTTTCTATCTAAACGCTTATCTTCTTTTACTTCTAAAGTTTCTTTTCCAACATTGTAAGCAACGGCTAATAAAGAAAGTGCAGCAAGCCCAACCCCGACGGGAGTGGGATTAAGGACTAACGATACTGCGATGCCGCCAATTCTAGCCGCACGTCTTACTGCTTTACTACCTAATGTTTTATATGTTTTCTCTAGAACATTTGCTGCAGTTTCACCACCGGGTAGTGTCCTGATTTTATTTAATGCCTTATCGGCTAAACCGGGACTTGGGGGACCTTTTTCTTTAATTTTTGCACCTTGCTGAAGTTTATCAACCGGATCATAAGCTTTTGCTACTTTTTCTCCCACGTTAATTACTCCTTCTACTAATATGAGTAGGACTAGCGATAACTTTGCTGCCCTCCTGTACCACTTCGATTGCTACTCCACTTGCAGCGATTCCAGCACGAGCAACTCTACTAGCACCGTAAAGTGCCGTATCCTCTTGCAGCGTTCTTTTTCCTGCTGGCTTATTTTACAATTGCCGTTCCTGTGGAGGCTCAGAAGCTTTTGTTTGTGCTGCTTCTAAAAGCTCTACTCTTTCAGGGGTATTTATTGAAGATTTAAGCTTATTATCTTCTGCTGCATTTTTTATTCCTTCTTCAGGAGTATTAATAGATGATTTACTGCTTAAATTTTCTTTACTCATGCATATCTCATAAAATTATGTTCTATGTTATTTCACATTCTATGTCATTCCCGCGAAAGCGGGAATCCATCTTTTAAAAAATATAAACAAACAATGCTTTTATCGATTCTTGATTACTGGATTCCCACTTTCGCGGGAATGACATCAGCACTAGCTAGAAATGATACAAAAGAACACTCACCTCTTCCCCATCGCATAGCTAGTAATCAAGTTTTTTACAGGTTTAAAATTATTTATCACCTTAAATCCTATTTGTCTTAAACATCTTAAATTTTTGGAATAATTTGAAAAAATATTATTTAACTCATCAGTCAGCTTATACATAATAAAATTATCCTCTTGCCTTAGCTTTTGATATTCTTGTAATGTGCCATTATTACTAACTATCATACTCAAAATCTCTATATCCTTTATGCCCTGATTAAGCCCTTGTCCGGCGAGCGGATGTACTGTGTGGGCAGTGTCGGCAATAAGCACTATACGGTTATGAAAATATCTATTTGCTATACGGGCTTTTAGTGGAAAGCTACTAATCTCACTATCAATAGTAATTTTACCTAGGGAATTACCGGCATTTCTTTGAGTTAAAAATCTAACTTCTTCTACAGGCAAATTAACAATTAAAACAGCCTGATCAGAAGAAGTGGACCATATTACGGATGAAGCATATTGATCTTTTAAAGGCAGCAAAGCAAAAGGACCAAGCGGCAGGAAATGCTCCATAGCACAATTTTCATGCGGCTTTTCATGCTTAATATTAAATGTAAGAGCAGTTTGATAAGGTTTCTCAATTTCATTAGCAAAGTAATAAGACCTCACTTTTGAATTTGCTCCGTCACATATAATTAATAAATTACACTTAATTTGTTTATCATCAAATTTTATAATCGAGTAGTCATTATGGCTTATAACCTCTTGATATTGATTATTATCAATTAATGTTATCAACGGATTATTAGTTATTTTTGACAATAGCATTTTTTTAAAGTCGCTATTCTTAACCACATATCCAAGTACAGCGTCAACGTCATTTCGTAAGTCTAATATCTCTGAATCCTTATTATCTACTACATATATGTCTTGCATTTCTGCTACACACTGCTCAAGCTCTTCCCATATATCAATAGAGAATAAGAAATTTTTAGAATGCGGCGTTAAAGCAGTAGTTCTTATATCTTTAAAAAACTCTGGGCTTTTTACCGATTTACTCTCAAATATAGTAGTTTTTATACCCTTTTGTGCAAAAGAAAGCGCCGTTAGCATACCGCTAAGACCGCACCCTAAAATTACCGTATTAGACATCTTCCCAAACTCTACTTCTAGAGGTAATTTGGAAAGATGTCTATCAATCTGTTTTTTTTTCATTCGATTCATTTATGAAATATTTTAAATATCCGTTTGTTGCTATAAAGCTTAGAAGAAAATAAATAATTGCTATATCCAAATATGAACTATTGCCTGAGTATAAACCTAAACAACAAATAAATAAACTCGCTAAAGTCGTAAAGCTATTTAAAATCAATAAATTTGTAAAAATATCCGTTTTGCTGATAAAGAGGTAGGTTATTAAGCAAATAAATAATGAAATAATAATTAAAAAGATGTTAAGCATAATTTTTAAAATCGGTTTTACTGTTGGATACACAATCGTCGTCGTCATTGCGAGGAAATTGCATAGCAATTAACGAAGCAATCTCAGGAGCTTGTCATTATTTCATGAGATTGCCACACTCCCTACGGTCGCTCGCAATGACGACTTGGATATCCTACCCCTCTCATTATATATAATCATTTATAACACTACAAACTGCAAATAAAATTAATTAAAATTCCTTAAATAATTTTAATATTATGTAATCTTAGCCAACCTTTACATTATAAATAGCTATTGTGACAAAAATGTTATAAAAAAATGTTGCTTTCTTTTACATTCGGCATTAACGTATATATATTTAGGTTCTTGCGTATGATTTCTAATTGATTTACTATTTCACGATATTTTTTGCTGCAATTATAAGATTTTTTTGAAATATGAATAACTAATTTTTTCAAAAAAATCTTATAATTTGCAGCAAAAAATATCGTGAAATAGTAAATCAATTAGAAATCATACGCAAGAACCTAATATTAATATTTTTAAGGTAAATTGTAATGTCACAACTAGATGTTTTAATAGTAGACGATGAAGAGAGTATACGAAATCTCATTGCTGCAAATTTGAAAGATGAAGGTTTTAACCCTAAGGTTGCCGCTAATAGTACTCAAGCCCTTAAAATACTTTCCGAAAAACCGGTCTCTGCAGTTATACTTGATATTTGGCTTCAAGGAAGCGAAATTGACGGGCTTGGAATTTTAGAGATAATTAAAAAACGCTATCCTTTAATGCCGGTAATAATTATTAGCGGTCACGGTACTATAGAAACAGCAGTAAATGCTATAAAAATGGGTGCTTACGATTATATAGAAAAACCGTTTAATAATGATAAATTAGTTATTTTACTTACAAGAGCTTGTGAAGTAACAAAGTTAAAACGCGAAAATATAGATTTAAAATCAAAGGTTATAGATAAAACTGAATTAGTAGGCGGATGTTCGGTAACTTTAAAATATAAAATGGAAATAGAAAAGGCAGCTAACTCTAGCAGTCGTATAATGATTCACGGTAAAGTCGGTAGCGGTAAAGAACTTGCAGCAAGATTAATTCATAAACAATCTAAAAGGGTTAATAATCCGTTCATTATTTTCAGCCCTACCTGTATGACTACGGAAAAAATCAATCAAGAATTATTCGGCGAATCGGAAAAGCAGGCAAATAATAATAAACGACGCCCTACTATCTTAGAATTTGCCAATAACGGTACTTTATATATAGATGAGGTCAGTAATATTCCTATTCCTATCCAAGTAAAATTATTAAAATTCCTTAAAGATCAAACTATTACAAAACCTTGCGGAAAAAATATTAAAGTTGATATAAAAATTATCACCGGTACTTCTAAAAATATCCAAGATGAAATTAATAACGGCAAATTCCTAGAAGATCTATATTATCGCCTTAATGTATCCTCTCTAAAAGTACCTTCATTATATGAAAGAAAAGAAGATATACCGCTACTCGTTAAATATTTTGTTAAGCAACTTTCAAAATTTTCAGGTTTAAAAGAACGTAGCTTTGCCGATGAAACTATCTCTGCTCTTCAATCCTATGAATGGCCAGGCAATATTAGACAATTACGTAACGTTGTTGAATGGACTTTAATTATGAATCCGTTAACTACAGGTAGTAAGGAAATTATCAAACCTTATATGATACCTTCTGAAATATTAGCAAATAGTACTAATCTTACAAAACTTGAAGATAGCTTTGATATGTTATCTATGCCGCTTAGAGAAGCTAGAGAAGTTTTTGAGCGTCAATATCTATCGGCACAAATGAGTCGTTTTAATAATAATATTTCAAAAACATCCTCATTTGTCGGTATGGAAAGATCGGCTTTGCATCGTAAATTAAAATTATTAAGCTTACATATACCTCCTACAAATAGAATACATGAAGAAGAATATGAGGAAGCAAATGCTTAAAGTCATATCAATAATTACTATTTATTTGTTATTAAGCAACTGCTCCGAATCTACTCGTGATGCGAACGGATTACTTACGGATAGCCAAAGCACGGTAATTCGGAATTATATAATATCGCAAAATGCTAAAAACCTTAAAGTGAACCTTAAAGAGAAGTTCGGTTCAAATTTAAAAGGAGTAAAATTAATAGGAGTAAAGCTAATAAATGAAGATTTATCAGGAATAGATTTGACTTCCTGCGAAATATTACGTGCTGATTTTGCAGGTAGCAATTTAGAAAAAGCAATACTTACAAATGCTATAATTCAAGAAAGTAATTTTGCAGATTCGGTAATAAAAAATATTTCCGGATATAATTCTGACTTTCAAGGTTCAATTTTTCACAATATAACATTACAAAATACAAATTTTGTTCAATCAAATTTTAGCGATACTGCTTTTAATAAAACTACTATAATAAATGTCAACTTTGAAAATTCTAAATTTAGTCATGTATTATGGAGCAATAATACTATCGACGGTGTTAATTTTCAAAAAGCTAACCTAAAGAATAACAGCTTTAAAAATACTAATATAACAAATTCAATATTTTACGGTACGAATTTAGAAAAAAGTGTAATAAATAATACCAATTTTACTAATAATTATTTTGAATCTAGCGACCTAAGTCAAACGAAATTAACAGCAGTAATAATTAAGGATTCTAACTTCACACAAAGTATTTTTAATGAAGTAAATTTTAATAACGTACAAAGTAATAACTCTTTCTTTTCATACACTTCCTTTCAAGATTCAACATTACAAAATATTAGCCTTACTAAATGTGATTTACAAAATAGTACAATTAGTAGTTCAGTTTTAAATCATTTTAAAATCGATAATGCTATATTAAATAATATGAGTCTAAACGATAATAAATTTAATAATTTATCAATAAAAAATAGTAATGCTAATTTTGTAAGGATTAATAAAACTAAAGGCTCAAATATTACTTTAGATAATATTAGCTATACTAATAATATTTTTAGCAATAATGATTTTAAACAATTTATAGTGATTAATAGTGACTTAAATAGCAGTGAAATAATAAACTCAAATATAACTAACGGACAATTTAATAATATAAATTTTTCTAAATCTTTAATACAAAACGTAAATTTTTCAGATGTTAAAATTACTTTAGGCAATTTAAACCAAGTAGCTCTAATAAATTCCAATCTAACAAATACTGTGGTTATTAACTCCATCCTTTCTAATTCGCAAATAAATAATATTAACTACCAAGCGTATTCCGGTTTTATTAATACTAATGTTTCTAATAATATTATTTTAAATAGTGATAATTCGAGCAAAATTCTACCAAATAATATAGTAATAAATTCGGTAAAAGATTTGCAAAAAATAACTCACTTAGCAAATATGAATTTAACAAATTTTGACTTGAGCAACTTAATATTTGATAGAGTAGATTTTTCAAATAGTATCTTTAAAAATGCTAACCTAACAAATACGGTAATAAAAAATTCCATTTTAAAAGAGGCTAATTTTTCTGCAGCAATACTTACTAAAACAGATTTTTCAAACTCAATATTAACAGATAGTATATTTAAATCAACTAAAATTGATCAGGCGCGCTTTAATAATTCCGACCTAACAAATACCGATTTTACCGAAGCAGCAATTAAAGATACTTCGTTTGATAAAGCTAAGACAAGCGGAATGAAAGGGGTAGAATAATTTTTAAATACCTTGGTCCTTATAAGAACATTCAGTATGTCATCCCCGCGTGGCATTGTTGCGTGGATCAGTAAATGCTCTTTATGTCATTCCGCGAAAGCGGGAATCCAGTAAAACATATAAAAAATTTTTTATATGCTTATTTTGTTAAAGGTATAATTTTGTCCAATATTAAGGGTTATTTTTCTAGATTCCTGCTTTCGCAGGAATGACATAGCATTTACCTTTGGTTGCTCTTTGAAGACCTTGCTTTATTAGTAGGAGTATTAGACGGTGTAAATGAATTATTATTTATAAAAGCAGTAGGACTTTGCTGCTTCATTCTATTAATAATTTGTTGTTGTTTAAGATTATTTATCTTTTGTTTTCCGGCTATCCTTATAGATTTAGTAATTTTGGCAGTTTCTACAAATATTTCCTTAGGAGTTTGTAGCTGATCAATTCGCTCATAATGTTTTTTAAGAAACTCTTCTTTTATCTTTGGCTTTATTCCTTTCAAATCAATATATGTTCTATATAACTTCTTTAATTTTATTTGTTGCTTGGAAGATTTTTGAGAAAGTGATTTAATCGAATTAACAAAACTACTACCTATTTCTTTTATAATATTAACTGCAGGCGCAGCTATTTTCTTTATTCCTTCATAAATTTTACCTAACCCACTAGCAATAACATCTAATAATTTAGGCGCATATTCTTTAGATATAGGGGGTATATCCCTAATAATATCTCTCGCTTCAGTTAGATTATTAGCTAAATGGAGTAATGCTTTTTTCTCCTCTAACTCGGTAGAGCGATTAGCATATGAACTAGCTATATCTGCCTGAGCATCTATAGTATCGGTAATTATTGATTTAGTATCATTAAAAGAAAGATCTATAGGTGTCTTTTTTTGCGTTATAGGGCTGTCTTCTCTTAATTTATCTAGCCTATCACGTATTGCTTGGTCTTTTTGATCATTAAGGCTTTTACTTTTTTGTTCTAGTTTAAGCTCAGATTGCAGCTGCTCAATTAGATCATCTACTTCATTACCGGATTTTTTCGTGGGGATATAAGGTCTATCTTGGAGCTTTGCAAACCTTTCTTCTAATTCTTCAAGTGATGGAGGAGTGCCTTTAAGTTTTGCTAGTCTTTCTTCTAATTCTTTTATTATTTGATCGTCCTGCTTTTTCTTAGACATATATACCTCTATAATAATTCCTAGGTTTTGTAAAAGAAAATTAATAAGATTTTTGCAATAATAGTTATTCCTATTTCAAAAAAATCTTATGATTTACAACAAAAAATAGATTAATTTAATTTTCCGCACGTAAAGCCTAGTTATTAATAACATAAACTACTAACTAAAATAAAGTATTTTTTGATATGAGTTAAGATATAATTATATAAAGGCTAGCATTACCCGCGTGGGTCAGTTCTACCATTGTCACCTAGTTTCTGGATCACGGAGTCTAGTTAAAAATACTAATATTATTAGTATTTTAAGTTGTTTTCTGGATACCGCACAATTCAGCTAATTCTGCACATACCTTATTTTCTCATATAACTTTAAACATTTTTCTTTTTTAACCATTCCCTAACTTCGTCAGTAGTGTAAGTTTTAAAATCAGGGGCATTAATTCTTTGCAAAGCAATTTTAGCATCTTCTGAATCTTTTTGTATTTCCTGTAGATAATATTCAATTGCTTTACGGACTATTATATACCCTTTTGATCTGTCTAAGTTTTTTGCTGACTATGTAAACTATTATTTAGTTCGTCCGGAGAACAGTTAAATTCAGTCTTGCCATCTTGTGACCTATCTTTAATTAATAACACATTACGACACATAATAGCACAAACTACAAACTGAAAAAAGCTATAAATACTTATCCAACACGTCCGACATAATTTTACGAGCTACAGGGGCGGCGGCTTTACTACCGCCTCCGCCATGATCAATAAAGACGGTAACAGAATAACTAGGATCGTGATAAGGAGCGAAGCCTAAGAACAAGGCATGATTACGCCTCTCCCAAGCAATAGATTTACGGCTTAAATCATCTTTAGCATTTAGTTTGCCTTGCACCTGCGAAGTACCGGTTTTACCAGCGAGCTGCTTATTTTTGCCTAAAATTCTATTATAATACGCCGTACCTCCCGCAACATTAACGGTATTATACAAACTTTCTTGGATTATTGTGATATTTTCGGGCTTAATATTGACATTATAAAATTCCGGATCATTTTTTAATATTCTAGGCGTATACAGTTTACCGTTACTTGCAATAGCCGTAATAAACCTTGCAAGCTGCATCGGTGTTACCCCTAAAAACCCCTGTCCGATTGCTAAATTAAAACTATCTCCTATTGACCAAGGAAGCTTTAACTTTTTCTTTTTCCACTCTTTTGACGGTACAAACCCGCTACTTTCAGGAGCTAAATCAATACCGGTTTTTGAGCCGAGGCCAAATTCTCTTGCAACTTCAAGAATTTTATCCGGACCTATTATTCTTGCTAATTCATACATATAAATATTACAAGAATGCTTTAAAGCAGACATCATATCTAACGTTCCATGTCCGCTATGATTCCAACATCTAAAACTATTAGTACCAAGAGCAGAGCTACCGTCGCAAAAAACGGTTTTATTAGGATTAATGCCTACTTCAAGAGCTGCAAGTACGGTAATTATTTTAAAAACCGAGCCTGGAGGATAAGAATTTTGTATTACCTTATTAATTAAAGGCTTATAAGGATCACTCGTTAAACTTTGCCAATAATTTTCCGATAATTTACTGAAATGATTTGATTCAAAACCCGGGGTGGAAGCACAAATTAGTACATGTCCGGTTTTAGTATCCATAACTATTGCCGAAGAACCTTTGGGATTTAAATATTGCTGGATATTTTGCTGAAGAGACGCATCGATATTTAAATGCATATCTTCACCCGATTTAGTAGGGATTCCTGCTATTTCTCTTACCTGCTTACCGTAAGCGTTTACTTCAACTTTTTTATAACCAAATTCTCCTCGTAGTTTGTTATCGTAATATTTTTCAATACCGGATTTACCGATATTAAAATTGCTTAAACTATGTATATTTAATTCCCGCTTCTCTTGCTCATTTATTTGACCAAGATAACCGATTAAATGAGAAGTAACGCTTGAAAAAGGATAAAACCTTAAATAACCTATATCAATAAATATTGAAGCGAGTTTATGCTTTTGTTCTTCAATCATTGATACTTGCTGCCAATCAAGCTGATCAAATATTATTAAAGGAGTGTGGCGACTAGATTTTTTAATTTTTTGCTTAATATAATTATATTTTTCCGGAGATAAATTTAGAATATTACTAATTATTTCTAATTCATCCCTATAATTACTATTAATGCTCCTATCTATTACTAGCTGATAACATGGTTTATTAGTAGCTAAAATATTGCCGTCTAAATCGTAAATTCTTCCTCTAGTCGGTGGAAGTACAACGAAATTAATACGATTCTTATCCGATAAAGTCTTATATTCTTCGCTTTTAATAAGCTGTAAATAAAACATTCTTATTCCAAGCAACGATAAAAATCCGAGTTTACCTAATCCAATTATAAATGCTCTTCGTGAAATTAACTCACCATGTAGTATTTTCTTATTTAGCATACTTTTTAAAGTAATTCATAGGAGAATCAAGTATAAGACGAATTATATTATAAGAAAATATAGTTGTTAAAAATTGAAAAAAAATTATTAAATATCCGTCTGCTTCTAGTTCTAGCTTCTTGATTGTTATTAGTAAATATTTAAAATTCAATATAAATAAACAATAAAGGCAAAAAATAATGAAATTTATTAAATAGTTTTTAGCTACAAAATATTTTGAAGATAATTTATAAATCGTATATGCCGATAAAAAAACTAGCGAATTTGTACCGATAGGCATACCGCTTATTTGATCTATAAATAGACCGAGAAAAAATATGCTAAAAATATTTAAGGAATATAACGACATAAAATAATAAATAAATATAATTTCCATCGCCGGAAAGATTCTGCTTTGAATACTTATTTTATAACTCACTAACGGAAATAATATTATAAAAAAACATAGCAAAGCAAACAGCAATTTTAATATTATTTGTAAGCTATTTTTATATATTTCCTGTTTTATCTTTAACATAAATAGTTTTTTGTTATATTAGTTTTGTACTGTGTCATACCATGGCTTGATCGGCAATTAGGTTGTCATCCCACGACTTGATCGCGGGATCTATATAAACAACATTTTGTGTGGTCATTTTTACTGGACCCCGTGGTCAAGCCACGGGGTGACAATAGAAAAATCGAAGCCACCCAATCACCATATCAACCGTATACAAAATATAAATTAATTTTCTATTTTGTACAGTTTTAAAAAATGAATATGGATTCTACAATAACTCACAACAACTAGAGTTAGGTCTTTTATCATTACCGCTAAGCTCTAATTCTTCTTGTTCCTCGGAACTTGTGGATATAAATAGTTGTTTTGATATAATATTATTTATTGTTGTCGTAGGATCAAATTAAGCTGTAGGATAGGTATACTAGGTTTATCTGTTATATTTTTATTTTTTGACATAAAAACCTCCTTTTTAGCTTATAAATGCGTCATTGCCAGAAAATTTAGGCTTTTTGTTGCACAGATCGTTTTATGTCATTCCCGCATAGGCGGGGATGACATCAAGTAGGTTTTACCGATCTACGCAACAATGCCTGCGCACAATGACAAAATCTATAATTATTAGGTAATATTTTAACTTTCTTCCTCACTTTGTTCTATCGGTTCTAAACCATATAAAGATATCATACGTTCAAATACTCTACCGGCAGTAGGGGCAGCCGTCCAGCTTGCGGTTGCAAAGCCAAAGCTTTCTTTAGTCGGTTTCGGCTCATCAAATCTAATAAAAATAATATATTGCGGGTTAGATGCAGGCAGCATACCTAAAAACGATGACGCTCTACTATTTTTTAGATATTTCTTTTTTCCCCCTGCCCCTTGTGAAAGTTTTTCTGCCGTACCGGTCTTACCGCCGATAAGATAGCCTTTGACCTCTGCTCTTTTACCGTTACCTTCTTTTACTACCGATCTAAATAATTTCTTCATTTGGGTAGAGGTATTTTCACTAAAAACTTTTGTACCTATTACTTTTTCATCCTTTCTTTTTAATAAAGTAAGATCATATAAAGTACCGCCGTTAACAACCGGTAACATTGCTCTAACAAAATGCAAAGGGCTAATCGAAATGCCGTAGCCGTACGACATAGTAACACTCGTTAACTCATTCCATCTTTTCTCAGAAGGAAATAATGGAGTACCTCGTTCAGGTAATTCTATTTGTAACTGATCTAATAGACCTAATTTCTTTAGGTATTTTTTAAAATTGCTTTTACCGATTTCAAGCATAATTTGACTTGTGCCAATATTTGAAGAATATAGAAAAATCTCAGGTACACTATGCCATCCTTGTCTTGGCGTATAATCCTTAAGCTGGAATCCTCCTACTTTCATATAGCTTATATCATAAGCATCATTCATATTTATTGCACCGGTATCAAAGCCGACTGCCATAGTTAATGCCTTAAACACCGAACCCATTTCGTAAATGCCGAGACTTGCTATATTAAACAGCTCTTCCGGTTTGGCTAAACTCGGATAATGCGGATCGAAATCAGGCTTATTTACTAATGCTAAAATCTCGCCATTATTTGGATCAGCAATAATGCCTACTGCTCCTATGGCCTTAAATTGCTTTAAAGTTTTATCAATCTCCTCACTTAAAATACTTTGTAATCTGATATCAATAGATAATTGAAGCGGTTCTTTCCGATTCTTTGGTTCGTTTAATTCATAATCAGAATTAGTTAAATACTTATCATAAGCGAGCTCTAAGCCACTAAGCCCTACCGAGTCTCTACCTACATAACCGACAACATGCGACAATAAATTAGAAAAGGTATAAATTCGTTTCTGCTCTTCTTCAAATTCAAAACCAAGTAACCCAAGGCTAGTTATCTTTTCTTGCTGACTAGGTAGTAAATCCCTTTTTACCCATATAAAGCTTTTATTTGACTTAAGTTCTGCAAGTAATTTAGCTTTATTAATATCAGGTAGAATTTCTGCTAGCTTTTTTACGGAAGTTTCAGGATCAAGTACTATTTGTGGATTAGCAAATAATGAGGCAGAAGGTAGGTTCACTGCTAATAAATTACCGTTTCGATCAACTATTTCTTTTCTAAATTGATGATTTTTTTTAAAGGAATTAATATTTTTATCGTAAACATTCGTAGCAACGATTATCAATCTGTAAGATAAAGTACAAAAAAGAAAAGAAAAGCCACAAATAACCATTAATAATCGGATTTTTATATTTTTACTACAAACATTCCAAATTATTAGACTTTTAATTGCAGGTTTCCATTTTTCCAAAATTTGTTTCATATGTTATTTATGGTGTTTCAAACACTAATATTTCCGCAATCCTTATGTCATTCCCGCGAAAGCGGGAATCCAGTACTTTTAAACCTTTTCAAAACTTGATTTGAAAAGTAAAAAATCTTTGAAATCAAGATTTTTTGAAAAGCTCGATTTATCTCGCTTTACCCTAGATTCCCGCCTACGTGGGAATGACATCGAACGCTTTTTCCAATCCATGCAACAATCCTACTAAGATACGAAGATCAACTTCAAAAAGAGCAAGGAATCCACAAGACGAGGAACAGAGCGTATACTTAATACGTGAGTACCGCAGTACTTGTAGGATGACGTAGCCAATTTTTGAAGTTCATCGAGTATCCTTCACTCTACTCGAAACAGTCTGTATATACTTATTATTTGTAATTCTTTTGTAACGCCATTTACTACTCTTGGAAATACTAATATTATGATTAAATTTAATATTTTGATCGATATTTGGCCCTAACGGATCTTTTATCATTTGATAAGATTTAACTGTTTCTAATTTTAAATAAGCCGCCGCAAGTTTTTCCAATCTAGCCGGCAAAAGTAGATAAGCTTGCTCTGCTTTTAAAATATGAATATTATTATTCTCACTATTTATCTGTTTTACAACGCTACTTAATTGATAATCAAGAGTTGAGACTCGCTCCTTTATGCTAAACAAACTACATATTGCTATAATTGTTATCAATAATGTTAAATAGTGAAGCTTTCTTATACTCATAATTAATTACTCATATATCGCTTTTGCTGCTCGCAGTTTTGCCGATCTCGCTCTAATATTTAGCCCTACTTCCTTATCTGACGATGCTAGAGCTTTGTTAGTAATAATCTTAAGCCATTTATTTGGATCAATCGTCATGTCGTCTTTAGCATATTTTGATCTTACTACCGGCTTTTCCGAATTTTCTTTAAAGAAATTCTTAACTATCCTATCTTCTAAAGAGTGAAAAGACACCACCACTAAACGTCCGTCTTTCTTTAATATATTTTTTACATTCACTAAAAACTGCTCTAACTCCCCAAGCTCATCGTTTACATAAATCCTAATGGCTTGAAAGGTTTTAGTTGCAGGATCAATTTTGCCTTTTCTAAATCCTATACTACTTCTAACAATCTTGGCTAACTTGCCTGTACTATCAATTCTCGCCGTTTTTCTATATTCTACAATTCTCTTAGCAATTCTGCGTGAAAAGCTCTCATCTCCGTATTTGTAAATTACGTCAGCTAGCTCTTTTTCCTCTGCCGTATTTACAAACTCCTCGGCACTAAGCCCTTGCCCGCTCATACGCATATCGAGTGGTCCATCATGCAAAAACGAAAATCCTCTATCTGCTATATCTAACTGCATTGATGAAACGCCTAAATCCAGCACTATCCCATCAAATTTTTTTTCCTTAAGCTTTGCAAAACTATCCGCAAAATTCGTTTCTACAAAATCAAATCTCTCACCGTAATTTTGCTGAATTTCTTCGGCTCTTTTAATCACGTTTGGATCACGATCCAAGGCTGTGACATAACAGTTACAGCTTTCTAATATTGCTTTGCTATATCCTCCTGCTCCAAACGTACAATCTAAATAAGACTCACCGTCTTTTGGGCTTAAGGCCTCTAACATTTCATTTAGCATTACAGGCACGTGAGATTGTATCATTAATGAGCATTCCTTAGAGTTAACCGCTTTTCATGAGCAATTTTTTGAGCGGCATTTAAATATTTCTCAAAATTCTGCGGCTGCCAAATCTCAAAAATCACCCCTTTACCTACAAAACATGCTTGCTCTTCGATTCCTGCATGCTTCATTAAAGATTGCGGCAATATCACTCTTCCCTCCCCATCAAAGGAAAGTTGTACAGCTTCCCCGAATATCATAGTCTCAAACGCATCACGCTCCTCAGAATAAGGATCAAGCGTCTCTATCATCTGCCTTAATTTCTCGATATGCGAAATACCGCACACCTCTATACAATTATTCCTAATCGACGGATAAGCAATTACACCGTTAAATAATTCTTTCCCTAGTACCGCACGGTAATTCGCCGGCACCGACACCCTATTCTTTTTATCAACACCATTTACATACTTAGATAAAAATACATTCATTGGTGTAATTTGGGTTAATTTGGGATTTAATGGAAAATTATAGGATATTATAGGAATATCAAGGAGTCAAGGGTTTTTAACAAGGATGAGTTAAATTATTAAGATGTCATACCGTGGCTTGACCACGGTATCCAAAAAAATAATTTAAAATACTAATATTAGTATTTTAGAATGGATTCCGCGATCAAGTCGTGGGATGAAAGAGGGGGAATTGATCCACACAACAACGCCATACAGGAATGACATCGAACCATACAACAAAGCTTAATCCAATGATTTTATGGATTTTTTTTAAGTGATTTTCACCTTGAAAATTCATATTATTTAATATATTAATTTAAGGTAAATGATTATAGTAATTTTACGGCTAAAGTTAGAGAAATAGAAACGAACATGGCTACTCTAATAACAGAACAAACATCTTCTTATAATACAGGTATGGTGTCTGGATGTTACCTTACTAGAGCAGACGACACCCTAACTCCTATTTCTTCTTCCAATTTTATCCCTAGCATTAGTTTATCAGCCATTCAAGAAGTACCACTGATATCTTCATCTTTTGCACAAGACTCCAGCTACATTACACTAGATAAACTATTCGAACAGTTTCACATCACTTACGGAGCTTTTACCAATCCAAGTTTTTTCAAACCGCTCAACTAAAACATCTTATAAAAAAGGCTTTAGATCAAGGTGATGATATCAATATTCAAAATTCGTTTAATCATACAGTTCTACATAAGGCTATTTACCGCAAACTTTATGATATAGCTGAATTTTTACTAGAAAAAGAAGCTTCAACAGAGTTAAAAGATTTAGATGGATATACACCTCTTCAATTAGTTATTCATGAAGGCTACACAGAAATGGTTAAATTACTAATAATATGGAGCAGATCATCGAGATAAAAAACTAATAGAATTAGTACCCGATGATAACCCTGAATTAAAAGCTTTTTTAAGCCTTGCAATAGCGTCTCAAAATAATAATTCTAGCACAATAGATAATTCTCCTGTTACCACTAAAGATATAGAAAAATTAAATGATACCACAAATTTCTATACCAGTTCAAGAATATCTAAAATTGTTGTGGTTGCTGATGAAAATCCTGAAGAGTTGGGACTTGAATTAGCTGGTGAAGTACATGAATAGGTTTCTTAAACATACTCAATAATGACCTATAGAACTATTTTAATATAGGTTAATTTAAAAAATATTGACTTATTAATTTTTATTATGTTTTATTTGAAATAATTATTGATTAATGTTAATAATGATTTTATTTTTTACATAAATAAAGGTTAATTATGCCACAACTTAAAATAGGTATTTTTAAAATACATAAATATTGTAAAAATATAAAAACTACAACTCAATCAAACGCTAACTATCCCCTAAAGAAAAAAACTACTGCAAAAAAATTAAACCCCACGGTAAGATATATAAATATGATCCCAACCAAGATATTTGGACACCGGATACTGAACTTCTTGAAACAGATTATGACACATAATTATAAATCTAGCATTCTTGCCTAAATATATATTGTGAACAAATGCTCAGTTTGAGCTTTAAAATCTAATTTATGTTTAATTTACCTATTGATAATATTATCGTATTCATATACCTAATATCTATTCTACTTATTGGTATATATTACCAAGCTAAACATAGTAGTTTTAAGAACTATGCAAATGTTGAAAGTAAAGCGCAAAATAGTAAGCTGTTATTAATAGCTACGATATTTGCAAGTTCTGTCGGAGGAGCCACCACTTTCGGCATTATGGAAAAGGCTTTTTTGGGGCATGAATATTATGCTTACGCTCTTATACTTACAATACCTATAGATATATTAATTGCAATCTATATAGTGCCTTTAATTGCCAAACATTACGGAGCTGAAAGCATCGGCGATATCCTGAGTACATATTACGGTAATATAGGTCGTTTTATCGGAGGGGTTAGTTCGGTTATCGTTTCAGTGGGGTTTTTGGCTGCTCAAATAAGCGTAAGCGGCTATATTTTTCAATATATCTTAGAAATAAATTATGTAAATGGGGTAATTTTAAGTTATAGTATAGTACTTATATATACTACAATAGGCGGTTTACAATCTATTGTTTTTACTAATTTACTACAATTTTTGGCGATGATAATCGCTATACCAACCATAACTTTTATCAGTTTAAATAAAATCGGTTTTGTAGATTTTATTAATAACCTACCTACGGAAAATGCAAATTTTGATCAGAGCAACCTACTTTCTTATACAATTGCAGCAGCTTTAAGCTTTAGCGTCATGAATCTATATCCTACATTTATTCAAAGAGCTTTAATTAATAAAAATCCTACGCAAACAACTAAAGCAATATATGCAAAATCCGCTATATATTTTTTCTTCTTGATTTGCATTACTTTAAATGGTTTAATTGCTTATAAGCTTTATCCAAACCAACCGTCAAATTTAGTATTACCTTATTTAATCAACCAAATCATCCCGACTTTAATTCAAGGGATAGTAATGAGCGGACTCTTAGCTGCCGTTATGTCTACTGCTGATTCTGATTTAAACGTTACTTCTATAGCTATTGTTAAAGATATAATCAATCCTATTTTTAAGGTTAAAAATCAGCAACAATTATTATTAATTGCTCGAATTATTAACGTTATAATAGGAAGTGTTGCAATAATTGTAGCTTTAAAATTTAGTAATGTAATTGACTTAGTAGTATTCTTCACTGGTTTCTGGGGACCGGTAATATTAATACCGTTAATAACAACGCTTTTTGGTATCAAAACATCTAAAACTATAATGATCTTATCATCACTTGGCGGAGCAGCTACCTTCTTAATATGGGAATATTATTCTTTATCGTTGCAATATTTCAACCTTAGAGGAGTGTTTATAGGGACGATGGCGAGTCTTGTGATATTTATTCTAGGATGGTGGTATTCTAATGTCATTACGAGGCAAGTCATATAAAATATATTATATATTTACTTGAAGTTTTAAATAATTTAATATATTAACTCAAGGTTAATAATTGAATTATGAGGATTTTATGTCTAAGCACAATAGTATTGAAGGAAAATATAGCATAATAATTCCTATTGAAGACGAGAATGGGAGAATAAAATTTAAGCTTAATTCACGTGATGACGTTAATGGCAGCACTTTAGCTGATAATAGCTACGTATTCAGAAAATATGCGTAATATGTATTACTCTACTAAGCAAAAAAATGATGCTGTTAACTCTTTAATGACAGGAGCTTTAAATTATTCTATTCATGGTACAATGACTCCATATTATCCTGACTTAACTAAATTTAACATTAATGATTTATCTCAGAATGATGAACCTAAATTAATAGGCGAAGCATGCCAAGAACTTAAAGATCCTATTAAGGATATAAAAAGCTAGCCTTATTGCATGAATCCAGAAACCTGCTCGATGTCATTCCTGAGGAAGCGGGAATTCAGTGACAAGTAGGATAAATCGAGCTTTTAATTTTTAAAATTTAGTATGTCTAGACTTTTTAGTGACTGGATTCCCGCCTACGCGGGAATGACATCGCAACTCATACAACTAGGTTTTTCATGAGTTATAATATTAGTTTTTTCTGTGCAAAACATTAAAAATCATCTCAGCAAGTGACTTGTTGATACCATTTACTTTAGCAAGCTCATCTATGGTTGCGTCGCATACTGCTTTATACGAACCGAAATAATGCAGTAATGCTTTTTTACGAGTTTCACCTACGCCCTCTATATCGTCAAGGCTTGATATTTTTATAGCACGTGATCTACCTAGTCTATGATTCTTTATGGCAAAATTATGTGCCTCATCTCGCAAGATTTGTAAATATTTCATAACCGGCAAATTCTTATCTAGAGTAAATATTTCCTTACCTATCACATGGAACTGTTCAAGACCGGCATTTCTATCTACTCCTTTTGACATACAAACAAAAGGAATATTCATTTCAAATTTATCCATCACCTCTTTAACGACGCCTAAATGCCCTTTGCCGCCGTCTATAATCATTAAGCTTGGCAATTTATGCGGCTCTTGCCTTAACCTTGCAAGCCGCCTTGTTAGGACTTGCCGGAGCATCTCATAATCGTCACCTTTTATGTCACCCCCGCAGTTCTTTATGCCATCATTCCCGCGAAAGCGGGGATCCATTAACCTTTTTGGATCCCCGCTTTCGCGGGAATGACATACGAGAGAGGGAGCATTGACATTAAAAACCCGATATTCTTTTTTATCAAAACCGACTTTACCAGCAACTACCATCACTCCAACCGCAAACTTACCTTGAATATGGCTATTATCATAAATCTCAATTCTTTCAGGAATTTCAGAAAGACCAAATAGCTCTTTAATTTCAAACATAATCTCTTGATTTTTTGCAAATTTCTTCAAATACTGCTCTAGAGAAAATAAAGCATTTGTCTCGGCATTTTGAACTAATTTAGCCTTACCACCTTTATTAGGTACTGTAATATTAAGCTGAAGTATATTGTTGATTTTCTTAATCGCCTCTATTACCTCTTTATCATTAATTTCATGATTAATTATAATTTCTGCAGGCACGTGTTGTTTTTGGTAAAATTGTAATAAAAAATATTCTAATACTTCTTCTTT
Organism: Rickettsia rhipicephali str. 3-7-female6-CWPP; assembly: GCF_000284075.1. Lineage (GTDB taxonomy): Bacteria > Pseudomonadota > Alphaproteobacteria > Rickettsiales > Rickettsiaceae > Rickettsia > Rickettsia rickettsii. The sequence goes on from NC_017042.1 coordinate 915,719, forward strand.
GGTACTATTTTCAGTAGAAGTAGGAAAATAAGGAATATTACCACATGCTTGCCCTGCCCTATATAAAAACACTTCCACGCAATAATGCCCGTTCTTTTCCACAATAGCGATTATATCTGCGTCTTTAACGACATCTGAAACCCCTGCCTTAAGCTGCACATAACTAAGTGCTTTAATGCGATCTCTAATTTCTGCCGCCTCTTCAAAACGCATCTGACTACTTAGCTCTTCCATCTTTCTAGATAGGTTCTCTTGGAGTTCTTTAGTGCGACCTTGTAAGAAATCTTTAACCTGAGTTACTAAGTCTCTATAGACTTCCTTGTTTATTTTACCGACGCAAGGAGCATAACAACGTTTTATTTCATATTGTAAGCAAGGGCGAGTACGTGAATTAAAGTAATTATCCGTGCAGGAACGTAATTTAAAAATTTTTTGTAGTTCGGTCAAAGTAGTATTAACTTCCACACTCGAGGCAAAAGGACCAAAAAACTTCCCGTCACTTAGAGTTTTACCTCGATATTTTAGTAATTGCGGGAAATCATGATCTAAACGTAACTTAATGAAAGGAAAAGACTTGTAGTCCTTAAGAAGAATATTAAATTTCGGCTGAAATTTCTTGATTAGCTGTGCTTCTAAAAGTAGTGCTTCAACCTCGGAATTAGTGATGCTATACTCTAAAAAACAAGTATTTGCAATCATCCGAAGCGTCTTATTATCTAAATCGCTTTTAATGTAATTAGTAAGGCGTTTCTTTAAATTTTTAGCTTTACCGACATAGATAACTTGCTTGTTAACGTCAAACATTCGATAAACCCCTGAACGTTCAGGAGCATCTATAAGTTTAGATTTAATTAACTCACTTCCGGTAATTTCTAGGGTCATGTGTATAGTTTCCTATGTCATTCTTAGCTAAAAGCCGGAATCCAGAAAAAATAACCTTAATATTGATATAAAAATTATTTCCGCCTTTGCGGGCATGACATAGAAGAGTGAACCATGCAACAATAACCTTCAATTCCCCGTTTTATTATATGGATTATCATTTGCGACTTTAACATTCACTATTTTTCGTGTATTGTCATCAAAGAAAAAGGTTATTTTAAACTCATCTCCTACATTTAAATCTACTTTTGGGTCATAAAGCATAATATGCATGCCACCGGGCTTAAAATCAACATTAATATTACCGGCAATTGAAAATGGATAATCCACTTTTACCATTTTACTAACCCCTTGATCATTAATTGTTTGATGAATTTCTATTCCACTTATCTTATCTGAAGATATATTCACTAAATTATAACTCTTATTTCTACTATTTATTAATGTAAAATACATAGCAGAATTGCTAACTTTACCTTGCACATTTGTTGTAGGTCTTGCCCAAGGCTGTGCAAAGTGAACGGCTGCCTCTGCAGGTAAATCATCGGGCTGATCAGAAGAAGCATTTGTAGAATTAGGATTTTGAGCTGTTTGGTTATCAGCATAGCTTATTGCACAAATTAAAGTTATAAAACTAATTAGTAATGTTTTTAGCATAATAATACCCTTAATAAATTAAAATGAAATATTAGCATAGATTAAATATAAATCTAGTTTTTTAAAAGATATTTTTTGTACAATTCTTGTGGTAATCTCTCTATAGCATAACGAACTGCGGTTCTTGGCATTTGTAAACTATAGCGATCCCAAAAATCTATTAATTGTTTTTCATCTTTTTTTTCTGCTTCACGTAGCATCCAACCTACTGCTTTATGCATTAAATCATGTTTATCGTTTAAGAGTAATTTTGCTATTTCAAAAGTCGTATCTAATGTATTATTTTTGATAAAATACCAAGTAGCAACTATAGCTATTCGTCTTTCCCACAGAATTTCCGATTTTGTTAGTGTAAAGAGATAATCCTTTTCTTTATCCCATAAATAAGCTCCGATTATATGATGAGCTGATGCATCCACTAAATTCCAATTATTTACGTGTCTTCAATTATTTACGTGTCTTATATTGTTTAAATAAAAATTATACAAAAACTCTTTATCTTGTGCTGTCTGATATTGCATAATTAAAATAGCTAACGCTAAAAATCTCTCTTCATTAAATTCTGAAGTAATAAGTCGGCTTAAATCCTCCATATCCAAATTATAATAACTTTTAGCTATTGTACGTAAAGCCGGCACGGTAACACCAATAAATCGGTCATGCTCTCCATACTATACTATCCTTCTCTAGTTTTCAAGAATAGCGTTCTACGTTCTACAGGAATAGTAGCATTCTCAAGTAAAATATTTCTAATTTGTTGTAAATTTTCTCTCATGTTCAATAAGCCATTTTTTACGATGTAATCCCCCGCCATATCCTCCAAGTTCGCCATTGCTATTAATAATACGATGACAAGGAACAATGATTGCTAACTGATTCATACCGTTAGCATTTGCAACAGCTCTATAAGAAGTAGGTTTGCCCAAAGCTTTAGCCTGATTTAAATAGCTTCGTGTTTCACCGTAAGGTATATTCATTAGCTCTTGCCATACTAATTTTTGAAATTCGCTTCCTAAAAGATATATAGGAGTATTAAATTTTGGCAAAGTACCGCTAAAGTAAGATTTAAGCTCCTCTTCAATTGATATAATCGGTCTAGTGCGATCTTCAATAATAGCCGATTTTGTGTTAATCTTAAGTCTTTTAATTTTATACTCTAATCCTTTACTTTCAACAAAATCGAGCAAATAAAGCCTCTCTGTATCACTAATTGCCAGCATAGAACCAAGAGGCGTATCAAGCCAAGCGGATTTTAAACTCATTATTTTACCCTAAATTAGCTATTTTTGCTAACGTATTTATATCTTGGAAACTCATTTTATCTTGATAATGATTTGTAAAAGTATATTACTCATTTTCATAGATAAAATTAACTTTAGCATTTTGCCCCAAAGTTATAGGCATAGAAGGACATTCTTCGTCTAGTATTCTAAGAGCAATGCCTTGATATATCTTTATTACAAGAGAATCATAGGTGTTAAACTCTGCAATTTTTATAGAAAAATCCTCATCTACAATCAATTTAAAAGGTCTGTTATTAGATTTCTCAAGCTCTATTAGTTATATTAAAATTAACACGTGCATTATTTATGTCTATACTACCTAAGCCATTATAGTAATTCATAGTATCGGTGATACCTAAAAAATATTACTATTAGTATCTAAACTAAAAAGAGTGAGTAATATTATCACCTACAGTAACGCCAAGCCAACTATCAAGACCCATGCTTACTGCTCCCTTTGCATTTATATTTTTTGTTGTACCACTCATAGTCCTTATTTTTTTGTTAATTTATAAGAAAATAATATTAATAAGTCAATTAAGTTGTATTTAATAATTTATTATTCTCTTCACTACTATAATTACTGAGTTCTAGAAAAGCTTCGTGTATTTCTTTCTCAAGTAAATAGTAACCTAAGCTTTTGAGTATGTAGATTATATTGTTTTTGCCTAGATTTTGCTGTTATAAATACTTCCCATAACCAATAGTAGGTACAGAATATTTTTTTAGCAAGACATGGAGTGAAAATTAAAACAAAAGGAACATTCAAAGTTTTTACTAAATTTCAAAAAAACTTGAAATCCTTATCGGAAGTGGTGGAGGCAAAGGGAATCGAACCCTTGACCCTCTGCGTGCAAAGCAGATGCTCTACCCCTGAGCTATGCCCCCAATTATTTATTGGCGAGGTTTTTGGAAGTGAAAATATTAAGATAAGCTTTTAACTAATCCCCAAGGTAATGGCTGACCATTGCTCCCTACGACTAAATCTCCGGAAGATTCATATTCGGCAGCTAGAAAAGACTTTTGAGCAGCAATAAGCTTGACCGGTTTGATTTTCTGACCGTTATGAAAATATTCTTTAGCCTGTTCCCTAGAAGTCGGGTTATTTTTGGAAGCTGTTTTTGCTTTAGACATATACTATTAACTTTTTCTTAAACTTGTGAAGAATATAAAACTTTTTCCTAAACTTGTCAATAACTACCGTATCGATAAATAGACATTGCCTAGAAAAAGTTAATAATTTGAAAAGTTTACGTCATTGCGAGGAAAATTACAAAGTAATTGACGAAGCAATCTCAGGAGTTTGTTATTATTTCATAAGATTGCCACGCTCCTTACAGTCACTCGCAATGACGATTTGGTATCCATGCAACAGGAGCCTACAGCCGCTTACAATGACGGTATCAACGATTTCTAGACAATGCCTATAAATATGTTAAGATATCTCAAAACATCATTATTCTTCCGTTATTACTTCACTTTCACCGACGAATGCTATTTTAAATTCTACTATTTCTGATATCGTTTTTCCATCATATATACTAAACCCTACTCCTTTAAATTCTACTTTTGCGTTGATATCAGCACCATATGATACTAACAGCTCATATATTTCATCATCCTTAATATCTTTAGAAATACATCGAACGTTTTTAGCAACCGCACGCAAAGGTATTCCTCCGGATTTTCTTTGATCCACCTCAGCTCCGTTCTTAAGTAATAGTTTTGCTACATTAAAGTGCTTACCGCTTCATATAAAGGTGATCCTAGCCAAGCTCCATCGTTCCCGTTTACTGCAGCGCCTTTTGATATTAGATATTCTGCTACTTTATAATTTCCGTGACGTGCGTGCGGCTGAATTTCAAGGAGTATCCTTCAAAATATCACTACACATTAACATTTACTTTTTTTTTTCTTCAACTAACCATTTAGCAACTTTTAGTGCATTATTTGTAGATGCCAAAAATAGTTCAGTAGTAGATACTGCACGTAATTCATTTAAACTCCTTACTACGCCACTTTATCAAGAAAAATAGACTCTTTTAAAACATTTTCAAAGCTACATTGTTTTACATAATGTTCTAATATCTTGCACTACTCTATTTGACTTTAGCAACAGAGTTAAATTACTATTTAATAGTTCTTTTATCATATTCTACTTATTTATACTTTGTATTTCTTAAAGGTGATAAAGATCTCATGGTCATTCCTGCAAAAGGCTTGCTTGGATACCCAAATCGTCATTGTGAGCAGCCGTAGGCTGCGTGGCAATCTTATGAAATAATAACAAACTCCTGAGATTGCTTCGTCAATTACTTTGTAATTTTCCTCGCAATGATGATTAGACAGTCACGCAGACAATACTGAGAACTCCTACTGATTAATCCTTGCCGTGCAGATTCTTTCGGTGATTTCTTTCAACTTTTCTACTCTATCGATTAAATAAAGCAGCTGTTCTTTTGTAATTTTATAGTTTTTATCATATCTTGCGTCAACATAAGCTTTTTGAAGTCACTCAAAACCTTCTTTTTACTCAGGGATTGCTATAGGAAATACTTGCAATAACTCACTATTATAATTTTCTGCCATACTCCCTAATTCTTCTATATCATGCAATTTAGGTTTGTAATTGGAAAAAACTAACAAGATGCTACTGTAAAAACTCTCCGTAGCTTGATGAAGATAAAAAGCACTTTTGTTTAATTCCCCTCTTTCAAATGGATATTTGCAATCAATCAAAAACCCGCATCCACTTCTAAACCATTCTTCATAGTAATCTTTAGCAATTTCTTTCATCTCGCTCCAAGGGAAATCTTTAGCTTCGCTAAGTGTAAATTCCTTGCCATCATATAAAAGAATGCCTTCTTTTTTTATATCCGTATAAAAATAACGTCCTTTTTCTAACTGCCTGTTTACTTCATCTATTGATTCAAGAATTATTGATATTCGTGAGTCATATGGGATAATTTGAGGCTTTATTACTCCTGTCTTTTTTAATTTGGTATATATTGTATCTTTTAATCTTAAAGCAGTATATCCTTTATATTTACCTTTCTTCAGAATTATCAAAATATTGGTATCGCTATGGTAACCGTTAGGTAGATCACGCACCCAATCACCTCTTGCAAAAGAGCCATACAAGATAATCATAGCGATTTTATCTTGTGCAATATCTAGAATTTGCTGCACTATAAAATTAAGCCTAGCTTGGATTTTTAGAGAACGCTGAGGTAAAGTGGTTTTCATCTATTCATGTGCACCATGACAATATTTATATTTCTTGCCTGAACCGCACGGGCATAGCTCATTACGAGATACCCTACCCCAACTAGTAGGATCGTCAGGGTTTCTATCTTTTGGGTCAATGCGTGATACGACTGGTTTAAGGTCAGTCTCAAGGCTACTTCCTGCGTTATATTTACTAAATGCCGGATCTTCCCGACTCTCACGCATATTTTTCTGAAGTTTTTTATACTCAAGCGAAACATCTTCTTTTTGAACATGTTTTAAGTCAATATGGAAATGGTATACGGTTTGAATAAATAATTCTTTTAAATTATTAAGCATCTGCTCGAATAAGTTAAATGCTTCTCTTTTATACTCACTAAGAGGGTCTTTTTGGGCATAAGCTCGAAGAGATATGCCTTGTCTTAAATGATCTAAGCTATATAAATGATCTTTCCAAACTTGATCAAGGGTAGTTAGTAAAATATATTTCACGGCATTATGCATTAACTCACTACTATAGGCTTCTTCTTTTGACTTATATATATCATGAGCCATTTGTATAACGGTCTTCGTGATTTCTTCTTCCGTTACATCATTTTTACTTACTACATTATGATCAAATTTTATAGCAAAAACACGATGTAATTCTACGCTTAAATTCTCTATATCCCAATCTTCTCTATAAGAGCCTACCGGCATGAAAGTTAATACTATCTTTTTGGCGAGTTCCTCAGTAGTACTATTTAAGAAACCGTGACTATCTTTAGATTTAATAATTTCAGTACGTTGCTCGTATATTATCTTACGTTGGTCATTCATTACATCATCAAAACGTAATAAATTTTTACGCATTTCGTAGTTATGTCCTTCCACTTTTTGCTGCGCTTTCTCAAGTGAACGACTAATCATCGGATGGTGGATAGCCTCTCCGTCTTTCAATCCAAGTGTTCTCAGGACTCCTGATATACGATCTGATGCAAAAATACGCATTAAATCGTCATCAAGCGATAGGAAAAACTTAGTTTTACCAGGATCACCTTGTCTACCTGATCTTCCTCTTAGCTGATTATCTATCCTACGGCTTTCATGCCTTTCCGTACCTATCACAAATAAGCCGCCTGCCTCAATAACCTGCTTCTTTTCTTCGGCAATTTGAGCTTTTATTTTAGCTATTTTAGCTTCATAATTATGTTCCTTATCTAGCTGTTCTATTAACATTTCAGGATTACCGCCAAGCATAATATCAGTACCGCGCCCTGCCATATTAGTTGCAATCGTTACTGCCTTAAACCTACCTGCTTGAGCAATAATAAAAGCTTCCTGCTCATGAAATTTGGCGTTTAATACTTTATGAGGGATTTTTTCTTTATTTAAAACGCTTGAAAGTTCTTCTGACTTTTCTATGCTTATCGTACCGACAAGTATAGGCTGTCCACGATCGTAACAATCCTTAATTAGCTTTAAGATAGCATCATATTTTTCTTTTTTACTGCCGTAAATTTCGTCATCAAGGTCAAGCCTTGTAACTTTATTATGGGTTGGAACTGCGACCACATCGAGATTATATATATCTTTTAGTTCCGGTGCTTCGGTCATAGCCGTACCGGTCATACCCGATAATTTAGGATAATTACGAAAATAATTTTGGAAAGTAATAGATGCTAAAGTTTGGTTCTCATTTTGAATTTTTACATTTTCTTTTGCTTCTAATGCTTGATGTAACCCTTCCGAATATCTACGCCCTTCCATTACACGACCGGTAAACTCATCAATAATCATTACTTTACCTTCACGCACCAAATAATCTACATTAACAGTAAACATATTATGAGCTCTTAAGGCTTGGTTAACATAATGTACTAAAGTTAGATTCTCAAAATCATATAAACCGGTATCCGGTTTTATAATATTTTCTTTACTTAAAAGCGATTCTATATGTGTAATGCCGGTTTCCGTTAAATTGATAGTTTTTAATTTTTCGTCTTTTTCAAAATCACTTGCATTAAGCAGACGTACTATTTTATCAATTTTACCGTATAATTCTGAATTATCATTAACCGGACCCGAGATAACGAGCGGCGTTCTTGCTTCATCTATCAAAATCGAATCAACCTCATCGATGATAGCAAAATTAAAAGGACGAAGTACCCGCTCCTGCAAGCTATACTTCATATTATCCCTTAAATAATCGAAACCGAGTTCATTATTTGTTGCATGAGTAATATCGGCGTTATAGGCGGCTCGTTTTACCTCATCAGGCATACCGCCAACAATACATCCAACCGATAAACCTAAAAAATTGTAAATTTTACCCATGGAAGCAGAATCACGGCTTGCTAGATAATCATTTACGGTTACAACATGTACACCTTTTCCGGTTAAAGCATTTAAGTAAGCAGGAAGCGTTGCAACTAAGGTCTTACCCTCACCGGTACGCATTTCGGTAATCATGCCTCGATGTAATATCAGGCCGCCTATAAGCTGAACGTCAAAATGACGCATACCGCAAACTCTTCTAGCTGCTTCCCTAACTACCGCAAACGCCTCATATACTATATCGTCTAAAGTAGCTCCGTTTTTAAGCTTTTCTTTAAACTCCACAGTTTTATTCTTCAACTCCTCATCTGATAATTTTTGTATAGCAGGTTCAAGCGAGTTAATTTTTGTAATTTCGGAAAATAGTTTTTTTACAGTACGATCATTTGCAGTACCGAAAAGTTTTTTTAAAATAGAAAGCATTAAAGTCCTTATGATATTTTTAGTATTTTAGTACTTAAATATAGGTATATTTTATAAAATTATCAAATGTTATAATTTTATTTAAATGAATAATTTTTTATTGAAAGGCATTTTTTTACTACAAATATTTGCAAATTATTATTAATAAATAAAATATTCTCAAATAGCTGTTGACGGTTATATATTATTTTTATAAAATTTAAGCTTATATTTAATACAATTATGAGTCATAAATGAAAAAATTATCTGTTATATTTTTATCAGTTAGCATGCTTTCCGGTATTGCTTTTGCTGATAAAGACAAGGTAGTTGCTACCTATAAAGGCGGTGAAGTAAAAGAATCGCAAATTATGAAAGAATTTAAGCCTCAGCTTAATCTTCAATCAGGTGAAACAATCAAAAATTTTGATGATTTTCCACCACAAGATCAGGAAAAATTAATAAAAATTTATGTTAATAATCTTTTGTTAAAAGAAGAAGTTGCTAAGTCAAATATTACTTCTTCTAAAGAATTCCAAGAAAAACTTGAAAATGCAAAAAATCAATTAGCTCAACAAGAATTACTAGCAAACTACATAAAATCTAACATTACAGATAAGATGTTTGATGACGAATATAATAAATATGTCGGTAATCTTAAAGGTAAAGAACAAATAAAAGTCGCGCATATTTTAGTTAAATCTCAAAAAGAAGCTAATGATATAAAAACCAAATTAAGCAAAGGCGGAAACTTTACTAAGCTTGCAGAAGAGTTATCTCTTGATAAAGCTTCAGCTTCAAACGGCGGCGTTATCGGTTACATTCTACTAAATCAACCTGGGCAGTTAGTACCGGAATTTGAAAAGAAAGCTTTTGCTTTAAAAGTAAATGAAGTTTCAACTCCTGTAAAAACCGATTTCGGTTGGCATATTATCAAAGTGCTTGAGAAAAAACCTGTGCCTATTCCAACAAAAGAAGAAGCAAAAGTAACTATTGATAATATATTAGCTGCAGAAGTACTAAAGAAATATATTTCTGATTTAGAAGCTAAAGCTGATTTAAAAATCATGTTACCTAAAGCAGACAGCAAAGCCGGATCGTAATTTATATTTTGTCATTGCGAGAGCGGGCATTCCCCGCATACCAAATCGTCATTACGAGAAAAAACTGTAAGTTTTGACGAAGCAATCCCAGGAGTTTGTTATTACTGCATGAGATTGCCACGTCGCTTCGCTCCTCGCAATAACGGTTTGGGTATCCACGCAACAATGCCTCCGCGGGAATGACATAGGGTACACACAGTAACACCTCTACCCAAGAATAACATTATAACTACTCTCAACCACAGCAAATGCTACGCACACAGGATAATCATCAGCAAGAGAAAGGTGAATATTAAAAGGAGAGAGTTTGTTTGTATAGTTTGAGCTAACTTCTACTATAGGCTTACCTAAATCATTATTTAGTATAGTAATATCTTTAAAATTTATACCTTGACCTATACCGACTCCAAAGGCTTTACTAACAGCCTCTTTAGCAGCAAAACGCTTGGCTAAAAAAGCAGCATGGTTTATTTTCCCCAACAAAGCAAACTGTTTTAATTCCTGTGAAGTTAGAATTTTTTTGGCAAAAAGTTCCGGATATAAATGTAATATTTTTTTGATTCTAGGAATTTGTACTATATCAGTACCAACACCGATAAGCATTTACTTATCGGTTTTATAATCTTCGCCATTCTCATCAATAAAGATTTGATCATCTAAATCAGAATAATCTTCCCCAATATAAACTTCAGGTAAATACTCAAATTTTTCTTCTACATCTTCTGATTCATCTTGATTAACAAATGACTCTATCATAGTTCTTGTACGCAGACTATTTATTAAATCTTGTTCTAACTGAGCTACCGATACTTTTCCGGCAGCAATTCTACGTAATGAGATAACAGGAGGCTTATCACGCTTTTCTTTTTTGATTTGATTAGTTTCTACTTTATAGTTTAATAATTTAGCATATCTTGTTGCTAGGACAACAAGCCGAAACCTATCCGGTATAATTTTATTACAATCTTCTGCTGTAATTCTTGCCATAATTTTTCTCCGTTAAAAATAGTATACTACAAATAATATAGGAAACGAGTATACGGAGATCAACTTCAAAAAGAGCAAGGAGTTCACAAGGCAAGGAATGCAGCGTATACTTAATACGTGAGTACCGCAGCTCTTGTAGAACGACGTAGCCAATTTTTGAAGTTGATCGAGTATATTATACCCTTTTTATATCTGCACCGCAATTACTTAATTTTTTTTCTAAATCTTGGAAGCCACGATCTAAATGATATATTCGGTGTAATACGGTTTTGCTATTAGTACTAAGACCGGCGAGTATTAACGATACCGAAGCTCTAAGATCACTTGCCATAACTTCTGCGCCTTTTAATATTTCTACACCTCGAACAACCGCCTTATTACCTCGTACTACTATATCTGCTCCCATTCTACATAATTCAGGGACATGCATGAAACGATTTTCAAAAATATTCTCGGTGATCATTGAAACACCGCTACTAAGCGTCATAAGGCTCATAAATTGTGCTTGCAAATCAGTAGCAAAGCCAGGATAGGGATTAGTTTCTAAATCAACTGAATTTAATTTCCCTTCATAAGTTACTTGAACTCCGTTATTGATCGGCACGACTTTTATACCTGTTTCGATAAGTTTTAAAGCTATATTTTCTACAATATGGTAATCAATCCCACAAATTTTTACATCACCTTTAGTAATAGCTGCCGCAAACATATAAGTACCGGCTTCAATACGATCAGAAAGTACTTTATAGCTCGCTTTATTTAAAGAATCCTTGCCTTTAATTGTTATTTCGCTAGTGCCGATACCTACAATATCGGCTCCCATTGTGATAAGACAACTACATAAATCAACTATTTCCGGCTCTCGACCGCAATTAAAAAGCACAGTTTCCCCCTCTGCTAAAACAGCTGCAAGTATTGCATTAATCGTAGCACCTACGGAAACTTTATCAAAAACAAAATGAGTACCTTTTAAACGTCCTTTACTTGAAGCGTTAATATAACCGTCTTCTATTTCAATCGTAGCTCCCATAGCTTTTAATACAGCAATATGCAAATCTACTTGCCTTGCTCCAATAGCACAACCACCCGGAAGCGATACTTTTGCTTTACCGTATTTGGTAAGCAAAGGACCAAGCACCCAAATCGATGCTCTCATTTTACGGACTATTTCATAATCTGCAGTAAAGTTATTTATATTTTCGGTATTAATTATAAGCTCAAATTCATCTTGATGTTCTATTATTTCAATATCTGTCCCGTGACTTCGGAGCAAATCTTTCATAGTACTAACATCCGTTAACTTTGGAACATTAGTAATATGCAGTTTATCGGTAAGAATAGACGCTGCCATAATAGGTAGCACGGCATTTTTAGCACCGCTAATATTAATACTACCTTTAAGAGGTTTACCACCGTGAATAATTAATTTGTGCATAAATTATTTTGATAAAATTGTAACGTCATTGCGAGGAAAAACTGATTAAATTGTCATCCCGCGACTTAATCGCGGGATCCAGTTAAAAATACTAATATTAGTATTTTTAGTTATTTTCTGGATACCGTGGTCAAACCACGGTATGACAGCGATTATACTACACATCCAAATTCACGACATTCAACGCATTTGCTTGGATAAATAACCTGCGAGGTTCAACAACGTCACCCATTAAAGTAGAGAAAATGCCTTCTGCTTCATCAATTTCTGCAACTCTTACCTGAAGCAAAGTTCTTTTTGTAGGGTCAAGAGTAGTTTCCCATAGCTGGTCGGAATTCATCTCACCAAGACCCTTAAAACGCTGAATATTTATACCTCTTTTTCCGCATTCTATAATGGTATTTAACAACTGACTCGGTGTTAAAATATCGAATTCCTGACTTTTCACTATAAGCTTTAATTGCTTACTAAATATATCAAAAATCGTTAAAGCAAGCTTTGATATTTGTACAAACTCAAATGATGCTAACTGCTCTTTCAATAATATTTTACTTTCTTTTAAACCCCTACTAAAGCGGAAGAACTCTATTTTATTTTCATGTTTTAAAACTTCCAAATTAGTCTTATCAGGCGAATCTTCTAAGCTATTTAAAACATCTAAAGCTTTTTTAAGTCTTAAATCACTTTCAGGCTCAAATATTTTGTTATTAAGTAAGTCATTAATCGCAAGAATTTCGGTAATTGAGCGATTAAATTTTTTGCTAGCATGGTCAAGCAAGCCGTTAAACTTAACTACTTTATTAATTAGCTCTTCTAAATTATCACCCACTAACTGCTCTTTACAGTCTAGAATTAAGGTTGCATCATTAATAGTTGATTTGATCAAATAATCTTGCAGCGCTTGCTCATTCTTTAAATAAAGCTCGGCTGCTCCTTTCTTTACTTTATAAAGCGGTGGCTGAGCTATATATAGATAGCCTTTATTTATTAGCTCAGGCATATGACGATAGAAAAACGTGAGTAATAAAGTTCTAATGTGCGAGCCGTCAACATCAGCATCGGTCATAATAATAACTTTATGGTATCTAAGCTTTTCTAAGGAAAATTCTCGTTCAACACTAATTCCAAGAGCTGTAATTAACGTACCGATTTGGTCCGAACCGAGCATTTTATCAAATCTTGCACGTTCAACGTTCAAAATTTTACCACGCAAAGGCAATATAGCCTGAATTTTGCTATCCCTACCCTGCTTTGCAGTACCGCCCGCAGAGTCCCCCTCAACAATAAACAATTCTGAAATAGCAGGATCTTTTGCATGGCAATCTGCAAGTTTACCTGGTAAATTCGAGACTTCTAAAGCTGATTTTCTTCGAGTGAGTTCCCTTGCTTTTCTAGCAGCTTCACGAGCATTCGCAGCTTCCATAATCTTAGCTATAATTGCCTTAGCTTCTGCTGGATGCTCTTCAAACCACTCAAGAACCTTTGTATAAACGGCATTCTCAACAACCGGTCGTACTTCGGAGCTTACTAGCTTATCTTTCGTTTGAGAAGAAAATTTAGGATCAGGAACTTTAACGGAAAGCACACAACATAGCCCTTCCCTAGTATCTTCACCGCTAAAGTCATTTTTAGCTTTTTTATTAAGACCCGTAGTATCAAGATACGAGGTAATAACACGCGTTATCGCTGATTTGAAAGCACTAAGATGAGTTCCGCCATCACGCTGCCTAATATTATTAGTAAAGCATAAAATATTTTCATGATAAGAATCGTTCCAATGCATCGCAAGCTCAAAGCTCATACCGGACTCAACATTCTCCGTATTAACTACTATACATGGATGGATAGCGTGCTTCGCTCTGTCTATATATTTTACATAAGCTTCTATACCGCCCGTATAATAAAACTCTACTTTTTTAACTTCTTCAAAGCGATTATCGACGAGTAAAATCTTTACGTCTGAATTTAAAAAAGCAAGCTCACGAAGACGATGCTCTATAGTGCCGAAATCAAATTCTATATTAGTAAACGTTTCTACAGACGGAAAAAAAGTAACTTCCGTACCTTTTTTATCAATATTTTCTTTGACAACCGCAAGCGGAGCTTCCGTTATACCGTTATTAAATCTAATCAAATATTCCTTATTATTACGCCAAATACGCAGCTCAAGCCATTCAGAAAGAGCATTTACAACCGATACACCGACACCGTGTAGACCGCCTGCAACCTTATAAGCGTTCTGGTCAAACTTACCGCCGGCGTGAAGTTGTGTCATAATAACTTCAGCTGCCGATATTCCTTCTTCTTCATGAATTTCAACGGGTATACCTCGCCCATTATCGGATACGGTTACTGAACCGTTTTTATTTAATGTTACTCGTACTAGATTGCAATAACCGGCAAGCGACTCGTCAATAGCGTTGTCGACTACTTCATAAATCATGTGATGTAGACCCGACCCGTCTCCAACATCCCCGATATACATTCCCGGTCTTTTTCTTACGGCTTCAAGACCTTTTAAAACCTTTATGGAATCAGCACCGTATGATGATTCGTTAAATTTTTCTTCAATTTCCGACATATTATATATTTGGCTCTATTACTTGTTGCTAGAAACAATAAAAATGACTATAATGTAACTTATTAAAATAGTAAAGTTTCTTGATTTAAAATTAGCGAGATAACAAAATAAAGATTGATAATTTAAAAAGTTTACGTCATTGCAAGAAAATTACGAAGTAACTGTACGTCCGCAATCTCAGGATATTTGCGGGATTGCCACGCAGCCTACGGCTGCTCGCAATGACGATATCAATTGATTCTAGTCAATACCAAATTAGCGAGATAACAATGAATATATTAAAGTTAAAAAATATTTTCGACGTAATTAATGATTATGACGTGTTTTTATTCGATCTTTGGGGGGTAATAATTGAAGGGGGGCGTACCTATCCGGGCGTAGTACAAAATATCAATAAGATTATTGAACGAAAAAAAGTATATTTTGTCACTAATGCTCCACGAAATATTTTTTCACTGCATCAAACAATTAAATCTTGGGGATTAAATGCAGAACCGGAAATGATCATTAGCTCAGGCGAAATAGCAGTAGAAATGATACTAGAAAGTAAAGAGCGGTTCGGTATAGAAAAACCAGTAATATATCATTTAGGACATTTAGAAAATGATATAATAAATGGAATTCAATATCCTATCACTGATGATATTAACAAAGCTAATATTTTCTTAATGACTATTTACAGAGATGAAAACGAAAATTTAGATTTAAACGAATTCGATGAATTATTTAAAATTGTTGTACAACATAAAATGGTCAATATTTGTGCTAATCCTGACCTTGGAATAAATCAGCACGGTGTTTATAGATATTGTAGCGGCTATTATGCCGAAAAAATAAAGCAACTTGGCGGAAAAGTAATTTATAGCGGTAAGCCATATGAAGAAATATATAGCAAAATTTTAAAAGAATGTCATAATACCCCTAAGAATCGCATGTTAATGATTGGGGACACTGTTTACACCGATATACTTGCAGCAAATCGCCTTGGTATAGACTCTGCCCTAGTGTTAACCGGAAATTCTAGAGAATATCATGTTGATTTTGATAATATTGATGAAAAACTAGATAGTTTAATGAAAGCTGCTGTTAAGCAATCTATTACACCTAGTTTTGTTGTTGATTTATCTTGAATAGCTTTGCCGTCATTGCAAACGACTAAAGGTGTTGTCGCATGACTAGTTTATGTCATTCCCGCGGAAGCGGGAATGACATAGAAAGGCGGAAATGACATCAAAAGAACTCTATTGATATTTTACTCATAATCTGCTATAGAGTAAAACTTAAGCGGTCGTGGCGAAATTGGTAGACGCGCAGCATTGAGGGTGCTGTTCTGTAAAAAGATTGGAAGTTCAAGTCTTCTCGACCGCACCATTCGCCGGTTTTTCACAAAGTCAAATTTTTGTCTGTTTCGACACTTCAGATTTTATATTTACTCCTAAGTTCTTCTTGTTAGCAAATGTTAGTGCTAATTGTATACTCCTGATAAATGAAAAGGAGTTGAAATAAAAACTATTGCTTATTTGTACTCTGTGATTTATATTGATTAGCAAATTGTACACAATTCTGTGCCAAGCCTAGCTAACCAGCTTTAAATAATTATAATAAGTCTATAATAAACTATTAGGTCAATAGGCTATGCCTAATTTTAATATATTTAAAAGCATCTTACCAGATCATCACGATCAATTTGCTGAAATTTTTGATCAAATTAACGATCTGATCGAAGATCACAATTATGATGCTGCTGCAAGCAGGCTGGCCAAGCTTCATTATGCCGATTTAGCAGATTTCTTAGATAATCTTAACAATAAAACATATAAAATAATTATTCCTTTATTACAGGATGAAATTAAGCCTGAAACGTTAGTATCATTAAATGCTTATAGTAAACCTTTAATAATAGAAACTTTAGGCATAAAAAAATCTGCAGAATTAATCAATAAGCTAGTTATAGAAGATGCTATTGAAGTAGTAATCGATCTAGACGATGATATAAAAGACCTTATCCTAAGTAATCTCACTAAAGAAAAAAAACACCAAATTACCGTAGGTTGTACATATCCCGAAAATACGGTAGGTAGGGTAATTGAGCGAGATTTTATTAATCTTCAAGAAGGATGGACGGTCGAGGAATCATTAAATTTTATCAAGAACGTAAAGAATGACTTTTATGCGGCAATCGTTACGGATAATAAATTACGCCCTATCGGTATTATTTCTCTCAGCACGCTAATTAAAGGCAAAAAAAATGAATTGATAAAAGATTTGATGAGCAAAGATTTTAAGCTTGCAGATGCTTTTACCGACTTAAATGAACTAAGCTTCATTTTTAGACAATATGCTTTAACTATTGTACCGGTAGTAAATAAAAGCGGTAAGTTAGTAGGTAGCGTATCAATCGATAATATAATTTATATTATCGAAGAACAAGCCGGAAAAGATATATTATCATTAAGCGGGGTACACACTCAAGATACTTTCTTCAATGTATTTTATACCGTTAAACATCGTTTTCCTTGGCTCTTTGTTAATCTAATCACTGCCTGCATGACCTCACTTATCATTAACCATTTTAACGATACTATTGCAAAACTTGTAACGCTTGCAGCCACTATGCCTATTGTAGCTTCAATGGGCGGAAATGCCGGAACACAAGCCATGACCGTTACGGTTAGAGCCCTTGCTAATAAAGATATTCATTATAATAATGTCAATAAAGTTATATTAAAAGAAATAGCCGTATCGGCTTTTAACGGTTTTGTACTTGCAATTATTGGAGCAGGACTTAGCTTTGTGATGTTGCTTGACTTAAATCTTAGCGTTATTTTTGCTATTGCAGTTATTTTAAATTTTTTAGTAGCCGGATTATTCGGCTCTGCTATTCCTATAATACTGCATTATTTTGATATAGACCCCGCTACAGGCTCCGGTGTATTTCTAACAACCATAACCGATGCTCTAGGTTTCCTAACTTTCTTAAGCCTTGCTCATATTTTTTTAGTGTAAAATTTGGTGTTTATTCAAATAAAAATATATACACATTGCAGCAAACAGTAGCTATAGCTCTAAGACATTTACATATACCACAACTTGTATCCTGATTTTCAAAGTCGATAATATTATTAATATTATTCTCATAAGATATATTATTATCTCTTTGTATATTCTGATTATTATTAATATATGACTCTTTGAACAATAAATTTGCAACAGTTAGTATTAACTCACCCTGTGATGCAGTTAGATTAGTATTATTTAAGGAGCTAGCTTGTGCGTACTCTTGTACTTCTAAACTATTACGGTTTGACATAGTTATATTTTGACTTTAGGATTAATATTTAAAATAATATAACAATAATCTTTAGGTTCTATGAAGGGAAATTAAATTATTTATATTTTCAGATATTTTTTAGCGAAAATTAATAAGATTTTTGCAGTAATAGTTGTTCCTATTTCAAAAAAATCTTATGATTTACAGCAAAAAATAGCAAAAATAGATTAATTTAATTTTCCTTCATAGAACCTAATCTGCAGCTATTTATTACTGCAATTTTTGGCATTTCCTCGAAACGGTTGATATCGTCATGAGCTAAGCGACTGCAAAGAGCGTGGCAATGACGTAAACTTTTCAAATTATCAACTTTTTCTAGGCAATGCCTAATTTTTTGATTAATAGCCCACAAATTATAATGAAATAAGAAATAACTTTTATGGAAGATATAATAAGCTCTTGGAACGAAAAGTTTGAAATTGGTGTTTATAGTAAAAAATTACTTGATAAACTCGAATATTTAAATACTAAAGTAGAAAATCCTATAGATATCTTCGAAATCAAAAAAGGTATCTACTATACACGTAACACGGTTCTCAAATGCGTCAATCAGGCGATCCTTATTATTCGCACCCGATTGAGGTAACAATTATGCTTGCTAAATTTATAGCTGAAAAAGCACCTAAGCTTTATAACATTATTATGCTGCAAGCCGCTTTACTTCATGATAATATTGAAGACACTGAATTAACTGAAGAAGCAATTACCGAAATTTTTGGACCGGACGTAGCAAAACACGTAGAAGGTCTAACGAGAATTAAATCTTACGGGAAGATAAGTAGCGGAGAAAGCCTAAACTTATTAATTAAAGAGAAAAGATACAATACGGCATTAATAAAATTATTTGACCGAATTCATAATGTGCAAACTTTGGGAATTCAATCACCTGAGAAAGCTAGAAAAATTGTTGAAGAGACTTTAATAAATTTTCTTTTGGTCGCTGCTAATATAAATTATAAACTAGAACGAGAATTTGCTAAGTTATGCCTAAAAGTTTTTAATATTGAACTTGAAAGACAAAAAGCTTTTTCTAATAATAACTCTCTGCTTCCTCCTCTAACTTTATAAAATGATTTACTCTAAATGTATAACCAATTAGAATTGGAATAATCAAGAATAATAATCCCCAGTGATTAAAATAATCTATCAAGTAAATTGTTCCAAAAGAAGAAACTGCAAACATTAAAGCTCGTGATAAAGCAAATATAAAACTGCCGCATGTAAAACGTTTTAATACTGGAAATCTTGCATAAAACACTGCACCTGCCGGAAAAGTAGTAGGGGCAAATACTACAATAAATAATTGGAATAAAAGTAATTCTATAATAGTATTTGAAATATTATTTAGTAAGATAGGAGACATAATGGCTACAATAGAAAATATTATTAATCTTACTTTAAGGACTTTTAAAGGATGTATTTTACAAACCAAATAAGTCACAATTATTGTACTTATTAATTCTGTACCACAAACAATAAAATTTTGATGAATTACTTGAACAGCACTGTAATTAAATGAGTTTTTAGCATATTACCGCAATAAATATAAACAATATAAAACCATAACGGGGCTCCACAATGTATAAAAAAGAAAGCTATTGCTGTTGGTTTATTAATTTTTTCACTCCAAATAGGGCTTGATTTTAGCTGATTACTATCTATCCCCGTTTGTGCTACAGTTTTCTTTATTCGTCTTTTTGCATCAATGAAATCTGGAGTCTCCCTAAGATTTGTCCTTACAACAGCACCAACTATAGCAATAGCTGCTCCAAACCAAAATGCAATACGCCAATCAAGTCCAAAAGAAGTAACAAGTGTTCCTACCGCCAATACTACGGTTGCACCTAAAGTTATAAAAACAACAAGCGAAGCCACCACCCAATAACGTTGAGGAATGTTTCATTTCGGTTAGATAAAGCTCGGCACCTACTACCTCCCCTATAAAGGACATCCCCTGAGCGATACGACACGCAGTTACTACCAAAGTCGCCGTAATACCAATTGCAGCATAAATTTTTATAATTAGCCATTATAAGACAACAAAGCGACATTAAAAAAGTTGTAATAATGACCGTTACCTTACGACCTATAGTATCTCCTATCCAACCGAATATTAAAGCACCGATAGGTCTAAATACATATGTTGCACAATATGCAATGGCAGAATATAGAGAAGCCACTCGTGCATCGGCTTCAGGAAAAAATAGCTCGTTAAGTAGTACCGCCATGTGTACATAGAGCATGAGATCAAAATATTCAAGAAACGTACCTATCGATAGTAGCCCTATTGCCTCTTTTTGCTTACGAGCTAAACTTTTTTGTTCTTTTGCGTAACTTCACATACTTTTTTACAGATTAGTTAAAATTAATAAAGAACTATACTGTTTTATATAAAAATAAAAGTCAATTTAACAAAATTAGATTTTATAGCATTGCTAACTCAAGACAGGTGTCGTAATGAGCTGAGCGACTGAAGGGAGCGTATCAATCTAAAAAAATAATAATAAAAAATTCTAGTTTTACAGAGTTTTTAACTAGATTGCTTAGTCAATATACTTTGTAATTTCCTTGCAATGGCGTTAATTTATTAAATAATCTATCTTTATTTAGCAATGCCAATAAATTTCTAATTTAATACTTGCAATTCATCTTATAATTACTTATATTCAGATTCGCTTAGATTAAAAAGCACTAAAGCGTTTTATATGTAATTAATTTTGATCCCCTTAAACT
Source organism: Rickettsia rhipicephali str. 3-7-female6-CWPP (assembly GCF_000284075.1). Classification (GTDB taxonomy): domain Bacteria; phylum Pseudomonadota; class Alphaproteobacteria; order Rickettsiales; family Rickettsiaceae; genus Rickettsia; species Rickettsia rickettsii. Next base: position 936,657 of record NC_017042.1, read on the forward strand.
TTTTACATTAAAACGCCGTTATTTTATTTAAGCGGGTGTAGCTCAGGGGTAGAGCGCTACCTTGCCAAGGTCGAAGTCGAGGGTTCGAATCCCTTCACCCGCTCCAGTGATTTTTTCCGTTTTATGTCATTCCCACGTAGGCGGGAATGACATAGAGCATGTTTTTCGAGCTAAGCAACAACGCCCTTTTGCAAATGACATCAGTAAGTTTATCATAAATTCAATCTTCCAAACCATATTTTTTCTTAATATCTTCTAATGAAATTACTTCTTCTCCTTTTTCTATACGAGACAAAGTAATTAATAAATCTGCTTTTTCTTCTATATAACTTTCTATTGCTTTACGTATAATATATCCTTTTGGTCTATCGATTTCCTTAGCAACATTAGAAAGTATAATATCTAGTTCATTCTAGTAGTTATAACTGTCATAAAAATAGCCATTTATCGGTTTTGTGATAACTTATATTAGTATAAAATACATTTAATATTATTATTTTACCCTTGCATTAAAGCTATTAGGTAGCTATTTTTATTTTATTAGACTTAGTGCATAACCTATCTTATAAAGAGCAATTTTAAGGAAACACAGCACGCAGCACCGCAGCGTACAAAAAGGTACGTGAGATGCGAGTACCGGATTGATGTATACCACAGATACTTCAAAAGTTGGAAGCCAAATAAGTGGTGAGCCTGCAGAGCGTAGAAAACTACGTGAGCAAAGGCGAAGCCCAAAATTTGACGTACCAAATCTTGAAGTATCAAAGGTATACAAATTACTTTTAGAAAGAGGTTATACAGGAAGGCTATTGCAACAATTAGGAAATTACATATGTCAGCAAATACGCAAGATAATCAGGCAAATAATAATGACACTATAGAAATACAGGAAACTGAGGTAGTGCCTGTAGAAACAAATTCTTTACAATCAGGGTTAACAAGCTTAATACCGATGGTTTTAATTTTTGCTGTATTTTACTTCTTATTATTACGTCCACAAGAAACACGACGCAAAGAAAGAGAGAAATTAGTAAGTGAAGTTAAAAAAGGCGAAGAAGTTCTAACAAATAGCGGCATTTACGGTATTGTGACTAAAGTAAGTGCAAATGACAATAATATTGAAATCGAAATAGCTAAAGACGTACGTATTAAAGCTTTAAAAAGTGCTATTATCGATATAACTAGTCGTACAAAAGAAGTAGCAGTAAAAAAAGAAAACAACAAAAAAGATAAGAAGGTAAGCGGTGCAAAATCTTCCTAAGTGGAAAATTGTTCTTTCAATTATATGTACGGTTTTTGCGGTTATTTGTGCCTTACCTAATTTCATGCAAGTAAACTCTAAGTTTCTGCCTCATGATTCAGTAAATCTAGGACTTGACCTTAGAGGAGGAGCCCATTTATTACTCGATGTTGATTTTGACACCTACTTAAATGATTCAATGGAAAATCTTGCCGACACTTTACGCAAAAATTTTCGTGAGGATAAAATCAGCTATAAAAATCTGTTAGTTAGACAAAATAGCATTCAATTAGAAGTAAGATCGCATGAGAAATTAAAGCCGTTAAAGAAAATAATTAATAAAATCGATCCAGAAATTATCGCTGAAGTAAACGAAAATAAAATAAAGCTTAGCTACAGCGAATCTAGATTAAATGACTTACTTAATAAGATAGTAGACCAATCTATTGAGATCGTTCGCATGAGAGTTGATAGTACCGGCACTAAAGAGCCGACCCTACAGAAACAAGGCGATAAGCATATATTACTGCAAGTTCCCGGTGAAGAAAATCCCTCTTACCTGAAGAATATATTAGGAAAAACTGCAAAGCTAACTTTTCATTTAGTTGATGAAAATGCCAATATCGAAGAAGCGGTAAAAGGACATGTTCCAGTAGGTTCAATGCTAGTTAAAGGAGATAGCAAAAGTCATGGGGAGTATTATGTCGTTATAAAGAAAAAAGTTGTTTTGGGTGGGGATCAGCTTACAACCGCTTCAGCTTCTTTTGACCAAAATTCGCAAGCGGTAGTTGCTTTTTCTTTCAACAATTTAGGTAGTAAAATATTTGGTGAAATAACCAAAAATAATACCGGTAAACGCCTTGCTATAGTTTTAGATAATAAATTACTCAGTGCTCCAACGATAAACGGAGCGATTATGGGCGGAAGCGGTATAATAACAGGGAATTTTACCATTGAGTCGGCAAATGAGCTTGCACTATTATTGCGAGCCGGTTCGCTTCCTGCCCCACTTAAAATTATTGAAGAGAGAAGTATAGGTCCAAATTTGGGTGCTGATTCTATAGAGTCGGGCAAAAAGGCAGGACTTATAGGATTTATAGCAGTGTGTATATTTATGGTTTGGTCTTACGGTGTGCTTGGTTTATTTGCCAATATAGCCTTAAGCCTTGCATTGTTATATATTTTAGCTTTACTTTCACTTTTCCAAGCTACTTTAACTCTGCCGGGAATTGCAGGAATAATACTCACTATGGGTATGGCTGTTGATGCTAATGTATTGATTTACGAAAGAATTAAAGAGGAACTGCATAAAGGAATTTCTAATCTTTATGCTATTAGAACCGGTTTTGAATCTGCGTTTGCCACTATCCTTGATGCTAACCTAACTACTTTAATCGTTGCTTTTTTACTTTATATATTTGGAGTAGGTGCAATAAAAGGTTTTGCCGTTGCATTAACGATCGGGATTATATCTTCAATGTTTTCGGCGATTATCATTACTAAATTGTTAATAGATATTTGGGTAAAATATTTTAAACCTAAAAAATTAGGGCTTGTGTAAAAGAGTAGACTTTGTTGTATGGTCTTTTTATGTCATGCCTGCGAAAGCGGGAATCCAGTAACCTTTAATGTCATCCCGCAACTTGATTGCGGGATCTCAGGACACGGCCTGTGATACAAGATACCGTAGTCAAGCCACGGTATGACATTTTCACTTTTCTCTGGATTCCTGCTTTCGCAGGCATGACATAAGAGCCATACAGTAGGACCAGCTAGGATGACAACGCAAAAATGGATAATATCTTAATGACAATACAGTCAAATGTTATAAAAATAATTATCGTAATTAGCTTATTAATAGGAGTAGGAGCATTATATTTGTTGTTATCTTTAAGAACGCCTGAAAAACCGCTTGCCGGTCAAGTTAATATCTATGAAGATAACGTAAAAATCGGCGGTGATTTTGAACTAATAGACCAAAATGGAGAGATATTTAATAGTGATAAGTTGAAAGGCAACTTAAGCCTCATTTACTTTGGATTTACTAGTTGTCCTGATATATGCCCAACCTCTCTAAATAAAATGACGGAGATTGTAGAAATTTTAAATAAACATAAAATAGATATTCTACCTGTTTTTATCACTATTGACCCAACACGTGATACTCCTATAGCACTTAAAGAATATCTAAAACATTTTCATCCAAAATTTATAGGTCTTACCGGTAACGAGCAGCAAATAAAAGATGTAACTGATAAATTCAAGGTTTTCTATGCTCGTGTGCATGGTGATGATGACGACCCAAACTATATGCTTGATCATTCATCTTTTACATATTTAATCGATGCAAACGGAAAATATCTGAAACATTTCTATTTAGATTCTTCACCTAAGGAAATTATGGAATTTTTAAGAAATGAATAATTATATATCGGTAGCGTATTTATTTACCTTTTTAACCTTAGCGATATTGTTAATTGTAAGTTTTTTAAATTACAATTCATTGAAAAATAAAAAGAACTTTAATGCAAAAGAGAGTAAGAAATAGATTAATAACAATAATTATTTGTTTCTGCTCAGCATGTTTAGGAATTAGTATAATACTTTACAATGTAGAGAAAAATATAGTATTTTTTTTGCCGCCGTCAAAAATTAATGAAATAGAACAAGGCAAAGAGTTAAGAGTCGGTGGGCTTGTTAAAACAGACTCAATAAATAAAATTGCTGATGATAAGATAAGTTTTGTTATTACCGATAATATTAAGGATTTAGAGATATTATATCAAGGAGCCCTTCCGGCTCTATTTCGTAAAGGACAAGGAATTATTGCCATCGGGCAATTATGGAACGGGAAATTTATAGCAAGACAATTACTTGCAAAGCATGATGAGAATTACAGACCTCCGAAATAACAACGTCATTGCGAGGAGCGAAGCGACGTGGCAATCTAGTAAAATAGGCCTGAGATTGCTTCGTCGAATTACGTTGTAATTCTCCTCGCAATGATGAAAAATAACTAAACCAACCAAATAAATAAAAACATGTTTATAGATAAAATCAAAGCAAAAGCAAATAATTACGAAATAAACGTAATTATCGAAATTCCGATGAATAGCGGTCCAATCAAATACGAATTTGACAAAGAATCAGGAGCAGTTTTTGTTGATCGCTTTATGCAAACTACCATGAGCTATCCATGCAATTACGGTTTTATTCCTCATACTCTTTCAAATGACGGTGATCCGGTAGACGTACTTGTTGTAGCTCATCATCCGGTGGTGCCTGGGTCGGTTATAAAATGCCGAGCAGTCGGCGTATTGATGATGGAAGACGAATCAGGGCTTGATGAGAAAATAATCGCAGTACCGACTTCTAAGCTCGATATTACTTTCGATCATATTAAAGAGCTAGATGATTTATGTGACATGCTCAAGAAACGTATCGTGCATTTCTTTGAGCATTATAAAGATTTAGAAAAAGGTAAATGGGTTAAAGTTACTGGATGGGAAAATAAATCAAAAGCAGACGCTTTAATCAATGAAGGAATAGATAGGGTCAGCTAGGGATAAGAATTCATGACGTTGCTTGCATGGTGCTTGATATCATTCCCGCGGAGGCGGGAATCCAGATAAAGTAGCCTTAATCCCGATCTCAACAATTACACATTAATTAACAAAATAAACCTATAAAAACAAGTTTTTATAGGTTTTACTGGATTCCCGCCTCCGCGGGAATGACCTCAGAAAAATAAGATAAAAAACAAACAGTGACCGACTTCTTGCATAACGTAGTTAATCAAAAGGAATTTGAAGGAAACACGGAACACAACACCGCAGCGTACACTTTAGTACGTGAGGATGCGAGTACCGGATTGACGCACAAATTACCTTTAGAAGCAAGTTATGCAAGAAGTCGATTGTTTCGTTCAGGAGTCGTAGTAGCTTTTTTCACATTAATTTCTCGCATATTTGGCTTAGTGCGTGAACAGTTTATCGCATCATTATTCGGCTCTACGCCTATGGGTGATAGCATTAATGTTGCTTTTAAACTACCGAATCTATTTAGAAGAATTTTTGCAGAAGGAGCATTATCAAGCGTATTCATTCCTATTTATAATGAAAAAATGCTTATTTCTAAGAAAGCCGCTAATAATTTTTCAGGTGAGGTTTTTACCCTTTTACTTCTGACATTAATAGTAATAATAGCATTAATGCAAATCTTCATGCCACAATTAATGCTGTTTATTGCTCCTGGATTTCACGGTAAAAAAGAAAAGTTTGAGCTTACGGTATTTTTATGCCGAATTACAATACCTTATTTAATATTTGTTTCATTAACGGCTCTACTTGGCGGAATATTAAATTCTGTAAAAAAATTCGCTGCATTTGCTTTTTCACCAGTTATTTTAAGTATATGCGTAATAATTTTTACTTTAACATTTGATCATTACATAGAATCTACTATCTCAATTAGCTTATCTTTAATAATGGCCGGAATATTACAAGTTTCTTTTATGTTTGTCTGTGTGAAAAGAGCGGCTTTAAACTTTCCAATAATTTTTAACCCAAGCGATCCCGATGTAAAAAAGCTTTTGATTAATATGGGACCAGCAACCATTAGCTCCGGCGTACAGCAATTAAACCTTTTCATATCCCAATCTATTGCTAGCTTTATTGAAGGTGCTATTTCTATATTATCTTATGCCGATCGGATATATCAATTTCCTCTATCAATAATAGGTACTAGCTTCTCTACTATATTGTTACCTGAGCTGTCAAAAATCTATAAATCAAATGATATAGTAGCTGCAAAAAAAATACAGAATAATGCTATTAGAATGGGATTATTATTATCGTTACCTGCTACATTCGGTATTATAATTCTATCTCATCCGATTATTAATATAATTTATGAAAGAGGAGTATTCACGAGCCAAGATACTACAAATACAGCTGAGGCTATTTCTGCGTTTGCACTTGGGCTTCCTGCTTTTATTTTGGCAAAAATTTTAACTCCTATTTTTTATGCTAATGGAGATACTAAAGCACCGCTCAAAATAACCTTATTTTCAATAATAATTAATACCGGCATGAACCTATTATTAATGGATTCTTTGAAACATATCGGTATTGCAGTCGGTACATCTATTGCAGCTTGGTATAATCTAGGTTTATTATATAGCTATACTACAAAACAAAATAAGCTTCATATAGAAGCCGGTATAAAACTTTTCTGCGGTAAAATTTTGTTATGCTGTACATTAATGTCTATTATAATTGCTTTAATAAAGCATTGTTACTTAGAATATTTTTATTCGGAATATTTACTGATTAAAGTCTGTATGCTAGGTAGTACAATTGCAGTTGGAATGGGAGCATTTTTCGGCACGGCATATTTATTAAAAGCGGTTAATTATGATAATAACAAGAAATAAGAACCAATCAAATTATCAGGATTGGCTAAAAGCCTTAGCTATTATAGCCATGATCATTGATCATGTAGGTTTATATCTATATCCTGAATTAACGATTATGCGGATCATAGGGCGTACAGCTATGCCAGTATTTTGCTTTTTTGCCGGTTATAATTTTCATGATAAACCAAAAACCCATATAATAATATTCGGTGTTTTATTGCAAATATATACCACTGTACTATTTAAACAGTTGCTTACTACAAATATTCTAATCTCTATCTATTTAGGGCAATGGTATATTTATTATTTTCGTAATTCTTTAACTCACTTTTTCTATAGCGGTTATTGTCATGCAATTATAATGGTACTATTGTGGTATATTAGCTGGGCTTTGACTGATTACGGGACTTTTGTAATTGCTACAATGATACTTGGATTTATTTCAAAACATGAGCAGGCAAACTTAAAACTTTGCTGTTTTATAGCACTTTTTGCTTCTTTCGTGCATTCAACTCTTTTTACTCTTGCGATTTCCTTTAATGAGTTTAATTTTTCAAATACTGACTTAATTTTAAACCTCACTTTCTTAACAATTACCTATATATTAATGATCCTAAGCGATTATTCACAAAAAATAGCTATAAATCTAAAATGGATAAGTCGCAATGTTTTATATATTTACTGCATACAAATTATGATCTTACAATTCATATTCATCTATAAATACACATATGGTTTTAAAAATTGGTAAATAAACATTAATAATTAGTGACAGCGTAATTTAGTTAATATTAATATATTTAAATAAATTGATAATTAAATATATGAATATAATAGATAGTTTAATTTTGTATAATAAACAATATAAAGAGCAATTTAAAAAAAACAAACTATTTAAAATCAAGTTAGATAGTACGCTACGAAAAAATAAATTTCTTAAACATTTTCGGATTTGGTCAGACAAATTTCAAAAAATGGTATTAGCAAGAGTAGTGTTTTCTGAAACAAAAGAATTTCAACAACTTGCATGGGAGCATCTTACCAATGAATTTGGACATAATATAGAATTATTCCAAAATCTAGAAAATAATGAAGAAACTACAGATTCTATTTTTGAGGCCTTAGGTTCTTGGTTTACACTCAAAATGATGACTCTTGGAGATAGTGAAAGAGCCGTCCTTGTCCATTTAGTAATAGAGTCTTGTGCTACTATATTTTATGCAAAACTAGGATCAATATTTTTTAATCATAAAGCAGCAAAACATTTCAAAACACATATGCATCTTGATCCTGAACATGAACAAATGGGAATAGATTTATTAAAACAAATAAACATTAATGATTCTTCTTTACTCACTATTCAAAAAAAAGGCTGGGATATGATTGACGCTCTGTTTACTAGACTTGCTGAAATCACACAGGATTAACTTTAACTAATAGTATTCTAGATTTTCATTTTACAAAAAAGCTTGCTTGCACGGTGCGGTTTTTCGTCATTGCGAGCGACTGAAAGGAACACGGCAATCTCAGGACTTTGGCACGAGATTGCTTCGTCGAATTACTACGTAATTCTTCTCGCAATGACGGTAAAAATCGAACCACGCAACAACGCCAATGCCAAGCGGGAATAGCATATTCAAACTAAACCAACTCGCTTACTTGAGATTTGGCGAAGAGCTTTATCTGAAAGTTAACAAAATTTACATTACCTTTTGAGCCTATTTCCGCAAATTTATGCGCTTTAAGAAGTAGGTCATAATCGTCCGCTAAATCGGCGAAGAAAAATTCGATTTCGCCGCTTTGTTTTACTCCTAAAATCTCACCGCTACCTCGAAGTTTTAAATCCTGCTCAGCTATATAAAATCCATCATTAGTTTGTTTCATTATCTCAAACCTACCTCGTGCAACTTTTCTAAGCCTTTTAGGATTGTATAACAATATACAATATGACTGCAAACTACTCCGCCCTACTCTACCTCTAAGCTGATGAAGTTGAGCGAGACCAAATTGCTCAGCATTTTCAATAATTATCAAAGTGGCTGCAGGTATGTCTATTCCGACTTCAATAACGGTTGTTGCAACTAATATCTTAATTTCACCTTCCTTAAATTGCTTCATTATTTGGTCTTTCTGCTCGTTCTTCATCTTACCGTGAATAATACCGGTATAACCTTGATAGATATTGTCGATAGAGTTAAAACGATTCATCACATCCATCAATAAACTATCCTCTTCCGGCGTTTCTTTCTCTCCCTGCTCTATCAATGGACAAATCCAATATACCCGCTCACCTGCAATAAGCTTCTTATTTATCGCTGCTATAATATGCTCTATATTATTAACGGACATGGTATTTGTAGCGATAGGTAAACGACTTTTCGGCTTACCCATTAGCTTTGAGATAGTCATATCACCAAACATAGTAAGTGCAAGACTTCGAGGAATCGGCGTTGCAGTCATAACTAACACATCGGGATTTACTCCTTTATTTATTAAATTCAAACGCTGTTGCACCCCAAATCTATGCTGCTCATCAATAACTATATAACCTAGTTTCTTAAAACTTACTTTTTCTTGAAATAAAGCATGAGTGCCGACTAATATATCAATCTCATCGTTGTCAAGTTGTATCATAATATTTTTACGAGCTGCCCCCAGTATCTTACCTGTAAGTAATCCGACTCTTATATTAGTATTTTTTAAAGCTTTAACAAAAAACTCATAATGCTGATTGGCAAGCAAATCAGTTGGAGCCATAAGCGTTGCTTGAAATCCAGTGACTACCACATTTACCATCGTCAGCAGAGCTACCAAAGTTTTACCGGAGCCAACATCGCCTTGCAACAATCTCATCATTTCTATTTTATCGCTTTGATCACACTCTATTTCTTCTATGACTTGCTTTTGATAAGAAGTTAACTCAAATCCTAGCTCATTTAATATATTTGCTTGAATAGATACAGCTTTAGGGTAAATATTACCTTGTCTTCTACTTATTTGCGTACGTACATTTAAAAGAGATATTTGATTAGCGATAAGCTCCTTAGCTGCTAGTTGTTTTTTGGCGTTAGTATATAAATCGTCATTGCGAAGCCCCTTTAGGGGCTGCGGCAATCTAGAATTTATTAATTTTACATTACTGGATTGCTTCGTCGGCATGCATGCCTCCTCGTAATGACGGAAAACATGCAACATTTGCAAATTTTGCAATATAATATCTAAATAATCTTTTACTTCTTTATCTTCTATACTCTTACACTTCTCTTCAAATATCTCTATTGCTTTTATGATATATGAATATAACTGCTTGTTACTAAGTAAATATGTCAGGGAATAAATCGGCTCTATTTCTTTTGCGAGTTTAGGATTTACAATAAATTCAGGATGTGAAATTTGTAAGTAATGATCAAAAAATTGTACCTTTCCGCTGATAATATGAGAAGTACCAACTTGCAGCTTATTAAAAATAAACGGTGGGGGTTTATGAAAAAACACTAATAACAAAGAACCAGTATCATTGCTAGCTGTAATTTTTAAAGGCTGACTACTTTTCTTTGGTAAATTAATGCTCTCAACTACAATTTCTGTTTGGATTATGTCACCGTCTCTAACTTCAGTTAAATTAGGCGATAATATTTTATTTTGATATGAAACAGGTAGATAAAATAATAAATCACGAATATTGTTAATACCAAGCCTTTTAAGAGCAGATACGGTATCTTCACGTATATTGATGAACGTTTTTACAGAAGAGAATAAGAATTTGTCTAAAATAGTTAGCATATAATAATTATCTTACAAATATATATACTTTATAATAAAAGAAGAAGAATAAAATATACAAATTATGACTAATATGTCATTCTTGCAAAAGCGGGAATCCAGTAATTAAACGGTGCATACACAGTAAGTTTTTAAAATTAAAAGCTCAATGTATCGCGCTTTTTTCTGGATTTCTGCTTTCGCAGGAATGACATATTAGTCATGCAACAAAGCCTTCTTTTATAAATCTAATTTTAACCCTGCTCTAACTATAGCTGAGGATTTTAAAGGCATACCTTCTATAAATCCCGCTGTTTTGTAACCGTTTGAGCCGACTATCTTAAATGTTTCATTTAAGCTAAGCTCAAAATTAACGGCTCCAAGTCCACCTTGCTTACAACTTTCTTTTAAAGGGGTAGCGGTTAACATTTTAGGCTGATTCCAAAATGTCGCTTCTAAACCTAAACCGATAAATTCAACTTTGACTAAGTTATTAGCTTTAACTCCGACACCGTAAGACTTAAATTTTTGATTTTTGCCATAATTAATATTAACTTGAATATATCTTGTTATCAACAACAAAATGGTTAACTAAACCACGCTCTAAACCGTATGGAGCAAGTATCGCTCTAGTAGCCGGTAAATATTTAACCGGTCCTAATTCAATCATCGGAATATCATTTAAGTTAGTATTCATTATAAATGAATATCCTGAATAGAATAAAAACGGAAATCTAAATAAGCATATGAACGAATTTTATTTTTAGTAATATAATTTTTACCGTATATGGAGTTAATCGCTTTTACATATGCATTTATATCATTACCGCTTTTATCTTTGCCATCAAACTTAGTACTAAAAATATAACTTGCTTGATCTAGTCTTGTCCATAAATAACCTATACCGTAAGTAGGATTAATTTTGTTACTTGCCATGTATCTATCTTTAATATTTTCAGATAACAAATAACTTGCTTGCATTCCCCCTGTATCTATAGCAATTTGCTTATGAACTTGCAAAAAATTAAAATCTTTAGTTTTAAAATATGTTGTACCCTCAAAAGGATCTACTTCATATTTTGTTACTTTTAAATCAAATTCTTTGCTCTTGCTCCATGACCTCCTATTTCGTGATTACCTACCATAATCCAAGATGTAGCAGTAAATCTTGTAATATGACTTAAGATCTTCATAACTATATTATCTGAATCGGCAAACATAGCATCATCTAATTGACGGTAACCTTCAATTAATGACATAGCAGCATCGCTACTCGCTCTTAAGGACATATCTTTATCATAAGTCACTACATAACTATAATTTTTTTAGAATTTTCTTGAATTGTTATATCGTCATCAAGATTTGATACAGTTACTAATACTGTTGATGAATACAAAAAAACAAGCAGCAATGGTTAAATTTAATTTCTTGTAAAGTATTTTTTTAATATACCAAACTTGTGTATGTCCTTGACTTCTTTTGAAAATCCTCCTAATTTCTTAAATAATAGATATTAAATAATTTAAAATTTATGAATAAAATCTATCCTTCGGCTGAAGCTGCTCTTGAAGGGCTTCTTTATGACGGCATGACTATAATGTCGGGCAGATTCGGTCTATGTGGTATATTTAATAAATGCACTTCTTAAAAGCAATGTTCAAAATTTAACAGTTATAAGCAATAATTGCGGTGTTGACAATTTCGGACTTGGGCTTCTTCTTCAAACTAAACAAATAAAAAAAAATAATTTCTTAGTATGTCGGAGAAAATAAGATTTTTGAGCAACAATATCCTGATAAGATTTTAGAGCTTGAGCTAAACCCACAAGGAACTTTAGCTGAACGAATTAGGGCTGCTTGTATGGGAATTCCAGCTTTTTATACTAAAACAGGTATAGGTACAATTGTAGAGGAAGGTAAAGAAACAAAGGAGTTTAACGGCAAAAAATATATAATGGCAACTGCCCTTCAAGCTGACCTTGCTATTATTAAAGGCTTTAAAGCCGATAAAAGCGGCAACGTGATTTACAATAAAACTGCACGAAATTTTAATGCAGTCATGGCAGGTGCTGCTAAAGTTACAGTTTGTGAAGTAGAGGAAATAGTTGAGGTGGGAGAGCTTGACCCTAACAATATTCACACACCTAATATTTTCATACAGCGATTAATAGTAGGTGAAAAATATGACGTATTGAGCAATTAACTGTCAGGGAAAAATAAGATATGCCTTGGAGCAAAGAAGAAATTTATCAAATAACCGCAGAGGAACTTAAAGACGGATTATATGTCAATCTTGGTATAGGTATGCCTACGCATGTAGCAAATTATATACCTCAAGGAGTGAATGTAATATTTCAAAGCGAGAACGGTATGCTTGGTATGGGACCATTTCCTTACGCAGGAGAGGAAGATCCTGATTTAATTAACGCCGGTAACAAACTATTACTGCTATTCCTGAAAGCAGCTATTTCGACAGTAGCTTTTCATTTTGGATGATTAGAGGTTCGCATGTCGATTTAACTATTTTAGGTGCTATGCAAGTCTCACAAACAGGCGATCTTGCCAACTGGACTATTCCGGGTAAAATGGTTAAAGGTATGGGAGGAGCTATGGATTTGGTCGCTAACACCAAAAGAGTAGTTATTATAATGGAACATAACGCAAAAGATGGCGGTGCTAAATTATTAAAAGAATGCAGCTTTCCGTTAACAGGTAAAAAAGTAGTTAACAGAGTAATTACTGATCTTGGAATTTTTGATATTGATAAAGATGAAATGATATTAGTTAGACAAGCTGACGATGTTACTATTGAAAAAATAAAGTCTAAAACTGAAGCCGAGTTTATAGTTAATTTATAATATGGAGAATAAAATAGTTAAAGTAGCTATCGTATATTATAGTGGATACGGTCTCATACTGCAAAAGTAGCTGAAGAACTAAATAAGAGCGTAAAAGAAGCAGGAGCAAATGTTTCTATTATACAAATAAATAAAGATAAACCTGATAATCTCGATTGGGATTTATTAGATAATGCAGATGTTATCATTTTTGGAGTCCCAACCTATATGGGTAGTTTAGCCGGATCGTTTAAAATATTTATGGAAGCTATCTCAACTAGATGGGCACAACAAAAATGGAAAGATAAAATAGCTGCAACTTTTCTGCTGCTTATTCAGGTGATAAGTTATGCAGTATTCAGCAGCTATTTCACTTCGCTATGCAGCATTGTATGATTTGGGTCGGGCAAGCTAAAGCTGCTCCGAATTTTTCCGATCATGAGATGCCTGATCCCGATAAAATTAACCGCTTAGGTAGCTGGTTAGGACGTATGACTCAATCTAACCACAAATCTTCTCCTGATATTACTCCTACTCAAAGCGATTTAAAAACTGCTAATTTCTTTGGTAAAAGAATAGTTGAAATAACTAAGAAGTTTAAAGGGTAGATTTATATGGTGTTTTATGTCATTCCCGCGGAAGCGGGAATCCAAAAAATAATTTTAATACTGCTATAAAATTACCATTAATTGATAAAATAAACCTAAAAAAACAAGTTTTTTTATAGGCTTTACTGACTTCCCGCTTCCGCGGGAATGACATTTATTATCTAACAAATGATGGTTTTTGTGAATGCCTATTATTTAGAATTTTTTGAGCATGCGTAGTCATTTTAGCATCTCGTTCTCCTTTAGTTTTTAGACTTTTTGATTTATTCCTATTAACACTAACATCACTCCAGTTACCACTATCGCTTTCACTGCCACTACTGCTACTACTATCACTCATCTCAATAGCAACTCTTCGTGCTAAAATTGATGCAACTCCATTAGGTTTGTTAATATTCTGAGCAGGCTTACTATGAGAATGTGCAACCGGTTTTCCTGTATTAGGATCAAATTCAACTTTTTTTAGTTTGTGTTCACCTCTTATGGACTGCAGCAATAAATCTCTAGAATCTTGTGCCTTAACATCCGTTTTTTCAACTTTTCTTAGTTTTTTTGGTCCTACTATTTCTCTCATTGAATCAGAAGTATCTATAGAAGGACGTAGTTGATTTTCCGGTTTTTTAACCGTAGTAGCTTTTACAGGCTTAGATAATATCTCAGTCTGAGCCGAAACTGGAGCCATAGTAGGCATAGGCGGGGGTGGCGGCGGGGGTGGAATGTTATTTTCCGGTAAAGGAGGCGGCGGTGTTATATTATTTTCCAAAGGTTTAGCTAGGGACGAATTTGCTAATATTGGTTCTTTTTTTGAAGCCATGTGATTTGTAAGGTTACTTACTATCTTTTGTAACTCCTCATTGTCAGGTAATTTTGCAATTATATCATTAATATTTCTTTCTTTATTTTCAATTAATTCCTCAAATTTATGCTTCGTTTTATATAATTGTTCATCAATCTTTCTAATTGTTCTAGTATTACTCTCTTTGTTTTTTGCTAAAACCTGCTCACTATTATTTACAAAAACATTTTTAACATTTTGCCAAATATTATTTAATTTTTCAAAAAATGTATAAGGTACTTCTTCCCTAATTTCAGCAACCTGTTTTTGTATTTCTTTAAGTTCTTTGATATTAGAATTTTCGGATATTAAATTTTGGATGTTTTGTTTTGTAGCATTTAAAGAATTATATTGTTTCTCTAGTTCTTCAGCATTAATGAATTGTAAGGGATTTGTCATATGTAGAGCTGAGAATCTTTCAGATTTACTCTTATAACTAAAAAATACTTCCGATACTCTTTCTCTTTGATCTTTAGATAAATCTTTCTTTGTTAAATCTTTAAAATTTTTTTCGATTTCTTCTTGTAATGCTTGCTTTAAAGGTGCAGATTTTTCCGCTATATTATATATCTTATTATCAATATCTTTTAATATTTTATTATTATACTTTATTGCTTCATTTGTTAACTGTTCTTCACTTTTTATAAAAATATACTTTACATTAGAAACTGTTTTTACAAATCTTTTAAACCAAGGCAGCGATCTATTATGTTCTTTTTCTAGCTCTTTAGTTTCATTTTGTATTTCGATTAAACCTTGCAACTGCTTATTTTGTTCGCATAATTCATTTACTTGGCTTAATATAGTATTTAAAGCATTATTTTCTTGTGCTAATAATTTATTTATATCTATTTCTTTAGCCACGCCATACACCTACTATAAATTAATGTCAGCATTGTAGTAAATTTCTTGTACAAAAGCAAAGAGAAAGTTAATTTATGTTAATGTATTTTTGATAAATAAAAGATGGATAAACGAATATAGTTAACGTAGTTTTAAGGATGATAAGCCTATAAGAGCAAATATAACTGAAATAATCCAAAATCTTATTACGACTTTTGATTCTGCCCAGCCGTGTTTTTCAAAATGATGATGGAGCGGTGCCATTTTAAATATTCTTTTTCCTTTAGTAGCTTTGAAGTAATATACCTGTAAAATTACGGATGCCGTTTCAATAACAAACAAGCCGCCGACTATAGCTAAAACTATTTCATGCTTAGTAATAACGCTAATAATACCAAGCACACCGCCAAGACTTAGACTACCGGTATCGCCCATAAAAACTTCTGCCGGTTGTGCATTAAACCATAAAAATCCAAGGCAGCTACCGACTAATCCCGCACATAACACCGTTAACTCTCCGGTATTCGGTATATAGGTTAGCTGTAAGTAGTTCGAGTAAATTAGATTTCCTACTAAATAACTTATTAAAGCAAAAGAACCGGCAGTAAAGGCAATAGGAACGGTAGCAAGACCATCAAGCCCATCCGTTAGATTCACGGCATTAGAAGAGCCGACTATAACAAATATAGCAAAAACTATATAAAAATAACCAAGATCCAAACTTAAATTTTTAAAAAACGGTACGTTAAGTAAATGACTTGGACTTTTATCTAGATATTCTAGTAACACACATATAATGAAGCTAATAATTCCTTGAAGTAAAAGCTTACTTTTTCCTCTTACCCCGTAATGATTATTTTTAGTTACCTTAGCATAATCATCCATAAATCCTATAATACCGAAACTAATAAAACCAAATAACGTAATCCAAGTATATTTATTAGTTAAATCAGCAAGTAATAAAGTAGAAAGACAACTAGACAAAATAATCATAATGCCCCCCATTGTCGGAGTACCTACTTTTGTTTGATGCGATTCAGGTCCGTCTGAGCGTATAGGCTGACCGTTTTTTTGAAGAGATCGCAGAAATTTTATTAATATCGGACCCGTGATAAAGCTAAGGCTTAGAGTTATAATAATAGCAAGACCGCTACGAAAAGTAATATAGTGAAATAAATTAGCTATATGTGAATTATGGATATGAGGAAGTAAAAGATTGTATAACATTTGTAGATTTAAATTTAAAAGTATATTTTGATGTTATTCATTGTGCATGGATACCACATCGTCATTGCAAGCAGTCGTAGACTGCGCGCGGCCATCTCGTCAAACATTCTGAGATTGCTTCGGCAATTACTTTATAATTTTCCTCGCAATGACGGACAACCAAACCACACAATATTAAGAATATCCTAGTGTATTTATTTATAATAATCAACAATCTTATCAAGTTTTACACCTCTTGACCCTTTTATTAGAATAAGCTCATTACCTTCAAATAAATCCGTAATATGCGTAATTAATTCATCAACATTTTTAAAGTATTTTTTAGCTATTTTGGAAGGTAGTAAATCATCAATATATTTAGTATTTACTCCTACTAAATAGACCTTAGAACAAGCGGCATCTAATATGTACTGCACTAGTTTCTCATGTAATCGTTTAGAATTTTCCCCTAGCTCTAGCATATCGCCTATTATAGCAGTTTTATTCTCGGCAGGTACTTGTTTTAAATATTCTAATGCAGCTTTCATTGACTGCGGACTTGCGTTATAGTAATCACAAATTACACGACAATTTTGTATATTAATAATTTCCCCTCTTCCTTTAGTAGGAGAAATATTTGCTAAGTGATTTGCAGCTATCTCTATATCTTTACCTAATATATCGATAATTAAAAGTACACCGGTATAATTTTCGGTAAAATGCCAAGGAATAAACGGTATCGTTACATCTAAGACTTTATTATTTATCTTATACTTTAAGTAGACTTGCTCTCCTAGGTTCTCATATACAATTAATTCTGCTGAAGTTTTAGACGATCTACCGAAGCTATGTATATCGGTGATAGAAAGGTTTTTTAATATCGATAATATTTTGTTATAGCAATTAGTATCGGCATTAATAACGGCAATATCATTTTTGCTAAAATTTGCAAAAATCTCACATTTAGCTTCAGCTATCTCTTCAAGCGAGTTAAAAAATTCTAAATGAGCCTCCGAAATATTAGTAATCATGGCAATATTCGGCTTTAATATTTGAACCAGCTCTCTTATTTCACCTTTATGATTCATGCCAAGCTCAAAAATAGCATATTCCGTATCATCAGCCATTGAAGCAAGATTAATAAGCATACCGAGTTTGTTATTGAAGTTACCTCGGCTAGCAAAAACTAGAAAATCATGTTGTAATAATACTTTTAGTGCTTCTTTGGTAGAAGTTTTACCGACGCTGCCTGTTATAGCTATAAATTTAGCTTTTGAATTCTCTCGTTTATATAAAGCTATTTTTTGTAGAGCTTCAAAACAATCATCGACTAAGATAATTTTATATTTATCATTGATCTCTACTCGCTTACTAATAATTACGGCTGCTGCTCCTTTATCTATTGCATCTAGAACATAATCGTGACCATCTCTATTACCTTGAAGTGCTATAAATAAATCACCTTTTTTAACGTCTTTGGAATTAAATTGCACTTCATTACAATTTATAGAATTAGAGATTGTTATACCGAGAGCAGCACTTAAAGTTTTAGAGTTCCAAATCATATGTTTTTGTTATTTTTGTTGTATGGCTTGTTTATGTCATTCCCGCATAGGCAAGAAGCCAGTAAACATATAAAAAGCAAGCTTTTTATATGTTTATTTTATCAAATATGTAACTTCTGTATTAATATTGAAGTTATTTTTTTGGATCCCCGCTTCCGCGGGGATGACATCAAGGTTTTTTTTAAACTGTCCGGTATATGGGTCAAGCCACAGGATGACAAACTTTTACACACTTCCTCACAACCTCAGCATCATCAAAAGGTAATTTCTTATCGCCTATAATTTGGTAATTTTCATGACCTTTGCCGGCAACTAACAAGATATCATCTTGTTTTAAATTATTTATACCGTATTTAATAGCCTCTTCTCTATTTGCTATTTCTGTATAATCTGCTTTCTCTATACCGCTTATGATTTCAGCTCTAATACGCTTTGGGTCTTCATTGCGTGGATTATCATCTGTAATTATGATGGTATCGGCGTGTTTTGCGGCTATTTGCCCCATAAGACTTCTCTTTGCATTATCACGATTACCGCCACAGCCAAAAACTACGCTTAGCTTACTACCACGTAATTTAATATTTTTCAGTTCTGTTAAAGCTTTTTCAAGAGCATCCGGAGTGTGGGCATAATCAACGAAGATATTAGTGTTATCTATTCTCTCCATTCTGCCTTTTACTGCTTTAACTTCTACTAAAGAATCTATAACATCATCAAAAGCAAAACCAGTATAATGAATGCTAAGAACAGCAATTAATAAATTACTAGCCTGAAAGCTACCAATTATCAGGGTATTAAAATTATATTCTCTATTATTAAATGTAAAATTAATATTTTGTCCTTTTAAAGAACCGTTAATTCTAGTTATTTCTAAATCACCTTTTTTCCCAACGGTTATAAATTTAATATTATGATTATGTAGATAATCTTTAACAAACTCTATTTCTTCTATATCAGAATTTAATATTGCGATGCCGTTCGGTAATAAATGATTTATAAATAATTTCAGTTTGGCTAATAAATAATTTTCTTTTGTATGGTGGTAATCTAGATGATCCTGACTAAAGCTAGTAAAACATGCAATATTTACTTTTATTTCCCTAAGTCTTGCTTGATCAAGACCATGACTAGAAGCTTCAAAAACTAAATATTCTATACCATTTTCAGCTAAATTATGAGCAATTTTTCTAAAGCTTAAATAGTCTAAAGTTGTTAATTCCGTTACATCATTTATAAGATTATCGCAGCCAAATATTTCTACCCCTATCGTACCTATAGATGCTGCTTTTTTCCCAAGTAATGAATATGTTTGAGCTATATAGGATACTACCGAGCTTTTACCATTAGTACCGGTTACGGCTATTAGATTCTTTGGTGTTTTAGGATAGAATATTTCTATGGCTTCATATAAAGCTGCCTGCACATCTTTTACGTAAATTACTTTATCTATAACAATATTTTTTTTATTGTCCGTAATTACTAATACTGCACCTTTGCTTAAAGCATCCTTAATAAAATCATTTCCATCAGTATTCCGTCCTTTAATCGCAAAAAAGACGTCTTTATCCTTAACGGTTTTAGAATTAATCGACAAACCTTTTACGTTATGTTGTTGAAATAATTGCTTTAGGTTATGGGACATATTTATTATGTTCAAAACGTGTTACCGTCATTGCGAGGAAATTGCATAGCAATTGACGAAGCAATCTCAGGAGTTTGTTATTATTTCATGCGATTGCCATGCAGCCTACGGCTGCTCGCAATGACGGAGCAGGAATGACATCGAGTCTACACCTCCGATAAATTCCAAAGTAGTTGATTTACCTCAACAATTATATTTTTATCTACTAATTTCTTGATATATACTAATTTATTATCTGGTTTGATTTTTGCCTGATTAGAGTAAGTACTAACGAATTTTAAAATTTTATCAGTCATATCGGCATTTTTATAAAATTTAATCACAAATCCGTTATCTCCTGAATCTAGATTTTCAATATTTAACTTAAAGCATAATAGTTTTATTTTTACAATATCAAGTAAATTATTAAATTCAATCGGTAGTAAACCGAATCTATCAATCATCTCATCTTTAAATGTCTCTACTTCTATCTCATTACTTAAATTACCTATTCTTCTATATAGTCCAAGTTTAAGAGCTGCATCGGCTACATAATTATCTGGAATAAAGACGGATAATCCCAAATTAATAGTCGGGATAAAGGGTTGTTCTGAAACAATCGGTGCATCTTTTAAAATAGCTATTTGTTCTTCCAGCATTTCTTGATAGAGTTCTGTACCTACTTCTTTAATTTGTCCTGATTGTTCTTCACCTATCAAATTACCGAAACCTCGTAAATCCATATCATGGCTTGCAATAGTAAAACCTGAGCCCAAAGCACAACTATTTTGTATTATCTCTAAGCGTCTTAAGGAGTGAGATGTCATCTTTTTATGACTTGCTACCGTTAGATAGGCATAACCCCGCATTTTACCTCGACCTATTCGACCACGCAATTGATATAGCTGACTAAGCCCCAGCATATCAGCCTTATGTATGATCATGGTATTTGCCTCGGCTATATCAATTCCTGATTCTATAATAGTAGTTGAGACTAGTATATCGAATTTACCGACATAAAACTCGCTCATAACCTCATCAATTTTACTCGGAGTCATTTTTCCGTGAGCTATTTTATAGCTTAATTCCGGCACGATTTGTTTTAATTGTTTTTCGATATCCTCTATATCTTTAATTCTTGGAACTACATAAAAGCTTCTTCCGCCTCTAAAATGTTCGCGTAATAATGCATCTCTGATAATAACGGGATCAAACGGCATAACCGAGGTACGAACTTCCAGCCTGTTTAGAGGCGGCGTTGCAATAATGCTAAGTTCTTTTAAACCGGTCATTGACATTTGCAGCGTTCGAGGAATAGGTGTTGCCGACATTGCAAGTACATGGGAAGAGGATTTTAGCGATTTAAGCAATTCTTTTTGACCGACGCCGAAATGTTGTTCTTCATCGATTATTAACAATTTCAAATTAAAGAATTTTATATTTTTATGTAATAAAGAATGAGTGCCTATTATTATATTTATTTTACCGCTTTCAAGCTCCGATCTTATAATTTTTGCTTCTTTAGAACTAATAACTCTAGATAATTGCTTGATATTTAAACCAAAACCTTTGAACCGTTCTATGAATCTTGAAAAATGTTGACTACATAAAATAGTTGTCGGTACAACTACGGCTACTTGAGGTAAATGTTCATTTAGAGATTTTGCTACCATAAAGACGGCACGCATTGCTACCTCTGTTTTACCAAACCCGACATCACCGCATATTAACCTATCCATTAACATACCGTTTCTTAGATCTTCTTTAATATCGTTTATAGCGGTTAATTGGTCTTCCGTTTCGCTGAAAGGAAAATTAGCACAAAATTTATCATATTCTTCAAGGTCAAATTCAACGGAAGCACTACTATTAAGTTTCCTTTTAGCTGCTATTTGTATTAAATGCAGTGCTATCTCTTTTATACGATTTTTAAGCTTTGCCTTACTTCTTTGCCATGAAACGCTACCAAGCTTATCAAGCTCCGCATTATCATTGCCGTATTTTTTTATTACCTCTATACTTTCAACTGGTATATATAATTTATCATTGCCGGCATATAAAATCTTTAAAAAATCATGTGGTTTGCCTTTGATTTCTAAAGCTTCTAGCTTTAAAAACTGCCCTATTCCATGATCTTTGTGCACAACAAATTCGCCTTCAGCTAAATTATCAAGCTCCAGCAAGATATTTTTAAGTTTTTTGTTAGTGTTTGTAGAGCTAGGTTTTTCTTCTAATAATTCGCTAGCGGTAATAAATAAATATTCTTTCGTATAAAAGCTTTGATTTAAAGGAATTATCCCGACATTTATTATTGAAGCCTTAGCCTCATCTAATTTATTTATCTCATTATATTTATATTCATAATTTTGAATTATGCTTTTGATTCGCTCACAACTACTTAAAACGCTTGAGCCTATAATAATTTTCTTATGAGAATTTGCTTTAATAACCTCAAATAATTTATCGAAAACCGTTTTCTTTTCTATAAAACTTGTAGCAGATATATTTTCAATTAAGCTAGCTTGCTCTGAGTTTTCAAAAGTAAGTAGTATATTATTTTTTCGTTCTAGTAATTCCGTTATTTCAGAAGCGGTAAAATATAAGCTAGTCGGTGAAAGGGTGGGATAGAAACTATTAAATTTAAGTTTATTTGCCTCTGACCTTGCCGAATAAAAATTGTTATAACTATGTTCAAATTCTAAAATGGCTTGTTTTGACAAATTATCGAATATGAAAATAGGATCGTTTAAATAATCTATTAAGTTAGAGCAGGAATCGTAAAATAACGGGAGTAATTGTTCATATCCTGTGAATTTTCTTCCAGATATTACCGCCTCATATAAAGGATTATCAGTATGATTAACTCCAAAATTTCGTAAGTAATTATTCTTAAAATTACCTATAGTTTCACTATTTAAAACTATCTCATTTGCAGGACTAATAATAAGCTCCCTGCAGGATTTAGTCGAAATTTGCGTATCAATATCAAATTCTTTTATTGATTCAATATAACCCCAGCTAAAATGAATTCTATAAGCCTTAGGACCGGGCAATATTATATCAATGATTTCGCCTCTAACCGCAAATTCCCCAGCATCGATGCTAATCGCATTTCTTGTAAAACTATTTTCTACTAGAAACATAGCAAGCTCATCCGTAGTAAATTTCATTTTAGGGGATAATTTCAAAAAATATTTAGAAAAAAAATCTTTCGGCGGTAATTTGTTTAATAAGTTCACTGTATGAGTGATGAGTAATTTGCTATTACTATTATTTGTTGTTAGCTTGGTTAATGTTTCTGCACGTGTAGATAAGATATTTGCATTTGGTGACGTATGGTCATAAGGGATGGTATCATAGCTTGGAAAGTAATAAATATTTTCATTAGAAGAAAAAAATAAAGCTTGCTTGTATAATTGCAACGCCTCCTCTTCATTACTCGCACTCAAGATGAAATCTTGCTTAGGATTCTTAGTAAAATTATCAATTGCAAAGAAAGATTTGGCAGCCGCCGGGAATTTTTGTTGTAACATTCTACAGGAGTTTATATTTTTGCTATTTTGCGTAATTTATCAATTATTTCGGCATCTAGATAAGAAGGAGCAGAAGATTTATTATTAATCCAATTATAAAGATCATTATCATTTTGATCAAGTATTAAAGAATAGCTTCCAAGTTTTTTTTCATCCATTAAGGATAGGTACTTTTCGGCAAAGCTACCGAGTATATAATCCATTTCTCTGCAACCGCGATTTTTACTACGGTAGAAAAGTTTCTTTTGTAAAGAGTTTTTATTTAATTTATTCATCTATAACATCTTGCAAAATTTTTTTATAATAATATTATTAACATTATCAGATACCAAGATCATTTTAAAATGCTTTATAATAATTCAGCACTCTAATAAATCCATTCTACATGGGTAAAATTCTATTAACTTTTATTATCAATAACAGCAAAAAAGCGTAAATATGTCGGTTCAAAATATCTGTTCTACAAAAGCTTATGATATGCTAATTTCAAATGATAATGCTTTTCTTGTAGATGTTAGAACTAGAGAAGAGTGGCAGCAAGTGGGGATACCTCATTTAGATAATAAAAATAAGGTGATCTTTCTAAGTTGGCAATTGAATAAAGATTTTGAAGATAATTTTTTATCTATCGTTAACGATAAAATGTATGCAATAATATTTTTTCTGTGCCGTTCAGGATATAGGTCATTTATCGCAGCAAATTTTATAACTAATATAGGTTATCAAAATTGTTATAATATTAGTGACGGCTTTGAAGGAAATAATCAAGATAAAGGCTGGAAACAAAATAACTTACCGTGGCAGTTTTAAGTGAGTACTAATCAAATAATTTTAACGGATCAAGGTGATAATTATGTAAATGTCTGGAGTCACGTGGCTCAAGATCTTTACAATCATTACGGTGAAACTCTATATAATAGCTGGTTTAGTAAAGTCAATTTTATAGAGTCTTCATTAAATACCGTTATTCTTTGTGCCCCTACTAACTTTGTTAGAGATTGGATAAAATCCAAGTACTCTATGGTCATATTGCAACTATTTCAACATTATAATAATACCATTAAGTCAATTGAAATAATTACTAAAGAGTTACCTGGAATAACCCAAACAGTTATAGAATTGCCTACTAAGACTTTTGCCGATATCGGCAGCAGTGAGCTTAATACGGGAAATATCTTTTCAACCCTTGACGTACGTTTTACTTTCGATAATTTTGTGGTTGGAGCCCCAAATGAGCTAGCTTATGCAGCAGCAAGAGCGGTTGCGGAATCATCAGGTGCGGTTTCTGAGTCTAATCCGCTTTTTCTATATGGCGGCGTAGGACTTGGTAAAACTCATTTAATGCATGCAATCGGTTGGTACATCAAGCAGAATAACCCAAGTCGCAAAGTGATATACATGTCGGCAGAAAAATTTATGTATCAGTTTGTTAAAGCTCTGCGTAACAAAGAAGTAATCTCGTTTAAAGAGAAATTTCGTTCGGTTGACGTGTTAATGATTGATGATATTCAATTTATTTGCGGTAAAGATAGTACGCAGGAAGAATTTTTCCATACTTTTAATACATTGATTGATAATAACCGTCAAATGGTTATTTCTTGTGATAGATCGCCTTCAGATTTAGATAATATTGAAGATCGGATAAAATCTCGTCTTGGATGGGGCTTAGTTGCCGACGTTCATAGTACTACTTATGAGCTACGACTCGGTATTCTAGAATCTAAGATTGAGCAGATGAACGTTAAAATACCAAAAGACGTAATTGATTTTTTAGCATCTAAAATCGTTTCAAACGTTAGAGAACTTGAAGGAGCTTTAAATAAGGTGATTGCTCATTCTAATTTTACTTTAAAAGAAATTACACTCGAAAACACACAAAATATTTTGCGGGATTTACTGCGTTCTAATGAAAGAATAATTACCGTTGAAGATATTCAGAAAAAGGTAGCTAGCCGTTATAATATTAAGTTATCCGATATGTCTTCATCACGGAGATTACGAGAAGTTGCAAGACCGCGTCAAATAGCCATGTATCTTAGTAAAGCATTAACGCCGAAAAGTCTTGCAGATATCGGTAAAAAATTCGGTAAAAAAGACCACACGACGGTTATGCATGCTATTAAGAAAGTAGAAGAATTACTGGAAAACGATATAGAATTACGCGAAGAGATTAATTTGCTAATGAAAATATTGCAGAACTAAATGTCATACCGTGGTCAAGCTGACTTTGTTGCATGGTCCGAAAAACCGACTCGATGTCATTCCCGCTTTCGTGGGAATGACATAAACAGCCATACAATAAAGCCAAAACGTCGCAGGAATGACATAGATATATATATATATCAAATGCTCTCAAAAAACGATTCAGTAAAAGAAATTTTTTCAAGATTCTCCGGAAAATACCGAATTAACAGAATTATAGATAATTATGGTTACGGTGAGGGGGTAGCATATTTCTTACTTAAAAGTTTAAATGAATTAATCTATAAAGAGGAATTACAAATTCACTATCACGACTACGATTATCAAATCTACGCTAATCAAGAATATAGATATATTTTTAAGAATAGTAATATTACAAAATATTTTATTGCTCCTGAAAAGAGCTTATTTTATCAATTAAAATTTGTTGATGCAGACAGGGTATACTCAAATGATTTGGAGAATTGGGATATAAAACGAGGAGGCGAGTACGCACAGCCTATACTTAATAGGTGAGCATGCGAGTCCTCCGAAGTTTTGCAAAAACAATTCTTCAAATCATTTGAGTATACCAGCTACAGGCAGTCATCTATGTGGTAAAGATCAATATAATGCTACCTATGTATTTTTAAATCCTGATTCATTTACTCTTAGCTACCAAGTTCTAGGACCTCAAAAAGACCATAATATTTACTGTTTTTAATCGTATATAGATTAGTATGTTCTCCAATTAGTTTAAAATATTTTTTCATACTATTGTCTATATCAGTTGTTTCCAAAGTTTGATTATTATCATCATCATTTGCATCATATATATCTTTTCTTTTAGAAAAGGAAAGTTTTAATCCCTTTTGAGACGAGGTAGGAGAAATAGTTTGATTAAATTTGTGGGTAATATCTTGTAATACATTCTTAGCATATTCAGGTGCATCAATATCATAACCATTCTTTTATTTTAGCACATAAAATTTGTAGAATTTCAGGTAGGATTTTTTTAATTTCTTTCTTGAGAGATGCTTGTTTTTGAGCTAAAAACCCTGCAATATTTTTTAAGCTTTCAGTAAATTCCAAGTAGATTATCTCAATTAAATCCTTTAAATCTTGAGAAAAATCCTTTTTTTTTAAGCAATTTAGTTTTTGTAAGCTTTAAATTGCGTTCTCCTATATTGTTTACTTTAAGAATTAAAGCAGTTAAATTTTGGTCTAATGAATTTATAGGACAATTCTCTAATTTATGAACTTTTTCTAAAAAAGATTTTATATCATTGCTTTTTACATTATCCATATTTTTGTAAAGTTACATTGAAGCTAAGATGTCAAATATTCGTGCTATATTTGCTAGTTTATAATTATTTAATTTTTTACTAAGCCATTCTATTAATATATTACCTTCTTTAATAAGTAATAGAGTACCATTTTGTACATTTGTAGTGTCATAATCTATTGGACAGGAATTTGGTAACACATATTTATAGTTTTTCAGTATACCTCTTGTTTGAGCAACGGCATGCTCAGCAGACATAAGGAAAAACTCCTTATATGATAAAAATATACTAATAAGTTCTAAAAACATAGGAGTCGTAAATAAGGTTGCATTATTTCTATGCGTTGCAAGCATAAATAACAAATGTGTTCACTTTTCCGCAAAGTAATTTAGTTTTCGCGGTAATTCTTCTATATTTTGTGTCGATGCTTTAGCATGCACAACTTCAAATATACGTTTTATAATAGCATGTTTATATTCATGTTCTTGCTCAAATTTAGATAAAATTTCATCATACTTTCCTAAGCCAGGTACATCTGTTTGTACATTACCGGTTTTATAATGTACTATATGATTAATTGTAAAATTTTCTTCGTAATTAATCATTATCTACAGCTAATATTTCAGATTTAATTTTTTTATAAAAATTTTTAATAGTAGAATATTTACAGCTAAATTATGTAATACTAAACCTAGTTTAAGTTTAAAATCTTCAGAGTTATATATATAATTAATATCTAGTATATTTTTAAGTAAAAAATTAAGGTACTTAGGTAAAGTATAATTTTCTTTTAACTCTTCATCAGAAGAACTATCAAAGTTTTCGTATTTTAGCATTATTATTTATAGTAGAATTAGTGTTAAATTATTTAGAAAAAAATATCCCTATAAGGGGGGTTAAAGTATCTAGTGTCTTCGTAAGAGCGCTGAAATCAGCTCTATATGATAAATCATTTGTAGTACATAATTCTTTAATATCTAAAGTTTGTCCAGTATTTCCCTCAAAACAATACATAAATGCCAAAACTTCCATAATTTTCTTATCTTTAACAAATTTAAATAATCGTTCTTTTCCATAAGTTATTGTATCTTCAACATCAGCTAAATCTTTCTCTACTAAGGGCATCATTGTATTTACTGCTTGAGCTAATAACTGAAGATTGATATTACTAGGATGACTTAGCATATCTCATACCATTATAGTTATATAATATTAGCTATATACTAAAATATTAATTATTAATCAAGTTTTCTTTACTAATAGTTACAATTTATTTTATAAGTTAAATTTTCAGCTTATACAGATAAGTTTATTGACAAAAGTTAATTTTTATTGTATTTTTCTCTCTTCAAGTATTTTTGAAAGGTGGTTATGGTAGATATAAACAATAATAAGATTAGCTTAGCACTATTTGAAGGCGGTGGGGTAAAAGGAAATATCCATTTAGAAAAATTAAAAATAATAGAGCAAACAACCGGTAAGCCTACTTGTGAGATATTCGATTTTACTGGAGGGACCAGTGTTGGAGGACTTATTCCTATTTTGCTTAATTTACCGGATCCTAATAATCCCGGAAAACCTTTATTCAGTGCAGAGCAAGCTCAAGAACTGTTTGAAGAAATGGCACACGATATTTTTCCGGTAGGATTAACTTTTAGAAAATTTTGGAGTTTTAATGGCTTATTCAGCCATAAATTTTCTCCTGAACCATTAGTAAAATTATTGAAAGAATATTGTAAGGATTATACCCTCAAGGATTTAATCGGTAATGTTGTAGTTACAGGTTATGATCTAAATAATAAACAAAATCCTCTTATGACCTTCTCTACTATAGAGGCTAGACAAAGTGAAGAGAATGATTATTACCTTTCAGATATAATACAAGGCATCACTGCAGCACCTGGATATTTCCCCAGCCACAATTTCAGTAATATAACCAATACTAAATTACATAAAATTATTGATGGTGGAGTATATGCTAATGACCCAACCTTACAAACATGGCAATTATTAAAAGCAAATAACTATCACATAGACAACGCTTTGTATTTATCATTAAAAGAAGAAAATAATGATGATTACCAAACTGTTTGTTGCGGCGGAGGAATAATAGAACTATTAAAAAATAATATGCCCGGTAAAATATTAGCAGCAACACAACAAGCTGATGAAATAACCGCTCAAAGCATTTTTGGTGATAAATTAATAGAAATAGCTACTAATATTCCGGCAAAACATGCTGAGATGAGTAATTCTAGTACTGAAAATCTGCAAGCACTAAAAGAATTTGCTAAAAAATCTATATATGAAAGCTCCACCTTTAGAGATGCACCTTATAATGAAAAGTTTAAAGAAGCTATTGATAAAATAATAAATAATTATAATGCAAATAACCCTAACGATCAAATTGTTATGAATGATTTTTATAAAGAGTTATTCCATATTAATACTTCTAATAACGCACTTGATAAAAGTTTTGAAAAGGAAGAGGATACAAACAACGAGGATGCAGTTAATACACCGATAGCTCAAGCTCTAGATTCTGAAGATATAGAACCTGGAAAAGAAGAATTATTAGCAGGTATCAAGGAGTTTCTTAATCCATTCATCGAAAAAAATCCAGAAGCAAAAGCAGATATAGAGAATTTTTTACACGAAATAAAAAATTTGACATTAGCAGAAATTAAAAACGGTATTATTAGTTTTAAAGAAGCTAGCTTAAAATGGCAAGCCGAGCAGAATAACCTTGATGTATTTAGTAGCTGTAGTATGGCAGCCTTAAAAGAGGATATGACTCTTGAGGGTGAAGAGCATACAGATGATGTATTAGGTTATCTCTAACTTTCTTAATGTCATTCCCGCGTAGGCGGGAATCCCCCAGTCAAAAAAGTATAAATATGCTAGACTTTTAAAACTAAACGCTCGATTTATCTCTCTTTACCCTGGATTCCTGTTTTCGCAGGAATGACAGCGAACGCTTTCTTCAAGCCATACAACAACGCCACAGCTGCTCACAATGACGACACCTGACGTAAGCTTTTTCTAGTAATTCAAAACATTCTTTTTGTTCGGGAGACGATTGCGGAAATACTTTAAGTAGTTCAACATTATAATTTGCACAATATCCACCTAGCTTTCTTATATCGTGTAACTTTGGTTTGTAACGGGAAAAAACTAATAAAATGCTACTGTAAACACTTGCAGTGGCTTGATGCAGCTCAAAAGCACTTTTACTAAAATCACCTCTTTCTAATGGGTATTTACAATCAATAAAAAAAACTCTTGCCTCTACCAAACCAGTATTCATAATCTTCTTTAGCCATTTCTTTTACTTCACTCCAAGGCAAATTTTTAGCTCGAGAAAGCTGCAACTCGCCACTATCATATAAAAGAATACCTTCATTCTTAATGTCGATATAAAAATAACACCCTTTTTCAAGCTTATCATTTACCTCACTTATAGATTCGCATATTATAGATATCCAAGGTTCTAGCGAACAAACCTCGGCTTTTCTTAAGCCTGTTTGTTCTAACCTTTTTTCTATCTTAGCTTCTACCCTTAAAGTAGCATGCTCCTTAAATTTACCTTTTTTTCTACTAAAAAGTCAAAATTACTTGTATAACTATAAGTAATATGATCTTCCGTATACATATCTTTAACCCAATCACCTCTAGCATAGCCATACAAGATAATCAGGGCAATTTTATCCTTGGCAACAGCCAAAATATGCTGCACTATATAATCAAGCCTATCTTGAACTTCAAGAGACCGTTTTGGTCAAATTGTTTTCATAGCTGATCGTTATTTAAACGTTAAATCTAAAATGTACTATATCTCCATCCTGCATTTTATATTCTTTACCCTCTAAACGCATTTTACCTACTTCCTTGGCTTTTGCTTCACTACCGAGATTTATGTAATCTTTATAGCTGATAACTTCCGCTCTGATAAAACCTTTTGCAAAATCGGTATGAATAACACCGGCAGCAGCCGGTGCAAGTGTGCCGTCTTTAAAAGTCCAGCTATGGGCTTCCTTTGGTCCTATAGTAAAAAAGCTTTTAAGATTTAAAAGATTATACCCCTCTTTAATGACTTTACTAAGCCCTGTTTCGTCTAAACCTATAAATTTTAAAAACTCTTCCTTTTCTTCCATGCTTTCAAGTAAAGCAATTTCAGCTTCTATTTTTGAAGAAATTACAACACTTTTAGCATTTTCTTTCTTTGCTCTTTCCGCTACTAATTTTGTAAATTCATTACCTATAGCTGCATCTTTTTCAAGTACGTTACATATATATAAAACGGGCTTAGAGGTAATTAACTGCAATTGTTTTAAATTATCAACTCCTAAAGCTTCATTTAGCACTCTTGCAGGTTTATCCTCACCTAATACCTTATAAACCTCTTTTAACCACTCTATCTGCTCTGCCATTGCTTTATCGCCTGACTTCAAGCGTTTTTCACTTGTAGCTAAACGCTTTTCAACCGATTCTATATCGGCAAGTATTAATTCCGTTTCAATAATCTCGAGGTCATGCAGCGGATCAACTTTGTTATGTACGTGCGTTATATCCTCATCTTCAAAACAACGCAGTACGTGCAGTATTGCATCGACTTCCCTGATATAAGATAAGAACTTATTACCTAGCCCCTCCCCTTTGCTTGCTCCTTTAACAAGCCCTGCAATATCGACAAACTCAATATAAGACGGAATAATTTTACCGCTTCCGGCTAAGCTTGCTAGTTTATGCAAACGCTCATCAGGCACTAAAACTTTGCTGCTATTAGGCTCAATAGTACAAAACGGATAATTAGCGGCATCTGCAGCCTGACTTGCCGTTAAGGCATTAAATAACGTCGACTTACCGACATTCGGCAACCCAACAATTCCAAGTTTTAGTGTCATAAATTTTTCCGTAAATAATACATTATAGAATCTTTTTCGTAACCGTGCATAGCAAATTCAATTTTATACCCCAGTTTCTCATAAAACGATTTTGCTTGGAAGTCCATAGTAACAAGAGGAATAAAATTACAGCCTCGTTCACGTGCTAAATCTTCAGCCTTTTGCATTAGTACAGTACCATAATTTTAGTTCCTTATATTTTCATTAACAAAGAGTGAATCAATATAAAATCCCCCTAAGAACTCATACCGCTAATTCCTACAACAAAATTTTTATCCTGATCTAAACAGGAAAATGCAAAAGATTCAATATCTCCTACTCCCCCCTTTTGTTTTCTAGCATCTTTATTCAAAGCCTCAATAATTATTAGTTCTATGAGTTCTATCCATTTCATCAGTATAAACAATTTCAAAATTTTGAATCTTTGCTGTTTAGTTTTAATATCGTTTTCCCGTCATTGCGCGGAGATGCATAGCATCGACTTGGCAATCTCGTGAAGTAGTATAGAATTCTTGAGATTGCTTCGTCAAAACTTACAGTTTTTCCTCGCAATGACGAGTTGGTATTCACGCAGCAACGTCGATCAAGTCGTAGGAATAACATTGAATATATCAAGCTATCTTATTCTTAAATTCTTCTAACTTATTCTCTAATATTAAACCAAAGTTACTAGTGATTCTATCTATAGCTTGCATTACTGTTTCATACTCCGGTTTAGAGAAATTATTAAGTACGTAATCTACGACATCCTGATTATTTTGTGGTCTACCGACTCCAATCCTAATCCGGTTATAATTATTACCTATAACCCCATCAATCGATTTTAAACCATTATGCCCGCCATTACCGCCACCAGTTTTAAATTTTATTCTACCTGTTTCTAAATCAATATCATCATGAATAACAAAGATTTTTGCGGGGTGGATATTATAATATGTTTTCACCGATATCACTGACTTACCGGACAAGTTCATATAGGTGGTGGGCTTTATAAAAATTATCTTTTGTCCATCACTAATAGTTTCAGCAATTTCACAATTGAATTTTTTCTTTGTACTAAATGATGAATTATATTGGTTTGCTATTTTCTCTACAGCAATAAAGCCGACATTATGCCTCGTATATTGATACTCTTTTCCTGGATTACCAAGACCAATAACAAGAATCATAATAATTTACCTAATAAATAGTAATGGAAAATTTTTGAAGAAATATTGATTTGCAAGAAGTACAGAATAATGTGTTCTTAGCTCAGCATTATTGCGTGGATCGAAAAACCTACTCGATGTCATACCGTGGCTTGACCACGGTATCCAGAAAAAAAATTAACAAAGATTGGATACCGCTACAAGCTCACAGTATGACAATTAAAGATTACCGAATTCCCGCTTCTAAGCTAGGAATGGCATAAAACGCGCCAAACAACAACACCTACGAATCCTCGCAATAACGATTTAAGTATCTAAGCAAGTCCTTATCGTGAGAATGATCTTACTTCCCTGCTTCAGCGGCTTGTTGTTCCCCTTCAGCTTCAGTTTTTGCTCCTCTACGTCCTATAATAGTTGCAAGGACAAATTCTTTTTTTGTAACAAAACTACATCCTTTCGGTAATTCTATTTTTGACGATTTTAGCGAAGTAGCAATAGGCATATTAGTAACATCTATAGTTACGTTTCTTGGGATGTTATTAACATCACATAATAAAGTAACTCTTCTTTTTACTATATTAAAGTATCCACCTCTTTTAACGCCTAAAGCTCTTTCTTTCCCTTCATATACTACAGGTACTTCCATTTTTTGGGTTTTCTCTTCTAAAAAGACAAAATCAACATGGCGTACTATATCCGTAACAGGATGTAATTCTACAGCCTTCGGCAATACTTTATATTTTTTCTTATCAATTGTTAAATTAATTAACTGAGAGATAAAAGCCGGCTTTCTATAATATTTAGTTATTTCCTTTTCTTCCAAAGAAATACTAACAGGTATTTTACCCGCTCCATAAATAATAGCCGGAACACGCCCTGCTCTTCTTAATGCTCTTGCTGCTCCCGTACCGAATTCCGTACGGGATTCCGCTTCAAGTTCTAATATTTCACTCATTATTACTCCATATGAACTTATTATAAATCTTCATTATCATACTTAAGTACAATTAAAAATTCAAGTAAATTAATTTTTGACTAGAATATAGGAGTAATATATTCCTTAGTTAAAATTCTTTAATTTATTGGATAAAGAAATTTAGTTCTAACCGAAATTATTTTGTAAGGAAATTATGAAACAGATATAACCTAAGCGTATTGCTGTAAATCCTTCAAACTGTGGAGAAGAACTTGCTGCCAAGGATATAATAAGGATTTTCTCCTTGAATCTATTATGTACTCTTCTGACACTGACTATATTGGGAGTGACAGCGAGAGTGAAGATAGTGAAGATGACGATTCTTATGCATCAATACTCTTGTTAAAAATTAAAGAACCGGAATGCAAAATTCACTTAGATTTAGTTAGTATATTACGTATGTACTACCAAACAAATGTTAGAGAACAAGCAGACAATGCGGAGGTTTCTAATTTAGACAATGAAAAGCAGATAATTACATGTAGCACAACTCCAATAATTCTGTACCGAAAGTTCAATTGAATCTATGATAACATCAATATCAAAAAGCAACATAGATGCTGACAAAATTATTTTACCTTTCCCTTCTGTAGAACAACAAAGACAATTAGGGAAATTATATCGTTCTGAAAGTGATGGAGCCGGTGAAAATATAATTAAAATTTTTCAAGAGCTTTACCCTTCTAATTCTGACAATGGTAACGTTGGAATAGTAATATTATTAGGTGATGAAAAGAGGTCATACGGTGACCTAAATCTATGGGATATTTAAAAATTTATGAGTTTGCAGAGATAATCTAGCACCGCTTTCTAATGCTAATTTTACTGCTAACTCATTATTTTCGCCATTGAGTCTTTGGTCGTTTTGATCCATAGGTTGAATAAAAACCGGTATATTATAAGAGGTTTGCCCTACTTCCGGTATGAGACTATATTCTAAAATATTTTTAGCAACGATAAATTTCACCGCACTAATTTTAGGCAATAACTCTTCTCTTATTTTACTATAACCGGTTTTACCTGCCTTCGGCGAACAAATTATAGACACTTCTTGTGGCAAAGAACGATATAACGTACCGTTAGTCTCTATTTGAACTTTAACATCTCGGTCTAATAACTTCTGACATAATAACTCTATAGGTTGACGCATTGGCTCACCGCCGGTTATTACTACTAAATTAATCGATTTTTCATTTTTAGAATTTAATGCCAGGCTTTCTACTTTATTCAAAATCTGATCTATATCTACTAAATCAAAATCTTCAAACTCCGTATCACAAAAATTACAAGCAAGATTACATCCTCCAAGCCTAATAAAGATCGCAGGACAACCTACAAAAATGCCCTCCCCTTGTATAGTCTTAAAAATAGACTGTACCTCTAACTTAGTACCGTCACCGTTTAATATGCTTCTTTTAGGATTTTGTCCAAACATTTTTAAATTATTATCGATTGATTAAAAACATTATAGTACATTTTTATAAAAAAATCTTGCAATAACTAATAAAAAAACTATTATTTAGGTTTCATCGGTAATATGGCTTTGGTATGCCTAATGTTTTACCGTTTAAACCTAGAAATACCAATTATAAGGAACAATATGCCTAAATTAAAAACAAAATCTGCCGTAAAAAAACGTTTTAAACTTACTGCTAGCGGTAAGGTTATTGCATCTCAAGCAGGTAAAAAACATTTTATGCGTCGTCGTACTAAAGCTCAAATTCGTAACCTTAGAGGAACTACAATACTTTGTCCTCAAGACGGATATAATATTAAAAAATATTTTTTACCGTACGGTATAAATTAATTAACTAGGAGCTAAAACAATGACACGTGTAAAATCAGGAAAAATTTCCAAAAATCGACATAAAAAAATCCTTAAATTAGCCAAAGGCTATAGAGGTAGAGCAAATAGCTGTTTTAGAGTAGCTATTGAAAAAGTAGAAAAAGCCCTCCAATATGCTTATAGAGATCGTAGAAACCGTAAACGTGATTTTAGAGGCTTATGGATTCAAAGAATAAATGCAGCAGTAAGAGAACATGAGCTTGTTTACTCTCAATTTATGGGAGCTCTTAAAAAAGCAGAAATCGATATAAATCGTAAAGTACTTGCAGAACTTGCCGTCAATAACAGTGACGGATTCGTAAGTATCGTAGAAAAA
This sequence comes from Rickettsia rhipicephali str. 3-7-female6-CWPP, assembly GCF_000284075.1. GTDB lineage: Bacteria > Pseudomonadota > Alphaproteobacteria > Rickettsiales > Rickettsiaceae > Rickettsia > Rickettsia rickettsii. The sequence continues at coordinate 972,779 of NC_017042.1, forward strand.
GCAAAAGCACATATTTAAGTATTTAATGTCATCCCGTGGTCAAGCCACGGGATGACATATTTATAATAATTAATTTTTATTTTCGTTCGGTATAAATATTATGAAACGTACATTTCAACCTAGTAATTTAGTTAGAAAAAGAAGACATGGTTTTAGATCTAGAATGGCTACTCCAAGCGGAAGAGCAATCTTAAGGAAACGTCGCGCTAAAGGTAGACATAAATTATCTGCTTAAAATAATCTGACTTATCAAAGTGTCTATTACCTCTTTAAAAAATCAAAAAGAATTTGAACTTATAAATAAGCTTGGAAAGAAGCTCCATGAGAGATATTTTATTTTGGTAATCGCCAAAAAACTTCCAAAAATCTTCCTTGAATCAAAATATAACACCTTTTTAGGAATCAAAGTTAGCAGAAAGCTAAATAAAAAAGCTGTAGTTCGCAACAAAATTAAAAGGCGTATACGACATCTAATTAGAATTATTGTTAGTGATTCTAGCTTTAAGGCTATAAAATTTGCAATGATTATTATTCCGAGAAAAGGATTTGAAGAGATACACTTCTCACACTTGAATTATGAATTAAGTAAAGTAATTCTAAGAAATATTTAGATTTTATTAAACCTCTTCGGAAACTCGCTTATAGAGAGGAATTTGAAGGAGACACGGAAACGCAGAACCGCAGCGTACAAAAGTACGTGAGGATTCGAGTACAGGATCGACGTACAAATTACCTCTCTATAAGCGAGTTTCCGAAGAGGTCTATTGAATGACTTGGCATTACTCGCGTGGATTGGTTTTGCCATCATTACGAGGAAAAATTGAGAATTTTGACGAAGCAATCCAGTAAAAAATTCTGATTTACAGATTTTTTACTATTTTTTATAGATTGACACTCTCCTTGCAGTCGCTGGGTTGTTGCATGGCTCGTTTTATGTCATTCCTGCGAAAGCGGGAATGACATCGAGTAGGTTTTTCGAGCCATGCAACAAAGCCTTTAGTCGCTCGCAATGACGACTTGGATATTCATGCAAGCAAGCCTTCCACGGGAATAATATTGAATTTTATTACTTATACTCCCTCTATCCCCTCTCCTAATGCCGGTACTTCTTCTACTACAGTAAGTGTTATATCTATAGTATTTTCTTCAGACGTAATAGTATTTATAGTAGAATTATAATATTTTTTTACTAATTCGATAACTTCTAAATTATGCGTCTCTTCTGCCGTATAAATATTATAGCTACTTACCTCTATAGTAGGATGCTCAAGTACAGCTTTTAGAATAGCTACATCACCTTTCTCTATAGCTTGATTAATATTATATAATTCTATTTTTGTAGTACTATGCTCAAGTACAGCTTTTAGAATAGCTACATCACCTTTCTTTATAGCTTGATTAATATTATATAATTCTATTTTTGTAGTACTATGCTCAAGTACAGCTTTTAGAATAGCTACATCACCTTTCTCTATAGCTTGATTAATATTATTTGATTCTATTTTTGTAGTACTATGCTCAAGTACAGCTTTTAGAATAGCTACATCACCTTTCTTTATAGCTTGATTAATATTATATAATTCTATTTTTGTAGTACTATGCTCAAGTACAGCTTTTAGAATAGCTACATCACCTTTCTCTATAGCTTGATTAATATTATTTGATTCTATTTTTGTAGTACTATGCTCAAGTACAGCTTTTAGAATAGCTACATCACCTTTCTCTATAGCTTGATTAATATTATAGGAATTTACTTTAGTATTACCATAATTAAGTAAACAAATTAATAATTCAGAATTCCCTTTCTCTATAGCGTGCCCTATACTAGTATCAGTGTATAATCCTTTCTGATTTAACATAGTCTCTATCTTGCTTAGAGAAAATTTATTAAAATTATATGTTTCTAAGGTTAAAGCTCTACTAAATACCCTGATTAAGTCAGCGTATTTTAATTCTTTCGGCTTTGTTTCTATATTTGAGTTAAATATTTTAGGATATGATTCATGATATTTCGAATGAATATTTTTATAAAATTTTACAAAAGCTTTATATTCTTTATGTAGAAAAGCCGGCAACTCCTCTATGCTTTTCATATTTTTAATTTTATTAGCACTTAAAGAAAAACTATAAATTTGCTCGTCTAATTTATAGCTTATACTAAAATCTGACGCTGCTAATAAATGAAAATTATCTCTTATATATTCAATCAATGAAGAGTCATTTTTTGTTCTAGCATCGTAATTACTTTGAGCTAATCGTATAATATTTCCATCGCTGGCCTTATTATAAGTGCATAACACCACATTGCCCTGTATCCAATCTAAATGATGTTGAGCGGCTCCTGAATGACAAGAAAATATATGAACAATATTACATTGATTTGCAGTGGTATTATTTTGTATTTTATTAAGCAGTGTAATATCTAACACAGAAGTTGTACCTTCATCAGAAAATATACTCATTGATAAGTAAGAAGGCTTAGGCATAAAATATGATTTAATTTTTCCCCATAAACCTAAATTAATAGGTTTATAGAAAAACTCTGATCCATGTGCATTTATAAAATATTCACTACCTGTACCTGAAGGTAAGTCAGCTAAGGTTTTTATTTCCTGGATATCAGGATTTTCATTTTTCATACTTATATCCGGGCCTTTAAGCAATATTTTTTGCATATTTATATCCTTATATAATTAACTTGATTACCATATTCTATGGTTACCATATAATATGGCAATTTTTACAAAAGTCAAGATAGAGTTGGTATTTTATTAATAGCTGTTAAGTTTTTAATAAGAAAAAATCATATAAAGCTATATAGTATTTATAAAAATTTAGAGTTGATAATTATAGATAATAGCATTGAAAATAAGGCTATAAAGTAACCGGCAAAAAAGGGATAAGATTTAAAAAATCTTATCCCTAGTTGCGAATAAAAATAGAGTTTAGAAAGAACTTGCAATATTATTTATTAAATCTTCGGATCAGTATTTCCCAATATTGTTGTATCTGAATTACTATCCGTATTTTCTTCCATAAAATTTAAATTGAGTGCAATAGTATTATTTAAAAGAATTTCAGAAGTTACGCCTTTGTGAATTACTGATTGACCATTATTTATATTTTCTATTATACCTTTTGGAACAATATTTGACCCTAATGTACCCTCACCAGATATATTTAAAGTACTGCCTGATACTAGATTTAGTGTACCAACGATATTCAAAGACCTCCCTGCTTCTATAATTACGGTAGTATCAGAATTGAATGAGATATTACTAAGAATCACATTTGATGCTATAATAAGTTTAAGAGTATTCATAGAGTCTAAATGAATATCTAAACAATCTTCAACCTTTATTGCTTTTAAATAATTTTCTTATGCTTCTTTTGACATCTCAAGTAACTCATTTTTAGAAATAGTCATTTTTTCTGTTAATTTATATAAATTTCTATCTTTTAAGAGATCTAATAAAAATTTTTACTAAGTAACAACTGCAATAGTTCCTTATAAGTTATGGTATCGGAACACCATTTTATTAACCTCCAATTTTCAAAAAAGAATTTTTTATCATTTTCTTCTGTTAGTGTTCTATAGAATTTTATCCGCTCATCATTTACCGTAAAATCATCAGCTAACTTTTTGAGCGTTTCTTCTAACCTATTCTAATATTGCTAAATCAAAAAAATCATTACTGTTATGTATTTGATCATTATTAAAAGTAAGGATTGCACTATTTCCTGCTATTAACTCACATAACTTATCTAACTCATGACCAACTACGTAATCAATATCTTTAAAACTAAGTTGCTTTTGTTTAAGTAATTTTTAAATATTTTCATTAAGAAGATAAGTTGTTTTTGTATCGTTTATTGCTCCAAGTTCATTTATGCCTTTGTGCTTATCATCTTCATAATAATTACGAGCAATTTCAAATAATTTTGTTACTGCATTTGCACTAGCCATATCGTTATAACTAGCTAATGTATTTAATAATTCATAATTTGAAATAATAGCTTTCATTTCTTCTGCACTTAATATTTTCTCTTTAACTAAAAAATGCTCTTCCATCTTTTCTATTGATGATTTAGCTCTTACCGCTTGTACCCTTGCCCCTAATGGTTTATAACTATCTATACTTTCCTTATCTTGTTTTTTCTTATACACCTCTTCTATTGCTTTTCGCTCTAATTCATTACTCTTATTCCACTCACAAGCCTTTTTTCTTCATTTTCAGGTTGATCGTTTTTAATACGCTCTATTTTTGTATCTATTTCTACAATTTTCTCTTCTATAGATATACTTGATTTTTTATATATTTCTGCAAAAAATTCATCCTCTATTGTATAATTTTTATCTTTAATATATTTCCTAAATTCTGATTTTAATCTAAAGAATTCTTGCATGACTCCAGAATTTCTAATAATCTCAGGCAATTCAAAATTATTTAAATCACCTTGGATACATTGAAAATTTTCTTTTTGCTTTTCATAGTCAAATAAAAATTCTGCTTTTATATATTCTTCAATAGCATCAATAACGCTTACTACAAAACTTGTCTTTTCTACTTCAAAATCTAATTCGTTCATATTTAAATCCTAATTACTATTAAATTGAAATTTAAGAAATTTTAACTTTTGGTAGTATAATAATTAAGATAGTGTCAATGTCATATAGTCAATGAGATTGGCATAAAAGGAGCAAGGCGCGAAGCCTATAACTAATAGGAAAGCGACGAGTAATGATGTAGGTGAGTCCAAATCAATTGACTATAAAATACGGTCATTGATTTTTATGCAAAATTCTATCGAACTATTCTCAAGAAAAACTTACAACCACTTCCGTTTCTTAAAATATTTATAGGTAATAATTGTAGATAATAGCATTAAGAATAATGCTATAGGATAACCATACGGTGATTTAAGCTCAGGCATTACGGTAAAATTCATGCCGTAAATACTAGCTATTAAAGTGGGCGGGAGAAAAAATATAGTAACCAACGAGAAAATTTTAATAATATTATTTTGTTCAATTGCAATCATACCGAGTGCTGCGTCTAGGGTTCTTGCAATCTCACTAGATATAAATTGTGAAAAATTAATTATTGAGTCTACGTCTCGAAGCAATGTATCTAATAGATCCTTAGATGCTTTATTTTGAGTTATGTGTGGAGATTTTAAAATATATTGAATAGCCATAGTTAAAGAAAATAAACACTCACGGCTTTTAGAAAGTACATCACCTTTTCGACCTATTTTCTTTAATACATTGGTATGATCTATACGCAAATCATTAATATTATTATCAAGTATTAAACGTCCATAATCATCAATATCCATACTAATCGACTGTACAATATTCGATAATCTTGTTACCATATTACGAAGTAACATAAATAAAATATTTTCTGCATTATGTGTGTTATTAAGCTGCTTAGCAAATTTATTTATACAGTCATTAAAGGGTATTAATTCTACGTAACGAACTGTTATAAGACAACATTTATGCAAAATAAATACTATAGAATGTGTTTCAGGAAATTCTTGCTCTTTATTAACGAGTTCCGTAATAGTTAAATATAACACCTCATTTTCAACATATAACCTCTCAGAAATCTCAATTTGAGATATGTCCTTTAAAGTCGGTATTTCTATATTTAATGTATTTTTTACTATTACTTTTTCTTCATCTGTTATATTGAACAAATCAATCCATAATGTGGATTCATTAATAATATATTCTTCATTTTTTACTATAGAATTATTTTCCTTTAAATATGTAGTTATCATATAATCTCAAATATGTTTTTGTAGAGATTAACAAACTTCACTCTTTAAAGCAACTTAAAGCTTTTATTCTCGTAGATGATTCTTCCTATTATTAGACTTCTTGCATAACTTATCTTAGAAAGAGGGACTTGAAAGAAAGACGGAAGCACTTGCCACCGCAGCGTACACGCAAGTAACGTGAGGATGCGAGTACCGGATTGCCGTACAAATCGCCTTTAGAAGGAGGTTATGCAAGAAGTCTATTGTCTAAATAACAAATAATATACAATATAAAACCATCCAAAAAATCCATGAATGATAGCCCATAATATTGATTTATTCACATTAAATGATATTACTATTGCAAGTATTGTTCCAAGAGCAATACCACCATATCCTAAGTAATTCATATATTTTATCCTTAATATTTTTTAATATTATTGTAGGGTATTTATTATATTTTATTAAGATACTTTATGAATTAAAAATAATTAATTTATATATTATTGCTTAAAAACTACTTTATGGGACTGTTAACAAAATAACTTTCATTGATAATTAAAGAAATTTTTTAGCGAAAATTAATAATATTTTTGAGAGGATATATTCTATTTCAAAAAAACCTTATAATTTATAGCTAAAAAGAGCAGAGAAGCCACAGACGAGGAACGACAGCAGTTATGAAATGTTCGGCATGCGAGGGTTTACAAAGACATTGCGGCCAATTTTTTAAGTTCTATCTGAATATATACGTTCCTTACAAAAGCAGCACTTTATATATTAATTATTTTTTTGCAGTAAGATTCCAAATTTTCTCTGCTTTACTTCCAAGCCACCAAAAGCTTATTCCTAGAATTGTAAAAAATACTGCTTTATGAGTTGTATTCAAAAAATCTTGTATATAAATTAATAAATAAAAAAGTAACCCCGAATCCTTTAGTTACCGAATTATCTTGTTTTGGAACCGTGATAAATAGCTGCTCCAGACATTAAGGTAAATAATAAAGACCAATGAAATAATTCTATCGGCTTTACCGGCTTTAAGTAATAATCTTCAGGATCATAATTTTAACCACATTGCAATAAATGAGTATAATAAACCAACTACAAGAGTTACTTGAGTAAAATGATTGAATGTTTTATTTTCTTCTAGTGCAAGAGCAGAGAATGTTAATATTCCTCCAAATAATATAAAACGTAATGGATAATTCATACCTAATTAACGCGAGTTTCGAATTAACAGAGCATAGAATTTAGACTAGCAAGAGAGATGTAATAGAAGGTTTATTATCAGACATTTGATAATTTATCAGTGCTGCAACCATATGAACAAAGGCATTTGTAACTGATCTATGCCTTGAATGCTCAAACTTACTCAATAGTTTAATTTTGCTAAAAACAGATTCTATCAATGATCTTTTAAGCAATAATATTTTATCCAACATAGACATAAGCTTATTTTTCATATTTTTCTTTACTCTAGTTACTATAAAAACTCCTTGCTCTAAAAGTTGTTGAAATAATTTTTGTGAAATATAATCACGATCTCCAAATATTTTACCAAAAAGATTTTTTATCATCAATTCTAGCTGTTTTCTATCATCCTTATTACCAGGACTAAAAGATGCTTTAACTTATACCACCAGCTCTATTAATTATTAAATGTAGTTTGAGTCCATAGAACCAACCTTTTGTTGTTGCACCACGTGCTGCTATACTAGCAAACACTTTATGCATTGAAATACGATATTTCTTGCATACCTCTATACTACTTGAATCTACAAATAGATAGTCCGTCACACTGATCCAAAATAGAATTTAATATTAATACTAATAGTGGTAAATGTGGACCTATTATTTTTATAAATTAGCTATAAGCTTACTAACTGAAAATCTCTTTGATGATGAATCCATATCTGTTTCAGATAATAGTTTTTAAAACAATCATAAGATAACTGTCAGTAACCTATTATAATCGTTATTACCTCACTTCTATGCAATCTACTTTTTGGACCAGATTTGTTGTTATTTTGAGTAATTGAATTTGTATGCTTATCTAATTCTTGCAAATCGACGTAGCAAAATATTTCTATAAAATCTATGCTCATATCATAGGTTATTGCTTTATATTATTTTTCAATAACCTATAAACTTTTTTCTAATACTGTAAAGACACTACCTTAATTCAAACCTTAATTCAAAACGTGTGTTTTCTCACTAATTTTATAACAAAAACAGTATTATTAATACACTCGTAACCTAGTGATTATCAGCTATACAACGCCTTTATTAATACGAAACTCGCGTTAAGTAATATGCTCCCCATCCTGACATATACCCGGTTTCTGCTCCCATCCAACTACCTAGTGAAATTAAAGCAACGCACCAAATTAAATTTGATTTAGAGAAATATCCTAATATGGCATAAACAATAAAAGATAAAAGCAATAAAATGGAAAAATGTCCACTCCCTGAATCAAATGCTTTTCCTAGTTGATAAATAGCACAAACAGTGGTTAAGACCCCTCAAAATAATACTGCCCCATTGCTAAAAATTTTCTCTGGTTTTTGTTGCTGTCTTTTAAAACCAACAAAATAAATTATTCCCGATAAAGTTGATAAGGTAATAAATTTCAGCAGATACGGGGCATTAAAAAATATATTCTAATAATTCGCGTAGATAACGATCAGACAAAATAGCATTAACTATACATATTAAAGAAACCCAAAAAGAATATCTAGCTAATTTCTTCCAACCAAAATTTAATAATTACTTAAACTTTCTATATCGTGTTTAAGTAATATAGTCGTATTATAATCAAGTAAACCGGCGTTATTCCATTCATTTAATGCTGAAAAAAGTATCTTTGCCTGTTAATTTAGCAATTTTCATAAGTTAATCTAAATATCTCCAAAATTTTAATAAAAAGATATTGTTAATATAAAATATATGTCAAACATTACTAGATTCTGTGGACAAACTACCTTTAAAAGGAGTATATGCAATAAGTCTAATGAGTATATAAGCAAATAAGTTTTGTTACTCATTACTTTAATTCTTTCTTTAGACAAAACAGTATTGTTTTTGAGAAGAGATATAGGAAATTAAAAAAAGAAAAGAAATTATAGTCTTAAAAGCAAACAATTAGTTAAAGATAGTGACAGTAAATATTTGGACTGAGTAATTACTTATATTTTGTATAAGTAATATACTAATTTAGTCTTTAAGGAGGTAATCCAGCCGCAGGTTCCCCTACGGCTACCTTGTTACGACTTCACCCCAGTCGCTAATTTTACCGTGGTTGGCTGCCTCTTGCGTTAGCTTACCACCTTCAGGTAAAACCAACTCCCATGGCGTGACGGGCAGTGTGTACAAGGCCCGAGAACGTATTCACCGCGGCATGCTGATCCGCGATTACTAGCGATTCCAACTTCATGCTCTCGAGTTGCAGAGAACAATCCGAACTGAGATGTCTTTTAGGGATTTGCTCCACGTCGCCGTCTTGCTTCCCTCTGTAAACACCATTGTAGCACGCGTGTAGCCCAACCCGTAAGGGCCATGATGACTTGACGTCGTCCCCACCTTCCTCCGGCTTATCACCGGCAGTTTTCTTATAGTTCCCGGCATTACCCGCTGGCAAATAAGAATGAGGGTTGCGCTCGTTGCGGGACTTAACCCAACATCTCACGACACGAGCTGACGACAGCCATGCAACACCTGTGTGTGGTCCAGCCGAGCTGAAGAAAAGCATCTCTGCGATCCGCGACCACCATGTCAAGGGTTGGTAAGGTTTTTCGCGTAACATCGAATTAAACCGCATGCTCCACCGCTTGTGCGAGCCCCCGTCAATTCCTTTGAGTTTTAATCTTGCGACCGTACTCCCCAGGCGGAGTGCTTAATGCGTTAGCTGCGAAACCGAAAGAGAATCTTCCGATATCTAGCACTCATCGTTTACGGCGTGGACTACCAGGGTATCTAATCCTGTTTGCTCCCCACGCTTTCGTGCATCAGCGTCAGTTGTAGCCCAGATGACCGCCTTCGCCACCGGTGTTCCTCCTAATATCTAAGAATTTCACCTCTACACTAGGAATTCCATCATCCCCTACTATACTCTAGATTAGTAGTTTTGAAAGCAATTCCGAGGTTAAGCCCCGGGCTTTCACTTCCAACTTACTAAACCGCCTACGCACTCTTTACGCCCAGTAATTCCGAACAACGCTAGCCCCCTCCGTCTTACCGCGGCTGCTGGCACGGAGTTAGCCGGGGCTTTTTCTGCAAGTAACGTCATTATCTTCCTTGCTAAAAGAGCTTTACAACCCTAAGGCCTTCATCACTCACTCGGTATTGCTGGATCAGGCTTTCGCCCATTGTCCAATATTCCCCACTGCTGCCTCCCGTAGGAGTCTGGGCCGTGTCTCAGTCCCAGTGTGGCTGATCATCCTCTCAGACCAGCTACAGATCGTCGGCTTGGTGAGCCATTACCTCACCAACTACCTAATCTGACGCGGGCTCATCCATCAGCGATAAATCTTTCCTCCGTAGAGAATATACGGTATTAGCTTTTATTTCTAAAAGTTATTCCGTACTGATGGGTAGATTCCCACGTGTTACTCACCCGTCTGCCACTAACTAATTGGAGCAAGCCCCAATTAGCCCGTTCGACTTGCATGTGTTAAGCATACCGATAGCGTTCGTTCTGAGCCAGGATCAAACTCTCAAGTTTGATTCTGTCATTTTTACTTTAAAAATTGACAGGTTTAATTATCACTTTTGTGATATGTACATGTTTACTGTCACTATCTATATCTAATTATTTACTTTTAAAAACAGCTACGACTTTTTTTCATTTATCGCTTTTGATAGGTGTAGTTATATGCAATATAATCAGCTATGTCAACTACAATTTTGAAATTATTTTATTTTTTTATTTTTGTTCTATATATCTAATTTAGATCCTTCTTTAACGGTTTATAATCATTACAAAACTTTAGTTTTAGTCGCCGGTCATGCTCATTATATACTTCGCAGATGTCTATTACTCATTGATATAGTATTTATAAATAGCTATCTCAATCATAATTTTTCATGCTCATATAAAATATCATGAATAATTTGTAAATTCTTAACAACATCAAGACCATCTAGTGGAGCAATTAAAGCTTTTCACAAAGCCCAACCTCGTGCTCTTGCCCAAGTATCATCATCTAATGCTAGCTGTTCTTTAAAAATTTCTCTTGCTTCATTTTGCAGAAAAGTCCAAATTATTACCAAATCACAAGCAGGATCACCAATACCCATACCTCCAAATCGATTACTGCATTAAGCTTACCATTTTTTATAATAATATTACCGCTTGCAAAATCACCATGAATCCATACAGGTTTTTTATTCCACTGAGAAGAATTTAATGCTTTTGCCCAAACAGATAGAACTTTATCTGCATCAACCAAATCTTTTAAATTTTTAATTGCTATTTTTGTCTCAAGGTCATAAACTGCAAGATCACCTCCACACCAAAAGTTATATGAGTACCTGGAACAGGTCCATCAATTATATCAATCTTATGTAATTCATTTAGAAATTTTGCTAGATCAGAAGCAATTAGAAATAAATTTAAGCTACTAGTATCAAAGCTATTTGCACTTTTTCCTTCAATCCATTTATATATTGACCAATTCCAAGGATAATTTTTTGAAGGTTTACCTAAAGCTCAAGGCTTAGGGATATGAAATGACAAGTTAGGTGCTAATATTGGTAACCATTTGTGTTCTTTTGAAACCGCACCTACATATTTTGCTGCACTTGGTCATCTAATTAACATTTCATCGCCTAAATGAAAGGTTCTATTATCATGACCACTAAATTCAACCGGTTTGATAGGTAAATGAAACCATTTAGGGAATTGTTCTGCAATAAGCTCTTTTGCTAAAAACTCCGTGATTTCTACATTCATAACTTTGCTTTTTGTTTATGATTTGTGTTCATATTAGATGATAAATAATTGATTCTAAATTTTCTTTAAGAACTTCATCCTCTAGTAAAATACTACATTTCCAAACGCTTAGCCTTTAAATCCAATTCTTTTAAATCAAATTTTATATCGATTATTGCTCCCTCTTCTTCTCTGTTTGCTATATCTAGAATGCCGCAATGTTCTTCGACTATTCTTTTAACTATAGCAAGCCCTAATCCCATACCTTTACTGCTGGTCGTAACATAGCTTTCGGTAGCTTTGCCTATTAGCTCAGGCGGGAATCCTTTACCGTTATCCGTTACAATAACGCTAATAAAATCGTCTTTAGCATCTATAGTAACTTCTATTTTTCCGGATTCTCGTCCTTCTATTGACTCTTCTGCGTTTTTCAACAAATTGATCATAACTTGATTTATTTGGGTAGCATCACACATAAAATCAAATTGTTCCACGTTAGACTCAAATTTATACAAAATATTATCATTAAGTAATTTATGTGCTTCAACAATATGTTTAACTAAATAAACTAATTCACTCTTCGTAAATTTAGGAGCAGGAAGACGTGCAAAAAGAACAAATTCGGATACTATATTTTTAATATCGTTAGTATGGCGAATAATCATTTTTAAATAATTTTCAAATTCTACCCTTTCCTTAATTTCAGGACTAAATTTCTTCAGCAATCTTTCAGAAGCAAGTAAAATAGGAGTTAACGGATTCTTGATTTCATGGGCTACTTTTTTTGCAACATCCGACCAAGCCATAGCCCTCTGTGCTATAACTAAATCACGCTGCTGGCGAGAAAGCTGCTTAATCATTCTATTAAATGCCACATAAAGCGTGCCTATTTCGTCTTTATCTACTTCATTTTCAGGCACTTGTACCGTTAAATCGCCGTCTTTAACTTTGTCGGTTGCAGTAACTAATTTCTTAATAGGTTTTACTATTTTAGCAGTAAATATAACCCCGAAACTTATAGCTACAAAAAGAAGTAATAAGGCAATAAAGATAAACATTATAGAGAACTTAATCTGTATATTATCTATTTCATTTTTAAGGCTATTATACTCGGCAGCTGCTCCGTTAGTTGCATCTACATGGTCGATAATTTTATTATCTACTAATCTACCGACTAATAAATACACATCATTATACTCTTTTAATTTAATCAGCATCCTTATTTTGGTTGGATCAGATTTTACTTCCACCAGTTCACCTAAATCCGCTTTTTTAATTAAATGTGCAGGGATAGTTGCAAATGATAATGAAAAACTTAAATAACTATTAGCTACTATAGTATTAGTAGATTTGTTTAAAACTATAGCCTCATCAAGCGAACGCATCTCTGCTTCAGTATTAAGTGTTTTAGTAAATAAAGCGGGATTGTGAATTAAATCGTAATACATATCGCTTAAATCTTCAGCAACGGCTAAAGCCGTTTCTTTTAGCTGTAATTTATGCTCGGCAATATAAGATTCTGCAACTATCACGGATTGATCAAGAACCGTAGAAATCTTCTTATCAAACCAAGCTTGAACACTAAGATTAAAAAAATAAACAGAAAATACCGAAACAATTATAGTTGGAATAGCTGCAACTAAACTAAAGGCAATTACAATACGATTTTGTAATTTAGAACTATCGTTATTATTATTTTTAGTAAAAAATTTTTGAGTTAGTAAAACACCTAAAATTAAAAAAATTACTAAATCAACTAATAAAAATCCAATAATCGTACTAAAATTCTTTGATTCTAAAGATATCACATAAAAAGTAGCACAAGCAAAAATAATAGCTGCTGTTGCTAAAGTAAAAATTAGTACTCTACTAGAAAAATAAGAACGTAAATTTTGTTTAAGATAACTAAGCATAGCTACTGTTTATATGACTATAACAGTTCTTTATAACATAAAAAACGCTAATTGGAAATATTTCAAGTTTTAAGTACCTTATTGTCATTTCTGCAAAAGCGGAGTGTTGTTGCATTGATTGTTTTTATGTCATTCCCGCGGAAGCAGGAATCCAGTCAAACATATAAAAACTTGTTTATATTTATTTCATCAAATACGTAATTTTGTATGGCTATTTTTTTTGGATTCCTGCTTTCGCAGGAATGACATCTTGAACGTTCGTACAACACATGGTCAAGCAACTAGATGACAATAAAAAAAGCTAGAAATATTAATATTTCTAGCTTTATATTTAGTATGAAAATTGTTTGAAATTTTATTCATCAAACATTTTTTTACGAGCAAATTTTCTCTGTCTTCTCGCTGCTTCTTGTGCTTTACGAACACGCTTTGCTGAAGGTGTTTCATAATAACGCTGTTCTTTCATCTTACGAAAATAAAGCTCTCTTTGTAGCTTTTTCTTAAAATTCTTAAGCGTATTATCACAATTACCGGCGTGAACATTTACTAGTATCACTAAAATTACTCTCCTTAAAAGATATTGTCTTAAAAGATATTGTGGTTTATTGAACTATACCCTATAATTAAGTTATATGTCAAGGTTAAAAATATGAGCATTCAAGAAGAACATCATATCAAAAAAATAAGCTTCGTGCAATCTTTATTAGAATTATTACCGTTTAATGAATGGCATAATAAACTACTCGAAGAAGCAGAAGAAAAATGCGGTTTTGCAAAAGGCTATAGCTTAATAGTTTTTCCAGAAGGTTTATCCGAAATAGTAGGATTCTTGGAAGAGTATTTAGATAATATTATGCTAGAAAGCTTAAAGATAATAGCAGAACCATCAAAAATAAGAGAAAAAATATCTTTAGCCGTAAAGATTAGGGTCAAAACCGTACTTCCTATTATTCATAGTAAGAATGCCGCTTATTTTGCATTAAACCCAATACAAGGAACTGAAGTTGCATTCCGTAGTTGTGATGCTATTTGGCGTTATGCCGGTGATAAATCTCTTGATTTTAACTATTATACCAAAAGAAGCTTATTGCTTTCGGTTTATGTTTCATCTATTCTTTTTTATATCCAAGACGAATCGGAAAATTATATTGAAACCGATAAATTTATTGAGACTGCCGTAGAAAATATAGTAAAAACTTTCTCACAGATGAAAAAATTACTCGCCCCTTCAAATATCCCCATAGTTAGAATGTTTACGTAGATATGCTTAATGGGTAATATTAACTCCATATCAAATATAAAAATGCCATGAAACTTATAAATAAAGTTAATAATGAATTACATTTAATCACTTGTCATAATAATGCTGTAAAAGAAGCTCAAGCATTGTTTAAACAACATGGTTCTAAATCAGAATCATTTGTTGATGAATTTTTAAAGCAGAAATATCAAGAAGCAAATTAAGTTGCAATATTGTTTTGATTCGCTAATTCACATAATATGAAAACTCAATTTAAAAAAGAATGTTCTAATAAAGAACATGATAGAACATTAGTTAATAATCAAGTTATCCCTATAAGTTATTTCGGTGAAAATTCAAAAACACTGAAGATACTTTTCTCTGAACTTGCTAAAGCGTATAAAAATAATTTAGAGCTTCAAGAGAAGATAAATGATGACAAATATTATTCTTATAAAACAGAAAAGAAATATGTAGGTTTAAAAGAAATCGCCTATACCGAAGAACAACAATATTTAGAAAAAGAGCATATAGAAGAAACTAAACAAATCGAGCCGAAGCCAATATATACTTATCCACCTAGGAAAAAATTAAAAACTTATGATGACATTTCTTTAGCAAAACCAATTTATATATCCAACTATTAAATTATAACGTATGTATAAGGCAAATTAAGGGCTATGAGCCAATTTATAAAAAAGCACGGATAGAGAAAGAGACGATAAAGAGCCGTACTGTTACTAAATATAAGAATGTACCTGAGTATAAAGAGATTCAAGTGAAAAAATTTAACGAAGTGAAATATAATGAAGATATTAATAGTATAAAGATAACAATAAAGAATTTAATATTTAAAATTTGTGATTTTCTAGCTCTTATGAAAACTATTCATTTAGAGCAAAAACAAAAGCTCCCACTAAATTTAAGGCATAAAGTAGAAAGTGATGATAAAGCATAGCGCCTTAGCGATTTAACAAAATATACTGGAGTTGAAGTAATGTTTAAATATTTAAATGAAGAGTGAAATATTTAGAATACGAAGCACAAATATTATCGGCTTATGAAGCTGAAACGATAGGTAGTAACTAATAGTGAAATGAATTGAGTTAGACAAAATTTCTATATCATCTTTTAATCTGTAATACACCTTATTACTTTCTTAAATACCTTAAAAATTCTTGTATTATGACCTCTCTTGCATATAATTAAGATATTTTTAAAAATAATTTCTAAAATAATGACAAATACTAAATATTATCCTGAAGTTAGCTCGAATGCTGATTTTGCAGGCTTAGAGCGAGAGATACTAAAATTTTGGCAAGACAATAATATATTCCAAAAATCTATTGATGATAGGAACGGAGAGTCAGAATTTATTTTTTATGATGGCCCGCCTTTTGCAAACGGTTTGCCGCATTACGGTCATTTGCTTACCGGCTTTATTAAAGACGTATATGCTAGATACCAAACCGTAAAAGGTAAGAAAGTCGAGCGTCGCTTTGGCTGGGACTGTCACGGTCTTCCTGCTGAAATGCAATCAGAGAAAGAACTTGACATTTCAGGGCGTCTTGCAATAGCTAATTTTGGTATAGAGAAGTTTAATGCACATTGCAGAGCTTCGGTAATGAAATATGCTAATGATTGGGAAGAATATGTAACTCGTCAAGCAAGATGGGTGGATTTTAAAAATTCTTATAAAACGATGGATAAGCATTTTATGGAATCCGTACTTTGGGCATTTAAGAAGTTATATAATAAGGGGTTATTGTATGAATCTATGCGGGTAATGCCTTATTCTTGGGCATGCGAAACACCGCTTTCTAATTTTGAAACAAGACTTGATAATTCTTATCGTGAGCGAGCCGATAAAGCTGTAACGGTGAGTTTTGTACTATGTCATCCCGTGGCTACGACCACAGGATCTTTTAAAGAATACCGTATACTCGCTTGGACGACGACACCTTGGACATTACCGTCAAATTTAGCCTTAGCAGTCGGTAGTGATATAGATTATGCATTAGTCCCTAAAAATGATGTTTGTTATATAATAGCTGCCTCTTCCGTCTCTAAATATGCTAAAGAATTAGGACTTAGCGGTGAAGAAAATTTTGAGATAATTAAAGGCTCAGAACTTCAAGGATTGAGCTATAAATCTTTATTCGACTATTTCAAGAATCATCCAAACAGCTTCAAGATATTTGCAGGCGATTTCGTGGTTGAGGGTGACGGCACGGGAGTCGTACATATGGCTCCAGGCTTTGGTGAAGATGACCAAATACTTTGTGAATCGAAAGGTATTGAGCTTGTTTGTCCTGTTGATAATAGCGGTAAATTCACTAAAGAAATTCCTGATTTAGAGGGCTTACAAGTATTTGATGCAAATGACAAAATAATAATCAAACTGAAAGAGCAAGGAAATTGGCTAAAAACCGAGCAGTATATTCATAATTATCCTCATTGCTGGCGAACAGATACGCCTCTTATATATAAGGCTGTTCCGTCATGGTATGTAAAGGTTACGCAGTTTAAAGATAGAATGGTAGAGTTAAATCAGCAAATTAACTGGATACCTTTCCATGTTAAAGATAATTTATTTGGTAAGTGGCTTGAAAATGCTCGTGATTGGTCGATAAGCCGTAATAGATTCTGGGGAACGCCGCTGCCTGTATGGAAGTCCGATGATCCAAAATATCCACGCATAGACGTTTACGGCTCTATAGAGGAATTAGAGAAAGATTTTGGTGTTAAAGTTACTGATTTACATCGTCCGTTTATCGATGAACTGACCAGACCAAATCCCGACGATCCAACCGGTAAATCAACAATGCGTAGAATAGAAGACGTATTTGATTGCTGGTTTGAAAGCGGTTCAATGCCATATGGGCAAGCCCATTACCCTTTTGAAAATAAAGAGTGGTTTGAGGATCATTTTCCGGCTGATTTTATAGTTGAGTATTCAGCTCAAACACGCGGATGGTTTTATACTTTAATGGTGCTATCTACCGCTTTATTTGATCGCCCACCGTTTTTAAATTGTATATGCCACGGCGTAATTTTAGACTCTACAGGTCAAAAACTTTCAAAGCGTCTTAATAACTACGCCGATCCGCTGGAGCTATTTGATAAATACGGCTCTGACGCTTTAAGAGTTACGATGTTATCTTCAAACGTTGTTAAAGGTCAGGAGCTATTAATTGATAAAGACGGCAAAATGGTATTTGATACGCTTCGTCTATTTATCAAACCTATATGGAATGCTTACCATTTCTTTACGATGTATGCTAACGCCGATTCGCTTAAAGGCGAGCTTAATTTTAGCTCTAAAAACGTACTTGATGTTTATATATTATCTAAGCTTAAAATAGCCGTACAAAAAATTGAAGAGAGCTTAGATAATTTCGATACGCAAACAGCTTATCATATAGTTTCAGAATTTTTTGAAGTGTTGAATAACTGGTATATAAGACGAAGCCGAGCTAGATTTTGGAAAAGCGAAAAAGATACAGATAAGCAAAATGCTTATAATACTCTATATTCATGTTTAGAAACCATGGCTATTGCGATGTCGGCACTAGTGCCTATGATTTCGGAAGCGATATATAAGGGATTACGTCATTGTGAGGAGCGTAACGACATGGCACTTTCAGGAAAATCAAACGTCATTGCGAGGAAAGACACAAGTCTTGACGAAGCAATCTCAGGAGTATCTCATAAGATTGCCACGGCACTTTCAGTACCTCACAATGACGAGATTAGCGTACATCTCTGCAACTACCCTACTCTCTCAGACTTTGAAATAAATCACAAGCTGGTTACTACTATGGATAACGTGCTTGATATTTGCAGTAATAGCCTATTTATCCGAAGCACTGAAAATATCAGGGTAAGGCAGCCACTTGCTAGCATAGCTATTATCAGTAAACATAATAACAACCTCAAAGATTTTGAAGATTTAATTAAAGACGAAATTAATGTTAAGGCGGTAATTTACCGTGACGATCTAGAGAATTACGCAAGCAAAAAACTATCGATTAATTTCCCAATGCTTGGTAAACGTTTGTCGCATAAAATGAAAGAGATTATAGCCGCTTCTAAAAAAGGTGAGTGGGAAGCTATCGCAGGCGGTTTAGCTATATGCGGTGAAACCTTAAATAGTGACGAATATAAGCTAGTTTTAGAGCCGTATTCACATATCAAAGGAGCAGCAAGTTTTGAGAATAATAGTAGCTTGTTAATACTTGATTTAGAGCTAACACCTGAATTAATAGAAGAAGGATACGCAAGAGACATTGTACGCTTTATACAACAGGCTCGAAAAGATGCCGATTTCTCTATCACTGACAGGATTTTAATTGAGATAATAAGCGAGTTTGATTTATCTAAGATAATTGATAATTATGGAGACTTTATTAAAGAACAAACTTTAGGCGAGTTTGCTAAAAATTTCACGCCTGATTATGTCAGTAAAGTAGAATTAGAGAACCATCAAATACAACTTAAAGTTAAGAAATTGTAAATTATTTTACTATCAATTAAGATATTGATAATTTAATTAGATTAATCTATAGTACGCACGCTATAAATTAATTTAAGGTAAATTATCATGCACAACTCCTCCACAGCTCCGGGGGTTCTAAAATTAAAAGAACTACTAAGCCGGAAACTACTAAAACAGAAAATGTAATAACTCTAGGGTATTTAAAACAATATTTTGATGCGTTTCATCCTAAAGATGGGACAGCATTAAATATTATAGCTAGCTTAGATGATCCGAATTTAAATAAAATAAATCTCATGGAAAGCCTTATATCGCAAGGTGCAAATAAATACAAAGCATTAGAATTTGCACTTAAAAACAATAATGCACAAGCTGAATATTTACTTAATCATCTTACGTTTGAACCTAATCCTAGCCTAATACAAGCAATACACAATAAAAATTTAATTTTAGTAAAGTATTTTGTAGAAGAAAAACCAGCGAATGTAAATTTTAGTCATTATGATTCTAATACACTAAATGTTACTGCCGGTTTGAAAGAACCTTACAAAACAGACATTACATGTGATCTTTTAATAAAAGGAGCAACTTATTTAAATACAACCTGAAGAAACAGCACAAGGTGGTCAAAATGTAAACGATCTTCATAAGCAAATCTTTTTTAAAGCAATAAATGAAAATAAGCTTGAAGTAATTAAAAAATTTGTTGAAATATACGGTTTTGATGTTAATACTGAATATCGTTTTAACACATCATTAAGTACTGCAAATTTAAAAAATAGAAAAGAAATTGCAAAGTATCTTTTATCTAAAAATGCTAATTTAGATGTAGCTCTAGAAATAACAATAATATACGGTAATTTAAATGCGGTAAAAACCTTATTAGAGATGCAGGGGCAAAGATTAACGGCAATAAAGATGTATCACCTTTAATGCTTGCATCAGAGCATGGGCAAAATATTTACTTAAACACGGTGCTAACTATAATGTTAAAGGATGGGAAAAAGATAACTTACATAGCGATGTATCGTGTCAACTAACTCAAATCACTGAAATTTCTATATTGTGTGAAAAAGCTAATAATCCTAACCACAAATATATATTAGAGAAGATATTAAAAACAAGTATATCACCACATTATGACGGATATAAGAATTTATCATCAGAACAAATAAAGCAAAAATTTTCTAAATTCAAAAAACAACTATCTAAAGATTTACAAAATTTCGCAGAAATTAAAGCACTGTTAGAAGATTATTCTAGCGGGAAGAAAATTCCAATAAATACAAATACTGTAGTAGAAGACGAGGGCTATGTTTCTGATTTTAAGGTTGAAACTGAAAAACCTAACCAGGCTCTAGGTTAAAACATACTCCTTCTAAATCAGGTATATTTAGCACTTTTGCCCTTGAGGGACTTGATGAAGAAACGTCTTTATGCGGTGATATAAAAATATTTGATTCTGAGCTTTAATAATGTCATTCCTACGATAAGATTGCTTCATTGCCTGCTCTTATGTCATTCCCGCATAGGCGTTGTTGCGTGGGCCAGTTTCCTAATTGTTACCCTGTGGCTTGTCCACGGGATCAAAATACTAATATTATTAGTATTTTTAACTAGATTGCTTCATCAAAACTTACAATTTTTCCTCGCAATGACGACAAAACCTCTTACACATATTATTAGATACATATATTCTAAATAAATGAATATAGTGAACTGATCTCCATTTTGTACTTCGTTGTTCGTTGTCTTACCTATTAATAATATATAGGCTCCACCCTTACGCTTGTCATACAATGGAGCTGAGTTTACTATAGTAGCGAATTATAAGCGAAAGGCAATATATTAAGGTTCTGTAAAGGAAAATTAAATTAATCTATTTTTGCTCTTCTTTACTGCAAATTATAAGATTGTTTTGAAATAGGAACAACTATTACTGCAAACATCTTATTAATTTTCGCTAAAAAATATCTGAAAATATAAATAATTGAATTATCCTTTACAGAACCTAATATATCAAGCAAATTCTAATAATACCTGCCCTCTTACAACATTATCCTTTTCATTAACAAAAATTTTAGCTATTTTTCCGTCTCTTTCGGCAAGAATCAGATTTTCCATTTTCATAGCAGTTAAAATCATAATTTCTTGTCCTGCCGTCACTTCCTGCCCTTCTTTCACCTTTATCGCAGCAATCTGACCGCTTAGAGGAGCTTGTAGTTCGGAGCTTTCTTCCACCACTACTTTTGAGACCATCAACGCTTCAAGTTCTGATATACGAGGAGAGCGTACAAAGGCTTTTACGCTAATACCGGCATGCGATAATAAATAACCGGTTCTGATATTCTCAATTTTCACATTTGTCTTTTTACCGTTAATTATAGCTGTAAAAAGTTCATTACCTAAATTCCAGTTACTACGAATATATATTCTATCGCTTTCGTGACGTATATTATAGCCGTTTTCAACAGGTGTAATTAATACGGGAAATAGTTTATCATCGATAGTTACTACCCACCTTGTACCTATTTTGTTAGCCTGATTGTTAATATTGCCGGAAATTAAAGAAGCACGTCTTTGCTCCGATATATAAATAAAAATAGCCGTTGCTAAAAATACGGTAGTTACTTCTGAAGTTAGACTAGCTCCGGAAAAACCGTCAGGATATTCTTCTTGAATAAAGGCAGTAGAAATATCGCCACTAACAAGGCGTGGATGTAGCATTACCGCTTCTAAGAAACTGATATTATGAGCAATACCGTTAATTATATAAGAACTCAAAGCAGAACGCATTAGCTCAATTGCCTGCTCTCTTGTTTCACCGTAAGTACATAATTTTGCAATCATTGAGTCATAAAACATACTTACTTCGCCACCCAGCCCAATCCCTGTATCTATACGGATATTAGGACTCTTTGCAGGTTCGGAATAAGCTATAATTCTACCGCTAGAAGGTAAGAAACCTCGGCTTGGGTTTTCGGCACAAATTCGTGATTCAAATGCCCAACCTTTTAATTTTACGTCATCTTGCGTAAATGATAATTTCTCGCCGGCTGCGATTTGTATCATCTCTTCAACGATATCTATACCGGTAATTAGCTCAGTAACAGGATGCTCGACTTGCAACCTAGTATTCATCTCTAAAAAATAGAAATTTTTATTGCTATCTACTATAAACTCAACGGTACCGGCCGAATAATATCCCACTTTTTGAGATAAGGATATTACCTGCCGATACATTTCTTGCCTTATATCTTCAGTAATAAAAGAACTTGGTGCTTCTTCGATTACTTTTTGATGGTGACGCTGTATTGAACATTCCCGCTCTCCGAGACATACACTATTGCCGTATTGATCGGCAATTAGCTGAATTTCGATATGACGGGGAGTTTGAATTAACTTCTCAATAAATAATCTATCGTCACTAAAACTATTGGCTGCTTCAAGCTTTGCCGACTCAAAAGCATTGGCCATTTCAGCGGGATTATTCACTACTCTCATACCACGCCCACCGCCACCGGCAGCCGCTTTTACTATTACCGGAAAACCAATCTCTTTAGCAATATCTATAGCTTGTTTAACATCGTTTATAGTTCCCATATAACCCGGAACGGTGCTAACTCCGGCTTCTATCGCTATCTTTTTTGCTTCGATTTTATCGCCCATTTTTTTAATAGTTCCGGCACTTGGTCCTATTAAAACAACACCTTCTCTTTTAAGAATATTGGCAAAATTTGGATTTTCTGATAAAAAACCGTAACCTGGATGTACCGCACTTGCACCACTTTCACGAATCGCCGAAATAATATTTTTAATAGATAAATAACTTTCCGTTGCAGGGGAATCACCTATATAATAAGCCTCATCTGCATGCTGCACATACATTGAGTTTGTATCTGCTTCAGAATATACTGCAACCGACTTTATCCCCATCTTTTTTAAGGTACGTATTATTCTAACGGCGATCTCGCTACGATTAGCAATTAAAATTTTATCAAACAATGGTTTATTCATAGTTTTTTGTATCCTAATGTCACCCCGTAGCTTGACCACGGGGTCTTGTGTCACAGACTGTATTCTGAGATCCCGTAGTCAAGCCACGGGATGACAGCTAAAGCGGCAAATTATCATGCTTCTTCCACGGCAGTTCTACTTTTTTAGTACGGAGGAAATTTAACGCCTTACATATTCGCCATCTGGTATTTTGCGGTCTTATAATATCATCCAAATATCCCCTAGAGGCCGCAACAAAAGGCGAAGTTACTACTTTCCTATATTCATCGATTTTTTGTTTTTTAGCTTCAAGGTTTTTACATTCTTCCTTAAATATTATCTCGGCCGCTCCCTCTGCCCCCATAACGGCGATTTCCGAATTAAACCAAGCATAGTTTATATCGCCTCTAAGATGCTTGGAGTTCATAACTATATAAGCACCTCCATAAGCCTTACGGGTAATTACAGTAATCTTCGGCACTGTAGCTTCCGCATAAGCGTATAACAGCTTAGCCCCGTGTTTAATAATACCGTCATGCTCTTGGGATGTACCAGGCAAAAATCCAGGCACATCCACAAGGCTTACTATAGGAATATTGAAAGCATCACAAAATCTAATAAATCTTGCTGCTTTTCTTGAGGCGTTTATATCTAAACATCCTGCTAAATGCAAAGGCTGATTAGCCACAAATCCTACCGGATAACCTTCCATATAACCAAAGCCAATAATGATATTCTTAGCAAAATCAGGTTGTAGTTCAAAAAATTCTCCCTCATCAACTATATGCTCAACAAGCTCTTTCATATCATAAGGCTTATTAGGAGTGTTAGGTATTAACGTGCTAAGAGACATATCAACTCTATCGGCAGGATCAACAGTCGAACGAACAGGAAGAGGACTACGATTGGATGACGGAAGGAAATTAAAGAATTTACGAATTTCAAGCAATGCTTCTATATCATTGTTGAATGCAAGATCGGCAACGCCGCTTTTAGTGGTATGCATCCTAGCACCGCCGAGCTTTTCTTGGCTTACTTCTTCACCCGTAACGGTTTTTACTACATCGGGACCGGTTACGAACATATAAGAACTATTCTTAACCATAAATATAAAATCGGTTAAGGCAGGAGAATATACCGCACCACCGGCACAAGGTCCCATAATTAGGGTAATTTGAGGGATGACACCCGACGCTAAAACATTACGCTGAAATAATTCACCGTATCCGGCCAGAGCATCAACCCCTTCTTGAATTCTTGCTCCCCCTGAGTCGTTAATACCGATTACGGGAGCACCGGTTTCTATAGCTTGATCGATAATATCGCAGATTTTCTTAGCATGATATTCGCCTAGAGAGCCGCCGAGTACGGTAAAATCTTGGCTATAAATAAATACCAACCTACCGTTTATCGTACCGTGTCCCGTTACAACGCCGTCACCTAAAAACTTTTTATCCTGCATCCCAAAATTATCGCATCTATGGGATACAAACATACCTGTTTCAGTAAAGCTATTCGGATCTAATAATACTTCTATGCGTTCTCGTGCAGTTAACTTACCTTTTTGATGTTGTGCGTTGACCCTAGCTTCACCGCCCCCTTGCCTTGCAATATTTCTTCTCTCATCCAGTAACTCAGGAGAGATTATATTACTTTGATTCATAGATTATTTATAGTTTTATTTTCCACAATATCCATAATATAATATAATAATGCTAATGTGAAAAGATAATTATTTATGTCATCTACCAAAGATATCAAAGAAGCACCGAAAAAAGCCAAATCACCAGCTAAATTTGATAATTTATCAACTGCCTTAAAAAAGAATTTACAAAGAAGAAAGAAAGTTAAAACGAAAGATACTACAAGCCAAGCTTTATCTGCATTACAAACAATAGTAAAAAATTACACTGATTCTACGGACGAAAAAATTTCTCTTGTAGATGAATTAATAAAATCAAGACGCTTAGAAACAGAAAGTAAATAAGCACCACATTTGACATATTAATATAAATTGCTAATATTTGGGGAGTTTAGGTTTTGTTGCATAGCTCGCTTATGTCATTCCTGCATAGGCGGGAATCCAGGGTAAAGCGAGATAAATCGAATTTTTAGTTTTAAAAACTTACTGTATTTATATTTTTTAATTACTGGATTCCTGTTTGCACGGGAATGACATAAGAGTCACCCAACAAAATTGGCATTTAAAATATTTTATATCATGGACACAAACAAATTATATCTTTTCAAAGATAGACGATTTTTACCGAATTTTATAGTGCAGTTATGCGGTTGTCTTAATGATAATATATTAAAAAATGCTCTGGTAATCCTTATAACTTATGGTATTTCAGGAGCTTTAAATAAATATAATAATCTACTTGTTTTAACTGCTAATGCTACTTTTGTATTACCTTTTATAATATTCGCAAGCATAGCAGGACAAATTGCCGATAAATACGAGCGTGCAAATCTTATTAAAATTATTAAGATTTGTGAAATCGGTATAATTGCCTTTGCAATTTACGGATTTCATCATAATAATCTGTTAATCCTGTTTTGTTCTATTTGCTTAATGGGTATACATTCTACTTTTTTCGGTCCAATCAAATATAGCGTATTACCTGATCACCTAAATAAAGACGAACTACTTGGAGCTAATGGCTTTGTTGAAGCCGGAACTTTTATCGGTATTTTTATCGGTACTATAATTGGCAGCTATTATACAATCAGCAATAATTTTATAATTTATTCCTTAATTACCATCGCTTTTCTTGGCTTTATTACAAGCCTTTTTTCCCCAAAATCTAAAAACGCAAATCGTGATATTAAAATAAATTTTAATATTATAGATGAAAGCATAAATATGATTAAATATGCCAAAGCAAAAAAACAGATATATTTAGCGATACTTGGTATTTCATGGTTTTGGTTTATCGGAGCTGCTATAATTTCTCAAATACCTTTACTTGCTAAGATAACTTTTAAAGCTGATGAGAATGTTGCTAATTTATTTTTGGCGGTTTTCTCGCTTGGTGTTGGGGTCGGTTCGTTTTTATGTAGCAAAATATTTGAAGATGAGATTACCGTTAAATATCTATTTATTTCAGCCCTAGGCATTAGTATTTTCGGTATTGATTTATTCTTTGCAAGTAGAATTAGCTCAGTTAACTACGAACCTACTCAGCTAAAAAGTATTTTAGTATTTTTATCGAAAAGACATAATTGGCGAATAGTTATAGATTTATTGTTCTTAGCGGCAATAGGCGGATTATATATCGTTCCTCTTTTTGCGATATTACAGCATTACGCAAACCCTGCTCATCGTAGTCGAATTATTGCCGTTAACAATCTTATCAATTCCATTTTCATGGTGGGATCAACAATAATTCTATCTTTATTATTTTACCTAAATTTCACTATACCCTGGATTATATTATTTATTAGCCTAGCTAATATAATCGTTACTATACATATTTACCGTTTAATACCTGAAGTTAAAATTATTCCGTTTAAGCTATTGCGAAGAATATTCCAAATCTGTTTTGATCTTATGTATAAGGTTGAAGTTAAAGGATTTGAAAATTTTCAAAAAGCAGGTAAAAAAGTAGTAGTGGTCGCTAACCATATTTCATATCTAGATCCGCCGCTAATTGCTACTTACTTACGAGAAGAAATGACTTTTGCAATTAGTCCCGATATACAAAAAATATGGTGGATTAAACCGTTTTTACGTATGGCAAGAACTTTGCCGGTTGATCCAAGTAACCCAATGGCAATAAAGACTTTAGTAAAAGAAGTACAAAAGGATCAGAAAGTAGCAATTTTCCCTGAAGGTAGAATAAGCGTTACCGGCTCTTTAATGAAAATATACGAAGGACCGGGAATGATTGCCGATAAAGCCGGTGCTACCGTCTTACCGGTTAGAATAGATGGTACTCAATTTACTCATTTATCAAAATTAAAAAACATATTAAAAAGAAAAATATTTCCTAAAATTACTATAACCGTTTTACCGCCGGTAAAATTCGCTAATATGGATGCTACAAACAATCAAGCACGACGCAGTTATATATCTAGGACTCTTTATGATATCATGGCTGACATGATGTTTGAGAGTTCAGACTATAAAAATACTGTATTCTTATCTCTTATAGAAGCTGCTAAAATTCATGGATTTAAGAAAAAAATAGTTGATGATTTTGAAAATAATGCGGTTACTTATCGAGATTTAATATTAAAATCTTTTATCCTAGGTGATTTAATCAAAAAGAATAATATCTTTGGCAGAAATTTAGGCTTAATGTTGCCTAATACCACGAATATGTTAATTACTTTTTACGCTATGCAATATAGCGGTTATGTTCCTGCTATAATTAACTGGAGCAACGGCATAAGTACTATTATTAACTCCTGTAAACTTGCACAAATTAAAGTAGTTTACACTTCAAAACAATTTATTGAGAAAGCAAATTTACATGAATTAATAACTAACTTATTAGATTTCGGTATTAAAATAATATATTTAGAAGATTTTAAAAATCAGATTGGTACAGCTCTAAAACTAAAAGCAAAAATAGGAAGTTATTGTGCCCAAACTTATTACAATTATTTTTGTCGTAATCGTGATGACGAAAAACCGGCAGTGATAATTTTTACTTCGGGTACTGAAGGTGAACCTAAAGCCGTATTATTATCTCACAGAAATTTACAAACTAATAGATATCAAATAACTGCTAAAGTACCTTTTAGCCCTGAAGATATAGTATTTAATGCGCTACCGCTATTTCATTGTTTTGGTCTTAGTGGTGCAATTATTACAACTTTAAACGGTATTAAGCTGTTTCTATATCCTTCTCCACTAAATTATCGTAGCATTCCTGAAGTTATATACGATATTGGAGCAACTATATTAATTTCTACCGATACTTTTTTAAACGGTTATGCTAATTACGCTCACCCATATGATTTTTACTCATTACGCTATATATTTGCCGGTAGCGAGAAATTAAAAGAATCTACAAGACAATTTTGGCTTAATAAGTACGGCATACGTATTTTTGAAGGATATGGGATTACAGAAGCCTCACCTATTATAACTTGCAATACCCCTATGCATAATAAAGCAGGCACGGTAGGAAGATTATTACCGAAAATTGATTATAAGCTCGAGAAAGTAGAGGGAATAAATGAAGGGGGACGTTTATTCATTAAGGGTCCTAACATCATGCTTGGTTACTTGGACTTAGAAGGTCACCGTACTTATAAAGAATGGTACGACACAGGCGATATAGTCAAAATCGATTCTGAAGGGTATATAACAATTTTAGGACGTTTAAAACGCTTTGCTAAAATAGCAGAGGAAATGATATCTCTTACAAAAATTGAAGAACTTGCAAGCGAAATTGATCCTGATTCCTTGCACACTGCTATTTCTATTCCCGATAAAACGCACGGAGAAAAGATTATTTTACTTACTACCGGTTCCGATATAAATAGAGAGAACTTTGCAGATGCTGTATCTAAAGCTCAAATTTCTTTACTACATTTACCGAAAGTAATTATTACCGATTCAGAAATACCTCTACTTACAAGCGGCAAAATTGATTATCTTGAGATTATGAAAAACGTGGATAGATTCTAACATTATTGCGAGCGACTGCAAGGAGCGTGGCAATCTCAGGAATCGTGCCTGATATTTCTTCGTCGACGCCTATGGCGTCTTCTCGCAATGACGGAAAAAAACGCCACACACAACAACGCTGGTCAAGCCACGGAGCGACATTTATTTTTGCTTTTGACTATTAATAGCAGCATTCAAAACTAATTTAAACCACTTACCTAATAACTCTTGATCCTCCATAATTTCAGGTAACACCTTCCGATATGATAGAGTTACAAGTTTACCTTTACTTTGATATACAAATGACTCAGAACCGAAAGATTGAAAATATGCATAAAAGTGCTTAGGTCTAACTTAAAATATAATTCATTGCTCTTAATAATTCTTATCATAACACCACCATTATATATACCATATCCACCAAACATTGCACAAACAGCTACTGAACCATATGGTTCTAACAATTCTTTGACATATTCAGTAAATTCATTTTTGTTCATAATAATCGCTTTAAATACAACAAACCATAAATAAACGTACCTAATATAATAAACAATGGAGTTAAAGGTAAATCAAAGTAGAAAGAGCTAAATGCGGCACAAAAATTAATAAATAAAGATATAAGAATTGATATTATAATCATCTGGGAGGGGCTATATGCTACAAACCGTGCAATCATTGCAGGAATAAGTAAAATAGCAGTTACCATAAGTACTCCGACAATCTTTATAGCAGAAAATACCGATAATGAGAGAAGAAGTAAAAATATTAGCTCAATAATATTAACCTTTAAGCCTTTTATGACGGCAATATCTCTATTGATAATGATAAGAAGAATTTGATTATAAAAATATACTATAAAACCTATAATAGTTATTAGCACTATTGCAAGTATCATCAAATCATTAAAAGATACGGATAAAATATCCCCAAACAACAAATTCACTATATTATTATGCAAAGAAGTAAAATAATTAATAACTAAAGCAACAGCTAGCATAAAGCTAGAAATCAAATTAATAACTGCGTTTTTTTCAGAATGATTTTTAAAAATAAACACAAAAAACGAAAAAAGAATTGCAACTATTATGCCTGAATATATTAATGGAACATGTGCTATAATACTGATGCTAGCCACTAAAAAACTACTATGAGCAAGCCCGTCACCGAAATAAATATATCTCTTCCATAGGGCAATGCAGCCAAGCGGGGCAAATATGCAGCTAATTAAAATTAAGGCTAGTATTATTAAAGTCATCTGAGTATATTATATATGTTTGTTGTATGGCCTCTTGTTATCCCGTGGCTTGACCACGGGATCCACTAAAGTTCTTAGGCTGTACTTATGGAGCCCGTGGTCAAGCCACGGGATGACATTGGAAAGAATCATAGACTATGTCTTCAATCGATAAAAAAGAATTAGAAAAATTTGAGAAAATGTCTCATAATTGGTGGAATAAGGACGGAGAATTCGGTATCTTACACCGAATAAACCCTATTCGCCTTGAATATATAATAGAGAAAATAACTACGCATTACAATAGACACCTTTCCAAACTCGCTTATAGAGAGGAATTTGTAGGAAACACGCAGCACAGCACCGCAGCGTACATAGAAGTACGTGAGGATGCGAGCAGTGGATTGACGCATAAATTACCTCTAGAAGTAGAGTTTGAGAAGATGTCTAACGATATTTCTAAATTAGAAATATTAGACGTCGGTTGCGGTGGAGGGTTAATTGCAACGCCTTTAGCGGCTCAAGGTTTTAACGTTACAGCCATTGATGCACTGCAAAGTAATATTGAAACGGCAACTGCTTATGCTAAGGAAAACGGCATAAAGATAAATTATTTACAATCTACTATAGAAGAATTAGAAAGTGACAAGCTATATGATGTGGTAATTTGTCTTGAGGTTATTGAACATGTAGAAAACGTACAGCAATTTATACTAAATTTGGTGAAGCATATTAAGCCAAACGGTATGGCAATAATTTCCACGATTAACCGTACTAAAAAAGCTTATATACTTGGAATAATAGTTGCCGAATATATTTTAGGTTGGGTACCAAAAAACACTCATGATTATAGCAAATTCCTAAAACCGTTGGAAATTTACGAAATGCTTACGGATACCGAAATTGAAATTAAAGAGCTGAAAGGCTTGGTATATGATCCGGCTAAAAATGAGTGGAAATTAAGCGATGATATAGACGTAAATTATTTTATGTGTTTGGGGAGAAAGAGTATGTGTTATCCTAGCTAACTTGATCAGCCTTATTGCATGAATACCGTCGTCATTGCGAGCGACTGTAAGGAAACGTGGCAATGACGCAAAAACTGATCCATGCAACAAAGCCGACTTGATCGCGGGATCCAGTTAAATATACTAATATTATTAGTATATTTAGTTGTTTTCTGGATACCGTGGTCAAGCCACGGGATGACACAGTGCTTAGTATATATTTAAAAAAGATAATAAATGACTAATAACGTAATTACTAGATTTGCTCCGTCACCGTCGGGGTTTTTACATATAGGTTCGGCAAGAACCGCCCTTTTTAATTATTTG
This sequence comes from Rickettsia rhipicephali str. 3-7-female6-CWPP, assembly GCF_000284075.1. Lineage (GTDB taxonomy): Bacteria > Pseudomonadota > Alphaproteobacteria > Rickettsiales > Rickettsiaceae > Rickettsia > Rickettsia rickettsii. Next base: position 1,004,322 of record NC_017042.1, read on the forward strand.
TTCGCAAGGCATCATAACGGTAAGTTCTTGCTTCGCATTGAAGACACGGATAAAGAAAGGTCAACTAAAGAAGCGGTAGAAACTATATTCTCAGGTCTAAAATGGCTAGGGCTTGATTGGAACGGTGAGGTTATATTCCAGTCTAAACGTAATAATCTTTACAAAGAAGCTGCACTAAAATTACTGCAAAACGGTAAAGCATATTATTGTTTTACTAGCCAAGAAGAAATAGAAAGACAGCGACAACAAGCTTTAGAAAATAAACAGCATTTTATTTTTAATAGCGAGTGGCGTGACAAAGATCCATCTATCTATCCTACTGATATTAAGCCGGTAATACGTTTAAAAACTCCAAGAGAGGGTAGCATAACAATTCATGACACCTTACAAGGTGAGGTAGTAATTGAAAACTCTCATATAGACGACATGGTACTATTAAGAGCAGACGGCACTGCTACTTACATGCTAGCCGTTGTAGTAGACGATCATGATATGGGTATAACTCATATTATTAGAGGTGACGATCATTTAACCAATGCAGCAAGGCAACTCGCTATTTATCAGGCTTTCGGATATGAAGTACCGAGCATGACTCATATACCGTTAATTCATGGAGCAGACGGAGCAAAATTATCCAAAAGGCATGGAGCATTAGGCGTTGAAACTTATAAGGATATGGGGTATTTACCGGAAAGTTTGTGTAATTATTTACTGCGTCTTGGATGGAGTCACGGCGATGATGAAATTATCTCAATGACTCAGGCTATAGACTGGTTTAATCTTGATTCACTCGGTAAATCACCTTCTAAGCTTGATTTTGCTAAGATGAATAGCCTTAACGCTCATTACTTAAGAATGCTTGACAATGATAGCTTAACTTCAAAGACTGTAGAGATATTGGAACAAAATTATAATAAACTTCTTCGGAAGCTCGCTTATAGGAAGGAATTTGAAGGAAACACGGAACGCAGCACCGCAGCGTATATAGACATACGTGAGGATGCGAGTACCGGATTGACGTACAAATTACCCCTAGCAGTAGAATTGCCGAAGAAGTTTAAGGTTAGTGAACAGGAAATAGGCTATATCAAACAAGCAATGCCAAGCTTATTAGTTAGAAGTGCAACATTACTAGAACTAACACGCCTTGCTCAAATTTATCTAGTAGATTCGCCTATCATCTACAACCAAGATGCAAAAGAAATTATAGAAAATTGCGATAAGAATTTAATCAAACAAGTTATAGAAAACTTAAGCGAACTTGAGCAGTTTGATAAGGAATCCGTACAGAATAAATTTAAAGAAATAGCAGCAGCAAACGACTTAAAGCTGAATGACATTATGAAACCGGTAAGAGCTTTAATAACAGGTATGACCGCATCACCTAGCGTATTTGAGATTGCAGAAATTTTAGGAAAAGAAAATATTTTAAAAAGGTTAAAAATTATATGAAAGATTGTATAAAAAAAATTGCTTTTGTTTTTAGTGGATTATTTATAATAACCGGCACTTTTGTTTTGTATAGCATAGGAAACGTCAATGCATCAACAGCACCAAAAAAGTACGGAGCTTGGACTTTAAATTGTACTCTTAATAATGAGAAAAAACAACTTTGCTTCTTATCACAACAAATTAATAATCTAGAGAAAGATAAAGAAAAGGAAATATTAGCCATTTATCACATAGGTTATTTCAATGGAGAGCAAGAAGAACAGGAATTAAAAATAATAGAAATAGTCCCGTCAAATGTTCAAATTCCGGCAGGTACAGTTATTAATAGCGGTGACAAACGAATAGCAGCCGGAAAATACGTAAATTGTACAGTAAACGGTTGTCAGGCTTTAGCTATTATTACAAAAGACGATCTAGACATGATTTTATCAAACGACAATTATATAGAACTAATTACCGCAGACGGCAAACAAGCTAAAATTTCATTTATAAAAGACGGCTTAAAGGAAGGCCTAAAAGCTTTGAGTAGATAGTAACGCAAGAATTTAAGCATTGTTGCGTGGATGCTAAACCGTCATTGCGAGCGACTGAAAGGAGCGTGGCAATCTCAAGATTTTGGTCCGAGATTGCTTTGTCAAAATTTTCAACTTTTCCTCGCAATGACGACTCGGGTATACGCACAACAAAGCTTTGAGTCGCTTAGCGCATAACCACTCGCTATTAAGTTGCTTTAAAGTTTAATTAAGCATCGTGATGATGGTGTCCATGTCCAGGGGCCCTTCACCGCCTAAACTTGCTTCATATTCAAGAACCCATGATTGATGAAATGCCATGCCGGTATCAGCGACTATCCATCTTTCTAAAAGAACGTGCAATCAATCCTGCTTCTCTTTCCGGAAGAATTATTGAGTGATCCGTAGAAGCAGGTAATGGATGGCTCCAAAATGGTTTTTCTTGGCTTATATTTTCACAACATGTCTTAAGCTCATTAAAAGTTAGTCTTTGAGAAAAGTCAGTAGGATGATCAGTGATCGCATATGTATAACTACGTGTTTTATGTGCCATGGTATAATCCCAATGTATATCAAACTTGTCACCGGCTTTTACTTTATGAACATGATGGTACTTGCTTCCATCTCTCCAATCAAATGTTTTGTCAGATGCAAATTGTCGCATTTCTGCATTAGTATAATTAACAGAATCTCTTGCATCTTCTTTTCCACCGCTAAGAAGATGTCCCTCTTTAATTGCCGGTGCACTTAGAGTATCATCAGGAAAGTCAACATCATCAGGAAAGGATTTTTTCCTCCTCCCATCTCATTTTTCTGTGAGCTATCCTTTAACAACCTTAATTCTTTGCAAACTCAAGCCATTGTCTTCGGTAAGGTTACTGCCCCATGATATGGGGTAACACCTAAGACATGCGAAAATTTCTTATCGTACTCTGCTTTATTAGAAGCTATTTTGTTATCAACTAGTTTTTTAGTCATAATTTATCTTTAATTTAAATTGTATTTCGATATATATAAAAATAGATTGAATAATAATCTATCTTTACAATTAACAATGCTTACTAAATTTTTAATATATTGCAAGAAGTTATAAACCACTAAAGTGAAAAAATATTTGAGAATAAATAAAAAAATGCTTTTCTTTTTATTAACTATTTTTATATTTTTACTTAAGATACTAGCTATTTTGAGGTTTGTGATTATAGTAAAAAATTAATTGATCGAATTAAATATTTGAATATTATAGTAGACTCACCTATAGATATAACAGAAATTGAAAAAGGTCTTTATTATACCCGTAAATATCATGCTTCTCAAATGCGTCAATCAGGTGATCCTTATTATTCTCATCCTATAGAAGTTGCAATCATGCTTACAGATTTTACAGCTCTTGAAGCGCCTAAACTTTACAAATCATATATGATAAATGTTGCCCTTCTTCATGATACTATAGAAGAGGATACAATACTTACACATGCTGATATTAGCAAAATTTTTGATAAGAATATTGCCGATAGCGTAGAACGTTTAACAAGAATTAAGCCGTACGGTAAAATTAGCTCCGGTGAAATGTTAACCCTTCAGAACAAAAAGAAATATTTCAAACAGTCGGTTTACGCAATTTCTTTTTTTAACTTCAAAATAATACAAAATAAAAAAATAAATTAAATTTGTGTCCAAGATAGAAGCCGTCTTTCATCTTGGATATTCATTATTTCAAACTTCTTCCTAAAGGAGTAGGCATATACTTTAGAAAAAAAAGAAGTGTATATATATCAGCTAAAAACTATTTTTATATTTCCAGTGTGCAGCTTCACCGCTCTCTGCATGATAATGCATCTTATGATCACGTATTTGTATCTCTATTTTATAATTATCCTCAGTTGTGATAATAGTATGCAAAGATTGATAGCCGTTTGGTTTAGGATTAAGAATATAATTTTTAAATTTATCCTTTTCATACTCATAAAGATCATGAACTACTTTTAAAGCTTTATAACATTTCTCTTCATCTATTACCACTATGCTTATCACAAAAATATCTGTTAATTCTTCTAACTTTATACCCTTACGATATAATTTATATAAAATTGATATTGGATGTTTGATCCTACCTGTTATTTGAGCAGCAATATCATGTTTAGATAAATTATGATTTAAATGTTTAATAACCCTTTGAAGCAAAACTACCTCTTTAATTTATACTAATTCAATTAATAGTTATACTTACGAATAACTAAATACCAATTAAAGCAATAAACTTGATTAAGTTTTATTAATATTTCTAATTAATTTGCTTAGTAAATATTAATAAAACCCAGCTTTAGTTGATATTAATAGGAAAAATTAAGCTTGTGGCAAGCTTTGCACCACTACCCTACCCTATTATTTTATCTTTTATCCTAAAGTCACATTATTTAGATTACTTTTAAAAGCTAATTTTTTAAGTTTTATATATAAAATTTAAATTATCTTATTTTAGTCTTTCTTAACTGTATACATTATAAGATTTTTTTAAAACCTTACTAATTTTAGTTAGCATAGTTTAACCGACCAAAAGCCAGGAACTATTACTAATTTTTTAAATTAAACGAATATATACATTATAGATTAACCTTGCCTATAGCTTCAACACAAAATCTATTCTTAATAATTAAAGCGTAAAACCGCTTTAAACCTTTTGATTATCCTATTATAAGGCTGTTAACAAAATAACTTTAATTGATAATTAAAGAGATTTTTACAGTAATAAATATCCTTATTTCAAAAAAATTTTATAATTTGCAGTTAATAAAGAATTGAATTAGCTTTAAAATTATTTTGTTAACAGCCCCTCATAGGATAAATACCAAAGGTTGAGCTGTTATAATTAATTAAAAAATATTTGCAATCATTTATATATTTTATTTTTTGAGAAAGAGTTTTATTAAAGAGTTTATTTTCAAATTAAGCAAAGAATCGCTTTAAAACCCATTTGTTGCATAAATCAGTTTTTCAGTGTCCCTTACTGCGACTTAATAATGTGTTGTACGGCACGTTGTTAAAATCGTCATTGCGGAGCAGGCATTGCCTGCGTGGACCAGTTTCTTAATTGTCATCCTGTAAGCTTGTAGCAGGATCCAGTTTAAAAATACTGATAATATTAGTATTTTTAGTTGCCGTGGTCAGTCAAGCCACGATATGACATTGAACAGGTTTTGCAGTCCACGCAACAATGCCTCCTTACAATGAGGGGAACGAGCAATACAACAAAACGGGTTTATTAGATCTATTGCATAACCTATCTTATAGAGAGATATAGACTTAGAAATCCATACCGCCCATGCCTCCCATACCGCCACGCATTGGCATTGGCTCTTCCTTATCAGAAGGTTCGTCAACAATTAAAGTTTCCGTGGTAATAATTAACGAAGCAACGGAAGCAGCATCTTGAAGTGCAGTACGCACTACTTTAGCCGGATCAATAATTCCTGCTTTAATCATATCGACATATTGCATATCTTGAGCATTAAAGCCATAATTTTTATCCTTATATTCTAGTAATTTACCAACTACTACGCCACCGTTTTCACCGGCATTTTCAACAATCTGTTTTAGCGGATCCTTTAAAGCTTCTATTACTATTTCAATACCTGCTTGTTGATCCTTATTCTCTACTTTAAGCTTTGTTAAAGGTTGTGATGCATGAAGTAATGTTACACCGCCACCGGCAACAACACCTTCCTCAACTGCCGCTCTTGTAGCAGCAAGTGCATCTTCAACACGATCTTTACGCTCTTTCACTTCAACTTCCGTAGCACCGCCAACCTTTAATACGGCAACACCGCCGGAAAGTTTAGCTAAACGCTCTTGTAGTTTTTCTTTATCATAATCAGAAGTAGTGTCAGCTATTTGAGATTTAATTTGTAATACTCTATCTTCAATATTTTTCTTATCACCGTTACCATCAACAATTACGGTATTTTCTTTAGAAATTGTTACTCTTTTTGCCGTCCCTAGACTCTTAATACTCACATTTTCAAGCTTCATACCTAAATCTTCAGTAATAAGCTCACCTTTAGTTAGGATAGCAATATCTTCCATCATTGCTTTTCTTCTATCGCCAAAACCGGGAGCTTTTACTGCCGCAACTTTTAAACCACCACGTAATCTATTGACTACAAGCGTTGCAAGAGCTTCGCCCTCAACATCCTCAGCAATAATTAATAGCGGGCGTTGTGATTGTACTACAGCCTCAAGTATAGGTAACATCGGTTGTAAATTTGATAATTTTTTCTCAAATAGTAAGATGAAAGGATTTTCAAGCTCAGCAACCATTTTCTCGGAATTCGTTACAAAATACGGTGATAGATAACCTCTATCAAACATCATACCTTTAACTACTTCAACATCGAAGCTAAAATTCTTTGCTTCTTCAACGGTTATCACGCCTTCTTTACCGACTTCCTCCATTGCCTTAGCAATTTTCTCACCGATTTCCTTATCACCGTTTGAAGAGATAGTACCGACTTGTGCGATTTCCTCTTGGCTATTGATTTTTTTACTGGATTTTTTAATTTCTTCTACTACTGCGTTTACCGCTAAATCCATACCACGCTTTAAATCCATAGGATTATAACCGGCAGCTACTAGCTTATTACCCTCACGAGCCAAAGCTCTAGCAAGGACCGTAGCTGTAGTAGTACCATCACCGGCTACTTCTGCAGCTTTTGTAGCAGCGGATTTTAATAGCTGAGCTCCTGCATTTCTAATTTTATCTTTTAACGCGATCGATTTTGCAACCGTCACACCGTCTTTGGTAATTTTCGGTGAACCGAATGATTGCTCGATAAGTACATTTCTGCCTTTTGGACCTAAAGTAACTTTTACTGCATCTGCAAGTATATCAATGCCTTCTAGCATTTGCTCACGAGCTTTTGAACCGTGTTTAATAAATTTTGTTGCCATATTTAATTTCTCCTTAAAACAAATTATTAATTAATAATACCAAGTACGTCGCTTTCTTTCATAACGATCAGTTTTGTGCCTTTAATTTCAATTTCGGTGCCTGCCCATTTACCGTATAAAACTTTATCGCCTACTTTTAGCTCTAAAGGATGAATTTCGCCTTTTTTATTACGAATACCGTTACCTACGGCTACTACTTCACCTTGCATCGGCTTTTCTTTTACAGTATCTGGAATAATAATTCCACCTTTAGTTTTTTCTTCTTGTTCGATAGGCTTTATTGCAATTCTATCATGTAATGGTTTAAAAGACATTTTAACCTCCAATTAATCTTTAAATGTACATACTATATATATTTTATTTTTGTTAGTTCAAGGGGCAAGAATAAAATTTTTTTATTAGAGGTCTATTCTTTCTCAAAATCCTCTAAACTAGTGCCGTGTTTAGTTTTACTCCATTTCAAATTCAAAGGGCAGAAAATTATTTCAAATACTGCTTTATATGAAGCTACAGTATGTAATATAAAATAACTAGCCTATAAGATCAAAGCTACTATATAGCCTGAAATTTTACTTTTCCGCTTTTTAAAGAATTTTTTAATATATACAGAGCTGTACCATATAGATATAAAAGCGAAAAAATACTATTATTAATAAGCCATAAATAATTAATTATAGAATTTTTATTTATAACAATAGAAAATATTATAAAGGGTAAACTCTAAAAATTATAAAAGTAATAACAATTTATGTAGATAAGCCGATGAAAATATAAATTGTGATTACTTGCAATAAAGTAAACTTTTGGCATTTATCTTTTTGTGCTTTAAATACCAAAAATGTTTGCAAAAAGCCTTGAATCCAACGTGATCTTTGATTTCGCCAATTACCTAAACTATTCGGAGCTTATTCTAGAGTATAGGCATCAAGAATAGCTACTTTATAGTTCTGTGAGTAAATTCTTATACCAAACTCGGCATCTTCTGTTACATTATAAGCATCCCATCCGCCAAGCTTAAATATATCCGTTTTAAAATGATTACTAGTACCCCCAAGAGGTGTAGGAAGTTTTAGCAAACTTAATCCTTTCAAGATATATTCAAACCATAAACTATATTCTATATTAAACATTTTGGTTAAAATATTCTCATTTTTATTATAAAAATTAAGCTTAGCTTAAAGACAAGCATATTCTAGAGGCAAGTTTTTCAACATTGCTAGAGCTTTAAGTAGCTGTTCAGGTTTATCTTCAGCATCATATACTACTAGATACTCGCCACGTGAATATTCTAGAGCATAATTAAGGGCTTTCGGCTTTAGTTCTTGGTAGACTTTTCGGAACAGATATAACATGAAAATAAGACGGTAAATTATATAACACTATTTCTTTAATCATTAGATAATCGTCATCTTCGATAATAATTTTAACGCCTAACTTATCTTTTGGATCATTAATTAATGAAATATTTTTAATTATTGACCTTAACTTACTTAATTCTTTATATAACAGTACTAAAACTGTATAAACCGGTAAAGCTTTCTCCTCATTTTGAAAAATTTGTGATTCCAGCGAATGATTTTTAGTACTCCTTGTTTTGTGAAGCGATTCCACCTCTGTCATCCCGCGACTTGATCGCGGGATCCAGTTAAAAATACTAATATTAGTATTTTTAATTATTTTCTGGATACCGTAGTCAAACCACGGTATGACACCGAATACGCTTTTCAATCCATGCAACCCTACCGAAGGCGATTCTCTTACTGCCCTTATAAATAACAGAGCTTTTAAAATATTTTGCAAACAATAGCTTATATTATTAGCAACATGAAATAAAACCGGCAGATAAATCAATGTGGCTATAAACGAAAAATATTATTATTGGTATAATTAATATTCTTAGCAATAATCGGGCCGACTTTAAATTCAAGAGCATATTTTGCTTTGATACTAGTTAAATGGGCGAAATTTTTTTCTAATAATCTATAAAAACAATATTTTTAGATCATTTATAGCAGTTATTGTATTACCTGAACATCTTCATATATACAATAACCATTCACTACATAGGCTTGTATATAAGAATAATGATAAATTTTAATATAAGAAATATTGCTTATTAGCGGCAATATTCTATTTTCATATAATATATCAATCATTATCTCATTATCGATAATTGCTTCTTCGATCATAGCTTTTAAACTAGTAGCTTGTTTTTTACCTAATAAGTTTTTATCTCTAATTATCTGTAATATTATATCTTCATTTATACATCTAACCATGCTGAAAAACTTATACCTGATATTTTATATTTCTTATTTGAAAGACTGCGATCCCAAAAATAACCGATTTGAGCAGTTAACAAGTTTCTATTCTCTTTACCAATCTTTACCAAAATTAATTATCTTTGCAATTCCTAGCTGCTCATAAACTGAACTATCATATACATAGCCGTAATTTTGCCGAGTATGGTATTTTGTAAAACTTGTAAGCATTATGCCGTTTTTAAATTTAATCCCTTCACAAGTAGAAAAATTATAATACATCTTCTTAGAACCAATATTAATTGAATGTCCAAAGCTAAATATATTTTGATTAAAAATAGTAACAGGGCGGATATTTTTAGACATTCCAATTAGTAAAGATATCTCGCCTAAAAAATCTTCTTTAAGTTTTTTACTCTTACTCATTAAAATTTGAGGCTGAGCCAAAATAACAAAATCTTTATCTTCAAATAGCTTCAATTTATAGTAAATAGAAGCATCCGTGCTTATGTTTTTTTCATTCAAAAATTTATCTTCTTTGTACAAAAAATGTATTCCAATATTTTGATTATCGGTAATACCGTATTCTACAGTACTACTTACAAAGTGCTCATATTGATCAGAGGATAATTCTACTATCTTCTGCTCTAATCTTTTTATTTGTCGTAAGATTTTTGCATGAAGACTCAGCTGATCGCTTACTTTTTAAGGTATTCCCATAGATAAGCTACTCTTTCTCTTATGTATAAAACGGATTCTTCTCTTTGCTTTTTCTCGTTTTTTGATATCTTATTAACTTTATTACCCCCTACAATATATCTATATCTTCCCTGCTCTAACAACCATGCCGAAGCATGTACCTTATTAATATCAAAAATAATTATAAGGCATACTATAGACAATAATATAATCTTAATACCATAGTCGCTTAAATTTAAAAAACACACTATAATGGCAATTATAAATTGAGTAAAGAGCTAGGTTAAAAAAATTTTTAATTGAAGTAGTATATGGAATATTGTAGTAATGATTTTATAACTTAAAATTCATTCAAAGAGGAAAATATGAACGATCCAAAATATAGAACTATTACTTTTACCGAAGAAAGTAGAACAGCCAATATTAATATACCCCCCGATAAAATAACAATTGGAGCTAATCAGCGTGTTACGTTTAAAAGCCTAGACAATGTTGCGGAATTAATCTTAGGGCCACATAGTAGTGTTAAAGTAACAAATCTTAATCATAAGGTATTTATAAATAATACCAATCGAGATAAGATAATTATATTATCAGGTGAACATATTGCTTTTGATGATAATCTATACGCTTAATAAATACGTTATTCTCGTGGAAGATTGGTTGCGTGGATACATGCACCGTCATTGCGAGGAGCAAAACGATGCGGCAATCCAGAGAAATAATAAAAAAATGCTATAAATTAGCATTTTTTGCAATGACAGGAAAACTGATCCACTTAGCAACTTTCTAAGACTCAAGCAGTACCTGATTTTGTAGTTTAAATAATTCCGCAGCTCCGCCTTTAGCAAGTTTTAACATTGCTAAAAACTGCCCTTCGGAAAAAGGATTTTTCTCTGCCGTGCCTTGTACTTCGATTAAATTACCGTTACCTGCAAACACAAAATTGCTATCCACGTCCGCATCACTATCTTCTAAATAATCCAAATCTAGTATCGCCTCACCTTTATATATACCGCAAGAAATAGCTGCAATTTGACTAATTAACGGGTTCACCTTTAAAACTCTCTTTTTCATCAAGGACCTAATAGCTAGGTGCAATGCTACGTAGCTCCCTGTTATTGCTGCAGTTCTAGTACCACCGTCAGCATTAATAACATCACAATCTATGATAATTTGCCTCTCACCGAGTTTCTTCACATCAATTACACATCGCATCGCCCTACCTATTAAACGCTGTATCTCTTGCGTTCTTCCACCTTGTTTTCCGAGTGCCGCTTCTCTTTTAATACGCTGTGATGTAGAACCGGGAAGCATACCGTACTCGGCAGTAATCCAGCCTTGATTTTGTCCCCTCAAGAATGGCGGTACGGTAGTTTCACAAGTAGCACTACACATGACATGTGTATTACCTATTTTAATAAGACATGAACCTTCCGCATTAATAAGCGGGGATAATTCTAATGAAATAGGACGTAATTGGTTGCTTTTTCTTCCTGACTGTCTCATAATACAATTTGTACTCCATAAGTAAAAATAAATAGTAGACGAAATTTAATGTGGAAAAGAGTAAGGTATTTCATATTTTTTGACCGCAGCAGCGTACATACTAGTACGCGAGGATAAAAAAATACGAAACAACGACGCCAATTTTTCAAATTAAACGAGTATACCATTGAAAAAATTTTTATTATATCTATATATATCTCAAAAAAGAACATAAATATAAAGTAAATAATATGATAGACGATAATATAGAAAATGATGAACAAACGATAACTGATATTGCTGAAGAGATAGTTGAAACGACAAATCCGGAGATAACAGCGTTAAAAGCCGAGATTGAAGAGCTAAAAGATAAGCTAATAAGAACTACTGCCGAAATAGACAATACAAGAAAGCGTTTAGAAAAAGCACGTGACGAAGCAAAAGATTATGCAATTGCTACATTTGCTAAAGAACTACTAAATGTTAGTGATAATCTTTCAAGAGCATTAGCACATAAACCGGCAAATTCTGATGTAGAAGTCACAAATATTATTGCAGGCGTTCAGATGACTAAAGACGAGCTAGACAAAATCTTTCATAAACATCATATTGAAGAAATAAAGCCGGAAATAGGATCAATGTTCAACTATAATTTACATAATGCAATTGCGCAGGTAGAACATCCTGATCATGCACCGAATAGTATTATTACTTTAATGCAATCAGGATATAAAATTAGAGATAGACTACTTCGTCCTGCTACCGTACAAGTAGTTAAAAAACCTTAATACTCGATGAACTTCAAAAATTGGCGTCGTCGTTTTACAAGAGCTTCGGTTCTCACGTATTAAGTATACGCTCCGCTCCTCGCCTTGTAAACTCCTTGCTCTTTTTGAAGTTGATCTTCATGTAGAAAATGGGAAAAATAATATGAATAGAACCGTTATATTTTGGCTAGTTTTTTTAGGGTTTTTTATAAGCGGTTTTATGCTAATGTCAGACGCAGTAAAACCATTTTTTATCGCATTTATACTATCTTACTTACTACAACCTGCTATAGGTTTTATCGCATCAAAATTTAAAATATCAAATAAATTTGCATCAAGCATAATTTATCTGATATTTTTGAGCATATTTTTCTTAAGCTTAACTATTCTAGTGCCGATAATTTATGGACAAATTTTTACTTTTATAAATAATATTCCAAAATATAACAATTATTTACAGGCAGAAATATTACCGCCTATAATGGCAAAAATTTATTCGATAGAACCTGATATTGCCGATAAAATCAAGAATTCTTTAAGCAATTTTATAAATAGTATATTTACTATACTTGGCAGTATTGCTAATAATTTTTGGCGTTATACTATTATAACTATTAACATATTTGTTTTATTTTTACTTATACCTATAATATTATTCTATTTCCTACGTGATTGGGCTAAAATTATTGCAAACATGCAATCATTATTACCTATAAAAACCCGACCGAAAATCCTTAAAATATTATCGGCAATTAATAATCTGTTATCTGCTTACATAAGAGGACAGCTAAATATTTGCTTATTATTATCTATTTATTATAGTATTGCATTTACCGTAATAGGTATTGATCTCGCTCTTTTACTTGGCATTTTAACAGGATTTTTAGTTATTATTCCTTTCCTTGGTACTTTTATATCGTTTCTTTTAACTCTAATTATCGGCTATTTAACTTTTGGTGTAACTACCAAATTACTATATATAATGATAATTTATCTAGTTGGAAATATTTGCGAGTCTTATATTTTCACCCCTAAAATTATCGGTGATAAAATAGGGTTGCATCCTCTTTGGATTATATTCTCAATTTTTGCCTGCGGCAGTTTATTTGGCATTATTGGAATATTTTTTGCTATACCGATTGCAGGGATTACAAAAATTTTACTTTTGAATCTAATTAAATTTTATAAATCTAGCAAATTCTATCGAATAGACGGCTAAAAAATTCTTATAACAGTGGTGCAGCAATATATATTTCGTTTTACTACTTCTAATAAATATCATCCTGATGAATTTATTGTTTCTAGTTCTAACGATCAAGCTTATAATATTATAAAAAATTGGCAGTGCGGCTTTGGCGTTAACCCTTATAAATTTACTTTATTAATTAAAGGACCTTCTTCGTCAGGCAAAACTTATTTAACCAAAATATGGCAAAATTTAAGCAATGCCTATATTATTAAAGATATTTTTTTTAATGAAGAAATTTTAGAAAAATATAATGCTTTCATCATTGAAGATATTGAAAACTGGCAAGAGCCGACATTACTTCATATATTTAATATTATTAACGAAAAACAAAAATATCTTTTACTTACCGCATCTGATAAAAGCAGAAATTTTACTTTACCCGATTTATCTTCACGGATTAAATCAGTACTTAGTATGCTATTAAACTCACCTGACGATGAATTAATCAAAATTCTAATATTTAAGCATTTTGCTATTTCTTCGGTAACAATATCCGGACAAATAATAGATTTTCTTTTAGTAAATTTGCCTAGGGAATATTCTAAAATTATAGAAATATTAGACAATATTAACTATTGTGCTTTAATTTCCAAAAGAAAAATAACAACTTCATTAGTCAAAGAAGTTTTAAATAAGTATAATCATACAACATTGTAACTTTTTCCTTGACTTGAAATCTTCTCAATATAACCTTTCTATAAATTAACTTTTTAGAAAAAATTGTGTTGGGATACGAAAAAAAACAAAAAAGTTTAAACAGAGAACAAAAACGGGCTATAGGCTTACTATCTATAGGTACTTTTTTAGAATATTTTGATCTTATACTATATGTTCATATGGCAGTACTTTTAAATGATTTATTTTTTCCTCAGTATGATCCTTTTGTTAATTCACTTCTTAATGCTTTTGCGTTTTGTTCTACTTATCATTTTTAGACCGGTATAGGGGCTATAATATTTGGTTGGATTGTGACAATATAGGCAGAAAAGCAACTGTTATTATCACCACAGCTATTATGGCAATTACCTGCATTATTACAGCGACTCTTTCTCCTTACTCAGAACTAGGTATAACTGCTACTATAGTTATAACATTATGTAGAGTTGCTCAAGGGATCTCATCAATGGGCGAGATTATGGGGGCTCAAATTTACTTAACCGAAATCACAAAACCTCCTACTCAATATTCAAGCTTGGCTATGATTGTCACAGCATCTACTATAGGAGGCGTTGAAGCACTCGGTATAGCATCTATAGTTACCAGCTATAGTTTAGTTGGCGTATAGCCTTTTGGATGGGAGCAATTATTGCCGTGATTGGACTAACTGCACGAACTACTTTACGGAAAACTCCTGTATTTGCAGATGCAAAACACCAACTTCAAGAAAGCTTAGCTGATGCTATTGAAAAAGGAGATGTAAATATTAAAAAACCATTTTCTGCTACAAGAAAAGGTCAAGAAAAAAACCTGCTTGGCTTATTTTTTAATTGAATGTGTGCATGGCCTGTATCATTTTATTTTACCTACTCACATTGTAGTAATATAGTAAAAAATACCTTTGGTTACACCAGTAAACAGATCATACATAATAATCATACATAATAATTTTATTGTCTCAAGGTAGTAAATTTAGGTTCATATATAATATGAACTTATCTATGCTATAAAATATATCCATTAATTCTTATAAAATTTAGGTTATTAATATTTTGGTTATTTGCTTTATATATCCTTATTTATTATCAACTGTAGCCAGTCCTTTTGCAGTTCTTTTTATACAATCATTTTTTATTATCTTTAGACCTGATGCTTTTCCTGCTGTACCTATATATATATATATATATATATATAAAACATTTTCCAATTTTTAAACGTTTTACCTACCTATCCAAGTTGGTTATTTGCTTTATCACAAGCCTTAATGTATATTATTACCTCTTTTGGACTAGTTTTTTTAGTTAAATATTTTGATAATTGGGGAGTATTGTTTATATTAATTACAGTAAGTATAGGTTTTACATAGGGAATATTATATTGTGAAAAGCTGGATAAAGTAGTTGAAAGTTATCTTCAAACTTCGTTAGTGACCGTTCCAGTTGATAATCTTTAGGATATAGATACTGATAGCATAAAAATAAGAGCCTTTCTTTTATTACTGGAATTTTAAAGTATGCAGCTATAGGTAATGAATTTACAAAATTTATTAAAGTCTCTTCAATAATTTTTTTAGCTTTCTCAGGTGATTTAGCTCCTAAAGTCTGTATATTGTGGACTCTATCAAAAAGTTTTATAAATGCCGTATTATATCTTTTCTGTTTAATTAATAGATTTAAGCTTTCTTCAGCAGTGATTTTCCCGTAAAGTTTAATTCTAGTTAGGCCTTCTACATGTTGCGCTACCTCTGCTCCAAAAAGGCCGTTAATCATTTCTTCAGTTAATTCTGTATCCTCAATAGGATAGTGAAGTAGAGCAGCATTTATCATATTAGAAGTAAAAAGCTTAGGAACTTCTTCAGCTACAAACTCTGCAAGTATAATCGTCACCTCAATCGGATGGGAGTAATAAGGATCACCTGATTGACGCATTTGAGAACCGTGATATTTAATTTACGAGCGTAGTAAATGCCTTTTTTAACCTCCTCTATATCAATAGGATTTTTTACTTTAGTGTTTAAATTTTCTAGTTTATCAAGTAATTTTTTAGCGTCAACGTATACTTCAAACTTTCTTTCCCAGAGCCTATATTCTCCATAAAAGTTATTTTTTATTTTTTGTTAATAATAGTTGATTACAATTAAAGCAAAAATTAAAAAATGTAATAATATTTTAATATTAGCAACCTTCGGTTATTTTGTATTTTAACAACTATCATTTTACTTTATTGGCTGCTTTAACTGCCAATTCCTCGTGCAATTTATACTTTGCTATTTTTTTTGAAAATCTAGTCAAAATAACAGCAACAGTAATAAATAATGCGGAAAAGAATTACAGTAGAATTCAGAAAGGTTCTCCGACAAGATAAATTTAAAGGCGAGCGAGCTAGGCGTATATTAATATGTGAGCAAAGGCGATAGTACAAAATTCGCTTGTATCAAGCTTTATGAATTATGCTGTATATGAAAGATTCTAAAAACTCGTATGGATCAGAAAAATTATTCAGTGTCATACCATGGCTTGTTGACCACGATATAGCATTATTAAGCGGATCGATTCCGCCCATATCATCCTAGTTCACTTGACCGCAGGTTCCAAAAACAATAGCCAAGTAATGTAATATTATAATAAAATACGTAACTATGACTAAAGCGAGATAAAAAAGATATAAACTGTTATACCGGGAGTTGTTCCCGGTATCCAGAAAACCTTAAAAAGTTTTGGATCCCGTGGTCAAGCCACGGGATGACAAATTAATAGCATACCATTTTTATTTAACCCTAGCTATATCAATCTCTAAATAGACAATCTCTTCTCGTTTTCTTCTTGTCAACGAATTGTAAACTTTATTAGACTACTTCAGAAATAAGGATTGAGAGAGGAATTTGAAAGAGACACTTCACGTTGAACCGGAGCGTACGTACATACTACTAGTATGTGAGGATGAGTGGTAAGGATCGACGTACAAATTACCTCTAGAAGTAGAGTTTCCGAAGAGGTCTATTGTATGACACTGAACGTGTTTCCTGATTTACACAATAAAAAACTATAACTATAAAGAACCTGGGAATTTAGAAAAAGTACTAAAAAATGCTAAAATTTAGTATTTTTGTACTGGATTATTTCGTCAATTACTTTGTAATTTTCTTGCAATGGCATTAAAATTATTAACTAATATATACTTAGTTAGGAATGCCATTTCACAAAGATACTGTTTTTCTTGATAGGTTTAACTATTGTAACATTTAAAACTGAAAAGCTTGAGTTTAAGCTTCATTCATTGTTTGATATTTTCGTTGAAATACTAAAAACTTTTGATTGGTGGGCGATGACGGACTCGAACCGCCGACACTCTCGGTGTAAACGAGATACTCTACCAGCTGAGCTAATCGCCCATATTTTTTATTAATTAGTAAAATAAATAATTTAGCAAAATTTTACTAGTTTTTGCTTTTAAATTACTATAAAGTGTTATTTACTTTCGTTTAAACTTTTTATTTGCCTTGATAATCTGCTGATTTTTCTTGAGGCGGTATTTAATTTAATTATATTTTTTTTCACACCTTGCATTATCTTAGACTGAGCAACAGATAAAGCTAAGTTAGCATTTTCTTTATTACCAAGACTGATTTCATGCACAACTTTCTTTATAAAAGTTTTTATTGCACTAGATCGTTTTTTATTGATTAGAGTTCTTTTTACTGTTTGTCTAGCAGTTTTTTTTGCTGAAGAATGATTAGCCATCACCGAGTCCCTTATATCTTAATTTTTAATTTCTTTATTAGCATATTGCTGTATATTTCCTTTAGCATTAATATCTCTATCTACAAATTCAATATATGCTATCGGTGCTAAATCACCATAACGGAATCCGGCTTTTATTATTCTAGTATAACCGCCAGGTCTATCTTTATATCTGGTACCTAAAATATTTATAAGCTTTTCTACTGCTTTTTTATCTTTTATTTTTGATAAAACGCTTCTTCTTGCCGTTAAATCAGCTTTTTTAGCTTTAGTAATTAGAGTTTCAATGTAAGGTCTTAATTCCTTAGCTTTTGGTAAAGTAGTTTTAATTTGTTCATGGGTTACAAGTGCTACAACCATATTAGCGAGCATTGCTTGCCTATGACTACTTGTTACATTTAACTTTCTGCCTTTAATTTTATGTCGCATTTTTTAGTCCTTAATTATAAGAATCTTCATAACGTTTAGATAATTCCTGAATATTTTCCGGTGGCCAATCCGGTACATCCATACCGAATCTTAAATTAAATTTTGCCAATATTTCTTTAATCTCATTTAAAGATTTTCTACCGAAATTTGGAGTTCTCAGCATATCGGATTCCGTTCTTTTTACTAGATCCCCTATATATATTATATTATCATTTTTCAAACAATTTGCCGATCTAACCGATAATTCCAATTCATCGACTCTCTTAAGTAAATAAGGTGAAAATGGTAAAGCATCAGTTTTAACTTGCTTATCTTCTTCCTGTTCTTCAAAAGAAATAAATAATTGTAATTGCTCCTGTAAAATACGTGCAGCTAAACCTACAGCCATTTCAGGTAATAAATCACCGTTAGTTTCTACAAACATAATTAATTTATCATAATCGGTAACCTGACCTACCCTAGTATTTTCTACCTTATAAGTAACGCTCTTTACCGGATTAAATAAAGCATCTATAGCTATTTCACCAATAGGTAAATTATCCTCATAACTATTTGTGCTAAGTACATATCCTTTACCAACCTTGCAAGTTAATGCCATTTCAAGCTGCTTGTCCTTAGCTAGATCACAAATTACATGATCCGGATTCAGTATTTCTACATCATGACCTGTTTCAATCATACCGGCCGTTACAACACAAGGTCCTGTTACCTTTAATTTCATGATACGTTTTTCTGCAACATGCATTTTTATTTCAATACCTTTAATGTTTAAAATCACTTCCGATACATCTTCTTTTACACCGGGTATAGAAGAAAATTCATGTTCTATAGCAGGGATCTTTATAGAAGTGATAGCTGCTCCTTGTAAAGAAGAAAGTAATACTCTTCTCATAGCATTACCGAGTGTTAAACCAAAACCTCTTTCTAAAGGTTCAACTACAATTTTAGCTTTATTATTGGTTTCTGGAAAATTTTCATAAGCGACTTTATTCGGCTTTATTAAAGTATTCCAATTTTTACTTAACGATAACATTTAATACCTATGATTCTCTTATACTCTTCTTCTTTTTGGCGGTCTTACTCCATTATGAGCAATTGACGATACATCTACAATTGATGTAACCACAAAATTTTGTCCGAATAAAGCTCTCATTGCTGATTCACGCTGAGCCCCCGGTCCTCCAATCCTAATAGAGATAGTTTTTAGACCATATTCTTTTGCTTTTTCCGATGCTCTATCAATTGTTACTTGAGCTGCATAAGGTGTTGCTTTTCTTGCCCCTTTAAACCCATTACCTCCTGCCGATGCAGAAGAAATAGTATTACCTTGGATATCAGTAAATGTTACTATAGTATTATTAAATGATGCTCGGATATGCACAACACCAAGAGTGATAGTTTTTTTCTTTTTCTTAACTTTAACCGTTTGATTCATTATTTATACTCTATACTTAAACTATTATTTTACAGCTTTTTTCTTTCCGGCTATCGCAATAGCTTTACCTTTTCTAGTTCGAGCATTAGAATGCGTGTTCTGTCCCCTCACCGGCAACTTACGTATATGTCTAAGTCCTTGATAACATCTTATATCTTTCTTTTTCTTAATATTAAGCGTAACTTCTCGTCTTAAATCCCCCTCAACTTTATGCTCACTTTCAATAATATTACGTAAGCTTATTAACTCTTGATCTGTCAGTTCTTTCACTTTTTTATCTTTCGATATTTTTGCTTTATTACAGATCTCTGCTGCCATAGTAGGCCCAAGACCGTAAATGTAAGTTAAACTCACAACTAAACGTTTATTATCAGGAATATTAACACTTGCAATTCTTGCCACAAATAATCTCCAAAATTTTACTGGTAACTAGAAAATAATATAAAAAAATCTTTGATAAAGTCAATTTATTTTTAGTATTTTCTGTATATCAATTTCTATTTCTTGTTCATTTTTACTTCCATTAACTATATAAAAATTACCACTATTTTTATAATAATCTATTAACGGATATGTTTCTGTTTTATATACTTCAATTCTTTTTTTTATTACTTCTTCATTATCGTCTTTTCTATAATCAAATGTACTTGAACCGCAAACATCACATACATTATCAGTTTTAGTCTGCAAGAAGTAACTATTATATATTTTACCGCAATTTTTACAACTATATCTTCCTAAAATTCTTTTAATTAATAATTCATCTGAAACATCCAAATATATTATTTTAATTTTTTCTTTAATAAATGCTTCAAAAAATTTCGTTTGCTCTAAATTACGCGGATATCCATCTAATATGTAGCCGTTTTTATATTCAGAGGATAATAAAAAATTTTTGATTACTTGATTAACTATTTCATTAGGGATAAGCTCCCCTTGCTTAACATAATTATTAATTAACTCTGCTTCACTAGTTGATGTTTTAATAATTGTTCTAAATATATCACCGATTGCTATATGTGGTAAATCAATTTTTTTAGCTATCTTTTTTCCTTGTGTTCCCTTGCCCGCTCCTGGAGGACCTAAAAAAATTACTATCACTATTTAAGCTCATTTTTAATTTTTTAATTTTACTTTCTTCATTAAACCTTCATACTTACTACTAAATAAGTAAGTTTGAATCTGAGTCATAGTATCAAGTACCACGTTCACTACAATTAAAAAACTCGTACCTCCTAAAGAAAGAGAGATTACATATTTATTCATTAATAGCTCCGGAATTACACATATTACACTTAAATATATCCCACCTATAACCGTAAGCCTTGTAAGTATATAATCAAAATAATCAGACGTATTTTTTCCCGGTCTTTTACCTGGAATATAAGCACCGTATTTTCTTAAATTATTAGCAGTTTCTTCAGAATTAAATACTATTGCAGTATAAAAAAAACTAAAAAACATAATTAATGCTACATATAATAAAATATATACGGGTTTTCCATGCCCTAAGTAATAAGTAAGCATTCCCATAGTTTCTGAATTACTATTAGAAAAATTAGCAAGCGTAGCAGGAAATAGTAAAATTGAACTAGCAAATATTGGCGGTATTACACCAGAAGTATTTAACTTGAGAGGCATATGGGTTGCTTCGCCTCCATAAATTTTATTTCCTACTTGTCTTTTAGGATACTGCACCAATAATTTTCTTTGGGCTTTTTCAAAAAATATAATTATAGCTATTAATACAACTACTCCAATACAAACAGCTATCGCTATTAAAGGCGATAATGCTCCTTTTCTTGATAATTCAAACATACTAATAATAGCACTAGGTACTCCCGAAATTATACCTATAAATATAATTAAAGACGTACCATTACCTATTCCGCGTTGTGTAATTTGTTCTCCTAACCACATTAATAACATCGTGCCTACAACCAAAGTAATTACGGTTGTAACTCTAAAGAAAAAACCCGCTAAAATTACTACAGGACCGGTATTTGTTACAATCGACTCTAAACTTAGAGCAACTCCATAAGCCTGAAAAGAAGCAAGCAGAACCGTTAAATATCTCGATAGCTGATTTACTTTTCTTTTGCCGACTTCCCCTTCTTTTTTTAAATTTTCCAAAGGTTTATATGCAACTGACATTAATTGGATAATAATTGAGGCGGTAATATACGGCATAATTGCTAAAGCAAAAATGGACATTCTACCTAGCGATCCTCCGGATAGCATATTAAACATTCCGAGTATTCCGGATTGATTCTTTGCAGCCACACTACTTAAAGCAATTGAATCTATACCAGGTATAGGTATAAAAGACCCAAATCTACATACTATAAGAATGAGAATAGTAAAAACAATGCGACTAACTAAATCATTACCGGATTTTTTAGAAAAATTCTGCCCCATATACTATAATAATTTTCCACCTGCTTTCTCGATTAAATCCTTAGCTTTAGAAGAATAAGCATCTAATTTTAATGATAGAGGCGAAGTGAAATCATCACTACAAATAGATAATAATTTCACTAATTTCTTATTATTTTTATTATTAACTACTCCGGCTTCTACCAATTTTTCTTTCGTAATAGTATCATCAGCACTTAAACGCCCATCGGCTAATGCTTCTTCAATATTATAAATATTTATTATATTGTATTTTTTAGTTGAAATACAATTAAACCCTCTTTTAGGTAGTCTTTTGATCATAGGTGTTTGACCACCTTCAAAACCTTTTATTGCAACGCCGGATCTAGATTTTTGACCTTTAATTCCTCTACCGCCGGTTTTTCCTTTACCACTACCAATACCGCGTGCTATTCTTTTCTTATTTTTTTTAGCACCTATATTATTATATAATTCATTTAATTTCATTTAAAAGCTCTAATTACATATTTTCTATTTTTATTTCAACCATCCCTTTGATTGAATTAGTATTTGCAAGAATAACGCTCTTATTAATTTTGTTTAAACCAAGCCCAACTAATATCAATCTTTGATCATACTTACGACCTATAGCACTTTGAACTTGAGTAATTTTTATATTATTGATCTTATTATTCATAACTGCACCTTACTTACGCAACATTATTCATTAACTTGAATGTCAGAAGATTTTACAAATATTTCATTTACTTTTTTATCTCTTCTCATAGCAATAGATTTTGGTGATGCAAGTTTATTTAATGCATCAAATGTTGCAGAAATCATTGCGTAAACATTCGTTGAACCTATTGATTTAGCAACAATATCATGAACGCCTAAAGAGTCAAAAATTGCTCTCATAGATCCTCCGGCTATAATGCCTGTACCTGCTTTAGCTCTTCTTAAAATCACTTTAGCAGCTCCACTTTTACCGACAACGTCATGGTGAATAGTCCTATTTTGATATAACGGCACTTTCATCATTCTCTTTTTAGCGGCTTGTTTTGCCTTTCTTCGAGCTTCATTTACTTCTTTAGCTTTTCCGTGTCCCGCTCCGACTCTGCCGACTTTATCACCGACAACTACATAAGCAGAAAAAGCAAATCTTCTACCGCCTTTTACTACTTTTGTAACTCTATTTACATCAACTAAAACTTCACTTAAAGTCTCGTCATTTTTTTTAACTTTAGACATTACTACAACCTTATAACCTAAAATTTTATTTTCTCTCTAGCTGCATCAGCTAGAGCTTTTACAATACCGTGATACTTATATCCGCCTCTATCAAACACTACGTCTTTTATCCCTGCAGAATCAGCTTTTTTTGCTATTTCTTCGCCTACTTTGATCGCATTTTCAATATTACAATGAGATTTTTTTAATTTTTTTATTTTCTCATCTAAAGTTGAAGCAGAAGCAATCGTTATAGACTTAGAATCATCAATAATTTGTGCATATATATGTCTACCTGACTTAAATATTGATAATCTAACTCTATTAGATGTTTTAGATATTTTATGTCTTATTCTACTTCTTCTTTTTTCAAATTTTAGCTTAGCACTACGCATATTTAACTCTTAAATTTAATTTTTCTTACCTTCTTTACGCGGTATAAATTGATTTTCAAATTTAATCCCTTTTCCTTTATAAGGCTCAGGTGGCCTCTGTTTTATAATAATTGAAGCAAATTGTCCTAATTTTTCTTTATCTGTTCCCTCAAGAATAATAATATTTTGCTTAGGCATCTCTATTTTAATATCTGAAGGTATTTCAATTTTTGTATTATGGCTTTTAGCAAGCATTAAATTTAAGTATTTACCTTTTACCATTGCCCTGTAACCGACTCCGTTAATTTCAAGTTTAAGCTTAAAACCTTCTTTAACGCCGGTAATCATATTTGATATTATGCTTCTTGCAGTACCCCACATAGCACGTGCATTTTTATTTGCGGCTAAAGGTTTTACTAAAAGCTTATTTTCTGCCAATGAAATTGCTATATTACCTTTAAAAGTTTTTGATAATTCGCCTTTAGGTCCGGATATTTTTACTTCTAAATCATTTAAACCAATTTTTACACCTTCAGGTATAGTAATCGGCAATTTTCCAACACGTGACATTTTTTTACCTTAAAATACTTTACAAATTACTTCGCCGCCGACATTTTTAATATGAGCTTCTCTATCAGACATAACACCGTAAGGAGTAGAAAGAATATATATACCCATATTATTATAATATCCTTTCAAATCTTTAATAGGAGAATATACTCTTTTTCCAGGCTTTGATACTCTATGAATTTCGCATATAGAAGCATCGCCATTAACAGAGTATTTTAAAGCTACCTCAGTATAACTAATATTATTTTTTTGAGTAGTTATATAATCCTTTATATAACCTTCTTTTTGCAAAACATCTAAAATTGAAGTTTTAATTTTAGAACTAGGAAATGAAACATTTATCAATTTGCTTTTATAAGCATTTCTAATTCTAGTTAACATATCTGCTACATTATCCGTCATTGACATATGATTTACCTATCGACTTTTACCAACTTGACTTAACTACACCGGGAACTAAACCTCTGCCTATTAATTCTCTAAGCTTATTCCTCGATATACCAAACTTTCTTGTAACACCTCTTGGTCTACCTGTAAGCTCACATCTATTTCTTATTCTAGTAGATGATGAATTTCTAGGTAATTGTGCAAGTGACATCACCAAAGAAAAACGCTCTTCTAATGAAATATTTTTATCATAAATTTTACTTTTTAGTGCTAAACGTTTACTATGTAAACTTTGTGATTTTTTTTTCCTACTTTCGTTCTTTTTTATAGAACTTACTTTTGCCATTATATATATCCTAAAAATTAATTATAAAAAGGTAAATTAAACCCTGATAACAAAAATTTACTTTCTTGATCTGTTTTAGCAGATGTAACGATTGTAATATCCATACCCCTTATTGTATCGATTTTATCGTAATTAATTTCAGGAAAAACTATCTGCTCTTTTAATCCAAAAGTAAAATTCCCTTTACCATCAAAACTTTTATACGAAAAACCGCGAAATTCCTTAACACGGGGTAATGCAACAATTACTAACCTCTCTAAAAAATCATACATTCTATCTTTACGTAATGTAACCTTGCAGCCTATTTTCATATTTTCGCGTAACTTAAAAGTTGCAATAGATTTTCTTGCTAACGTTACAACCGGCTTCTGACCAGAAATCAAAGTAAGATCATTTACTGCATTATTAATTACTTTGGAATCGGCTGTTGCTCCCCCTACTCCCATATTTATAACAATTTTCTTAATTTGCGGTATTTCGTGTTTATTTTTATAAGAAAATTTTTTCCGTAAGTTTTCAATAATTTTTTGCTGATATAATTCTTTAAATCTTAACATTATTTACCTTCCTTACCGATAATTTCCCCTGATTTCTTTGCTACTCTAACCTTAGAACCGTCTTCTAAGAATTTAAAAGCTACCTTGGTCGGGTTCCCGGTTTTTGGATCGATGTGTGCAATATTTGAGATATGTATAGGTAATTCTTTAGTTATTATCCCGCCTTCACTCATTTGATTAGATTTAGTATGCTTTTTTACTAAATTTACTCCAGAAACAATTACTTTACTGTCCTCCGGGAAAACTTTTAATATTTTACCTTTTTTTCCTTTGTGCTTTCCGGTAATAACAACAACTTCATCACCTTTTTTTACTTTTAATTTAATCATTTATAACACTTCCTCTGCAAGCGACATTATTCTAACATATTTTTTCGCTCTAAGTTCCCTTGTAACAGGACCAAAAACTCTAGTACCAATAGGTTCATCTTGTTTATTCAAAAGCACTAATGCGTTTTTATCAAATTTTATTGTACTACCGTCAGGTCTTACTACTCCAGTCTTTGTACGAACAATCACGCCTTTATAAACATCACCCTTTTTAACCTTACCGCCGGGTATAGCGTCTTTAACAGATACAACTATAACATCACCCAGCTTTGCCACCATATGGTGAGAGCCACCTAAGACTTTAATACACATCACTTTTTTAGCACCGGAATTATCTGCAACTTCCAATATGCTCTGCATTTGAATCATAAACTACTTCCAATTTTTTATACACGAGAAATAAAATAAACAATCTACCTTATAAAGTCAAAGATTAAAAAACTTTATTCCCCATTTACCACTACCCATGTTTTGGTTTTTGAGATAGGACGACTTTCAATTATACTAACTTTATCTCCTTCTTGATATTTATTTTCTGAATCATGAGCAGCATATTTTTTAGATACTTTCACGAATTTTTTATAAATAGGATGCTTAAACTTTCTTTCTACTTTTACTGTAACCGTCTTATCAGCTTTTGAACTTATAACCACGCCTTGTAACACTCTTTGCGGCATTTTAATATTCCTCACTATTAGATCTTTTTGTTAATTCAGTTTTAATACGTGCTATAGACTTTTTGACTAACAAAAACCTACTAGTATTTTTTAACTCACCTAAAGCTTGTTGAAATCTTAAATTAAACAATTCTTTTTTTAAGAGATTAAGATTTTTATAAAGCTCTTCTATTGTTTCAGTAGATAACTTACTTCTTAATAATTTTAAATCATTCATAACGTCTCACTATCCTTGTTCTAACAGGTAATTTTGCACTTGCAAGCTCCAAAGCTCTAAGTGCAACATTTTCTTCTACCCCTTCAATTTCAAACATAATTCTTCCAGGCGAAACTCTAACTGCAAAAAATTCAGGAGAACCTTTACCTTTACCCATTCTTACTTCGGCAGGCTTTTTAGAAACGGGAACATCCGGAAAAATGCGAATCCATAATCTTCCTTGCCTTTTCATACATCTAGTAGCAGCTTTTCTTCCTGCTTCTATTTGTCTTGCAGTAACACGCCAACCGTCTATAGATTTTAGACCAAATGATCCAAAAGCAAGCGTCGTACCTGCTTTTGCTTTTGAAGCAACTCTACCCTTATGAGATTTTCTAAATTTTTGTTTTTTCGGAGCTAACATTTTAATACTTAAAATTAATTATATCTTTTATTTTCTGTATATTCACCTTTATAAATCCACACTTTAACCCCTATAACTCCATAAGTAGTTATAGCCTCAGCTGTTGAATAATCAATATCAGCTCTTAAAGTATGTAACGGCATTCTTCCTTCTATATACCATTCGGTTCTAGCAATTTCAGCACCTCCAAGTCGTCCTGAACAACTAACCCTGATACCTTGTCCACCTTGTTTAAATGAAGCCTGAATTGCTGTTTTCATGGCTTTTCTAAAAGAAACTCTTTTTTCAAGCTGTAGTGCTATAGTTTGAGCTACTATAGCAGCATCTATATTAAATTTTCTAACTTCGTGAATATTTATATAAACTTCTTTTAAAGAAGTCATTTTCTCGATAGCTTTTTTTAGCTTATCAATTTCACTACCGTTTCTACCGATAATGATATTTGGTTTTTTGGCATTAATATTAATTATAATACTTTTATTAGAAGGGCGTTCAATTAAAACTCTGCTAATTTGAGCTTGATTAAAACCCTTATTTATTAAATCCCTAATTTTTAAATCTTGTATAAAAAGAGTTTTATAATGTTTTTCTGCATATAATACGGAATCCCAACCTTTAATTAAAGTCGGTCCAACTCTAAAACCATGTGCACAAATTTTCTGCCCCATTTTAATTATCCTCTTTTTCTGTAACAGTTATATAAAGATTACTAAAAAACTTATTTATTCTAGTTGCTCTTCCTTTTGCTCTTGGCATAACTCTTTTCATTACTAAAGCCTTACCTACAGTCGCTTTAGTAATAACCAATCTATCTATATCTAGACCTAAATTATTTTCAGCATTTGCAACAGCAGATTGTAAACAATCTTTTACAACTTTTGCAATTCTTTTAGGAGAAAAAGTTAATTGTACCAAGGCTTCAGATACTTTCATATTTCTAATAAAGGCTGCAACTAAATTGAGCTTCCTTGAACTTACTCTAATAGATTTAGCTTGTGCCGTAGCAAAATTTTTATTTTCCTGTACCATATAAATCTTTACTTTCTTTTGACTTTTTTATCTGCTCCATGACCGTGAAATGTTCTAGTAGGAGCAAACTCACCTAATTTTCTTCCAACCATTTCTTCATTTACAGAAACCGGAATAAATTTATTTCCATTATGAACAGAAAAGGTAAACCCTACAAAAATAGGTAAAATCGTTGATCTTCTAGACCAAGTTTTAATCATTTCAGATTTACCTGATTCCATTAATTTTTGAACTTTCTTTATTAAATAACCGTCTACAAAAGGCCCTTTCCATATTGAACGTGCCATACTAATACCTAATTAATTTAAAATCTATTTTCTTTTCTTTACGATAAATTTTGAAGTACGTTTATTTTTACGTGTCTTCTTACCCTTTGTTGGAAATCCCCAAGGAGTAACAGGATGGCGACCTCCTGAAGTTTTACCTTCACCACCGCCATGAGGGTGATCTACAGGATTCATTGCTACACCTCTAACATGCGGTCTCCAACCTAGCCATCTATTTCTACCGGCTTTGCCTAAATTAATATTTTTTTGATCCGGGTTAGATATACTACCTATAGTAGCTTTACAACCTAAAGGTACTAACCTAAATTCACCTGATCTTAATTTAATCTGAGCATATCCTGAATCTTTACCCACTAGATCTACTGAAGTACCTGCAGACCTTGCAATTTGACCGCCCTTACCGACTTGCATCTCAACATTATGTAAAGTAGTACCGATAGGAATGCATTTTAAAGGTAAACAATTTCCTATTTTTATATCAGCATCTTGACTTGATATTACTCTATCACCTACAGATAATTTTTGCGGTGCTAGAATATAAGAATATTCCCCATCTTCATATTTTATTAAAGCAATAAAAGCAGTTCTATTAGGGTCATACTCTATTCTTTCAACAATAGCAGAAATATCGATTTTATTTCTTTTAAAATCAATAATACGATATAATTTTTTGTGTCCTCCACCTCTGTGCCAAGAAGTAATTCTACCTTGATTATTTCGTCCACCGGTTTTAGATATACCTTTGGTCAAAGATTTTAAAGGTCTGCCTTTCCATAAACTAGTTTTATCAACTTGAACTAACTCTCTAAGAGAAGGAGTAATTGGATTAAAGTTTTTTAAAGCCATTTATTTAACTCCTCCGGCAAAATCGATATTATGGTCTTTTTCTAATGTAACAATAGCTTTCTTTCTATTGATTTGAGTCCCTATAATTCCTTTAAATCTTTTCTTCTTACCTTTAACGTTTAAAATATTCACTTTTTTTACTTTTACTGTAAATATTTCTTCTATAGCCTTTTTAACGGTAAGTTTTTCAGCAAATTTATCTACATAAAAAGCGTATTTATTTTGTTCCGAAAGGGTTGTAGTTTTTTCTGTAATAATAGGTTTTCTAATTAAATCGTAGTATTTATAAGAACTCATCTTAACCTCTCTTCTAAAACGCTCACTGCTTCTTGTGATAATAGGACATATTCATGTCGTATTATATCATAAACATTTGCTCCTATTTGTGGAACAATCACAGTATTATAAATATTTTTTGCAGCTAAAGAAAAATTAATATCTACTTCATTTCCGTCTATTACAAAGAAACTTTCCCCTTGAAATTTGTTTAATATATTTACAAGAGCAGAAGTTTTAGGCTTATCTAGCTTTAAAGAATCTATTACTAATAATTTTCCTTCAGTGCATTTCTCGGATAAAGCATGAATTAAACCAAGTTTTCGTACTTTTTTAGGTAATTTTGTTGCATGACTACGTACTCTAGGTCCATGAGCTACACCACCACCACGCATCTGTACCGATCTCAGGGAACCTTGTCTTGCATTACCTGTACCTTTTTGCTTAAAAGGTTTTTTTGTGGTTCCTAATACTTCTGATACTGTTTTAGTTTTGTGGTTACCGGACATTGCCTTAGCTCTCTGCCAATCAATAACCTGCTTTATTATATCATCTCTGATAAATTCAACAGCAAATATATCTTCATTTAAGCTAATCTCACCAACTTCTTTATTAGCAAGACTTAATATTTTAGTTTTCATCTTTATTTAACCTTATACAGTCTTATATAAAAAAACTTTTATATAAATAATATTGCATGGCGTTTTGTTAATTTGATAATCTTTAACCTCAACAAACATGTCTAAATATCTATTATACAATTATTGAAATCTTTTTTATTGCATCTTTTACTGAAAGATACGAATTTTTGTGACCGGGTATACTGCCCTGAATCATAATAAGCTTACGCTCTTTATCAACGGCAAATATTTTCAAATTTTGAATAGTCACTTGGTTACATCCCATATGACCGGCCATTTTTTTGCCTTTGAAAACCTTTCCTGGATCTTGTCTTTGTCCTGTAGAACCATGCGAACGATGGGATATCGAAACACCGTGAGAAGCTTCAAGACCTCTAAAATTATGTCTTTTCATACTACCGGTAAATCCTTTACCTATAGTAGTTGCCGTTATATCCACAAATTGTCCTGCTGTAAAATGGTCTACTTCTAGACTTGCTGCTATATCAATAAAATGCTCTTCAGAAATTCTAAATTCTTTTAATTTAGTTTTAGGAGATATTTTAGCATTAGCAAAAACTTGTTTCATAGGTTTGGTTACTCTAGATATTTTTTTATCTTTTACACCTATAACCAAAGCATTATATCCATGTTTTTCTAGAGTTTTATGTCCTACTACTTGACAATCATCAACTTTTACTAATGTTAAAGAAATTCTTTCGCCTTTATCATTAAAAACACTAGTCATCCCAACTTTTTGAGCAATTATACCGGTTCTCATTTATTCCCCACTCTCTAATTCAATCACTACATCAACACCTGCTGCTAAATCAACTTTACTTAAAGCATCGACAACCGCCGGATTCGGATCACCTATAACTAATAATCTTTTATGCTTTCTAATTTCAAATTGCTCTCTTGACTTCTTATGTACATGAGGAGACCTATTTACGGTAAATCTTCCAATTTTTCTAGGTAAAGGAATAGGACCATTAATGTTAGCAAACGTTCTTTTAACAGCACTAACTATCTCTTTTGTAGCTTGATCAAGACTACGGTGATCAAATGATTTTAAACGAATTTTGATTTTATTTTTCATTCAGTAAACCTAATATTTAAACAG
This sequence comes from Rickettsia rhipicephali str. 3-7-female6-CWPP, assembly GCF_000284075.1. Classification (GTDB taxonomy): domain Bacteria; phylum Pseudomonadota; class Alphaproteobacteria; order Rickettsiales; family Rickettsiaceae; genus Rickettsia; species Rickettsia rickettsii. The sequence continues at coordinate 1,035,605 of NC_017042.1, forward strand.
CAAGATGTTTTTTTAGACATTTTTCCAAACTTTACTTCTAGAGGTAATTTGTACGTTGATCCGGTACTCGAATCCTCACGTACGTTATATTATACGCTGCGGTTCTGCGTTCCGTACCTCCTTCAAATTCTTCTCTATAAGCCGTTTTGGAAAAATGTTTATTACATCTTAAAACATAAATACCTATTATTTTTTAATAATAGGTATTTATAAAATCAATTAATTATTTATTTTAGTTACTACGCCGGCACCCACTGTTCTACCACCTTCACGTATAGAGAATTTCAACCCTTCCTGCATCGCAATCGGTTTAATTAATTCCACTGTAAAAGTAGCATTATCTCCAGGCATAACCATCTGCTTATCAGCAGGCAATTTTATTGTACCGGTAACGTCTGTTGTTCTAAAATAGAACTGCGGACGATAGTCATTAGTAAATGGGGTATGACGTCCACCTTCTTCTTTACTAAGCACATATACTTCAGCTTCAAACTTATCATGCGGTTTTATGCTACCAGGTTTTGCGAGAACTTGTCCTCTTTCAACTTCTTCCCTTTTTGTACCGCGTAGTAATATACCAACATTATCTCCGGCTTGTCCTTCATCAAGTAATTTTCTGAACATTTCTACACCGGTACAGGTAGTTTTTTGCGTATCTTTTAGACCGACTATTTCAATTTCATCACCTACCTTAATTATTCCTGACTCTACTCTACCAGTTACAACAGTACCTCTTCCTGAAATAGAGAATACATCTTCTATCGGCATTAAGAAAGATTTATCCGTAGCTCTTACAGGCTGCGGTATATAGCTATCTACTGCATCCATTAGCTCATTAATCGCTTCTTCACCTTCAGGCTTTCCTTCTAAAGCTTGAAGTGCAGAACCTTTAATGATAGGTATTTCATCACCCGGAAAACCATATTTTGATAATAATTCCCTTACTTCCATCTCTACTAGTTCTAATAGATCAGGATCATCCACCATATCTACTTTATTTAAGAATACTACCATAGCAGGCACGCCTACCTGTTTTGCTAGTAATATATGCTCTCTAGTTTGCGGCATAGGACCATCAGCAGCAGAAACTACTAATATTGCACCGTCCATCTGAGCGGCACCGGTTATCATGTTCTTTACATAGTCAGCGTGTCCCGGACAATCTACGTGTGCATAGTGTCTATTTTTAGTCTCATATTCTACGTGTGCAGTAGAAATAGTTATACCTCTTTCTTTTTCTTCAGGAGCAGCATCAATTTGATCATACGCTGTAGCTTGTGCTCCACCTGTCTTAGCAAGTACTATAGTTATTGCTGCCGTTAAGGAAGTTTTACCGTGATCTACGTGACCGATCGTACCTATATTAACGTGCGGTTTAGTTCGTTCAAATTTTGCTTTTGCCATATTATTACTCTCTACAATTTTTTAGGTTTTATACAAGTTAATTTTTTATAAGTGCATTTCTTGCTTATAAGTGCATTTTTTTGCTAAATTTATTTGTTACCACTATCTCTGGAGCGGGTGATGGGAATCGAACCCACACAGCCAGCTTGGAAGGCTGGAACTCTACCATTGAGCTACACCCGCATTGTGGCACTATTAATAAAATAATTTCAAAGTTATTTTGTTAACAGTGCTATATCAATTTTATTCAGATTTATAAGTATACACAATTATGTTTTATTTTTAAATAAAATTAAACATATATACATGAAATCTTTTAAAATAAAATGATATGCTTCCCTGAACCATTTAAGTGGTGGAGGGAGAAGGATTCGAACCTTCGAACGCTTACGCGGGCAGATTTACAGTCTGCTGCCATTGACCACTCGGCCACCCCTCCTAAAGAACTTTACTGTATTAAATAGACTAATTCACTGTAAAATACAATATACACTTAGTATTAGGACTTAATAAAACTTCTTGCCGAATCATCAAATAAACAAATAGCAGCTTGCACATTTATTTAGTTGTAACTTTCTATAATAAATAGTAGTTTCTGTCAAGAACAAATTACTAACGGTTTTCAATAAGATGCAAAATAAAAAACTTGATTCTAAACATTGTTATTATATGTATGGGAAACATCCGGTATTTTCTGCTCTAAATAATCCAAAACGTCAAATTGACAATATTTTATGCACTAGGGAAATTTTTGATACAAACAAAAAATTAATAGGTACTAGATCTTATGAAATTGTTAATAACGATATTTTATCTAAATTACTGGAAAACCAAACACATCAAGGAATAGCTGCAAAAATTAGACCAATTTTTTCTTACAATTTAGAGGACATAGATATAACAAATCCAAAATGTAAAATTGCGATTCTTGATCAAATAACAGACACACAAAATATTGGTGCCATTATTCGTAGTGCCGCTGCTTTTGATATAAATGCTATAATATTACCTCAAGATAATTCTCCGAATGAAAGCGGCGGCATTGCTAAAGCGGCTTGCGGTACTTTAGAATTAATACCTATAATTAAAGTTACTAACTTACGCTCATGTATGAATTATCTTAAAAAACACGGCTTTTGGATTATAGGTCTAACAGGTTCTGCAAATGACTACTTTACCGATAAATTAATTTCCGACAAAATAGTATTGGTATTTGGCTCAGAAGATAAAGGCATACGAAGATTAGTCGCAGAAACATGTGATTATTTAGCCAAAATCCCTATTTCTCAGAGAGTAGAAAGTCTTAATGTATCAAATGTCGCTTCTATAATTTTTCATTCATTACATAAATAATATTTTTAATAAATCAAATATTGTTTTTTATTTACTTCGATATAAATATTTAGTCTACTAAAATTAAAGTCATAAACTTTTATTATATCAATTAATTTGAGAGAAAAGTCATGAAAAGGGGACCAAATGAACAAATTATCGAGAGTTTTGAAAAACAATTAGACATATTTATAAATGCACTGACAGAAAAAGAGATAACAACAGCTATATTAAACAATTTTTTTGATAAAGTGATCAATAACCTCAAGAATGCAAGATTAATTAATGATACTATATTTGATATATACCAAGGTAAAGCGGTAATTACTAAACCTATATATTCCGATTATATAGAATCTTCCGAACCTAAATATAACGAACATTGGCAAAAATTTTATAGTTTTAATCGTAATCTTATGATAGAAAGCACATTAATATTTATTGCTAAGAATCTAAAAAACGCTTCTTTAACAGACAAATTATATTATAGCTTTGCTAAATTAGCCCAGCAATTAGACTTGAATGCAGTAAGTGACCATTTTATGAAAAAAATAGATAATTATATAACATTTAACAATTTATGAAAAATTACAGAACCGAAAGTGATTCTTTTGGAGAAATTCAAATAGAAGAACAATTTTATTGGGGGGCCCAAACTCAAAGATCTTTAGAAAATTTTAAAATAGGCAAGCAAAAAATGCCTGAAAATTTAATTCGTGCTCTTGCTATTTTAAAAAAATGTGCAGCACAGGTTAATCATGAGTTTGGTGATTTAGAAGCTAAAATCGCTATAAGCATAGATAAAGCCACGGATAGAATCTTAGAAGGCGAATTTGAGGATAATTTTCCTTTAGTAGTTTGGCAAACAGGTTCAGGAACGCAAACAAACATGAATATGAACGAGGTTATTGCCTCTATTGCCAACGAAGAATTAACAGGCAAAAAAGGCGGCAAATCTCCGGTACATCCTAACGATCATGTTAATAAAGGACAATCATCCAACGACTCTTTTCCAACCGCTATGCATATAGCAACCGTACTTGCAACTAAACAGCAACTGATACCAGCTTTGAATAATATACTTACCTCTTTGCAGGATAAGTCAAAAGATTGGGACAAAATCATAAAAATAGGACGTACCCACTTCCAGGATGCCACTCCTTTAACTCTTAAACAGGAATTCTCCGGATATATTACACAAATAGAGTATGCTTTAGAACGCATAGAAAATGCACTACAAAAAGTTTATCTACTTGCCCAAGGAGGAACGGCAGTCGGTACAGGTATTAACTCAAAAATAGGCTTTGATATAAAATTTGCCGAGAAAGTGGCAGAGTTTACTAAACAACCCTTTAAGACGGCTCCTAATAAATTTGAAAGTCTAGCTGCTCACGACGCACTAGTAGAATTTTCAGGAACTCTTAATACTATAGCAGTTAGCTTAATGAAAATAGCAAATGATATAAGACTGCTCGGCTCCGGTCCAAGATGCGGTCTTGATGAGCTACATTTACCTGAAAATGAACCTGGTTCTTCTATTATGCCCGGTAAAGTAAACCCTACACAAGTCGAAGCTTTAACAATGGTGTGCAGTCAGGTGATGGGAAATCATGTTACGGTTACTATTGCCGGCTCAAACGGACATCTTGAACTTAACGTATTTAAACCCGTAATAATATACAATATCCTACAATCTATAGAGCTGTTATCCGATAGCGTAAATAGCTTTGTTACTCACTGTGTTAAAGGATTAGAACCCAATATAGCACGCATTAATGATTTACGTGATAAATCTCTAATGCTTGTTACAGCTCTTAATCCGCATATAGGCTATGATAATGCTGCAAAAATTGCTAAAGAAGCACATAAGCACGGGATTACTTTAAAAGAAGCAGCTAAAAAACTCAATCTTCTATCGGAAGCAGAATTTGATAAAATAGTAGTACCTGAAAAAATGATTGGTCAATCTTAGATTTTATATAAAGATATTAATTTAAGCTATTAATATTACTCTGTACAAAATCTTATAAATAGGATAATATTAAATTAGTCTATTTATTATATATATTACCAATGTGAAACAAAATTTATCTAATCAAATTAACCTACTCGAAGCAAAACCTCCTTTTTCCGATCTAATACAGCGTGTACAAGACGGAGAGCAAATTACCATTTGTAAGCATAATACGTCGGTTGCAAAAATTATAACTCAAAAACCTAAAATGGATAATATAGTAGAGCAAATAAGAGAATTCAGCAAAGGCAAAACATTAGCTCCTGATACTATTAAAGAGCTTAGAGATGAAGGTAGAAAATGGTGAATTCTAAACCGTTTATAGCCGATTGCTCCATAACTGTCTCATGGTTCTTTTATTATGAACGTGATAAATATTCAGATTTTACATTAGATTATTGTTATAAGTTTAGAGTGATAGTACCGCCTCTTTGGAAACTTGAAGTAACTAATGTAATATTAATAGCAGAAAAACGTGCTAGAATAAAATCAGTAGAAGTTATTAAAATTATAGATTTTTTAAACGCTCTCCCCCTTAATATATCAAATTTTAATTTTTCCATACATGAAGGACTTCCTATGACCACTAACGATAAAGCATTAATCAAAGCATGTCATAATAACGGCATTCCACTATTACATAGTGTGAATTAGCTTGAATTATGGACAATTTCTATATCATCTTTTAATTTTTTAAGAACATATCTCATACCGTAAATGGATTAGCATTAACGGTATTCGCTATGCCCTTAAAAAAATAAAATATTTCTTATAAATCATCCATAATTCAAGCTAATTCACTATAAAAGAAAATAATCCACATTTTTCATAAAAAGTTTATGGAAATTTCTAAATCTTTTATTATACTTAAACATTAATTATATAAAATAAAAGAGTATCATGGTTTTAAATATCAAAGCTCCTGAAAATATAGTATTAAAGCCGACCATTACAGTTTTTGGCGTTGGGGGTGCAGGTAGTAATGCAGTCAATAATATGATTAGTGCTAATCTGCAAGGTGCTAATTTTGTAGTAGCTAATACTGATGCACAATCGCTTGAACATTCTTTATGCACTAACAAAATACAACTCGGTGTTTCTACGACTAGAGGTCTTGGGGCAGGAGCTTCTCCTGAGGTTGGAGCACTTGCTGCTCAGGAATCAGAAAGCGAAATTCGTAGTTACCTAGAAAATAGCAATATGGTATTTATTACGGCAGGTATGGGCGGTGGTACAGGTACCGGTTCTGCACCGGTTATTGCACGCATTGCTAAAGAACTAGGCATCCTTACGGTTGGGGTAGTAACTAAACCTTTCCATTTTGAAGGCGGTCATCGTATGAAAACTGCCGATAAAGGACTTATTGAATTACAGCAATTCGTTGATACTTTAATTGTAATACCGAACCAAAATCTATTCCGTATTGCTAATGAACAAACGACGTTTGCCGATGCTTTCAAAATGGCAGATGACGTATTACATGCAGGCGTTAGAGGAGTAACGGATTTAATGATTATGCCGGGACTTATTAATCTTGATTTTGCCGATATTAAAGCAATAATGAGCGAAATGGGTAAAGCAATGATGGGTACAGGTGAAGCTAGTGGCGAAGATAGAGCTATTAAAGCGGCAGAATCTGCAATTTCAAATCCACTGCTAGATCATAGCTCAATGTGCGGTGCAAGAGGTGTATTAATCAATATTACCGGCGGTTCCGACATGACCTTATTTGAAGTTGACAACGCTGCTAATAGAATTAGAGAAGAAGTAGATAACCTTGATGCTAATATTATTTTCGGTTCAACATTTAATCCAGAATTAAAAGGAATTATCAGAGTATCAGTTGTTGCTACCGGTATTGATGCCGATAAAGTACCGACATATAAAACCGCAATAGCTGAAACTACCAATATAGTTCCTGAGAAAACTTATAATAAAGCTATAGCACAACCTACACAAATAGAAGAAATTCCTGATTTTAACAGTTACAGTACTGAAAATATTGAAATTACCGACTCTCCAATAAATCAAAATTTTATCGGAAATGAAAAAGAGCCAGGGTTACATGCAAATACTTTTAACAAATCTGAAGATGACTCACCCAAACCATCATTTTTAGGAAAAATATGGGGTTCTCTGCGTACTTCAAATCATCAAACTTTAGAACGCAAAAACGTTGTTGTTAGTACTCTAGATCAAGATAATAAAGAGTCTGATATTCATGACATACCGGCTTTTTTAAGAAAGAAACGGGATTAGATTAGAAAATGAATATAATTTCAGAACAGCATAAAAAAGAATTATTAGAAATAACTAAAAATTTTCCTGCAGATACTGCATCACTAATAAATTATGTAGATAAAACATTTAAATGTCACATTCATGCTTTATCTTTATCGGATCAAAAAGATTTAAAGTTTTTTATAGCAAAAAGCTTTGCAAATCAAGTTGATGTTTGTAAAACTAAAGAACATGCTCAAAATTTTTTACAAGAGTTACACGAGCTATGGGCTGATTTATTTGAAGAGATATTAGAAGATAAGCCTGTATATATAGTTTAGACATTGACGGAGCAACATACTATGCCGCATTAGATTTTACCAAATTAAATCAAAATAATATGCTGAATACAAGATTTAGCGAAATCTCCCTTGATTTTCATTTAATAGAAACGCTACCTAACTTTTCTAGTGACAAACAAAAATATAAGGCTGAACTAACCTTTACAGAATTAAAACAAAATAATTTTGCAAAAATATATTTGGAAAAATAGCAATATAACTCTCAAAATATTCTTATTTCAAATATACAAAATAATCACAATAATTACATATTATTTCCTAAGATTATAAACCTTGAAGAACAAGTTACCATAGAGATATATTAAATCATTTATTATTATTAGGTGCTTATAATAAATGTAATTTTTTTGAATCCAATAATGGATCAGAAATATTATTTTAGATTACCTAATAATGAAAGGCTTGCCATGAAAGTTTTTAGTTTAAATAATCAGCATATATTAAAAGAAAATAAATTTGGAAATTCTATATTATTTTTAAGTACAAGAATAAACGAAAATGGTGATGTTGACTATAGTGAAGGCTTTAGTGCTGATATAGCCGATGGTAAAATAAATTCTTTTTATATAACTCCTCTAGGCGAGATAATGGATTCTAATTTAAAAAATAATCATATGCCAAATAAAATTATACTATTTCTTATATCATGTTTTTTAAATACTGATTTATTAACCGATACCGATAAGCGGTTAAAAGATATTGCACCCTATCTCTACGCCACTTGAAAATCAAAAGCGTTATGTAATTCATTTACCTACAGAGTCCAATGAAGAAAAGCTAAAAGTAGAATTGCAAGCAACAAAAAATGCAATGCCAGATTGTGTAATCGTGTTTGGTTTGGTGGTAAGCTGGAAACAAAAACTTTAGAAGGATGGGGATATAATTATTATATAATCGATCAAGTTAGCGATCACCCTGCTAGTACAATGATGGCATGCCCAAACGTAAAAGCAACAATACAACCCGGTTAGTGTATTTTTAGGCGATGAAACATTTTTAAAATATAATAGCAAACTACCTATCGTAGTATATGCTCCAAAAGATGTTGAACTACATTACGTTATTTGGCATCAAAATGATACAATCAATTCTGCAAAGGAAGAATAGAACCATACTATTCTTCAAAAAAATTTAATATACTATATGACATTTAAAGTCATCGCGAGCAGTCGTAGACTGCGTGGCAACCCAGACTTGCAGTTTCTGCTCGCAATGACGAAGACTAACCTATACAACAACAAGATCCGTAGTCGCTCGCAGTTAGCATACTAAATTACTCAAAATCTTCCTCTACAGCTTCAACTTCTTGCACTTCCGGTACAAAATGTTTAAGCATGGACTCAATGCCGTTTTTTAAGGTAATGGTGGAACTAGGACATCCAAGGCATGCACCACGAAGTGCTAATTTAACTACACCGTTTTCAAAGCCTTTATATATTATGTCGCCGCCGTCTTGTGCAACAGATGGACGCACCCTAGTTTCAATAATCTCTACGATTTGCTTCTCTATTTCCGAAAGCCCATCAAGGTTATGATTTACATTATCTGCTTTGGTGTTTTCTTCAAATACAGGAAAGCCTGAAACAAAATGATCCATAATAACCATTAAAATTTCAGGCTTTATAACTTGCCAATTACCTTCAGCTTGTTTAGTTACTGTTATAAAATCACTACCGAAAAACACTGATTTTACATTATTAATATGAAATAATGATTCTGCAAGTTTGCTTCTTCCTTTTACTTCAGCAAGCTCACTAAAAAATACCGGCTGATCACTACTTATTTCCTGCCCCGGGAAAAATGTTATTGCATCCGGATTTGGAGTATCTTCAGTTTGAATAAACATAATTAAAGCACACTAATAAATTTATTGATTATTATAAATTGATAGTACTACTTTTACAATATATTTGTATTTAGGCATTTTGGCATGGCTCTCAAAAACCGTATATGTCATTCCTGCGGCAGCAGGAATCCAATACTACCTATCCACGTCATTGCGAGAAGGCATTTATGCCGACTAAGCAATCTCATGAAATTTAAGAGAGATTGCCACGTCGCTACGCTCCTCGCAAGGCATTGTTACAGGGACCGGTAAAGCACTCGGTGTCTCATCCCGTGGCTTGACCACGGGAACCAGTTAAAAATACTAAAATTATTAGTATTTTTTATTGTTTTTATGGACCCCGTGGTCAAGCCACGGGATGACAGAGGTGAAATTGATCCACACAACAACAACGCCTCCTCGCAATGACAATTATAAATATTTTGCTAGATTCCCGCTTTTAGCTAGGAATAACATAAGGCGGTAAATATCTAATTAATATATAAGCCGGTATAAAACAAAATCCTGCTACAATAAAGAAATAAGTCCAGCCTAAATAAGTAGCTGCATAGCCTGAAATACTACCAAACAATATGGTACTAATATAAGCAATAGAAGTCATTAAAGCAATTTGGGTTATACAATATTTAGAACTACAGCATCTTAATTGGTAAGAAAAAAACGGCGACATAGTTAAGCCCTTGGTAAATTCTTGAAAAAAGACCGCTATATACAAACTTGTAATATCTCGATTATAAAAATAGAGAAATAAAAAAGATAGGCTAGATAAAGCATGATATATTAATGCTCTTTTAAGCAAATAAGAATATTCACATTTTCGGCATAAAAACCCACCTATAAAACCGCCAAGGATTGTAGCGCACATACCGAAAGCTTTATATCCAAGAGCTAAATCTTTCTTCGTATACCCAATATCGAGATAAAACATATTCGGCATAATTGACAGAAAATTATCTTGAAGACGATACAGAAGCATAAAACTAACAATTATTAGCCATTTAGGTTTCTTGACAAAATCATAAAAAGCATACCAAAATTTATCAAAATCATTAATAATTATCTTATCTTTAAATTTTAGCGGATAGATTATAATTAATAGTAATGACGGTATACATAAAATTGCCATAGCACGATAAACATCTTGCCAGGATATGATAGTAGATAAATATAACGCTCCTGAACCTGCTATAAGTATACCTATTCTAAAGCCTGTAGTACAAGCTGCCTCACTTATGCCCCAATTTTTATTTGTAATCAGTAACATCTGTGATGATTGAAGTAACATATCATAAATGGAAAAAAAAAATGCCACAGCTACTAAGCATAAAGCAAATGGTATAAAATGAGTGTTAGGGTTAAAATTTGTTAGAACATATACACAAAAAATACAACTAACTAAAGCAATAATTAAACAATATTTATATCCCCGCTTACTTAAAGGAGCAAAACTTATTTTTTCAAGCAAAGGACCCCATAAAAATTTAAATATATGAATAAAATTCACTAAACTAAAAAGCCCGATAGTGATTTTATCAAAACCGGATTCTCGAAGCCAAAAAGAAAGAGTTGAACCGGTAAGTAAATAAATTAAACCTCCGGGAAAAGAAATTATTAATATAAAGAAAATATTAGACATATATTGAAATCGTGAAAAATTTAAACTTATGAATTTATCCTCCTTTAAAATATACGAATGTCATTCCTGCAAAGGCATTGCCCGCATGGATATCTAATCGTCATTGCGAGCACAGCCATAAGGCTGTGTGGCAATCTCATGAGATAATAATAAACTCTTGAGATTGCTTCATCAATTACTTACGTAATTTCCTCGCAATGATATAAATGATGTCGTAAATCTAAACTACGATACTTTTTTTCTTTTATTACCGTAGCTGTTACCGTTAAAGGTTCTTTTACGGCTACTATCAAAATAATTAAACTTTTTATCGTCACCGCCGGCTCTTTTACCGAATGATCTTTTACGATTATTTTTATCACTTCTAAACTCACTACGTAGCGTAGATTCTCCTTTATTTACTAGACGATCGATTGCATGCCATCTAATAACATCATCAGGACAAATAAAAGACAACGCATGTCCGGTAGCCCCTGCTCTACCCGTTCTACCTATCCTATGTAAATAATCTTCAGGACACATAGGTAAATCATAATTAATAACATGCTGTGTATGAGGAATATCAAGCCCACGAGCCGCTAAATCAGTTGCTACCATTATTCTATGGTTTGACTTACGAAATGATAAAATTACTCTTTCACGTTGACGCTGACTTAAATCACCGTGTATAGCTTCTGCTGTATGATTTTCATATTTCAACATTTTAGCTAATTGATCGGCAGAGCGTTTAGTCTTCACAAAAATAATGACCGATCCTTCCCTATTACCAAGTTGTTTAGTTAATTCACTAAATTTTTCTTTATCAGAAACATGCATTGATTCCTGTTTTATTTCTGCAGCTGCTTTATTAGTAGCACCTACCGTAATACGTACCGGATTGTTTAGATATTTTTGAGAAACAGCAATAATATGTTTTGGCATAGTAGCGGAAAACATTAAAACTTGTCTTTTTTCCGGTAAAAATTTATTGATTTCTTCTAATTGTTCTTTCATCCCCATATCAAGCATTCTATCCATTTCGTCAAGTACGGTTATGCCTATACGATCAATTTTTAGACTTCCCCTATTTAAGTGATCGATAATACGCCCCGGCGTACCGATAATCACTTTTGGATTCTTTTTGAATTGCATAAATTGTTTAGGCATCGGTTCACCGCCTATCAAAACTGCACTATTAATTTTATAGGATATAGTTACTTTATTTAAAGTACTGTGTATTTGCGTTGCTAATTCTCTAGTCGGAACAAGAATTAAAGCAGTAGTTTTATTTTTAATAAATGAATCAATTAACGGCAATAAATAAGCAAGAGTTTTGCCTGAACCTGTTTGGCTAGAAGCGAGTATGTCCGATCCCGCCATTGCAACCGGAATCGATTGCTTTTGTATTTCAGTCGGCTCAGTTATATTCATTGTCTCGAGAGCAATAATTAATTCTTCAGATAAATTAAAATTTTTCATTATATAATCCAATATAGTTTTAAATCAAAATATGCACATTATTGATTAGACCTCTTAACATAACTCATTTCTTAAAGATATATGAGACATCGACGCTGCTCTCTCATCCTTACATACTTAACTATGTACGCTGCGTAGAGTAGCAGTTCTTATTCCCTTTATAAGATAAGTTATGCAGGAGGTCTATTGTATAAAAAATAAGTTATAGTAAATTAAAATAACGACTTATATAATTATCCTGAATCAAAAAATATGCTTAAGCTAGATTACAAAACACCAACTAAATATATAAAACGATAATGAATAATGAAACTATTTTAGAATCTTATTCAAGCCAGAATAATATTATTAGATTTAGGGCATTTTCATGCCCTTTAGTAAAAATAATTTATTATACTTAAAATTATATAGGTTATTATAAGACAAAAACAAAATATTTACTATTTTGATAAAGATGACTAGGCTACCCTAAATTATAAACAATTTTGGATAGCTGCTTTTGGTATTATAAATATATTTATTTCATTCTGAGGTTAACAGCATAGGCTTTTCCTTGCTTTTCTTCAAGATCAAAAATTACATCTTGTCCTTCTTCAAGGCTATGTAAACCTGCTGCGTCTACGGCTGATTTGTGTACAAACACATCTTTGCCGCCATTTTCCTGTTCAATAAATCCAAAATTCTTCGTAGAATTATACCACTTAACTTTACCTACTATATTTGTAGCCATAAAAACCTTTATTAGATAGAAATTACTTATTTGAACTTAACACACGCTTATAATAACTAAAACTTAAATTTTACTTTAAGCCTTACTTAAATATAAGAGCCGATAAAAACTCATTATGCAAAACTACCTTACCTTGCGGCATTTGTCAATAAACATGTCAATAACATGCAAGAGAAAGCATTACTTTCTGAAACTAATCTATCATATTATTACTATTTTGTCACTATTTAAGTTAATTATCTAATAAATTAATGAGTAAACTAACTATTTTAAAGGTGTTTAATAACTTTTTCATATCAGACTAATATATTAACGATAAAAGTACTTGCTTTTTTGTATTTTTTTTATTAATCTGTCCACTTAGCAAATGCAACCTTAATATCCACAACTGCCCGCGTGATGGAATGGTAGACATAACGGACTTAAAATCCGTGGAGCGTAAGCTCTTGCCGGTTCAAGTCCGGCCGCGGGTACCATTCGCCATTTTTAGGCAAATTCACCAATGTATCAAACGGCGAACGCAGCATAAAATCAAGCTTTTTAGGTTTCAATATTAAGTTCCCAAATATTAAATTTACTAAACGTCTTTTTGCGCTCACGCTGGAACTTTTAAATATCTTATAGACACTTGAGGCTGTTGATATCAAGGAAACCTGTAGCGATAACCGAAATTAATGCGTAGCTGTGCCCCTAATGTATTAATTCGCATCGCAACTAGATATTATGAGCAAACTGATTTAGAGATTGCCGCAAAAAACTAACCACCAAGCCAATGCTATTTAATATGTTTGCTTTAGCTGAACATTTGCATAAGACAATTGTCGAAATCAAGCAAATTACAATAGACGAATAGCATCACTGCCTCGCTTATTTTAGACTAAAGAAATCTAGCAAACAGAATAGATTGAAAAGGCAATAAGTAAAAGCTTTTCAGCGTTTTTTACTTAATAATACATACGCTTTAATAAATGTTGTTTATTATAGTGTGCTTCAGAATTTGTAGGATCAAGTTCAATTGCTTTATTATAAGACTCAAGAACTAAATTGTATTTACCTAGTAAATAGAAAAAGCCGTATTTTTGAGTAAGATAGATTTATTAAATATATAATTATTGACTTATTCCCCCCTATAAATTACTTCTCTCACATGATAATTAAACTCTATCATTAATATATAAGCTAATTTTAAAGAGTTAAAATATAAAGAAGAAGAAATTTTAACCTCTGAGTCTTATATCGATGAAGAGGAAGCAAAGAAATTAAAAGCTCAAAATGCAAGGAAAGAGCTTAAGTTAATACTAATAACTCTTGGGATAGTTTTTTGACTAGTTTTTTAACTTTCTATTATTTCTTTTTTAACTATATAGAAGAAAAAGCAGCAGAATATAAACTACAGCAAGAAGCAGAAGCAAAAAAGTTAGATAAAGATGAATGATGCAGGCTATAATATTTCAGCAATTCTCAAATAATCTTGAGGGGCAAGATTTTCAGCGCGATAATTATCATTGATTTTCAACTGCGTTAATACTTCATGTATATTAGGTACAAGATTTTTCAGTGATGATTTGATCATTTTCCGTCGTCCTGTAAAAGCAAGCTTTGTTATTTGCTCAACTTTATTTATCAGAGCAATAGACGGCGGATTTTCTAAAGGTATTAGTTTAACTATCGCAGAATATACTTTAGGAGGTGGATAGAAAGCAGTTGGCTCTACGTCAAAGCACTTTTCCACTTTAGCTATTAGCTGACATATTACCGATAATCTGCCATATGCTTTAGTTGAGGGCATAGCACAAATACGTTCTACTACTTCCTTTTGTAACATTAGCGTCATACTAGTAATTAGTCGTGCTTCTTTCAGCCATCTAATCACTAACTCAGTACCTATATGATACGGTAAATTAGAGATTATAGTTACTTTATAGTCAATTGATTTGGACTCGCCTATATCGTTACTCGTCGCTCTCCTATTAGTTATAGGCTTCGCCTCTAACTTCTTGTATGCAAATCCAACTGAATTGACTATATCATAGCTTAAATCGGTTAAATTTATTTTAAGAGCATCTTGTTTAATAATATTTAGATTAGGATAATATTCTTTAATCTCATTAAGGAGCGGGAGGCATCTCTCATCTGTTTCTATAACAGTTAAGGATTCAGGATTTTTCTGCAATATTGACCTAGTTAACCCTCCTGTGCCGGGCCCTATTTCTAATACTCGGCTATTTTCTGCCAGGTTACTTGCACGTACGATTTTATCACATAGACTACTGTCAAAAATAAAATTTTGTCCGTGCTTTTTAAGAGGATTAACTTGATGTAAAGCTGCGTGTTTTGCAATTGAAGGGAGCATAGTAGGGTATGTCATTCCCGTGAAAGCGGGAATCCAGTAAAACATATAAAAACTTGTTTTTATATGTTTGTTTTTATCAAATATAATTCTGTATTAATAATCAAGGTTATTTTTCTGGATTCCCGACTACGCGGGAATGACATAGAATAACACACACTAAGACGGCAGCATTATTTTTATAGCTGCTTTCTTACGCATATTTTCAAACATTTTTTGTGCTTTTTGCGAAATCTTTTTATTGGTTAGGAAATTTACTACATAATTATTTTCATCTTCATTAATATTTAAGATTTTTTTGCTGCACACTAATGTTATTTCAAATTTGTTATTTACTTCAAAAACATTACTTGCTTTATCAGGAGTTAAGTCCTTTACAATAGTTTGTTTTACGCCTTCTATCTTGCTAAGCTTATCGGTAATAATTTGCATAGTAGCAAAATTATCATAAAGCGATTTTTTAACATCCGCACATTTTTTTAGTCGATTTTTTAAATTATTCATCTGCGTAAACGCTTTATTGCTACCATCTTTAGATGTAAATACTTGCATTGAAATTTCTACGTCTTTTTGATCGCTAGATAAAATTGCGACATCTATTTCTTTATTACTTACTTGTACCGATCTTGATAGACTTGATAAAATATTCATTTTAATCAACTCGGATTTAATTTGGGAAATAAAACTATCAGGATTAACCGATCTGCTTTTTAGATACTGAAGAAGAGAACCGTGAGGCATTTTATTACGATCTTCAATAGACTTAATAGCGTTATCTATCTCTTCTTGCGGAATTTCTCTATCTCCTGCATATTGAAAAAGCAAAGATTCGTCAATTAAGCTCTTGAGTGCTAAGTCACTTAGCTGCTTATCTTGAGCAGGCGTTAGACTTTCAACATTATTTAGTGCCATAATCATTTTTTTTCTAGCACGGAACTCATTAAGAGTAATAGGTTCATCATTTACGGATGCTACTATATTCGGTAATGATGCTTGTGCTACATTAAAAGTAAAAAAAACGGTAATGATTAATAATAATTTGCTCATGTGATACTCTGAATAAGTGACCAGTAAGTAGACGAAGTTTTATTTGGAAAAGAGCAAGGAGTCTATAAGTCAAGGAGCGGAGCGTACATTTAGTACGTGAGCACCGCAGAACTTATAAGACGACGTAGCCAATTTTTCAAATAAAACGAGCATACTCACATGTTTAAAACTTTTAAACCGATAGAAATAGTCGGCGAAGAGGTAGTCTTTTTGATTCCTCTACTTCCATCGGCTAGATAATCGGAATAAATCTTTGCAGTAATTCTAACACAATCTTTAGCATATGTCATCCTAATAGTTCGAGTAAGTAAATTTGGAGATCGTCTAGAGAGATCAATGCGTGCACCAAAGCCTATAGTCCAATTTTCCGCTATCTGATAATTTATGTCTCCATAAAATTGTCGTACTCTATTATTTGAAACCTTTATACTTTCTACGGAATAATATTTGTTAAGATTGGTAAGCTGAATAAAACTACCTAGAAAGTTAATCTTATCATAGTTAAAATTTCCTCCCACTTCATCTCTAATAGGTCTGAAATATCTATCTTTCCGAAAGCTATAAAACACTTCTAAATTATTAGAAAGATTACCTAGTATCTGCCCTACATTTTCTGTATCATCAGCCTGCAAATCTATACTATATCTTGTATTACGGGATTGTCCTAAAAATAATTTTAAATAATTTTCTTCTTTAGCAATACTAGTATTTAAGCCGTAACTTAATCTATTACCGAAATCATGGCAATCAATACCGCTATAACGGTTGGATAAAAAGATATTTTTTTCGGATAATTCATATTTAGCAGGATCAATTATAACAAATTTTTTATCTTTCTTAGATAGTTTACGTCCCATAGTAAAAGAAACTACCGGCTCAATAAGTAAATTTATCGTTTTTGTTATATTGCCTACTAACGGATAACGCCATAAAGTTTGCAATTCCGGTATATTCCTTTGAAATGATTTACTTTCTCTCGGCTTATCTACATAAGCCTGTCTAGCAAGATAAAAATCGCCTCTATCTTTAGCAGCAAAATCAAAAATTTGTCCTGAAGCAGTCAGCACATTATGCATAAAGGATAGTTGCAAAGAGGTTCTAGCAACTTGTTTTCCTATTCTTTCTTTGTACATTAACGTATTATTTTCAACAACGATATGGCTGTTGTCATTATCATTCAAATTTATCACGTTTTTTGTATTGATTTTTGGTAATACTAGAGGATCGGTATATTTACGATCATTACTACCTAAGCCTTGAAAACTTAATCCTTCCGCCGAAAAATAATCAGCCTCATGAATTTTATTTAAGAATATTTTAGAAGTTAAATATGAAGCGTAGTTATTATAATAATTTTTTAAATAAGCTTTATCCGATGTACGCTCCACCTTGAAACCGTAATCATAAACTTTATCGGTACTAATAAAATTACCGCTTGCTATATAATGATAAGAAGAAACTTTTTTATTTTTCACTACACTTCCGTCTTTTTCTAGAAAATACGGTAATTTACCGTAACTAACTTGAAAATTCATATTATCGGTATCATTCAGGCGATAACGTGCTTCTAGCTCATAAGTTTGATATTTACTAAAAATTCTTGGAGTGAGAGTAAAATCTATATTAGGTTTTGCACGTAGATATAGGGGGATGCCAAACCCTTTATTTTTGACGTCAGGTACCAATAATCCGGAAGTTGCAGGGGCCGTAGGAGTCGGATGGAAAAAATACGGTAAGTAAAAAATCGGTACACCGTATACTTCAAAAAACACGTTTTTATAAACTACTCTATGCTCTGCGGAATGAATATAAGTATCCTTAGCAGCAATTTGCCAAATAGGGTTTCTATTACAAGTAACATCACAAGGGGTAAACTCGGCATGGTGCAGCGTAAGATTATTTTCATCTATTCTTTCAGCAAGTTTAGCAATTAAAAGATTATTATCACCGGAAAGCAAAATGAATTCCGATATGATACCTTTCTTAAATTCATCTTTTAAAACCACTTTGCCTCCCTCTATTATCCGATTTTGTTTATCCTTAATTCGGATATTACCTTCTGCCCATAAAATATCATTTTCTATATCATAAAGTAAATTATCTGCCGTTAATAAATACTCATCCGTGATAATTCTTATATTACCTTTAGCATATATCAAATCCTGATTTTCATTATACTCTACGAAGTCAGCTATAATATTGCTTATTTTAATATTTTGACCATTCTTAGAAAGAGCGGCAAAACTTACCAAAGAAAATATTATGATAATAAGCAAACATATTATTCGCAGTAGCATTTATATTAATAAATATATTTTAATAGTAAAAAATAATAGCAAGCTATTAGCAATATATCAAATAATAAAAAATTTTGCTTGCTCTTTTGTAGTGCAAGGTTATTCTATGGAGATGATAACCGGTCATTGCGAGGAGATGCATAGCATCGACGTGGCAATCTCATGAAGTAGGATAAACTCCTAAGATTGCTTCGTCAAAACTTATAGTTTCTCCTCGTAATGACGAATAATGTGCTACCCTCAGCGCAAAAAACCAAGTACTAATAAAATGCTAGACAATTTCATTGCGCATCAAGCAACCAAAGAGTTTTCAGTTAGTGAAATTTCTAATAAAATCAAAGAGCTATTAGAAAATAATTTTGGCTATATTAAGGTAAAAGGCGAAATTTCAGGCTTAAAAATAGCAAGCTCAGGTCATGCTTATTTTAACTTAAAAGAAAATACCGCCATTTTAGCCTGTACTTGCTGGCGTCCTATTCTTGCTAAAATCAAATTTCCTTTAAATGACGGCATGGAAGTAGTAATTAGCGGTAAACTCTCAAGTTATGCAGGTAATTCACGTTATCAATTATCGGTAGATAATTTGCAACCCGCAGGACTTGGAGCTATGCTGCAAATTCTAAATGAGCGTAAAGCCAGGCTCGAGAAAGAAGGCTTATTTAATAAAATACATATTCCTATACCCTTTTTACCTGATAAAATAGGCGTTATCACTTCAATAACCGGTGCTGTTATTAAAGATATTATTCATCGTATTCGCGAACGTTTTCCGACTCGGATAATAATATGGCCGGTTAGCGTACAAGGCGAAAATTCCGGCAATGAAATTGCTGAAGCAATTGAAGGATTTAACAATTTAGAAGAGGTAAATAAACCACGTGTTATAATCGTTGCTAGAGGTGGCGGTTCTATAGAAGATCTTTGGTCATTTAACGATGAGATATTAGTACGTGCTGCTTATAACTCAAAAATTCCTATTATTTCCGCAGTAGGTCATGAAGTGGATTATACTTTAATAGATTTAGCAGCCGATAAAAGAGCTCCAACACCGACTGCTGCCGCAGAATTTGCCGTACCGGTACGATCTATTTTAAATAATACGCTACAATCTTATGAAAAAATATTATTGAATAATACTAGCCGGTTAATTAAATATCACGAACAAAACATAGTAAATTACGATAAAATACACAGATATCTCTCTCACTATATAAATAATAGGCAGCAATTACTGGACGAAACCGGTTTTAATTTACTAGATGCTTTACCGTGCTTTATTGATCTACAAGACACAAAGATTAAATCTTTTTCTAAAGAAAGGGTGAACCCTGCTAAAATAATCAATTACAAAACATTAGAATTAACACATCAAACAGCTTATCTATCAAAATCGGCAAATAATACTTTGAAAAACTTTGAGTATAAATTAGAATTAAATAGTACGTTACTTGCAAGCCTTGATTATCACAACGTATTAAAACGAGGTTTTGCTATAGTTAAAGGAGAAACGGGTAATTTTTTATCTTCTAAGATTACTGCTGCGAATGAAAAAATTTTTAATATTAAATTTTCTGACGGTGAAATTAAAGTAGTGCGTGATTAGAGGCTTTGGTTTTTATCGTCATTGCAAGCAGCCGTAGGCTGCGTGGCAATCTCATGAAATAATGGATAAGCTCCTGAAATTGCTTCGTCGCATTACTGCGTAATTCTTCTCGCAATGACGATAAAATATTGCTACGGGGGATGACATTTTAATTCTAAAAAAATACAGACCATGAAAATTTTAAAGCTTTTTATTTTTATACTTCTCATTTCTAAAAATTTGTATGCTTTAAGCATAGGCACGAACGAACAACAAGCAATTTTAGAATGCGAAGGGACAGCTGATAAAAAAACTTTGATAAATGCATGGTATGTAAATGAGCCTTATCAATACTTAATTGCTGATTCAAACGGTCATACTACCGTTTCCGGTATGGATATAGAATTAATTAACGCTATTGCTGCAAAAATAGGTATCAATATTGAGTACAATCAATATAGCTGGTATCAAGATCAATTAGATATTCAAATCGGCAATGCCGACATGACAGCAGGAGCTACTTATACTACTGAGAGCAGTAACTACGCTTATTTTCAAAGCCTTATCGTCTTGAAGAATTATCATTATTTATTATTGAACCACTTGCCAAAAGTTGAACAATTTAATTTTGCTATAGATGATTTTCTTGCAAGTAACGAGTATAAAAAAATTATTAAGACATACATATATCATATTCTATTGCCTAAATCTATAGATTCTCGTTGGTGCCATGTTATATAGGTTTACTTGGTTGCCTTGCTTTTGCTTTTTCGGGAATTATTTTGAGTAGCAGAAAAAATAGTACTTTATTTGGTACATTTTTATTTGCGGTATTACCGTCTGTTAAGTAGTTGTATAATGCTAGATTTAATAGTAAACCATGATAATACCAGACATTTAAACTTCTATTTCTTCTTATTTCTATTACATATTTGTAGTAGTTTTACTCGGTTTTACAATTATTAAATTATTCAGCTATTATAATAAACAGATTGCTGAAGATAATTATTGAGAACAATTAGTAGCAATTTGCGATTCATTCGGACAAGCAACTTGTATAATTATAGGAGTTGCAATGGTTATTATTCACAAAATTGAGCCTCTATAATTTTTGGGGACCGTTTTTTGCTTTCATTACGGCTAATTGCAGTGCAATATTACGAGATTTTATTATGAAAGAAAATGCAATTAAGAGGATACCAAGAGGAGTTAGTATTGAAATCACTGTATTATGGGGTATAGCTTTTAGCGTATTATTAGATATGTACAGTAGTAATCCAAATTATCATACAATAAAATATTCAATGAGTATAGTAATTTCTGGAGCATTTATTACTAGTCTCTTAGTTTATCATTTTGGTTTTCTTGAGTGGCGATTCCGTAATAAAAAATTAGAAGATATAGAAAAACAAACATGAAGATAGCTACTTGGAATATTAATTCCATAAAAACAAGACTTAATTTATTGCGTAATTTTTTATCTAAAGAAAATCCAGATATTTTATTATTGCAAGAAATAAAATGCGAAACCGCAAAATTTCCTTTTGATGCATTATCCGACCTACCTTATAATTCTTATGTTCACGGACAAAAATCATATAACGGCGTTGCTATAATTTCAAAATTTCCTGCCGATGAAATAATTAAGGATTTTCCGAATAATTACTGCAGTGATCAAGCAAGATTCTTAGAAATAAAATTATCATTACCTATAGGGTTTTGTAATATAATCTCGCTCTATGCTCCTAACGGTTCATTTGTCGGTAGCGATAAATTTGTAGCAAAACTAGCATTTTATGATAATTTTATCAATTATTTATCAACTAAAAAATCTTTTGACGAAAAAACTATCATAGGCGGTGATTTCAATATTGCACCGTTCGATATAGACGTATATTCACCTAAGCTACTGGCTGAAACTACTTGTTTTACTGAAGTTGAACAAAAAAAATTACGCACTATTCTAAATTCCGGATTTGAGGATTTGTACAGATTAATGCATCCGAATAAACAAGAATTTTCATGGTGGGATTATAGAGCCGGATGTTTTGAACAAAATAAAGGTATGAGGATTGATATGATTCTTGGTTGTAATAATACTATTGACTATTTAGAAAATTGCTATATGGATTATAATTTAAGGACTCAAGAAAAACCTTCAGATCATATACCGGTAATTGCGAGTTTTAAGGGATAGTCAATGTGGAATGTTGCTATCTTAGGATGCCGTATGTCATTCCCGCGTAGGCGGGAGTCCAAAAAAATAGCTTTAATATTGATATAGAAGTTACATAATTTGATAAAATAACCATATAAAAACAAGTTTTTTATATGATTTTAATGGATTTCCGCCTACGCGGGAATGACATAGACCACTTTTTAAAAATAAATATATGTCGCCAAAATTCATGACATTTTACGAAAAATATATGACGATTGTCGGTACAATCGGCAATTTTATGTTTTATGTGCAGGCTCATAAGATTTTCACCTGCCAATCTTCGGCTTCTGTTTCTATGCCCGCCTTTACTATAAGTGCTATTGCTCTTTGTAGTTGGCTTATATACGGCATATTAATAAAAAATACACCTATTATAATAGCAAATATAGTAGGTTTTATCGGGGCATTACTAGTTCTCTTAACCATAATAATATATTAATAATGACTAAGAAAATCATTACTTTAGTTGGTCGTCCAAATGTAGGCAAATCAACGCTTTTCAATAGATTAAGCATACGTAAAAAAGCTATCGTTCACGACTTGCCAGGCGTCACCAGAGATAGAAAATATACAGACGGCAAAATCGGTTCTTTTGAATTTTTGTTAATTGATACCCCAGGACTTGACGAGAATCCTAATAGTATGGGAGAGAGGTTAATGGAGCAGACTACTAAAGCAATTTTAGAGGCAGATTTAATTTGCTTTATGGTTGATGGTAGAAGCGGAATATTACCTGATGATAAGCTACTTAGTAGTTTTGTTAGAAAATATAATAAGCCTGCTATATTGGTAGTTAATAAATGCGAGAAAGCTTTTGATTTTGATAAAGAGTACTACAAATTAGGGTTTGATAGTATGATGGCTATCTCTGCCGAGCATGGCACAGGCTTAATTGATTTATATGACGAAATTATTGCCAAGTTACCTGAAGAAGAAGCAATCGAGACAAATATAGCCGATCCAATTAAAGGAGATTTTTTGCAGATAGTAGTTAGTGGCAGACCTAACGCCGGAAAATCTACTTTTATAAACGCTCTTATTAATGATGAAAGATTATTAACCGGTCCTGAAGCCGGCATTACTCGTGAATCAATTGAAATTGATTGGCAATATAAAAATAATCATATTAAATTGATTGATACGGCAGGACTCCGCAAGAAATCTACTATTACAGAGTCTTTAGAAAAATTATCGGCATCGGATACTATTAACAGTATTAAATTTGCTAATACCGTAATCTTAATGATTGATGCTTTAGCTCCTTTAAAACAGCAAGATTTAAATATTGCAAGCCATGTGGTAAATGAAGGAAGAAGTATAGTTATAGTAGTGAATAAATGGGATTTAGTTAAAGAATCCGAAAAAGAAGCATTTCAGGAAGAATTTTATTATCAGATAAATACTCATCTGCCTCAGGTTAAAGGTATCCCCGTTCTATTCATTTCAGCAATAAATAAACAAAATATTGAACAAGTGCTAGATGCTTGTCTTAAAATTTATAAAATTTGGAATAAGAAAATAACTACTAGCAAATTAAATGAATGGCTTAATTTTACTACGGAAGCACATCCGCTGCCTTTACAAAAAGGCGGCAGAAGAGTGCGTGTAAAATATATGACTCAAACAAAAACCCGTCCCCCTACTTTCAAGCTATTTTCCAATAATCCGGAAAAAATTACCGATAGCTATACTAGGTATTTAGTAAACAATATGCGTGAGGCTTTTGACATGCCGGGCGTTCCTATTAGATTCATTTACGTAAAAACTAAAAACCCGTATGTGTAGTTTAAAATTAATTAATAACAGTTTAGTTATTAGCACCGAAAAATCTGAATTAGATATATTACTAGATAATATTACTGATTCTAATTGTCATCATGAATTATTAAGTAATGATAAGACTAAAGGTAATGAAATATGGTAACTTATATACTTTAACCAAACTGTAAATTAGATAAGTTCGCTATTCCAACTACACTTATTTTTTCTGTTTTTTTATATGTATTATTCCCGGTGGTAACAATATATAAATGTTCTAACTGCAAATCGGCAAGAACGGTATGCATTGATTTAGTAATACTAGGAGCATCAGCATTTTTTACTTCAAAGCCGTATTTCTTACCATTCTTAATAATTAATAAATCTAATTCTGCTCCTGTTTGCGTTCGCCAAAAAAAATACTTTGCATCCGTAAATTTACGTATTAACTCCTCTATTACAAACCCTTCAAATGAAAGACCGCGTTTTGGATGAACATACCAATCATGTTCGTGAATCCCTAATAAGGCATGTAGTATTCCGCTATCTCGTATATAGACTTTCGGTGCTTTCACTTGACGTTTTGAGATATTTTCATACCAAGGTTTTAATAACCGAATCATAAAAGTTTGCTCTAATATTTCAGTATAACGTTTGATAGTCATATCCGTTAAACCGAGCGACCTTCCAAGCTCGCTATAATTTAATAATTGCCCATGATTATGAGCAAGCATCATCCATAACTGCCTCATTACATGTGCATTAAGAGATATTCCTAAATTAGGCAAATCACGTTCGATAAAACTAGTGATGTAGCTATTACGCCATCTAAGACTTTGGACATAATTTTTTGCTAAATATGATTTAGGAAAACCACCTCTTAACCATAACTCCCTAAAATCATTTATCTCTATTAAATTGAACGGAGTAAGCTCCGTATATTCAATACGGCCGGCTAATGATTCTGAAGATTGTCGCAATAATTCTCCAGAAGCACTACCTAATATTAAAAATTTTTTGTTTGAATAGTCAGCAAGAACTCTTAAATAAGGAAAAATTTCAGGTTGTCTTTGAATTTCATCAATTACTATTAAGCCGTTTAAAGGCTCAAGAATTGTTTTAAGATTCTTAAATTGATCTAAGTGAGCCGGATCCTCAAGGTCAAAAAAGTAGCGCTTTTCATCTTCTTTAAGCTGTTTAATATAAGCGTGAGCTAAAGTAGTTTTACCACATTGCCTTGGACCGAGAATGGCACAAATAGGGAATATCTCAAGGGCACCTGTGATATGTGTTAAATAATAATTTCTTTCTATCATCCTTGTAATTTCATAATGACACTTTGAATTTACAATATAATGTTAATCAAATAATAGCAAGAGGTTTCTAGGTCCTGTGCACTTTTGATTAATGATTATAATTATGAGATATTTTTAAGCGAAAATTAATAAGATTTTTGAAGGAATAGTTATGCATATTTCAAAAAAATTTTATAATTTCCAGCTAAAAAGAGCCATAATTATAATCATTAATCAAAAGTGCACAGGACTTAGGCTCCTCTACCGGATTTTCCTATCTCTCTTTGTCTTTCTTCTAATACCTTACTTGTATGCGGTCCTACCGCTTCTTTATCTTTACTAAATTTACTTTTTCTTAAATTAACTATAGTTTCTGCTACTACTCCTAGCACTTTTGGATCTGATAATAATTTTAACGCCAGCAATATAATTTTACTGTATTCATGTTTGCTAAATTTATCGGCAATTTGCATTAATTCAGGTGCATGTTTACCGGCTATCTTTACTAATTTTTCACCGTCTAATTTTAATTTTTGACCCTTAGGTGTTTTATTTCAAAACTCATCTACAACCGGTCCTAAACTACTTGCATGTTTTGTTAATAGTTCAGGAAGGTCTTTTTCAATTATTTTGCTTATTTCCGGATTATGGTTTTTAATTTGTATCAAAGGACTAATCAATTCCTTTACCTCTTTTACCTTTTCTTCTTTTGATTTCTCTTCCTTTGGAAGTGGCTTAACTAACTGAAATTTTTGTATTATATCAGTAACTTTATCGCTATCGGAAAGAGCAAGGCTTGCAAGTTTAGTAATTGACGGCAGAGCATCTTTTAAAAAAGACGTAGATGCATCTAATGCCTTATGTATAAACTCCGGATCTTTTCCTTGTGATTCTATTCTTTCCATTACTTTAGGATGTTTTAAAACATCTAATATATCCTGTTTATTAATATCTAAATATCGCGGTAATTCTTTTTCTAAAACAGAAGATAAATTATCAATAATTTTTTTTGCATTTTCAACTAACTCTACTATTTTGAGGTTTTTTGCCTTTTAATAACTCTTTTCTAGTTTCAATATCTAACCCTTCCATATTTAGGTTAATTTTAGTCCAACGCTGATTTTCTTTAAGCTGACTATAAGCTTTTATAACTGAAGGAGTACTTTCAATTATTTTTTCGCTAGAATTTACAAGTAGTGCTACTGTATTTGCAATTAATGCAGGTTTAGCGATTTTTTGTGCTTTATTATTTATTATATTTTCCGTAATTTGAACTAACCCCTTTTGATTATCAGGATTTTTTAAAATTGTACTAAATCGTGATTAAGAAGGGGTTTTACTTTGTCTGAAGTAATAATGTCATGTATATTTTATAGCACCTTGAGATGACGCGTTTTTTTTGTTTAATATTTCTTGTACTTTTGGGTTTAAATCGCTTTCTAGTGCTTTAGATATTAAATCTACTCCTAGTGTAGATAATTCTCTGATAAATTTAGGACTTATTTTGTCTAATACATTTATTTTTTCTGTTTCGGAAGTTTGAAAGTTTTTTGTTATTTTGCTAAGCCTCTTATTTAAAATAGGCGTGAGAAGATATGGAATAACTTTAGACTGTAAAAGAGTTTCTTTTGAACTATTGGATATAGTTTCAGAATGTAAAACAGAAGCACATTTTTTTATAAGCGATTCTGCATCTGCTATCATCTTGCAACCAGCTTCAATAGAACCTACACTAGTGGTAGCACTTCTCGCTTTTCTGAGGTTATTAAACTCCAGTGCAAGATCAGGTAAAACTTGAGAAGCCTCCCAGGTAAACTGCAATGCACTAGGAACATTCCCAACTGCTTGGATAACACTTTGTATTATACCTAAATTATCTTTATTAAGATCTAGATATCGTTTATTTAACTCATCATATTTTTTGTTACCTGTTTCAGCTCCAAGAGCTAAATATCCAACTTGAACCCACGAAAGGTTTTTATATTCTTCATCAAGCTGTTGCCTTATATTATCAATGGATTCCTGCTCTTGTTCTTGGCTTTTAGACATTTAAATACCTTTATATAATTTAAAGGTTTATAAAATTTTACTTTTTAATTTTTGTTAATTTTAAAAGTCATGGTTATCTTGCAATGGTTTTTTACTATAATTTTTCATTTACCGGTAAATCCATACTAACCTCTCCACACAATAAAACGATATTCTCCATTACCTGAGGATCTATATCCGGGTTGTTATACTCTTTATTTTTCTGAATCCAGTTGTAATAGTAAGGGTCAGGCCATAATGCCATGATTTTCGGTAAAGATTTTTGCTGTATAGTACCGACATTATACTCGCGTTTTAAAACTTCAGCCGGCATTTACTCTACACACCGATAAAATATATTTCTGAGAAATGCAAAATCGATTTAATATTATTATTATTATCGGGATCTATATGGATTTATAATATGCACGTTGTACATCATTAAACAATTTCGCTACTATCAGTGGTTTATCGAGATGTTTTTCTATACTTACTAAAGCTATATTTTCTAAGTTTTCGGGGCATTGAACAATTTTATCTAAAGCCGTTAATTTTTCAAACTCTTCCTCTCCTATTGTTTCTTTTAGGTCTCTTTTATATTTTTGTTCTTTATCTGAAGAAAATACTAATTTATCATTTTTACAATCAACCAAAAAAGGAGTAGTAATAGGATATTTAATAAATAAATCTTTTAGTTTCATAATAATAAATTTCTTAATATATAAGGCTATAATATTAATAATTTTTTATATGTCAAATAATATCCTCTAGACTATCTAGGTCATGCTTTACCAATCGTAACAACTTCGCTTCAGGACTTAGATTTTTCACGGCCCATTTTTTAATCCAAGGTTCGGCGAGCTGCCACATATTAACATTACCGTCTAACTGTCTGCCTATCCCTTCCACCATTATTAAAGTCTTTTGCAATAGCAACAACTCCGGTTGTACTTCCATGCCGAAATCTTCCGTGATTTTAAATAAATGTGCAAGCAGCTTACCTATGGAAATATTTTTTATGGGAGTCCCTACTATAGGCTCGGTAACTGCTCTACAACTTTGAGCGAATAAATCTAAATCAGTATTTGATGGGATGTAGCCGGCTCTTAAATGTACTTTAGCAACTAATTTATAATCACGCCTTAAAAAGCCAAATAGACTTTCGGCAACGGCTAAACGATCTTTTTCTTTAAGTCTGCCCATAATACCGAAATCAAGTAAAATTATCTTACCTTGCTTATTCACTAAAATATTCCCTGCATGTAAATCAGCATGAAAAAATCCGTCTCTATAGGCTTGATTGAAAAACATTACCGCAAAATCCTGAGATATTTTTGCAGGCTCTAACCCCATTTCCTTTAGTAGCAAAGTATCATATATAGAAGTGCCGTCTAACCACTCGGTGGTTAGTATATTTTCTGATGTTAAATCCCAATATATTTTAGGGATTATCACGTTAATATCATTTCGCATATTATCCGTAAGCTCAGAAGCTGCTGCCGCCTCTAAACGTAAATCAAGCTCAAATTTCATAGTTTCATGAAATTTATCGACTACTTTAATCGGTTTTAGCCTTTTTGCTTTAGAAAATTTTGAGATAATTTTTGCAAGAAAATATAGCAGCTTAATATCTCTGTTATATTTTTTATGAATACCCGGACGCAAAATTTTTACCGCAACATATTCACCGGTTATAAGTTGTGCTTTATGTACCTGCGAAATTGATGCGGCAGCGATGGGGGTATCATCGAGGTGTAAGAAAGGG
This sequence comes from Rickettsia rhipicephali str. 3-7-female6-CWPP, assembly GCF_000284075.1. GTDB lineage: Bacteria > Pseudomonadota > Alphaproteobacteria > Rickettsiales > Rickettsiaceae > Rickettsia > Rickettsia rickettsii. The sequence goes on from NC_017042.1 coordinate 1,064,950, forward strand.
AGGGCGTCATGGCTCACAGTCGTAGACTGCGTGGCAATCTTTTGTTTGCTTGCTGAGATTGCTTCGTCGACATAAATGTCTCCTCGCAATGACGTTATCAACCTTCTAGCCACCCCACCATCAAACGGAGGTAGCTTATCTTGCAGTAACCTTAAATAACCTGCTATCTCTGCTCCTACTAAATCGGCTCTTGTCGAAAGAGTTTGTCCGAATTTTATATAAATAGGTCCAAGATCACTTAAACAATCTATTAAGCGTTTGCCGTAATCTTCCCGTGATTTTTTTATTAACGAGACCGGAGCAAAAAATAAGGCTAATATATAACCGATAAACCTGAAATATTTAGGGCTTCTTGAATCAATTAAGATTTGTTTTTTACTGATGATACGAAAAATACGTATTAAATTAAAAAAATTACTTATCATCTATTATATACTCCGAAGTAAAATAAAGAGTAGTATACGAAGATCAACTTCAAAAAGAGCAAGGAGTTCACAAGTCGAGGAGCGGGGCGTATACTTAATACGTGAGTACCGTAGATCTTGTAGAACGACGTAGCCCATTTTTGAAGTTCATCGAGTATACGCACTGTGGATAGCAACTATTCCGCCACTTAGATTTTTATAACCGACTTCTTCAAAACCGGCGTCTTTAATCATTATTCTAAACTCGTCTTGTGAGGGAAATAACTCTATACTTTCGACCAAATATTCATATGCCTCTTTATTACCCACTATCATTTGACCAATACTCGGTATAATATTAAATGAGTAGAATTTATAGAAATCTTTTATGTACCCTTCCTTTACTTTTGAAAACTCAAGACATATAAACTTGCCCATTGGCTTTAAAACCCTAAATGCTTCCTTTAAAGCCTTATTTATATCAGGTACGTTTCTAATACCGAATGCTATAGTATAATAATCAAAACTATCATCCGGAAACGGTAGTTCTTCAGCACTTGCTACAGTAAATTTAAGATTTTGAAATAAATTCAGATCTATTGCTTTTTTCTTAGCTTGCTTTAACATTTCTTCATTAATATCACTTAAAGTTAAAGAGATATTATTAACTCTATCTCTTGCTTTTTTAGCAAGTTTTAAAGCAATATCACCGCTACCGCTAGCAACATCTAATATATGAGAGTTAAGATTTGGAATTTGCCTAATAAATTCATCTTTCCATAAGCGATGTAATCCCAAACTCATTAAGTCATTCATTAAATCATACTTATCAGCGACATTAGAAAAAACGTTATTTACTAAACCTTGTTTTTTAGTGTAGTCTACTTTTTTAAGGCCAAAATTTGTCTGGTTCATAGTTTTTTATTATAAATATTAGTATCAAATGCCGGAACTTCCTGAAGTAGAAACTCTTAAAAACTCTCTAAAAGATAAGCTAATCGGGCTTATTATAGAAAATGTAGAGTTAAAAAGAGATAATTTACGTTATAAGCTATCCCCGCTTTTAGCTACAGAAATCTTAAATACTAATATACTGGATGTTAGGCGTCGTGCAAAATATTTAATTATAGATTTTAATAATGATTATTCTTTAATAGTTCATCTAGGCATGAGCGGTAGATTTACTCTGCAATCTGCTAATTATAAAACTCAAAAACACGATCATGTGATTTTTGATTTAAGTAACGGCGAAAAGTTAATTTTCAACGATACTAGACGCTTCGGTATGATTTATAGTTTTAAGACTGATCTCTTAGAACAAGAATTTTTTAATGATTTAGGCATAGAGCCTTTTTCTGATTTATTGACGTTAGAATATCTAAAAGATAAGCTACAAACTGGAAAAATACCGATAAAAAACTTGATTATGGATAATAGAGTTATAGTCGGAGTCGGTAATATCTATGCTTCCGAAAGTCTTCATTTAGCTAGAATTCATCCGGATAAATCAGGTAGCGATTTAAGGGATGATGAAATAGAAAATTTAATTAAATCAATTAGAGATGTGTTAACTAAAGCTATAACTGCCGGCGGTACTACTCTTAAAGATTTTGTAAACGGCGATAACAAACCTGGTTATTTTACTCAGCAACTTACGGTTTACGGTAGAGAGGGACAAAGTTGTTTAAACTGCTCTAGCACTATTATCAAGACAAAACATTCAGGCAGAAGTACTTTTTATTGTAAAACTTGCCAATATAGTTAATTCACTTGACATATTTTTTAAAACTATTTATAAAGATAAAGCTCTTTATTATTTAATTAGTAGTTGTAAAATATATGAAGGTAGACTCCTTGCATAACCTATCTTAATAAAGAGGAGTTTGAAGGAGACACGAAACGCAGCACCGCAGCGTACAAAAAGGTACGTGAGGATGCGAGTATTGGATCGCCGTATATCGCAGATACTTCAAAAGTTGGAAGTCAAATAAGTGGTGAGCCTGCACAGCGTATAAAAATACGTGAGCACAGGCAAATCCCAAAACTTAACGTACCAAATCTTGAAGTATCAAAGGTATACAAATTACCTTTAGAAGGAGGTTATGCACAAGGAGTCTAATAAAGCCGGTGATTATGGCAGGAGGTAATGGTAAAAGACTATGGCCTTTGTCATCTAAGGATAAACCGAAACAGTTTAAAAAAATATTGAGTGATTTAACTTTACTTCAGCAAACATTAAACCGAAATAAATTTTTAGGACAACCTACTATTATTACTTCCAAAAAATATGAATCAATCACTAAAGAACAAGCAGCAGAAATAGATGTAGAAATAGCATTAATTACCGAGCCTTTACAAAAAAAATACTGCCGTTTGTGCCATTATTACGGCATTATCGGCTAAAGCACAAGGATTTGATATTGTAGTGTTACTACCTTCAGACCATCATATAGCGGATGATATAAATTATCTTAATACTATATAAATAAAGCTTTACATTATGTTAATGAATTCGGCATTTGTGCACTATAGGTATTCCTATAAATGTTATAAGTGCCGAGTATGACTATATAAACACAGGATTATCAATTGCAGAAAATGTTTATCTAGTTGATCATTTCATTGAACACCCTATATTAGAGCAAGCAAACAAACATTTTCAAAGTAATGAATATTTTTGAAATTCAGGAACTTGTGTATACGATGTTAACTTCTTCTTAAACTTAGCAATGAACCTTCAACCTGATTTATTCTGTATTGCAGAAAAAGCATTTAATACTGCCGTAAAAAATGAGAATAGTTTGGCAATAGACAATGAGGCTTATAATGAAATCGCAGCAATTTCTATAGACAATGCCATAATGACATATATTTCGGGAATGGTCATGATAAAAGCCGATTTTGCTTGGAACGATCTTGGTACTTGGCATTCCTTATTACAGGTAAAACACCGGAATATAAACGATAATTATTGCGAGGGAAACGTAGTAACAAGCAATACTACAAACTCTTTCATTAGTTCTAATAATAAATTAACTACCGTAGTAGGTCTTGACAATGTCATAATTATCGATACTATGAACGGTCTTTTGGTTGCCAATAAATCAAAAATGAATGAAATCAAAGAATTAGTAATGAAAATAGAACAAAATTAAAATGAATGATCTAGAGAAAGCTAAAATTCTATTTACTGCTCTTTTTAACGGAAAATCTGATTCATCACCGAATTATGAAATATATGAAAAAGCTTTTCTAAATAAAATTAGAAACTATGAAGGGAAATAACGAAGCTTGTTATATTCTTGCTAAAACTTACGAAATAATTAATCGTAACCCCCAAGATGAATATAACTCTCTATGTTATTAACATGGATTGGAAGCAAATTAGGAAATATAGAATGTACACAGCTTGTTTATTCATATCCTAAAAATATACAAGCTTTGAATCTACTGTTAACAATTTTATTCAAGACTATATAGGACAGCTTAATATCACTTTTGATGATGCTATATTATCAGCTGCTTACTCCGATACTTTAAATACTTCAATGTTAGGAGACTCAAATTATAATAATATGTATAAACCTTGGTTGAAACACAGCTAATATTCAAGACTATTGACATAGCGTTATTGCTTATATATCCTATTTTGATGAGTTTAAAACCTCATCATTCAAATATAGCTAATCTTATAAACTTCAAAAATCTGTAAGTTATAGGAACAACTTAGTAATAAAGCGTAGTTGAGTTACAACATGGAAAATACTACAGAAGAACAAACAATAATACCTGAAGTCAAAAATGATGAAGACATAGATGAAGAAGAGAAAAGGTCAAAAGCAGAAGACTCACGCAAGCAACTTAAAGCAATACTCATAACATTTGGTATTATTTTGACCATTTTTTTAACTTTTACTTATTTCTTTTTTAATTACATAGAAGAAAAAGCGGCAGAATACAAACAACAGCAACAACAAGAAATTCAAAAAACTAATAAGAGTTGAATATTAGATTACCACACTTCTCCTTTAATTATAATCTTGTTGTATAGCTGCGATATCATTCAAACAAGGCATTGTTGCATAGATACCACCCCGTCATTGCGAGTGACTGAAAGGAGCGTGATGTCCTGCCATGGGTGCTACTATTAATAATTGAGGTAATTCTTGTTTAAAACCTATTTTCTGAAAATGCCTTAGTTCACAAAAAGACTTTTTTAGTATAACTTTTTCATTAATGTTATAGGTTTTATCATCAATAATTGTTTCAAGGATATTAAATTCGGGTTTTTCATATTTTCTAGTCATGCGTTCACAAAGCGTTAAATAAGCATGCATAATTCTTGCAAAACCGTTATCTTCTAATGACTCATGTTCATATGCTTCTTTTAGAATGTTTATACCTAAATGCATTGGAGCAATTTGTGCTCTCAGCCCCTCTAACATATAATATGTATAATTAGTACTTAAATCACAGTTAATCATAACTTATCCACAAATTTAAAAATAATTAATATGAATTTAGTTTAACACTAAAACTCAGTACATTAATTTTAGGATTCACGGTTTAAATTTTTATAAATGCGTGATAATAATGGTCTATATATAAATATGTTTATTTTTTCTTCTTATTTTGCTTAGGAATTTTATTTACGTGGTCATTAATATTAAACCAAGTACTATCATTTACTTTCTGTTTTTTATAGAATGTATCAATATTATTTATATAATTTTCAAAATCTTTATTCTCTTCTGCTAACCTATTAGCCATATTCCAATCTATTTCCGGTCTTTCTCTAGCAGGAATTGATATTTTACTATCTTCAGGATTTTCTATATCTACTAAAATAAATCCTATACCATGCCTAATACATAGCATTTCAAGTTCATGCCTAGTATCATTTTATCTACTTTCAATTAAATCAGCAGCAACTAAATAACCATAATGTGCCCATGAGGAATTTGATAAAGCCTGAAAAAAAGATTCTCGTAAATTACTACGATTGATAATTTTTTTTGCTTCAAAAGACCAAAGCCTTGCTTTGCTTGTTTTCCTGCATAATATTTAGCACAATCTTTAATTAGTGAACTCCACTTTTCATTAAGAACTTCCCCATACCTACCCAATCTGGGTGTAACCATTTATTATTACCTTTAGTTCCTTGTTTATTTGAAGAAAAATTATGCTTAATAGGTATATTATGAATCTTCAATTTGTTTTGAAGATATAATGCAAGTGCATCACATATTTGCACTGCGGTTATTTTATCTTCTTTATTTGCATTTATTTTAGGTTCTGTGGCTTGTTCATTATTGACATAGTAATCAGGGTTTTGCGAATAATAAAACTTTAGCTTAGGTTTTAGCTCTATTCTATTAGGTTCTTGTCTTCGTTCAGCAGAAAGCTTACTACTGCTAATTTCACCTAAATCAATTCCTATAATCTCCTTATCTTTTTCTTCTTGAGTCTTTGCTTCTAACAATCTCTTATTTGTACTTGCATTTGCTTTGAGTCTTGCTTCGTCAATGTGATTTTCTACAAGCCATTCAGCTATGCCATAAGAGGTAAATTTTTGATCTTCATGTGCTTTTAAAAAACCAATGATGGCATTTTTGCGATTAAATTCCATATCAAATATACTACTAATAACTGAAATACTATGAAATATACATATTATTTTAAAAATTGCAACTTTAAACTATCAAACTTGATGTTTTTATAAAGTATTATTTATATATTTTTCAAATTTAGAAAATAATGTTTTGAAGTTATGAGTAGTAACATTTGCTACTTCTTTTGATGTTATATTTTTGAGTTCGGCAACTTTTTCAGCGACATACCTAACAAATGCCGGTTCGTTTTGTTTGCCTCGCATAGGCGTAGGAGCTAAGTAAGGAGTGTCGGTTTCTATTAATAACCTATCAAGCGGTATATATTTGACTATTTCTTGTAAATCAGTAGCATTCTTGAAAGTTATAATCCCTGAAATTGAAATATATAAACCGATATCTAGCATTTTTGCCGCTAGATTTTTTGAAGAGGTAAAGCAATGTATTAAACCTGGAAATTTGCTGTTACGCATTTCTGAGGTTAAAATGTCAATAGTATCTTCGTCTGCTTCTCTTGTATGAACAATAACAGGCAGGCGTGTACTAGACGCCGCATGTATATGTGCTACAAACGAATCTTTTTGTAATTTTTGATCGTAAGGCTGATGATAATAATCAAGCCCCGTTTCACCGATTCCAATAATTTTCGGATGCTGGGTTAGCATAATAATTGCCTCAGCATCTGAGTTCGGAAAGACGTAGTCTTGACGTAGCAATCTTGTCCAAGCTTCCTGAGATTGCCACAGCACTTGCAGTGCTTCGCAATGACTAATAAAAGAATTCACTTCACACGGATGCACCCCAACACTCGCAAAAACATTTTCATATTTTTCAGCTATCTCTAAAATAATAGGTAAATCTTCAATTTTAGTGCAGATAGTTTGCATATACTGCACATTATTTTCTAATGCTCTTTGAATGACAGAATCTAAAAGCACTACGTCATACCATGGCTTAACTACGGTATCTAGAAAACAACTAATATTAGTTGTTTTAATATCCTCACTAGATCCCGCGATCGCGTCGCGGGATGACAAGTTACTACGTAAATTAAGATGACAATGTGAATCTATTAACATATTATACTCTTAGTAGGTGTGTCATACTACGGTCTCGCCACGGTATGACACACTATTCAAATTTTGGAAATATTATGGTAGGTTCTAAAATATTGCTACCCGCTGTTAAAGTATAATCACGTATTAAATGCTTAAATAGACGTTCTTCTTTATTTACCCCTAACTGATCAAGCATTTTATTTGCTGAACTCGGTATAAAAGGCAGAAGCATTATCGCAATATAGCGTAAAACTTCTAGTAAAGCGTATAACACTTCTAACGTTTTATCTGGATCGGTTTTTTTCAAATTCCAGGGTGCTTCGCTATCAATATAGATATTTGCCTCTTCGGCCAAATTAACAATATTTTCAAGAATTTTATTAATCTCTGTTTTGTCCATCAATAAAATATTCTGCTCGACAAATTTACTTGCGGTTTTTAAAATCGGTAGCTCATATATTTTATCTATAACACCTTGCGTAAGCAAAGGCACTTTGGCATCATTATTCTTATAAACAAAAGATGTAGTACGCTGTAATAAATTACCTATTTTGTTTGACAACTCGCTATTAATACGGGTAATTAAATTACTACGAGCAAAATTGCCGTCCGCACCAAAAGTTACTTCACGCATCAGAAAATACCTAACTTGATCAACACCGAATTCATCAATTAACTTAATCGGATCAATGGTATTACCAAGAGATTTAGAGATTTTCTGCCCCTCATTCGTCCACCAGCCATGAACCATAATTGTTTTCGGCAGCGGAACTTCTGCAGCCATTAAGAAAGCAGGCCAATAGACGGCATGAAAACGCAAGATATCTTTACCGACTACATGTAAATCAGCCGGCCAAAACTTACCGTAATTACTTTGTTTGTCAGGATAACCGAGTGCTGAAATATAATTAGCCAGTGCATCAAGCCAAACATAAATTACATGTTTTTCATTATTTGACACTTTTATTCCCCAGTTAAAAGTAGTACGCGATACCGATAAATCTTTTAAACCCGATTTAACAAAGCTAATTACTTCGTTACGCCTTGATATAGGTCTGATAAAATCAGGGTTTGCTTCATAAAACTCAAGCAATTTATCCTGCCATTTTGAAAGATTAAAGAAATAGCTAGGCTCTTTAACCCATTCAACTGGAGCACCCGTCGGTGCTAAACCGTCACTCGTAAGTTCCGACTCATCAAAAAAAGCCTCATCTCGCACTGCATACCACCCTTCATAAAAACCTTCATAAATAGTGCCGTTTTCTAGTAATTTCTGCCAAAAAACAGCTACAGCTTCTTTATGCCTGTGTTCCGTTGTTCTGATAAAATCATCATTGGAAATATGCATAGCAGTCATCAGATGACGAAAACTCTCGGATGTTTGATCGGTAAATTTTTGTGGGTCAATATTTTTATTAATAGCTGCTTTTTCTACTTTCTGCCCATGTTCGTCAGTACCTGTTAAAAACATTACATCGAAACCTCGAAGTCGCATGAAACGAGCGATTACATCACTTGCAACGCTAGTATAAGCATGACCGATATGGGGCACATCGTTAACGTAATATATAGGGGTAGTAATGTAGTAAGTATTGTTCATAAATGCTTTTTTATTAACTCATGTACTTCAAGTGGACTTAAATCTGAAGCTTTAATTGTTTTTATTCTCTCAGGAAATCTATTACTTAATTCTTTAAAACAATCATAGATTTTTTTATAAAAATCTATACCTCTTATGTCAAATTTATTGCTCATATTTCGTGAATTGACTCTCTTAATAGCAGTATCCGGCTCTACGTCAATAAAAAACGTAATATCCGGCATAAGAGAAGGCATTAAAGTTTTGTGCAGATTATAAACTAAATCTATGCCGTTTTCTAGCTCTAATCCTTGATAACATGCAGTTGAGTCAATAAACCTATCACATATTACAATATGTCCCTCTTGTAGAGCTGGTATAATTTTCCGTGCCATATGATCATAACGTGCTGCTATAGCTTGTAATAGCTCGGACATGGGTAGTAATTCTTCATGTACTAGAATTTCACGCATTTTTTCGGCTACAATAGTACCACCGACTTCACGAGTTAAAATAACGGGAGTATTTTGAGATTGTAAATATTCATAGAGCATTTGAGATTGAGTAGATTTGCCTATCCCTTCCCCTCCCTCAAATGTAATAAACTTTCCTTGTTTCAAATTATTCATTCATTACAGTTACTTTAAGCGATGACTTTATAATCATATCTCTTAAAAAAATATTTACAAGGAAGATTACATACTTATATACTCCTACAAAATGAAGAGCTGTTATACGAAGATCAACTTGGGAAAGAGTAATCGGTCTGTAAGCCGAGGAGCGGAGCGTATATTAAACGTTCAGCATCCGAGGACTTACAAAGACATTGTCACCAATGTTCCAAGTTCATCGAGTATAATCCATTATAAATTTTAAATTATTAATATATGAATAATTCATTAAGTAAAAGGGATTTTTCGATCCTAATCGGTAATGCGATGGATCATTTCGATACTGCACTTTATGGGTTTCTTGCTCCGCTACTTGCTGGTATTTTTTTTCCGAATCATGATAAAGTCGCTGCTTTAATACTTACCTATAGTGTTCTTGTTACGTCTTTATTGACACGTCCCATAGGCTCTTATTTTTTTGGCGTAATTGCTAAAAAATACGGCGGTGTTTTTGCTTTATCTTACTCTTTAATCGGCGTTGCTTTAACAACTAGCCTAATCGGTTTAATACCTTCACATGCTCAAATAAGCTGGCTTGCACCGCTATTATTAGTGTTGCTTAGAACGTTGCAAGGAGTATATTCCGAGGGTGAATGTGCCATTGCTAAATTATTGATTTTAGAGAATAAAGAAGAAACAAAAGCGTTTAAAGCTTCTTACCTTTATCAAACATCTACTATGGTCGGTATTATTCTTGCTTCATTTATCAGTACTATAGTTTTAAATGTAGAGTATAATACATATTGGCGTTTATGTTTCATATTTGGCGGGCTTACAGCACTGATAGGTTATTTTTTAAGAAAGAGCGAGGATATTGTAGTAAAGGTAAAGCCCTCATTGTCATCCCGCGGCTTGACCGCGGGATCCAATACAAAAGATAAAATTACTTTACGTAATTTTTGGATACTGTGGTCAAGCCACGGTATGACACCTGGGTCCTCTCCTCACAATAACGTAGTATCATCACTATTACAAGACTTAACTACAATTTGGAACTGTAAACTAAGTATCTTACGCATTAGTTTTGCCATAGGTTTCTCATATATGACTTATATAGTGCCTTTCGTCTTTATGAATAGTTTTATTCCGCTTATCACTGATATATCACTCGAAATAATGATGAAATTTAATACTGAGTTTCTGATTTTTGATATGATTATGATTCCGATAATAGGGCATCTAACAAAAAAGCTACATTACCTTAAAATACTAAACGGTACTCTTATTTTAATGAGTTTAAGCATAATTCCTTTATGGCTCTGCTTGAATAATTCATCTATATGGTATGTTAATTTTGTACGTATTTGGATTATAATACTCGGTGTCGGGTTCTTGGCACCTTTGAACTGCTGGCTAAATGATTTATTTAAAACTGCCGATAAATATATGTTAGTCGGTATCGGCAGTAGTATAGGTGCTTCATTAATCGGACGTCTTACTCCGTCAATCTGCCTAATGCTATGGTATGTAACCGGCAACTCTTTATCAATTGCGGTTTATATAACCGCAATATCGATGGTAACTTTATGGGCTGTTAGAGGAGTTGTTGCACGGGGCAATGTCATTCCTGCGACATTATAAATCCAGTAAAACATATAAAAATTAAATTCTTATATGTTTTTTACTAGAAATGTAATACTTACAGCAATATTAATGTTATTTTTATGGATTCCTGCTTTCGCAGGAATGACATCAAGAACATTATCTAATCCCTAACAAGACTGTTATTAGGGAAAGAATTTAATAAAACACCATACTCAAAACTAATCCGATATAATTATTAGCTCTGAATCTTGTCATACAATTTGCAGGATTTTCAATATCAAGAGTTGCTACTTGCAATATGAGTAAAATTAAAGCAGCTAAAATAGGTAAATAGTCGATATTATGGTTAGCCATTTTTGTTGCTAGAATAAATAACAATATAAAACCTATATAACATATATAAAGCCAAAGCTTAGAATGCTTGTTCTCTAAATATATACTTAACGATTTCACTCCTATTTTCTTATCATCTTTTATATCCATATATCCGTAAATCGTATCATAACCGATGGCCCAAAAACAGCATGCTAAATACATAATAATCGCTGCTATATCAAGTGTATCCTGAACTGCCGCATAAGCTATTAAGGCCCCTAGCTTAAAGGTAAATCCCAAAAAGATTTGCGGGAAATAAGTAATACGTTTCATTAACGGGTATAGGCTAATCATTATTACCGCAAAAAAACCTGTATATATGGCTGTTTTGTTTAAAAGTAGCAAAATACAAAGTGAGATAACGCTAAGAATAAAGAGTATCAAAATAGCATAAGAAACAGATAAAGCCTTGCTAGCTAAAGGTCGCTCTTTAGTCCTTGCGACATGCTTATCAAATTTTCTATCAAATATATCGTTAATAATACACCCGCTACTTCTAGCTGTTATACTACCTAAAATAAATAACGGTAATAAATGTATTAACTCCATTCTTGAAGGGTTTGCAAGCAGTAACCCAAATAAAGCAGGAAAAAAAACCAGCAAATAAGCTACCAACTTATCTGCACGCATTAATTTTAAAGTAAGTAAAAGTTTGTTTAGAATTAGCATATTAAACTTTAAATTTAAATAAATATGGATATTATAGATAATTTAAGATAAAATACGCCACGAAATAAAGCTACTAGATTTTTATGGCTAAAAAATTAAAACATGATTCATTAGTAAAAATAATAATGAACGACCCAGTAACAGCACAAGAATTTTTGGAATATTATTTACCCGATGATTTTAAGAGTTTAGTAGATTTATCAAAAATAATGGAGCTACATTGAGGAATCTTTAAATAAGAAATATAGTAATATAACATATAAAATTAGCACCAATAATAAAGAAGAAGCATTTGTTTATGTATTAGTAGAGGCCCAATCAACAATTGATTATTGGACGGCTTTACGGTTATGGAAATATACACTATTATTATGTGAAAGACATAAGCAAGGAAAGGATAAATTGCCGCTAGTTTATAATTTAGTTATTTACAACGGTAAAGAAATTTATAATGCTCCAAGAAATCTGTGGAGTTTATTTACTGATAGTGTGATGGCAAAGAAATTAATGACGGAAGATTATCAATTAGTAGATTTGCAAACTATGACAGATGATGAAATCGTCAAGAAAAAACATTTAGGTATGCTAGAATATATGATGCAGCATATCCATATGCAGGATATGATAAAACTATGGGAGAAGTTTTTAACAGAGTTTAAGCATATTATAATATTGGATAAAGAAAAAGGTTATATTTACCTAAGATCGTTCTTATGGTATACTGACGCAAAATTATCAAAACAAAAACAACCGGAATTAGTAGAAGTATTGGATACACATCTATTACCGCAAGATAAGGATACTATTATGAAAACTATCGCTGATACATATAGAGAGAGATGAAGGAAAGGTGCAGGGTATTGTGAGATAGGCAAAGCTGAGGGCGAACATAATAAGGCAGTAATTATAACGAAGGAAATGTTCAGTTAGGGCTTTAAAATTCCTGTTATTGCCAAAATTACAGGTCTTCAAGAAACTTTTGTTCGCTCAATTGTAAATAAGTAATTAATCATGCAAGCACCACTTACACAAATCCTAAATATCCATATCCTCCCAAAGAAAAGCATCTATTGTCATAATCACAGATAACCTTTATAATAATATTCTTGAATCAACTACAAAATCTATGAAAGAATTTCCAAAAAATTATAATTTTACCGAAAATGAAAAAAAGTGGCAGCAAATTTGGCAAGAGAGACAAACTTATGCTTATAATCCAAACGTTGCAAAAGAAGAAACCTATGTAATCGATACTCCGCCTCCGACAGTTTCAGGGCAGTTACATATCGGTCATGTTTATAGCTATACGCAAACCGACTTTATTGTACGTTTTCAGCGTATGATGGGTAAAAACATCTTTTATCCTATGGGTTTTGACGATAACGGGCTACCGACCGAGAGACTTGTTGAAAAGCAGAAACAGATCAAAGCTTATAATATGGATCGATCTGAATTTATAAAAATTTGCGAAGAGGTAGTAGAAAGTGAAGAAGAAAAGTTTAGAAGTCTATTTAACCAAATAGCTGTATCGGTTGATTGGAGTTTAGAGTACCAAACTATTAGTCCGTTATCACGAAAAATATCACAAATGTCTTTTCTTGATTTAGTACAAAAAGAGGAAATTTATCGTGCTAATCAACCGATTTTATGGGATCCGGTAGATGGTACAGCTCTTGCCCAAGCCGATATTGAGGATAAGGAAAAAAACTCTTTCATGAATTATATTACGTTTAAAACCGAGCAAGGAGACCCGCTTACTATAGCCACCACCAGACCTGAGTTATTACCGGCTTGCGTAGCCGTATTTTATCACCCTAACGATGGACGTTATAAGCATCTAGCAGGTAAATCAGCTATAACCCCACTTTTTAATGAGAAAGTTCCACTGCTTGCTGACCCTTTAGTACAACAAGATAAAGGTACGGGGCTGGTAATGTGCTGTACGTTTGGTGATCAAACGGATATTACTTGGTGGAAGACGCATAATCTGCCTTTAAAAACTATTATCACTAAAAAAGGTACAATAGACTTCCAACATGAAACTTCTATAGATGGATTGAAAATTAAAGAAGCTCGAACAAAAATAATAGATATTTTAAAAGAACAAGAGTTGCTTATTAAACAAGAAGACATCACTCATACCGTTAAATGTGCCGAGAGGTCAGGTGCTCCTCTTGAGATACTAACTGTACCGCAATGGTTCGTTAAAACTATATCACATAAAGAAGAATTGCTTAAAAGAGCAAATGAGTTAAATTGGCATCCTAAAAATATGAAGATTCGTTTAGAGAATTGGATTAATGCCATTAGTTGGGATTGGTGTATAAGTAGGCAGCGTTATTTTGGTGTGCCTTTCCCTGTTTGGTACTCTAAAAGAGTAGGTGAGGAAGGAAAAATCTTATATGCCGATATTACGCAGTTGCCTATCGATCCGTTAAAAGATTTACCTATGGGTTATAGTAAAGAGGAAGTAGAACCTGATTATGAAGTAATGGATACTTGGGCAACAAGTTCCGTTTCGCCTCAACTTTCTACTCATGGGATTTCTGACGATTTCACTGTTAATAAAGATAGGCACGATAAATTATTTCCGATGGATTTAAGACCTCAAGCACATGAAATTATCAGAACTTGGGCGTTCTATACTATTTTAAAAGCTCATTTACACCAAAATACTTTGCCGTGGAAAAACATCATGGTAAGCGGTTGGTGTTTAGCTGAAGATCGAAGTAAAATGTCAAAATCTAAGGGCAATGTTTTAGTGCCTGAAAAGCTGCTAGAACAATATGGTTCCGACGTGATACGTTATTGGTCGGCAAATTCAAAACTAGGTGCTGATACCGCCTATTCTGAAGACGTTATGAAAAACGGCAAAAGGCTTGTTAACAAGCTATGGAATGCCGCTAAATTTGTTTCTATACATTTTGATAAACTGAAAGGTGAAGATAAAAAAGCAAGTTTGCTCGATATTAAAGAAAAAATCACTAACGAGTTTGATAAATGGATGGTTAATAAGCTAGTGGAATTAGTTAAGCTAGCTACAAATGAGTTACAAAACTACGAATATGCAAATGCTATGCATCTGACGGAAAAATTCTTTTGGGTGGTATTTTGTGATAATTATTTAGAAATAAGCAAAACCAGAAGCTATGATGAGGAAAACAAAAATCCACAAGGACAATATAGTAGCATATTAACTTTATATCATGTTATGCAAACGTTACTGAAACTATTTGCACCTTTCATGCCACATATTACCGAAGAATTATACCAAATATTATATAGTAAAAATTCTATTCATGTTAAAGGTAGCTGGGTTAATTACAGTGACTTAAATTATGAAATTGATGCAAAAGGAGCAGAAGGGCTGCTTGAAATACTAGATATCGTCAGAAAATTCAAAGCTGAGAAGAATCTATCTATAAAAGCTCCAATAAAATTGCTTGAAGTTAAAGGCATAGTATTATCTGCAGAATTAGCAGAAGATTTAAAAAACGTCACATCGGCGGAAGAAATACAATTTGAGATGAAAGATGATAAAATTAAAGTCAATATTATGCTTTAAAAATATTATAGGTTTAATATTAATTATATTTGCCGGGATATTTTTTTATGCTTATATATTAGAACATGACTGGCGATATGTCACCTTAAGTGATGAACAAGTAAAAAAATACAGGATTAGCGAGAAAAAAGCTATTGCCCTTTATCAGTTAATGAAAGACACTCATGAGCTACTTGGTAATAAGAATATTAATTATTGGATAAACAGCGGCACTCTGCTTGGAGCCGTTAGACATCAAGGCATAATTCCTTTTGACGATGATTTAGATATCGGTATTATGCATGAAGACGAAATACGTTTGCAACAAATATTACCGCAATTTGAGCAACTCGGTTATACTGTTTCCTATGAGAGAGCTTATAATATATGCAAAAAAGCTTGTTTAGATATTTTCATTTTTCATAAAGAACAAAACAAATTTATATATACTAATTTAACGGTTCAAAATAAGTATCCGAAGAGTTCATTTTATGATAATGAATTATATCCTTTAAAAAAATATAAATTCGGTAGTATAGAGGTTTACGGTCCCGCTGATCCTATAGGAAATCTAAATAGGCAATATCCAGAATGGGATAAGTATGCAGTGATAGAGCAGTCCCATAGCTTACATTTACCTTTTTTATCGAATATCGAGAAAAAAACTAAATTTATATTAACACCAGAATTGTTAAAACCGGCTCAGCCACTCGGCCCGCTAGAAGATAAAGTGAATATAGTCAATTCAGCTACATTTAGTGGTATGTGCAAGGATACAGCTTATAATTAAATGTCGAATTGGTAATAACTATTTCGATATAAGCAACGAAATAGTCATATGATTTACATTTGCCTAGATTACCTTTTTTGCAAAAATTCATATCACACAAGTTGAGATAAGAAAGTAATAGCCGGTACTATCCATAAACCCAGTTTATCAAAGCAAGAGCCCGAAATAGCTTGTTTATTTTGAATTACTTGAAAACTAAACTCAGGTTTAAGTAATTCATGAAAATATTTTAAGCTTGAAGAAACGGTTGAGTCACTTACTTTTGCTTCCACTAAAATCCACGGTTGGTTATCTTTTGTTATTACTAAATCGACTTCACGTTTTTGTTTATCACGAAGATAGTATAAACCAAAATCACCAAGCCCTGTTTCATTCCAAAAATATACGGCTTTTAAAAGGTGAGAAGCTATAAGATTTTCAAATCTCGCTCCTATATCTTTTATTTGCGACCAATCCCAAAGGTAAATTTTGGGCTCTTTTATCAAACTTTTTACAACATTTTTAGACCAAGGTTTGATAGCAAAACAATAATAATGCTTTTCTAGCAAAGAGAGCCATCTTCTTATTGTTTGGTCTGAAACTCTAACTTTGTTAGCAAGGTTTGTATAGCTTATTAATGAGCCTGCTTGCTCATTTATAATGCTAGCAAGTAATTCTAACGTATAAATATTGTTGATATCTTCAGTATTTCTTACATCTTCTCTAAATAATTGCTTGAATCTTTGATTACTCCATATTCTATGAAATTTAGCAATTGCTTTTAAATAACTTTCCGCAAATCCTCCAAAATTTATTAAAGCTTCAAATTCATCTATAGTGATATTTTGTGGGCTTTTTATATAATCAATGTCATTATCAAAATTTTTAGCTATTTCAAGATACCGATAACGGATGCACGGTTAAACTTATATAACGTCCCATTAGGCTATCGCTGCCTTTTTTATATATATTTAATTTGGCACTACCTGTTATAATAAATTCAATATTTTCTCCGAATTTATCATAAAATCCTTTTACAAGATTTTTCCAATCTTTATATTTATGAATTTCATCTAATATTAAGCACGGTTTCTTATCGGATATAGTAGTAGAACGTAGATTTTTAAAAAGTTCAGTGTGTTTGTTTAAGATTTTTTTATTTCTATCTTCTAGATAATCCCAATTTAGGTAAATTGAATTAGGATTAGGCTTAATTACTTGTTTTGATATTGTAGTTTTTCCTACTTGCCTTGCTCCGCTTATAAATACAAGCTTACCGTAATTTGTTAGATATTCTTCAACTTGCTTTTTATATAACCTATCAATTATAATATTTCTATAAGTTTATAAAAAAATAATAGGCTAATATCGAAATAGTCTTACTTGTAGTATTGAAATTAAGCATTGCCTAGAAAAAGTTGTTTTATAGTTTAGCCTTCCGATGTCATTCCCACGAAAGCGGGAATGCTTTGTTACGTGGACCAGTTTCCTAATTGTCATCCCGCGACTTGATCGCGGGATCCAGTTTAAAACATTAAAATTTTAGTATTTTAAGTTGTTTTTTTGGATATCGTGGTCAAGCCACGGCATAACACCGAATGGGTTTTTCGGTCCACACAACACGACCTGCGCAGGCATGACATAAAACGCGCCATGCAACAACACCTGCAGTAACTCGCAATGACTATATCAACCTTTTCTAGGCAATGCCAAAATAATTAGTGCAAATTATGCGGTACTTTAGTATTATTTAACATTAAACTTTGCTTAATTCTATGCATTATGTATTACCAACTATTATAACTACGCTACTTATTTTATTAGCGCTAATAATCTGGTTTTATGTAAAAACTAAAACCTTAAGGACACAGCTACAATTTTTATCAGAGCAGAATCTAGAAATTAGCAATAACAACCAATTATTAAATCAAGAAAAGATAGGATATTTACAGAAAATTGAGCAATTGAAGTGTAAAATAGAATATCAAGAACAGACTATTAAGGATTCAGAAAAAATAAGAGAAGAGTCATTTTCATCGGCTAAAGCTGCGTTATTTGATTTAGGTCAAGATTTGTCTAAGCAATTAATAGCGATACACAAAATGGAAAACACGGCAGCAAGAGAGCTAGCCGAGAAAAATATCGCTACTGCTTCAGGAAAATTTAATAGTGAGTTTGAGCGGTTAATTACGATGGTGGGAGCATTAAATAAAGATATAGAGCAATCAAAAGGTACGGTTGATTTGATAAAACAGTCTCTGCTTTCTCCGATCGGGGCGGGGCTACTTGCTGAGATTACCCTTGAGAATATCTTAAAATCTTCGGGCTTACGTCCTAATTTAGATTTCATTATGCAATACGGTCTAACTATATCAGATAGCGGCAAGCTAAGACCTGATGCGCTCATTTTCCTTCCTTCCGGTAATTTAATGGTTATTGATTCTAAAGCTTCAAAGTTTCTTGTAGACGAGCAAGATAATAACATGAGTCTTAATAAAACTATGAATTACCATTTAAAATCTTTGGCGAATAAAGACTATGCCGCAAATATTTTAACTAATCTAAACAAAAAGGATCAGAGCTTTAACAATGTTATTACTTTAATGTTTTTGCCGACTGAACAAGCGGTTGAGAAAGTTATTGCAGCCGACCCTGAATTTTTACAAAAAGCTTGGGGCTGTAATATCTTTCCGGTAGGACCTAGCGGACTTATGAATATGCTATCATTTGCAAAATTTCAAATTACCGATCATCGCCGCTCGGAAAATTATAAGGTAATCATTGAAGAAGTGAGAAAGCTATTAAGCTCCATCGGTACTATGGCAGATTATTCTCAAAAGATCGGTAATAACCTGCATAATATGGTTACTAATTACGATAAATTTGCTGCCTCGTTTAATCGTAATTTTATGTCAAGAGTAAAGAATATTCAAAAACTCGGTATTGATTCAGGGAATAAAGCCATGCCGGCTACCTTAGAGCGTTATCAAATCGTTTCCTCTAAATCTGAGATTATTGAAGTGGAAGCAGAAAATCCACCACAAATAGCAGAAAAATTATAAATAAATTTTTCTCGTAATAGGTAATTTAAATGTTAAAAAAACTTTCCATAATTTGTATAGCCATATTGTTACTATGTTGTGTAAGCATATAAAATTAAAGCTCCCAAAAAAGAAAACAAACATGCTATAAGAGTGAGCTTTATTAATATGTGGCCTTGCATCGCAAGGCTAGTGGTCGGTAAAGCACATAATTCATACCAAGGATCCTTTTCGTCAATTACATATGAACGTAAAGCAATTACACCCACTATAAGAGAAACATAAGTAATTGCTATTTTACCTGAATGATTACTAACTAAAGCTGATTTTTCGGTTAACCAAGAAGCAATTTTATGATCTTCATTATACTTATCAGTAGCTTTTTCTATTCTAGTAAGACTTTGCTCTAATGAATTAAGATAATTTATAAAATTTAAATGAGCTTTTTTTACTATATTAAACTCGTTTTCATAAGAGGAAGGCACATTTAAAGTGTTTGTAAATATTGCTTTAGCTATATAACGATATAAAAAATACTCTCTCGTCAGAGGATATGCCATAGCATCGATTTCTTTGGCTGCTTTAATCAAGTGTTCAGATTGATCTAAATTATTTTTTAAAAACACTTGGACTTTAGTAACTAGGGTACTAAACTCTAATGAATTTATATCCCCTATATTCATCTAGCATAGCATCAATGATATTCTTGTTTTCTACTCCTATTAACTTCTGTAGCTTTATACATAAAAAATGATCTCGATTATTTAGCTCTTCAAAACAATTGCTCCATTGAGAATGATCAATATTATTATCTTGATACTTTCCGGTAGCAGCTACTTTACTTAACATTGTTTCTAAATATTGAGTATAAATCAAACTTTGATCTAGTGTCGGTAGATCTTTAAAATTTTTATCACAGAACCATATTTTCCATACCTCACCTAAATTAAAACTAGCAAGTGCTGTAGTTTCCATAAACTTACGCCTAAATTTGATATATCATTATAATATTTTATTATTACTTCTAGTTTATTACTCATAATTTCAATTAAATAAATATTAAAAATATAAACATCTCTTAATATTTATTCAAATCTTTTATATATAATCATTTATAATCTTTAATTATTTTATTATGAGATAACATTAAAGTCACCACACACGAGCAACCCCAGTTTATAATAAGAGAGAAGAGTATTGGGTTATAAAAGTTTTTAACCAAAAAAACAATAGTTGTGGACATAACATATCCTTTTTCATCTTCTATTTGCAACAGGATCTGATTAATTATATAAAAAATGTATTGGATCATATATTACAGCTGAATTATTAAAGAATAATTATAAAGTAATATACTGTGTTAGAGATGTTGAATCGACCAGGAAAAATTCCCTACTGCAGAAGTGATATACTGTGATTTTAATATAGACCTAACACCACAAAGCTGGATAAATAGATTAAATAACATAGATACTAGTTATTAATAATGTATCAGGTGTGTTAACGTCTAGTCATGCTAATAATATTGACAATGTTCATGTCAATGGTCCAGAGGCTCTATTTAAGGCTTGCACCCTTACTAACGTACAAAGAATTATTCATATTTCAGCTCTTGGAATAGATGATGAAAAAAACACTGCTTATGCTTTAACTAAAAAAGCATCTGAAGAATATTTACAAAAATTAGAAAATATAGACTGGGTAATTTTACAACCGTCTCTTGTTTACGCAAGCGGTTGTTATGGTGGGTACCTCGTTATTTAGGGCTCTTGCAACATTACCGTATTTTATTCCTTTAATAGGTGATGGTTTACAACAATTTCAACCTATTCATATTGATGATTTAACGAAAGTAATTATTCACTGTATAGAAAGGGAAGGAAAAATCCACACATTATTAAAAATAGTTGGACCAGACATAGTGACCATGAAGAATATCTTGCTTGGATTTAGAAGATGGCTTGGAGTCAATCCTGGAAGACTAATAAAAATTCCTTTAATATTCATTAAAATAGCAGCTAAATTAGGAGATTTTCTAAAAATAGGACCCATTAATTCTACTGCGTATAATATTCAACCTAATATTGCTGATAAAAAAGATTTTATCGATTTTACTTCTATAATCCCTAGAAACTTACAACAAGGTTTTGCAACCGAACCTTTAACCGTACAATCCATATGGCACGCTAGGCTTTATTTTTTAAAACCTATAATAAAAATTGTCTTAGGACTATTTATATGGAAGCTGCTTTACAGATATTATTCTTGGAATTCTACTAATTATCAAAAATAAAATAAATAGGATATGTAGTTTACAAATTTTATTAATACTAGCTTATACTCTACTATTAACATATCTTAAGCCAATATTGTAGCTAGATCCGCTTGGTCCGATATTTAAAAATATTCCAATAATATTACTTACTTTAGTATTCATGGCGATAGAACGAGATAAATAATGGATTATCTTTTTATAAAAACTATTCATATTATTAGCTCTACCATTTTATTTGGTACTGGAATTGGTACTGCTTTTTTTATGTGGTGGGCAAATAAAACCGGTGATTTGAATGCAACGGCATATACAGCTCGCACTACAGTTATAGCTGATACTCCAACTGTGATAATTCAACCGGTTAGCGGCATAATATTAGTAAATATGCTTGGCTATAATTATTCTGATTTATGGATTACCTTAACTTATATCGGATACATAATCACCAGTAGTTGTTGGCTTCCGGTGGTATGGATTCAAATTCAACTACGAAATATGGCACTTGAAGCATTAAAACAGCGAATTCCCCTACCGGAAAATATTATAAATTATTTAAATTATGGTTCTACCTAGACTGGCCGGTATTTATCAGTTTGAGTATTATTTTTTTCTTAATGGTATTTAAACCGATATAATACTAGTTTAGGATAAATTTTATACTAAATTAGTATTGTCCCGTGGTCAAGCCGGCGTTGTTGTGTGGATACCAACCCATCATTGCGAGCAGTCGTAGGTCTTGTTGCAGGCCCGTTTATGTCATTCCCGCGTAGGCGGGAAGCCAGTAAAACATATAAAAACGTGTAACTTCTTATATCAATATTGAAGTTATTTTTCTGGCTTCCCGCCTACGCGGGAATGACATAGAGAAGAAATAATATTTACGCCGGTATATCTTCAATAATCGGTTGTTTTTTGTTTGATTTTGTAGAAATGAGAGAGGTCATTATCGGTTCGACTAAGCCGTTAACTACCTCTTTTGTAATAGTAACACGCTGTTTTTTTAGCTCGGCAACTTTATACATACTATCAAGCAAAAGATGCTCAAGCATTGAACGAAGTCCTCTTGCTCCCGTCTTTTTAGCTAGAGCTTTTTCGGCAATAGCTTCTAAGGCTGAATCGTCAATTACAAGCTCAGCATCATCAAGCTCAAATTGTTTCTGATATTGCTTTACTATGGCGTTCTTAGGCTTAGTTAAAATTGTAATTAAAGCTTCGTTGTCTAACTCATCTAAAGTAGTAACGATGGGTAATCTACCGATAAATTCAGGAATTAAACCGAATTTAGTTAAATCCTCAATCTCTAGGGATTTAAGAATCTCACTATTATTTTTCTCTTTATCTATATTTACGTTAGCTGCAAAGCCTATAGAACTATGATTAGTTCTTGAGGTTATAATGCTATCAATCCCCATAAAAGCACCACCGCAAATAAACAAGATATTTGAAGTATCTAACTGTACGAAATCTTGTTGTGGGTGTTTCCTACCGCCTTGAGGAGGCACGGAAGCAACTGTTCCTTCCATAATTTTAAGTAATGCCTGCTGTACTCCTTCACCCGATACATCCCGTGTAATAGAAGGATTCTCCGATTTACGGGCAATTTTATCAACCTCGTCAATATAAATTATACCTTTTTGTGCTTTTGCTATATTAAACTCAGCTGCTATCAATAAACGTAGTAATATATTCTCAACATCTTCACCGACATACCCGGCTTCCGTTAAAGAAGTAGCATCCGCCATAGTAAAAGGTACGTCTAAAATTTTAGCAAGCGTTTGAGCAAGTAAAGTTTTTCCTGAACCGGTAGGACCGATCAGTAAGATATTCGACTTATTAAGCTCAACGTCATTATTGCCAGATTGTACATATTCAAGCCTCTTATAATGGTTATAAACCGCGACTGCTAAAATCTTTTTCGCTTGATCTTGCCCAACTACATAATCATTTAGAATTCCACATATTTTTTGCGGCGTTGGAATTGAAGAAGTAATTTGCTTTAAAGCCACTTTACTTTCTTCTTTCATAATATCTGTACATAAATCTATACATTCATCACAAATAAATACTGCAGGACCTGCTATCAGTTTTTTGACTTCATGTTGTTTTTTACTACAAAACGAACAAATCAATTCTTTTTTATCAGTTTCTACTACCATTAACTTTCTTTTTTATGTTCATTTTAACAATTCTTACTATAATACTCTTGCGTACATATAATAATCTTTATGCTCATTTGCAACTATTTCGTATTTTTTAAGAATTCCTTCCCTAGCAAAACCGCATCTCTCAAGAAGATTAATCGAACGAAAATTATCAGTAATTACTGTTGCTTGTACTCTTATAATACCAATATAATCAGCAAATTTTAAAATATTCTTTATAGATTTTAACATCATACCTTGACCCCAAAAATTAGGATCTAGATCATAACTTATTTCTGCTCTATGATGCTCTAGATTTATTATATTAAAACCGGCAGTACCTATTAATTTATTATCGTCTTTAATGGCAATTCCCCAATAAAAACTTCTATGATTTTTATATAAACTAGACCAATAACGTATTTCCTCTCCGGCTTCTTCTACGTCTTTAGGCCTATTGCTATCAGTTATATAAATAGCCATTTCCGGCTTACTCATATAATTAAAATAATCTTGTGTATCCTCCGCGGCTAACTCTCGTAAAACTATATCGTTTAAATCAAGCACAGGAAAAGGGGCATATAAATGTCCTCTATTTATCATATATACTAACTATTTTTCTGTATAATATAAATATTGCATATTCATATTATACAGAAGATTTTTAAATAATGAGTATACAAGGTGAAAAACAGTTTCCACCTTGTATACAAATTTACTGCATATTATTTTATTATTAATTTTACTTATGAGTATATATCTCTATAATTATACATACTTAATCGGATCTTGTACATTATTCTTTTTAAAAGCATCAAGTCGTGCAATGCATGATAGACATTGACCACAAGATAAACCGGCTTCTGTTGGATCATAACATGATATTGTTTTACTATAATCTACTCCAAGCTCAAGCCCTTTTTTAATTATTTGCTCTTTGGTCATATTTATTAAAGGAGCATGGATAGTAATTTTTTCTCCATTTACTCCTACCCTAGTTGCTAAATTTGCCATTGCTTCAAAAGATTTTATATATTCAGGACGACAATCAGGATAGTTAGTATAATCATTAGTGTGTACCCCAATAAAAATATCTCTAGCTCCTATAACCTCAGCAACTCCTAGTGCGTAGCTTAAAAATATTGTATTACGTGCTGGTACATAAGTAACCGGTATGTCACTTGGTAATTGATCTGTGTTTTTAAATTTTGGTACATCTATATTATCATCAGTCAATGCAGAACCGATAAATGACTGCAAATCAATATTAATAACCCTATGTTGTTTTACATTATAATCTTTAATTAATCCTTGGATTTTTTGGACTTCCGGACTATTGCGTCTATGATAATTAAAACTTAGAGCATAAATTTCATAATCCATTTTGCTAACTATCTCAAGAACCGTAGTAGAATCAGGTCCACCGCTTAATAAAATAACTGCTTTTTTTTTCATTGTTTTACCGCTAAAGTTAATTTTTGAGATACTAAAGCATTTAAACTAATTTTTGCTCTAAGTGCTTCAAGTACTAAAGCTCGATACACACGTTTATCTACTCTAACATTAAACTGTCCGCTATACTCTTTCCTAGACAGAGCTAAGGAAATAGATTGATTATGACTTATATAACTTTCTTTCATTAAAGCCCAAGCTTGTTGTAATTCTTGCAGTGCTTTTTCAGGCGAATTGCCAAAAGCTGATACATTCGGTAGCTCTTCAAATCTTGCTAGCCAATCTCCATCCTTATCTTTAAAAAGTTCTATAAGTAAACCCGTCAAATGTATCATTTCATCTTCATTTCCTTTTGCAAAATTTAAAAATTGTCGAACTTGATATTCTTCTGCCATATTTCCAAAAGTGTGAATAGATAACCTATTTCCTTTGGGCTAGTACCAAATCTTATGGCTACCTTTTTGCCTATCTTTAACCCAACCGCACTTAGTCATTAAAGTATGAATCAGAGAAACTTAATCCTTTAGGATTTTGTTTAGCTTTATTTATAAGTTTTATATACTGATTCATGTTATAACTATATATAGTTATAATATATTAAGTCAAATAATATATGTTAATGCAATAAATATTCTTGACTAACTCCTTCTGATAATCTAAATTTACGTTGTTAATTTATGGCGGGTGTAGCTCAGTTGGTTAGAGCATCAGGTTGTGGTTCTGAGGGTCGCGGGTTCGAATCCCGTCACTCGCCCCATATTTTGGAATTGTTGTGTGGTTACCAAATCATCATTGCAAAGAAAATTACAAAGTAATTGACGAAGCAAGCCAGTAAAAAAATGCTAAAATTAGTACTTTTTTATTATTTTTCTGGATTACCACGTCGCTTCGCTCCTCGCAATGACATTTTTTTCTTATGGATATCAAACTTTTATATAGACTAGCTAAATATCTAAGGTTCTATAAAAAAGATTTGATCATCGTGATGATCTCTTTACTTAGCGTATCAGCTTCATTATTACTAATCGGTAGTGTTTTTAGAAATTTAGTTGATAAAGGCTTGAGCAAAGACCATATTTTATCGGTTGATAAATCTATATTATATATTTGTTTATTAATTATCATCTTAAGTATTGCTAGTTTTTTTCGTTCATATTTTATCAATAATGTTGCTGAAAAGGCAGTTACTCAAATAAGAAAAGAAGCTTATAGTAATTTAATTAATTATGAAATTGAAGAGTTTGAAGAACTCAAAATCGGCGATATAATTTCACGCCTAACAAATGATATAGATCAAATATCTACTCTTATCGTTAATTTCTTATCTTTTTTTATTCGCAATTCGGTGATGCTAATTGGCGGCATTACATTAATGTTTTTTGAAAGCTTTAAACTCGCTTCTATAGTAATTATTACCATTCCTATCTTATTAATTCCTTTAATTAAATTCGGCAAGCATGTTAAGGTTTTATCTACAAAAGCTCTAGAATCTAAGTCACTTTTAGCATCGGATATTGATGAAACTTTTAATAATATTAGAGCTATTTATGCTTTTAACCATCAAATAAACAAAATTGCCGATTTTGACACTAAATTACAAAACTATTTAATATACTGCAAAACCCGTTTAAAAATTCGTGCTTTATTCTTTGCGATTTCAATAGCCGTTATATTTCTTGCGATTACTTTAGTTGTTTGGATTGGAGCTTCAGATATAGTGAAAGGTCATTTATCTGCGGGACAAATTATCTCGTTTATTTATTATGCGATTATCGCCGGAGTTAGCTGTGGCGGTATTTTTGAGCTACTAAGCGAAATGCATTTACCTGTTACAGCCCTTGAGAGAATAATTACAATTATAGATAAGACACCTATAGCACATAATAATTATTTAGAATTAAATAATTCCGATCCAATCTCGATAGAATTCAAAAATGTTGATTTTACCTATCATTCAAGACCTAATTTAAGGATTATTAATAATATGTCTTTGAAGATAAATGCCAATAAGTTTCTTGGTATTGTAGGTAGATCAGGTGCAGGCAAAAGTACTGTGATACAGTTACTACTGCGTTTTTACCGGCAAGAAAACGGCACTATCCTTATTAACAATCAAGATATAACTCTTTTAAATCCTGCTGAAATTCGTAAATTAATTGCCTATGTTCCTCAAGAGGCTAGCATTTTTTCCGGCACTATAAAATCAAATATTATATTCGGTAATAATGAAGCAAACGACGACGAAATAAATGAGATAATAAAAATTACAGGAATAGAAGAATTTGCTGCTACACTTCACGACGGTATAAATGCTAAAATCGGTGAAAGAGGGGTTAGATTATCAGGAGGACAGAAACAAAGAATAGCTATTGCTAGAGCATTACTACGCATGCCGCAAATTTTGCTTCTTGACGAGGCAATGAGTGCTTTAGATACGATGAGCGAACAGAAATTACTAGAGTCTATAAAAAAAATAATGAAAGGGAACATTATTATATCAATTGCCCATCGAATTAGTAGTATAGAATCAGCTGATTATATTTTAGTAATAGATAAAGGAGGAGTAGTCGCTGAAGGATCACATCATGATTTATCTAAAAACTCAGAAATTTATCGAAATATTTGCAGAGAGCAGTTAACAATATAAAGGGGTATGTCATTCCTGCGAAAGCAGGAATCCAGTCAACCTTAATGTCATACCACGACTTGATCGTGGTATCTTAGGGCATAATCTGTGACACAAGATCCCGTGGTCAAACCACGGTATTGATACTGAACGCTTTTTACTGGATTCCCGCTTTCGCGGGAATGACAATAAAGTATATAATTGATATATTTGTTACAATAAAAGTGCCTTAGTATAAAAAAATTTAAGTTTAATATAATTTAGCTTGAAAGCTGCCGTGGCTTTGTTATAATCGTAATTACAAAACAAAAAAGGTGTACAAAATGAAAAATTTATTAAAGATTTTATTAATTCTAGCTTTCGCAAGCCCAGTATTTGCTTCATCAATGCAAATGCCTGACCCAGCTTCAGTTACAACAACCCAAATACAAGCTATGAGTACTGACGATCAACAAGCTTGGGTTGCTAGTTTAACAGCAGGTCAGTATAATATGTTAAGTCCTGATGTCCAAAAGTGGGTAATGGAGAATACTACCGATACTCAAAAACAAGCTTTAGGAATTAATCAGTAATATTTTAATTAATTTTTAAAATTGATAGGGTACTGTTAACAAAATAATTTTAATTGATAATTAAAAAGAATTTTTAGAAAATTAATAAAATTTTTGAAGGAATAGTTAATCCTATTTTAAAAAAGCCTTATAATTTGCAGTAAAAATAAATTTAATTAGCTTTAAAATTTATTTTGTTAATAGTCTTAAATGTTAGGGATCATTATTCTTAATATATATCACTAAAAGCTTCTGCTTGCACTTCCTTTCAGTCTTACTGTTATCGTGTCATGTATTATATACTCCTAATAAATAAAAATTGTTAGACGAGCATAAATGTTCATTTATTCTTGCTTTAGTAAAACAATACACTAATTATTGTAAGCTATAAGAATATAGAAAGCTAATTTGTTGTGTGGCTTTGCTGCCGCTCCTGCGTCCTTATTTATGTCATTCCCGCAAAAATGTTGTTGCGTGGATCGGTTTTTCCGTCATTGCGAGAAAATTTACAATAGTAAATTGACGAAGCAATCTTGAGAAGAATTCCTGAGATTGCCATGCTCACTAGCGTTCGCTCGCAATGACGACTTGGTATCTATGCAACAATGCCTCGCAGGGATGACATCGCGCAGGCTTTCGGATTCAATAATACTTTTGCTAAAATAACCTCAAACTAACAATTACTTATGAAATTAATTATTACCGTAATCATCATGGAAATACTCGCTGGAGCGGAAATAGATTTATTCGTTCCAAGTTTTCCTGAAATACAAGATACATTCAACCTTTCAACTTTTATGACAGAGTTACTACTTAGTGTTAATCTCACTGCTTATTGTATTACTTCGCTTATAGTCGGTAATTTAGGAGATAGGTACGGACGCAGACCGATTATTATACTCGGTTTACTGATTTTTAATCTTGGTAGTTTATTTTGTGTATTTGCAAATAATTATGCAGTTATATTATTTGGAAGATTTTTGCAAGGATGCGGGATATCATCGGTTGCAGTGCTAGTATATGTTGTTCTTGCCGATATTTATTCGGTACAAGAACAGCAAAGATTAATGGGTATTTTAAACGGCACTATTGCCATTGCTATGGCAATAGCACCGGTTATAAGTAGCTACGTCAATTTATTTTGGGGCTGGCGTGGCAATTTTGTTTTGTTGCTTATAGTAGGTTTGATCAGCCTAATTCTTGGTATATTATTTATTCCAAAAAGAGCAGTTAATAAAAAAATACGTATTTCTTTAAAAGAATATATACCTATCTTCAAATCGCCAAAAGCTATATATTATATACTTACAATGACATTTCTTGCACAAGGATATTGGATATTTATTGGGATTGCTCCTATTTTATATATGCAAGATTTAGGTGTAACTTTAGAATATTTCGGACTTTATCAAGGAGCAATGGCGGCTCTATTCTCAATTATGAGCTTTTCAAGCGGTTATTGCTTTAAAAAATTCGGTATTAAAAATTGCTTCTATTTTGGAGTTATATTTATAATACTATTCCTACTAGGAAATAGCATATTAGTTGTATATAATGTTAATAATCCTTTAACCATAACAATAGTTACTTTATTATTATCTCTTGGCGTGATATATCCGATTAACATATTATGGCCATTGCTTTTAGAAGCTATTCCGGACGGTAAAGCTCGTATGACGGCTATTTTCACTGCGGCTAGATTGATTTTAACGGCATTTGGGCTGCAATTAGTAGGATTTTTATATAACGGTACTTTTACTCCTCTTGGCATTACTATATCCAGTGTTACGCTATTTGGGTTAGTAACATTACCTAAATTATTTAAGTACGATAAAGTCTTTGAGGTTTCTAGTAACGTGTAGATGTCTTTATGTCATCAATTGTGTCGTCATTGCGAGGAAAAACTGTACGTTTTGACGAAGCAATCTCAGGAATTTGTTATTATTTCATAAGATTGCCACGCAGCCTACGGCTGCTCGCAATGACAAAAAAGCTGATTCAGGCAAGAATAACCTAGAAACGGATGTAAGCAAAAATAAACAAATGATCAATAACAATTTTATCTTCAAGATAGCTTTCAGATATTTTAGAGCTAAGAAAAACGAAAAGTTTGTTTCTATTATTTCTGCCTTTTCTTTAGTGGGCGTAATGATCGGCGTTGCAGCATTGATAGTAGTCATGTCCGTTATGAACGGTTTTCATATAGAGCTTACTAAAAATATTATCGGCTTAAATGGGGATATAGTGATAAATCGGCAAGGTGGTAGTATTGATAACTATGAAGAGATTAAAGCCAAACTCCTAAAACAAGATTATGTAAAGCATGTAACATTCATTGCTCACGGTCAAGCTTTGGCTCTTGGTAAAAGTAATAATAGCGGTGTGCTTGTTAAAGGTATGAAATTAAAGGATCTAAGTGTAAGAAATGAAATTTTTAAAAATGTCAATTTTGGTAGTTTTGATAATTTTCACGGCAAAAACGTAATAGCACTCGGAGAACAATTAGCAAGCAATTTAGGCGTAACCGTTGGGGATAAGATTAGATTAATTTCACCGAATTCAGTTTCTACCGCCTTTGGTAGTATGCCAAGATCAAAAGAATTTAAAGTTATAGCAATTTTCAATAGCGGTATGTATGATTATGATTTGACAACGATATTAATGCCGCTTACCGCAGCACAAAATTTCTTATCTCTCGGCGACGATATTAATTTAATCGAAATTAATAGTCTAGATCCCGATAAAGCTCTCGCATATTCATATAAAATACAATCACTATTAGGTCCAACCCTATATGTATTTAATTGGCAAATCTTAAATTCACAATTTTTAAGTGCTCTTGCTGTTGAGCGTACTGCTATGTTTACTATTCTATCTTTAATTATTACGGTTGCCGCATTTAATATTATTTCAAGCTTATTTATGCTTGTTAAAGATAAAACTTCAGATATTGCAATTCTTAGAACTATGGGAGCAAGCACTAAGCAAATAATGCTTATTTTTATCTATAACGGAATGTTTATAGGATTACTTGGCACAACACTAGGTGTAATCCTTGGTGTTACCTTTTCTTATAATATTCAAACTATCAAGAATTATTTGGAGCGTATAACCGGTACTAAAATTTTCGAGGCAGCTATTTATTTTCTTTATAGTTTACCTTCAAAAGTAAGAGCTGAGGATATTATTTTAATTACCTCTTTATCTATAATATTGTGTTTTCTTGCGACAATTTATCCTTCTTATAGAGCCTCAAAATTAAATCCCGTGGATGCCCTAAGATATGAATAATACAGTCCTCATTTTAAAAAATATCTCAAAACATTACAGCCAAAGCAAAACTATTGTTAGAGTACTAGATAATCTTAATCTAACGGTTAATGAAGGTGAATTGATCGCTATAATAGGTTCTTCAGGTAGCGGCAAATCAACTTTACTACATATTGCCGGCTTGCTTGATAAACCTACAAACGGTCAAGTCATCATACCAAATAGCAAGTATCAAAAATATCATCTCATTCGTCTTCATTATTTAGGTTTTATCTATCAACAACATCACTTACTTAAAGATTTTACCGCTCTTGAAAATGTTATTATGCCAAGGCTTATTAGTGGTCTTGATCAAAAAAAAGCAATAGAAGATGCAACAAAGATATTAGATGATTTAGGGCTTGGGAAAAAACTCTATAATATGCCCGGAGAATTATCGGGAGGAGAACAACAACGGGTCGCTATAGCTCGGAGCTTAATTAATACGCCGAAAATTATTTTAGCAGATGAACCGACAGGTAATTTAGATCCCAAAACTACAAATGAAGTATTTAATTTATTTTTAAAAGTAGCAAGAGAACAAAATACCGCAGTTATTATGGTAACACATAACCATGAGTTAGCACATAAAATGGATAAATTATATAAGCTAAAGCACGGATTATTAAATATAGCTTGATTTAAAGCTCAAAAATTCTAATAATTATATGTAGGTGCTGTGAAGATTTCTAAAAAGATTTAATTTTGGCTCTTTTTTGCTGCAAATTATAAGATTTTTTTGAAATATGAATAACTATTCCTTCAAAAACCTTATTAATTTGCGCTAAAAAATATCTTAAAAATAGTAAATCAATTAGAAATTTTCACAGCACCTAATATTCTTTTAATAAAGGTTAGTAATGGCTGAGCCTATTATATTTACTCTTTTACTTGGAGATGAAGATCGGATATTAGAGACAATAAACAAGCAGGAAGCCCAAAATAAACTGCCTATTATCAGGCTAGAAGTTAATAAAGCATCACATATACCCGATAAAGAACGTATTTTTTCGGAGATCTTACAAGAATCCCGCAAAAAGGGCAAAACACCGATTTTTAATATTCAACTTAATAACAATAATATACAACCTATTTTTAGGGTACAAGATTTAATTAATTTACAAAATTTAAATATAAAAACTACTATTACTTTTGATCAATATAATTCATTACCCCAAAATTCTGAACTAGAAGCTTATTGGAAGCAAATTATGAAAAAAGTTGATCATGTTTTTTTTACAAATGAAGCAGATCAAAATTTATCTATAGCCGATGGTATAGTACCAAAAGATAAAGCCACTACAATTACGGATATAAGTTTAGTAACATCTGTTTTTAACAATCTTGTATATGATCATAAAATTGATCAATTACTTTCCGGTACAATACCTGATAAAGAAAAGCTAGATAAAATAATAAAAAACGCTAAAAATCAAGGCGGTAGAGTGATTATAGAAACTTGGCCTCTTTCTGCAGACGAAGCAACAAATCTGATCACTGCTAAATTCGGTATTACCGCTGAAGATCAAATTTACGGATTAAAACTCGAAATTAATGAAATCTTAAAAGATTCAAATAATGCTGCTGAAAACTTAAAAAAATATGTATCACAAATATCTAGGCAATTTCAAAAAGATTTAGGTAAAACTGCGGTAAATCCTATTGACTTTAATTTTAATACAAAGAAAGTTATGAATGATAGACCTAAGGATATACAAGTAGAGCAAACAACATCATATGAACCTCCAAAAGCAAACCAACCACAACCGCAAGGTTTTTTTAAAAGAATTTTTAACTATTTTAAAGATATAATAACTAGTTTTAAAGAAGCAATATTCGGCACAAAAGAAGAACCTAAAACTCACGAATCAACAACTCTAACTACGGAAGCAAAGCCGACAATAACAGAAGAACCACTAACCACTGTTGCATCTTCTATAAATCCACCGCAACAGCAAGCTCCCGCTAATAATCAAAAACCATGGGAAAAATTAGGAATTCCACAGGAAATGTATAAGGAATCTCTAAAAGCAGAACAACAATTAGCCAAACCAGTAATAGAGCCAAAACAGCAGATACCTGAAAAAAAATCATCACCAGTTATAAATACTGAAGATCAAGTTGGTGTTTATAATACAGGAAATATAAAACAACCTACTTATTTATACACTGAAGATGATATAAAAAATATATTGGAAGCAAATATAGATAATAATATGTTCTCTATATTTCATCATGCCTCTTTAGAAGAGCCGGAAATACTAAAAGATACTCTTCGTGTTACAGTAGAGGGTTTAATACTAGATAATAAGCCTGCAATTATACCACTAAATACAGGACATAAACATTGGTTACTCTTAATGGCTAGTAAAGATGATAAAGGTAATATAAACTTTATGTATAATGATCCCTATGGTGAGCCATTGGAATCTCGACCAAAAGTAACAGAATGTATTACCGAAATTTATCCCGATGCAAAAATAACAGACCTAAATACCAAGCAACAAGAAAATGTATATGATTGCGGAGTTTTCGTATGCGATAGTGCGATAAAACTCTCTAAAGGGCAAAAAATTCTAACTACTGAAGAATCTAAAGAACAAGGTATAAATTTAAGGAAAGCTCAAGCTAATACATTATTAATACAGCAACAAGCAATAGCGATTGGACACGAATCACGCAAGACATCATCTACAAATAACAAATTTCAAAATCTTATTAACAGCCGAAAAACAAAAGATACTGCAAGGAGTCGTTGATAACAAAAAAACATTAGGCAAAATCTATAATTACTAATATAATTATTTATAGTTAATTTATATTTTAACAAAGAATGACTACCATACTTGTGATCGTTATTATAATAATGATCGCCTTATCTGCTTTATTTGCCGCTACCGAAACTGCTATTACCGCTTCTTCCCCAGGGAAGATTCATAAGCTTAAAATCGCCGGTAATAAGCGTGCTAAAACAGTTTTAGAGGTTCTTAAGAAAAAAGAAAAGGTCATAGGAACTTTATTAATAGGTAATAGTTTAATCAATACTGTTTGTACTACTATTGCTACTACTCTCTTTATTAGCTTTCTTGGAGATAATGGACCCATTGTTGCTTCCGGCGTTATGGCTTTTATAATTATTGTTTTTGCCGAAGTAGTACCGAAAGCAATAGCCGTTGCTAAACCTGAACAATTAGCATTAAAAATGGCTTCAACTATCGTAATATTTTTAAAGCTTTTCAAACCTATTAATATTGCTCTTGATTACATTACAAAAATATTTTGCTTCATATTGCGTATTAATTTAAATCCTCAAATATCAGGAACGGAAGAAGTAAGAGGCGTGATTGAGCATTACCATCAAGAAGGCGGAGTTTATAAATCTGATCGTAATATGCTCGGCGGGATATTAGATATACGTAATATGACGGTATCGGAAATTATGACTCACAGAAGTAGTATTATAGCCCTTAATATCGACCTACCTCATGAAGTGATAATTAAAACTTTATTATCGGGTGCTCATACACGTATACCTTTGTGGCAAGATAATAGAGATAATATAATAGGGATTTTTAATCTAAAAGATTTGCTTAAAGCATTATACGAAAATAATAATGATGTAAAAAAAGTTGATATTAATAAACTTCTAACCCCACCTTGGTTTATCCCTGAGAATGCACTTGTAGTAGACCAGCTACATGCATTTAGAGAACGTAATAATCATTTTGCGTGTGTTGTAGATGAGTATGGTACTCTACTAGGTATTATTACTCTTGAAGATGTTATAGAAGAAATCGTAGGACCCATTACTGATGAACATGATAGACTTAATAATGAAATTATCAAGAAGTCTAATACCGAGTTCATTATAAAAGGAACTACGACTATTAGAGATATTAACCGAGAACTTGATTGGAATTTATCGGATGAAGATGCAAACACTATAGCAGGATTAATAATCCATAAAATTGCTAGAATTCCAAATCAAGGGGAAGTAATTGAAATATTTAATTTAAAGGTAATTATTTTAAAGAAAATTGCCAATAAGATTGATAGCGTAAAAATTACCGTATTACCTACTACCGAGGAAACAATAAGCAGTGAGTGAAATCGGTAATTTTTTACTGCTAACAACGATGTGCTTGTCGGTTATCGGTTTGTCTTTTGTCTTTTATGTAATTCCTGCGAAAGCGGGAATCCATAAAAAATCTCTATTTTATAGACTGGATTCCCGCTTTCGCGGGAATAACAACTACCTCTTTACTTTCCCCTTCTACATAGCTGCCTCATGTGCTATACTTGCCTTTTTTACCCTAGTCTATGCTTTTATTATCTCTGACTTTTCACTACAAAATGTTTTCTTAAATTCCAGTACTTTAAAACCTTTAATATATAAAATAGCCGGTAGTTGGTCGAGCCACGAAGGCTCAATGTTATTATGGTTTTGTTTATTACAAATCGTTAGTTGCTGTTATATATTTTTACTTGAAGATAACCGTCTTAAATTTTTATCTATTATTATTCTATCAGCCATACAATTATTTTTTAGCAGCTTTATTTACTTTACCTCCAATCCTTTTAACGTGTTTTCTTTCGTTCCTAAAGAAGGGTTAGGCTTAAACCCGATGCTACAAGATATTGCTTTGAGCATCCATCCTCCTCTGCTTTATTTAGGCTATGTTAGCTATGTAGTACCGTTTACTATTGTTTGTGCCTCTATGTCATTCTCATACCCACTTATGTCATTCCCGCGAAAGTGGAAATCCATTAATAACATAAGACTTCTCAAAACATTTTCCAATATCGGTATCTTATTTACTACCATAGGAATTAGCCTTGGTTCTTGGTGGGCATATAGAGAACTCGGCTGGGGCGGATTTTGGTTTTTTGATCCGGTAGAAAATATTTCACTATTTCCTTGGTTATCCGGAATTATGCTCCATCATTCTATAATTGTAACAACAAAAACCGGACGTATGCAAAACTGGACGATAATTTTATCCATCATTACTTTTTTATTAGTAATATTTAGTACTTTTTTAGTACGTTCCGGTTTTATTACCTCAATTCACTCTTTTACATTCTCACCTGAGAGAGGAATATACTTGCTCGGGATATTTTTGATTATGGGGATTGGTAGTATTGGGTTGTATACTACCACGTCATTGCGAAGAAATGCATTAGCATTGACGAAGCAATCTCAGGAAACTAGCCGAGATTGCCACAGCCACTTTCGTGGCTTCGCAATGACGAATTGTGGAAAGTCCATACTCCTCGGTAATATATTCCTCCTTCTTAGCCTTATTGTGCTAATAGCTGTCACACTTTATCCACCAATTTACTCTTTATTCGACGATAAAACTATTATTATTAGTGAAACA
The DNA here is from genome assembly GCF_000284075.1 of Rickettsia rhipicephali str. 3-7-female6-CWPP. Taxonomy (GTDB): domain Bacteria; phylum Pseudomonadota; class Alphaproteobacteria; order Rickettsiales; family Rickettsiaceae; genus Rickettsia; species Rickettsia rickettsii. Next base: position 1,101,949 of record NC_017042.1, read on the forward strand.
TTTTTTGTTAATAATTTTATTATATTCGTTATCCCTATTCTTGGTACCATAGGATTATTTACTACCAGAAGCTCTATTAAAAAACATATTATAATTCTAATATTATCTCTAATAATTACTTATTTAATATCATTAAAAGTAACATTTAGTGTTATATCGATTTTAACTATAATCGCATCTATATTTCTTATGCTTCATAATATTCATTATCTTTTGGTTAAAACTAATTATTGTAGAAATAGACTTAAAGCAAGTAACGCTAGTATGATCCTTGGACATTTTGGTTTTGCACTAATTAGTTTTAGTATTACTATGAATACATTATTACAAAGTGAAATGGATTTTACCGGCAGAGTAGGAACAAGTAAAACATTTAACGAATTTAAAGTAACATTGCAAAATATTAAGTTTGCTCAAGGTAAAAATTATTATAGACAAATCGCTGAATTTTGGCTTGAGGATAATAGCCGTAATATAACTATATTAAAGCCAGAAAATAGACTTTATATAGTTGAAAAGAGTTTATCGCAAGAAAGTGATATATACTCTTACTTATCATATGATCTTTACGCAGTTTTAAGTAATATAGACGGCGATATAATCCATGCTAAAATATATTACATGCCAACGATGAGCTTTATTTGGCTTGGAATTATTCTTACCGCGTCCGGTTTTTTTATTGCACTAATCAGAAAAAATTCTAGCTAACTTGAACCATCACATTTAAGGTTTAAAATTTTTATACTATTCGGATGATCAGCTCCGAATTGTTCTATCTGATTATTACGGAATTTTTCATACCAAAATTTCTTAGGTAAAGTACAACTAGCTTTAGCGGCTGTAAAAATACATATTACTTATTATTGCATATACATTTTTCATATTTTCTTTATAGTTATTCCAATATATATTTTCAGCAGTAGCATAAGTATCTACCGCCTCTTCATTTTGATTACATAACACTAGTGCATCCCTTTCAGCAACAAACGTTTTTGCCAAATCTATATCCGGTGATATAATAATCTCTTTGTTAGGTCTAGTTGGATTATTAAGAAAAATTGTTTTAGCTTTTTTATTCTAGAGCTTCGGTAACATCACCTAAACCTAGTTTTGCTCTTGATTTTTGGGTAAAAATTCGTCCAAATACTTGATTTTCCTTTTTTTTACTCGACTTATTCATATCATATACTTGTTCTAATAAAGAAAGGGCTTCCTGATGTTTCTTAAGATTATTTAATACATCTAATTTAATGAGATATGAACCGGTAAGAAATAAATCTTGAGGTTTCATCCCGTTTTCGATACAAGCATTTATAGTATCGTCAATTCTTCTTAATGCTTCATAATTTTTACCTTGGATATTAAATAATTTAGATCTACTAGATTTTGATTGAACATATCTTCCATCATTTGGATATTTTTTTTCTGCTTCTTCTAGATTTCCTAGCTGAATATTGGATATAGCCGAACCAAAAACTACATTACATTTTATGGAATCATATCCTTTCACTTCATCAAATACCTACTTAACTTTCTTATCATATTCAATTGCTTTTTTAGGATCTGACCAAGTTCTATAATACCACCCTATGCGTCCTAAATATGCAGCATAAGCAAATTTTTCTTCATTATTCATTGTCCATAATTTAAATTTACCTTTTTGATCGTTTTTATCAAACCAATTTACTAATTTTTTTGAGTTATATAAATCGGAAGAATTAGCATATTGTATTAATAAATTTATAACTCTAAAATTTTATATATCGATATATCGTATTTTTCTGCATTTTTTGTAATTAATCCGGTATAGTTTTAGCATTTCTAAAAATACGCCCCTGTACTAAACTTTTAGGTATAGAATTTAAAAGATTAGTAACACTACGTTCAAGATATTCTTTATTTCCTTTATCTACATTTATTTGTAATATTTTTTCAGCTATAACATCATGCATTTCAAATATCGGATTAACTTCATTAGGTTCAATATTAGAGATCAAAGCAAATTTAGAAAGCTGATAAATATCATCGTCTAGACTATGCTTATCTTCAGTAATAGAATTTAATAATTCTTTTGAAAAACTTTGATTATTAAGCAATGCTATCCCATCTAGCAATCTCTTGGCACTAGGCTTTAATTCATTGCTAACAAGTTTTATATTTAAATTTTATCCTTAGAGGCTTTTATCTTTTTCTTGTATTTCTCTAAGTTTAAACCTTGTATTTGATTTAATATTTGTGCTCCTTGAACTACGAGAATCGGATAACCTCCAAATTCTCGAGTCAAAAAATTTATTAATTCCGGATTTTTATTTTCCAATATATTTTTTGCAAGTAATGCAGCTTCCGGCTTAGTGAAAGCGTTTGCTTTGATTATGTTAGATAATAATTCATCGTCTTGGGAACAAAATATAATATTACCGTTATACTCCCAATTAATAAAATCCTCTATTTTCTTATTCTCGCCTATTTTTAAATTATCAAACACCAATAACCATTTATCTTTACTTGCTAGATAAACCATTAAATTTTTCTTCATCACTGCCATATCTTCTGAAATCACCGGTGATTTTACCTCGGTATTAATAGCTTTAGATAATTTGAGTAATTGCTGCTCTATATTTAGATTACAATTAATCAACCAAATTATGTTATAGTTATCTTTATTTTCATAAGCGTACATTCTAGCAAGCTGCGTTTTACCCACACCGCTTACCCCTACTACACTAGATTGCTTATATTTATTAAGATTTTCTTTTAGTTTTTTCAATTGGGATACATGATTTATAAAATAGCTAACCGGTATAACTAAATTGGATATTTGACTTTGAGCAAACATACTTCCGCTTATTAGAAGCATAATAATCACTAATATATATTTTTTCATAATATTTATTAATTTTAAATTTTTAGCTGTAAAAATTTATATCTTTTCGACTAGAAGTCAATAAAATTTGAGGTTAGTGAAGGTATTGCACGGGGTGGAAAAATTTAAAGATTATACACAATAAGTTTGTAAAATTAAAAGCTCAAATTATCTCGCTTTTTTCTGGATCCCCGCCTACGCGGGGATGACATATAGTAGGTTTTTTGAGCCATACAACAAGGCATGTAGGCAGGAAGAAAGAACAAACAAAGCCCCCTTTTTTCAAAGAGGGCTTTTTTCTTGAGGAACTTATAAACTTGCTAATCGGGAGCGATTAGAAGTTTACACGGACTTTTAGAGTACCTTGATGTGCAGTATATTTACTTGCAATCTGAGCATCGTAACCGATTCCGTACTCCATCTTAGCATCAGGTCTTATGCTTGCACTTAAACCTAAATTATAAGATGTTTTAGCGGTTCTGTCAGGCTGGCTAATACACGGAGTAACTTGTCCGTCTAATACAGACTGAGTTTTAGATAATCTACCTTTTACTTTGTGAACCACAAAAGCGTGAGCTTCTGGATATACCGCAAGATCAGTTATGTTCATAGTACCGCCGGCTACTTTAGCACCTACTATTAAATCGGTTCTATCGCTAAACTTGCTGTTAACTTGCTTGTTTGCAACTGTTGTACCGGTTTCTTTGTAGTTTTCGTCAGAAGACTTTAAGTAGCTAAGTCCTGCCATTGGAGTTACTAACACACCTTGCATTGCATTGTAATCATAACCGACTGTTAAGTTACCACCGAATGTCATGTTATCATAATTACCGGCAGCAATTTGCTTGCTCATATTACCGTTAGCATCGAAGAAGTAACGCTGACTTTTGTTCTTCACTTGGTTTAAGCTAAATATTGCACTACCTTGAGCAAAGAAGTTCTCAACAAGCTGCTGGGCACCATATAGAGAGAATGAGAAACCGTTAACGTTGGTTTTATCACCTTTCTTATAATCTTGGTGTTTTATATCAGTTTTAGTGATACCGATAGCAGCACCAATCATTAAGTTATCGTTAGCTAGCGTATCTAAACCAATTACGACACCGGTGGTTTTAGCTTTATAACCAGCTAAACCACCTTTCTTACTTTGATGTGCATCAGTATAGAAAGGTTTTGTCCATATACCGTAAGCTACATTATCCACAGCCTCGTCACCTGCAGCAACCGCAGCCGGTATTGCTCCAGCTTCAGGTCCAGCCATTTCAGCAGTTTCAGGAGTACCTAAATATCTAAGAGCACCTAATCTGTTACCAAGTTGAGCTTGGATATCTTTAGCTACATCTAATTGTGCATTAGTTACGGCCGCACTTGTATCGGTAACGATAGCTCCGACAAAATTAGCAGAATCAGCACTATTTTTAGCTAAAAGAAGATTATTATAGGCTGCAGTATTAGTTGCATTTACAAATGTTGTAACGTTCTGACCTACACCTGGTGCACCTCCAAACGAACTATTTGCGATATCATTAGTAACTACGTTTTCTGCATTGTTAGTACGTGTTATTACATAATCTTGGTTAGCAGCACGTATTAAACCGTAATTTACGAAACGATTACTTCCGGTTACAGCAAAGTTAGGACCTCCTAAAGTACCGTTAAATCTAGCACCACCTTGGATTAAAGTATAAGTTTGTGTACCACTGAAATTTGCATTGGTATTATCTTGTACGTTAATGGTTGTAGTTCCTGTGGTTGTTGCATTAACTTGAGCACCTTCCGCGATAACGATGTGACCTATATTACCGTTTGCTACTGTTAAAGTAGTTTTAATAGAAGTATTGTTTCCCCATGTTGAAGTACCACTTGCAAATGTTAAAGTATTTGTAAGAAGATTGATTGCACCGTTAATAGCAGTAGTACCGCCGCCTAAAATTACATTAGAATTTAAAATATTTAAGTCATAAGTACCAAAGTCTATTACTTGTGAATAAATATTTCCTTGTAATCCTGCCCCATCATCACTACCTGTAAATCTAACAGAAGCTACAGGAGTATTTGAATCACCTATATTACCGACGCATGCATTACCTAAATAAGTTACAGTACCGTTATTAGCTTTAGTAGTAACAATCATACTTGTAGAATTAGAAAATATACCGTCAGCAAATCTTACATTAGCGTTACCGTTAACACTTCCAAGAGTAATTTTACCGTCAAAATCTGTTCCGGCTATACCGCCTGTAGTAACAGTTACACCGTCATTAATTGTTGCGTTAGTTGCAATAATATTACCTAAGTTGTTATAGTCTGTAGTAAACGTTACTTGCTTTAACTGTGAAGCGCCAATACCTGTGCCTAAGCCATAAACTGTACCAGGGGTATTAGGAACACCACCGCTAAGTGTGACAGTACCTTGATTATTGTTTATAGTACCGATACCTGCATATAATGTAGTAGCATTAACGATTATGCCGTTATCGCTTCCAAGACCTAGACCTACGATATTATTTTGATCACCGATTACTTGACCGTCAGCGATGACACTATCAACACCTAAAACAATCACTTTAGGAACATCAAAACCTGTAGCTGTTTTATTACCTACGGTACTTTTAATTGTTAAAGGCATTGTGTTGCCTGCATCATTGAATGGAATGCCGCTAGGTAAGAATAAAGCTGCACCTAAACTTGAATTTTCAAAAGCAATCGTATCAGTCGCAGCACCAGGATTATTACCTGCATTACCTACCCCATTAACCACTACGTTACCGGGACCAGAAACCGTTATTTGTTTTAAATAACCAACAGGTGCAGCTTGTTTGTTTAATGTTACGGTAATAGGACCGGTGTTAACGAATTCTACTATACCGGTACCATCGGCAGATGCAACAAAGTCTGCAGTATAGTTACCACCGATTTGTAAGGTAGAATTAGCTTCAATTGTAGTTTCACCGTTAAATGTTGCATTACCTAAGAACTTAACAGTAGTACCGTTATCTAATGCTACAATATTAAACTTATTACCTTGTTGTCCACCGACTGTACCGCTTACTATATTTGTTCCACCGGCATTAAAGACGAAAGAACCTACGTTAGCATCAGTAGTAGTAATATTAGTAGCATATAAATTTACACCTTCACCAACATTTAATATAGTATCAGCATGAGCCCCTTTAGATCCAAAATTAATTTCTGCAAGTGGATTTGCAGCACTACCTAAATTTGTACCAGCTGCAAGAGTTGTATTATTATTTACAACAGGATTAAATATTATTTTACCTTGATCAGCAGCATTTGTAGTGCTTGTTATTAAATAATTATTATGAGCGAATTGTACTGAACCGTTATTTCCAATAACTAACTCGTTAATAGCAACATTACCGCCATCTAAAGCTGTTTTACTTGAGCCAATATTAAATTGTCCAAGAGTTTTATTATTAGCTCCAATAGTACCGATTGTACCGCTAATAGTTAAAGTTTGAGCATTTGTTAGGCTACTCGCATCAACAACACCTGTTTGATCAGTAGTTATATCTAAATCAAAATCAACTAAAATATTATTTTGAGTACTTGTTAATTTAATAGTACCACCGTTAGCTTGGAAATCAATCGTTCCACCGACAGCACCGATAATATTTGCTCCACCAAGTGTTAATGTTTTTGTAGCATCGTTAGCTAAAGTAATGCCTTGTAACGCAGCAGCACCGCCACCGTTACCTATATCACCGGTAATTGTAGCACTACCATCTAAGGTAATAGCACCGGCTGCAAGAGCACCGCCGACAACAGCAGTTTGGTTAACTTTACCGTTTATAACTGTACCGTCAGCAAGTTTAAAGACAGAACCGGCATTTCCTAAACGTAACTCGGCAGTATGTGTTCCTGATAATTGGACAACTCCGATACCTGATGCTTCAATTGCTGTAATATTATTTGTCACCGCAACATTTGCATCTGCACTAGCACTTGCTAAAGTACCGTTAGCAGCAAAAGTGATCACACCTGCAGTGTTACCGGGATTGCTAGCATCACCTGTAAAATTACCGGTAAGGGTCATAGTATCAGGAACTGTAATCTGTGCTGCAAGATTACCGAAATCAGTAGTACCAAAGTTTGAGTTTTGGGTTATTGCAACTTTAGAAGCTGCTGTTTTAAAGGCAGTAGTACCGTCTGTACCAACGTCAACTATGTGTCCAAAATTTACTTGTCCGCCTGCATTAGCACTTTGTATAACCATGTCTTTAGCATAAACTTGTCCAGCGATTGTTGCTGCATTACCATTATCTACGCTAACAACAAATCCTGCAGCTCTACCTGCGCCATTATTAGTACCTATTACTGCATTAGCAGGGCCTGCATTAGCTATAAGTTGACCGGCTACTGCAACAGTGTTAAATGTGATTATACCTTTTAGATTACCGCCTAAACTTCCTGTAACGTTAAAGTCGGTAGCAGCACCATTCTTACTTAATAATACTAATCTACCCGTACCGTCTGTTCCATTAAAATTAATAGTAGCACCACCTGCTTGTAAATTTAAAGCATTACCGACAGTAGCATCAGTATTGAAAATGAAACCTTGACCGTCATCGATATTAATTGCCTTAACAGTAGCAAAACTTTTATCTGAAACTTGAATAAATCCATTAGTAACATTTAATGTACCGTTAACACCATTAGCTATTACAGTATTATTTCCAAGTACAAGAGGAGCTTTTTGAGTTGTAGGATTTGCTAAATTAAATACTAATGTAGAATCCGCAGCACCCCAGTCTATTGTTCCTACACCGCTAAGATCATTATTGGCAATAGCAGCACCACCATTAAATTGTGCAACAACATTTTGAGCATTTTTTGTAACAGCAGCTTGTGCATTAGTAATACCTTGACCTGTTATAGTAAGAGTTTTACCAGCACCAAGCATAAGGTCAAAGGAGTTACCTTGATTAGCAGCATTAGTGATGAACCCTAAGGTAGTATCTGCACTCACTGTCACTGCTAAATTGTTTGCAGTATCTAAAAACAAACCGTTAAAACTACCGGCTGGAGTATTTAAATTAATACCATTATTAGCATTAGCAGTAATAACTGCATTTAGAGCAACCGCAACATTTGCAGGAGCGACAGTTTGGTCAAATCCCGCACCATCAACAGTTGTAGCAGCTCTGTTTGTTGTTCTATTCTGCTGTGTAGCAGCACCCATAGCTGAACCTGCAAAACTGGCTACTATGGTAGCTGTAGAAGCAGTTACCAACCCTGCGGAAATTAATTTTTTTAGAAAATTTGGTTTTTGAGCCATAATTTTTGTCCTATATTTAAGTTAAAATTTAGTATATAGTATTAAAACAAACTTATCAAATGTGATTCAAGATATCCCACATTTGATAAGGAAATAACCTAACATTTTGTTTCAATAGTTTCTAAACTACGGACTGTAGCATACTATATATTGTATATAATTACAAGCATCACTATAGTTTTTTTATAAAGTTTTAATAAATGTTATATTTTTACCACATTGGCGTTATGCCTTATCAGTGTCATCCCGTGGTCAAGTCACGGGATGACATATTTTCGTCTCACGGAATGACAAACTAATTATCCCCCTACTCTTCATTAAATATTAGCACTTCAGCAGTATTTGCCCATTTTAGCATTTCGTCATATTTAGTATGCCAAATACGCATAATTTCTTTTTCATATTCTACAATTTGCTCTTCTAATCCTTCAAATTGTTTCACCATTTGACGTGCTTTAGAAAGTATCATGTCATTAGTAACGTCAAAAACTTTTTTCACATGACGGTCTTGTTCTTCTTTATAATTTAAATGAGCTGCTCTACCAAGCTCGGCATCTTTATGCATATCTTCACTTCTTATCTGTATTTCAAAATTACGTTTAGAGTATAAAAGCTGCATTATATTATGAAGAGACTGATAGCCGTTGCTTTTTGGTCTATTGATATAATCTTTGGTGTATAACCAATCTAAATGCGTAGAACTTTTAACTACATCCAAAGCATTATAGCATAGAGCTTTAGATTTAACTATAATCCTACATGCAATTAAGTCTTTCAATGCACCAATCGGCACTGCTTTCCTTTTCATCTTTTTTAAAACAGAATAAGGTTCTTTAAGACGCATATATATCTCATTTTCTATATCTGCTTTATCTAAATCTTCTTTAAGCAGATTAATAATATCACAAATCAAATCCCCTCCTGCTACCTAAAATTCTCTATATCTCTATTCTTAGTAAATATTACCTATAGCTTTTAGAACTTAAATCCACAAGACTGTTCATAACACTATTCAAGTAATTTATAAAATAAATTCTTTAACTAAAAATTAAAAAACAGATTAATAGTAAAAATAAATTTTTTCAATATAATGGTTTAATTGAATTTTAACTTAGATTAATTGTATAAGTTTCTTAATAGCCATTTTACGGCTAAATACCTGCCGTTGTGCAGTTCCGTTGTCATCCCGTAGCTATTGACCACGGGATCTTGCATCAAAGACTGTGTCCTAAGATACCGCGGTCGAGCCGCGGTATGATATTAAATGAATAATAGCATTAAGCAATAAACAAGTCAGAAAATTTATCTATAGAACTTTCCGAAACACTACCTAGAACTTCAGACATTTTGTTAAATTCTCTGCTACATTCAAGCACTATATCTACGCCTGCATCTAAAACTGCTTTGGTCATATCTGCCATACTACCGCTTAAAGCTTTCATATCTATTGCATCGGAAATAATAAGCCCTTTAAAGCCGATATTATTTTTAATATAGTCTATAACTTTTTTTGATAGGGTAGCAGGATTCTCAGGATCAAGAGCTTTGTAAATTATATGTGCCGTCATAGCAAGTTTAATATTATCGTGCTTCGCTAGCTCCTTAAATACTTTAAAGTCTGTTTTTTCTAACTCTTCTATATCAGTATCGACAATCGGTAATTTTTTATGGCTATCCACCGTAGCTCTACCATGGCCCGGAATATGTTTTATACAAGCCCTGACTTTCTCTTCTTGTAATCCGTCTATAGCAGCTAAACATAAAGGCACGACTACTTCCGGCTCCCCGCCGAAACTTCTATCGCCGACTATCTTGTCTCCTCCTTCGTGGATCAAATCCGCTACCGGTGCAAAATCTAGATTAATGCCTACTTCTCTCAGCGCTTTCGCAATATCACTATAATTTTGTTTACATGCTTGGGGATCAGTAAAAGTTTGAGCAGCCGGAGCGTCATAAAAAGTCGGTGCTATGAGCCTTTTTACTCTACCGCCTTCTTGATCTATAGAGATGATAGTATTTTCCCCTAATACTTCTTTTATATCTGCAATAAGCTTAATAAGGGCTTCTTTGTCCTGCACACCATTATCATTCTTTCTAATATTACGACGGAATAAAATTACACCTAAAGGATTATGCTCTTCAAATAATGCTCTTTCGGCATCGGTTAATTCAGGACCAGAGATACCTATAATTACTGGCTTTACCATTTGTCTTATTGTCATAATATGCCCCTTTCTGTTCTTTAAAACGTGATATGACAAGTACTATACGCGAGTCATCGAGGAATCGGCAAGAATTTTTTTTATTTGAAGAGACAAATTATAAGTTGGTAAGTAATATATCGATTCTAGCGGTAGAAAGAGATGTAATATCTTTATTTAAAGATTTTTGGAGTAGATCAATATCATTAGCAGTATAATATTTTCTATTATTTATTTTATAATTAGATAAATCAGGGCTTTTTGTCTCTAGATATCTTAATTGATGTAAAGCAATATTTAAATGCTTAATCACTTCACTAGCAGAATAATATTTTTTTGTTAGCTTATTGTTTGTCATATACTCCGAATACAGATTTTGTTGCATGTCTCGGAAAATGCTTTTTATGTCATTCCCGTGTAGGCGGGAGTCCCCAAATAACCTTAATACACATTATTGACACAATAAACCTAAAAAAACAAGTTTTTTATATGTTTTACTGGATTCCCGCTTTCGCGGGAATGACATAAAAAGCATTTTCCGAGACATGCAACAAGCCAACAAATTATAACGAAGTTCATCGAGTAGATTCATTAATTAAAGCTTTTAATTTAGAAGAAGGGACAAAACGTAAATGCTTTTTTGATTCTATAATTACCGGTGCTTTGGTATGAAAATTTATTCCGGGACGTGGATTTTGTTGTTTAACCTCAAAGCTACCAAAATTCTTTAAAGTTAATTTTTGCTCTTTTGCTATTTCTAAAATATTAGAAAAAACCGTATGAACTATTTCCTCGCATAAATTATTTGAAAAACCCAATTTAGAGCTTAATATAGCTGCAATTTTTTTTTGTAATAGTCATAAATAATACCGGTTTTTAATATATTGTCCGCAGTCATTGCAAGGAGAAACTATAAGTTTCGACGAAGCAATCTCAGGAGTTTATCCTACTTTATGAGATTGCCGCGTCGATGCTACGCATCTCCTCGCAATGACGTTAAAAAATTACGAATTTGCTGTTGTGTAATCCTTGGTAGACAAATCTGCAAAAATGCTAGGTGTTAATAATAAAGTAGCGGTAGCACCTAATGTTATTAAAATTTTTTTCATTATATTCTCCAATTATTTATGTTTATTATTATATTGTTCAACTTTCTTACTTAAATCATCAAGTTTTTTCACAAGAGTTTGTCTATATTCTTCCACTTTATCATCTTTAATTTTCTGATAATCCTGTAACTCTTTCGTTAAATTTTTATATTGCTCTTTTATAGTTTCTAAAGAATGGTCTTTACTATCCTTATCCTATTCCTCTAAATCATTAATTTTGACGGATAATTTATCCGCTACTTCATGACATTTTTTATTAAAATCGACAGTAATAATTTTAGCAGAGTCCTTAAGATTTTTATGTAATGCTTCAAGTGCGTCACTTATAGTTCTCATAAAACCTCTTTATTGAAATAGTTAATAAAAATTAAACTTAAGTATTATTATATACCGGTATCATAAATAATATAATTATAAAAAGCAATTTTAAAAAGTACATATTGAATATATAGTTATTGTATCAAATAAATTTGAGGGTATTATGACATTAGAACTAGGAAAAAAAGTTCCTGATTTATCTTTACACATAGGTAAAGATAACGTAATCAAACTATCGGATTTAAAAGGAAAATTTGTAATATTATATTTTTATCCGAAAGACGATACACCTGGATGTACTATTGAAGCACAAGATTTTAACAAGCTAAAACCGGAATTCGATAAACTTAATACGGTAATTATCGGAGTATCCAAAGATAAGCTTGACTCTCATGATAAATTTAAAGAAAAATATAGTTTAGGATTTGATTTAGCCTCTGATGCAAATTCAAATTTATGTGAACAATTAGGGGTATGGATAGAAAAATCAATGTTCGGTAAAAAATATATGGGTATTGATAGAGCTACATTTTTACTTGATAAGGAAGGCATAGTTAAGCATATTTGGCGTTCGGTAAATGCTAAAAATCACGCTCAAGAAGTACTTGAGAAATTACGGACTATGCTTTCTTAAAATGTCATACCGTGGCTTATTTTTTTGTCATTGCAAGGAAATTGCACAGCAATTGACGAAGCAATCTCAAGATATTTGACGAGATTACCACGCAGCCTACGGCTGCTCGCAATGACGTTTCATTCCTTCCATCTATTGTGAAACCAAAACCATTGAGAAGGATTTTGCTTAACCCATTCTCCTAGCATTTGATTAATATTAAGCATAATATTATAGCAATCGGCTTTATTATCGCCGGTTTGCTCAAACTTTAATTGCGGGTGAACTATTACTTTAAAATAACTGCCTTTAGTTCTAATGATTTGGCAAGGTATAATTGGATATTTATACTGCAAAGCAATTTTAGCGATGGCGCTTGCAGTCATAGCAGGATGCCCCAAAAAAGGCACTTCAATTCCATCGTTCATTTTTTGATCAACAAGCATAACAATAGATGTACTCTCCTTGATAGCCCTGACTAAAGCTCTGCTACCTTCAGGACCTTTCGGTATAAGTCTTAATTTATCACCGGCACGACTTTCATTAACCAACTTATTAACATACGGGTTATTTGCTTTACGATAAATTACGGCAACTTTCGGATAAAATTTATGAAGAAGCTTAAGACTAATATCCCAATTGGCAAAGTGACCGCTAAATAATAAAAAAGGTTGTCCTGCAAGTTTTTTAATATTTTCTATACCGATTATTTCGATTCTACGCTCTAACTCGGCTTCATCCATCTTGCCAACATATGTAAATTCACCGATAAACCTACCGAAATTATCCCAAGTTTGATCTATGATTTTTTCAACATCATACATATCGCCGAATACTACTTTAATATTTCGTCTAGCAATTTTATTAACAGCAAATAATATACCGACTTTTCTTGCTATAAAACTACAAATATCCGCCGCTTTATCTACACCGAATATTCCTATTACTTTCAGGAATATAACAACGATAAAATACTCAATTAAATATCTGAGCTTTTTTAAAAATTTTTTCATTTAATAAATCAGGATTATTTATAGATAACTCCACATCTAGACAGATAATATTATTATTTAAATCATTAAACTTAACATGATCTTTTCTTGTAGTAACTAAGGTAGCGTTATGCTCTTTAGCTAATGAATATAAATTTTCTAAATCTGCTTGTAAATAATTATAATGATCAGGAAAAATTTTGTAACCGGTTATATTTAATCCGTAATTTTTTAAAGTCGCAAAGAAACGCTCAGGATTACCGATACCGCTAAAAGCAAAATAATTTTTAGTTTTATCTATATTATTTGAAGGAACTATTTGAGCATTTATTAACTTATTGACATAAGGAGTTAAAATATTCGGTATTTTATCTTGGTGGCTACTGACTAAAAAAATTAAATCAGCTGCATCAAGGGCTTTATTTGGATATTGTCTTAAAGGACCGGCAGGAATTAGAAAACCGTTGCCGAAAAGCCTTTGTCTATCTACTGAGACTATAGTAAAGTCTTTATGAAAACAAGGATTTTGTAGGAAATCATCAACTATTATTATATCAGGTTTAAGCTCGTTAATTAACGGCACAATCTCTTTAATATTTTTAGTAGCAATAACTGCTCCGTACTTTGCAAGTATTACCCCCTCATCTCCTGCCTCTAATGCTGTATGTCCTTGATGTATGGTAGTTGCACTTTTAAGGTTACTACCATAAGCCTTAGTTACTATTACAAAACGTACATTTCTAGCTTTTAGTAATTTGGCTAGATACATTACTATCTGCGTCTTACCCGTACCTCCTACGCTACAATTACCGACACAAATAACTTTAGCAGGCAACATAATAGGACGTGCTAAACTAGCTCGTAAATAGCCTAAAAATTGATATATCAAGCTTATAGACAAAAGCAAATAAGCTATAATATTTCGCTTCTGCCAAAATTCAGGATATAAAAGTTTGATCATAGTTTAACATTTACGGTAGTTAAAAATAAAGTCAAATGGATTGATTACTTTATTATCTAACAGAATTTCAAAATGCAAATGTTCACCCGTTGCATTACCAGTGCTTCCTTGTATACCGATAAATTGACCACGCTTAATTTTATTTCCTTCCTTGACTGATATTTCTTTTAAATGAGCATATTTCGTAACAAATTTGCGTCCATGTTTAATCTCAACAAAATTCCCGTAATCAGGTGCTCTAGCGGCTTTTATAACAATTCCGCTTGCTGCTGCATATATCGGTGCTGCTTTTTTAGCTTGTAAATCAATACCGCTATGGAAACATTTTTTTTTTCTTTTCTTTTTATGAGGACTTGTCCTAGTTCCGTAATGGCTAGTAATTTTCGGCTCATATTCCGGCATCATAAGCGGTATTGTACTAATTATTTTATCAAGCTTGGTTAATTCCGAGATATTATTCCTATGAGTTTGTTTTTTTGCAAAATAGCTAGCTTCCGGTTTAGAGAGAAACTTATATTTTGAATTTAGTTTTGTTACAACTGCCTTTATATCAGCTATTTTTATTTCGGCTGCTTTATTAAATTCTGCCGGGTTTTTATTATGGAATTTGTGTAAAAAAATCTTATTTTGTTTAGGGTTATTAATTATTAGACCTAAGTTTTTAGCATATATACATTTGCTATTTTTGTTTGTTAAATCATACTGTACTACTAAATCCGCATGGCTGATTTTATATTTTTGCTTTAATTGAGATAAAGTAGTAGAAAGTAACGTAGTACCACTAGATTCTTTAATACTGCTACAACCTTGAACAAGAAAAACTATAAACAATAAAAAGATATATTTTTTAAAAGACATTAAAGATAAATGTATGTAAATTTCAAATTAAGAGTGCCACTTAAATATTCTGTTAATTTCTCTAATTCTCCTCTAATATTTGGAGGGTTAATTAACATTAACCCACACTTTACCATATTTTTATCACTATTTAAAAGCTCATATTCAATAATCATAGTTTCTTTAAATCCGATATTTTTGTAATTGTGGTAAAAATCACGGACTAAAGATAAATCTTTTATAGGATACCAAATTAAGACAGTATTATTAAGAACTCGTAGCTTAATTTTTTTAAGTGCTTCAAGTAATTTTTGAAACTCATTTTTTACTTCAAAAGGCGGATCAAGAAAAATTAATCCTCTATTCTCTTTAAATGGTAGCAAAGCTTTGATAGCATCATAAGCATCTATATTATGCGTATCATTTGGTAATAATTTTTTTAAACTTAAATAATCGCTTGGATGCAGTTCGCAGGCAATTAAGCGATCATTTGGTCTTAATAATTGTTTAATTATAAAAGGTGAACCTGGGTAGTGACTTTTGCCTGCTATATTTATTATATTTAAAAAAGTTTGTAAGAGCTGAGGAATAGGATCGGTCGCTTGCAGTAATTTATTAATTCCCGTATCGCTTTCTAGAGTTTTAGAAGCTGCCTCCGAGTTTAAATCGTAAAGACCTAGCCCAGTAAAAGCATCTAAAACCGCAAAAGGTTTTTCTTTTTGCTTGAGCTGTGCTAAAATACTAATGAGGACTAAATGTTTGACTATATCGGCAAAATTGCCTGCATGATAAATATGACGATAGTTCATTTTAAATTAATCATAAATTTCACTTCTATGACCAACTCGCGGGAATGACATAGAGCATATACTTTATAAACCATATTTAAGCATTCCGTTGCTTCTGCTGAAGTAAATAATTTTTAATGGCTTCTCGTATTAGTTTAGATTTAGGCATCTCGTCTAATTTAGCTACAGTAATTATATATTATATCATAGTATAATTTACTGTGCAATCTTTCGTAAAAGCATTGTAGATTAATACTATAGCCCTTAATTAGATGTTCTTTAAGTAAGTTAGTAGCCCATTTTCTGAAAGCGATCCCTCTCTTAGCATTTACCCTATATCCTATTGATATTATCATATCTAAATTATAGTATTCTACTTGGTATGTTTTACCATCAACGGCAGTACGTGCAAAATTTGTACATACTATATTGTCTAGTTTTCTTTCTTTTAGAATTTTATTAATATGTTTTGTAATAACTGTTCTATCTTTGTCAAAAAGTTTAGCATTGCGTAGAAAAAGTTGTTTTATAGTGTAGTTTAGCTTTCCGATGTCATTCCCGCGTAGGCGGGAATGACATCGAGTTTTTTATTTACTATCATTTAGTTAGCAATGCCTTGCTTTAAACATTTTTTATAAGCGTAAGCCATTCTTCTTCATCAATAATTTTAATATTAAGCTCTTTAGCTTTTTTAAGTTTACTGCCTGCATCAACACCGGCTACAACTAAATCCGTGTTCGATGATACGCCAGCTGTAACTTTAGCCCCAAGTTTCTCAGCCGTTGCTTTAGCTTCCGCTCTAGATATAGTCGGTAAACTACCGGTAAATACTACTATCTTGTCCGTTAAACTACTCTGTTCTCTAGTCTCTTTATAATCTTCAATATTTAATATTTCACCAAGTTTTTTGATAAGCTCAATATTTTCTTTAACATCAAAAAAATCAATAATATCTACTAAAATCTTATCACCGATTCCTTCTAAATTGTTTAGTTTTTGATAAATATCAGGCTCATTTGTTCTAAGCAATTCCATTTGAGCTATAAAATTATTATAGCTGCCAAATTCTCTAGCAAGTAATTTAGCATTTTGTTCACCGATATGCCTTATGCCTAATGCATATATAAATCTTGGCAAACTAACGTTTTTTGATTTTTCTATATTTTTAAAAAGATTTTCTACTGATTTTTTACCCCATCCATCCATATTTTCAAGTTTTGCTAAGCTAGAGTCATTTTTTTCTTTTAAAAAGAAAATATCTAAAGGATTACTAATCAATCCCTTATCTATTAAAAATTCAACTTGCTTACGCCCAAGCCCCTCAATATCCATAGCATTTTTCGATACAAAATGACGGATACGCTCATAATTCTGAGCAGGACAGTTAAGGCCATTATCACAGCGTATAATAATATCTTCAGGCATGTAATGCAACTTAGAATTACATGACAGACAAAATAAAGGAGTATCAAACGTTGCTGTATCATTAGGACGTTTATCAAAATCAACTCCCATGATTTTAGGAATAACGTCACCAGCACGTTGCAGGAATACATAATCCTTAATGCGCACATCTTTTCGTGCAATTTCTTGGAAATTATGTAATGTTGCTCTGCTAACAGTTACCCCGCCTATTTCTATGGGTTCAAGTTCGGCTACCGGCGTTAACGTACCAGTTCTACCAACCTGTACAGTAATAGAAAGTAACTTTGTTTGTCCTATTATTGCAGGAAATTTATGAGCGATAGCAAAGCGTGGACTTCGTGCAATAAAGCCCATTCTATTTTGCAGTGCAAAATCATTTAGTTTATATACTACTCCATCAATTTCATAAGGTAAATCTTCTCTATTTGTTTTGAGATATTCGTAAAAGGCGAAAATTTCTTCTTCAGAACTCGCAAGTTTAGATATTTCATTAATGTTCAAGCCGCATTCTTTTAATTTTGTAAGTAATTGATCTTGTGAAGAAGCAAGATTCTGTTCAGTTACCCCTCCTGAATATACAAAATATTTGAGCGGTCTTTTAGCCGTAATAGAAGCATCAAGCTGACGAAGTGATCCGGCAGCAGCATTACGAGGATTGGCAAATTTATCCTTGCCCTGCTCTTCTTGTTCTTTATTTAGATTTAAAAAATCTTGTTTTTCAATATAAATTTCCCCTCGTACTTCTAAAAACTCCGGAACATTATCTATTTTATGAGGAAAATTTTTGATTGTTTTAATATTTGCTGTTATATCTTCACCGACATATCCGTCACCTCTTGTAGCTCCCGTTGTAAGCACCCCGTTTTTATAAACAGCAGAAAAAGACAAACCGTCTATTTTAGGTTCACAAAAGATAGGAACAAACTCATTAAGGCGTAAGAAATTTTTTATACGGTCTACAAAATCTCTCACATCTTGCTCATCAAAAGCATTACTGAGAGATAGCATAGGCACTTGATGCGTAACTTTAGCAAATTTATTTGCTATTTTAGCCCCTACTTTTTTGCTAGGACTATTTTCTAAAATTAAATGAGGAAATTTTTGTTCTAACTTGAGATTGGTATTAAATAGCTGATCATACTCGCTATCAGAAACTAAAGGATTATCTTCTATATAATAAGCATGGTTATACGCTGCTATTTTATCAGCGAGTTCTTCTAGTAATTTTTGTGCTTCCTCTTCAGATATTAAATCAATATTTTGCATTAGTAGTTCATACTTTTATTTTAATTTACAATCAAATCCAATTCCTAAAATTTTTATTTCCTTCAAAATCGCTAATTGCTCGTTTTAGTCTTTCAGCATTTTTAGGACTTTTTAACAAGTATAGTTTCCTCCATAGCATTATGATCTTCAAGCGACATAATAACCACCGGTTTTTGTTTTTGTCTAGTTATAATCACTGAAGTGTGATCTGCACAAACTTTTTTCATAACATAACCTATTTAAGTAAGTTTACATGTAATAAGGCATGTTTTATAACTAGTCACTTTAAGAATCAAAATCAAAATCTTTACCTAGTTTAATATATGCTCTAATACGGCTCATGAGATTTTGGAAATATGTTAAATTATGCCATGTCATTAGCATAGAGCCAAGTATTTCACCGATTCTAACTAAATGATGTAGATAAGCTTTACTATAGTTTCTACAAGCAGGACATAGGCAATCATGTTCTAGCGGCTTGTTATCATCGGCATATTTGCTATTGCGGATATTTACAGTACCGTATTTCGTAAAAGCCTGACCGTTGCGACCTGCGCGTGTCGGGATTACACAGTCAAACATATCTATACCCCTGCTAACCGCACCTATAATATCAGCAGGCTTACCGACTCCCATTAAATAACGCGGCTTATTTTGCGGCAGAAAATCAGGAGCATAATCAAGTACTTTAAACATAAGCTCCTGCCCCTCACCTACTGCAAGTCCACCTATAGCATAACCCTCAAAATCAAGTTCTACTAGATCTTTAGCCGATTGCTCACGTAATTCTTCGTAAACGCTACCTTGAATAATACCGAATTGTGCATAGCCTTCCCGCTTAACAAAAGCATTACGTGATCTATTCGCCCATCTAGTCGTAAGCTGCATAGAAGTTTTAGCTTCTTCAAAGGTTACAGGGTAAGGCGTACATTCATCAAAAGCCATAGTGATTGTGCTACCGAGCAGATATTGTATTTCGGTAGAACGCTCAGGAGTTAACATATATTTATCGCCGTTAATATGAGAACTGAAACTGACTCCCTCTTCGGTTATCTTGCGTAACTTCGATAGCGACATTACCTGAAAACCGCCAGAATCGGTTAATATCGGCTTATCCCAATTCATGAATTTATGTAAGCCACCAAGCAGTACTATACGTTCGGCAGTCGGCTGAAGCATTAAGTGGTAAGTATTGCCGAGCAATATATCCGCCCCCGTTTCGGCTACCGATTCAGGTAGCATTGCCTTAACCGTTCCTCTCGTTCCAACCGGCATAAAAGCGGGAGTACGCATCTCACCGTGTGCGGTTACGATAATACCGCTTCTAGCTTTTTTATGCTGATGATGAATATTAAAAGAAAATTTTGACACTGATAATCACTTATTTTTAAAAGCAATATCTTAGCATACTATAGTTTATCCTGGAATATAAAAATTAAAAGCTCGATTTATCTCGCTTTTTTCTGGATTCCCGCTTTCGCGGGAAATGACAGAGAAACTTTAACCTCTGAGTGAATAATAGATGAAGAGGAGGAAAAGCGTTTAAAAGCTCAAAATGCAAGGAAAGAGCTTAAGTTAATATTAATAACATTTGCTATTATTCTCACTAGTTTTTTAACTTTTTGTTATTTCTTTTTTAACTATATAGAAGAAAAAGCAGCAGAGTATAAATTACAGCAAGAATAAGAAGCAAAAATAAATAATAACACAAAATGCAATTGTTTAAATACAATGTAACCAAAAGCTATTAATCTATTTAAAGTTAAAAAATTATTTGTTATTGTAATTTTTTAACTTTTGCTTTAATTGTAATCAACTATTATTAATATAAATAAAATAACTTTTATGAAAGATATAAGCTCTTGGAAAGAAAAGTTTGAAATTTGTGTTTACGCTAAAAAGCTACTTGATAAACTCGAATATTTAAACACTAAAGTAAAAAATCCTGTTGATATAGAGGAAGTTAAAAAAGGTATCTACTACGCTCGTAAATATCATGGTTCACAAATGCGTTAGTCAGGCGATCCGTATTATTCGTACCTGATCGAAGTCGCGATTATGCTTGCAGAGTTTGTAGCAGACGAAGCGCTTAAGCTTTTTACTTCTAATATGATAAATGCTGCTCTACTTCACTATAATATTGAGGATACAGAACTTACTGAAAAGATAATCATCGAAATTTTTGGTAAAGAAACAGCAAAACATGTAGAAGGTGTAACTAGAGAATTAAACCTCACGGAAAAATCAGTGTCGAGGAAAGCTTAAACCTATTAATTAAGCAAAAAAGATATGATACCGCACTTATAAAATTATTTGATCGTATTCATAATGTATAAACATTAGCAGCTAAATCATCTGAAAACGCGAAGCAGATCATTGTGGAAACATTTCAGAAGTTTCTAGTTGTTGCTATACATTTAGAGTGTTATGAAATTGAAGAAAAGTTTAATGAAATTTGCTATAGGTTTTTATACAAAGATAAATTTTCTCAACAAAAACAAATATCATTATTCACTATGAATAATCTGCTTTTTCAACTTTTGAAAATGATTTAGACCAAACATACACATTATAAGTAATGGAACCATCACAACAAACAAACCATATTGACCCAAATATTTTGTAAATATATAATTCCAAACGAAGTGATTATATACATTAAGGCTCTAGAAACAGCATATATCATACTACTGTAAAGCGTTTAAAAACCGGAAAATGCTTAAAAAAGCTTGAAACAGCAGAAACAGTATCAAATGAACATATTATCAAACCTATTTGAATTAAAAGAAGCTGGAAAGGTGTAGTTGTACTTTTTAAAAGGTATGGTGAAATAGAATAAATATAAAGAGTAAAGTTAATTTTACTCTAAGAATTTTTAAAGGATATATTTTATAACTTAGAAAACATATTAAAGACATACTAGCTAGGTGGAACATTGAAATAATAAAATTATGATGAATAACCTGAGCTGCACTATATCCAAATGCATTCTTTAAAACTTCACCACAAGTAATATAAGTATAGTAGAAACATATGGGCCAAGCACAACTCATTATGAAAAAATATATAGTTGTCTTCTTATTTAGGTTTTTGGTTAAAAATCTCATCGTTTTTTAATTCTTTTTTGTCGATATTTGCTTTTTCATATTTTCGTAAAAGTCTAGCATTTGCATCTACAAAATCAGGCGTTTCTCTAAGATGAGCTCTAGCGTAGCCTCTCACAACTGCAATAATTGCACCTATCCAAACGGCAAGACGCCAATTAAATCCTTGAGTAGTAACTAAAGATACTATAGCTAAAGCTGCAGTTGTCCCAATTACTGATGCTACGGCGATAAAAGAAACTACGGGATATTGTGTAGGTGGTTTTGTAATTTCAGTTAAATAAAGTTCTGCTACCACTATTTCACCTACAGAAGCCATACCTTGAATTGCACGGCAAATTGTGATTAATACAGCAGCAAAATAACCTACTGGTTCATAAGTAGGAACATTTGCCATAATTATACAGGATAAAGCCATTAAGGTAGTTGTCATAATAACAGTAGATTTTCGCCCTAATTTATCACCTATTCGACCAAAAACATATGCTCCTAGTGGTCTAAATATAAAGGTAGAACAAAAGGTAAAGGCAGAGAGAAGAGAAGCTGCACTCGAATCATATTTAGAAAAGAACAATTCATTTAACAATACTGCTCAATGGACGTACAACATTAAATCAAAATACTCAAGAAAAGTAGCTGTAGATAAAATTCCTGTGGCTTCTTTTTGGTCGCTTGTTAAACTTCTCTGTTCTTTTTCATAGCCTAGCATAAATTCTTTACAAAAAATTAAATTGTAAAGAAATTTATACTGTTTTATATAAAAATCAATAGGAAATTTCGCTTTATACGATAAATAAGAAAAGGAAGTACAACTTAATATATTTCGTGAATTGATAGAAAAAAGTTATAATATATTGCAATGTTTTTTATAGTTGTAATTATATAGGATTGAACTGTATTCCCCAGCAAATAGTAACGTTAAAAGCAAGAAACAAACTAATAATTAGTACTTTAAAATTTACTTTATTTTATTAGCATGATAGATATGTGATAAATAAACTAATTGAAAGAAAAAAATAAGTAATATACAGTAATGGTGCATTTTTTTGAGCAGCAAAAATACTATACTATCATTGGTAGTTATAATTAAATATATTCAAAATATGCTTTTTCAATCACTAAATTTATACTCTATCTTAGTTGCAGGCCTTACAACTACTGTTATCGTGTTTATGCGTCAATTATCTTATTACAAACAGCAAATTATTAATAAGGATTTAAAAATAATACCTGCATATTTTGATAAAAAAATGTTATATAAAATTCTTAATAATAACTGCGATAGATATTCTGCTCTTGAAATGATTAAATCATATTTTAAGTTGAAAACCGCAAGATCGTTATCATATGCAGAACTTGAAAATGATAAGCAATTAAGCGAATTGTTTAGAGATTCTTTAAACTATTTTCTTGATGATTTTATATCAAAATCCGATAAATCAGTTGCAGCAAATAAAGTGTTTAGTATACAAGATGAACATAACAATACTCATAAATTATACGCGTTTTTAGAGAAAAAAAAATATCGGACAAAACACATCAAATGCTTATATATGTCAAAGTGACTTATATAATGACCAAAGACGACGAAGAAAGCTTAAACACTTTCATACACTTGGCTAAGATAATGTAGATTTCCCAAAAACAAAATCAGACACTCAAATAGCAATAAGAGTGAGCTTAACGAAGTCGTATAAGCGAATCTTACAAAATTTGGCATCAAGACTTAATATTGAAACTATATTTTTAAGTAAGACAGAATTATTTAAAGCTCGGTTTAGAGTTACCTAAACCGAGAAATAAATTACTACTGACCTAAAAGTGGATATATAACATTTTTTAAGAATTTGCTTTTAATATAAGTACATACTAAAAATGTCAGTACGGTACTTGGAACATAGCGAATTATCGTAGGTAAATATCTTAAGGTCTTAGTTGAGACTAAGTCAGTAAACGACGGACTGATGCTCTCTACTAACTCTCTACTTTTTGATCTTAAACAATCTAAAGTACTATATCTATTTTTGTATTTTAAATAACATCTAACAACTTCAATAACCATAGAAGATATAATAGAAATTATTCCGCTTTGCATAAGAAAATAAAATTCCAGACTATCCAAACAATAACAATAATTAGCAATAATTATTAAAACTAAACCGAGAATATTTAAAAAATAGACAAATGGTTTGCCATAAGATTTCTCTTCTTGCTTAATGCTACTTTTTAATAATTAATATATTAGAGATTTTAACATTGAATTACCTATTTCATAAGAATAGCGAGCAATACGCTTGCACCAAAAGCGGAGGCGGGATTCCGCAAAGGGGTGGTCACGTGTCGACTCACATAAATCCGCTACATTAGCTTTACCTTTATCCATTCCTTTATCTTTATAATGTTCCATAACGGATGATAAATTACCTAACTGCTCATCTAGAGAATATCTCCGGATTTACCTTTTAAATTACGTAATCTTGACACTAAGCTTTCAATATCTTTTTTGATACCTTCGACATCTGCTTTAACAGAGTTTGACTTTGATTCTTTCATAATTTACTCCTTTATTAGTTTACATTTTGTTAAGCAAATTATTTTGCCTACAAAACTATACGATACTCCTCTTATAAGAACTTTACAATAGTTTAAACAATAAAAAAACCGAATCTAAACTAAATTCGGCTAAATTTAATGATTTTTTATTTCGTATTACTTCTACTTACTACCGAATGAAGAAATAATTTTATTAATTAATGATTCAATATTAATTGTTGATTGAGTATATTTTATCTCTTCATTAGCCGCTAAATTTTCATCGTCATTACCCGGTACAATTGAAATATATTTACCTCCAAGTAACCCGCTGGTGACTACTTGGGCTTTAGAATCTTTAGGTATTTTAACATCATCATTAATATTTAGATATACACTTGCATAAAAGCTATTTGGATCTAAAGTAATTTTCTTTACACTACCGATTTTTATACCTGAAATCATTACGTCGCTTCCGACTACTATCCCTTCCGCACTTTGGAAATGAGCAGTTACCTGATAGCCTTTTGAGCTAGTTATAGAACTACCCGTTTTGTAGGCAAAAATCAAAAATAGCAAAGCAATAATTAATACTACAAAGCCTATAATTGTTTCAATAATGTTCTGTTGCATTGTTTTTTATATTTTATTAATTAATTACGGTTGCCATCTATTATATTTAAGATTTGATGTTTTAGGCAGCTTTTTAACTATTTTATTATTCTTTTGCCATGGCAAAAGCTGAATATTTTTTGGTATCTCATTTACTAAATGATGTAACCAAGCGTGCCAACTTGGCGGAATTTTTGTAGGTTCATTTACATTTTTATAAATAACAAACCTCCTTGGACGCCCTAAATAATCAATATTACGGCTTTCATAATATTGATTCAAAAACTCATCTTCTCCTACTTTTTTGTGAAAAAAAGTAATAAACAACTTATCTATCCACGACATTTTAAAATTTCTATAGCAGTTTCTCTTCCTTGCACTGCAAGTTTATCGGCAGCAATATTACCGCTATTATTTGCATGACCTTTTACCCATTTCCAAATAATAGTATGTTTACTCAATTCTGCGTATAATTTTTGCCATAAATCGGCATTTTTAACGGGTTCATTGTTGCTTTTACACCAATTATTTTTTATCCAATTATGAATCCAAGCGGTAATTCCTTGTTGCAAATATTTACTATCGGTATAAATCTCAATATTACAAGATTTTTTTAAAATCCTCAAGGCTTCAAGTGCTGCCGTAATTTCCATACGATTATTAGTCGTATCTAACTCATACCCAAATACTTCTTTGCTAGTATCATTAAATTGAAGCAAAGCTCCCCACCCTCCGGGACCTGGATTCCCCGCACATGCACCATCAGTATATATCACTACTTTTGAATCCATAATATGCATTAACTAGGTTTAGAAGAATTACGAAACTTATCTAACATTATAACATTTGGACTTGAAGATGATGAAGTCTGATAACTTTTATTATTACTTATTTCCTCTTCATGTTGAGGATTTTCGTGTATATTTAACGAATGATTAAAAGTTAGACTGTAATTATTATTGGAATCAACAAAGCTAATAAGTGCATCAAAAGGTACGTAAATTATTTCTTTAACACCGTCAAAACTTACCGTTAAAGAAAAGCCCGTATCATTTACTATTAAATTTTCAAACTGATATTGCAGTACTATTGTTATCTGTTTCGGATATGCCTGTTTAACTTTTGAAGGTAAAATTACCGCAGGGTTATCGGTTCTGTACGATATATATATTAACTGATCCCAATATAAATTTTCATGCTGAATTTTTGTTAGAATTTTTTTCACAAATTCTAGCATATATTCATGCACAAATTTTTTATATTCAATATTCATACGAGAAAAATAAATAAAAATAGGTCGACGAAGTTTAATTTGAACAGTTTACGTCATTGCGAGGAAAAACTGTAAGTTTTGACGAAACAATCTTAGGAGTCCTACTTTATGAGATTGCCACATTCTCTACGTACGTTCGCGCGCAATGACAGGATCAACCGTTTTTAGGCAATGCCAATTTTTCAAATTAAAAAAGTATAAGCGAGGGTTTTTCTGTTGCCCGGCACACCCTCCAGCCGCGTAGGGTTAAGCTGCTAAAGCTAAACGACCTACAGAACGATTATTATCGTTTGCGTTTCTTTGTTTTGACCCATATGGCAAAAGCCATCGGCGGAATCATCCCGAGTAAAAGCAATCTTTTTATTAGGCACGTCGATCCTATTTCGCCCCCCAAAAATACTCGATGAACTTCGTATTGTCTACTCTTTAAGAGTTATTATATATTTATTTTCTAAATGACGTAGCTAATAAAGAGGCATTTGAAGGCGACACGGAACGCAGAACCGCAGCGTACACGCAAGTAACGTGAGGATTCGAGTACCGGATCGACGTACAAATTACCTTTAGGAGCAAGTTATTTAGAAAGTTTTGGTGGAGGCGTCGGGTACTGCCCCCGAGTCCGCAACCTCTATTCTAAATTACGTTTATTACTATAGCTATAATTAGCACCAAATATTATGCCTTAATTTGATTAAAATGTAAAGGTCAAATAAGAATTCTAGATTTATATTAAAAATGGACTTATAATAAATGTTTAGAATTCTAAATTAAAAACTTAATTATGCTACCAAATCTTGGAATTATCGCCGGCAGAGGTTCATTACCTTACTTAATAGCAGGTAATTATACAAAGCAAGGCGGTAATTGCTATATAGCGGCAATTAAAGACGAAACTGATATAGATCAAATTAAAGATTTTGAATATAAGATTTTAAAAATCGGTATGGTCGGGGAAGCTATAAAATATTTTAAGGAGCATGAGGTAAAAAATATTATTTTTATCGGTGGAGTTAATAGACCGAATTTTAAAAATTTAGCCGTAGATACAATAGGCGGTTTATTGCTTTTCAAAATAGTTGGGCAAAAAATTCGAGGAGATGATAGTTTGCTAAAAACAGTAGCGGATTTTTTTGAAAGTTACGGTTTCAAGGTAATTTCAAGTAATGAAATATATAAAAATCAACAAGGTAACTCCAATATTATAACCGATACTAACCCTATAAGTTCAAATAAAAATGATATTGAGCTTGGAATAAAATTATTGAATCATCTAAGTTCATTCGACATCGCACAATCGGTTATAGTTGAAAGTGGCTACATACTTGGTATAGAGGCTGCCGAAGGAACGGATAATTTAATAACGAGATGTGCAGCTTTACGTAAAAATCCTCATGGAGGAGTATTAGTAAAAATAGCGAAATTAGGTCAAGATAATAGACTAGATATGCCGACGATCGGTCCTAATACTATAAAGAATCTTGCTAAATATAATTACAAAGGGGTAGCGATTCAAAAAAATAACGTAATTATAGTCGAAGAAGAATTAACTATAAAACTCGCTAATGAACATAAAATTTTTATAACAAAATGTTAGCAATAGGTATTACCGGTAGCTATGCAGCGGGCAAAACTTTTATGTTGGATTATTTAGCAGAAAAAGGATATAAAACTTTTTGTGCCGATAGATGCATAAAAGAATTATATCAAGATGTAGTTTTGCAAACTCAGATTTTAAAATTACTACCTGAAATTGAGTCTTTCAATATTGGAAAAATGAGTAATTTAATTTATAATAACGACCTAGCTAGAAAAAAACTACAAAATTTTATTTACCCCTTACTAATAGATAAACTCATTTTATTTAAAAAAGAAAATGCTAATTCCAAATTTGGCTTTGCCGAAATACCGCTGCTTTATGAAGCTAAATTTGATAAATATTTTGATTTTGTCGTAACAATATACTGCTCTGAAGAAATAAGAATGCAAAGAGCAATAACAAGATCTTCGTTTGATATAGAAATTTATAATAAAATCAAAGAAATTCAACTATCACAAGAGAGCAAAATAGCAAAAGCAGATTTTGCTATAAATAGCGGTGTTGATATGTTAGACTTGGAGAAACAAATAGCGAAGCTAATAAAGGATTTGGAATGTCGAGTTTAAGAGAAATAATTTTAGATACCGAAACTACGGGACTTGACCCACGACAAGGTCATCGCATCGTTGAGATCGGTGCTATTGAGATGGTAAATAAGGTATTAACAGGCAGGAATTTTCATTTTTATATTAATCCTGAGCGAGATATGCCTTTTGAGGCTTATAGAATTCATGGCATATCCGGCGAATTTTTAAAAGACAAGCCTCTATTTCATACAATAGCCGATGATTTTTTAGAGTTTATTTCAGATAGCAAACTGATTATTCATAATGCTCCTTTCGATATTAAATTTCTAAATCATGAATTATCATTATTAAAAAGAACCGAAATTAAACTCTTGGAACTAGCAAATACTATTGATACTTTAGTAATGGCTAGAAGCCTGTTTCCAGGCTCAAAATATAATCTTGATGCATTATGTAAAAGATTTAAAGTTGATAATTCAGGTAGGCAGCTTCACGGAGCTTTGAAAGATGCAGCATTACTTGCAGAAATATATGTAGAGTTAATGGGCGGTAGACAATCCGCTTTTAAAATGGTTGATAAATCTGCCGGAATAAATAATTTAGCAACTAATCAAGTAAATAACCAAACAGAGCAAGCTACTATTGTTATTAAACCTACAAAAGAAGAGCTGCAAAAACATAAAGAGTTTCTCAGTAGGATTTTAAAAACTGCTTAGTAAAACGTCATTGCGAGGAGAGGCAAAGCCTCGACGTGGCAATCTCAGGCATTTTATATTATTTCATGCGATTGCCACGCTCCTTTTAGTCGCTCGCGCTCACAATGACGATTATCAACAATCCCCTTAAATTATCTATGAAAACAAATTTTCTTGTATTTATAACCTTTACAATACTTATCTCTTTAGGCTTTTGGCAGCTTAGTCGTTTAAAAGAAAAGAAATTATTTTTAGCTTCAATGCAAGCTAACCTAACCTCACCTGCAATTAATTTAGCAGAAATTCAAGACGCTTTACCTTATCACAAAGTAAAAATTGCCGGTCAATTTTTGCCTAATAAAGACATATATTTATACGGTAGAAGGTCAATGTCGAGTGAAAAAGACGGATATTATTTAGTTACTCCTTTTAAAACCATAGAAGATAAAGTTATTTTAGTAGCACGAGGTTGGTTCAGTCATCGCAATAAAAATATTATCACGCAGGCTACAAACGACCGGCAGCACGAGATTATCGGTGTTACCATGCCATCAGAAAAAACTCGTATCTACTTACCTGCTAACGATATAAAAAATAATGTGTGGCTAACACTAAATTTAAAAGAAACATCCAAAGTGTTAGGCTTAGATCTTGAGAATTTTTATATTATTGCGGCAGGAAAAGATATTAGCAATCTAGATATTTTATTACCTCTTGCAATAAATCATTTAGCAGCAATCAGAAATGACCATTTAGAATACGCCCTAACTTGGTTTGGACTTGCTATTTCTTTAATCGTAATATATGCAATTTATCGGCGTCGTTATATGGCTGTGGATGTCATCCCGCGAGCTTGTAGCGAGATCCAGAAAAATAATTAAAAAGACTGGACCACGTGGTCAAGCCACGGGGTGACAGTAGAAAATCGATACATAAATGAGTGATTTACAAAGAGAAGCATCCGATCCTAATTACTCCGTTTGGGTATCGGCATCTGCCGGTACCGGTAAAACCAAAATCCTAACTGATCGATTTTTACGTCTGTTAATAACGGGCGTAGAGCCTTCCAATATTTTATGCCTTACTTTTACTAATGCTGCAGCTATAGAGATGCAAGTAAGGATTAATAGCAGACTTAAATATCTTTCTCTTTGCAACGCCGAGAAACTAGAAGAAGCACTTTTCTTAATGAGCGGCAATAAGCCATCACCGCAAGAAACAGAAAACGCAAAAACTTTATATGATAAAATACTAAATAGCAATAAGCTTTTAAATATCTATACAATTCATGCTTTTTGTCAAAAAATCCTTAAAACTGTTCCCTTAGAAGCCGGCATAACACCGGAATTTAAAATCCTTGAAGAAACTAAATTACAAGATATCTTCCTAAATATCAGAAACGAAATTTACTTAAGCGATGAACATAATGACTTAATTAAAATTTTACTTAACCGATTTCATGAAATAACTCTGCAAGATATTTTTACCGAGATAATCGAGCAGAAAATTAAATTCAGAAAGTTATTTATAAATAAGCAAATTCCCAAAGAAATATCTAATAAAAGATTAGCGTTAAGGGAATTAAATAATATTTACGATAAGGTAAAAAACTTATTTGCCGAGTATGATTTGGAGATAGCACCGAAAGAAATTTTTTTTACCAAAGACGGAAAAAAACGACAAAGCCTTTTATCGAAAGAATTAATAAGGAAATATCCTAAATTATTACTCGAGCTAGAAAAAATTACCTCTGAAATTTACCGATTAGATGAGCTGCGTCGCATAGAAGAGCTAGAATATCATACAAACTTACTTACTAAACTTGCGCATATTATTTTAAAAAAATACGATTCATATAAGGAAGAAAATAATTTACTCGATTACGACGATTTAATTTACTACACCGAGAAATTACTAAATAATAAAACTACTCATGAGTGGTTGCTGCATAAGCTTGAAAGCGAGATAAATCATATTCTTGTCGATGAAGCACAAGACACAAGCCCCCCGCAGTGGAATATTATTACTACTTTAATAACAGAGTTTAATGCTGTAGAGAGGCCAAATAATAGTGTTTTCATAGTCGGCGATGATAAACAATCGATCTTCAGTTTTCAAGGGGCTGATCTTCATAATTTCAACTTAGTAAATGAGCGACTAAAAGCAAATCTTACAAATGCTAATAAGAAATTCAAAAATATCACCCTTAAATATTCTTATAGATCATGTGCAGAGATTGTACAATTTACTTATAATGTTTTAAAAAATATAAAATCCAATTACCCGAGTTTATTCCTTGCGAATAATCCTTTAATATCCTCATTTTGTACATATCAAGGCTCTGTAACGGTTTGGCCATTAGTGACGAGTAAAAAACAAGAAGAGCTTTTTTGGGCACTACCTGAAGATTATGAAAATTCTAAATCTGCTGCCGATTTACTCATAGAAAAAATCGTAAATTTTATCAAAGAACAAATAGAAAGCGAAGCAATTTTACCGTCTACTACAAACAAAATATCTGAAAAAGATTTCATGATATTAGTAAGAAAGAGAGATGAATTTAGTAATAATCTGATCAAAGAACTTAGCAAAGCTAAGCTTAAAGTTGAGGTAAGCGACAGAATGAACCTTAAGGAAAATCTAACTATAATGGATTTAATTTCATTAGCTAAATTTGTTTTACTACCTGATGATGATTTAAATCTTGCCGGTTTACTAAAATCACCGATTATTGGAATAAGCGAGCAGCAATTATACGAACTTCTTGTAAATAAAAGTGAGAATAGCTTATGGGATATACTCTCTTCACATGAGGAGATATATAATAAGTTAGATTCTCTAATTGAAATTTATAAAATATCGATTGTTGAGAACTTCTTTGATTTAGTGGTGCATAATCTAAATTTACGAGAGATTTACGATGATAATAGTGATGACTTTATGATAAATGAGCTATTAACATTAAGCAAAAACTATGCAAATGATATAGATAATTCACTGCAAGGATTCGTTGCTTGGTTTGAGAATAACGATATCTATATTAAACGTGATATGGAGCATTCAGACAAAATAAGAGTAATGACCGTCCACGGCTCTAAAGGGCTTGAAACTCCTATTGTTATATTATGCGATTCTACTACTTTACCGATAAACAGCAATAAATTTATTTGGGATGATAAAGGAGAAATGTTTTTCTCTGCTAATGCTGCCGATACTCCTGAGTTTTTGCAAGAGCTGAAAGAAGCTGAAAAATTAAAAGATTTGCAAGAATATATAAGACTACTCTACGTTGCAATGACAAGAGCTAAAGACAAGCTGATTATATGCGGTTTTAGTAATAAATCTACCACTCCTGAAAATTGCTGGTATGAAATAGCCAGACAAACTTGCGATAAATTTCTCAATTAGTAGCGGCTATATTAAATATAATATACTATTATACTATTAAGACGCACATATATTTAAATAGCGTCTTATGTTAAAAATTTTAGAAAGTTTCTTTGAAAATAAAGCAAGAATTAAAATAGAAAGGTTTAAACAATTACCATCCCTGCATTATGCTTATGAAAAAGGTAATAAGGAATAATACTTAAATTTTTTTCTTTTAAGGCTTGTTTATACTTTGTTATTTTAGAAATAACAACTAAAACAAGAAAAATAAAAATACTTATTAACAGAGGATATAAGATATTTAACTGATCAAACATCATTAATTCCACAGAATTTAGTTAGATACTACATAATAGTAGTAACATTTATTTAAATTTCAACTTAAATATTTTTTATTTCAATTTAACTCCTATATCTTAAATTTAAATCATTTATATTTAGATTGTCATAAGAAAATTAATAAGATTTTTATTGAAACCGCTACTTCTAAAATAGATAGCATAATAATTTATGCATTATGATAATAATCATGCCCTAATAAATCAGATTTAAGCATACCACAATTATATTCATATGAATCTAAATAAGCTTGTAATTCATGAACATTTTGTTCTATTTTTTCATAATTATATTTACATGAGTTTTGGAATTTTTCAACTAATTTACCTTTATTAACAACTTTTTTATAAGCATCTTCTTTAAAACACCCATCTTTTTGTTCTTCACTACGAAAGTAATCCTTAAATTCACTATGTTTTTTTCGGTAAATTAGAGATAAATTCTGCAAATTTTTCTAATTGAATATTGGTAATTAGAGTAAATACCAAACCTATATTTTCGTTATATTGGTTAACTCTTGAAATTTCATGCTCTATTGTATCTTTTTGTTCAATTTCAATAACATTATTAGATAAAATAACTAAATCTTTTTTATTAACCTCTTGCTTTTCAGATTCCTTTAGTTTTATATTCAGTATTTCCTCTTCTAATGCCTCTTTACTAAATAATTTTTTAAATGCAGCAAGCCACAGACCAACAGCTGTACTTTCTAACTTTTTAAAATATTCTTTTAACTTCATAACTAATTTCCTTGTTTATATTTTCTTAGTTTAATTTATAGTTAGTTGGAAGTAATCAAATTAATAGAGCTAAGAAAAATTAATACTTTTGTAAAAATTATATATAACGTAACAATTGAAAAACAGTTTTAAAATGCTTAAAATAATTTGACTATTTTAGAAAATTTTAATAAAATCTATTAATAAACTCAATCGATAATACAAAATATGAAAACAGCTTTTATCTTCCCCGGTCAAGGATTGCAATTGATCGGTATGGGAAAAGATTTTTATGATAATTTTAAACCCGCCAAAGAAACTTTTCAAATCGTTGATGAAGTACTAAACCGAAAACTCACTGATATAATTTTTAATGGACCTTCTGAAGAACTTACCTTAACCACTAACGCACAACCGGCATTAATGGTCGTATCTATGGCAATAATAAATATTATCAAAGCTGAAACCGGTAAAAGTTTGGATAGTCTTTGTGATTATGCTGCCGGTCATTCGCTAGGTGAATATAGTGCTTTATGTAGTACCGAAAGTATTAACCTTGAGACAGCAGCAAAACTACTTCATATACGTAGTACATCTATGCAGGAGGCATGTCCTGAAGGTGAGGGAAGCATGGCGGCTTGTATCAATATTCCGCTTCAAAAACTTGAAGAAATATTAGCAGAGATCAACAAAATAAATTTATGCCAAATTGCCAACGATAACATCGAAGGACAAATAGTTATTAGCGGTAAGACCACAGCTATAGATCATGCTATTAGTATAATTAAAGATTTAGGTTATAAAGCGATAAAACTGAAAGTCAGTGCTCCATTTCATTGTAGCTTAATGAAGCCGGCAGAAGAAAAAATGCGAGTAGCTCTTGATAAAGCTGTAATTAATAAGCCTCTGATACCGATAATCCAAAATTATACCGCAAAACCTACTCTAGATCCTACAGAAATCAAACAAAATTTAATTCTTCAGATATGCGGACGAGTTAGATGGCGTGAAACTTTAGAACTATTTAACAAATTAGAAATCACTCACATAGTAGAAATAGGGGCAGGAAGCGTACTAACAAATATGCTTCGGAAAATTAATTATCCATATAAGTTAAGTAATATAAGTAATTTAGAAGAACTACAGAATTGTTTAGATAACGTTAGTAAATAACTGTCTCTAATAACTTCTGATTCATAAAGTTTTTAAATTAACTTAATATACTTAATATTATTATATGCAAATTAGTTTTAGTTTTTTTTAAGCAATTGCTAGAATTATTAACTAGTGATTGGCAGAGCTATTTAGACAAGGTAATAGAGGATTTTAAAAATTTAACCTTAACAGATACTAATGATACATTTTTAAAAGAAGAATGTTATAAAAAAAATTGCTCTTATCCAAAAAGACATTAAAGAAGGTGAATATCCATGGTATGTTGCTCCTTTTAATAAAATAGATCATGCAAGTTTATTACTTACCAATCATATATTAGAGCTTGATTATCTAAATCAAAATACGGTAAAAGCAGTAAAAAATATGCTGCGAAATAACTTCAAAGATATATATAATCTGGAAATTTATATTATTGCTAATTATGAAGAACCTATAATTAAAAACTATACAATAATAGATAAAATAGCCAAAGGTAAAGTTATTACCTTTGAAGATTTAAATATTAAATATGTAGATCACACAGATGAAGAGTTAAAATATATAAGTGATATAGTAATGATATTAGAAAACTAGACAGCGAGTTAGTAGCAGATATTCAAATATCATCAAATTTATTTATCAATTTTATTTTGTAGATTTTCTTATTACTCAGTGTACAATCATTTTTATGGCTGCACATTGTGAAGAATTACAAAATTTTCATCAAAATTTAGATAACCTCAATTTTTTAGTACCGTTACAAAAATATATTCCCGAATGCCAACCAAAAGACTATACGAGTTTTGTTAATCTTGAAGCAATAACTTGGAATAGGTTTTTAGTTAAATATCAGAAATTATTTGAGAACATTCAAAAATATTATTTAGCATCTGTAGTGATAGTGAGAATTTTGTAAAATTGTTAATTTCAGACTCTTATCATCTTAGCTTCAACAAACGAATCGAAATTATAGAGTACTTAATAGATAAATATAAAAGTGATACTAAATCTATTTATTATATAACCCAACAACTTTTTGATATTTGTGATGATAACACGAATATTAAAACTATCGAAGCCAAGGCTAAACAGTTTTACAAATATATTGAATATTTCCGTAGTTGGGATGATTTACCTAGTTATTGGTATATGGACTTTAAAGGGCTACCCGGATGTGATAAGGAAGCTTTGATTATGGGCAATTCCGTAAAGCCGGAAAATGATTATATTTAGTTAGAAAAATTATAAAATAATTCTAGAAATTTTGCTTATTAGATGATATAAAGTAACGCCATAACGGAGAGATGGCCGAGTGGCCGAAGGCGGCGGTTTGCTAAACCGTTATACGGGTCATACCGTATCGAGGGTTCGAATCCCTCTCTCTCCGCCAGTCTGGACAGTTAGCCAATTCTTGTAGTTTATCGAACGGAAAAGCCAAGGAGTAATCAAGATTTCTGCCTTTCAAATTTAGGTTCGCAAATACAAATTATCGCCTTATTTCCTTTATTTGACAAGGATTTTAGCTCTTAATACAAACCTACTAATATTGTTCTGTTACTTATACGCTATTTTCTACAAATTTCACCAATTTTAGCCATTTTTTTTTCTAAAAATATGTACGCTATACAAAAAACGCGGGGCTATTCCTCGTAAAATAAGGGATTGGAGGGCTTTTTGTAAAAATTTTTTTTAATAGAATTAATTGTTTATACCAAAATTTTTCAGTTTTTGTGTATAAAAATTTCACCTATTACCGGAATTGAGTGAGGACTTAAATAAAGCTCAAGGGTTGGGTCGAAAATATAAAGGTTTAAAAATTCCAACGTTTCTTCTTTATTACTACAGTCTTGTGCTACCATTATTACACATGGTACATCCTAATTTTACTTTATCATTTGCTACTAAATCTTTTAATTGTGTTACTTCTTCTAGGTAGCCAATTTTATATCATTTGTGTTGCGAAAACCATTCTATTACCTCATTAAATATATTATTTACACCTTGCGACACTGTCCTTCTTATATCATTTATATCTATCATTAGTACGCCAAGAAACATAAGGTAAACTACTATCGTATTTGTGACACAAACCCCAACACCAACCTTGTACTCCTTCTGTATTTCCAGGAGTTGTAATATAGCTTGCATTTGCAAAAGCTACTCCACATTATTAA
Source organism: Rickettsia rhipicephali str. 3-7-female6-CWPP (assembly GCF_000284075.1). Lineage (GTDB taxonomy): Bacteria > Pseudomonadota > Alphaproteobacteria > Rickettsiales > Rickettsiaceae > Rickettsia > Rickettsia rickettsii. The sequence goes on from NC_017042.1 coordinate 1,138,738, forward strand.
ATATATATTATATGCATTTATATCCTCCTTATTAAGACCATACTCCCTTTTGAGAGTATAATCTATAATGACTCCAGTCCAATTAGATTTACATGTAAAATGTCTTGTCATACCTTACCTTTTGAAATGTTATTAAAAACTTTAACTATTTTAGATTATATAATGTCATATTCTTCACCCATTAATTTAATTAAGTCTGGATAAGTTTTTTCATATTGATCTATAAGCTCAATTGTTTCTATTTTATCATGAGATGATAATTTAACTTTATCACTTTCTACTAACTCTCTTAATTCTTTTATTTCTTGTATGGTAACGTAATGAACACTAACCTCTTCGCCATCTTTTGCTGCATACCATTGATTTTGAGCATCGCATGAAAGGGCATTTCATATATTAATATTTATGGGTTCTAAATAAATATTAATATATTAAATATCTAGTTTTACGAAGAAATTTCTTGTTAATAGGAATTGTGGAGTTTCGGTGATAGGTACGTATGATAATCCAAAAGATTCATTATTAAATATACAGAATGGCTCTGTTTTCTTTTGAAAACTACTGTTAGGAACAAAACCAAAAATATTGTACAGTGTTGATTTATATATTCATATCATTTATAAATAATTTTTGTTCTTTCATTTTTTACTTCTTACAATAGTTAAATTCTATTTATTCAAAATAGCCTAACTATTTCAGCTTTTGATTACAACATAAATTATAAAAATCTGCTAAATCATAAGTAGGAAAAGCTATAATAAACTATATAAATATAAGGTTTATCTCCTGTAACCTTAGGTTTAATGGAATTTATATATGAGTAGCAATTATACACCAAAAAATTATGGTTTATTCGGAAAGTACATAAGTAAGATATCAAAAACCATAATTACTAAATATAGAAAATAATATAAGCAATACTAAAAGTAGTAATTAATATACAAAGATATTTAGACCCAACGAATGATAGTTTGTTTAAAAAAATCTTTCGTGATTTAGAGAGATTAAAGGAATGTATATCAATGCAGTTCTTGAACTTCAGGAGGGTTTTAGAATTAAAGAAATAGAGTTTAATAAGGATATCATTATGTTCATACTAAACATTTTTAAAACAAACTGGCACAAAAGATTATCCGAAAGTACAACAAGTGACCTTAGTAATAAAAATATAACTGATGAACCAGCAAAAGATTTAGCTGCAGCACTTAAAGCTAATAGATCTTTAACGTCGCTTTATCTTCCTTGGAACAACATAGGCGAGACAACATTTAAAATAATTAATGAATCTCTGTACAGAAATAAAACTATAACCGAAAAACAGCAGAAAAGAAATATGAAGCACAGCAAAAGCAAGAACTAGAAACATGACAAGTAGAGGAAGAAAAAAGAAAACTGTTGGAAGAACAAGAAAAACAACAGCAAAACCTAAAGCTTGATGAGCTAAAATATAATCAACTAATTTTAGTAATAAAAGAAAGTCAGGAAGAAGAAGCAGAAAATTTAGTTAAAGAGCTAAACGGTGACACGCTTAACAAGATAGACGATAACGGCGATACGGCTTTAACTTATGCTGCTAGTAAAAGCTTAAGTAAAGTATGCATGCAACTAATCCCTCTAATGAGCGCTCCGGCTATTAATACTATTACCAAAACTTATGGTACTATAGCCTTAACTTGTGCTGCATGGAAAGGCTGAGGCGAGGTATGCATGTGGCCAATTTCAAGAATGCTGGATCAAGCTATTAATCATATAACTCATGGAGGTGATACTACCTTAACTTTAGCTGTATGGAACGGTTTAGAAAGGGTTTGTGAGTTATTAATACCTAGAACGACTCAAGCTATTCATCATGTTAATAATAATAAAGGTGCAACAGTATTAAATTTAGTTATAAAAAATAATTTTAAAAATATATATGACTTATTAACTTTAAGAGTAAAGGAGCTAAATAATCAATTCAATAAAACAAATATATATAAAAACGAGGACGAAAAACTTATTATTGCAGAGAAAGCAAATATTTACCAAATAATAGGCAAGATAATTTTTAACTTACAAAATAGTACTAATATTGATGAAGCAGACAAGCCTATAATAGAGAATAACTTATATAGAATACTTAATAAGGTTCAGAAGCTAACAGATAAAAACGACATAATAAATATAACTCAAAGTATAACAGAGCTTATAGGAAACGAAATTACCGAGGGGACAGTTGTAGATTTAGAAGATGAAGTTAATGAAATGGCAGAAAAACAAACTCAAAAAAGTTAAATATATTCAACGAAACAGTAAAAAAATAATTACGAAATTAGAAACTGCTAACATTAAAGATAGTGCAGTGATACAAACACAAATAAACGAAATATCAAGTAAAGTACAAACTTTAGAAAACAATGTTAGTATAGAGCAAATAACAAACTGGATGGGAAAACTTTTAGACGGCAACATTACTAAAGGAACAGTTATAGATTTAAGAAAGATACTTCAAGAAATAAACGAATCCACTAGTGTAATTACATTTATAGCAAAGGAAATAATTTATTACAAACCGCTTTTCAATAATCCAGAATTGCTACAAGTTGCCACTACATTACTAAGCCCTAATTTTAATCTACGAAGCAATTAATAATAATGGAGCTTATTTTAGCCGGACTAATGAGCATGGGGTATGATGTAGCAAAATATATTTAAACTAAATATTTGGAGCTGGTACTAATGCATAAAAAAAAGGCCTAAGTGTAGCCTGAATCAAGGCTAATCTAAACTGGTTAAGGGTTCGCATAACGTACCCCCCGCCAGTCTAGACAGTTAGCCAATTCTTGTAGTGCTATCTAAGTATAATATTTATCACCAAGCATATTATAGATTTCCGGCATATATTTATGTTTCAGCCAAATCTCAAGGCTACCGATAATATAAAGGTTATTTTTAGGTCTGCTAATACCGACGTTTAAGACGTTTGGCTTTTTCGTCATTATATTTCTTGCACCTTGATCAAGAGGATGCTGAGCTCCTAGTAGTATTATTATCGTTTTCTTTGCCTTGAAATGCATGAATAGTGCCGATATTTTTATATCCAAATGCTTGAATTGTTTTCTCATATCTTGAATCGTCATATATTTCATTCAATTTTCTACGAATAGATTCACTGTAATCTTTATACATTGTAATAATGTAAATTTGTTTGAGCAAATCATCCCCATTTTTCTCTTTTAATACTTGTTTTAATAACTCTAGTAATTTTTGCAATTCGGCTTCCGATTCATATTTATAACGTTGAACCTTATTATCTTTTATATCTATCCATTTTGAAGTACCTAAAATCGTTCTAATATCAGAGTTACAGTCAGAGGTAGCAAAAATCATTTTGTCACCGTAAGCTATTTTGTTACATATTTTAAACATCGGATTTTGGCATCTTCTATGCACTAATAAAGGGAAACCAACCGTAACATCATCTATTTTTGTTTGATATAAAGAATTACGGTCAGCTAGGTTTTGCAAGGAAACTTCCGAAGGTGACTACTCCAGGATATGAAACCTTAAAATGTTCACATAATTTGTTCATTAAATCTTGCTTTAATATAGAAATAGGATCTGTTTGCGGCGGATCACCGACTACTACGACTTTTTTTGATTTGTAAATAGCACTAGCTGCGTATTGTGGCGATATCTGCCCTGCTTCATCAATAAATAACCAAGGAATTTCATTATGTTCGGATGTTGCCAACATTTTATCGAATGAGTGAAAAGTTGTAGACACAACAGGTATGACCATAAAGAAATTTTGCCAAGCAATTTCGTTTATCTTAGGGTCACCCGATGAATGCACTACCATATCAAAGAAATATTGCAGGCTATGCCAAAAATTATCAGCATTAGCATTTATAAATATCTCATGTAATCTTACAGCACTTATGAATAATTTTGATCTTAATTTTTCAAACTTTTTATCAAAGTAAGGAGTGACTTTATTGAAATCTTCAAAATTTTCTTGCCAATTTTTCCAAAATAAATCTTCTTCAAAATCCTTAATATTGAAATATTTATCTTTTAAACTTACGATAGCCAAGCTTATATCGTCGTTAAGCTGTTTTATTTCTTCTACAGAAGCTTCAATTTTCTTAATTTCAGCTTTAATATTCTTAATATCAGTTTTTATCCGGTCAATTTCTTCTGAAGATTTATTTTTTAGCTTAATTAAATCCCGTTTTTGCTCATAGCAAGAATTGTATTTTGCGGTTTTAAAAAATGCATGAATTTTTTCAAAAAAAACCAAATTTAATAATTTTATTTCACAATCAATTTCAAGTATTTTAGAGCTTTTATAATCAAGCTCTAATTCTAACTCATTTTGCTCTTCTTTTTTTTCTGCATATATTATCGCTCCTAAATCCTCTTCCTTAATTAACTCTCTTTTCTTTTTATTAAGTTCAATAACTAATGCAATATTTTCATAAACTTCATGAATTTCACTGTATAAATTGTTAAAATCAACACACGCTTCTTTCCATTCATTATTAATTTCATCTATAGAATTACAATATTCAGGTTTAAAATGTGCAGGGGCTTTATCTTTACATTTATTATTAACTAGCGGATTAAGATATTGCAGCATTGTATGTTTTTCATCATTCTTATCATCGTTTTCTTCTTCATCTTTATATTTCCAAAACTTATTTGAAAATCTCTTTTTATTTCCATGCTTACCGAGCACCGCAGCAAATATACCCCAATCTTTCTCTTTTTCCTCTTCCAATAAAAGTTGTTTAAAATAACTTAAATCTTTATGATATATAGCTAACGATATTTCTTTAGATATATTTTCAACGGCATTGTTATTAGATGATGCAACAACCATACCGTAAGTTTGTAATTCCGGTTTTAAAGAATTAACATGATAATCAAAATTTGTTGTATGTACGGAAGATTTTTTATTTTGAAACCCATCCTTAGGATCTTCTAAAGTTGCTAAATATGAAGCACGATCTACATAGATATTTGCTATAAGATCAAAAGTATAGTGGTTTTACCTGTACCAGGCGAACCATTAACAGCAAAAAGCTTTCCTGAAAAGAGGGTAATACCAAATTAATCGCAGCAGCTTGCAGTGCCGCAAGAGAGTGCCTCGGCGATGAACACCAACGCATCGGTTACATCATAAATGGAGATAACAGTTCTTGTAGACTTTCTTGATGCTTTAAAACATCTATGGAATCCGGCTTATCTTCTTTACCGAGATATTTGGCAATTTCTGATTCCGAGTCAAATTTTTCTATATTACTTCGTACAAAATCTAATGGCCTTAGACAAAAACTATTAAACATTTCTAAAGAAGGAGTGGCAAAATTATAAATTACCGGTTTATCTTTTTGCTTTTTATGCGAGGTAACTCTTCTTACACATATTTCAGAGCGGCTAAATAAATATTTTTTGTCAATTTCTAACTTCTGCACTACAAGATCAATCATAAGATTAATCATTTTTAAATCTAGAGTTTTAACTCAAGAATCTTGCTTTTTATCCTTAAAATATATTCTCTCGCTTTCTGAAAATACTTCCTCTATTAGGCTGTTATTATTATCTACAAAATTTGGTAAATCTTTTAATTCTTTTTCTTGGAACTCATCTCTCATGATTCTACCGAGAGCATAAGCAACAGTAGAGATAACCATCGATCCTTCAATATATTGACCGTTTTCATCTATAGTTAAACCAGCAATAGGTGTTTGTCGGTTGCTCTTGCTTATCTTGATGGTTATTATAATCATTTAAGAACTCTTGATCTAATTTAGTTATATTTTGGATTTTCTTTAAAAGATCAAAGCTTCCTACCATTTTAAATAACCGAGATAAATATGCCAATGAACTGCTACTTCGTTTTTCTCAAGATCAATACCGAGTGTTGTTTTATCCAGTTTTTCAAACGGAGCATCTTTTAAGAAAAAAAGCGTTTCTTTCTTATCCAGTTTGCAACTAAAACTGCCTTTTTTACGGTATGTTCTCTAATAATTTCAAAATATCTATTTAAATTTTCGTTTTTATTAGGAGTTAGTACTTCAATAATCTTCCATACATCGAGGATAGATTTGATTTATTCATCAGATTGATTGTACATAAAAAGAAGTTTACACTTAAAATAGAAATATCCTAAGTATGAAACTAGAAGAAGTAAACAACTTTTTCATGTTACTATTTATAGCATATAAAGATGTGTATAATTAACACAATTATCACCAAATTATTAATGATTTTAATAAAATTTTAGTATTTTCTATAAATTCATTTAATATATTTCCTTAACCCAAATAGGATATAATAAATGCAAAATAATAAGGAAATTATTAAATATATAGTGTCTAGCATTTGGTCTTCTTGGAATCCTATAAACTGGTCACCAAGCATGCAATTAGCTACCTTAAGTTATATATTGTCTTGTTTAATTGATGGGAATGATGCATATCCAATTGAAGATGCACAAATAATAAATAATGACCAGGAATGGCTTAAAAGCAATCAAACTTATACCTTTTTTATAATACCCAATTTCCATCTTCTCGTTATATGGAACTTGCAAAAGAGATACCTATATATGCCTAAAAAGATTAAAAATATTTCATCAATTTGATGATGAGAATTATGTACCCAATGAAGCATTAGCCTCTCATAAACTCATAAATAACTTTTCTAATTTATTGAAGCATTTTCAACTAACTCCTCTTATAGATTCTACTGATTTCAATCCTAACTATTTTATGGTATGGAGTTGGGCAAAAAATTTAGGGCATATTCCTAAATATTTTGGTCAAAAGCTAAAGCGTGTTTGTAATAATATAGAAGAAGCAGAAAATTATTGGGAGAGTTATGAACCGGAGGCATTCTCTAATTTTGCTACCTTTCATGAGTTTATAAATACAATAACACATTGTAATGATGCATTATTAGGTTGTAGAGATATTAGATCAGATATATATTACAATGAACTATAGTTAATTCAGATGAATACAACTTTCTTCTTTAGCAAATAAAGCAATTAATGCCTATATAGTCAAATGTACATTTAAACCGCTTCAACGCACATAGCCATACCCATACCGCCACCGATACATAAAGTAACTAAGCCTTTTTTAGCTTTAGCTCTTCGTAAGCCGTGTAATCAGAGTAATAAGTACACGTCCGCCGCTTACTCCGATCGGATGACCGATTGCTATTGCTCCACCGTTAACATTAACCTTCTCCATATCCCATTTCATTTCACGGTTTACATAAATACTTTGAGCGGCAAACACCTCATGAACCTCGATAACTTCCAAATCATTAGCGCTCCAACCTGCTTTACTTAAAGCTTTTTTGGATGCAGGAACAGGGGCAGTACCCATATAATACTGGGACAACACCGGCTGAAGCATAAGAAACAATAGCGTTAAATTATGCTTTTTCAAAGCTTCCTCGGAAACTACCATAAGACATGCTGCACCGTCATTAATAGAGGAAGCATTACCCGCCGTAACTACACCGTTTTTATCAAAAGCAGGACGTAATTTACTCAAAATTTCAAGGCTGGTATCAGGTCTTACTGTTTCATCATGATCAAACAAACTAGTAGTTTTTTTAATCGTTACTTCGATAGGTAAGATTTCATCTTTAAAAACTCCTGCTAGCTGTGCTTTAGCTGCTTTCTTGTGAGAGCTTAAGGCAAACTCGTCCTGCTGTTGTCTGCTAATATTAAACTGTTTCGAGATATTTTCGGCAGTAATACCCATAAATACTCCTGAAAATACATCAGTTAATCCGTCATACTGCATTAGATCAACCATTTTAATATCGCCGAATTTAGCTCCTGCTCTGATATAGCTACCGTGCATACCGAGCGACATATTCTCCTGCCCACCTGCTATAACTATTTCATTATCACCCATCATAATTGAATTTGCTGCAAGTGCTACGCTTTTAATACCTGAGCCGCATATTTTATTAATCGTATAGCCCGGCACTTCTTTCCCGCATAAATCAGAGTTTGCCTCGCCAGATTCTGCCCGCTACCACCGGTTATTACCTACCCAAGAATTACCTCACCTACTAAAGCTGGATCGATTTTGCTGTTGTGCAGTATATCCTTTATTAAATGAGCAGCAAGCATAGGTGCAGCTGTTGTACTAAGGCTACCCATAAACGAGCCGAAAGCAGTCCTTTTCACATAAGTTATATAAACCGGTTTTGACATAATGTGTACTCCTTAAATAATTTATCTAGTTTATCATTTATTAAATAACTAATATGTCCGCCTGCTACATCTATAAGCTTAGAGTTTTTTAATAATTTTTGCAAAGGTAAAATGGAAGATTTAGGTACTATTTGATCATCTTCTGCTGCTACTATATATACAGGACAATGAATTAAACTCGGATTAATAATAAAATTATCGATTGTCCATTTAAGATGTATAAACATATTTTCATCTAATATATTTTGTATAATTTGATTATAAACCTCCTTAGATATACTATTACCTGACATAAGCCAATTCTCTATTCTAAATGCTAATTCTTGCTCCGTATCGGAAGTTATAGAGAAAAATTTTTTTAATTTAGCATTGAAATAATCAGGGAATAAAAGAAAAAATAAAATTTGAATATGAATTTTAGGAATTATCGGTAAATTTTCTATGCCACTATCTAGTTTTAAATATCGATGCAACATTCTTATATAGAAAAAATGAGAAAAATCCCACGAGCAGGTAAGTAAAGTCAGAGTTTTGATAAATTTAGGCATAAGTACGTTTGTAGCTATCGCAAGGTTACCGCCGATACAATGACCTATTAAATTAATGTCTTTAATTTTCAAATTATCTATTACTTCGATTATTTTATGCACATAGTCGTCTAGTAAATATTGAGGTTCCTCAATCTCTAGCCAATCTATTAAATAAACTTCACCGTAGCTTCTCAAATTTTCAATAAAACTTTTGTCACGAGCTAAAAAAAATATTTCCGGTGAGTTGAAGATAGAGGGGATGATCAGGAAAGTTTTGATGTCATCCTGACTTCTTTCTATGTCATTCCTGACTTCCCCTTTGTCATCCTCACAAAAGCGGGAATCCATTTTTAATTTATTTTTACTGGAACCCGTGGACAAACCACGGGATGACACCGAGTAATACACAATACCCTATAATGCTCTGTTTGCATTACTATTTTACCTGATTTTAAATATTTATTACCTAAATTAGGTGTCGTTGTATAATCTATTATAAAGGTCAAAAATATCCCTGTAGTTTATTACTATCTAGCATTGAGAGTATCTAATCTTATATTAGTAATTCTTGACAAAAGGCTAAATATATTGTATAAGTTCAGCACCTTCAGAATGTAATAACAATATATAGGCTCTAAAGTTTTAGGGGAAATATCTTTTCATAAAATCTTGAAGTGCTTAAGTTTTTTTTTTGTCCTTAGGGATTTATAATGCTAAGTACCTCATCACGATCGTTTAAAAACAAATTCAGAGCGGCATTTTGGCCTGTGCATAATTACGAACTCGGAAAGTTTATTCCGATGAGTACCTTAATGTTTTGTATTTTATTTAATCAAAATGTTTTACGAATCTTAAAAGATAGTATTTTAATCTCCGAGATTAGTGCAGAAATAGCAGGTTTTGCTAAAGTTTATTGCGTTATGCCTGCCGCTGCTTTATTCGTGATTATTTATGCTAAAATGATTAATTATCTTACTTTTGAAAAGATCTTTTATTATTTAAGTGCATTTTTTATCAGCTTTTTTGTTTTATTCACTTTTGTAATCTATCCTAATATTCATATTTTTCATGTACATCCCGAGAATCTAGCTAACTGGATGGAACGTTATCCTCATTTTAAGTGGTATATCTCATTAGTAGGTAATTGGGGTTATATAGTATATTATAGTCTTGCCGAGCTTTGGCCTAATATTTTTTACGTATTATTATTTTGGCAGTTTGCTAATGAACTTACTACTACCGAAGAAGCAAAAAGATTTTATACTCTCTTTTCACTATTCGGCAACTCTTCTTTAATATTAGTCGGCTTTTTAATGATGAATCTATCATCGGAAGATACTATTATTAAGAAGTTTATGAGTATTTCGGATAGTAAAATCACTTTAGTTCAAGTATCCACGACAATTGTGGCAATTGTTGCTATTATTTGTTGTTTGTTAGTTAGATTTATTAGCAAGAACGTTTTTACTAATCCACTATTTTATGCTAAAGCAAAAAGCGGTAGATCAACTTCAGAACGTATGGGGCTAATTAAAAGCTTTAAATATATTGCGAAATCAAAATATTTATGGCTACTTTTAATTTGTTCGGCAGCTTTCGGATTTGCTATTAACTTAGTCGAAGCCGTATGGAAAGCAAAAATTAAGGAATTATATCCGACTGTAAATACCTATGCTGAATTTAACAGTCTGTATATACTTTGGACAGGCGTGGCAATAATGGTTATGACCATCATCGGTAATAACGTTATGCGTATGCACAACTGGTTTGTAGCAGCAGTTATTTCACCGGTTATAATAATGGTGACCGGCATTTTGTTCTTTGTACTTATCGTATTTGACCAACAAATTTTATCATTATTTGATGGAGCAATTTTAATGTCACCTCTTGCTCTTGCCGTTTCGATCGGTGGTATTCAAAATATTTTAGCTAAAGGTACTAAATATTCTATATGGGATACTTCAAGAGAAATGTTATATATCCCTCTTGATGAGGAGCTTAAAACTAAAGGCAAAGCTGCGGTTGACGTGATAAGTGCAAAAGTCGGCAAATCCTCTAGCGGTCTTGTACAATCTATTATTTTTACTTTAGTTCCAACCGCTACTTTTACCTCAATCTCACCAATTCTAATGGTGGTATTTATTTTTGTATGCTTAGCGTGGATTTATGCAGTAAGAAAAATATATTTTGAATATCAAAAAATAGCATAAAATAAATTATTGTCATCCCGCGACTTGATCACGGGATCTAAGGATACAGTCTGCAACACAAGATACCGTGGTCAAGCCACGGTATGACACCGAACGCGTTTTTTGATCCACGCGGGCAATGCCCTTTTTAGCTAGGAACCTTACAGCATAAAACTTAAGATATTTTCAACATCTTTTAAGATAGGATCAAATTCGTCTTTACTTTGAGAAGAAGGCGGTTTAAATGAAGTTAGGGTAACTTTTTCACTCTTTATAAATTATGAGGCTGAGGCTGATCCTTAAGTTTAATAGTAACAACTTCGCCTGCTAGAGAGTTCGTATGTCTGTTCTCATTAATTGAATCTAGATGCGTAATTTCTAGGTTTTTTAGAGTATTATCTTCCTTGTTCTTACTACGGAATGAAAAAATTCTAGATGATGGCATTTGATTTACATTTTATTTAAAAAACGCCATTATAGGGCAATAATTTATATTTAACAAGCAGGATGGTTAATTGTCATAAACTTTTCTATCATTCTAGTAACGGAACGTTCTAGCTCAATATCTAATTTTGAATAATCAGAAAAGTTAAACCATTTAAGTTCATTCGATTCGTTATTTTTTATAAAATTATCATTATTTACTGTTTTTAGTAAAAATCGTACATCATAGTGATAATGAGCAGGCTCCTTATGAGTTTGCGGAATATAATGGGTGTCTATATCAAAAATCTCCTTATTTATAGTTTTGATTTCATTAATTCCGGATTCTTCTATAGCTTCTTTAACCGCTACATTTAATATATTACTATCTCCATCACAATGACCGCCTGGTTGAAGCCACTTATCAAGCTTTTTATGGTGCATCAATAAAAATTTAGTTTTATCATTATTAAGTAAAAAAGTCGAAGCAGTGAAATGTCCTATTTGTAAATCTCCGCTAAAAGGGTTTTCATATTCATTTAAAAATTCAAGCATTTTTGTTTTTGTAACAATTTCTTCAGGATATGTACTACTGTAATTTTGTAGTTTAATATGTAATTCATTCATAATGATAATTTTTTATGTATAGAGCTTCGATATTTAACTCAAATTTCTCTGCTAAGTCAAATGAAAATAATATCATAAAATTATATTTTCCATGTTTCATGGTAATTATCATTGACAATTAGGTTTATTTTTATGCTTAACAAAATAGTCGAGTTATTTAGAAGTAATGATACCAACCCCTTGGTATGATAAGCTTGCAGTAGTAAGAGCATGTGCTGTTGGAATTTATGTGATAGCAGGTGATTTACTTAAATCTCTGGCTTTTATTCTCAAATGTGGTGCCGATGTAGTAGCAACAATGGGAGCAATTCTAGCATATGAGCATTATACAGAAGCAACTTCGCAAGAAAGTCCGATGGCATTGATAGGAAATAAAGCACAAGCTGAAATATAATAATTAAATATTTTTAACGAATTTAGAGGACACACCGACTCTAAATTCGTATTCATTTACCATTCAAACCGTTTTTTAGTCTAATTTTGACTTGTTTTAAAGAACGAGGCGTTGCGTCCGTAACTTCAATTTCAATATTTTCTGAAATATCTATTCTAGTACCGATAGCCGGAACACTACTAACTCTAGTCAATACTAATCCACCTATCGTATCAAACTCATCATCATCATTTTGTAGCTTTTCTCCTATTATTTCTTCAAGCACTTCTACTTCAACACGTGCATTTGAAATAATTGTTGAGTTATTAATAACCTTGAAATTATCGCTATCTAATTGCTGATCATGCTCATCATCTATTCGTCCTACTATTTCTTCTATAAGATCTTCAATAGTAACTAAGCCGTCAGTACCGCCATACTCATCAACAACTATTGCAATATGTGTTCTCTCACGACGCATTTTTGCTAGCAAATCTAATAATTTCATAGAAGGAGCTGCAATTATATGCTTACGTATAAGCTTTTTTAAACGACCGTTTTGCTTTGTAGCCAATGCTTTAAATAAATCCTTGATATGAATGAACCCTACTACATTATCCAAAGTACCGTCATATATAAGAGTTCGTGTGTGTGGGACTTCTAACTTAATAGACTCACTTAATTCTTCTAGATTCGTAGTTAATTTTATTGCCGCAATATCGGAACGCGGTACCATTATATCTTCAATAGTTTTATATTCTAGCTCCAATAAATTAGCTAAAATATTACGCTCGTCTAAAGTCATTTTTTGGCTATTAATTTTAAGGCGTTTTATGACACCAAAAAAATTATCGGGCGTTTTTGTTTTTCTAAAAAAATTTTTTATCGGAGAGAATAATTTGCGTACAGTAAAAATTAACTTATTACTTTGATTTTTTTTACTAGAATCTTCTTTTTTTGAAGATTTTAACATAAATTTTTTTATTTAGTTAATAAGGGGAAAAAATACCGAAATATGATAATATTTCAATTTCTAGATTTTCCATAATATTTGCTTCTGTGTCATTTTGATGATCAAACCCAATTAAGTGTAAAATACTATGTATTAAAAGATGAATAAAATGATTCTCAAAAGTTTTTTGCTGCTCGCACGATTCATTATATATTACCTCATAACAAAATGCTATATCACCTAAATGCATATAATCAGAGTCACCTAAAAATTCAAGTTTAGAATATAAATCCTGCCAATTTAATTCGTTGCTTGGAAAAGACAGAACGTTAGTAGCTTTTTCTATATTACGAAATTGTTTATTTAAGGTCAATATTTCTGCAACATTTGTTAGTAAAATTGATAATTCAAATTGTTTTATTTTACTAAAATTATCAAATCGCAATAAAATATTTTGAGTTATTTTTTTGATTAAACTCTTATTTATCTGCTTATGCTCACGCCATTTGTTGTAGTTTCTTACAATTTCTACGTTTATCATTGTACCAAATATTGAATGAATAGTCGTTATAGACTTAGCTACAACTTAAGAGTATATTTTAAAAGCTGTATATCTTCATTAGAGATAACATTAATTTTAGATTTTAATCCTAATTTGTGTCATTATTTGACCAGTCATGGCTTTACCTTTTTTGCTACCTATCATTACGTAGGCTTCACAAGGATAGCATTTATCGATGTTACTAGTTAAAGGTATTACTTGCACACGATTTAATGAAGCATTTGAGTAATTATTGCCGGTCTTACCTTAGCGACTTCCCCACCTAACAAAGGATTAAAGTCGACCACCATACCTCACCTCTTTTCATAAAAATCGCGTTCTATTAACCCTTCTACCCACACTCATTGGCCTTCTCCTCAGCTTTTGTATCTTGAGCCATGGCTTTGTAAGAGGCTTCAAGCTCCTCATTAATTACATAAGGTTTTAAAAATTGCTCAATAAATTTGCTAATTTTACGTTCACCTATTGCAAGAATAAAGCCTATAATAAACCGCTTCATCTATAGTAATTGTCAATTTCTTCTGCATAAAATACTCGTATACACGTGTGTTACACGTATGATATCATATATATAAATTAATCAACATGAGGATTATTTACTTTAGTAAACAAAGATAATAGCTATGAAAACTGACCACACAGGCAATAAGCATGATATTTTAAGACACCAGTTTTTGTTGGTAATTCTCTTTTAATTTTTGAAAATCCTCATCGGCATGGTATGAAGAACGGGTTAGCGGACTTGCCGAAACCATCAAGAATCCTTTTGTTTTTGCTACTCGCTCTAGATATTTAAACTCTTCCGGCGTAACATATTTTGCGACCTCAGCATGATTTTTGGTAGGCTGCAGATACTGCCCGATAGTTAGGAAATCAACCTTTGCTTCTCTTAAATCATCCATAACCTGTACTACTTCATTTATTTCTTCCCCAAGCCCTACCATCATACCGGATTTTGTAAAAATTTCAGGAGATAATTTTTTGATATTATGAAGTAAGCTTAAAGAATTATAATATCTAGCCCCCGGTCTAATCGTTTTGTATAAAGACGGTACTGTTTCGACATTATGGTTAAAAACGTCAGGTTTTGCGTTTGCTATTATTTCAGCTGCTCCTTCTTTTCTTAAAAAATCGGGTGTTAGAATCTCAATAGTAGTATTTGGCGATGATTTTCGGATTTCGCTAATACACTCCGCAAAATGTGAAGCTCCGCCGTCCTCAAGATCATCACGATCGACGGAAGTAATTACTACATGCTTAAGATTTAGCTTTTGTACCGCCTCCGCTAACCTTTGCGGTTCATGCGGATCAAGTAAATCCGGTCTACCCGTTTTAACGTTACAAAACCTACAGGCTCTAGTACAAACCGAACCTAAAATCATCACAGTTGTATGTTTTTTTGACCAGCACTCACCAATATTAGGACAAGCAGCTTCCTCACACACAGTATTTAATCTCAGATTCTTTATTAAATCTTTTGTATTATAGTACTCTGTAGAATTAGGAGCTTTTACTTTTATCCAATCAGGTCGTTTATTTAAATTAGCCATAAAACGGAAATAATTTAATTAATTTTGTCACTTCATTTAATACTTTCTTCTCAAGATCGCTATTATCTTCATTATTTTTTAAGCCGTCTAAAATATCTGCTACCATATAACCAACTAATACAAAATCCTTTTCTTTAAAGCCTCTAGTAGTACATGCGGGAGTACCAAGGCGAATACCTGAAGTGATAAAAGGCGAAGTTTCATCAAACGGGATAGCATTCTTATTACACGTAATCCCTGCTCTATCCAAAGAATTTGCGGCAAACTTACCCGTGATTCCGTCTTTACGCAAATCCACTAAAACAATATGATTATCGGTACCACCTGTTAATATATCATATCCTCTTTCTTGCAAGCTACTTGCTAAAGCTTTAGCGTTACTTATTACCTGCTGAATATAACTTTTATATTCAGGCTGCAAATTTTCTAAAAAAGCTACGGCTTTTGCGGCGATTATATGCATTAACGGACCACCTTGTAGTCCTGGAAATAATGCAGAATTTATTTTTTGACCTATCTCTTCATCGTTAGATAAAATTAAACCGCCTCTTGGACCTCTAAGTGTTTTATGAGTAGTAGAGGTAACAGCGTGAGCGTAAGGAATAGGGCTTTGATGCTCACCTGTGGCAACAAGTCCTGCAATATGAGCAATATCTGCCATAAAGTAAGCTCCTACTTTATCCACGATTTCTCTAAATTTTGCAAAATCAATATTACGAGAATAAGCAGAAAAACCGGCTATAAGTAATTTTGGTTTATGCAAATCCGCTAAGCGTTCAATCTCATCATAATCGATTAAATAAGTCTCTTTATTTACACTATAAGAAACGACGTTAAACCATTTACCGGACATATTAGGAGCTGCACCGTGCGTTAGATGCCCGCCGCTATCTAAAGACATACCAAGAACCGTATCCCCCGGCTGTAATAAAGCAAGATATACAGCCTGATTTGCTTGTGATCCTGAATGAGGTTGGACATTTGCATATTTGCAGTTAAAGAGTTTTTTTACTCGTTCTATAGCTAAATTTTCAGCTTTATCTACTTCCTCGCAACCGTTATAGAATCGCTTACTTGGGTATCCTTCGGCATATTTGTTAGTCAGAAGCGACCCTTGAGCTTCAAGCACAGCAGGACTTACGAAATTTTCTGATGCAATAAGCTCGATTACGCTACTTTGACGTAGCTTTTCATGCTTTATTATTTCATTAATCTCTTTATCCGTTTCATGTAAATTTTTATTAAAAATATTCATTCATCCTCATATTTTTTTTGGTTTTGTTGTGTGGAGATCTAATCGTCATTGCGAGGAAAAATTGAAAATTTTGACGAAGCAATCTCGTACCAAAATCCTGAGATTGCCACGCAGCCTACGGCTGCTCGCAATGACGGTTATTTATAAAATTAATCGCAATCTCAAGCCCCCGTCCATCTATTGAATGAGCAAGAGACGTTAATTTATGTCCGCTATGCTCTATATGCAGCTTAGATAAATAGTTTGAAGCATTATACATCTCGCTAACACCGACCACCTCATCTAATTCCCCATGAATCAAGCATATAGGAGTAAGCTTATTATTAACTTCCATAGGTGGAATTAATGCACCCGAAAAACCTATAGTACAGAAAAACGGCTCTTTTTGAACTAGTGTTAAATATAACCCTATCATCGTACCTTGAGAAAAGCCAATAATGATAGTATCTTTGTTGGTTAGATTTAACTCGTCCTGCTTTTGCTTTATTATATCTTCAACCTTAGAAATATTATTTGCAATTAGCTTTGCCATAATATGCGGGCTGCGGTCTTGCAAACTAAACCATTGTCTACCATAAGGCATCATATCATAAGCCTCGATACCATGCGGGGAAATAAAATGACAATCGGGTAAATAATTTTTGATATAAGGCACAAGTCCTATTAAATCATGTCCGTCCGAGCCGACACCGTGCAGTAATACTACTAGCTTCTTCGGCGGCTGCTCTTTACTTTCTACTTCGGGGTATTCTAAATATTTGCTCATGTTTTTATATGTTTATGTACTTAAAATATTAAGGTTGAGTAGTAGTATACGAAGGTCAATTTCAAAAAGAGCAAGGAGCGGAGCGTATACTTAATACGTGAGCACCGCAGAACTTGCTAGACGACGACGCCAATTTTTGCAATTCACCGAGTATACGCTTTCAACATCTTCTCAAGTTCCCCACTTTGATATAACTCTCTAGCAATATCACACCCGCCGACTAATTCTCCGTTAATGTATAATTGTGGGAATGTCGGCCAGTCGCTAAATTTTTTTAAATCTTCACGTAATTCAGCATCAAAAAGTACATTAATATCACGAAATTCTACACCTAATTTATTCAAAATAGCTACTACGGTTCCTGAAAATCCGCATGCAGGCGACTCTTTAGTACCTTTCATGAACAATACTACTTTATTATTTTTTATTTCATTTTCTACAAATTTAAAATTTTTATTTTCTAGCATTTTAAGACTCAATAATTTATCTTCTAAAATACACTTTCTATAGCAATATATGCAAGCACAAATAGTTAATAAAATTTTTGAGATTTTTAGCAAGAATAATCCAAATCCGAAAACCGAATTAATATATAGGAATGATTTTACCTTATTAGTAGCAGTAATATTATCTGCTCAAGCCACCGATATATTAGTCAATTTAGCAACTAAATCTTTATTTGAAACTTATGATACACCAGAAAAAATTTTAGAACTCGGCGAAGAAGGACTTAAAAAATATATAAAATCTATCGGACTATTTAACAACAAAGCAAAAAATATTATCGCATTATGTAAAATATTGATAAGCAATTATCAAGCTTCAGTACCGAATGATTTTAAGGAATTAATTAAACTACCGGGCGTTGGCAGAAAAACTGCTAATGTTGTACTAAATTGCTTATTCGGCATGCCTACAATGGCAGTTGATACGCATGTCTTTAGAGTAGCCAAAAGGATCGGGCTTGCTAAAGGCGGTACTCCTGCAATAGTAGAAAAAGAGCTACTGCAGATTATCGATAAAAAATGGCTAACGCATGCCCATCACTGGCTAATTCTGCACGGCAGATATATATGCAAAGCTAGAAAACCCGACTGCGACATCTGCCCTATTAAAGAGTATTGCGATTATTATTTTAACCTTAAATAAGAGTTATAGTAAATCTTATAAATTACCAATTATTTCTGAATAATATTCATGTTCTATAGAATTAGGTTTAGGATCAAGCGTTGCTAATGTTTCTAAATGACAAGTAACGAACGGTGCACCTTTACCTTGCCCCATGAATAAAATAGATACAGCTGTTTGCAAAACCAAGCGAATTCTCCTTCCATTTGTGCACTAGTTAATTCATGTAATATATTACCGTTTTTATCATAAAGACTAAATAAATGTGTTGTCATGATCCTCAATAAGTTTTATAGGGGTTTGTTTATTATCTAATATTTTCTTGCTGATGTCCTATATATATTTTATCTAAAACTCCTTTTTTCTCATATTCTTTAAGAATTATTTGTGTCATTTCCTTTACCGGTACAGTAATCATATATTCTTTTTTATTAGAATAAATATCTTTGGCACAGGCGGCAATAAAACTATGAAGTTTAACTGCAAGATTTTTATGTTTTATAATAAAAGGTTTTTCTTGATATATTGGAAGTCTTGCTATACCAGAATGCGAAATAAAGCTTGCATTTTGAGAAGTCAGCATGGTTATAAACATCTCTATAGATGAAGTATCAAACGAGTCACCTTTTTGTCATATTTTATTGGAAACAAAGGTTACATAATACATCGGTTAAGCCTTGATCATGATAATCTAAACTAGCGGAAAAGGCATACTTCCCCTTATCAAAATTTTTTATCACCAGATCATTGCCTTGATAAGAACTTTGAAAGCTACTCTGCTTACCCAAAAAATCTTGCCAAGTAGACATATTCGCTCCGTTGACTTTTACCATATAAAAATGTAAATCATCTTCCTGTTTATAATGATGAATTTCTGAATTTACTTTTTGTATTTGTGTCTCTTGTAACTTTTTAGAAATACCCTGTAAATCAGAATATTGTTTTTATCTATTTTACTGAAATTATACTTAGAACCAAGCCGTAAAACTTACCCATACTGCATTTCAATTCCATCCGGGGTTTTAGCTTCTTTACATGCAGCTTTTATAAATTGACTTAACTGTTCTTCATCTTTAGTAAAACTAAGAATTTTTTTAATAAAGCCTCTTTTTTCTGTAATCTGTCATATTAACATCAGTATAATTAGTAGTAATATTTATGCCTGTTTTTAATCTTAAATTAAAAATATCTTCCATATATCTATAGAAGGTATAAATTTCTATAGTTTGGGGCTCAAAAGATGAATTATCATTTAATTGCAAAATAAAATCATTTACTTCTTTCCAATTTTCATAAGTTGATATATCAAGAGAGATAATTTTATCCTTTACTATATCAGGATTTTGAAGAAAATTAAAAATCTCTTGTAAGCTTATTCCCTCTAAATTTGTACAATCTAAGACACCGTCTTTCATAGAAGATAGTGCTTCTTTCAATTGATCATTGATTTCTTTCATTTTATAAATCTTTTAAATATTAATTCTTAAAGAAATACTAAGAAATTAATATTTTATCAACAAAATATCTTATGTAATTATAAAGATACGGCTAAGTGATGTGTACAAATACTTTAAATTTTAATATATTTTCAAGTTGACAATTTTTTGCTTACTTCATAATATCTAAACTCAATTTGATCAAGGTAAAATTTATGCGTTCAGCACTTATAACTTCTATATTAGTAGCTGTAGCTTTCTTAACAAGTGCTTGTAATACAATGCAAGGTACAGGTCAAGATATGCAGGCAGCCGGTAAAAAACTTGAAGATTCGGCAGAAAGAAATAAGCCTAAAAAAGATTGCGGCTGTCCTCACAGCTCAGCTAACTAAATATACTGTTTTTTATAATGGGTCGTCTGCTGATGCTTCATTTACTCGGAGTATATATCGCAGACGACTTTTTATTTGTCCGCCTTATCGATTCCTGCTTTTAGCTTTTCTATTTCTTTTTTTGAAAGTTTAGTATATTTAATTATTGTTTCTAGAGGCTCTTTATCAATTAGCATTTCTTTTGCTATTTCAATATTTCTTCTAGCTTCGCCTTCAGCTCTTCCTTCCTCTTTCATCTTTTTAAAAGCACTAGTTTCAATTCTAAGCCACTCTAAACGATTTTCATATTCCTCTCTTTCTGCATCATTTAAATTTATTACCTCAAGCACGGTTAATGCTTTTCTCAATACATCATTATCCAATTCTTGTTTAACTTTCTTGACGACATCAGATAACTCCTCCTTAGGATTCTTAGCAAATTTATTAAGCTCTATCATATGTAACTCTATATCTTTAAAATATACTAAACCACTTTTTATTTCCTTTAACTGAAAAGAATTATGATACTTATCTGTATCTGTAATACTGGTAAAGTTAAGTATGTGTAGTATCCCTATTGTTTTATTTAATGCCGCATAATCTGATCCCTCTTTCAGTTGCTCCGTATACATTTTCGCCCAGTAATACAAAGCTCTTTTATCGTAATCTGCTGCATCGGTTACTTGGATTTCGATATTATACCTTTTACTGCTTTCACTTTTGGCTTTTATATCAAGTATAGATAGTTTATCGGCTTTAAAATTCTTTGGATTATACGGATTAAGTAATGTTACTTCTACAATCTGATCTTTCTCACTTACTATCGAATTAATAAGCGATATCAATAAATCTTTTCTTCTACTCAGATTTTTTTAAACGCTAAATCTACTCTTGGATTAACTTTTGACATATTATTATGTTACTGAATGTTATTTTCTCTTTATTTTAGCATATTCTGAGGTAAATATTCTACTATAAATTTATATTAAATCTTTTGCTTATTCACCAATCTATATATCTCTTTTTTACTATAA
The DNA here is from genome assembly GCF_000284075.1 of Rickettsia rhipicephali str. 3-7-female6-CWPP. Taxonomy (GTDB): domain Bacteria; phylum Pseudomonadota; class Alphaproteobacteria; order Rickettsiales; family Rickettsiaceae; genus Rickettsia; species Rickettsia rickettsii. Next base: position 1,160,161 of record NC_017042.1, read on the forward strand.
ACATCTTTGAATTTGTCATAAACAAGTTCGGTAGTAGTTTTGCTACTTAAGTTTTTACTTAAGCAAAGTTCTATAAATTTTTCTAATTTTTTTTGTTGGTTTTGTTCCTGTATATTTCCTGAAATCAACAATACTATCTCACCTTTTAAAATATTATTTTGATAGCACTCTATTATTTCATCTATATCCCCTGTTTTTATTTCTTGATACAGTTTAGTTAACTCACGAGCTACACATATTTCTCGGTTTCCTAGTATTTCCTTAGCTACCGATAAAGTATTTATCAAACGAGGAGCCGTTTCAAAAAAAATCAAAGTAGCCTTAAGATTTACTAGTGCAGAAAAAATCTTTTTCTTACTTTCTATAGTTTTAGGTAAAAACCCGTGAAATAAAAATCGATCAGTAGGAAGAGCCGATAAAGTTAGAGCAGTAACCGGTGCAGACACTCCCGGTACTACGTCTATATGACAATTAAGATTGCGTATATCTCTAACTAACTTATAGCCGGGATCGGAAATTAAAGGAGTCCCTGCATCAGAAATTAAGCTTATTATATTGCCCGATTTTATTAAACTTATGATATTTTCTCTATCTTTCTCGTCACTATGATCATTATAAATTTGTAATTTTGTATGAATGTCATGTTTTGCTAGCAATTTTTGTGATATTCTAGTATCCTCGCATAAGATAATATCCGAATTTTTTAAAGTCGATATAGCACGAAGCGTTATATCTTCAAAATTACCGATCGGTGTTGAAACAATATATAATCCCGGTTTGGAAAGATATCTAATCATAGTTTTTTAATTTTAAGTAACATTATGGCTAGTATAAAACATAAACTACGAATCGTTCTATCATTTTTTTGCTTGATATATTTAACGTCCTGTCAAACTCCTAAAGAAGCACCTATAAGTTTTCCTAAAAAAGCACAAAAAGAAATTGAGATTGCAATTTTAATGCCAAATCAGGGTCCTGATAGTATTGTCGGGAAACAATATAAAGATTTAATTAAAATGGGACTTAACGACGGAATCAAATCTTACATACATGTTACTTCTTACGACGGTTCAGACGAAAAAAACGTTTTAGCCGCTATGGATAAAATAGTAGCACGTAAAACTAAGATTATTTTAGGTCCTCTATATTCTAACTTTACCTCTCTAATAGCCGAAAAAGCCAAGGCCAATGATATTATTATAATAACTATGTCAAATAATCCGGCTCTTGCAGAAGATAAATTATTTGTATTCGGTCATGCACCTTTAAAACAACTGATACGTATCATTAATTATTACGCAAGTAACGACCATAAAGATTTTATGGCATTATTACCTAAAGGGAAGCATTCGCAAACTATTAGTCAAGTAATGCAAAATATATTGATTCAGAACAATGCATCATTATCACACACTGAATTTTATGAGGATAATCCTGAATCTATAGCAAAAGCCGCAAGAAATATTTCAGACAATACCGATATTATAAATGAACGTAGCGACACGACAAAACCGGTTATTTATCTATCAGACGATCCAAAAAATTTAAACCTACTCGCTGATAGTATTCGTAAATATAATTTAGATAAAAAGGCTATTTTAATCGGTGATAATCGTATTGATATCGATTACCCTGAAAATATCGATATTAGCTTTACCGGCTCTTTAAATTTACTCAATAGCAACGTTCCGGATAGGGCAAAAGACTTAGGTATTAACCATATAGGCTTCATGCATCTTCTTTCTTATGATTTAGGACGTATGACTGCAAACTATATAGGCAATGAATTTGCATCTGAAAGGTTTTTAAATAGAATGAACAGTAGACAACCTTATATAGGTTTATCCGGTAATATTCATTTCATCGATGGAGTAGCTCAGAGACGATATGATATTATTAGGAAAGAGAATGGGATATATTCTACTGTTTCAGGAAATTAGGGAGTTGTTGTATCTTGGTCACTCAATGGCCTGACCATGTGTTGTACGAACGTTCAGGATGTCATTCCTGCGAAAGCGGGAATGACATTGAGTAGGTTTTTCAAGCCATGCAACAAGGCTGGTCAAGCCACGGGATGATAAAGGGACACTAAAAATTAATTATTTATTTTTATCATTATCACTACCGTCGCCTTTCATGCCGTCTTTAAAAGCTTTAAGACCTTTAGCAAGATCGGACATGACTTGCGGTAATTTGCCGGCACCGAATAATACAAAAATAATTAATAAAACTATTAATAAATGGCTAACGCTCATTCCCATGATATTTTTGCTGTATAAGTTAAAATTTAATTATATAAGATATTATAGCTCTAATCTAGGATAAAATAATTAAAGAAATGTTTACTAAAAAACAATTTTCAGAATTTTTTGCTACTTTTTTTTATATCGGGAAAATAAAATACTGCCCAGGCACTTTTGGATCGATTACTGCTTTCCCTCTAACTTATTTCTTAATATATTTTATTGTTAATAACAAAATAATCATTCCTTTCTTAAGTCTTACTCTCGGTGAAGCTCAACTTGTCAGTATATTTATTATAAGCTTTAGCCTATGTTTGATACTCTTAATACTCGGCACTTATTTTACTAAAATATATTTAAATCATACAAATTCAGAAGACCCTAAAGAAGTGGTAATTGATGAAGTAGTAGGGCAAATGCTAACTATCGTTTTAGTATTTTTTTCCGCTTTATTTGCTAATGAATCGTATTTAATTAAATATTTTAGTCCGCTAACAATAAATATTATATTACTTTTCGTATTACCTTTTTGTCTATTCCGATTTTTTGATATAGTAAAGCCCTGGCCTATTAATTGGTTGGACAAAAATATTAAGGGCAGTATCGGCGTTATGCTTGATGATTTGCTAGCCGCAATGTTTGCTGCGGTAACTCAATACGCAATTATATTTGTGTTAATAGATATTCGACAATAGATTTGCTATAAAAAAAGATCATTGACTAATTTCTAATATAATAATATAATACGACAAATATTTATAAATTTTTAAAGAGATAGTTTTCATGTTCGCAGTTATAAAAGCAGGTGGAAAACAATATAAAGTAGACAGAAATAGTATTATTAAAGTCGAAAAAATTGATGGAGAACTTGGCTCTAAAATTCAGTTTGATCAAATTTTAATGATTGGCGAATACTCAAAGCCTTCTTTTATTGGGACTCCAATAGTTAAAGGGGCTGTCGTTACGGCTGAAATTACTAACCAACTTAAAGATAATAAAATTATAGTCTTTAAGAAAAAGCGTAGAAAAAATTATCGTCGTAAAGCCGGTCATCGTCAAGAATTGACGGAATTAAAAATATTAGATATTACCAAACAATAATAATAACTTAAAAGGAATTATAAAATGGCAACCAAAAAAGCCGGTGGTAGTTCTAGGAACGGAAGGGACTCGGCCGGTCGAAGGCTGGGAGTTAAGAAAGCCGATGGACAATATGTAATACCCGGTAATATTATAGTTAGACAACGCGGCACAAAAATTCATCCTGGAACGAATGTAGGGCTTGGTAAAGATCATACAATATTTGCTTTGATAGAAGGTAAAGTAGAATTTTTAACTAAGCGAAATCATAAAATCGTGAACGTTAAAGAAATTGCCAGTACTTATTAAGTATTACGGTTTGATCTACTAGTGTTACGTGGAACGAAAAATGCTTTTTATGGCATTGTTGCGTTGATTGGTAAAATCCACTTTGTCACCCCGTGGCTTGACTACAGGGTCCATAAAAACAATTTAAAGTACTAATATTATTAGTATTTTAAGCTGGATCCTGTGATCAAGTCACGAGATGACAATTGAAAACCGTTCCACATAATAATGTCTGTAAGTGAGCTAGATGACAACAGGCGGAAATTAATTATATAACATAATATTCTATTAGGCTTTCTTTACTTATGGCCTTAATAATTCAAAAGTTTGGTGGCACTTCCGTTGCAAATATTGATAGAATCAAAAAAATCGTTCCTATCATCAAAACCGAAATAGCTAAAAATAACCAAGTAATTGTAGTAGTTTCGGCTATGGCAGGTGTTACTAATCAACTTGTCACATTGTGTAATGAAGTATCAAGCCTTAACAACATTTCTCAATTTGCAGAATATGATGTAGCACTTTCTAGCGGTGAAATAGTCACTGCTTCATTACTAGCGCTCGCTCTTCAAGAAGAAGACATAAAGGCGCGATCATTTCTAGCTTGGCAATTACCGATGCTCACCGATCATAATCATAGTAAAGCTTTAGTAGAATCAATTACTACAGATTTACTAGAAAAATATTTACAGTTAAATACCGTCCCTATAATAGCCGGTTTTCAAGGAATTAACAAATCCAATAGGTTAACTACTTTGGGCAGAGGAGGATCTGATACTACTGCCGCCTTAATCGCTGCAGCTATGAAAGCCGATAGATGTGATATCTATACCGATGTAGAGGGAATATTTACTGCTGATCCAAGAATTATTCCAAATGCCAAGAAGATAAAAGAAATAGATTTTTTAGAAATGTTAGAACTAGCATCAAGTGGAGCAAAAGTACTACACCCTAGAGCCGGAGAGTTAGTAATGCGGTATAAAATAGATATGCGTGTTCTGTCAACATTTTCACCGGATACAGAAGGTACGTTAATCACTTCAAAGGATAAAAATATGGAGAATGGGATTATTAACAGCATTACTTCTAATAAAAATTTATTAAAAATATCTGTAAAGAGCATTTCTTTAAGTTTTTTGCAAGTTGCAAATATGATTACACAAAATAATAATCATATTGAGTTTATGCAAGAGACAAAAAATAATGAAGAATATAGTTTTATTACAAATTTAACCGATAAAAATAATTTACAAGCTTTACTGACTAATTTAAAAGATGATAAGCAGATACAAGATTTTACTTTTGATACCGAAATTGCTACAATCTCTCTTATTGGTTATGGGATTAAAAATGATTGTAAATTACTTGAAACGATATTATCAAAGTTAACGAAAGATAATATAAATGTTAACATGATACAATTATCAGAAGTTAAAATTACCTTATTCATAAATGATCAAGATGCAGAAAAAACAATTTTTAATTTATATAATCTTTTTAAAATATCTTAGATTCTGCACCTGAAATTTAATTTATAGTACAAGAAGTGAAAAAGACATGGTTCCTACTACAGAAAAATTTTATAATTTGTGACCAAAAAAGTTAAAATAGATTAATTTAAATTTCATATATAAGACCTAAATACTTAATTCAATAGCTTAAATTTATTATTTTCATTATAATTATCTTCTATTTACTATTTATTAGTTATATATTAATAAATAAGTCTAAGAGACTATCTATGAAGTTATTTTAACTCTCAATTTTTAGGAGTAAATTTTACAGGAAAAAATAATGAGCGAAGATATAAGGTCAAAAGAAAGATTTAATCAGATTAACGATATATCAGAAACAAATAAAGATGGTCCAGAAGAAATTAGAAATAATTTTAAAAAATTTGTACTGAATATATTAGAAACAGACAATATAACCCCGTATAAGTTAAGTGAAAAAACAGGTACTCATGAAACAGCGTGGAAAAATTTTCTAGATGGTCGTACAAAAATGCCTGATATGGGAGCAATTGTTGCTCTTGCAGATTATAAAAATGTTCCACTAGATGAAGTAATAGGCAGAGATATAAATAAAACAAAAAAGATAACGGTAGAAACAAAACAAACTCCGAAAATATCGGCATCTATAGCTAAACTACCAAAAGATATGCTTCAAGAAGCCATGTTGATAGGAGAAAAAACTAGAGGATTTATTCATAAACCCACAAATAAAGAGACAAAATCTTTTGCTGAACAAGTTAAAAGCTCTAATAAACCGAAAGGAAGGTCTATCTAAATAAAAATATGTTTTTCAATATTGATCCTAATATAAAACCTTACTTGATATTCTAAAATGGAAAATAACTTCAAAACGACCAAAATGGCCAACAGCATTGCCGCTTACTACCACTGATATTCCACCACAAAAAATAACTAACAATAAAAATACACAGCTAAATCTCGATCGCTTCAGACAAGATGAATTTAAGGACGAGTCTGCACAGTGTACATTAGTTTTATTGATAACGCTCTCTATTACATTTAATGCATTCATTACATTATTCCTACCGGAATAAAGAGGAACTCATAAAATATAGTACTAATGAGCAATATTTAAAGCTAAAATCATATGATAAGGATTTATATGAACAATTAAAAAGGTTGCCTCCAAAAGAGCTAGAAGACAAGAGAATTAGTTATAAGAATGAATATATAGAAGTTACTAAAACACATGCTGTAAGTACAATAATTAATTGTTCAATTTGGATTATAGTTAGCCTTTTTTTATTGTACATTTGGGAGATGTATAAAAATACGCAAAACAATAATAATTAATCAAGCTGTAATATCTGTGCAGATTTTATAGAGCTTTCTAGATGAGAGGATAGAAGAACAATACCGCCGCTATTTGCTTTCATGACAATTAGATTATTTAGTAAATCCCTATTTTCTTTGCTTAAGTTAGTTTCAACTTCATCAAGTAGCCATAAGTCAGATTGGCAAGCAATAAGCCTTGCTATGGCTATGATTTTCTGCATTCCGCTAGACAAACTATAGCATTTTTCATCTAATAAGTCGTGTAATTTAAAGTAATGAATAGCAGCATATAGGGTTTCAGCGGAATTATAAATTTCCGACCAAAATTTTAGATTCTCAAAAACAGTCATTTCTGATTTTAGACCTAAATTATGACCGATATAAGTGCAGTAAAGTTTAGCGACATTGTTAATATTACAGTTTCTATAGTAGATATTACCGCTACTCGGTTGCATAATTCCTGCTATCATTCGTAGCAACGAGCTTTTCCCACAACCGTTGGCTCCTTTTATATATGTGATAGAAGAAGGAAGAAAAGTAATATTTAGATCAAATAAGTTTTTAAATTGTAATTGATGAAGTGATAGCATGTACTTGTCATACCGTGGCTTGACCACGGTATCCATAAAAGCAATTCAAAATACTAATAATTTTACTAGATATCGTGGTCAAGCCACGGTATGACATCTATTGCTTTTTAATAAATTTAATTTTCATGATGCTCTTCTGGTGTGGTCCCAGTTAATTCTGTATTATCTTGTTGATTATTATGACCAATTCCAAGTTTCTCACGAGCATCTCTTAAAGCTTCTTTATGATCTGATGCATCAGGATTTACCACATGCCTTATATCTATGCCTGTTACCTTATTAGCTTCTTGACCTAGTTTTTTAGTTGCGTTGTCTAAATTCATGGTTTATTTTTTTAGCTTCTTTTGCTATTTTTCATATAAATCTCACTTTTAAGTTCTATAATTAGAGTAGCATTTATATTTTTTGTAAGCAATTAAAATTTTACCAGCAAATTTTCCACCGATAAGCTAAATACATTTAAAATAGAACTCGGCATTAGACCAAAGTAAATAATTAATAATATTAAAGGAGCTATTGAGATTATTTCGTATTTATATAAATCTCTGAAATGCATAATTTCTTTATTGGTAATTTCACCGAGCATTACTTCTTTGTATAATTTCAGCATGTAAACCGCCCCGAAGATTATGCCGAGAGCTGCTATAAAGGTTGCTACTACATTCACCTTATAAATCCCAAGCAGGCTTAAAAATTCTCCAATAAATCCACTAGTTCCGGGTAACCCGACAGAGCCGAGCATTGCAATCATAAAAAATGCGGCAAGCACCGGCATTTTACTTGCTACACCACCATATTTAGCTATTTCTTTTGTATGCAATCTTTCGTACAAAGTACCTACTATTAAGAATAGACATGAAGAAATCACGCCGTGGCTAAGCATCTGAAATATTGCTCCGCTAACTCCGGCTTCAGTAAAGCTAAAAATACCTATCGTAACATATCCCATATGTGCAATAGATGAATATGCTATCATCTTCTTCATATCTTTTTGAGCAAGAGCAACAAGTGATGCATATATTATAGCAATAACGCTAAGGTAAATTACGTAAATTGCAAATTCTTGTGATACACTCGGACATAGAGGTAGTAATACTCTTAAAAAACCGTAACCGCCGAGTTTTAGCAAAATACCGGCAAGAATAACCGAGCCGCTGGTTGGAGCTTGTACGTGTGCATAGGGTAGCCAAGTATGAAAAGGAATCATAGGGATTTTAACGGCAAAAGCAATAAAGATAGCCCACCATAAAATTTGCTGAGCAAATAATGGAATATTATCGGTAAGTTGAAAGATATAAGTTAAATCAAAGCTATGCATTTTGCTATAAATATAAATTAATGAAAGTAGGAAAAATACAGAACCAAAGAACGTATATAAGAAGAATTTAAGAGCCGCATATATTCTATTCTCGCCACCCCATACGCCGATAATAATATACATCGGCACTAATATTGCTTCAAAAAACAGATAAAACAATAGTAAATTTACCGAGGTAAATGCCCCTATACAAAAAGATTCCATTAATAAAAAACATACCAAATATTCTTTAATATATTTTTTAACGGTAAATAAGCTTCCAATTATACAAATAAGAGTAAGAAAAGAAGTTAGAACCACAAAAAATATTGATATGCCGTCAACGCCTACATGGAATTCAAGCCCGATCTTATCAAGCCAAGCGTAGCGTTCAATAAATTGATAAGCGGGGTTTGAGGAGTCAAACTCTATTAAAATATAGATAGTTGAGATGAATGTTAAAACAGAACTAAGCACTGCAACATACATTACATATATCGGTTTATCTGCTTTTTTACTTTGACTAATAAACAGCAAAATATATAGCACGCTTATTAGCGGCAGAAAAATACTGATAGATATAATAGGTAATTCTAACATTCTTTAAGATTTTATAAGTTTTTTCCGTCATGGTGAGGCAAATTATGAAGTAATTGATGAAGCAATCTCAGGAATTTGTTATTATTTCATGAGATTGCCACGCTCTCTACGTTTGCTCGCAATGACGGTTTTAGTTTTTAACGCAAATAACATCAGTACATTATGTTTTTCCAAACAAAATAACTAATTGTTACAACAATAAATGATACTATATACAAAGCATAATTAAAAACATATCCTGTTTGTATTTTGCCGGTAAGAACGCTAAAGCAATTAACAACTCGTGAAAAACCGTTTGGTCCAAAACGATCGATTATTTGCTGATCGCCAAGATAACATAAAGAAGCTAAACAGTTAATAGGTTTCACAATTAAGCAATTATATATTTCATCGAAGTAATATTTATTGCGTAATATGTTGGAAATTAATACAAGGGGTGTTATCCCGCGGTTTGACCGCAGGATCCAGGCGTTTTTAATATTTTTACTGGATTTCCGCTTTTGCGGGAATGACATAACAGTACTTGACTTATATAAGTAAATCCCAGTAACAATCCCCACTATACCGACTGCCATAGGTAGTAGCTTAATATATAAAGGCGGGTGGCTAATTAGTAATTTATAAATATGTAAATTAAATAGGCTTGCATGGAAATAACCGTTTGGTTTGTCCATAGCAAGTAAATAATAGCCGATCATACCGCTAAAAAAGCTTCCGGCGACAAGTAATATAAGTGGATTAGTCATTACTTTAGCCGGTTCGTGAGCATGCTCAAAAACATCTTTTTCTAGCTTAGTTTTGCCATGAAATACCAACATAATAATCTTCATTGAATAAATAGCGGTAAGTATTGCTGCTGCTATTCCAAAAATAAACATAAACGAGCCACTACTATAAGCCGCTTCTAAAATCGAGTCTTTAGAGTAAAATCCTGCCAAAGGATAAATCCCTGTTAGTGCAAGTGAGCCGATTAAGAAGTTGCCATAAGTTACCGGCATTTTATTTCTTAAATCACCCATTTTAAAAATATCTTGCTCGTGAACGGTATGTATTACGTTGCCGGCTGATAAGAATAATAAGGCCTTAAAAAAGGCATGAGTTACTAAGTGAAATATTCCGCTATTATAGGCAGATACTCCGCACGCCATGAACATATAACCAAGTTGACTGCAAGTTGAGTAAGCAATAATCTTCTTGATATCGCTGTGCATAATAGCAATGCTTGCAGCAAAAAGACAAGTAACACCGCCGATAATCGTAATAAATTGTAGAATTAAAGGGCTATATTCAAATAAATACGAGCAGCGTGCTACTAAGAATACTCCTGCCGTTACCATAGTTGCTGCATGAATAAGTGCAGATACCGGAGTCGGTCCTTCCATCGCATCAGGAAGCCATACATGTAAACCGACCTGTGCAGATTTACCCATACAACCGATGAATAATAATAAACAAATAATGTCTAGAATGGAAAAATGTAAAAATATTTTTGTATTAGATAATAATTCTGCAGATGACAATACATCTTTGTAATTTGCCGAGCCACAATAAACAATAATCGTCATTACGCCTAAGATAAAAGCAAAATCGCTGGCTCTATTTATTATAAAAGCTTTAATCGCTGCTTTATTGGCTGATTCTTTTGAATACCAAAAACCTATTAGTAAATATGAGCAAACGCCGACGCCCTCCCAACCGAAAAATAACTGTAAGAAATTATCGCTAGATACTAGCATTAACATAAAAAAAGTGAATAAAGAAAGAAAAGACAAGAAGCGTATAATCCCCTTATCTTCGGCCATATAGCCAAGCGAGTAGATATGCACGACGCTTGACACCCATGTTACGGCTATAAACATTATGCTAGTTAGCTGATCGATATAAATCGACCAATTTACTTTAAAATTTCCAACTTCAATCCATGGTAATAATTTAATATGGATTATATTCCCGTCTAAGCCCGCATCGCAAAATATTATCAATGAGAATAAGGCAGATAAAGATAAAAAGCCGGTTGCAATTACTTGCGCTAATTTTTTGTCTATTACCCTTACGAATAACCCGTTTATTATGCTAGATGCAAGCGGTAACATAATGATCATTATGGAAATATTTTGATACATCATTATCCCCGCATCTGATTAATGTCGGTAATTTCAATTGAGCCTTTATTACGGAAATATATTAGTAATATTGCAAGCCCGATTGAGGTTTCGGCAGCTGCTACGGTTAAGATTATAATACTAAAAATTTGTCCCGATAATTCTTGCATATATACGGAAAATGCAATAAAATTTATGTTAACTGCAAGCAGCATTAACTCAATAGACATTAATATATTGATAATATTTTTGCGATGCATAAATAATCCAAACATTCCGATAGTAAAAACTAAGCTGCTTAAGATTAAATAATGATTAAGCGAAATATATTCATTCATATTTAATATTCTCAACACCTTTATTTAGAATAGGCTTTGTCATTAATACGGTATTTTCTTTATTGTGACGTAGTTGTTTTGATATATCTTGACGTTTTACTCCCTCACACTTCTTTAGTGTTAACGTAATACATGCAATCATAGCGACAAATAATATAAGGCCCGCCATTTGAAACGGTAGCATAAATTCTGTGTAGAGTACGCCTCCTATTGCTTTAGTATTTGAGATATTATTTGTTATGGCAAACGATACATTGGAGTTGAAATTAATATTTTTAGTACCAAGTAAAATAATTATTACTAAATCGGCAAACATAATCAAAGCTATTAAAATACTTAAAGCTAGATTTTCTTTTAGCTGCGTTATTGTCTTATTAAAATGCATATCTAGCATCATTATCACAAATAAGAATAATACTGCTACAGCTCCAACATAAATCACTATCAGCATCATAGCTAAAAATTCTGCTCCAAGCAAGATCATAAGCCCTGCACCGTTGATAAATGCAAAAATTAACCATAATACCGAATATACGGAATTTTTGCTTAAGACAACGCATAAGCTACTGATAGTTATTAATGTTGCAAATAAATAAAAAAATATAGGCATGGTGTTTATATAGGTTGTGTCTTATCTCTATTTTATCCTCGTAAAACTCGTTTTACCACATTAGGTTCTTTCTCAATAATCTTGAGAAGTAATTTTGCAGCTCCGGTAGGTAATCTTCTGCCTTGTTCCCAGTTTCTTAAAGTTGCAACACTCACTCCAAATGTTGTAGCAAATTGTTGTTGTGTTAATTTTAACTTATCTCTTGCTTCATGTACGTCTATATTAGATAATTTTATATCATATTTATTTGCTTTTAATTTTTCTTTAGTGTATAAAACAGCCTCTTGCATTCCAATTAATATACTTTTGTCGGTTTGATTAATATTTTTATTATTCATTTTTGCCTCTTCCGACATATAATTTTACCAATTCTTCAGTTAGTTTTTTTAATTCATTACAACTATTATGATTAATATTTTCCATCTTGCTTTTTATAAAACCTGTTATTAAAAATACCAGCATATTTTCATTGTAGTAAAAATAAATTATTCTTATACTGCCACTTTGATCTTTATTATTACTACTTAAAGCAAATCGTAACTTTCTTATACCTCCAGTGCCTTTTATTATATCACCTTGATCAGGATTAGCAGCAATGTAATGTATTATTTTAAAGCATTCTTTTTCATTTAAATTATTCTTAGCGAATTTTTGAAACTCTGGAAGCTCAACAACTGAAATCAGTTTTTTACTCATAATAATTATACGCCATTGGCGTAGGAGAATCAATAAATAATTTTTCTTTAGTATCATGGATACCGTGGCAAGACCACGGTATGACAGAGTGCAAATTGGCTACACCAACAAAGCATTAGAAGAAAATTTCTTGATCATCGGAATAAATAAGCTTTCTAGTTCTTTGCGTATTTCTTCCTTGTTTTCTACTTTTTGACCTTCTTTACTCAAAGTTAGCTCGCCTTTTTCTACATGACCAAGTACAGCCTCAATGATTGCTTTTTTATCATGTTTACCATCCATATATCTAAGTGCAAACTTCTCAAAGAAATTAACGCCGATCGGTTCATGTCTTAAATTTGTAACCCACATAGAAGGTGTATGGGTTGCTTGATGTATCACCATTTTTGTTGTTTTAGGCTTATCAAGCTCAGGGTTATTTCGATACTTCTGATTTGTAATACTAATATAACCTTGTAGTACTAGCTTCATTGCATTATTTAAAAGCTCAGCTTTGATTTCGTTTAATTTAGTATTATGTAGCTTTTTATTAGCTTCAGTGGTTATTTTCTCAAAGCTTAACGGATTATTTAGATTTTCGCTGAAAGTGTATAAAATAGCTTTCATATAAGGCGAACTAGTTGTTAAGTTAGAGTCTTTATTGCCGTTTAAGAAGAATTTTAAATTTTCGGAAGCATTATTAAGATCTACTTCTTTGAGTGGTTTTTCAGGCACTATATTAAAGATTATATTAAATTTCGTTATATCATCATTGTTAATATTTCTATTAATTTTCACATCACTATGACATAGTAAAGTGGTTCTAAAACGACGATTCGTAATGAAATCCATATATTGTTCGGTTCTAACTATATCGTTTACCGCTTTTAACTGCTCTACTACTTTCGGTGGCATATTACCGAGATACATAGTCGAAAGATTACAATCGGCTAAATATTGTAAATTGTGCTTTCTTGCTTCATTCATAAATTCATGGAAGTAGAATTGAGCATTTTCTTCTTCTAGATGATCATGACGTAAATAATGATCGGTTTGTTTAGCAAGTAGCCCTGCTTCGGTTTTTAATGCTTCTGCATAAGGAGTTTTAGAGTTTTCTAAGCTATCCTTAACAAATTCTAGTAACAACCTAGATTGAGCTATTCTATCCCGTACATTTGCAAATGAGCTAGAATGATACATCATCATATCTCTAATAGTACGGACCATGTTCCAGCCAGGGAGGGTATTATAGCTAATATATGCTATTCCGTTTGGACTAAGATTTTTATTACAAACTTCAAAAATTTTATCTCTAACGGTTTTTGGTACCCAAGAAATTACGCCATGGCAAATTATATAATCAAACTTACCGAAAGAATCGTCAATATCGGTTATCGAACAATGATGGAACTCTATATTTTTTAATCCTAGTGCTTTAACATTTTTATTTGCTTCGTCAATTTGTACCTTAGACAAATCAACCCCAACAAAATGAGCTTTTGGATAAAGAACTGCATGTGGTATTAAATTACCGCCTGCTGCACAACCAAGCTCTAATATTTTTGCATTCTCGACTTTAGGAGCATTTACACCGAAAAGAGTTGCAAGTGTACTTAAGTGATAAGGATTTGTAAAAGCATATGGGTAGCTTTCATACGGTACTTCATCATAAGTGTTATGATCTGAAACCACACCGTTAACAACGGATTGTACGGAATGTGTTTTTTTTGCCATCTTATCATGACCGTTAGGGGTAGAAGAAGAGTTAGTAGCTTTTGGAGACATATTTTTTCCTTATATAGTTGAATTATTCGTGTCATCCCGCGGCTTGACCGCGGGATGACATTGTAGCTTTCATATAAATATTTCACAGAATTATTAAAATGGCAATCTATAAGTAAATCCTACGCCAAATTCTCCAACGGCTATAGTTTTTTTGATAGGATTTGCTGGCACGAATTGCCCCGTTTTCATATCAAGCGTATCATAATTAATTCTTACTCTATATGCTGTTTGTAATTTTGCAGTTGCATCAATACTTAAATTTGAAGTTACATCTTGTGAAATTCCAAGACCTGCTTGCCAAGCAACACAATTTTTATGAGTTTTTCTTACTTTAAAATAATCGCTATTTATAACACTCCACCTAGAAGAGGTAGGCTTAACTTTTACTTGTGCTATTCCACCTCCAAGTATTACAAAAGGTGTGAAAGTTTTTATTTTTTCTAAATCATAAATAAGATTTAGCATATATATATTTGATAATACGGTAGTATTACCTGGGGTTTTAGGAATAGTGAGACCATTACTTAAATTTTGCTGAGGTAATACGTAGTGCAGACGATATTTAGGTTGATAAGTTGCTGAGAATTCAATAGCTATCTGTGGATATATTATATAGCCTATTTTCCCACTATACATACTTGATTTTTTTAAAATTATTTCGGTATTTGAGTGTTTATGTCGGAATTTACTAATGACCAGTTCAACTATTCCGCCTTCTGCTCCTATATAGACCCCTGTTTCTTTTGCGAAAGCAATGTTATTAAAAATGATGATAGTAATAAAAAATAATTTTAGTAATTTAGTCATTATAATTGCTTAAAAAATAAAAAAATATTATATACCCCCTTTATTAATGGTCAATCATATTGTTCCTAATTATGGAAGCAATTATACCAAATAGTAATAAAGTAATAGTTACAGTGAGCGTAACATATGCCGGAATCGCTATATAATGATGAATAAATATTTTAAAGCCGATAAATATTAAAATTAAAGCCAAAGAATATTTTATATAACTGAAACGTTCTACAATTTCTGCTAAACAAAAGAATAACGCTCTAAGCCCTAAAATAGCAAAAATATTTGAAGTATAAATTATATAAACATCATTAGTAATTGCGAATATTGCCGGTATACTATCTATAGCAAAAACTAAATCTATTGCTTCTATCAGTACTAGAGATATAAAAAGGGGAGTACAATATAGTTTGTTATTGCGTTTAACAACAAATTTATCCCCTTCAAGGTTAGGGGTAATATTTAGATTTTTTATTATTGACTGGCAAATATAAGAATTCTGTATATCAAAAGTTTTATGTGATACATAGAAAGTTTTTATACCTGTAGCAATAAGTATTACGGCAAAAATATATAATAACCAGGCAAATTTATTTATAAGAATAATACCGCCGTAAATCATTACGGCTCTGAATATTATTACGCCTATTATACCGAAAAATAAAACACGATGTTGATATTGCCCGGGAATTTTAAAAAATTGGAACATAATAGAGATAACAAAAATATTATCAAGTGACATAGCTTTCTCAATGAGAAAACAAGTATAATATTCACGAGCATGATCTGCCCCCATATTATAGTAAACATAGATACCGAATAAACAAGCTATTACAAGATAGAAAAGACTAAAAAGTACGCTTTCTTTAAAGCTCATTATGGTATTTTTTTTGTGTATTATTCCCAAATCGAGAATCAGTAAAGCAGCGATTACCGTATAAAAAATAATCCAACTCATTTATTTATCTCTTCATTTTATATTGCATGTGGAAATATAGTCCTCCACCAAACATAACTCTTAGCTGGAATCTTATAGTATTTTCTCCTTGTTTTAAATAACGCTTTATATCAATCGGTAAATTTTTAGCTTGTAATGCTTGACCTTGGTCATTTCCATTGTTACAGTACCTTTTCTCATCTAGAGAATCAACGTTAGTCGGGAGGCTAAGTAACTTTATGCCGTTGACATATATTAATGCGCAATCATCATACCATAAATCTTTTACTTCAAAATACTCAATATCGTCCATTATTGCATCTAAAGTTACTTTGAATTCTACAGTATGCAATATTGTATTATCCGGTTTATTTGCTGCCTCTATAAATGCTCCATCCTTTGGAAATGCCATAATGCTCCCCTGTGGTACCGGTTTTTTGTTTAAGATATAGTCACCTATTTTAGTTACCGGATTATAAGGGGTCTCAGGTAATTGGTCTGATGGAAAGTCGTTATAACCAACTTTTATAGGTAGTCCTTTAGATTCTCTACAGCCGACATTTTGGCCTAAAGGTTCAAACTCGACAACCTTTCTATCAAAATATGATAAACAATGGCGTTCTAAAGGTTTATTAGGATCAATAGGTATCCAATTCGTCGGGCATTTTCCTTTTGCAAGTTCTCCTATATCGCTTTCAGGCCATTCTGCATTACCATGATTGTTACCGGAAGGAGCTTTCTCTGTGCTAGGAATTTTAGCACAAGTAGGTACTAATATAGGAGCGCAAAGATTTAGCTCTTGCCAAGTTTTATCTCTTACATCTTCAG
This sequence comes from Rickettsia rhipicephali str. 3-7-female6-CWPP, assembly GCF_000284075.1. Lineage (GTDB taxonomy): Bacteria > Pseudomonadota > Alphaproteobacteria > Rickettsiales > Rickettsiaceae > Rickettsia > Rickettsia rickettsii. The sequence continues at coordinate 1,177,142 of NC_017042.1, forward strand.
TCTCAGCTTTATATGTCGGCTCAGGAGGAGTATTGTTCTCTCCTTTTGTATATGTCACTGTATAATATTTTGAAGGATCTACCGGTACTAATATTGGTCCTATGTTAGGTTTCGGCTCGATTCTATCTGTATAATCCCTACTTAAAACACATATTGGAGTATTAGCCTTATCGTTATTGGTATAGCATTTACTCGGAATCTTATTTATATTGCAAGTATAAATTGTAATACCTCTTCCTGGACCTGACACTGTTTCTTCTAGAGTACAGCGCGTTAGATCTGTATCTTTTTTACATAAGCCAAGATTTGGATATTTAACGTTATATTTATTTTTAAAATCTTTACAATTTATAGTATCGTTGTTGTTGAGTTTAGCAAGTACACAATTTGTCGAGTCATTATTGTAACCGGGAATAGGTGATCCATCAGGTAAAGTAGGACGCAGCATAGGGTTACAATGTTGGAAATTTTTCGGCATCAAGCAGGCATGCGTTCCACCTTGGATATATTTACCGTTTATATATTCTAAATATTTTAAATATACCGCACTTGAGTCAGGATTTCCATTACTATCATAAGGTTCTTTATCGTCTTTATATTTACCGTGAATAGTCAACTGATTTAGAGCATTCTCTCCTGAAAACGGCATAGCAATATATTTATCTTCCTTTGGATCTTTTGGTGGATCTTTAGGTATAAACGCAACGGAAGAACTATACTTATAACCGGCAAGCATTACTATGCTTTCTGTGTCAGTGGGGTTGGGAGGTGGAGGTCCGGCGTATGCTAACGGCGTTACAAGAGTGCTTGTTTCATCTATGATATTATCGCCTTCTCTTACTTGTACTGACGCAATGAATTGCGGTTTATAATAAGCATCGTTGGGATTGCTATTATTAGTACAGGTAATTCCGGCATATTGCTTTGCACATTCGTAAGCAGCTAAGCTGTAAGAATGATTTACTCTCGGTACGCAATCTATTAAATTACCAGACTCAAATAAGCAAATATTATTAGGATTTTGCTTATCGTCTTCGGTATTACTAATAGAGACATAAAGCTTTCTATCTTTACCGTTATTGTCTTTTAAGGTGACATCTGTCTTTATAGGCATTAAGCTAGCTGTATCTTGCTTTTGTACCTCAGGAAATTTTACGCTTACATCCTTAAATTCGCCGATATTAACTCCCCACACTTTTTGACAGGTAGTTGAATTAGAACTTGGACAGTCCGGTATATCGCTTATGTAGTAATCGCTGGGTGTTTCTACATTTCCAATTTTCTGCGAATATACTATTCTAAATCCCTCATTACAACCGTTAGCTGTAACACTACATGGCGTAGAAATTTCTGTATTAATACATGGAGTGTCGCCTGAAGTATTCTTACACGATTTAATTAAATCTTTAAAAGCTGTATTAGTATGAGTAATTTTTGCTGAAGAAAAATCTATATTACGTGGTTCTACACAAGTTTTGAGGTCAGAGGAAGAACTCGTGCAAAGTGGAACAAGATTGCTAAAGCTAACACGTATGGTATTATTAACAATATTGTTTTTAACATTAATATTAGATGGCACTACACAAGCCGGACTAGTAGAAGATTGGTCAAACTTGCCGCTTGCATCTTTTATGCTACATACATTATTAGCACTCGCATTAATGCTAATATAATCTAAATTTGGACAATATGGCGGTGGAAAAGGCCCTAAAGGTAATTGTACACAACCAAAAGAATAGCTATCTACAGAGCCGTTTAATGACCCAAGTGCTTCAATAATTTTTATTATTAAAGCAGGAAAAAATTTGAAAATCTCTCCTATTGCATTAAGTATTGATTGAAGTACTTTTATAAATTCTGAATCTTGATTTATCATACCAAGAAGCTGCCCTAATAAACTTGGTAAACTTACTCCTTTTATCGTTTCAACTAAAAATTTTAATACTTTTGCAATAGGGCTAAGTTCGTTAGTGTGATGAAGAGGTTGACGATTAGGATTCCAGTCCATCGGATCAAGATGTACACCAGAATCTGAAACAAGGTTAACAAGTCCAGGATCGCTATAAGCACAAAGTTTAGGAGATTTTAAAGTAATTATTTGTCCGTCTATACCGATTATCTTATTATCAGTTTCTGTATAACCGACTTTATTGAGATGTACTCCATCGGTATAACCTGGATCCGCAGGGGAAGGTGGGGCATTTATCCCGGGAGGTGGAGGCATATCCGGTACGGCAACTCTAGCACAGACTCTAGTTAGAGGTAGACCGTAACCTGTAGGCCATAATACACATTCTCCATCCCAATTTAAAGTAGAGTTTTGGTGCCAACAAGCTACGGCATTACAGCTTTGAACTCTAATACGAATTTTTGGAGTAAAGTAACTACTATCAGGGGCTTCTTCTGCACATCTATTAAGTAAAAAACCGATAAATGTACCTGGGTAATCAAATTTTAATAAACAAGTATCATTATCGCGACCGTCGCTTTTATTCCAAGGAGGACATAATGTGCCTGGTTTAAAAGGCCCTCTTGGTTTTGCATTGATGCCTCCATCCTTATTCCAAATTTCCGTTCTCTCACTTTGACCGCAATTACATGGATCGCTAAGACAATCGGCTATATCACCCCAAATAGATGCATATACATTAAATGAGAAAAATGAAAATAAGAAAAATAGTAAATATTTTTTTAACACTTTGAGTATTCTTTATGCTCGTTGTTTTTATAGTTCATAATAAATTATTGTCATCCCACGAGCTTGTAGTGGGATCCAGTCCTTTTAAATGTTTTTTGGATCCCATAATAAATCACGGGATGACAGAGTGAAATATTAGTCCGTATTTAACTCATTATATAGGTAATTAACCCAATTATCCGGAGGACCTTGGTGTTGTTCAAGTATTTTTTTATAAATATCCATTTCCTCCTGTCTGCTTGATAAAATACGGACAACTCCTATTAAAGCGGCAATACTTAATTCAGAAGCTATCGATTCATTATCCTTACTAATTAAGAACATTCTTGCAGAAAGTATTAGCTGTGATAATTTTCGTATTTCCGGCTCGCTTAAACCTAAAATTTTATCTAAATCTTCTATTTTAACGTCAGACGGTAGAATAATTTTAGTATTAATTAAATCAAGCCAAGGTTTTATAGTATATTTTGGATATGACTTAAGATAAATAAAATTGAAATTACTGACGAAAATACCGTTATTTTGAGACAAATTATTATAGATTAAATTTATATTATCATAATAAACCTCAGGTCTGTAAAGTTTATCAAAATTATCGGCAGCAAATATTTTAGGTTTTGTGCCAACTAGACTTAAATGATAAGTAAAAGCATAAATTACTGCTGCACTAATACTTTGGTGTTTCTTTAAATTATTATTAAATTGTTCTAAAAATTTTCTCTCCGTCGGGTAAAATTGTTTAGAAAACGGCTCATCAGAAAGTTTATATAAATTAAACCCTATAACTTGCCCTTCTTCAATGTTAAGAGACGATCCGTCAAATAATCCGGAATATAATTGTTCTTTGGTAAAAACTTTAAGTTTATCAAGTATTTGTATTCCTCCTTCCTCCTTAAAATCTTCTAATTTTAAAATATCGGAAAAAATACGTTTTTCTTTTTCAATTGATAAAATTTTATTTTTTAATTTCTCTAGAAATGATATCTCTATTTCGCTAAGAGGTGAAATATAATGACCACTGATTAATTTTAAAAATTCTAAAATGAATGCTTGTGATTTTTCTGTATCATCTACTAAAAATGGATTGATAATTTGTTTGTCCGGTTCTAACCATTTGCCTTCTATTGCCTCGATAAAAATTTTAGAATCATTATTATTAGAGATATAAATTATTGTTGGATCGTATTTAGTCGATTCTGATATTAAAAAGTTCAATAATACGGTTTTGCCGGTTTTTTCCGTACCAAAGATGCAAGTATTACCTTTATTCGTTTTATCATGAAAATTCATGAAATATGGAGTACCTTTCTCGGTTCGTAGTAAAGTTATAGCCTTACCCCAAGGATTATATTGATTACCGAGTGTAGTATTATGAAGAGCGGTAAAAGAAGCAATATGCTCTACGGATAATGGCGACATTCTACGTATAAAGGCAAAGTTAGCAGGTAATTGCGACCAAAATATTTGCTCAATATTAAGATCTTCTTTTACATGAATAATACCAAGTTTAAAAAGTTCGGTTGATGCTTTAGCTACGGCTGCATCTAGTTTATTTTCATCTTCTTCTATAACGGCAATTGAAATTTGCTGATTACAAAATTGAAAATCTAAATTAGCTGCATCAAGCTTATTAATCCCTTTGTGATTAAGTAAAGTTGAGTCGTTAGTAATTTTTAGAATATAATCTTGACCACGCAATTTGGATATTACTTGTTTTTTGCTAACAAAGTAAAATATTTCAGTTATTATTAATTCAATCGGTAACTGTAAAAATTTATCCAGTGTATTAGAAGGAGTTTCGTGATATTCTTTTATAGATAGTAAAGAAGCGAATTTATTATTTTTCTCATGATCCGTAACTACCATTTTATCGCTGCTAATTGTATAAATACTTCTACCTAGTGCATCGGATAAATCTATTATAGGTACCAAACAATCATTATTATTAAGGTTAGCTATTCGATTATATAAAAATAAAGGATTAGAAAAAACATTATCATTTTCAAATATTATACCGAGTTTTTCAGCACCGAATTCGTTTAAATCGTTTAAAATATTATTAGTGATATTGTCTAATTTTTGAAAAGCTGAATCTAAGTAGTTATTTTCAAAATCAGTAATTAATTTATTAGATAAAGAATTTATTAAAGAGTTAAAATTTTTGATGTTAACTTTAGCAGAATCATGTACTATAGATATATATAAAGTATTAACGAATTTATCATTCCAATGGTTTTTTCTTTGCCATAGGGTATGAATATTTGCCGGTAATAATTTTTTGTAAGGAGTTGAATCGTCTAAGTTTTGTTTTTCTCGTATTGTATGTAGCCAAAAAGCAAAATCATAATCGTTTATATTTTTTTTTATAGAAGCTCTAACTATTTCACGTAAATTTTGTATGTTATCGCTTATTTTCTCTGAGTTAATGCCATGTATTTTGATAATTTGTAGTAATTTACCGTCTTTGGTAAGTAAAGTATTTTCATTATAATGACATGCTATAGGTATAAAATTAGGAGCATTGTAATTATATATATCTTTGTCAAATTTTCGTAAATCACTAAACACAAATAACCTGAATTTAAATTATCGTTTTGTATACTCGTTCAACTTGACAAATTGGCTACGTCGTCTTTGTAAGTCCTCGGATGCTCACGTATTAAGTATACGCTCTGCCCTTCGGCTTACAGACTCCTTGTTCTTTTCCAAGTTGAACTTCGTATAACAACTCTTCATTGCACAGGAGTATATACTAATGAACTTTGCCTGCGTGGATGCTAGAGTCGTCATTGCGAGCAGCCGTAGGCCTCTACTCGATGTCATTCCCGCTTTCGCAGGAATGACATAAGAGCCATGCAACAAAGCCAATTTAACAACAACTAGAAACTTTATCTTATTATTTTTATATTTAATAAACAATTATTCACTATAGGCAGTGATTTTTTGTAATCCTCCCATGTAATTTATCAAGACATCCGGTATAGTTATTGATCCATCTTCATTTTGATAATTTTCAAGTATTGCAACCATAGTTCTTCCGATAGGTAATCCTGAAGCATTTAAAGTATGAACTAAGGTAGTTTCGTTACTGCCGAATTCTTTATATCTTGCTTTCATTCTACGTGCTTGAAAATCTCCACAATTAGAACAGCTAGCAATTTCGCGATATTGCTTTTGTCCCGGAAGCCATACTTCTATATCATAGGTTTTTTTTGCCGCAAATCCCATATCTCCAGTGCAAAGTAACATAACACGATAAGGAAGATTCAGTTTTTGTAAAATAGTCTCTGATGCATTAGTTATATATTCATGCTCATTTTTTGATTCTTCAGGGGTAGTAATAGATACTAGCTCAACTTTACCGAACTGATGTAATCTAATCATACCTCTTGTATCTCTACCGCTACTACCTGCTTCTGATCTAAAGCACGGGGTGTAAGCAACATAACGCATCGGTAATTTTTCTCTTGGTATAATAGTATCGGCGACTATATTTACTAAAGATACTTCTGCGGTTGGAATTAGTCTGTAACCATTTGTTGTTGCAAAAGACTCTTCGGCAAATTTAGGTAGTTGTCCTGCATTATACATAGCATTATCTCGAACTAATACCGGAGGTGATATCTCAAAGAAATCCAACTCTTTAGTATGAACATCAATCATAAAATTAATTAAAGCACGTTCTAGCTTTGCTAAATCACCTTTTAACGTTACAAATCTAGTTCCAGAAATTTTAGCAGTTTGTTCAAAATCCATTAAATTTAATTTTATACCTAGTTCAAAATGCTGTTTATTCAAAGCATTTGGATTTGTCTCTCCGTAAGTACGAACTAATTTATTCATACTTTCATCCATTCCGTAAGGTACTTCTTCGTCCGGAATATTAGGAAACATATTTAATAGTTCATTTAATTCGTTATTATTATTTAGATCCTGTTCAAGTGCTTCCAACTTCTCATTTATATGTTTGACATCTCTTTGTAACCCTTCAAACTCTTCGCCGCTTTTAGAGGCCATATTACCTAAAATCTTTGATTTTACCTTACGTGCATGCTGAAATTCTTGAATTAAACTCATAATTTTTCTTTTCTCTCTGTCGAGCATAGCAATTTTACTAGACATAGGTTCAATAAATCTTTGGCTAAGCTTTTCATCGAACAATGCTTGATTTTCTCTAATCCATTTGATATTTAACATTTAGTGTCCTCAGTTTTTCTATAAAATTACATATCATTATTGAAGTTTCATATAATAAAAGTAGCGGTATTGCAAGAGCAAACTGGCTTAAAATGTCAGGAGGCGTTAATATTCCTGCAATAATAAAGTTAATTACCACGGCAATGCGTCTTTTTTGCTTAAGTGTTTGTACCTTAACTATTTTTAGTATATTTAATATAATTATCACAACTGGTAGTTGAAAAGCAATTCCAAAAGCAATAATTAAATGAATAACTAAATTTAGATACTCACTAATTCTTGCTTCCAAAACTATCGGTACTATCATATCACGTTTTTCAAAACTAAGAAAAAAATTCCAAGCTTTCGGCATTACAAAGTAAAAAACAAAAATACTACCGCACCAAAATAAAATAGGTGACATAAAAAGAATAAAAGCGATAATTTTTTTTTCATGGCGGTGTAACCCGGGACTGATAAATAAATAACACTCCAAAGCAATTATAGGTATAATAATAGTAAAAGCAGTAAAAGCTGCAAGTTTAATATAGGTAAAAAATGCTTCTGTAAGTCCTGTATAAATTATATTTCGTACCGTATCACCGCTTAGCTTAGCAAGCGGTTTTAATAAAACACTATAAATATAGTCGCTAAAATAATAGCAAATAGCAAATATAATTATAGAAGCAGTAAATATTCTAAGAAGCCTTATTTTTAATTCTAATAAATGTTCTTGAAAACTATATAGTTTCATAAAAATTCTGACTCTTCATTTCGCAGTAATATATATTATATATCAACATTATAAATGTTTTTTAATAATTGTCATATCTTTTTAGAAATATTCACAAAGCCTAGTTTCTTTCTATATATTTTATAAAATATCGGGATAAATAACATGCTAAACAGAGTATTACCTAAAAAGAATACAGGCCAAGTAAGATATTTTGCACAAATACCGCCAAGGCTAGCTAGAATAATACGGCTAAGAGAGCTAAAAGATGCAATAATAGAATATTGTGTGGCAACAAATTCACTATTGCAAAGGCTAGCAAAATAGATAGAGATAATAGTTCCTGCAAAGCCTGCACAAAAATTTTGTACTGTAACAGTTAGTATAAATGGCTTTATATCATAGCCGATAGTAGCAAGAATCATAAACATAAGAGGTGACAATAATTGAATAACTCCACCAATTAAGACACTATGAAATATACCCATTTTTGCAGCTAAAACGCCGCCTAAAGCTCCTCCGACGATCATGATTAGTAACCCGTAAGCTTTGTAAATAACGACAATTTCATGAGTAGTAAAACTTAAATCTAGAAATAAAGGCGAACTCATAGCCATAGGTATAGAATCCGCAGCTTTATATAAAAAGATAAACAATATAGTTAGCAGTAAATATTGCTGTTCATTTTTTAAGGAGATAATACTTTTTTTTATAACTTCAAAATATTTTCGTAATCCTATTAAATTATTAGTTGTATGGTGTATTTCTTTTGATTGTGGTTCTTTGATACATAAAATTACTATAGGTCCAATTAGAGTAATGAATAGAGCAAATTTATATACTGTATTCCAGCCGAAAATAATTGATAAATATAAAGTACCGACGCTGCCAAGTAACATACCTAAACGAAACCCTATGCTACTAAAGGTAAAAGCCATTGAAAGCTCTTCTTTAGATGTAGGTCTCTCAATTCTATATGCATCAAGTACAATATCTTGTGTAGAACTGCAGAATGAAATAATAAATAAGATAATTGCAGTAATATATAAGTTATTACAAGGGCTTATGTTTAAGAACCCCGTCATCGCTAGGATTAAAAATATTTGTGATACCAATGCCCAGCCACGCCTGTGACCGAATTTAGAACATAAAAAAAGTATAGAGTATTTATCTATAAAAGGTGACCATATGACCTTTAAGCAATACGGAAAGGCAGCTAGTGATATCGAACCTATTATATCAGTGGTGTATTTTGCTTCGGATAATTGATATGGAACTGTAAAAAAAATTAAATTGAACGTAAGACCGGAAATTAAGCCTAAAAGTAAAATACCGATTAAATATGTATGGTTATTTATGTCATTCTTGCGTGAATTGATCTTCAACGTCATTTTGAGGAAAAACTGTAAGTTTCGACGAAGCAATCCAGTAAAAAATTCTGATTTACAGAATATTCTATTATTATTTCTGGATTGCCACGCTCCTTGCAGTTGTGGCTTTGTTGCATGGCTTACTCCCACCTCTGTCATCCCGCAAGTTTGTAGTAGGAGTAGGACCCAGTTAAAAATACTAATATTGTTAATATTTTTAATTGTTTTCTGGATACTGTGGTCAAGCCACGGTATGACACCGAACACGTTTTTTGAGCCATGCAACAACGCTTTCAGTTGCTTGCAATGACGATTAGGTACACACGCAATAATGCCTCGCAGGAATGACATAAAGGAATGATTAAAAATTTTGTACACGAAATCTAATAGCTTTAAATAGTTACTTAATATTTCATTTTTAGGGAGTAAGGAGCGACTTTGGAAAATATTTTACCGACTACCGGTATTTTAGTTACAATAGTGCTGATTAAGAAAAAGGAAGGAATAACATTTCCTTTAACCATAATTAATTGCTGCTTGGTATCAATATTACCTGTCATAGTAAAATCAAAGAACGGTCCATGTGCTTCCGTATCAAAAATTGTAATTATATTTCCTCTATAATTAAACTTACCGCTCATATCTTCAAATAAAATATTTTTATTATTAGTTATTGAACTAAGAAAACCCGGCAACGAAACAAAGGAAACAAGCCGTGTTAAAAAAGGAGTATCGACTACCGTAAAATGTTTTATAGAAAATTTGCCGTCTAATATTGGCACTATTTCACCTTTTTTTACTTCATATCTTTTTGTATTTAAGTTGATGTTAATCTGACCGTTTTGCATAGTGGTATACATTCCGAGTCCCTTAAGCAATGCTCCGGCATTATCGGATTCAATTAACCATTGTTCAAAAGTTTCCTTAGCGGTAAGCGACATCTTAACTTTTTTATTATCAATATTAGCATTTAGAAAGCCGGAGAAACATCGTACTTTATCACATTTAATTGCTAAATCAAGATTACCTAGAATTATATTATTCTTTAAAAGTATTTTTGATATATTAGTTTTTAAATTAATATTACGTGTAGAATCTCCCGCTTTTTCTAAAAACTGCATCATATTAGCATTTGATAAATCTAATCCGCTTCCATAAAGTGCTGTATTAAGATTATGGTTATCTATGATTATTTTTCCTTTTAAATCCGTATGATTATGTTTAACAGAGGCTAGATTAATATTATAAATATTTTTCTTAATTAAGGCATTACCGTTAATTTTTAGATTATCCTGCCCTGAAAGGTTAAATTCAATATTTCTATCGAAATTTTTATCATTTAATTTAGTATATAAATATAAATTGGCTTTTTTATATAATTTTTTATGAATAGATACTTTATCTATATAAAATTCTAAATTATTAAGATTAGAATTAACGGTAATAAAACTCTCATTATTATGCTGTTTTTTATACTCAAAATTTAAAACGGTGCTGCCTGAAATTAATTTAAACACTCCAAATCTTTGATTATTTGCCACAATATTGCTTTTTATTTTAAGTACACACTCATTATTTTTATCCGATATATCATGATCATAAGTAAAGCTGCTTGCATAATTATTAATGTTACCTTTACCGCTAATATTTAGTTTATTATCTTTAAAACTACCTTTGGCTTCACCGTTTTGTAATAGGATATTATTGTCTAAGGTGTTAAAAGAGATATTTGTTAATGTCGACAAAACATTATAGCTATTAGGGATATTGGGGCTAATAGGAATTATTAGCTCTATTATTGAATTTGCCGTTCCTTTGATTTTTTTAAGATCAATATTTTGAGCTTTAATATTTTGATATGCATCATTTGGAACAAAGGCAATTAAGTCATTAATTTCACCTTTAGCAGTAGCATTAAAAACAAATTGTGATTTGTCCGGTCCTTCCCATTTGAAAGTCATAATACCGTCTGAAACGACACTTTTACCGCTATATGCTTCATTAATTAGAAATTTTATTTCCGGTCCTGAAATGATTATATTAGTATCAACTTTAGTCAAAGGCGGTAAATCTGTATGATATTTATATTCAAAATTCGAGATATGTAAATTTGCTTTTAAATTATCTTCTACTAAAATATTTTTTTTAAAAAATTTTTTATCTAATTTAATATTTAATTCTCCGTTTTGGATGTAACCTTGTTTTATATGTTCTCGTAAATATGAGATTATAGGATTATCCGGAATAATTTTTTCGACTGTTTGATAAATTATTAAAGGCATATTTGCGGCAGCTGCACTTGCATCGATATTTTTATCGGTTATTATACCGTTTAGTGATAAAAAAGCTTTGTTCCCAAAGGTGAGTTTGCAATTAACGGTCTTTGGATTATCTTTAGAATAGGCGGTTTTATATGAGCATAAAGCATTTCCTAGAGGTAAGTTTGCTCCTTGCTCATCAGTTAAGATATCACTTTTTATTGAAGTTAGTCGTATGTCGGTTAGGGAATCTTTTTTCATTATATTTAACGAATAATCACCGGTTGTTGAAGTATTTATAATCTCTTCATCGTTATTTGAAATTACGGAAATTTTATCGATATTAAAATTAGCCTCTATTAACGCATTAGAGAAGAAATTTTTGAAATTAAAGAAAAGATTAAAATCGTTAATTTCTCCTCTAGCATTATCTATAAGACTTAAGGAAATTTTATCTATGGATAATCGGTTTTCTTTAAATTCTAAATTATGTAGTACAGCCTTTATATCATTTTTACTTAAATAAAATTCAATTATTTTTTTCAAAGGTTCATTTAAGTTTCCTGTATTTGCACTATAAACAGTTAGAGTTATAGCCAAAGATAATGAAATCAGAATTATAAAAATAATAATAAAGGTTTTTTTAATAAAATTCATTTGAGCTTGTAAATCTATTGAAATATGATAAAAGCTTTTTATATTCTCGGATAGAACTTCAAAAATTGGCTACGTCATCCTACAAGTACTTCCGGTACTCACGTATTAAGTATACGCTTCGTTCCTCGTCTTGTAGACTCCTTGCACTTTTTGAAATTGAGCTTCGTCTATACTACTCTTCATTTATTTGAGGTATACACTTGGAATATAACGTATAATTTAAAAATTTAATATAAAAATCACAAAAAATTATGAATATTACATTTATCGGTAGCGGATATGTGGGATTAGTCTCAGGTATTATTATGGGCTATTTAGGTCATAATGTTACTTGTCTTGATAATGATGAGGTTAAAATATCCAAATTAAATAAGCAAATATTACCGATTTATGAAGCTAAACTTGATGAGTATCTTAAGCAAGCTTTAGAATCTGATAGGTTAAAATTTACAAATATTTATAATAATGAACTTCAAAATGCCGATGCAATATTTATTACGGTCGGTACACCTTCAAAATGGTTGGGAGAAGCGGATTTAAAATATGTTTATGATGCTATTGATAAAGTTTCCGAGCATATAAATAAAGATTGTTTAATAGTTATAAAATCTACCGTTCCGCCGGGTAGTTGCAGTAATATTATAGCTTATTTAAAATCAAGAGGCTTTTCATTTAATGTTGCTTCTAATCCTGAGTTTTTAAGAGAGGGTAGTGCGGTAGAAGATTTTTTATATCCTGATCGTATAGTTATCGGTGTAAATAATAAAGAATCAGAGGAAATATTGCGAAAAATTTTTGCACCTTTAATAGAACAAGGTGCAAAGTTTGTGGTTACCGATTTAGTGACGAGCGAACTTATTAAATATGCTTCAAATAGTTTCTTAGCTACCAAAATTGCTTTTATTAATGAGATGGCTGATTTATGTGAAAAAATCGGCGGTAATATTAAAGATTTATCTAAAGGTGTAGGACTTGACCAAAGAATCGGTCAAAATTTTTTAAATGCAGGACCTGGTTTTGGCGGTTCGTGCTTTCCAAAAGATATTCTAGCATTAAATAATCTTATAGAAAATCATCATATAGATTGTAGGATTCTTAAGGCAGTAATTAAAAGTAATAAGCAGCGTCCAAGTAATATGGTAGATAAAATAGCTACTTTGTTAGACGGAGATTTAAAAGGTAAAAATATAGTAATTTTAGGCTTAACATATAAAGCAGGAACAGATGATGTGAGAGCAAGCCCTGCCATCGAAATTGTAAAGATCTTATTAAATAAAGATGTATATGTTAAAGCATTTGATCCTATCGGTCTTGAAAATGCTAAAAAGAATTTGGAACATAAAAATTTGCTATATTTAGATTCAGCAGTTGAAGCCTGTAAATCGGTAGATATTATAGTTATTGCAACTGAATGGTCAGAATTTAAAAAACTTAATTGGCACGAAATTTATGATTTAGTAAAATCGCCGATAATCATTGATCTTAGAAATATACTAGATAATGAAGCAATGAAAAAAATCGGTTTTAGATATTATGCAGTCGGAAGTAAAATGTAGTCTTGTCGTTAAGGCTTCCGATGTCATTCCCGCGTAGGCGGGAACCCAGGGTAAAGCGAGATAAATCGAGCTTTTAAAAAGCTTTAAAGTACTGGATTCCCGCCTACGCGGGAATGACATAAAGAGTCATACAGTAAGACAATAAACTTTAACATTAATTTAAAATGCGACCTGAATTTATTCATTTAAGAACTCAAAGCTCTTATTCTTTTCTCGAAAGTGCATTAACGATTGAGAAGGTAGTAGAACTTGCTTCAGCGAATAAAATGCCTGCTATTTGTTTGGCAGATAAGGGAAATTTATTCGGCTCATTAGAGTTTGCATTATATGCAGTAAAAAAAGGACTGCAGCCGATACACGGAGTTATTCTAAATATAAAATACGATATAGATATTTTTGCTCAAATTTTGCTTATAGCTAAAGATGAAACTGGCTATAAAAATTTACTCAAACTATCAAGCCTTACTTTTACTAAATATGATCGTAAGATATGCGATCACATTGATTTTGAAGATTTAATCAAATATCAAGAAGGATTAATAGGATTATGCTGTTATACCGACGGTATTGTCGGAAAATGCTTACTAGCTCGCAACGAGGAGCAAGCGATGCTGTTTGCACGTAAATTACAGGAAATTTTAGGAGATCGTTTTTACTTTGAGATTATGAGACATGAGCTACCGGAAGAACAGTTTATTGAGGATAGTTATATTAGAATTGCTGCCGAGCTTGCTATTCCTCTTGTTGCTACTAATAAAGTTTTGTTTAGTGAGAAAAGCATGCATGATGCACATGATGTATTGTTATGTATATCAGCCGGTGTTACTAAAGAATATCCGGATCGAAAAACAGTTAGCGAAAATTGTTATTTTAGATCACCGCATGAGATGATAGAGCTTTTTTCCGATTTACCTAGTGCCATCCAAAATACCGTGAATTTAAGAGAGCGTTGTTATTTTGCCGCACATGCAAACCCGCCAATGCTGCCTAATTTTGCCACCAAAGATATTAGTGAAACGGATTTAATTAGAAAAGATGCAAAAGAAGGGTTGCTTGCAAGGCTTGCTACAAAGTTTAAATCTGAAAATATTTCGTTAGAGAATCAAGAAGAATTGAAAAACGAATATTTTGCTCGTCTTAATTATGAGCTGGATATTATCTGTAATATGAATTTTGCCGGTTATTTTTTGATTGTATCCGATTTTATTAAATGGAGTAAAAAAGAGGGTATTTTAGTTGGACCGGGTAGAGGATCGGGAGCAGGCTCGGTTGTTGCTTGGAGCTTGCTTATTACTGATCTCGATCCGATTAAATTTGGCTTATTATTTGAAAGATTTTTAAATCCTGAACGTATTTCAATGCCTGATTTTGATATTGATTTTTGTCAGGAAAGGCGTGAGGAAGTAATTAATTACGTACGTTCCAAATACGGTAATAATAGAGTAGGACAGATTATAACTTTCGGTAAGATGCAGGCAAAGGCTGTAATTAAGGATGTCGCTCGTGTACTTAGCTTACCTTATAAATTCGCTGATTATCTAACGGAGCTTGTCCCTTTTAGTGCAGTTAATCCAGTTAGCTTAGAACAGGCAATGCGTGAAGTTCCGGAGCTTGCAAATGCCGCTAAAGGTAATGGGCTGTATAATTTAGACGGTGAAGCGGAGTTAATTAAGCTCGTGCTTGATACTTCGTTAATTCTTGAGGGGCTGCATAGGCATTCCTCAACTCATGCTGCAGGAATCGTAATAGCAGGTACTGATTTAGTCGATATAGTACCGGTATATAAAGATGCTAACTCCGATATGCTGGTAGTCGGTTATTCTATGAAATATGCCGAGATTGCCGGTTTAATTAAATTTGATTTTTTAGGGCTACAAACCCTAACGGTTATTACCGATTGTAAGAAACTGCTTAAAGAGCAAGGGATAGAAGTAGATTTTAACAATATGACGTTTAATGATAATAAGACTTATCAAATGTTGTGTAAAGGTAAAGGAGTTGGCGTTTTCCAATTTGAAAGTATCGGGATGAAAGATGCACTTAGACGCCTTAAACCTGATTCTATACATGATTTGATAGCTCTTGGTGCGTTATACCGTCCTGGTCCTATGGAAAATATTCCTACCTATATAGCTTGTAAGCATAAATTACAACAGCCTGATTATTTACATGAGCTATTGAAGCCAATCTTAGAAGAAACTTACGGAGTGGTGATATATCAAGAGCAGGTACAAAGAATTGCTCAGGTTCTTGCAGGTTATACGCTAGGAGCTGCCGATTTACTTCGTAGAGCAATGGGTAAGAAGATAAAAAAAGAAATGGAGGAGCAGGAAGAAATTTTTGTTAAAGGAGCAATTGCTAATAATATTTCGGAATCTCAAGCTAAATCCATTTTTGCGACCGTGGCTAAATTTGCCGGATACGGTTTTAATAAGGCACATGCTGCGTCTTACGGTGTTCTTTCATACCAAACTGCATATCTTAAAGCTAATTATCCTGCTGAATTTTTAGTAGCATGCTTAAATCTTGAATTGAATAATCACGATAAAATTAATTTCTTTTTACAAGAAGCAAAAGATAACGGCATAAAAATTACTGCACCTAATATTAATATTTCTGAAGGATATTTTAGTGTAAAGTTTTCGGACACTGTCATCCCGCATAGCGTAAAGCCTGTCATACCGCGACCTGATCGCGGTATCCAGGAAATTTCAAAAGATACCGTGGTCAAGCCACGGTATGACATCGCGGGTGCAATAATCTTCGCCTTAGGTGCTATTAAGGGAGTCACGCCGAATTTTGGTAAGTTAGTAACGGATGAGCGAAAAGCAAGAGGGGCGTTTAAATCAATTACTGATTTTATTGAAAGATTACCCCCCAAATCTATTAACAGTAAATTATTGGAAAATTTAATCAAGTCAGGCTGTTTTGATGAGCTGCATGATAATCGATTGCAATTATTGTCAAGCATTCCAAAATTGCTTTCTTATTCAACTTCATATCATGAAGAGCAGGAATCTAATCAATTTAGCTTAATTAAAGTTTCTAGCTTAAGTCCAACTGTTTTAGTATCAAGCGATTATGCCGATAAAAATACTTTAGCCTTTTATGAATTTGAGGCTATGGGTTTATTTATCTCTAATCATCCTCTTACGGAATATCAAGAAATATTTAGTCGTTTAAATATTTTAAATACTGCGGATTTGCATAATAACTTACCTGATGGTACTAACCGAGTAAATCTTGCCGGTGTAATACAAAAAAAGGATTCTCGTATGTCGGCAAGAGGTAGGTTTGTGACGCTCGTGCTTTCCGATCCTGAGAATATCTTTGAACTTAGTATTTTTAGTGAGGAAGTTTTAAAAGATTATGTACATTTACTTGATGTTAAAAGTTTGGTAGTTGTTAATTGTGACATAGTTAAAGATGAGGGAGGAATAAAACTAACGGCAAAAAGCTTTTCATCAATTGAGGATGCAATTAATAATAAACAATTTGAACTACAGTTTTATCCACAAAATCATGAAGAATTACGGCAGATAGTAACCTTGCTTGCAGCTCGTATAAATAATGAAGATCAGAGTAATGCTAAAGCTACAATCTATTTACAAAGCGCAGATGTAAAGAATTTTGTAGCAAAAATTACATTACCTGAAAAATTCTTGCTCCAAGGGCAAGATTTTGAGATTTTAAAAGGATATAGTAAATAGCGTAGTTGTTGTGTGGTTCGGTTTTCCGCTGTCATTCCCGCAAGGCATTGTTGTGTGTGGATACTGAGTCGTCATTGTGAGCAGCCTATGGCTGCTCACAATGACGAAAAAACTAAGCCATGCAACAAAGCCAATGCCTCACAGGAATGACATCGAAACCTTGAGTCAACTTTTTATAGGCAATACCTGAATTGACGGTAAAATGAATCTATAATTGAGTAATATTCTTTGATGTTTTTTTACCGTACTGCATTATTATTTTTATTATCACTAAGTTCCATATATTTTGTTAGTTGATGTTTGTCTGCTATTAACTTTGCTTCTTTTTCTAAACTGATATTTTGCTCAAGATTTGGATCTTTAATTAATTCTTTAAAATAATTACTTATGGATTTTAATCCCAATTTTCTCGTTAATTTACTTAAATACTTATAAAATTTATTTTTGATAGTTTGTTTTTTAGGTTCTGAATTTTTATTGAATGTATTATCGGTTTTAACTTCTTGTTTTTTATCTTCTAATACTCCTGTATTATTAGGTAGATTTTTATTAACTTCAGTTATTAGTGCATTTACTAAATTTTATTTTTCTTCTTTAAGTACAGCGTCATTCAAAAAGCTTGATACAGGCGAATTTTTTGAGTGTATTGTATCCCCAAGTTAAGGTTAGTAGTTTCTTGTGTTTCTATGTTTGGGAGCGGTATATTAATATGCTCGTTTTTTGTTTCAATTATAGGTGAGTCTATTAATTTATTCTCTCCAAAAATATCTAGAGTTTGCTGCGTAAATTCATCTACTAATTTTTGAGCTTTTATAGGTGTTATTTATTCATTAAATTTATTTTCACTATAATCTTTGACCATTTGAGTGATTTCTTCAGATGCTTTTGCTTCCGGTATAGTCATTTTGTATTTTTGTGCCATATCTTTTATGACATCATACAATTTCTTATGTTCTTCCGATAGCTCTAGCGGTTTAGGGTTAGTATTACTTTGTTTCATTTGTTGGAAAATATCTATAGCCGGGCGGTTTGCTATTTTTGCTTGTCTTTGTGCTTTGATTAAGTATATTTACATCTGTATCATTTAAGCATTTTGCTAATAGCTCTTTAATGATTTGTTCTTTGTTAGATTTATATAATCTATAATTTTCTAAAACTTTTTTTGAGGGAGCGATTTCGTGATCTTCAAAACAAGTTTGGATATGGTTTATAACAGGCTTTAAAAGATCCTCAGTAATAGGTAAATCAGTGTCCTTATAGGGAAACACAGTAGATAAAAAATCTACTAGATCAATCTTGATATACTTTAAATTAGATTCTTCAGCAACTTTATTAAATAACTTTTCTTTTGTGCTTGGTGTATGTCCTTCATTATAAAAAAAAGTATCACAATAATTAATAGCTGAATTGGCAATATCTTTTTGAAATTGATTTTGATAAGTTGTATTTGAGATACTTTGTTCTTTTATTAAAGGTATATTTAAGATATTTGCTAAATTTTTTTGTTCACTTTCTAAGTTTGATATTATTTGTGATACTTGATTTTGTGTAATAAAATTATATATTTCACGAAATTCTGAATCCGGTACATTGTCTCTTAAAGCTTCTCTTATTGACCTGCTACTACAATTCCCTAAAGTTTGTCCGGTAACTGTTCTTCTTGAATCAGCTGTTGGATTAATAAATTGCCCCGATTTGAATCTGTTGATTTCGTTATTATGAGCTTTTATCGCTTCTATTTCATTTATAGATAATATAGAAAATATACTATCTTTTATTTCTTTATCTGTTTGATTTTTGAGTTCATATTTAATTGGGCTGAATTTTGCTTCTTGCTTCTATTGTTTCATCTATTTTAGATAATTGATCTTTTGGTGTTTGATTTAGCTTTGAATTATCTGCTCTTATCCCAGCACCGGCATTATATATATACGATAATTTTTTCCGTTTTCTTTAGAAGATTTTATAACATTTGCATGTAATTCTGTATTAGTAGGAGCATTAGAACATGATAAATATGCTTGTCCGGTTTTTTGCAGTTTATCATATATTTCATCTGTAGTTTTTTCTAAAAATTTTTTTAACTGTTCTGCTGGTGGTAATTCAGTTGAGCTAGTTAAATTACGTACTAAAAAGGATTTAAATCTCATCTAAACCATCCATAAAATGGTCTAATTTTTTACCTGTATTTTCGTCAGGCTTTAAAAGCTTTATACGCTAGCCGTTATAAAATGAGCTGAGCCTAATGTGGATTTATCATAGGTACGAGCATCGTCAAGCATTTCGCGGTACTGAGTTGCTTTTGCTTCATACTCATATTTCCGTATGCTATTTAAGGCTTGAGTGAGATTTTCATAATGCTCTTTCAGCTTATTTTGGTTATTCTCTTTTAGAGCAGTATTTGTAAGTTCATTATCATAATTTTCTAAGTGACCGAACTTCCTATCATTATTTATATTCTCAGCCATATTTTCAACTAACTAGTGAAACAAGGATAAAAATAATCATGTATTACGAATAAATAAATGTCAATATTACTCACCTTAATGTATCTACTTTATCTAATTGCTCCCATGTAAAATTTTCGTCTTCTCGGCCGAAATGACTGTAAGAAGCCGTTTTTTGATAACATGGAGTGCAAAGCTTAAGATGTTTAATAATTTTTCCTGGACGCATATCAAAATGCTGTGTTATGAGCTTAGTAATTTGTTCGTTTCCTGCTCCTACTATATTCTTAGCAATATAGCGTGCCATGTAAGCAGCCGACCTATCTGTTTTTGTTGGATCTTTTCCAGAAAAGCAACCGCCGCCATGTCTTGCCATTCCTCCATAGCTGTCCACGATAATTTTCCTACCGGTTAAACCGCAATCTGCAACGGGACCGCCTATAACAAACCGACCCGTCGGATTCATGAGGTATTTAGTGTCTTTATAAAGTAAATTGCTCGGTAATGCCTGTTTAATAATTTCTTCCATTACTGCTTCAATAAGGTCTTTTTGTTGTATTTCCGGATGATGCTGAGTTGATAAAACTACTGCATCAATGGCAATTGGTTTGTTATTTTCATATCATAACGTGACTTGAGATTTTGCATCGGGTCTAAGCCAAGACAAGACATTTTGTTTACGTAAATATGCTTGCCTTTTCATTAATAAATGAGCGTAGTAAATCGGTATGGGCATGAAACTATCCGTTTCATTACAGGTATAACCGAAAACCATACCTTGGTCTCCTGCACCTATTTCATCGTCATTTGCATTGTCAATACCCATAGCTATATCAGGTGATTGTTTAGTGATAGCTGAAATTACGGCACAACAGCTACCGTCAAATCCATAATTTGGATTATTATAGCCGATTTCTTGTATCTTGCTACGTATTATTTGCTCAATATCCACACAGGTACTAATAGTAATTTCGCCGCTCACTAGAACTAGACCGGTTGTTACAAATGTTTCACAGGCAATACGACCGTTAGGGTCTTGTTTTAGAATCTCATCAAGTACCGTATCTGAAATTTGATCGGCAATTTTGTCCGGATGCCCTTCAGAACTGACTCAGACGTGAATATAAAATTTTTCATACATTACGCTCCTTTTAAAATTCTTCAAATGTTATATTAATATATGATGTCATTCCCGCTTTTGCGGGAATGACATCAAGTCATGCAATAACGACGCCTTTAGCTAGGAATGATACACCTTCAATGAATTTCCATCCAGTTATTACCTGCTCTAATTTCGGTTATAATCGGTACATCCATATTAGTAGAATTTTCCATGATTTTTTTAATAATAGGTGTTATAATTTCTACTTCATCAATCGGTGCTTCAAATAGTAATTCATCATGAATTTGCAGTACTAATCTTGTTTTAAGTTTACGTTTTTCTATTTCTTGATCTAGATTGATCATAGCAATTTTAATTATATCGGCATTAGTTCCTTGAATCGGAGCATTAATAGCCGCACGTTCTGCAAATTGTTTAAGCTTTTTATCATGAATTAGAGGTACAAAACATTTTCTGCCAAAGAAATTTGTGACATAGCCGTTGCTACTTGCAAAAGCTTTTGTTTGCTCCATATATTCTTGCACTCCTTTATATTCAGCAAAATATTTCTTGATATATTCGGATGCTTCGCCGTTAGTAGCGTTTAATTGCTTAGCAAGCCCAAAAGCACTTATACCGTAAATGATACCAAAATTTATAGCTTTTGCTTTACGCCTATGTTCGCTAGTTAGTTCGTGTTTTTGTAAGTTAAAGATCTGACAAGCAGTTTGAGTATGGATATCGTCTTTATTGATAAATGCTTGTTTTAGTGCATCTATATTTGCGATATGGCTTAATATTCTAAGCTCAATTTGAGAATAATCGGCAGATATTAATTTATAACCTTCTTCAGCAATAAAAGCTTGTCTGATTTGATTCCCCTCACTAGAGCGAATAGGTATATTTTGTAGATTAGGTTCTTGTGAGCTAAGTCTTCCTGTAGTGGTAGAAGTTTGTAAAAATGTCGTATGTACTCTATGTGTTATATTATCTATCTGTTTCGGCAAACTATCGGTGTAAGTATTCTTTAATTTTGTCAGTTGCCGCCATCTTAATAACAAATCTGCAATATTATATCCATGCTCACTAAGTTTTTCTAGTATTTCCGCTCCCGTTGAGTAAGAGCTTGCTTTAGCTGAAGCTTTACCGAAAGGTAATTGCATTTTTTCGAACAAGATTTCGCCTAATTGTTTTGGCGAACCAATATTAAATTTAGTTCCGCTAAGAGCAAAAATTTCTTCTTCAAGTTTTAGAATTTCTGTTCCAAATTCAGCGGATAATTGTTTTAGGTAATTAGCATCTACTGTAATACCCACTTTCTCCATTTTATCTAAAATAAAACAAATAGGTAAATCAATGTCGCTATAAAGTCTAAAGGTTTTGTTGTCTTTAAGCTCCAATATAGTTTGCTTATAAAGTGAGATAAAGTTTATTACTATTTTTGCTGATTCGATAATTATATTTTCTATCAAAGTTTCTTTCAAAACTTCTTTAAATAAATTTTTCTGTGATAAGCCGGCAGATAACGCATACTGCATTAATTCTAAATCTTCTATAGCCGTAATGTCATGAGATTGGTTTGCATAAAATTTAAGTAGAGGTTTAAGAGAGTAAGTAATTTTTTTTATGGATTTATCGGTTAGTAAATTGAAGATTATATCCGAAAACCAGTTGTTATTAGTTTGAGTATTATAAGAAAATAGATCATGAGAAGTGTTTGAAATTTTAATAATATAGCTTTGGTTTTGCAGTGATAAAATAAAAGCAAGATTAGCTCCTTTATGCTGTAATAAATATATCCCGAATATTCCTATTTTCTCGGCTTCTTTAGCAAAGTCTGCTAACTCATTAGCATTATTAATTTCTTTTATTTCCGTTACTTTATTATCTGCTATCTCTTTGTGGTCATTAATTTTAATATCCAATAAATTTTCTACTCTTTTATATAAAGATCTAAAACCGTATTCCTGTAAAAATCCTGTTAATTTATCGCTATTTGGAGGTGACCATTTTAAATTATTTAGCTGAAAATCTAAATCAACATTAGAATCAAGCCCTATTAACTGCCATGAAATTAACGCCGCTTCTCTTGAATTTTGTAAAGTTTCACGTTGTTTTATGCTTGAGACTTGGTCTAAAGAGTTAAATATATTTTCTACAGAACCAAATTGCGTTATAAGACTACTTGCAGTTTTTGGTCCAATAGATGGCACACCCGGAATATTATCCGATCTATCGCCGATTAAAGCCATTACTTCACGTAATTTATCAGAAGTAGTGCCGAATTTTTTAACAACATCATCCTCCGTAATATATTTCCCTTTTAACGGATCATATATCTTGATGTGTTCAGTCATTAACTGTAATAAATCTTTATCGGAAGAGATAATGACTACATGTTCGCCAAGTGCAGCAGTTTTAGTAGCAAAGGTTGCGATAATGTCATCGGCTTCATAACCGTTCTTCTCTAGAATAGGAAAATTTAAGTTACCTGCAACATCACGAACTAAAGGTAATTGTACAATTAAATCTTCAGGGGGTGGAGGGCGGTTAGCTTTATAGTCGGAATAAATCTGATGGCGAAAATTTTTCCCGCCGCTGTCAAATACTACAGCGACATGTTGAGGCTTAAAGTCGCTCAGTAATTTTAGCAGCATTGAAGTAAAACCGTAAAGAGCACCGACAGGCTCGCCTTTTGGTGAATTTAAAGGCTGTTGTGTATAATAGGCTCTAAAAACAAATCCGTATCCGTCTATGAGCAATAAGGTATTTTTTTGAGTCATTTTATGATTTTATTTTTAATTAAATCGTCATTGCGAAGAAATTGCATAGCAATTGACGAAGCAATCTCAGGAGTTTATTATTACTTCATGAAATTGCCGTGCAGCCTACAGCTGCTTGCAATGACGACTCAATATTCGTGCAGGCAATGACGTAGCAAAACCTCACAACCCCACTAGATTTTTAGCAAAATCATGTCGGTTGAATATTTTTAAGTCTTCTATCTTCTCGCCTATACCGATAAAGTATAAGGGTAAATTAAATTTTTGTACTACTCCGACAATTACGCCCGCTTTAGCACTGCCGTCTAGTTTAGTCACGATAAGCCCCGTCAAATTAGTAGCATCATTAAAATGTTCTACTTGGTTATAAGTATTTTGTCCGGTAATAGCATCAATGACTAAAACGCTATGAGTGGGTGCATTCTTGTCTAGTTTTTTTATAACTTTTACAATCTTAGACAGTTCATCCATCAAATTTTTCTTATTATGAAGCCTACCTGCCGTATCGATAAAAAGTATATCGATATTTTGTTTTATCGATTCTTCCATCCCGCGATAAGCAACACTTGCAGGGTCAGCCGATTCTTCACCGGTAATAAGTAGTGCATTTGCTCTATCTGACCAAGTACTTAGCTGATTTACGGCAGCTGCTCTAAAAGTATCGCAGGCTGCAACTGCTACTTTTTTCCTTTGTGCCGAGTACATTGCAGCAAGCTTACCTATAGTCGTGGTTTTACCTGCTCCGTTAACACCGCAAACTAAAATTACGTTTAATTTATTTTCGCTTAAGGTAAAAGGAATTTCTGATTTTGATAGCTGCTGCTCTATTAATTTAGCAAGGGCTTCTTTTACTGTATCATTATCTATTTCTTTGTCAAATTTTACCTTTTTCAACTCTTCAATAATATTAGTTACTACCGAAACACTCATATCACTTGAGATAAGTAGCTCTTCTAGCTTTTCTAGAGTTTCTGCATCTAATTTTTTCTTGTAAAATATTTTGTCGATACCTTCCGATATTTTATTAGAAGGTTTAGATAAACTTCGTTTTAATTTACTAAATATCGAAATCATATTAGATAGTTTTTTGTTTTATGGGTGTTGGTGTTACGCCTGCGTGAGTATCAAATCGTCATTGCGAGGAAATTACGTAAGTAATTGACGAAGCAATCTCAGGACGATTAGGTATCTACACAGATAAGCCATCTTGCAATGATGATTAAGGTACTTATCTCTTTTTCTTATTTTTGCTTTTGTGTTTATTTCCATCAGTGGTTTTATTGAATCTACCTAAATTTTTAACAAATTTTTGTAGTCCGTTAAGTTCCGTTCCATATGTCCTAGTATATTCATGGACTATTTCTATATCTTGTCTATGAGAATCATCTATTACTACTACTTCCTGCATAAAATTATTAGCATCAAACGTAATTTTTACTATCTTCTGCTTTTCAATTTTTGGATTAAGCCAAGCTCTTTGAGACATAACTCTTTCAACATAATACCAGGTATTTTGGGAATATTCCGGTACCATAGTAGGTGTACCTATTAACTCTACGACTTCTGTTTTTTTTAGTTTTTGAGACTCTAATTTTACAAGTGCCGAATCATCTATGGATTGCCCTCTATTTTCGATAGTTTTGCAGCCGCTTAAGGAAAAAAAGACTAATATACTAAAAATGTATGTTATAAAAATTTTCATAAGTTTAATTTTATCTAGATTTTATTACAGGATTATAATATACTGCTTCACTAATTTGACAAATACTTTTTAATTTATATTTAGAGAGGCTAATAATGGCAGTTCCAAAGAAAAAAACATCAAAATCAAGACGTAATATGAGACGTTCGCACTTAGCACTTGGCAAAGTTAACGTAATAGTTGATTCGCAAACCGGTGAATATAAGCTTCCGCATCACGTTTCTTTAGTCGACGGTACTTATAATAATCGTCCAGTAGTAACAAAGAAAATTAAAACTGAAGAAGAAGTAGCCTAAAAGATTTATGACCTGTAAAATTATTGGTTGCGGCGGGTATCTTCCTTCAAAAATAGTTAGTAATGACGAACTTGCAAAATTCGTAGATACTAACGATGCATGGATTAGAACAAGAACAGGTATTACGCAGCGTCATATAGCAGGTGATACAGAATATACTTCCCATCTTGCTTTAAAATCAGCTGAAAAAGCTATAGCAGATGCAGGGATATCGGTAAATGATATTGATTTAATTATTACATGTACTACTACTCCCGATAATAGCTTTCCTTCGGTTGCCTCTAAGCTTCAAGGTTATCTTGGTTTAACTAATATACCGTCTTTTGATTTACAAGCAGTATGTGCCGGCTTTGTTTATGGTTTACAAGTAGCAAATTCTCTTATCTCATCAGGTAAATATAAAACTATTTTGCTTATAGGAGCCGAGAAAATGACGTCGTTATTAGATTGGAATGATAGGACTACTTGCGTTTTATTCGGTGATGGGGCCGGTAGCGTAATATTACAGCGTAGTCGTGATGACTCCGGTTTAATAGATAGTAATATCTTCTCAAGCGGGGCTGATTATGAAATATTATACACAAACGGTGGTGTAAGTATGAACGGTATTAGTGGCAAAATAGTTATGCAGGGGCAAAAATTATTTCGTCATGCAATAGAAAAAATGCAACAATCTATAAAAGATTTACTGCATGCTAATCAATTCAGTGTAAGCGATATTGATTATTTTATACCTCATCAAGCAAATATCCGTATTATAAATAAACTCGCTGAACTATTAAATATAGAAGAGCATAAAGTAGTGAAAACCGTAGAAAAACATGCTAACTGCTCTGCTGCTTCTATTCCGCTTGCTTTGAGTACTCTCAAAGCATCAGGCAAAATAAAAAAAGGTGATATTCTACTATTTTCAGCTATCGGTGCAGGTCTTACTTGGGGCAGTGCATTCATTAGATGGTGAATATACTCGTTTTATTAGATATCTTTGGAAACTCTACTGCTAGAGGTAATTTGTACGTTGATCCTGTACTCAAATCCTCACGTACCTCTATGTACGCTGCGGTTATAAGCTTCAAAATCGATTCCTCTTTGCCCCATTAAACTTCATTTATCTATTTATCCAAAGTATATACGGATAAAATTGTATTATAAAAATGATATTTTTACCACATTTATACATGAGTAATTGCATTTTATAATATTTTAGCCTTTAAACTAATAAAATAATGATATATACTAACCTCACATAGCTTTTGGTTAGTTTAGTTTTATGACTAGCTAAAATGAATTCAATATTAATAAATTATAATCTCAAGGAGTTTAATTATGAAAACAAAACTTACATTAGCTTTTCTTGCATTATTTGTGCTTGCAGGGTGTAATACAACAAAAAGAGCACCGCAATTTGACGGTAATATGATGAGCCAAGGTGAAGAAACTTCATTAATGAAAGATTTCGAGAAGCATGCAGGAAATGCAGTATGGTTTGCTTTTGATAGCTCTGCTTTATCACCAAAGGCTAAAGAAGAACTAGAGAGACAAGCTTGCTGGTTATCAAAGCATCCTGAAGTAAAAGTTACTGTTGAAGGACATTGCGATGAACGAGGTGCCAAAGAATATAACATAGGTTTAGGTGAAAGGAGAGCAGCAGCAGTGAAAAAATTCTTAGCTCATAAAGGAATCGATCATAACAGATTAAATACAATCTCTTATGGTAAAGATAGACCTGCTATGATGGGTAATACTGAAGAAGCTTTTGCTTATAATCGTAGAGCTGTAACAGTTGTACACCACTAAAATTATTTACTAATTATAGTATCCTAAAAGGTCGAGTTTACTACTCGGCCTTTTTTTACTTATAACTTGATGTTATTATTGCGAAAGCGTTGATGCGTGGATACCAAATCGTCATTGCAAGCCATAAGCTGCGTGGCAATTTCATGAAATAAAAACAAACTCCTGAGATTGCTTCGTCAATTACTTTGTAATTTCCTCGCAATGACGAAAAAACTGAACCATATTGCCCTGTTTTTTAGGTGATACCTCAAAATATAAAAATTTTACTAGACTTAACTGCATAATAATTATATAAATTTCAAATGAAAAGGGGCTGTAGCTCAGTTGGTCAGAGCACGCCGCTCATAACGGTGTGGTCGTAGGTTCAAGTCCTACCAGCCCCACCACACAAATTCTTATTTAAATTCGCATTAGCACTGAATTTATAATGATTAATCTAAAAACACTTTCTTGGTATCTTACTAAATTATATTTTAAGTGTTTCTTTATTATATTATTTCTTTTAATCGGGCTATTAATTATCTCAAATATTTTTGATCTTTTACAAAAATTCAAGAATATTTATGTTCCTTTTAGTTTTTTTTGGAGACTTATCTTATATAAGATTCCTTATTTACTAGGTCAAGTATCTTCGTTAATTAGTTTTACCGCTATGTTATTTTTTCTTAGAAATCTAACAAAAAATAATGAATTAACGGCTATGTTATCTAGCGGTATTCATATTTGGCAAGTGCTTGTTATTCCATGTATTGCAACTTTAATGTTAGGTATAGTTTTTACGACTATATTGAATCCTATCGGTACTATAAGCTTACAAAAATATGAGTTATTAGAAGCAAAACTAACTAAAAAAGCCTTGAGTGAGGGTATAATATCTAAATCAGGCTTATTATTTTTTGAAGCTTTAAATGATGAAAATCAAATTATCCAAACACAATTTATTAATGTTGCCGAGAAAAAATTAAATAATATTACAATTTTATTTGTTGATCATAATAATTCTTTTTTAAAGAGAATTGATGCATTATACGGTATTATTGAAAATAAAATGTTACATTTAAATAGAGTTAAGGTTTTCACAAAAGAGGAAACTAAGGCTTACAATAATTTAACTATACAGACAAATTTATCAATTAATAGTTTAGTAAATAAATTTATTCGTCCTGAAATGGTTTCTATTTGGGCTTTACCTAAATTAATTAATGAATTATTAAATTCAGGTTTACCGGTTATTAATTATCAAATTTATTATTACAAGCAATTATTTAAGCCTATAATGATGATGGCAACCGTAATTTTAGCAAGTTGTTTTATTAGTCTTAAACAGCGTGATAATTCCCAAGAAAAAATACTGCTATTAGGTTTATTTTCAGGTTTTATAGCATATTCGTTATCAGAAATATTATTAAAAATACTTACTTATAATAATTTGTCTTTAATTGCTGCTATTTTATTACCTAGTATGTTAATATTTTTTATTAGTAACTTTATTATGTTACATTATAAAGAAATTTAATATAGACGAAGTTTAATTTGGAAAAGAGTGAGAAGTCTCGGAATTTTTGACCGCAGCGTAGAATACTACGTGAGGATCAAAAATGAGAAGCGACGATGCCAATTTTTCAAATTAAACTTCGTCTATATTAAATTTTTATTTACTATGGGACTGTTTATTTTGTTAACAGTTCTATAGAAGTGTTTTTAGAATTTAGAGAGAAAAAATAAAATGATAATGAAATTTTTGGAAGGGTTTGCTTCCGGTATGGCCATAGATCTTGGTACGGCAAATACTATTGTCTATCAAAAAAATTGTGGAATTGTTCTAAGGGAACCTTCTGTTATTGCGTTAATAAAAAAAGACGGTGCTTTTGTGCCTTATGCTTATGGTCATGAAGCAAAAATGATGCTTGGGCGTACTCCTACGGATATTGAAGCAAAAAGACCTTTAAAAGACGGTGTTATTGCCGATTTTAAGGGTGCAGAGGAAATGATCAAGTATTTTATTAGAATGGTGCATAATCGTCGCTCTTTTTTTGGGCCGACAATTGTTATTTGTGTGCCTTCCGGTTCTACGCCGGTTGAGCGTCGTGCTATCCAAGAAGCAGCAGAAAGTGCAGGGGGTAGGGATGTCTATTTAATTGAAGAACCTATGGCGGCAGCGATCGGAGCAGGGCTACCCGTAACGGAAGCGACCGGTTCGATGATTGTTGATATTGGAGGAGGCACTACTGAAGTTGCAGTTTTGTCACTAGGGGGCATAGTATATGCACGGTCGGTAAGAGTCGGCGGTGATAAGATGGATGAAGCTATTATCTCATATATAAGAAGGCACTATAACCTATTGATAGGTGAGGCTACTGCCGAAAAGATAAAGCAAGAAATAGGTACGGCTTATGTAGATGAAAATGCTGAGCCGAGAAAGATGGAAATTAAAGGACGTGATTTAATTTACGGTATTCCTAAAGAAATGATATTGAACGAAAGACAAATTGCTGATAGTCTAATTGAACCGGTAAGTCAAATTGTTGAAGCGGTAAAAGTAGCACTAGAAGCAACACCTCCTGAATTATCTTCAGATATAGTTGATAAGGGAATTGTTTTAACAGGCGGCGGCTCATTATTACGAAATCTTGATTTTGTTCTTAGTGAAGCCACTAAATTGCCAGTAATAGTTGCAGATGATGCCCTCTCTTGTGTGGCACTTGGAACAGGAAAAGTACTTGAAGATTTTACAAAGCTAAAACATGTACTATTTAAACAGGATTAAAAATGGCAATACTTGCAAATAGAGTAAAAAATTCTTCAAATTCATTAGAATTAATAAGAATAATATCAAATACTCTTAAGCGTTTTTTTGTTATATTTGGGCTTGGATTGTCTGTATATTTATTTTTTACTACACCTAAAAAAATATCTAGTATATCACTTGAAGTAACCGGTAGTATAGTATCAATTGGTTTAGCAGTTTATGACGATATATTTGAATATATAAATTCAATAACACAAAAATTTGTTTATTTTCAAGATTTAGAACGAAAAAATATAGAACTTAAACTTGAAATAGCAAGATTACAACATTTACAAAGTGAAGTAGAAGCGGTAAGAGCCGAAAACATTGCATT
The DNA here is from genome assembly GCF_000284075.1 of Rickettsia rhipicephali str. 3-7-female6-CWPP. Classification (GTDB taxonomy): domain Bacteria; phylum Pseudomonadota; class Alphaproteobacteria; order Rickettsiales; family Rickettsiaceae; genus Rickettsia; species Rickettsia rickettsii. The sequence continues at coordinate 1,207,549 of NC_017042.1, forward strand.
AAAAGATTTGTTAACGATTGCTGAGGAAGAAGAATTTGAATATATTACTACTAAATTACTGAGTATTTCCTTTAATCCCTTTTCTAGAACTGCTTTGATTTCTGCAGGTAAAAAGCAAGGCATTGAACCTGATCAAATCGTTGTTAATTCAGGAAAATTAGTAGGAAAAGTAATAGAAGTGAGTAATAATTATGCTAAAGTAATGTTAATTAGCGATGTTAATTCTAGAATACCTATTCAAGCTAATTCTTCAAGAGAACAAGGTATTTTAGCAGGTAATAATAATAATAGTAAAATTTTATACTTGCCTAACAATCATTTAGTACAGAAAGATGAGGAGATAGTAACCTCTGGACACGGTAATATTTATCCTGCAGGTATTTTAGTGGGCTATGTGTCTAAAGTTACGGAACATGATGTTATGGTAAACGTAGCAGCTGATCTATCTAAAACAGAATTTGTACAAGTATTATTGCCTAAGGAGTAATTTCTGTTTTTTTTTACTCTATGTCATTAGCGCAGAATCGGGGCTTTGTTGCATGGGCCGGTACAATCCCCTGTGTGTCACCCCGTGGCTTGACCACGGGGTCCAAAAAACAATAAAAAATACTAATAATTTTAGTATTTTTAACTGGATCCCGCGATCAAGTCGTGGGATGACAGAGGTGAAAGTGATCCACGCAACAAAACTTTCCCGTGTAGGTGGGAATTCAGCAAAATAACTTCAATATTGCTACAGAAGTTATATGTTTGATAAAATAACCATATAAAAACAAGTTTTTATATGGTTTTACTAGATTTTCGCCTACGCGGGAATGACATTGAGTAGGCTTTTCGATCCATGTAACAAGGCTGGTAATACTCGACACACTTTGTATATATCTATCCTTTATTTATTCAGAGGTTATTAATATGGCACTTGCTACTAAAGTAAAAGAATTTTTAGAAGAAAAATTAAAACAAGAAAAGATAGATCGTAAATATCTTGCCGAAGTCACTAATATCCCTTATACGACTGTTAGCAGAATTATGAGAGCGGAAGCTAATCGTGAATTCAACCCTGAAATAGATACTATTTTAAAAATAGCAAAATATTTTAATTGTACTATGGATGAGGTAATAAAAAGAAAAGTACAGAATAATTCATAAAGCTTGATACAAGCGAATTTTGCATGACTCGCCTGTACTCACATAGTTTACCTACTGCTTTTGCAGGCTCGCATTTAAATTCATCTTGTCTAAATCTTTCTGAAATATGCTGTACCTACGCAATAAAACATAAAATATGACAATAAAAAATAAAAGAGTTCTTCAGAAATTCGCTTATAGAGAGGAATTTAAAGGAGACATGGAACGTAGCACCGCAGCGACGTCTAAATTACCTCTAGAAGTAGAACTTTCGAGGAACTCTAAAGGACTGATTATAATTTTATCTTCCCCTTCAGGTACAGGTAAGTCGAGTTTAGCTAAAGCATTATTGAAAATAGATAATAATTTGCGTTTATCTATTTCGGCAACTACAAGAAAACCACGTTTAGGAGAAGTAGAGGGCATACACTATTACTTTAAGACCGATCTAGAGTTTGAAAAATTAGTTAAGCAGAATAAATTCCTTGAATATGCTAAAATATATGATAATTATTACGGTACGCCTAAAGAATATGTCGAAATGTTATTAAATCAAGGCTTGGATGTTTTGTTTGATATTGATTGGCAAGGAGCAAGGAGTATTAAGAAAAATGCTACTAATGTTGTTGCTATATTTGTATTGCCTCCTAATATTGAAGTATTGGAACAACGCTTAAGAAATAGAGCGACCGATAATGAAGAAGCAATAAAATTACGTATGCAGTCGGCACAAAACGAAATATCACATGCTAATGAGTATGATTATGTAGTTACTAACGATGACTTTGACCAGACGCTTAAAAAAATACATGCGATTATAGTTGCAGAACGAGAAAAAGCGTTTTGACTTTGTCGTTTTTTCTTTCTATACTGAGAATTAGACGTTATGTTTCTAATTTTCATGGTACTAATTTAAATGCTTAGAAAACAATTCCTTTCATCAATAATAAAACATTTTAAAACTCATAAAGTTTGTGCCTTGTTAGGACCAAGGCAGTGCGGAAAAACTACACTTTCTAAACAATTCGTAGAAGCTTATAATATTCCTAAAATCAATATTTTTGATCTGGAAAATCCTTTAGATTTAGCAAGATTAAATGAACCGATGCTTGCTTTGTCTGATTTAAAAGGATTTGTTATTATTGATGAAATTCAGTATAAACCGAATCTATTCCCTATTTTAAGAGTTCTTGTTGATACAACTGATATTAAATTTTTAGTACTAGGCAGTGCATCAAGAGACTTAATTAAACAAGGTTCTGAAACACTAGCAGGTAGAATAGGTTATATTGAAATGACACCGTTTACCTTATCTGAAGTGTCAGGTACTCAGCAATTATGGATACGCGGCGGATTTCCTTTATCATATCTTGCAGATGATGAAGAGTTAAGTGCTTTATGGCGTCAGAATTACATTAAAACATTTTTAGAAAGAGATATACCAAATTTAGGTTTTACAATTCCGTCTATGCAGTTACGTAGGTTTTGGTTAATGCTTTGCCATTATCATGCTAATATATTTAATGCTTCAGAACTTGGAAATTCTTTATCTATCTCATATCATACCGCAAAGCATTATTTAGATATTTTAGAGGGAACTTTTATGATCCGTATTTTGCAGCCTTGGTATGAAAACCTTAAAAAAAGACAAGTTAAGACTCCAAAAATCTTTTTTAGAGATAGTGGAATATATCACGCTTTATTAGGCTTAAATAATTATGAATCTTTAAGCACTCATCCTAAAATAGGTGCATCATGGGAAGGATTTGCCTTAGAACAAATTATTAGATATTATAAAGCCGAATCCGAAGAATGTTATTTTTGGTCATCTCATAATGGAGCGGAAATAGATCTGTTAATTTTTAAAAATGGAAAACGTTTGGGGTTTGAAATTAAATATACAAATACACCGAGTATTACAAAATCAATGCAAATATCTTTAAAAGATTTAAAACTTGATCAAATGAATGTAATATTTCCAGGTGAGATTAGCTTTAAATTGTCAGAAAAAATACAGGCAATAGGTCTTTCGAGCTTAATTCAAAATGATACAAAAGCTGCAACTATATAGTTACAGCTTTTAGAATGTTATATTATTTCACATCCGTATTTAGAAGCTTTACCGGCAAGTTTGATATCTTTGGAAGCATTATCCACACAATTACCTAAATCTTGATTATATTGGTGGATTTGACTACTCGCTTGCATAGCTTCTTGAAATATTGCGTTATGTTGTTGCTGTTGTGCTTCAAATTGTACTTTTGCAGCTTCTAAAGCTGCTTTTCTTTGTTCAGGAGTTAAATTTTTAAATTTAGACATAATATTACTCTTTAGTTAAATTCCTCTCGTTTTATTATTTGTAACTTTAATATTAGGAGTACGAGCAGGATATAAACTCCTAGTATTAGTATCTTTTACTTGTGTTTGTTCTCTGATTTTATTAGCTAAAGATTTAGTTTTATCCACGTTAATTTTATTTAGTATTTTATTATGATGCTTTATATCCTTTACAACACCGTCTGTCTTAATTGCTTTATGCTGATTTTTTAGAACTACATATTTTTCATATGCATCTAAATATTTTTCTGGTTCTTTTTTATAACGCTCCTTAATATCACTTCCTAATTTCTTTATTTTATCTTTATTTATGTTGTGTTCTTTTTCATGTTTAATAATTTCTTGATCTAATATTTTTTTACTATTTTCAATCTTCTCTACATGTGCCTTATGTATTTTTAGCATTTCTTGGTAAAATTCTAATTCTCCTTTTAATTCTTTAACTTTTTGTGGTGCTAAGCCTTTTTCTTGTAATTGTTGTGATAAATTCGTTATCGTTGTATTTAATTCATTTAATTCTGTATGTGCTTGTTTGTGTTTTTCAGTTATTTTTTTATAGTTTTCATGTAATACTTTATGCGCTTGATTTAGTTTAAATATTTCTTCATGAGTTAATATTTCACGATTTAACTCTTCATGATCAATAATGTTTTCCTTTTCCAGTTTATTTATTATCTTATCTAAACGTTTATTACTTTCTTTAATTCTTTTAGTATCTTTAGTAATATTTTTTATAAATTCATTATGCAAATTATTAAGTGCAGCAATTCTTTGTGCGATTTCTTTTTCTTCTTCGGCAAGTTTTATTGTTCTTTGTGATTTTAGAAATTTTTCTTCTTGACTCCTAGCTTTCTCAAGAGATTGTTCTACTTCATAGTTCTTGAGCTTAGCTTCAGCATTCTCTTTTAGATTGGATATGTCAAAATTCAAGCCATATAAAGCTGCTTCGCTTTGTAAACTACTCAATCCTTCTAGAATTATTTCTATTTGAGAGCGAGAATAAGAATTTTTAAGATGCTCTTTTAAATTATCGAATTTATATTTTAATGTAGCTGTTATATCAGACATACATGCTAATCATCTTTAATATTAACGCCAAGAAACGTTAACAAAAGTTAATAATTAAGTCAAGAAAATTTTAACAAAAATTAATCTTGTATTTCTAGCCATTGATTTAATAACTCGTCTAGCTTCTTTTTATCATTAATTAATTGGCTAGTAATGCGGTTATATTTTTGAGGATTATCTAAATATAGATTAACGTCTTCAAGTTCTTTTTCTAAGTGTTTGATGGATATTTCTAGCTTTTCAATATCGTTGGGCAATGTTTCAAGCAAACGCTGATATTTATAAGATAGCTTTTTATTTAGAGGTTCTTTTTGAGAAGTTAGTGGTAGTGGTTTTGAAGCTTTTTTGGCTATAGGAGAGGTAGTAAAATACTGCTTATAATCTTCATAACCTCCTGTTAAATCATGAATTTTACCTTGAGCGAAAACTAAAGTTCTAGTAACTAACCTATCTAAAAAGTCACGATCATGGCTCACGACTATTAAAGTACCTGAATAATCTGCAAGTATATCTAGTAAAATTTCCAGACTATCCATATCGAGGTCATTAGTCGGTTCATCTAAAATTAACAGATTTCCAGGGTTAATTAGAATTTTTGCAAGTAATAATCTATTGGCTTCACCGCCTGATAGAATAGCGGTTTTTGCATTAAGTAGTTTAGGATTAAACATGAATTGTTTTAAATAACCGGCAACATGCATGGTTTTACCGTTTGGCAAAAATACTTGATCACCGCCTGTAGGACATAAAGTTTGTTGTAATGTATGATTAGGTTCTAGTTTTTCTCTATGTTGATCAAAATATGAAATATCTAAATTACCGCCATATATAATTTTGCCGCTTTCAGGGGTAAGCTGTTTTGTTAGTAGTTTGATAAAGGTAGATTTGCCTGCGCCATTTGCACCGATTATACCAATTTTCTCGCCTTTTTTTACACGAAAGCTAAAATTATCAATAATTTTAGTATTTTTATAACTAAAAGTAATATTATCTGCTTCAATAATGAATTTACTTTTAGCTATATTTCCGGCAAGCTCTGCCCTAACTCTTTGTGTTGAACTAGCTAGTTTTGCAGTCTGTTCTTGTGTTATTGCTCTTAAAGCTTTCAAATCCGCAAGTCTCTTTTGATTCCGCTTACGTCTAGCAGTAACACCGGCATTTAACCATTCATTTTCTTGAGATAATTTTTTATTTAATTTCCGAAGAGCGGCTTCTTCTTGGTCTATGATAATTGTTTGCCATTCATCAAAAAATTTAAATCCTTTATCAGATTTACGTAAAATTCCTCTATCAAGCCACCAAATTTTATTAGTAACATTTGAGAGAAATGTTCTATCATGACTAACGCAAATAATAGCACCGTTATAAGATTTAACAAATTCTTCTAACCATTCGATTGTTGCAATATCTAGATGGTTAGTCGGTTCATCAAGTAGTAATATTTCCGGCTCTAATATTAAAGCTTTAGCAAGGCTTGCTCTTCTCAGTTGACCGCCTGAATAGGTGGATAAATTATCTGTTCCGTTGATTTGTAATTTTTCTAGAATTATATCGATTTGGTATTTATCTATTTCTTTTGTACTATCTGTTTGTTGTAAGACAAAATCATAAACAGTTAGATGAGTTTTTATAGAAATATCTTGTCTTAAATAACCGGTTGTAACTAAAGGATCTTGAAATAATTCACCGTTATCTAGCTCATAATCACCTGATATTACTTTCATTAAGCTTGATTTCCCGCAGCCGTTACGTCCTATAAGACAAATCTTATCGCCTTTGTACAAATAAAGCTCTAAATCAGATAAAATTACTTTATCCGCAAAACTTAAGTTACCGTCTTTAATGTAATAAATTGGGGTCATAGTTGATTATTGGCTAGTTTTTATGTCATTCCTGCGAAAGCAGGAATCTAGAAAAATAACCTTAATATTGGTACAAAATTACATATTTGATAGAATAAACATATAAAAACAAGTTTTTATATGTTTTACTGGATTCCTGCTTTCGCAGGAATGACATTAGTTAAAGGTTGGTAGACGAAGTTTAATTTGGCAAAGCGCAAAGAGTCCATAAGACGAGGAGCGGAACGTATACTTAATACGTGAGTACCACAGTGCTTATAGGACTTTGTACCAATTTTTCAAATTAAACGAATATACTCTTAATCACTAAACTAGCATTAGTACCACCGAATCCGAACGAGTTGGAAAGCACGTAATCTATCTTAGTTTTCTTAGCTTTAAGTGCAACTAAATCTATATTCACCTCATCCATAGGGTTATCTAAGTTTAAGGTTGGCGGTGCAATCTGGTCTCTAATTGCAAGAGCTGAAAAGATAAACTCAACACTTCCTGCCGCACCAAGCAAATGTCCTATTGATGATTTAGTAGAAGACATTAAAACTTTGGGATTCGCTTCTAAAAATAATTTTTGTACGGCTGCTAATTCTATTCCATCACCAAGTGTAGTAGAAGTACCGTGTGCATTAATATAATCAATCATATCGGGCGTGATAGTTGCATCTAGCATTGCGTCTCTCATAGCTCTATAAGCTCCTCTACCTTCAGGATGTGGAGCTGTCATATGATAGGCGTCACCTGTAGAGCCGTACCCTATAACTTCACCGTAAATTTTAGCCCCTCGATTTAAGGCATGCTCATATTCTTCCAAGACTACAACGCCTGCTCCTTCACCCATAACAAAGCCGCTGCGGTCTTTATCCCAAGGTCTTGAGGCTTTTTCAGGATTATCGTTATATTTAGTACATAATGCTCTAGCAGCAACGAAACCTGCAACTCCGACAGGTGTAACTGGAGCTTCCGCACCGCCTGCGATCATAACATCGGCATAGCCGTGCTTTATCACACGCATAGCATCGCCTATAGCATGTGCCCCTGTAGAGCAAGCTGTTACTGCCGTTTGGTTTGGACCGCTAAAACCGTATTTTATAGAAACAAGACCGGATAAAAGATTAATTAATGAAGCGGGGATAAAGAAAGGACTAACTTTGCCGTTATTTTCTTGATAAAGTTTGATAGAGGTATCTTCGATCATTTTAAGACCGCCGATTCCTGAACCTAATATCAAGCCAGTTCTATCACGAGATTTTTCATCATCGGGTAACCAGCCACTATCTTCAACTGCTTCGGTTGCGGCTGCTACTCCGTAATGGATAAATTTATCCATTTTACTTAGTCTATTAACGTCATCTGCTTGTGTAAAATTTTCAAGTTTAAATCCATCTTTCTCAGAGTTATCTATAAGTCCGGCAATTTTACACGCAAGTTTAGAAGTGTCAAATTCTGTAATAGTTTTTATACCGCTTACTCCATCTACAATATTTTTCCAAGATGAGCTAACATTAAGCCCAACAGGAGTAACAAGTCCAAGTCCGGTAATAACTACTCTTTGATTTGACATTTTTAATTATCTATTAGGGATTTAATTTATGCAGATTAAGATTGGCGTTCTTTGATATATTTTATAACATCGGATACGGTTTTAATTTTAGTGGCTTCATCATCAGGGATATCAATACCATATTCAACTTCTATTGCCATCATTAACTCTACGGTATCAAGGCTATCGGCTTTCAAATCTTCTATAAATCTTGAATCCGTAGTTATTATCGATTTATCTTTATTTAGCTTTTCAGCAACCATTTCAATAACTTTCTGTTCGATCTTATCCGTTGTACTCATAATTTTGAACTCCATAAATCATTTAATTTTATATGCCGTATAATAGCGGTTATTCAGCTATTAGACTTTATTTTAACTGTATTTGAATATTTATTTAAAATATTCATCGCATTCTATCTTTAAAAGAACTTTTAACACAAAAAATTATTTTATGCTAGCACAAAATAATCTTATTAATTTTTATACCATTAACATACCGCCGTTTACATGTATAGTTTGACCGGTAATATATGATGCCTGATCGCTTGCTAAAAATGCGACTGAGTTTGCCACGTCTTCCGGCATACCGTAAGTGCCTAGCGGAATTTTTTGTACTATAGCTTCTCTTTGTTTTTCATTTAGTTTATCGGTCATATTTGATTTAATAAATCCTGGAGCTACTGCGTTAACCGTAATTCCTCTGGTTGCAACTTCGTAAGAGAGTGATTTGGTCATACCTATTAAACCTGCTTTAGAAGCACAATAATTAGCCTGCCCGGGGTTACCTGAAATTCCTACTATTGAAGATATGTTAATAATACGTCCATACCTGTTTTGTATCATTTTTTTTATGGCTTCACGATTTAAAATAAAATTTGCTTTTAAATTAATATCAATAACTTTGTCAAAATCTTCATCTTTCATTCTAATTGCTAGCGTATCGCTAGTAATACCGGCATTACATACTAAAATATCTAACTTTGATGCTTTAGATATTAAATTGCTACATTCTTCCTTATCGGCAAGATTACATACTTCTATCGTATAATTATCTTTTACAACATTTCCAAGGGATTTTAATTTTTCCTCATTACTACCGCTAATAATTACATGGCTTCCGAGTTTGTGCAGTAACCTCGCTATAGCTCCGCCTATGTCTCCTGAAGCTCCCGTAATTAAGGCAGTTTTACCTGTTAAATCAATCATTTTTTTCCTCCGTTTGATCAAGATTTATATTAGTAATTTTTGACGATTTTTCACGTATTATTTTCTCAATTTCGTTGGAAATTTGTGGATGTTCTTTTAAATATTGTTTGACGTTTTCACGCCCTTGACCTATGCGTACGTTCTTGTAGGAAAACCAAGAGCCGGATTTCTCAACAATATCAAGCTTAACTCCAAGGTCGATTATCTCGCCTTCTTTTGAAATACCTGAACCGTACATTATATCAAAATCTGCAGTTTTAAATGGAGGAGATACTTTGTTTTTGACTACTTTTACTTTGGTTTGACTGCCTATTACTTCTTCTTTATCTTTAATGGAGCCGATTCTTCTTATATCTATCCTAACAGAAGCATAGAATTTTAAGGCATTACCGCCTGTCGTAGTTTCAGGACTACCGAACATCACACCTATTTTCATTCTGATTTGATTAATGAAAACAGTAATACAATTGGTGCGATTAATTGATGCGGTCAGTTTACGCAAAGCCTGGCTCATTAATCTTGCTTGAGAAGCCATTTGAGCATCACCCATTTCGCCCTCAATCTCTGATTTCGGTACTAAAGCCGCAACACTATCTATTATTATCATATCAATACCGCCGGAGCGAATTAACGTATCGGCAATTTCTAGGGCTTGTTCACCTGTATCGGGCTGTGAAATAATAAGCTCATCAATATTTACGCCTAATTTTTTAGCATAAGCAGGGTCTAATGCATGCTCGGCATCAATAAAAGCACATGTACCATCCTTTTTTTGAGCTTCTGCAATTAAATGCAATGTTAGAGTGGTTTTACCTGAGCTTTCAGGACCGAAAATCTCGATGATTCTACCTTTGGGAACACCGCCGATTCCAAGAGCTATATCTAGCCCAAGTGAGCCGGTCGATACGGCCTCTATATCAACATGCGGACGCTGCCCTAGTTTCATTACCGAACCTTTACCATAGCTTTTTTCAATTTGTGCGAGTGCTGCGGCAATGGCTCTTTCCTTATCTGTATTTGACATAAATTTCTATATTATAAACTTACCAATCAAAATATAAGCTTGAGAAAGAAAAATCAAATTTTATTTATGTTATTGTGCTTGTAAGATTAAATCTTGACTTCCATACTAGGTGATGCTTAGATGTTAAATTTACTTGTGTTATGGTTAATTGATTTGGACTTGCTTACTATGTTACCAACTGAATTAACCTAGGACTATTAACAAAATAAATTTTAAAGCTAATTAAATTACTTGTTAACAGTTCCATAGTTCTCGAAAAAGATAGATTTAGTAAAACCCTTATTAAATAACTTATCACATATGGTATCACAATTTCCGCAAACTGAATATATCACTAAAGATAATTCATCATCTATATCTTATAAATTTAGATGGCATATTTTAATTATTTTAAGCATTTGCTTACTTTTGGTATCGATGGATGCTACAATCTTGCATGCTGTTATGCCTACTATAATCCTTGATTTAAAACCATCTAATTTACAACAATTATGGATAATCAATGCATATGCATTAGTATTATCAGGTCTTCTAATTACCGCAGGTGCATTAGGAGATAGATTTGGTCGTAAAAGATTATTACTTTGGGGGCTTTTAGTTTTTTCCATCGCTTCAATGTTAGTTTATGTATTTGATAGCTCATGGGGATTAGTATTATGTCATGCTTTACTTGGGTTAGGAGGATCAGTGATGATGCCTTCCACTTTATCGATATTGCGTAACATTTTTACTAATACACATGAACGTATGATCGCAATATCCGTGTGGGGAATAATGGCAACCGTAGGAGCTACAGGACCAGTACTAGGAAGGAGTATTGGTTGAGCTTTTAAGTGGCAATTTGCATTTTTTATAAATGCACCTATTGCATTAGTAATTATTGCTTTTGGCATAGTTTGGATTCCTGAATCATCTAATCCTAGTAATGAACCATGGGATTGGATAGGAGTATTTCAATCGTTTTTTGGGACGGCAGCTTTAGTTCAAGGCATTAAGATGTTGGCTAAATACGGTATTATGAATCTAGCATCCGGCGGAATGCTATTAATTGGCATTGTGTTACTAATAATAATATTTACCTTACGTCAACTTAAAAGTGATGATCCGTTAGTGGATATGCGTTTATTCTTAATTAGCAATTTTAGTATAGAAGTAATAGTTTATTTGCTGATTACGTGTGTCTTAGGATCCATAATGTATCTTATGTCCTTATGGTTACAGTTTATCAAAGGGGTTAAGTCCTTTGTATGTAGGTCTTTATATGTTGCCTGCAGCAGTTTTTGCTTTAATTGCCTCTTTAGTTATGCAATATTTACTCACACGATTTATCGCACGTGTAATAATGTTTAGTGGGCTTATCTTTACTACTATATCATTAATTTTACCTAGTATATTAGACTATAGAGATTTATTATCGAATACTATATATCTTGGATTGCTTGGTATAGGAAGTAGTCTATGCCTCTCTACCACCGTAACAGTTATGATGAATGCAGTACCGGCAGAGAGATCCGGAGGGAGGTGCAGCAGCATTACAAGAAACAGCATATGAATTAGGTAATGTATTAGGTATAGCTGTTATTGTGAGTATTACGTCTTTTATATATAGTAACAATCTAGTAATTCCTCACGGTGTTTCTGTATCAATGGCAGAAATAGCTCGTGACTCAATCGGTGAAGGAATAATTATTGCTCAACAAATACCACCTTCATTTGTTCACGAATTAATTAAGGAGGTTAATATTACTTTTATAAATGCATTTAATAGTAGATATTATTCTAGGAATAATCATGCTAATATTGGCGGGTGTGATTATGTATGTTCTTCCTCCTTTTAAAGCATCTACCTCTCTACATTAATATGATGAAACTGGTATAGAAACCTTACCGTCTTTTGCTATTTTTGCACTATTTACCATAATGGTTAAATGATCTTAGTGCTTATTTTTATAGTAGGTAGTTAATAAAATGAGATGATGATATTTTTAAGGCTATAAATCATTACTAAATATTTTTTCTAATTCTGCTAAGCGTTGTTCTATTCTTTCGATATTGCTTTTTGTTATAGGTCTTTCTAGTAAATCTGCTCTCTCGGCTTTTAGATTTTTTTTATTTTCATTTAAAGTACATTCTATGACGAGTCTTGAGATGGTTTTAGTATTTTGGTCAGACATATTTGTTCCCGATTGATTAAACTTAAACTGCTCACGTTTCAACCACCGAAGAGAAATAAACTCTTGGTGGTTGGGGGAGTAAGAAAACCATCAACGATAGCCATAATAGCCTTTAAGTTCTAAGCTTAAGCTTTAAACCTTGGACATAACTATTATAACCCCGACCTAAATAAAGCCGAGGATTGCATCAGTTTTGTGAGAAATGTTCTCACTTTTGGCAGAGGTTTCGACGCCCCGAAATAGCACTTTGCTACTCTAAGTATCATTTTATGTATAACTTTCAAAAAGTCAATGATGGTTTGTTATGGTACTAACAACGTTCTATGCTTCTATACCTGAGGAGTCATATAGTGATGATACATCGGCTAATAAAGGCATTTCGCAATTTTGATAGTCAATATCTGTGTAACGAGGGCTAAATATCTCAAATATTTCTGTAATGCTTTCTTTATATTCTTCAGACTTGGGATTTGCTGTTCGTATAATTGTTATTAAGCGTGCAAAGTTGCTGATAGTATTAAAACTATCATCACCGCCAAGACGCTTACATATTTCATGCAATATTCCGCTTGAAGAAGCTAAGTTTATTGCTATAGCGGATGGGGAATTTAATTTTACAATTTCATTATTTAAATTAGTTAGTGGTAGTATTGAGAATTCATATTCCTCAATAGATTTTGCTAGTTTTATAATATCATGTAAATTATTAATTTTTATAACTTCATCTAATATAACTGCATTATTCTTAAAATTTTCATGTAGTAGTTCTATAAATGCTAATTCTTTATTCTTCATTACTAAATCCAAATTTTCATTTTTTATATTTCTTCCCTTATACCAATCCCATCCATATTTAATGTAATACCCTAAGATAGTACCTACAGCTAATGTTCCTAATGCTACTCCAGCTATATAATAAGCACCGCTATATCCACCGTCATTTGTATCATCGTTAGGTCTTTCTGTAGTAGGGTCAGTGTAAGCTTTACCGAGTTGATCTAAAATATCTTTACCTATTTCTGTAGGAGAGACATTATCTAAAGAGAGACCTAAGTGATTTAGAGTATTTTCAAGAGTATTTATAAACGATTCACGAGGGATTAAAGTTTCTTTATAAGCGTTATAGTTTTGTAAAGCACTCATAGCTTCTTCTTTAGTGCATTCATTTAAACCTAAGAAATCAGCTTCGCTAGTTTCGGTAATATTGCCTTGAGAGAACACATAATCATTCGTTACTTTATAAAGTTGACCAAGAATACTAGCCGTACCGTTTTGATGAGGTGTTACGGCTTGTTGTAAAAGTATATGAGGATTATTTTCAGCATCGATAAAAATATTATTTATTGGAGTATTTAAACCATTGTTGCACTCTTGGTGTAGTATTGAAAAATCATTTGGGGACTCATTGAAAGATTGTTCAATGTTTTTCCAATTACACTGTGCATTATCCACTATATAACCTTTTTTAAAAGCTCCTTCAACAGTACTATATACTGATGAAAATATAGTACCGCTTAATTTATGAATGATGTGACTTATATTACCCGTTAAATTGCTTACTATTTCATTTCCAAATATAGGCATAACGCATTTAAAATTTATAAATATAGATGCCATAATGTTACTCCGTTAATTAATAAAACGTGGTTTCTAAAGTATGTTAATGTTTTTGTCAAGATAAAGTTAAAATAAATTAATATATGGAAAGATTTGAGAAAGATGATTGTTATGCTGTAATGTTTCGTTTTTTCGTCATTGCGAGGCGAGGCAAAGCTTCGACGTGGCAATCTCAGGCATTTTGTACTAGACTTCTTGCATAACCTCCTTCTAAAGGTAATTTGTACGTCAATCCGGTACTCGCATCCGTTTCCTGCAAATTCCTCTTTATAAGATAGGTTATGCAAGAAGTCTAGTACAAAATGCCTGAGATTGCCACGTCGAAGCTTTGCCTCGCCTCGCAATGACGATTTGGTGTCCATGCAATAATACCTTGCGGGAATGACATAGAACGAGCTATACAATATTACTTACCTATGCAGAAATTTTTAAAGATCTCGCCTAGTATTTCTTCTACGTTGATAACACCCATAATTGCACCGATGCAGCGTGCCGTCATTCTGATATCTTCAGTTGCTAGAACTAAATCATTATCTAAGCTAAAAGCAGTTAAATGTGAGAGAGCTTGTTGTAAATAGTTACGATGACGCTGATTTGTTATATAAGGAGTTTCGGTAAATCCTGCCATGTTTTCGGCAATATTTTCAATATTTTTTAATATACTTGAAAGAGCAATATTATTTTTTACTGAAACTCTTAAGCATTTATATTTATTTTCAATAGAAAAGATTTTACTAGCTTCGATTAAATCGATTTTATTAATTATTGTGATAGTATTTTCATCAATTAAATTAATAATATCTTCATTTATAGAGGAGTCTAATTTTTCGGCATCAAACATTATAATTTTAATATCTGCTGTTTTAGCTGAATTTATAGCTCGTTTTATACCTTCCTGCTCGATAATGTCACTACTTTCTTCTCCTATACCTGCTGTATCCTGTAAAATAATAGGATAGCCGCCAATGTCTAAATGTCCCTCAATTATATCTCTAGTAGTTCCTGCAATATTTGAGACAATCGCTATCTCTCTCTGCATTAAGAAGTTTAGTAAGCTAGACTTACCAACGTTTGGTGGACCGATAATTGCAAGCTTAAGACCACTTCGTAGTAATTCTCCTTTTCTGTTATCATTAAGATATTCCGATATTGTATTTACAAGAATTGTATGAGTATTAGTAACTTCATTAAGGACGGTATCAGGTATATCTTCATCAGGGAAATCTATATAAGCTTCAAGCAGAGAGATAATTTTTAAAAGCTGACTACGCCAATTATTATATAATTCTTCAAGTTTGCCGTTTGCTTGTCTAATTGCTTGCTTATGCTGCATTATAGTTTCGGCATTAATTAAATCGGCTATCCCCTCTGCTGCCGTTAAATCAAATTTGTTATTTAAAAAAGCTCTTTTGGTAAACTCTCCTGCTTCTGCCAAACGAATACCAGCTATATTTAATAATGCATTTGTCAGCATTATAGATATAGCTTTACTTCCATGCGTGTGAATTTCGACTACGTCTTCCCCGGTAAAGCTACCAGGTGACTTAAAATAAACAACCATAACATTATCGATTAGCTCCTTAGTTTCAGGGACTGTAATTTGTTGATAATACATTAATCTCGATTTAAAGTCCTTTCTACCGGTAAGTAGCTGTAAAACTTCTAAGCTTTTAGGACCAGAAATCCTAAAAACCGCTACGCCTGCTTTACCGAATGCAGAGCTTTGTGCAAATATCGTTTCCACTTATTTTCTATGCCTCTTGCTTAAGTTATTTTATATAATATAATAACAACAGAAATAATCATATTATTATTACTTAAGAAAATTATGACCCCAAAAACAACCTCTTTAAACTTTAGCCGTTTAAATTGTCAAATTCCGAATTATAAAACTAAAATTCTAGAACTTAGCAAGGAACGTGAGTCAAGTTCTATATATATAGATTTTGTTCAAAAGTTTTTAAATTATATTCCGATAGATTATGATTTTGAGAATAGAGAAAAATTATTCCAAAATTTTGCAGATGAAGCCTTTAAGTTTTTTAAGCAAAGGATAGTAAGAGCAAGAAAAATAGCAATAACAAAGGCAGTTATCGAAAATGATCCGGCAATAAATGTCTTGATATTACTTGATAATAAGCCGCATATTGTTGATTTTATCATATGTCTGCTTAAAAACATGAATTTGCAAACTAAGTTTTTACTCCATCCGGTAATAAACTGTGTCCGAAATAGTAAAGGAGAATTAGAAAAAATATTAGAAAATTCTGTGTCGGATGAAAAATCAGAATCAATACTACATTTAACCATTTTAGGAAATTTTGACGATAAAACTACTACATTTTTAACCGAGGCTATAAATGAAAGATTAGAAAAGTTAGAGCAAAGCTATAGCCATTTACCGCAATTACTCACAAAATTACAAGATTTATCTAAAAATATAATTGATAATTATCAATTAAATTTTAAAGAGGCTCAAGAATTCTTAAATTGGTTACAAAACGATAATTTGGTTTTATTAGGGACTCTTGATTTTGAAGTAAAATCTTTAAAATTAAGCAATGAAATAGGAGCAGCAAAAATATGGCAAGAAGTAAAAGACGAGATTGATGATATTATAAAATGTTCTGCTAATCCTTTATATCAAAATCAATTAATAATACTCGGTAAAATAAATAGTGCGTCGCTTATCCATTCAGATAATTTAATCGACTATATCTTAGTGAAAAAATTTGACTCTTCGGGTGAATATATTGCGGGAAGTATAATTTTCGGTATATATAATTCAAATATGTATTACCATTCAATAAGTAATATTCCAATCCTACGACAAAAATTTAATTTTGTAATTGAGAAAGCCGGTTTTGCATTGTCTGGTTATAATGCCGATAAGTTAAGAATTTTAATGGAGTCGTTACCGAGAGAAGCTTTAATACAAATTGATCAAGGCGATTTATATTGTATGTGTTTACATATGCTCTCAAGTATGATGAGTAAGAAGCTTAAATTATTTATTCAATATGATTGGTCTAGTTCTTTTCTTAATATCATAATTTTTCTGCCACGAGAACGTTTAACGTCTGAAATGCATAATATGATAGATTGTTATTTAGCAGAAAAATTCGGTAGTAAAATTTTATCCAACTATATCACCGAAGTAGCCGGTAATTTTTCTTATCTTTTTGTAACGCTTGAAGCACAAGGGGAACATAAAATAAATTTTGAAGCAGAAATAATACAGCAAGATTTAGATCGTATCTCTACACGTTGGAGTGAAGATTTTTATTTTAAGCTTTCTAAAAAATTCGGCGAATATCAAGCAGGTATTAATTTAAAGCTTTTTGATAATGTTTTTCCGGCAGATTATAGGCAAAAATTTTCTCCGGAAATAGCTTTAGTAGATATTGAATATCTAACGGAAGCAAGTAAGTCACAAAAATGTATGTTTAATCTAGTTTCTGTAAATGAAACGGAATTTTACTTAAAAATATATAGTCCAAAAGTAAAACTTGCACTTTCTAACATATTGCCGCCAATAGAAAATTTAGGTTTTAAAGCAATTGATGAACAAACTTTTGCAATTAAGGAGGCTCTCGAAATCAAAGAAAGCTGGATATATAATTTTATCTTAACTTCTATTGTACCTGTAAAGGATAATATTACCGAATTAAAAATAAATGTTGAAGAAGCTTTAGACAAAATGGCACTTGGGATGCTTGCTAATGATTCTTTAAGTAAATTAATAGTGCTTGCCGGTTTTAATTGGAAGCAAGTTAAACTCGTCAAAGCTTTAACAAGATATTTACATCAAACGGGATTTAGTTACGGTAAAGGTTATGTACAGTTAACGTTACTTAAACATCCCGAATATACAAAAATGTTGGTAAATCTATTTGATATAAAATTTAATCCTAAATATTCGGATAATAATTGTGACGTAATTAAAGACAAACTAAATAATTACTTAGTAACCGTTGAGATGAGTAGTGAAGATAAAGTACTACGTAATATGCTTGGTATAGTTAATGCTATTACTAGAACAAATTACTATCAACCACATAAACATATTTTTTCATTTAAGTTTGATTCTTCAAAAGTACCGGATTTACCTAAACCTGTTCCGTTTGCCGAAGCATTTGTTTATTCTAGAAATTTTGAAGCTATTCATTTAAGAGGCGGTCCCGTATCACGCGGAGGGCTTAGATGGTCGGATAGAGCAGAAGATTATAGGCTTGAGGTCCTTGGGCTTATGAAAGCACAGATGACTAAGAATTCCGTTATTGTCCCTGTCGGTTCTAAAGGCGGCTTTTATGTTCATTTTACTGAGGAAGGGCTTACTCGTGATGAATATATGGAAAAAGTGGTAGAATGCTATAAGAATTTCCTAAGAGGTTTATTAGACATAACTGATAATATCATTGACGGTAAAGTAGTACATCCAAAAGACGTTATTATTTATGATAAAGAAGATCCTTATTTAGTTGTTGCTGCCGATAAAGGTACAGCCTCATTTTCGGATTATGCTAATAGTGTGGCAAGAGAATATAATTACTGGCTTGATGATGCTTTTGCTTCCGGTGGTTCTGCAGGTTACGATCATAAAAAAATGGCTATTACTTCCAAAGGAGCTTGGATTTCCGTAACTAATCACTTTAAAACTTTAGGGTTAGATGTCCAAAAAGACCCTATTACCGTCGTAGGTATAGGAGATATGTCAGGAGATGTGTTCGGTAACGGTATGCTCAGATCAGAGGCTATTAAGTTAGTTGCTGCCTTTAATCATAAACATATATTTATTGATCCTACTCCTGATCCTTTATCAAGTTTTAATGAGCGTTTGCGTTTATTTAATTTAAAGGGTTCTAATTGGTCTGATTATGATTCTAAGCTTATTTCTAAAGGAGGCAAAGTATTTGAACGCAGTAGTAAATTAATAAAATTATCACCGGAAATTAAAAAATTACTTGATATAAATGATAATGAATTATCACCGGAAGAATTAATTAAAGCTATTTTAAAAGCAGATGTTGATTTATTGTGGAATGGCGGAATAGGTACTTATATCAAAGCTAAAACGGAAAATAATTTAGAAATCGGTGATAAAGCAAATGATAACCTTAGATGTAACGGTGAAGAAATTAGAGCAAAAGTTATAGCAGAAGGCGGTAATGTTGGGGTATCACAGAGAGGTAGAGTTGAATATGCTAAAAAAGGCGGACGCATAAATGCTGACTTTATTGATAATTCAGCAGGTGTTGATTGCTCCGATCATGAGGTAAATATCAAGATTGCTTTAAGTAGTGCAATAACCTCAGGAAAAATTACTTTAGAAGAACGTAATAAACTTCTAAACGATATGACAAAGCAAGTTGAAGAGTTAGTATTACTTGATAATTATAAGCAAACTGAAGCAATAACAATTATGCAACTATCTCCTACTTTAACTGTTAATATACTTAGTCAATTTATAGATATTTTAGAAGAAGCAAAAGTATTAGAGCGGGAAAATGAATTCTTGCCTAGTGCAGAAGAATTGAATAGAAGAGCTATTAGCGGTGAAGTATTAACTCGTCCTGAGCTTTGCATATTGCTATCATATAGTAAGAGATCTGCTTATCATGAGTTAATTAATTCTACTTTTTCCCATGATAAATATTTTGATGCATATCTTATAGATTATTTTCCTGAAATGATGCAAAAAAAGTTTCGTAATGAAATTTTATCTCATCCACTTAAACATGAGATTATTAAAACCGTTACTATAAATAAAATAATTAATCAGCTTGGAGGACCGCTTATTAGTATTGTAAAGCGTGAGATTGGGGCTCCTCTTTGTGATATAATAAGGTCATATACCATTATTTGTGAAATTTTTGATCTTGATGATATATGGGAAACGATAAGTAATAAGCTACCTACTAATATTGATTACAATGTAAAAATCGACATGTTTACCGAAATAACGAAATTAATGCGTCGAGGTATTTCGTGGTTTATTAAAAATTTAAAACATCCTATTAATATTAGTGGAACTATAGAAGAGTTTAGAGTCCCTGCACAAAACTTAAGAAAAATGGTAGATACTTTATTAGTCGGAGAAACTAAAATAAGATTTGAAGAAAAATTAAATTATTATACCACTAGCGGGGTAGAGGAGTCATTTGCTGCTACTATCGCTACATTTGACAATTTAATTTCAGTATTTGACATTATATATGTAACAAAACAGACTTCAGGGAATAATAAAGAGATAGCAAAAGCTTATTTTGTTATAAGTGATATGTTTAGTCTTGATTGGTTACGTAAAGCTTGTGATAGGCAATTGAACGATTCATTTTGGCGTCGCTTAGGTATTCAATCGCTAAAAGATGATTTATATGACAAACAACGTAGATTATTAATAAAAATAATTAATAAATCTAAAACAACTATTGATTTAGATTTATGGATTGATAATAATAATAACTTAGTTAGAAATTTTCTTGATTTTATTAAAGAAATTAAAGCTCAAGAAACTATAGACTTAAATATAATTATTTTAGCAAACAAGACATTTGAAATATTCTTACAAAAACTTGAGTAAATTATGTCGTCAATGCTTAAGCAAATTAGGTTAGATTCAGGTAAAACTTTAAATCAGGTATCTAGTGATTTAAAAATTAGAAAAAAATATTTAGTAGCTTTAGAAGAGGATGATTTTAATGTTTTACCGGGAGAAGTATACGTAAGAGGTTACTTAAAATTATACTTGGATTATCTTAATGTAAAAGATAGAAATGCAGAGCAGATAGAAGCTACTAAACAGAACGAAACCGAAAAATTATTAAATAATAAAAGAGCTACGGTATTGATAAATTATAAACGTAAAAAACAATTAGTACTTATATCTATTATAATGTTATCAATTATTATTGTAAGTCATCCATTCATAATTAACGTTTAAACGAAAATGGATAATGAAATATTAGACTGCTTACAGAACGAAGCTAATAAAGAGGCATTTGAAGGAGACACGGAACGCGGCACCGCAGCATACATAGACAGACGTACGTGAGGATGCCAGGATCAACGTACAAATTACCTTTAGAAGCAAGTTATGTAAGCAGTCTAAAGAAATTAATGGAAGAAGTAGAACATAAACTCGATGATTTGTTGAGTATGCTTGTAAATAATCAAAATGAAGTTCAAAAATTACAAAACGAAAATAAAGCATTAAAAGATAATTATATAACAATGCTAGATCAAATTAGCATTTATATTAATGAACTTGAAGAACTAAAAAGACAGCAAAAATAATTATGTCAATTGTTACAGTAACATTAAATAACAAGAGTTTTCAATTATATTGTAATAATGGAGATGAGGAAGAATTACTATCTTTAGCGAATAAATTGAATGATAAAATAGCGGAAATTAAACTTGGTAGTCCCACAGCTTCTTTTGAGCTATTATTAGTTATGGCATCACTTAATGCGCAAGCTGAAATAGCTAGTCTAACAGAAACACTTAATAAAAACGGTCTTCAAAAAAATCATCCCGACGAAGAAAAATTCGCAGAAACCTTAACTACTATAGCAGGTTACCTAGAAAACCTTGCACGTAAAATGGGAAAGTGATATATTAGCTCTTGGCTGCTTGGTTCGTGAGCTTAATATTAACCTAGGACTACCACTAACTTTTAGGACATCGTCCCTGTCTAATACTAATTCAGTTTAGATATATGAAGTCCACCTTTACATAAAGGTCTTTGAAGGATTTTAAGTAACGGCCAAAGCGGTTATGTATACTCGTTTAATTTGAAAAATTGGCTACGTTGTCTTTTGCTGATAATCCTCACGTACTAGTATGTACGCTGTGGTTATCAGCTTCAAGACGCCTTGCTCTTTTCCAAATTAAACTTCGTCTACCTACTTTTCGTTTACTCACAGTATACCTTTAAAATGAAACAAACAAAATCACGCAATAAAGTTCTCGGTGCTTTTTTAGGCACTATTATTGAATATTACGACTATAGTTTATATGGTTTTTCAGCGGCAATTATCGCTGATAAATTCTTTTCAGCCAGTACTGATCTATTAACAAAACTTGTAAATGTTTTTGCCGTTTATGCAGCAGCATATTTATCAAAGCCTATGGGTGCTTATATTTTTGGACGTATAGGGGATATATACGGTCGAAAAAAAGCCTTAAGTTTTACGATTATCGGTATTGTAATCCCTACCTTAATAATAGGTTTATTGCCCGATTATGCCTCGATAGGAGTTTGGAGTACAATAATTTTAGTTTTATGTCGCTTCATGCAAGGTATTTTTATTGGAGGGGAATATGACGGTGCAGCGATTTATGTTATTGAACATTTAGGAGCAAAATACCGATTTACTGCCTCGGCAATAACTAGATGTACAGGAGTAATGGGTTTATTATGCGGAATCGGTGCAACTAATTTCTTTAATTCTCATATTTTTCCGGAGTGGGGTTGGCGTATTCCGTTTTTACTAAGTTTACCACTTGCATTAATAACTCTTTATTATCGCCAGAAATTTGATGAAACACCGGCGTTTAAAAAAGCACACTATAGCCAAGATTCTATTGAAAAACTTAGCTCTATAATTAAAAAGCAATGGAAAAATATTGCACGGTTAATATTTTTAGCCGGAGGTTTTGGAGCAACATATCAAATTGCGATCATCTTTATGAAGCAATATTTACCGATCATATTACCTTCAGTCGGTATTATTATGAGTTCTTTTTCGGTCTTAATAGTAATATGTTTTGCTGTTTGCATGCCGATTGCCGGTTTTATTGCCGATCGCTTAGGAGTTAATTCGGTATTAAAAATCGCATTTATATGTACTATTACAGCAAGTGTATTTTTTGTGATAGCAGTAAAATATCAAATGACTAATTTAGGACTTGCAACTAGTTTAATGTTAGCTGCATCAGTTGCACCTTTTAATGCTCTTGCTCATAGTATAGTTATTAAGTCTTTTGTAGTTAAAGAACGCTATCGTGTTATAAGTTTAGGACATAATATCGGCTCAATGTTAATGTCCGGTACTGCTAATTATATTTGTGCAAAGGTAATAAAATCATTTGATTTTAACCTATTCCCGATTTTATATCTTTGCATGTTTGCCGTACTTGCTTATTCTATGACCATATTATTTAACCATAATAGGTAAAAAATAAATCTTGACGAAATAATGAATGTAAGTATCTTTATTTGTAATTTTTTTAACTTTAAATGTTATGCATAAAATTTTTCATAAATCTATAATTTTTATTATCTTATCTATACAAGGAAATATTAGTTTTACCGATGCAAACGGAAGTATATATGCTAGATATTGGTAATTGCAAAGAACGTAAATATGACTATGAAGATCATTTGGAAGAATTGTTGAAGCAAGAAATTTCTTTAGCAATGCAGAAGAATGGTTTAAGAGTTAAGCTATTGCAACAACAAAGATATTAGAACACAAAAGCTTGATGATTTAGTATCTCGTTCCGTAGCTCCTATAATAATGCTTATACTGCTTTATATACGCCTTTATTATGGCCTGAAGCAAAAGCTTTCTCAATGACCTAAAATATAGGTGAACCTGTTATAATTTTAGGAGAAAAAACAGGAACTGATATATTTGTATTACTTAATTATGTGCAAATGATAAAGACTAATGGAGCTCGTACACGTGACTTTTTAATGAGTGCTTTGGGTTGTTCAGTAAGTAATGCAGATAATATATTTATGTCTATAGGAATAGTAGAAGCCAAAAGTGGTAGAATATTATGGACTAATGCAATGCCCCAAGCACAACCATTTAGTAGCTCTATTTTCTCTTCTCGTGATAAATCAGAAATTGGCAATTTTCATTCAGTAATAAATATGCTGTTATCTCCATTATAAACTGAATTTTGTGTCGTTCAGGGGTGGTTTTGGTGTGGCTTATTATTATTCCTCTCTGTCATCCCGTGATTTATTCACGGGATCCAGTAAAACATATAGTATGGGTAGACAAAACACATCTAATTTAAGTTCATAAACTATAAATCGTTTTTATCAAATAGGAAAAATTCACCTATTTCAGGGATAATAAACTTATTTTCATCAATATTATGTTTTTTCATAGCTTGTCGGAGTTCCAAAGGAGCGGCATTAAATGCTTCATCAGCTAATTGAAAGACGTCAAAATGACTAGCTATAGAATAATTTAGCGCCTAAGTCCAAATGAGTAAATACGGCTTCTTCAGGATGCATATGCACCGGTTTCATAAACCATCTTGGTTCATAAGCCCCTATCGGAATAAGGCTTATTAAAATATTATGTTTTTTTCCGATCTCTTTGAAAAGAGTATAGTTATAACCCGAATCACCTATAAAACAAATATCTCCTATCTTAGTTTTAATGATAAAAGTTCCCCATAATGCTTTATTTTTATCAAATATTCCTCTAGCCGACCAATGCTGTATCGGTTCTAAATAAAATTCTACATCGCCTTTAATTGCATCTTCTTGGAAACTTTTTGAATTTAGCTGTATTTCTTGTTCTTTATATGACTCTCCCCACCCTAAGGTAACAATTTCTGCATCGGTAATATGTTTTTTGATTATTACGTCATTCATTAGCGGTGTAATAATCTTAGGCTTATCTCGTACCCATAAATCTTTAATTGTTCTGATATCTCAATGGTCATAGTGATTATGGCTTATTAATATAACATCTATTTTAGGTCAATCAGTAAAATTAATACCGGGTTTTACCACTCTCTTTGGTCCTGCAAAAGTAAAAGGACTAACCCGCTCCGACCGTACTGGATCGGTCAAGATATTTAAACCGTCTATTTGAATTTAAAAGGTTACATGCCCTACATAGGCTACTCGTACAGCGTCATCTCGATCGCTTGATACTAATGCATTTCGTGGAACTCGTCTGTAGTCACGTACTAATGTAGTAACAAAACAAACTACCATACTATAAATCTGTTTTATAAACATAATTTTTTAGTTTTTATAATTATTTACAATTAAGAGAATAAAAGTCAAAAAAAAGCAATAATTAAATTACAAAGGTTTATGAAATCTCGAATGCAAGGTTCGAATTTTCATGATATATTTTTTTAATTTAACTTTTTTGAAATGAACCTATTAACAGAATCACAATAGCATAATATACGTATATATTCCGAATAAATGAAGAGTAGTTAAACGAGTATATTACCTATACTCGTAATCTTTGTGTAGTTTACTAGCGAGTGCCTGTTCCCATCTATCGCCATTTTGCAGTAATCTTTCTTTATCGTAAATAAGTGCGGTATGAGTTAGACTTGCAAACTCAAAATTAGGACCTTCAACTATTGCATCTACAGGGCAAGCTGCCTGACATAATCCGCAATAAATGCATTTTGTCATATCTATATCATAACGAGTAGTACGCCTGCTGCCATCTTCGCGTTCGTCCGCTTCAATTACTATCGCTTGTGCCGGACAAATCGCCTCACAGAGTTTGCACGCAATGCAGCGTTCTTCACCATTTTCATAGCGACGCAGGGCATGTTCACCCTTAAATCTTGGACTAACAGGGCTTTTTTCATAAGGATAATTTATGGTAACTTTGGGCTTAAAGAAATACTTTAAAGTCAAAGCCATCCCCCTTACTATCTCATATAGAAAAAACGATTTTAAATAGTTTATCATAAAAATTATATATTAAAGATCGATGTATTTCTCTGCGGGGCATTGCCCGTATGGATACCGAGTCATCATTGCGAGCAGCCGTAGGCTGCGTGGCAATCTCGTCAAATATCCTGAGATTGCTTTGTCAATTACTTCGTAATTTCCTCGCAATGACGGGTAAACCGATCAAGCAACAATGACAATAACACCTAAATACTCGGTAAATTATCTGTATAAACAAGCACACTTGATACTAACACCACCCAAAATAAAGTCAGAGGTAAAAATACTTTCCAGCCAAGTCGCATTAATTGATCATAGCGATATCTTGGTAAGGTCGCCCTAATCCATAAAAAACAAAACAATAAGAATCCGACCTTAAATACAAACCAAAAGAACCCCGGAATACAATCTAACCACGATATATTAAAGGGCGGCAAGTAACCTCCTAAAAAGAAAGTCGTAGTCATTGCACTAACTAATATCATATTAGCATATTCACCTAGAAAAAATAAAGCAAATCCCATAGAGGAATATTCAACATTATAGCCAGCAACTAACTCCGATTCTGCTTCAGGTAAATCAAAAGGTAATCTATTTGTTTCGGCAAGCACCGAGATAAAAAACACGACACCCATAGGTAGTAGCATTAAATCAATCCACCACGGCATTGTTCTTTGTGCTTTAATGATCTCACTTAAATTGAGAGTACCGGTAGTAAGTAGCACGGTAATAATAACCAGCCCCATCGACACTTCATAAGAAATCATTTGGGCAGAGGAACGTATAGCTCCTAAAAAAGCATATTTTGAGTTACTAGCCCAGCCGGCAATAATAATGCCGTAAACACTTAAAGAGGAAATAGCAAGAATATATAAAACACCTACATTAATATCTGCCAGAACTACGCCCTGTGCAAAGGGTATAACTGCCCAGCCGATTAAACTTAATATAAAAGTTATCATCGGTGCTAAAATAAATAATATTTTATCGGAATTGGTTGGAATGATCGGCTCTTTGAATAAGAGCTTAACCGCATCAGCAATAGGCTGAAGTAATCCAAACGGACCGACAACGTTAGGTCCTCGTCGAAGCTGCATTAATCCAATAACACGACGCTCTGCATATGTTAAATACGCAACACACAATATTAAAGGGATAGTAATTGCAACTACCTTTAGAGCGATGATAATTAACGGAAAAATATATTCAAAAAAGAATTCTAGCATGATTGTACTCTTATTATATCATTCCCGCAAAAGTGGGAATCCAGAAAATAATTTACAAAAAAAGAGCTGGATTCCCGCTTTTGTGGGAATGATATATGGGGTGAGAATAGCATATTTTTCATCATGCTGCCTCCCCGTTTCTTGCTTCCTTAGCCTCAACGCACTTAGCCATAGTGACCGAATTTTTACTAATCACGTCAGTCATATAATAATTAATAGGTTCTGCAGTTATAGGCTCTTTTGATAACTTATCTTTAGAGCTAAACTTACTAAATTTATTTTCTATAATTCTATCAATACTAGCAAATACCTTATATTCTTTAGCAAGCCTTACTCTTACTTCTTGCAAATTATCCATTCCGATATCTATTTTTAGATAACCAGCAAGCTCTTTAATAATTTCTATATCTTCTTTAGCTACCCCTACAGGCGATACTGCTTTTTCTGCTATTTGCGGTCTACCTTCTAAATTTACGTAAATTCCGCTCTGCTCGGTATAAGCAGCCGCAGGTAAAATTACGTCAGCACTGCTAGCACCTGCGTCCCCGTGATGTCCTTGATATATTATAAAAGTCGATTTCAGCTTATCAAATGGGACGGCGTCCGCTCCAAGTAAATAAGCGAGTTCCAACTCTTCGAGCTTAATAGGAGTATTAAAACCAATATCAAGACCGCCAACTATAGAAGCGTGATTATGCAATATATTAAAGCCTTTCCAATCATCACGCATAATATTATATTCAGTCACTATCTTATGAATAAGCGACAATATAGCATATCCGTCATCTCTTGCATATACACCGTCACCTACTATAATTATCAGATATTTTGCTGCTTTTAAGGCTTTCGTAAACTCATGAGTACCAATGGCTAGCTCCTCAATAATCTTAATATCACTTCCTAAATCCTGAATTTTATAGGTTTGGTTATGCCCTCCACCTATTCTTGCTACTTTTAGTGAGTCGGCACGTACTCGCATACCTATTCTACTATTTAATACTGGAGCTATTTGCCTTGGATTTGCTCCGATTAGCAAACATAAATCAGCCTTTTCTATCTCTGCAATAGTAGTATTAAATAAATAATTGCCTCGCTGCGTGGTATCTAGTTTATAGTCAAACTGATTAACACTATAATTATTAGAACCAAGCTTTTGCAATAATGTTTTTAACATAAACATTGCTTCGACAGAAGAGAGAGAACCAGCAATAGCAGCAATCTTTTCTGGTTTTACTGATTTTATTTTATTCGCTACTGTCTTTAAAGCTTCACTCCAGCTAGCTTCTACTAACTTACCGTTTTTTCTGATATAAGGACGATCCAAGCGCTGATATTTTAAACCGTCATAACTAAAACGATTCTTATCCGAAAGCCACTCTTCATTTATTTCTTCATTAACACGAGGTAATATCCTCATTACCTCATCGCCTCTACTATCAATACGAATATTAGAACCTTCGGCATCATGCACTCCAATGCTAGCGGTATGTTTTAGCTCCCATTTACGAGCTTTAAAAGCATAAGGCTTAGAGTTCAAAGCACCGACGGGACAAATATCGATCATATTACCGGAAATTTCGGAATCTAAAGTTTGCTCTAAATATGAAGTTACTTCCATGTGTTCTCCACGGTGAATAGCTCCCATTTCCTCTATTCCCGCTATATCGCTAACAAATCTAATACATCTTGTGCATTGTATGCATCTAGTCATCGCTGTTTTAATCAGCGGTCCCATATATTTATCTTTAATAGATCTCTTATTTTCGTGGAATCTATTAGTACCTTTGCCGTATCTGAAAGCTTGATCCTGTAAATCACACTCTCCGCCCTGATCACAAATAGGACAATCTAAAGGATGGTTAATCAGTAAAAACTCCATCACCCCTTCACGTGCTTTTTTTACCATAGGCGTATCGGTATGAATAACCATACCGTTACTTACCGGCATAGCACAAGAAGCTATAGGCTTTGGTGATTTTTCCATTTCAACCAAGCACATACGGCAATTACCAGCGATTTTTAGACGCTCATGATAACAAAAATGAGGGATTTCTTTTCCTGCTTGTGTACAGGCTTGATAAACGGTGCTACCTTCTGATACTTCTATTTCAGAGCCGTCTACGTTCAGCTTTATCATTTTTATTTTATCCAATAAGTCATAGGGTTTGGGTATGCTTTGTCTTCTATCATATATTTAAAACCGATGGCAACACGAAGTATATACCAAACAGCGAGTATAAAGTATAGTACTACTCCAATCATGATAAACGTAAATATAAAACATACAATCCACCCAAGAACCCCAAGGCAAAAAGTACGAAATAAAAACACGTAATGACTAATTGCAAAGTTATCGCCTTTATCTTTGTTAAGATATGCAAAAAATACCCCGATTAACGGCAATATCGGAGCTACTATCCCGCATAAATATAATATATATACCACAATTAAATTTTTCTTACCGCTCTTGGTATATTCTTTAAGATGCTTGTCCATATTTTTACCTCTTTATGTCGTTCCCGTGTGGCGTTGTTGCATGGCTATCTGAGTTGTCATTGCGAGCAGCCGTAGGCTGCGTGGCAATCTCATGAAATAATAACAAACTCCCAAGATTGCGTACGTACAATTGCTACGCAATTTCCTCACAATGACGATACCAGCAAACTACCCCTTCAAACTCTCTACCACAAAATGCATAATACTACCGTGCTTTATATAATTTATCTCATTATCCGTAAATATTTGCAATATTAAATCGATTGTTCTTATTTCACCGGTTTGTTTTTTTATCACGCATTTAACAGGATTATAAGAGCTTATATTCTCGCTTAAGCCTGTAATGTCAATAGTTTCTGAACCATCTAACTTTAAATCTAATCTTGTATTATTACCGGTAAAAGTTAGCGGTAAAATACCCATACCTACTAAATTTGAGCGATGTATTCGCTCAAAGCTCTCGGCAATCACTGCCTTTACACCAAGCAACCCAGGTCCTTTTGCTGCCCAGTCTCTAGATGAGCCACTGCCATATTCTTTACCTGCAAAAATCACTACCGGTACATCATGAGCTTTGTAGTCCATAGCTGCATCGTAGATAGTTTGCTGCGTGCCGCTTAACTGGTTTATGGTAAACCCGCCTTCTACACCTTTACACATCTCATTTTTTATACGAATATTAGCAAATGTGCCACGCATCATTACTTCATGATTTCCTCTACGTGATCCGTAAGAGTTGAAATCTAGAGGCTCTATATGATGGTCCGTTAAATATTTAGCAGCAGGACTGGTTTTACTAATACTACCTGCCGGCGAAATATGATCGGTAGTAATAGAATCACCGAGAATTGCTAGAATTTTTGCAGATTTTATATCTTGTATATTATTCTTACTTCCTATATCCTCAAAATAAGGCGGATTATTAATATAGGTACTATTCTTATTCCAGTTATAAGTAGAACTATTTGTAACCTGTAAATCTTTCCACTCTTTCGTTCCGCTAAATATATCAGAATATTTTTCTATAAACATAGAGGAATTAATGGAATTTGCAATAACTTCATCTATCTCTTCTTTGCTTGGCCAAATATCTTTTAAATAAATATTTTCTCCTATGGGCATATTTGTTAGATCTATATTAAGAGTGCCGCTAAGTGCATATGCTACGACTAAAATAGGCGAGCCGAGATAGCTTGCTTTAGTAAGCGGATTAATTCGCCCTTCAAAATTCCTATTACCAGATAAAACAGAAGCAACAACTAGCCCGTTTTTGTTAATAGTTTCCTCTATTTCCGGATTTAGAGGTCCGGAATTACCGATGCAAGTAGTGCAGCCGTAACCTACTAGATTAAACCCTAATTCATCTAAATATTTATCAAGACCGCTAAGCTTCAAATATTCCGTTACGACTTTTGAACCAGGAGCAAGAGAAGTTTTAACCCAAGGTTTTACCTTTAACCCGTGTTCTAGTGCTTTTTTAGCAAGAAGTGCTGCACCAATCATAACCGAAGGATTAGAAGTATTAGTACAGCTAGTAATTGCTGCAATTACCACATCGCCGTTACCGATTTCGTAATTCTGATTTGCTACGGCATATTTTTTATCAATGTCTTTATTTTCTAAAGCAAAATTCGGTAATTCATATTTAAAATTACTTGCTACATCGTTTAAGTTTACTCGATCTTGCGGACGTTTTGGACCGGCAAGTGAACTATGTACCGTAGATAAATCTAGCTCTAAAACCTCGGTATATTCTGCTGCATGTTCAAAATCATACCAAAGATTCTGCTCGGTTGCGTATTTCTCTACTAATCTGATTTGCGTTTTTTCTCTACCTGTTAGCTCTAGATATTTTATAGTTTCTTGATCAATCGGGAAAAAGCCGCAAGTAGCACCGTATTCAGGCGACATATTAGAAATAGTAGCACGATCGGCAATCGTTAGGTTTTTAAGCCCCTCACCGAAAAACTCGACAAATTTACCTACTACTTTCTTTTTCCGCAACATCTTGGTAACGGTTAAAACTAAATCGGTTGCGGTAGCTATACCTGTTAATTTTCCTGTTAGTTTTACCCCAATTACCTCCGGCAGGATCATAGTAAGAGGTTGACCTAGCATGGTAGCTTCTGCCTCTATTCCGCCGACTCCCCAACCAAGCACCGATAAACCGTTTACCATAGTTGTATGGCTATCCGTTCCAACTAAACTATCAGGATAAAGGGTGCCGTCTTTATGCCACACGACTTTTGCTAAATATTCTAAATTTACCTGATGACAAATACCCGTACCCGGTGGCACTACTTTAAAATTATTAAATGCTTGCTGCCCCCATTTAAGAAATGCATAACGCTCCATATTACGTTTCATTTCTATTTGAACATTTTTATCGAATGAATCCTTAGCTGCATAAGAATCAACGCTTACGGAATGGTCTATTACCAAATCAACAGGAATAAGCGGGTTAATTTTTAACGGATCGCCTCCTATTTTCTTCATTGCATCACGCATAGCCGCCAAATCTACAATAGCAGGCACACCGGTAAAGTCCTGCATCAAAACTCTTGCCGGCATAAAATCTATTTCCGCATCAGATTTTTTAGTTTTTAGCCATTCTTTAAATACAAGTAAGCTTTGCTTTGAACCATTAGAACGTAATACATTCTCAAATAATACTCTTAAACTATATGGAAGCTTTTTTAAGGGAAGATCGATATCACTTGCTGCTTTACTTATATCGTAAATTTTGTATGAAGTATTATCGACTGATAACTCTTGTATATATTCTGAATTATGTACTTTTGACATTTGTTTCTCACTTGATTATGTGGAATGAACATCGTCATTGCGAGCAGCCTTAGACTGCGTGGCAATCTCAGGAAGGTTGACAAGATTGCCGCGTCGCTTCGCTCCTCACAATGACGGAAAAAAGCCTTGCAATGACATTAAAATAACCTTATCCCAAAACGTAGATTTTTCAAACAAATTAATGTTGATCTGATAAAGGTTTTTGAAGATCGAGAAGCTTAGTTGCTATTTCCGCTTCACTTAAATCCGTAACGTTAATAGCCGTTTCCGTAGCTATATTAATATAATTTGCCGTTACTTTGGTTACACCACCGGAAATAAGATAAGTGTTTTCGGATTTATGCATATCATCTATATAAACCTGCACTAAACCGGCTTTTAAACTAACAATCATCAGAACGTGACTCGGCAGCACTCCAAACATACCCTCCTCACCCGGCATTGTTACCATTTTAGCTTGCTTTTCAAATGCAATACTTAAAGGAGTAATTATTTTGACTAGAATTGTTGCGTTCATAGAATAATATAGTAAAATTACTACGTCACTTCAACGTCTGCGCCTTCTCTATAGCCTCGTCTATAGTTCCGACCATATAAAAAGCAGCTTCCGGTAAATCATCGTATTTACCCTCTACAAGTCCTTTAAAACCTACGATAGTATCGGCTAGATTAACAAATTTGCCTTCAGCTCCGGTAAATACTTCAGCGACATGGAAAGGCTGCGATAAGAAACGCTGTATTTTTCTAGCACGTGCCACGGTTAGTTTATCTTCTTCGGATAGCTCATCCATACCTAAAATAGCGATAATATCCTGCAACGATTTATAAGTTTGTAAAACCTGCTGCACTTGTCTTGCTACACTATAATGTTCTTCACCGACAATCATCGGATCAAGTACCTGCGAATTACTATCTAACGGGTCAACTGCCGGATAAATCCCAAGCTCGGCTATCTGACGGCTAAGTACCGTTGTAGCATCTAAATGTGCAAAAGAAGTAGCAGGAGCAGGATCAGTTAAATCATCCGCCGGTACATATATAGCCTGCACGGAAGTTATTGAGCCGTACTTAGTAGAGGTGATACGCTCTTGTAGTTCGCCCATATCGGTTGCAAGAGTAGGCTGATACCCTACCGCTGACGGAATCCTACCGAGTAACGCCGATACTTCAGAACCTGCTTGAGTAAAACGGAAAATATTATCTACAAAAAACAAAACATCTTGCCCTTCATTCATATCTCTAAAACTCTCCGCAATGGTCAGACCGCTTAACGCAACTCTTGCCCTTGCTCCCGGCGGCTCGTTCATTTGTCCATAAACTAAAGCTACTTTTGACTTTTCAGGCTCTGCAAGGTTAATAACACCCGAGTCAATCATTTCATGGTAAAGATCATTACCTTCTCTAGTTCTCTCACCGACTCCTGCAAATACCGTATAACCGCCGTGTGCTTTAGCTACGTTATTAATAAGCTCCATTATAAGCACGGTTTTACCGACTCCTGCACCACCGAATAGTCCTATTTTACCGCCTTTAGTATAAGGAGCAAGTAAATCAATAACTTTAATACCGGTTACTAATATATTACGCTCGGTTGACTGATTGGTAAAATCAGGAGCAGGCTTATATATAGAAGAAATATTTGAACTTTTAATGTCTCCTTTACCGTCAATCGGCTCACCTACAACATTCATAATACGCCCAAGCGTCTCAGTACCTACAGGAATACGAATAGGACTGCCTGTATCTATTACTTCTACGCCCCGCACTAACCCTTCCGTAGAATCCATAGCAATACAACGCACCGTATCATCACCTATATGTTGTGCTACTTCCAGTACTATCCTTTGTTTATCGTTATAGCACTCTAGAGCATTTAAAATTTCCGGTAACTCACCGTTATTCGTAAATTTTACATCCACCACCGCTGAAATAATCTGAGTAATTTTTCCAATATTTTTTGCCATGATTTTTTCTTTTGTTAAAAAATATACTACAAATAAAATGAAGAGCAGATAGACACAGTTTAATGTGGAAAAGAGCAAGGCGTTTCATATTTTTTGACCC
The DNA here is from genome assembly GCF_000284075.1 of Rickettsia rhipicephali str. 3-7-female6-CWPP. GTDB lineage: Bacteria > Pseudomonadota > Alphaproteobacteria > Rickettsiales > Rickettsiaceae > Rickettsia > Rickettsia rickettsii. The sequence goes on from NC_017042.1 coordinate 1,241,772, forward strand.
TCACGTACTAGTATGTACGCTGCGGTCAAAAAATATGAAACAACGACTCTAATTTTGCAAATTAAACGAGTATATCTAAACCGCTTCTGAACCGGCTATAATCTCTATTAATTCCGTAGTAATAATAGCCTGTCTTGATCTATTTAGCTTTAAAACTAACTTGCTTATTAAATCATTAGCATTATTCGTTGCATTTTCCATAGCGGTCATTCTAGCTCCCTCCTCACTTGCTCTACTTTGTAGTAAAGCATAATTTATTTGGGAATTCACATATAAATTAATTAGATTAGAAATGAGATTCTCTCCCTCATATTCATAATTATAGTCAATTGATTTGGACTCGCCTACTATGTCACTCGTCGCTCTCCTATTATTTATAGGCTTCGCCCCTCGTTCCTTGTATCCGAATCCGACTAAATTAACTATAGGATTATCTATCATAGAATCATCCTGAGATTTTGCTACCGGTAAAATCTGTTGTCTAGTCATAATTTGAGTCATTGCGTTCTTAAATTTATTAAAATATATAACACAATTACTAACTTCTAGATTTTCTACTGCCGACATAATTTTTTGTTTTACTTGTAGCATCAGATTTTCATCATGAATTTTGGGTAACTCAAAATAACTATCAATATAATTTACATATTGCCTTTTTAGTGCTTCGTAACCTTTTTTTCCAATAATGATAAGTTTTATTTGTTCGCTTTTATTTTCTAACTCTTTAATATCATTCTTAACTTGCTTAATTATATTGTAATTAAACGTTCCGCATAAACCACGCTGTGATGTCATAACTATCAATAAATTTGCTTTATTCGGCACGGTATTAAAAAATTTCTGCTCTTCTATAGATAACTCATACATATCAATTGATAATATAGCAGACATCATTTTACTAATAGCCTCAATATAAAAATTTGAATTGGCTATTTGACTCTTTATTTTTGCCATTTTAGAAGCTGATACTAGTTGCATTGCTTTAGTAATCTTTTGTGTAGATTTAACGCTTTTAATTCTAGTGCTTAACTGCTTTAAATTTGACATATTTATTTAGTATTTTTATGTCATTGCGAGGAACGAAGCTTTGTTGCAATCTCGTCAAATATCCTGAGATTGCCATGCTCCTTTCAGTCGCGCGCAATGACGATTTAGTATCCACACAAAAACAACATCATCTTATTTAACAAATTTCTTAACGAAGTTTTCTAAAAATGCTTTCAGTTTCTGCTCGGTTTCTTCGGTTATACGTTGCTCGTTTTTTATTGATTCCAAAATATCTTTTTTATTTAACCTTATCTCTGTAAGCATTTTATCTTCAAATTCTTTTACTTTCTGAATCGGGACATCATTTAAATATTTCTTAGTTCCGACATAAATACTTACTATTTGTTCTTCTACCGGAAAAGGATGATATTGAGCTTGTTTTAATATCTCAACTAATCTTTTACCATGATCGATTTGTGCTTTAGTGGCAGGGTCTAAATCTGATCCAAATTGCGAGAAAGACTCAAGCTCTCTAAATTGAGCAAGCTCTAGCTTTACCGAACCTGCTACCTGCTTCATAGCCTTTATTTGTGCTGCAGAACCAACACGACTTACCGAAATACCGACATTAACGGCAGGTCTTACGCCTTTATAAAATAGCTCACTTTCTAAGAAAATTTGACCGTCAGTAATCGAAATAACATTTGTTGGGATATATGCGGATACGTCACCTGCCTGCGTTTCGATTATAGGAAGAGCAGTAAGTGAACCGCTGCCTTTTGCCTCTGACATTTTAGCAGCACGCTCAAGCAACCTTGAATGCAGGTAGAACACGTCGCCGGGATAGGCTTCTCGCCCGGGAGGTCTTCTAAGTAATAATGAGATTTGTCTATATGCAACGGCATGCTTACTTAAATCATCATAAATAATAAGTGCGTGCATACCGTTATCACGAAAATATTCGCCCATACTACAGGCAGAATAAGGGGCAATGAATTGAAGAGCTGCAGCTTCCGAAGCAGTAGCCGAAACAATGAGTGTATAGTCCATGGCTCCGGCATCTTCTAGTTTTTTTACTATTTGTGCAACACTTGATCTTTTCTGCCCAATAGCTACATAAATACAATAAATTTTATCACTTTCATTAGTAAGTGAATGAGCTTGTTTTTGATTAATAATAGTATCAACGGCTATAGCTGTTTTTCCGGTTTGCCTGTCACCGATTATTAACTCTCTTTGTCCTCTACCTATTGGGATTAACGAATCTATAGCCTTTATTCCGGTTTGTACGGGTTCGCTCACACTCGTTCTTTCTATTATCCCCGGAGCCTTCATCTCGATATGTCTGTACTCTTTACTTGCAATATCGCCTTTGCCGTCAATAGGATTACCTAGAGCATCAACAACACGACCAAGCAAAGCTTTTCCTACCGGTACTTCTAAAACTTCTTTAGTTCTTTTGACATTATCACCTTGCTGTACTTGGTTATCATCCCCCATAATTACAGCACCAACACTATCGTTTTCCAAGTTTAAAACAAGGCCCTTAACACCGGATTTAAATTCTACTACTTCACCAGATTTTACATTAGCAAGACCGTAAATTTGGGCTATACCGTCACCGACAGTTATTACCTGCCCTACTTCCTCAAGCTCACTTAAGCAATCAATATTAGCTATTTCCTTTTGTAATATTTCAGCTACTTCAATAGGCTTTAGTTTCATGTGGTTTATGTCTCCTAATTTTCTTGTCATTGCGAACGAGCATTGCCCGTGTGGATCCCGAGTCGTCATTGCGAGGAGCGAAGCGACGTGGCAATCTCATAAAATATCCTGAGATTACTGCGTCAATTACTTCGTAATTTCCTCACAATGACTATATAAATATCTATGCAGCAATATTAACTGTCTTTAAAGCTTTCATTATTTTCTCTAAACTACCTTTTATTGAGTAATCTTGCAACATACTATCATATTTAATTACAATACCGCCAATAATAGTACTATCTATATCAAATAATATTTCTGTTTTTTGATTTAATTCTTTTTCTATAAGAGATTTAATCCACTCCTGCTCTTTAGGTTGTAACTTATTTGCAGAAATAACCTGAACTATCTTTATATTTTTACTTTCATATAGTAAAGTATTATAAGCATCTACTATATTAGATAAACTAGCAGTACGAGAATTTTTTACCAATAACAATAAAAAATTTTGTACTATTGTGCTAATTTTAATATTTTTTGCTAACAAATTGACTGCGTTAATTTTGTCGTTCTTATTTACTATAGGAGAAAATAGGAACTCTCTAATATCAAAATTATCGGTAATTATACGGTTTATAGAAGTAATTTCTTCAAAGATCTTATCTTGTATATTATCAACCATAGCGTTATTAAATAACGCTACTGCATAATTCTCAATTAAATTACCTTTGTTCATTTTCTTAATTTATATCTCCGAAGTAAAATGAAACGTATATACGGAGATCAACTTCAACAAGAGCAAGGAGTCTATAAGGCAAGGAGCGGAGCGTATACTTAATATGTGAGCACCACAGCTCTTATAAGACGACGTAGCCAATTTTTGAAGTTGATCGAATATTATATATGTATTGCCCTATCATAAGCAGAGAATACTGATTCATGCATCATTTCCGATAAAGTCGGATGCGGGAAGATAGTGTTAATTAAATCCAACTCCGTTCCTTCTAAATTTTTTGAAACCACATATCCTTGTATTAATTCTGTAACTTCCGAGCCTATCATATGAGCTCCAAGCAACTCACCCGTCTTAGCATCAAATATAGTTTTAATTAAGCCATCGCTATCACCGTTTACTAAAGCCTTACCGTTAGCTATAAAAGGAAATCTGCCTATTTTAAGCTCATAACCTAAGGTTTTTGCTGCTGCTTCAGTCAAACCGACGCTTGCTATTTGCGGCGAAGAATAAGTGCAACCAGGAATATTATGTTTATTAATAGCATGCGGTTTTAAGCCTGCTATGCTTTCCGCTGCAATAATACCTTCATGGCTTGCTTTATGAGCTAAACAAGGCACTCCTGCTACATCGCCTATAGCATAAATTCCTGACGCCGCAGTTTGCATTAACCCGTCAGTAGTTATATAGCCGTTTTCTACTTTAATTTTTGTTTTCTCAAGACCTAAATTTTCCGTATTAGCTGTAATACCTACTGCCATAAGTAAAATTTCAGCTTGTAATTTTTGTGTTTTATCTGCTAACTCTAACTCAACTTCTATCTTATCTTTTGATTTTGTTTGCTTAATTAACTTAGCATTTGTAATAATTTTTATACCTTTCTTCTCAAAGTTCTTATGAGCGATTCCGGTAATTTCCGTATCTTCAGCAGGCAATATTCTATTATGTGCCTCAATTACGGTAACATCCACACCAATACTATTATAAAACGAAGCGAATTCTATACCGATTGCACCTGAGCCGACAATAATCATAGATTTCGGCACATGCTGCGGTATCATAGCTTCTTTAGAAGTCCAAATTTGTTTACCGTCAGGCTTAAAGCCTTTTAAAACCCTAGATCTTGCTCCGGTAGCTATAATAATATTTCCTGCTTTTACTGTAGGTTTATCATTTATATTTATTACCTTATTTCCTGCAAGACTTGCTACTCCGTCTATCACGGTAACTTTATTTTTTTTCAGTAGTAACTTAACACCGCCTGCAAGCTTATTTGAAATCTCTCTTGAGCGTTCGACTATTTTCTTAATGTTGATTTCAGCACCTTTAACATCAATCCCATAATCTTTAGCATGTTTTATATATTCAAAAACCTCAGCAGATTTAAGCAGGGATTTAGTCGGTATACACCCCCAATTAAGACATACCCCACCCAAATGCTCTTTTTCTATTAATACAACTTTTTTTTTTAATTGTGCTGCTCTAATTGCTGCAACATATCCACCTGGACCACCGCCTATAACAGCTACATCATATTGTTCCATTTTATTTTTATTTTGTTAGTTTGTTTGTTATGAGCATTAACGTCATTGCGAGGTAATGCACAGCATCGACGCAGCAATCTCAGGAATCATACACTATCTCCCCTGAGATTGCCACGCTCCTTTCAGTCGCTTGCAATGACGAAAATGGAAATGACACTAGAGTATACTACTCTTCAGCATCCATCTATTCTTTTCATGCACCTTAATTCGTCCAATAATCATATCGGCTGTACCCTCATCGCCCTCTGCTTGTGCTACTTTGAGTCCCTTATATAATGTATCTCTAATAATATCTTGATCTTTTGTTAAACTTTTAAGCATTTCATTTACTGTTGCGTTTGGATTTGCCTCATCTATAGATGCAAGTTTTATTAAATCTGATAATGCGGGAACTTTAGCATTTAAACTTCTTATTCTTTCAGCTAAATCTTCACACTGATACTGCCCCTCAAATAATAAATGTAAACTTCTACACTCTGCTTCTTCTACATTCCAATGATAATTTTGTGTTTTAAAATATAAAGCATAGCTATCTTGCTAAAATTTGTTCTAAAGCTTTTACCCTTAAATTTCTATGAACTTTTTGAGTTTATAACATTTCTTTAGATACTGCAAGCGATATTGAAATTTATATAATTGCACCTAATTGCAATAATTATAAATGATTATATATTAATTATTAATTTTTGTTAATAATTTCTTGACTATCAAATAAGTACTGCTGATTATGCCCTTCAATTTTAAAAATCCAAAGGAATAGCAAAATGATACATCAATTAACTTCATTTTTAACCACTGTGGCAAGAATTACTACAGCAAGAGCAACAATTGGAGATCAAGAATATAATATGCTTCAGGATATAACGGAGAAAATTATTATATAGATCCTACTACAAAAAATTTAATTGTATCGAATTGTCCTAAAAACAATATGGCAGCGATGGAGTGTAGCAAAGGAATTGAATTATTAAATAGTGATATCATGAACCTAATATTTAGAGGGTTTTCAAAATAAAGAAAGCGTTAACTAGAGACGAGGCTATTATTACTGCAGTTAATAATAATGGAGACGATATACGAGATTATATATTTAAAAAACAAGGTGATAATACTTTTATGTATGAGGAAGCATTGATGAAAATATGTCAAGAAAATTTTCGTTATTATTCTGATCCACAAAATTATACTAAAATTTAAAACCCTACTATTGAGTATATACTTAATACTGCAGCAACTAATAACCCTATTACTATAGGTTATAGTAAAGGATACGAAATATTTGAGGTACTTAAAGGAAATAATTTGAATGGAATTTCTTCAGAAATAAAGGATTTAATATCTAACCCGATATCTAGCACTACTCAAGGTACTAGCACAATAAAAAACTTATTAGAACTCATAACAAAAGACTTATCTGAAATAGCAGCTAATCCGATTAATAACACCTTAGCAAACCTTACTAATACTGCTTTCAATACAACTTACAACTCTCAAGAAAATATGTTTGATGAGAATGATAACGATAATTCCTTGGTGGTTGCTCAATATATAAGCATATTGGCACAGCTGTAGTTGCCTCCATAGCTGTTATAATAGGTGTAGGGGTAACTTGGGTATGTTAGAAATAAAAACGCAAAAAAAAGCTAAATTAAAACAATATATTGATGAAATTGAAGCTGAAAAACTTGCTGCTGAAATTAATGAAGATGTTACTACTGAAAATAACACTCTACTTGATAATGATCATGCTGTGGTAGATATGACCGGAGTGAAGAAGAGAAGGTACTTTAGTATAGATAACCTAGAGTATTGCTTTTTAATCAACAACCAATAGCAAACTCACTGTTGGTTGTGCCTCGAAAATAAAAATTGAGATTTATTTCAATTCTTTATTTATCAATTCTTTTAGCTTTTCTTTCGCTGCTTCTTTAGAACGTCGCCCTGCATAAGAATCATAATTTTTATTATCTTCAATGAAATGTACAAAGAAAACTGTTCTATCATTTTTTTGTAGCCAACCTATAAACTATCCGATTTTACGATCCTTTAACTTTACAGTTCTATCTTGGCTAAGTTTATTACCGCTGTCTGTTTTACCGTAACGCTTCCAACAATCTACAAAATCTTCAATAAACAAAATATTTTTGTCATTTCTTGGGCTTTAACACTTACAGGCAATTTATTCTCTGCTAGTTTCTGAAGAAAAGCTAATTGTTCTTACGGTGCAATTTCTAAAGAACTAGAAAACCATGCATTAGTTAAACCGTTATTCTTTCCTTTATCTCCTGAAATATCACGATTACCACAATCAAATTTTGTTACATAATCACGAAATTTTTCAATACCTAATTCTTTATTAGTAATAACCTGAGAATACCAAACACAGCTATTCTTCATCCAATCTTTAGGTGTTTGGGATTGTTTCCAAACTTCAAGATAGTCAGCATATCATTCTTTAAAAGGTAATTTTGGATGAGTTTCATCAATTAAAACCCATCATCATAACCCATTAAACTTATAGCAATTTTAAATGTTGAGCATGGAGCATAACGAGACTCGCAATTACCTTCTTGTTTTATAATTTTATCATTTTTATTTAACTAAAAAACAATCCGCTTGGGTTATAAAAGGTATAGTAAGTGATATTAGGGCAGTGAGATATAAAATAATTTTTTTCATAGGTTAAAATAAAAATAGGTGGTTTTATTGCATGACATCGAGAACAGGGAATGACATCGGCTTAAACTAATTATACAGTTTAGTAAATTTCCTGCGATTGATCTTCCTTACTCGGTACATAATCAAAAATATCATTATTATCTTGATTATCAATCATATCTTCATTCTCAAGCATCTGAACATTATTTACTTTAAATGCTTCTATAACAGTACCGCTTGGTGTAATTTTACCAGTTGCTCTATCTACGGCGATTAGCTTAATTGAATCTGGAACTTTGAAAGGCAGCGATGGCTCATCCTTATAAGCATTACTCATAAAATCAATAAAAATCGGTAATACTACGTTTGAACCTGTTGCTCTTTTTCCAAGCTCTTTCGGTATATCATAGCCCACATAACTGCCGACTACTATTTTGGGTGTAAAACCTACAAACCATGTGTCTTTACTATCGTTACTAGTACCGGTTTTTCCGCCGATAATTTTTCCTAACTTCTTCGCAGCATAACCGGTACCTCTATCTATTGCTCCGGTTAAAAACGAAGTAATTTGATAATCACTAGCTTCATCCGTAACTCTATAGATATATTCTTTCGGTATTTCTAATATTGCGGTATCTAAATTACTATCCGAAACATTACAAGCAAGACATTCTCTATCATCGCGCCTATAAATAATTTTACCGTTACGATCTTTAATTAATTCTACAAAATGAGGCTCAACTTTTTTACCGCCGTTAGCAATAATTGCATAAGCATTAGTCATTCTGCTAAGTGTGGTTTCAATTGAACCAAGTACCATAGAGTAAACTTTTTTTGGTTCATTATTAATACCGAAACGCTTAATTATATCAACGATTTTTGTAAGTCCTACGGCAGTTGCAACTCTTACGGTTATAAGATTACGAGATTTTTCAAGACCAGTACGCATAGTGATTTCACCTAAAAACTTACCCTCATAATTTTTAGGACGCCAACTAGGCATCCCTGGACCTTGCGAAATCTCAATAGGTCCATCGTTAAAAATCTGATTCGGCTTAACACCGTTTTCAAGAGCTGCTAAATAAACAAAGGTTTTACTCAAAGAACCGGGTTGACGAAGTGCTTGAGTTACTCTATCAAATTTACTTGTGGAAAAATCATAACCGCCGACACTTGCAAGTACCTGTCCGGTATTTGGGTTCATAACCATAATAGCACCGTTTACTTCAGGAATCTGACGAAGAGCATACCCCTCTTTTATAGCCTCAACCACTATCACATCACCTTTTTTAAGCAATGTCTTAACTGATTTAAGATTACTTCTTGCCCATTTCATTTCAGCAATAGGCATCTTAGATTTGCTGCCGTCTATAAGTCCAATCTCTACATGATTATCGGCTACATCTAGAACTACAGCTAATTTATACTCTAAAAGCGATGGAGGAGTCGGTAGTTTTTTTAGCTCTCCTTGCCAATTATCAAGAGAAATATTAGCTATAGGTTTTCTAAAACCACGCCTTCTATCAAACTCCCTTAGACCTTTTCTTAGAGAGTTTTCAGCTAATTGCTGCATCTTTGCATCTAAAGAAGTAATGATAGTAAGACCTCCGGTATAAAATTCTTCCTTACTATTTAACATCCTAATTACTTCTTCTCTGACCTGTGCAGCATAATAATCTGCCGTAACAGTTTCTTCTTTAGCTCGTTTACGTAAAACTATCGGGCTATCCATAGCTTCTTTCGCAGCGTCTCTTGTTATATAACCATCTTCAAACATACGTGCTATTACGTAATCACGACGAGCTTTTACTCTAGCATAGTTTCTCTCAGGATTAAGTTCGGAAGGGGCTTTAGGCAGTGCCGCAATAAAAGCTGATTCTGCAATAGTAAGTTCCTCTACGGATTTATTAAAATAATTTTGTGCAGCTGCCGCAACACCATATGCACCACGACCAAAAAATGTTTGATTAAGATATAATTCTAAAATTTGATCCTTAGTAAATACTCTTGAAATCATATAAGAAAGAATCGCTTCTTTAATCTTACGTTCAAGAGAAACTTCGTTAGTTAGCAGAAAATTTTTAACCACTTGCTGAGTAATGGTAGACGCTCCTTCCATACGCCTATGATGTAAATAATTAGATATGTTTAAAAATGCCGCTCTAACTATTCCAAGCAAATCAATGCCTGGATGGTTATAGAAATTCTTATCCTCAGCTGCAATAAAACTTTCTATTAGCGAACTCGGTACGCTATTAATCGGTACAAATACACGACGTTCAAAAGCGTACTCCTCCATTAATTTGCCGTCACGGGAATAAATACGCGTTACCGACGGTGGATAATAACGTGCAAGCTGTGAGTAATCAGGCAAATCACGTGAATAGTGGTATATTATATAAGCAGTAATCCCGCAACCTACTAAAATAAGGAAGGCAAAAATTTTTAAACAAAAAAGAAGAGATTTATACATGACTTATAATATTTCGCCGGTTAAACTATTAAGTGAAGCCTTAATAATTTTTATATCAATGATTTTACCAAGTAAAGATTTATTAGGGTTTTGGATATATACGGACTGCATGTATGGAGTTTTACCTATTATCTGGTCGTCGCATTTACCATTGCGATCAAATAGAACTTTCATAGTACTACCAACACAACTTGCATTAAAAGCTAGTTGCTGAGCCATGAGTTCTTGTTGTAATATAGTTAATCTCTCTGATTTTATATGTTCAGGTATTTGGTCGGTTTTAGTTGCACCAGGTGTGCCGGGACGTGGGCTATATTTAAACGAATAGCACTGACCATATTTTACTCTGCGGACCAAATCTAACGTATCCTCAAAATCTTCATCTGTTTCACCGGGAAACCCGACAATAAAATCAGAGGATAAAACTATATCGGGCCTTGCTTCTCTTAAACGATTAATTATATCAAAATAATATTCCCGATCATATTTGCGGTTCATGGCTTTTAATATTTTATTTGAACCTGACTGCACCGGTAGATGTAGAAACGGCATTAATTTAGGTTCGGTGCCGTGCAGTTTTATTAGATCATCATTCATATCTATCGGGTGTGAGGTGGTATAACGTAATCTCTCTAAATTGGGAATTTGTGCTAGATGTTTGAGTAAATCGGCTAGAGTAAATATTTTATCTGCAGGACCTTTACCATGATATGCATTGACATTTTGTCCAAGTAACATAATTTCTTTAGCACCGCTACTAACTACTTTTAGTGCTTCTCTGTAAACCTGCTCTACATTTCTTGAAAATTCAGCACCTCTAGTATAAGGTACTACGCAGAAAGTACAAAATTTATCGCACCCTTCCTGTACCGATATAAAGGCACTTGTTCCTTGCGGATATAATTGCTCAGGTAGCTGATCAAATTTTGCTTCTTCCACAAAATCAAGATCGATTAAGTGCTTTTCGTGTCTAACGACTTTTGAGATTAATTCCGGTAGGTTATAATAAGATTGCGGACCGACAACAATATCAACATAAGGAGTTCTTGTAAAAATCTCCTCCCCTTCCGCCTGTGCAACACAACCGGCTACAACTATTATTGCAGAACTTAAACCTTGTTTTGTTCTGGTATCTTGTAGTTTCTTAATACGACCGAGTTCAGAATAAGTTTTCTCGGCTGCTTTCTCTCTGATATGACAAGTATTTAGAATAATAACATCTGCTTCTTCAATATTTTCAGTAGGTTCATAGCCAAAGGGATAAAGCAAATCCTGCATCTTAACGGAGTCATAAACATTCATCTGACATCCGTAGGTCTTAATATAAAGCTTCTTACTCATAATTTTTTATATATATCTTTAAACTAAAAGCCTAGTATACGAAGATCAACTTCAAAAAGAGCGAGGAGTTCACAAGGCAAGATGAGCTGCGTATAACGTAATACGTGAGAACCGAAGCTCTTGTAGAACGACTCAGCCAATTTTTGCAGTTCATCGAATATACTATATTTAATTAACTTTATCAATCTTTAAACTAAAACCTTGATGGGCATTGCTCAATAACTATAGATATCTTTAAGCCCCCATCATTGCGAGGAAATACGAAGTATTGACGAAGCAATCCAGTTAAAAATGCTAATATTTAGATTTTTATTATTTTTGCTAGATTGCCACGCTCCTTGCAGTCGCTCGCAATGACGACTCGGTATCCACGCAGGCAATGCTGAGTTAGGAATGACACTCAATCCTTACTGATTAATTCTTGCTGTGCAGATTCTTTCGGTGATTTCTTTTAATTTTTCTCTTCTTTCAATAAGACAAAGCAGCTGTTCTTTAGTAATTTTATAGTTTTTATCATATCTTGCATCAACATAAGCTTTTTCAAGAAGCTCAAAACACTTTTTTTCGGTTAATTGAAGAAATACACTCCATAATTCATTGTCATAATTTCCTGCCATGCTACCTAGTTCTTGTAAATTATGTAATTTAGGTTTGTAGTTTGAGAAAACTAATAAAAAATAGTACTGTAAAGACTTTCCGTAGCTTGATGAGAAGGGCAAAGGCTGATAAAGCAAGCATACTCCAAATCGTTTAAATAAGTAGTTGCCCCTTTTAAAAAACCTTTACCTCTACCAAACCAATATTCATAATAATCTTTAGCGATGTCTTTCATCTCGCTCCAAGGTAAATCTTTAGCCTCGCTAAGTATAAATTCACTGCTATCATATAAAAGAATACCTTCTTTTTTTATATCGGTATAAAAATAACGTCCTTTTCTAACTGCCTATTTATTTCCTCTATTGACTCTAGAATTATCGATATTCTTGAATCATACAGAATAATTTGCTTAGGGTTTATTATTCCTGTTTTTTCTAATCTTATATATATATATATATATATTATCTTTTAATCTTAAAGCAGTGTATCCTTTATATTTACCTTTTTTCAGAATTATCAAAATATCAGTATCGCTATGATAGCCGTGAGGTTAGATCACGTACCCAATCGCCTCTAGCAAAAGAGCCGTACAAGATAATCATAGCGATTTTTCCTGTGCAATATCTAAAATCTGTTGCACTATAAAATTAAGCCTTGCTCTAATTTTAAGAGACCGTTTGGGTAAGGTGGTTTTCATTTAAATATCTATACTTTATATTTTTCTGCTTTTAGCTTTTTTATTTCTTCTATTGTAAGCTTAGTATATCGTGCTATTTTCTCTATAGGTCCGTTCTCTATTAACATTTCTTTGGCAGTTTCAATTTTCTCTTTCTCTATGCCCTTCTCCATCCCGGCATTAAACTTTTCTTCAAACTTGTCTATTTCTTGTTGTATAGCCATTTCAGCTCTAAAATAATCATCATGCTCCTGTTCTGTCCATTTATATTGCTCTAAACTTGCATATGCCGATAACACAATTTCATTTTTAATCTCTTTTGGCGGTTCTTGTTCTTGCGAAGCATATTTTAATAAATGCAACCATTCATCGGTATCATCTTTAAGATCATTTTTTTTAAACTTCCCTAGTTCAATAAATACATAAGTTAATGAAAACAAATATTGTTTATGGGTATTGCTTCCTTTTATATGATGATAGCTAATATACGGCAATTCATCAGGCAAAGCTTTTGCTCCTATGATAGAAATTATTACTACCGGCAATAAATCCTTATGTTTCATACCCTTCTTAATTTGACTAACGTAGGTATAACAACCGTAAAGCTACGTTCTATTAAGATAATCTTTCTCCATTTTACGCTGCATCTCGATTATATACCATCTACCGGTTTCATCTTTAACTTTTAGATCGAACAAACTTCTTCGCCCTTCAAGAAATAAAGGCAACTGTAGTTATATAGCTTAAATCTATGATTCTATCCCCTTTCGATAATCTAAGAAGAGAGTTCAATAAATTTATTAATTGTACTTTATCGCTAAATAATTTTTTAAATGCGACATCATTTGTACCGTCTAAATATCTTTGCATAAATAATTATATCTTTGGTAAGTTTTTATATATAGCAAATTAACTTCAGGCAGTAAATTACTTTTACAATTTATTATCGGTACTAGGCTTCTTGCATAACCTATCTTATAAAGAGGAACTTGAAGGAAACACGAAACACAGCACTGCAGCGTACATAAAAGTACGTGAGGATGCGAGTACCGGATTGACGTACAAATTACCTTTAGAAGGAGGTTATGCAAGAAGCCTAGTAATACCTATCATTATCATCATACACTCCCCAAATTACTTTCTTGGAAATCCAACCTGTGTAATCCTTACATGTAATTTGGCAGAATTGTTCTTTACATTTTTTTAAACTACAACGAACTTTTGGCATTAATTTTGCTATAACTCGGCTTTTAGGGTCTGCGGATTTGGTAAGTTCTATTTCCTTATCAGAAGTAATAACTACTGATCTTTTACCTGATAAAACGCTTGAATGTATCCAACCGCCTTCGCCATTAATGTCACGTACTTGTCGCCATTGCTTGTACTCTGCAGTTATTTCTACCGGTTCGCCTTTTTTAACAAAAACCCATTCTACGGCAGATTTAGTAGTTGGTCCGCTCCTTGCATTTACTTCATTAGATTTTATTGAAACAAATCTCGGAATAGGCAATTTTTTATTATCGGCATTAATTGTTGTTGATAATATTACAATAATTAAAGTAATAAGAATTTTAATCATTATATTCCGCTTCAGATAAAGCATCCTCTTTTTTTGCTATTATATAATTACCAAGCCTAAATTGTACTTTTATTCTATTAATTTCCTGCTCGCTAATACCTATATTTTTTAGGACTGTTCCACCTATTTGTAATCCAGTCTCATAACTTTCCGGAATAATAGTTGTGGCACCTAAATCATAAAACTCTCTAGCATTTTTTAAATTTTTTAACTTAACGACAACCGGTACATCCTGATAATTACCGCTAATTGTTTTAAGCGATTTCTTGATAGTTACTTGATTATTCATAGTAAGTATTATAGCGAATGCTCTTTCCGTACCTAATGCCTTTAGAGTATCGGCTTGCGATACATCACCTTTAAAAACCGGCAAACCGTTTGATAGCTCTTCTTTTACTCTATCATCATCTAAATCAAGTATTACGTAACTTATACCTTCCGCTTCCAAAACTCTTGCTACCATTTTACCGGTATTACCGAGTCCGGCAATAATAATATGGTTTGTTAAATCTCTTGCCCCAAGCTCAATCATTTGAGTCGGAGTTTTACCAAGTCCTTTATCAACTTTCTCGGCAATCTTTTGCCCTAAAGCTGCGAGTAATGGAGTAAGTGCCATAGTAAAAGTAACTACGAGTAATAATATATCGGCAGTACTTTCTTCTAATACTCCGCTATCTTTACCTAAACTGAATAATATAAAACCAAACTCTCCGCCTTGCGATAATAATAAGCCTGAATAAAAAGCCACTCCTTTATTAAAACCGAATAAAATACAAAAAGCCGTTATGATTAAGGTTTTTATACCTATTAAAGCAATAGATAAAGTAAGAATATGAGATATTTTTTCATACATTTCTAGGGCATCGATATTCATACCCACGGTCATGAAAAACAATCCTAAAAATAAACTTTTGAAAGGATAAATACTTTCCTCTGCCTGCAATCTAAATTCAGTTTCCGCAACTAATACTCCGGCAACAAATGCTCCTAGAGCTAAAGATAAACCAAATGTTTCAGTAGCCCAAGCAGCAGAAAGTACTATTAACAAAGTCATCGAAATAGGTAACTCACTTGCATTATTACTTTCTGATGAAATGAATGAAAATACAGGACGAAGAAAAACACGACCGACAATAAATATTGTAAGTAAGGCCGTTACGGCTTTTAAGAGTGCAATACCAAGAGCCGCTGCAAGCGAGGCTTTATTGTTACCGGCAAGTAACGGAACTATCACAAGCAATGGCACTACGGCCAAATCTTGTAGTAACAGAATAGCTAAAGAAACTCTTCCTATTTGCGTTGATTGACTACGATTTTCCTCAATAACCTGCATAACAAGTGCCGTAGATGAAAGGGCCAGACCACCACCGGTAATAATAGCCGCACTACTATTGCCGTCTATAAGCACCATTGCACCAGCAATTACTATAGCGGTTGTTAAAACTTGCAAACTACCGAGACCAAATACATATCGTCTCATAGCTTTTAATCGCTCGAAGGATAACTCAAGTCCTATCGCAAATAATAGAAATACTACACCAAGTTCACCTAATAACTTAGTTTGGTCATATGTTACGATTTTTAAACCGTGATCACCTATCGCGGCTCCGGCAATTAAGTAACCAAGTACCGGACTTAATCTAAGACGCTTAAGTATAGCCACGATAAAAACCGCAGTACCGAGTAAAATTATAACGTTAATAAGAATATGATCGTTCATCTTTTCCAAATTTCTTCTAACTTAAAATGCTCCCGTACTTCAGGATAAAAAATATTAATTAAAATAGTACCTGCATCTATTAGTACCCATTCTGATTTACCAAGCCCCTCAATATTACTATTTATACCAGCATTATTTTTTAATTCTAAAGCTACATATTCAGCAATTGCTCTAACATTTTTAGTCGAACGACCACTAGCAAATATAATATAATCGGCTAATTTATGTTTTCCTGTTAAATCAATTACCTCAATATCTTCTGCTTTTTTCTCACTTAAACATTCTAAGATAAATAATTTTAATTCTTCAGTTTCTTTTTTCATAATAATTAATAAATGACATAATAATATTAATTATTATATGCATAAGAGTCAATTTTATCAATGAATGTTTAAAATTCTATAATAAAAATTCATATAAAGCTTTACTTTAAGCAAAAAAACTTTAATTAATACTTAAATTAATACTGATAAAATAATGGCAATATCTATAGAAGAGTTAGAAAAAATACTTAAAGAATCATTTCCGAACAGTACAATGAAAATTACTGATTTAGTAGGAGATCAAGACCATTATGCCTTAGAAATATCAGACGTTCAATTTAATGGACTTTCTTTAATTAATCAACATAAATTAGTAAAAAACGCCCTGTCTGAAATATTAAATAAAAAACTACATGCAATTACCATAAAAACTATCGCAGTTCCCGAAAAATAATTACAGATATTAATATAATAATCCTTATACAAATTCAACTTATCATTTAATTTTATGCAAACAGCTGATTATATAGTAATCCGCTATTCGGTGTGTAATTAAGAATAAGGATTTTAAAATCCTTATTCTTAATTGATGCAGGTTTTTAGAAGTTTGCTTTAAGTCTTAGCGTACCGGACTGGGCATGGTATTTTTTAGCTAAGTTCAGACTGTAATGCACTCCGTACTCCATTCTACCCTTCTTAATTACTTTACTGCACCTGCCCCTAAATCATATAGCATTTTAGTAGGTTTAGGTGCTGGTACCGGTAGAGGCTTACTAAGACCGTTAAGATCTGCAACGATTGCCGGTGTTTTACCTTTAAAGTCGTAATTAACGCGAGTTTCGAATTAACAGAGCATAGAATTTAGACTAGCAAGAGAGATGTAATAGAAGGTTTATTATCAGACATTTGATAATTTATCAGTGCTGCAACCATATGAACAAAGGCATTTGTAACTGATCTATGCTTTGAATGCTCAAACTTACTCAATAGTTTAATTTTGCTAAAAACAGATTCTATCAATGATCTTTTAAGCAATAATATTTTATCCAACATAGACATAAGCTTATTTTTCATATTTTTCTTTACTCTAGTTACTATAAAAACTCCTTGCTCTAAAAGTTGTTGAAATAATTTTTGTGAAATATAATCACGATCTCCAAATATTTTACCAAAAAGATTTTTTATCATCAATTCTAGCTGTTTTCTATCATCCTTATTACCAGGACTAAAAGATGCTTTAACTTATACCACCAGCTCTATTAATTATTAAATGTAGTTTGAGTCCATAGAACCAACCTTTTGTTGTTGCACCACGTGCTGCTATACTAGCAAACACTTTATGCATTGAAATACGATATTTCTTGCATACCTCTATACTACTTGAATCTACAAATAGATAGTCCGTCACACTGATCCAAAATAGAATTTAATATTAATACTAATAGTGGTAAATGTGGACCTATTATTTTTATAAATTGGCTATAAGCTTACTAACTGAAAATCTCTTTGATGATGAATCCATATCTGTTTCAGATAATAGTTTTTAAAACAATCATAAGATGACTGTCAGTAACCTATTATAATCGTTATTACCTCACTTCTATGCAGTCTACTTTTTGGACCAGATTTGTTGTTATTTTGAGTAATTGAATTTGTATGCTTATCTAATTCTTGCAAATCGACGTAGCAAAATATTTCTATAAAATCTATGCTCATATCATAGGTTATTGCTCTTTATATTATTTTTCAATAACCTATAAACTTTTTTCTAATACTGTAAAGACACTACCTTAATTCAAACCTTAATTCAAAACGTGTGTTTTCTCACTAATTTTATAACAAAAACAGTATTATTAATACACTCGTAACCTAGTGATTATCAGCTATACAACGCCTTTATTAATACGAAATTCGCGTTAAGTAATAAAGACATGAATTTGCGGTCTAATTATGAATTCATCCTTATAGTAGGTTGTCTTAATTTCACCGCTGAGTATACTTTCAACCTTGTTATATTGACGTTTCTGAATAGTTAGGTTTTGGAAAGAAGTACCGTATTCCTGATAACCGGAATCTTTACCTTAGTAAGCCTGATTCCTGCCATCAGTACAAATGAAGTTTCTTTCCATAGATAATTATAACCCCCAACTACTTGACCGCTATAAGAAGTTGAATGATACTTACCGTGTGCTGTTTCACAACCGCCTATAATATTACGTAGTTCATTAGTTTTAATATCACTTCGTGCATAGGTGGTTACGCCTTCTATAAATAGGTTATTTATAAAGTTATATAAACCGTATATAGAGCCCATATTAGTTCCGACCTTAGGCCGGCTTTAGCATTTTGGTAACGTAACTTCGTATCGACTCTAGTATAAGCAGCACCAAGAACTATATATCGTTTATAACGGTATCAACCTCGATTGAGCCACCGGTAGATTTAGCTTTATAACCACTAAGTTAAGTCCGTTAAAGGCTTTTTTGTACTGCCTTACCGTAATATAGGCTAGCCCATACCCCGTAAATGGAATTATTAGCTTTACTTTCATCAAGTTCACAATGCAGGATTCGTAGCTTTTTGATTACCGATACTAGTATTATCTTGTGCAACATTAAAGCCGTCGTTCGCTTTAGCACGACTTATTCCGCTACCTGAGCTTCCACCGCTACTTGTACCTGCAGAATTATCTCGGCTACTACCTATAGCAGACATATCGCTACCGGAACTACTTCCCATGCCGTTAATATTATTAGCGGGAGAAACACCTGTTGCTTTAGGATTACCGCTATTACCGTATGGACTACTTCCGCTGTTGGTTACACCGCCTTTAGTTGTACCTCCCAAACTAAAACTGCTCCCTTGTGCTGAAGAGTTACCGCTATTAGCAGGAGCAATATCGGTTGCAGCAGGACTATTATAACTTGAGGCCACCGGCACCACTCTGACCACTAGAAGCCGTTGATGGACTGTATACATCCGAACCGGAAACTGGACTATTGTAGCTTGAGCCACCTGTTGATGGACTGTTATAGCCCGTAGTACCTCCAAAACTACCACCTCCTCCGGTTGATAACTGGTTAGCGCCTACGTTTGAGGTTGGAGTCGTTACGACCGAAGCATTTGGACCGTCAGGATTGCCTCCGACATTAGCAGGACCGTTAGGACCAAAGCCTCTTCCTGTACCAGGTCCGTTAGGACTAAATCCGCCTGTGCCTGTTACCGCTTTTTGTAACCATACATCATCATCGAATTTATGACTACCGCCGTTAATCGGTGCTTGTACAAGTGCAGCATTAGTGTATTCCGCTGAAGAGTTGCTGCTGCTCCCTTTTTTGAAGTTCTCTGAAACGATTTTTGTTTTGTAATTAAATTTTGTTGTTGCTCTTGGCACTTTAACACCGCCGACCGTGGCTGACGGAATGTCTAAACTTCTACTGTTATAACCGGTAAATACCGCTGATTTACCGGCATCAATAGTAATATCTTTAGCATAGGTATCCCCTTTTACCATGCCTTTATTACTACTGAACTAGTTTAAGGTTTAAATTCTCACCGCCTAAATCATCGGTAAAACCATTATTAGCGTTAAATCGTTAAATATTGCCGTACCTTGATTATTAGTCTTGGTTGTTATACTCGAGTAAAAATCTTCGCTATCGATTGTGATTTTACTGTCTACACCGTTGAACTGAACGGTTTTAAGGTGATTTGAGTCTGAACCTACCGAACCACTACCGCTAGATCCAGTTGTTAAATCATTTGATATTGCAAGAGTATGGATTTTATTACCTGTGGTCGTAATTGATTCATTTATTATACTTGTATTATTAAGGCTTAAAGTTGTAGACTGAGCAGTAGTAAATGAAATTGAGCCTGTTTTCACGGTACCTTGAATTGTAACATCACCCCCATCTATTTGAACTATATCGACCATTCCTTTAGTACCTATTATACTACCGGAATAATAATAGCGGTAGATTCATCAAAAATTACCACGCTATCCTCAGGATTTATAGCTAAAGCAAAAGGAGAAAAGCTTGATCCTTCAGAAATATCTAAACTATTAGTTGTTCCCTTAAATTTTATGTTGCCACCATTTATTAATATTACATATCCTGCATTAATACCTCCGGTACAATTTAATACATCACCGCTAATAGTTATATCACCAACTTTTGAAGTACTGCTACCTATAACTCCACTAACGCTGCTTGGACCGGTAAACATTAAATCCACAGCTTTACCGCCTGTGATGTTAATACCACTGGTTAAATTAGTTGCTTGAGTAAACACTATATTACCCGTGCCGGTTCCTTGGATTTCAGCAATTGACATATTACCGCCGGCGTTAATCGTAACGGTACTGTTGTCAGCACCCACTTTTAACATTGCAAGGTTCGTAATTGTATTCGTTGAGTTGCCGTTACCGTCAACTGTACTTATAGTACCGTTAGTACCTCCGGTACTTGTTATATTACCGGTAATAGCTGATGTTATATTATTTGCTATATCACTAGCAAATATTGCGGTACCGGCATTATTTTGGAAATTCATATTACCGTCAATCTTTACAGCCCCAAGCTCGCTATTAATAGGACCGGAAGGAGTGGAGAAAAAACATTTACTATCATATAGCAACTTTTGCAATGAATACGTCGATATTTGGGGTATTAAGAGCAGTTATTACCCAGTGTTCTGTGCCCTGTAAGTTGTACTTTACTCACCAGATTTGCTTTTGTTCCGATAGCATATTTATTAGCCATACCATCTATTGTTAACTTGCTATTAGCATTTCTTGCATTTATCTCAACTACACCGGTATTTGGAACAACTGGCTCTATATTACCTGTTAACTCTATAGTACTGTTCTTGCCGCTAGCTACGGTAGTCATTAACTTTAAAACAGATGCGGGATTCACGCATGTAACACCTGGTGCATCTAATGGAAAATCACCGTTTAATGCATCAAGGGCATAAACGGCTGGTCCAGCATTAACCTCACCGATATTAATTTTGGCAATCTTAGCCGAGGTAAGTGATGCATAGGCAAAAACCCCGCCAACAGCAATATTAAGCACTGCAGTATTACTCATATCAAGTCCATTTGTACCTAACGTAGCATTAGTACCAACAACGCCGACATTACCACTAACATTTATAACAGTAAGGGGATTTGCCTTTGTGCTAAGAGTTTCATTACCCAAATTACCCTGCAAAGTTAACACATTGTTATTAGGTATAAGTACTAGAAGTACTACTTAAATTGACGCTACCGCCTCCACCGGCAAAACCATCGACACTATTCATAAAGGTAACTTGTCGATTTTTGCTAGTAGTTAAACCAAATACGGCTTTAGTATTATTCAAATTAATAGCACTTCCTAGAGTTAAAGCCTTGTTAGATACATCTATCGTAAATGCTGCAGCTGCATTTCCCTGCCCGTTAATTGTGTTTACCGTACCTATACTTGAATCAGTAGCCGTTAAAGTAGTGCCGGTAATGTTCCTGTGTTCCCGTTTTTGATTTGGCTGTTAAGTAAATCACCTGCAGGATTTGCTCCCGAAAACTCTAAAACACCGCCATTGGTAAAATCCACGCTACCGCTTGTTGTAAGCGAGTCTTGTAAATTCGCCACAGCATTGTTACCAAGTGTTAAAGAAGTAGCGGATACACTTTTTTGAAAGATAACCGTTTTATTACCTGCTACATTAACAGTAATTGTTCCAATATTATTTATGACTCCAGTAACGTTACCACCTCCTAAAAATACTAAATTACCGTGTTAGTTGCTGCACTACTTGTCACTGCTACTAAAGTACCAGTATCATTAACGTTAACCGTACCTGCAGACCCTTTAAAATCAGTCTATCCTGTAATAACTGTTGTGTTAATAGTTCCGGCCCCGCCAAAAGTTGCATTACCGGTAATATTTCCTGCATATGTTCCTGTTCCGACAGTAACATTACCCGTAGTATTTGTTGTAAGTTGGCCTCCTCCGACCGCAGCATTACTGGTAAAACCATCCGCAGCTGTAGCTACCACACCTGCATTATTTATGGTAAGAGTAGTTACACTAGATGCTCCGACTATCACAACATTCCCTGCTCTGTTAATATTCAAAGCTGCAATACCTGTTACAGGTCCAAGCGTACCGGCTCCTAAAACATTAACAATGCCATTAACACCTCCGCTACTTGTTACTGCCGCTAAATTACCGCCCGCAGCAAGGTTTATTGTACCAGCATTATTGCCCTGAACATTTAATATATTTGCACTTCCTCCTAATTTATTATCTATATTACCACCGGTAGCCCCAACAACATTCTTACCATCAGCGATTGTTATTTGTGCAGCCGTACCTTTAAAATCTATATCAGAAATTACATCTTGCTGAAATCGTACTAATCCGCCCGCGCCGGTATCCAATTGCCGTTACCCAATCCACACCATACGGCGTGTCTACTCCTATATTAATAGGCTGATACTGGTTCCCTATCTGAATAGTTTGAGCAAAGATGGTTCCTGTAATTGTAGCTGGATTTTGATTTAGAGGAGCTCCTATCCCATCGGTAAAAAATTTGTTAAGCCTTATTGTCCCTCCTGTTCCATTACCGCTACCTGCATTAAGTGCAATTTCTCGGCTACCGGAAGCCACGTGTACTCTTAATTGACCATCTACATCATTTGCTGGAACTAGGTTGAAACTAGCCACAAATTCTGCAGCATTTGGCGATTCATTACTTACGTCATAAGTAGCATTTTGGCCGCCGAACTTGATACTATTTTCTATAGGTTGTATATCCATAACTTCATTAAAGTAAAGACCTACGGCTGGTGAAGTATCAGTAGCAAAATTAAGTAGCTGATTATTTGCAATATTAAAAGTTTTTGCCTTAATCCAACTTGGATGTTTAAATTAAAAGTCAGTGTCAATCTGTAACGTAAGATCTGCCTGGCCTTGAACAGAAGTTACTATACTACCTGGACCTGAGAAATAAAGGCGATTCTATTATCACCAGTAGGAGGAAAAAGTGATGTAGCCTGAAAAATCAAAGTACTAGCTAAATCGTTAAAATTAAAGCTGTTAAAATAGTAAGGTATTCCCTGGTGCTTCTCCTGGTCCTGGAGCAAAAGGAGGAACCGCTGCAAGTGCTTGTGCATTTGTAACTGGCGTACCTGTTAAAGTGATGTTTATAGCGTTAGGGACATCTACAACGAGCCCGACATTTTCTTTAGTAAGATCAACAGGTATAACCGGTCCAAGAGTTATGTTATTTGGACAGTCATTGTTGCATTATTAAAGGTATCTAAATATATAGCAGGAATTGCTGACACATCTGCAGTAAAATTATTTACTTCGCCAAGGGTTACAAATGAACCTGGTACATATGCTCCTCTGTCAAAAGCACTACCATCAGCTACTGAGCCACCCCCTACTGTTACGATTCGGTTAGCAGTACCAAGGGCACTAGTGCTAGCAAGCATCAATGCCGCAGTTGATGCAAACATGCCTTTTTTATTAAATTTTTTATCGTTGACTTGACATAATATCTCCTAAATTTGGGCTTAATTTTTCTAACTTATGATTTTGTTGTATAAATAACATATTATAGTTGAAAAACATTAATTAAATACTAAAATATCTATAAAAATACTTATAAATAAGGTATTTTCTATATAGAAAAAGTATGATTACTTTTTCTTGTTCAAAATAAATTAAACTTTATGTACTTTTTATAGAAATTCGGTAAATCGTATATAAAACTTAAGAAACACAAGGGTAAAACCTATCTATTTTAGCTTCTTAGTGAAAACCGCAAAACTTTATTAATTTTTGTATCTCTTATGTCATTCCTGCGGAAGCAGGAATCCAGTAATCTTTAATGTCATCCCGCAACTTGATTGCGGGATCTCAGGACACAGTCTGTTATACAAGATCGGGGCCAAGTCACGGTATGACAGCAAAAAAGACTGGATTCCCGCTTCCGCGGGTAAAACATAAGGGCCATACAACAAAGCCGTAGGACTGATACAATGACGCTTAGAACCTAACAACACCACTTTTTCTAGGTAAAATCTATAAATTTTTACATAAACAAATTGATTTGCTAAGAATAATAGAGTATATAGTATAGACATCATTAATTATCGGGGCGTAGCGCAGCCTGGTAGCGCATCTGGTTTGGGACCAGAGGGTCGGGAGTTCGAATCTCTCCGCCCCGACCATAAAAACATAAATTATAATGTCAAAAGACGACCTCATTCAGTTTACAGGTACAGTACTTGAACTTTTACCTAATGCTACTTTCAGAGTAAAGCTTGAGAATGATCATGTAATTATTGCTCATACTGCCGGTAGGATGCGTAAAAATCGTATCAGAATATTACTAGGAGATAAAGTTATGGTAGAAATGACTCCTTATGATTTAACTAAGGGGCGTGTGATTCATCGTCACTAGTCTTTATAAGTATGAAGCAGAACAGAAAAAACCTACCGATTATATTAGTATCAAGCTCTCCTGCAAGAATTGAGTTACTAAATAGAATCAAAATTATCCCTTCACAAGTTATTCCGGCAGATATAGACGAAACACCTAATTTGTGTGAATTACCCGCTCCCTTAACCATAAGACTTGCTTACGAAAAAGCTATAAAAATTGCATCTCAAATAGAGGAATCAGCTATAATTATAGCTGCCGATACCGTAGCGGCAGTAGGTAGAAGAATATTGCCGAAAGCTACTACTTATGAAGAAGTCAAGAATTGTATTAAGATGTTATCCGGGCGTCGTCATCGTGTCTATACAGGTTTATGTATTATCAAAAAAGAGAATGATCAGCTTACAGTTAGACAAAAAATAGTTCAGACTATTGTTAAGTTCAAAAAATTAAGTGATGAAGAGATTAATTTTTATTGTTCTTTGGATGAGGGAATAGATAAAGCCGGCGGATGTAAAATTTCCGGTTATGCAGAAGCTTTTATCTCATTTATTTCCGGCTCATATTCAAATGTTATGGGATTACCTTTATTTGAAACAGTAAATGCTCTAACTTCTTTAGGTTTTAGATGTTCAAGTGTCATTCCTGCAAAAATGAATTATTGTCATTCCGCGACTTGATCACGGAATCTAGTTAAAAATACTAAAATTATTAATATAATAATTTGTTTTTCTAGACCCCGTGGTCAAGCCACGAGGTGACATTAAATGTTTTTGGATTCCTGCGATCCACGCACATAAATTACCTAACTACTTAATTCCCAGGCTCATCCAAATGACTTCTCTCATAATTTTCATGACGCTCTTGAGCTTCAATACATAATGCAGCAATAGGTCGTGCTTCTAATCTTTTTATACCTATTGGCTCGCCTGTTTCTTCACAGTAACCGTATTCCCCATTTTTAATACGTGATAATGCTTCTTCTATTTTACTCATTAATTTACAATATCTATTTCTACTACGAAGCTCAAAAGCTCTTTCTGTTTCATGAGTAGCACAATCGTTAAGATCGGATTCTTTTAAATTTTCTTCCTTTAAATGATTTAAAGTCTCTTGAGATTCCTTTAATAAATCCTCTTTCCATCTTAAAAGTTTTTGTCTAAAATATTCTAGGTGATTAGGACACATATATTCTTCATCGTTAGAAGGTTTATATCCCATAGGTAATTTAGGTGTTTCTAGCATATTAATATCTCAATATTAGCTTTAATATATTAGTTAATAAGGTTTTTAAAATAATATAATATATCACTTAAAATTAACGCAAGAAGATTATGAATATTAATATATTTTATTTTTTAATTGGATATGCGGTAGTATATACAGCTTCTAAATGCTTTATACTTGTTTTAGTATAGTTTTGTGTAGTAGATAGACTTTTATGACCTAATAGCTCTTGAATAGAACGTAAATCTGCACCATGCGCAAGCAAATGTGAAGCAAAACTATGTCTAAATGAATGAGCAGTTAAATGCTGCGGTAAACCATAGAAATGCTTTAATTTAATTAATTCACGATTAAATACCGGTGGCTGCAATTTCTTACCCTGCTTTCCTCTAAATATGGGTTCATTATCACCTAACTTATACGGCAATATTTCTAAATATTGGGTAATTAAATTTTTAGCAATCGGTAACCACGGAATTATTCTTTCTTTACTACCTTTACCTATTATTCTTATAAATTCTAGATTTTGTAGATGAAGTTTCGTAATTGATAATGCTTCCGATATACGTAGACCTGAAGCGTATATAAGAACAAGTAGGGCTTTATTTCTAAGTTCTACCCACTTAACATTCCCGTATTCTTCAATATGTTCAAGTGATATTACTACATCATCTTCCGATAAAGCTTTTGGTAACAATTTAGTCTTTTTAGGAGATTTTATAGAAAAAATTATATGACTATTTAATTGTGTTGTTTTCTCTAAAAACCTATAAAAATTTTTTACTGCAGATAAACCACGTGAAATTGAAGAAGTGGTAAAATTATCACAGTTACGTTTTGCAAGCCAACTTCGGATTAATCTTATATCTGCGGTTTTAATATGATTTATCGTTACAAACTCTGAATTATAATAATTCATAAACTCAAGGAAATGCTTAAGGTCATTATTATAAGAAATTACTGTATGATTAGAGTAATTTCTTTGCAAAACGAGGTATTTTTGCCACTTATTTATTAATGCTTGAATTGATGTATCTAACATTTATAAAAACTTAACTATTTTTAATATTATTCTTAATGCTAACAATTAATAATTTTATAAATGTTAGCATGAATTGAGGGTTTATGTTTACATATACGTAACCTATAAAACACAAAAAATTTTAGGAGAATGAATAATGTGAAATAATACACAATTTTTAGATTTAATGAAATCCTATATGAATCCAGAATTTTATATGAGTTCTATGAAAAATATCCCTAGTGTAGATCTAGCATCTATCACAAATACAATGCAAAGAGCTATGAGAATATTCTTTTAATAACTAAATTGCTACAGAAAGCATGCAATCTTTGCTTAAGAAAAATTCCGAAATTATACAAAATACTGTTAATACTATTTTGAATACTACTAAAGAAGCAGCAACTTCTAAAGATTTCAAACAAGCTAGTGAATGTCATCAAAAATGTTTAAAATCTATTTATGAAACATCTATGGATAATGCTAAGGATATTAGCAAGTATTGCTTATGAGTCTTCAACCAAAATATTAGAAGCCGCAAATAAAGCACATTGACGAAAATGTTCATCATGCTTCTAATAATAATATGCAAAATATGGCAGAACAAGTACAAAAAACTTCAACAAGAAATCTGCTTAATTTTTCAACCTCATGAGCTAAGCGACTGAAGGCATTGTTGCATGGACGAAAAATGCGTTTGATGTCATTCCTGCGCAAGCGGAAATCTAGAAAAAAGCGAAATTATTTGAGCTTTTAATATAAAAAATTAAATATAATTAAATATATTTATATCTTTTAGCTACTGAATTCCTGCTTTCGCAGGAATGACATAGTGGGAATCTCCTCTCAGTTGCTCGCCTTTCTGTTTAACCAATTTTGTAAATAAGATTCTGCTAGCTCCTGATCTTCTATAATAATTACATTTTCAGCATTACGTTTATCGGCAGCAGCCGTGAAATTAAACGAACCGGTTATTACTTTCTTTTTATCAATAATTATAACTTTATTATGCGCGATTCCCGGTACTTTATCTATACCTACATCAATTTTTGCTCGTTGTAATTCATGTAATTTAGAAAATTTTTGCTTTAAATTACTACGATCAAGCAATATTCTAACCTTTACTCCTCGCGCTTGTGCATTAATAAGTGCAGTAGTAATTAACGCATCGCTCATACCGTATGCCTGCATATAAATAGATTCTTCAGCTTTATCTATCTGATTGGCTATAAACTTAGTACAACCGGCAGGCGGAGTAAAACATGTACTAACTTTACTTCTTGAAAGCTCTGAAATATTGTAATGCTTTATTTGCAGAGCAGATAAAGCTAATGATTTTTGACTTATTAGATTAGTAAAATAATCCGGATTCTGTCCATAAATACCTAAAGCAATTCCCAAGATAAAGGCAATAGATATTTCTATAAATTTATTATTTTTTCCCTTCATGACTTATTTATATTTTAGGCGTTGCATAGATCAGCTTTTCCGTCATTACGAGGAAAATTACAAAGTAATTGACGAAGCAATCTCATGAGATTGCCACGCAGCCTATGGCTGCTCGCAATGACGATTTAGTATCCCCACAAACAACACCTACTTCCTTACGTAACTTTCTGGAGCTTCTTCAATAGCCTCTAGATTCTGATAATCTAAAGAATCTACTAGCTTATTATCATTATTTTTTATAAGCCAATAATTCCACCATGAGCCTTTACCGTAGCTTTCATAAGGCACTCATGACTACTTAAACTTAAGTTGTCATTAAGCCGATAATTATATTTAGCACTAGCGAGAGGGTTAACTACACCTGCTACATGCCCTGAATCCGTGAGACAAAAAATCTTATGTCCGTTTAATAATTTTACTCCATCATATATTGAACGCCATGGAGATATATGATCTTCTTTTGCGGCTACGAAAAAAGAGTTACAATCAACTTTTCCAAGATCTATTTGTGTTCCGAGTACCTCTAAATTATTAGACTCTTTTAGCAAGTTATTGCAATATGTATTTTGTAAATATTCCTCATACATTTTTGCCGGCAAGTTAGTAGAATCCGCATTCCAATATAGCAAATCAAAAGGCATCAGTTTTTTACCGAGTAAGTAATTATTGACAAAAAACGTCCAAATTAAATCATTAGCCCTTAGTAAACAAAGCTATTTGATAAATATTACCCATCAAAATAGCCTTTTAGTTTTATATCTTCCTTAATGTAGTTAATCGTAGCTTCATTAAAAAATATTCCAAGCTCGCCGGGATGAGTATAATCAAGCAAAGTAGTAAAGAAAGTAGCACTATGAACGGACTCTATTTTTTTTGCTTTGAAGTAGACGATAACTATAGCAAGGAATGTACCTCCCATGCAATATCCAACAAAATCAATTTTCTCAAAACCAAGATTTCTAACATACTCAAAAGGTGCTAAAATACCGTCTTTTAAATAATCCTCGAAGCCTTTTTCCGATAGAGAGATATCAGGATTAACCCATGAAATAAGAAAAACTTGAAAATTATTTTCTACTAAGAAAGATACTAAAGAATTATGCGGAGATAAATCGAGTATATAATATTTATTTATACATGGCGGAATAATAAATATCGGAATCTTATGAACTTTCTCTTTCGGCTCATAACATATTAATTGCATTAAATCATTTTGGAATATAACTTTTCCTTTTGTCGCCGCAATATTTTTACCGAGTTTAAAAGCAGATTTATTGGTAGTTTTAATATTTAATATATCACCTGAACTTTTTATATCTCTTAAGAAATTTTCTAGCCCTTGTACTAAATTTTGCCCGCCGCTTTCTAATGTCTCACGCAAAACTTTTGAATTACAAAAAGCAAAATTTGAAGATGAAAACACATCGATAAAATGTTTAGTTGCAAACTCTAAATGTTGCTTGAGATCATTTGACAGCTCATACTGTTCTATATTCTGCTTAAGCCACTCGCTAGATAGTAAATAATATTGTTTAACAAAGTCAAAATAAACATTATCCTCCCATGAAGAAGCTTTAAATCTTTTATCTCGATTATCCGGAGAAAATACAGCTTTTGCCGGACTACCGACAAACTTTGCAAAGCTATTCGCTGTAAGCTCTCTTAACTTATCAATATATTCAATATTAAGCTGACAAAATTTTTCAGGGTTTGCCCAAAATTGTTCTACCATTAAAGAGGCTATAATTCTGTTTTTATCACTATCAATTAGGCTCCTAGGGATCATACTCCCCCTACCTTGCATGAAATGCGCAATAAGCTCTTGATATTTATCGGCAATTTCTTTGAAATTATTAATTATCGTCTCGTGCGGGATGTTATACATGTTTAGTTCCAAGATATTTCAAAAAATTAACAATTAATATAAACAGTATACGAAGTTTAATTTGGAAAAGAGCAAGGCGTTTCATATTTTTTGACCGCAGCGTACATATTAGTACGTGAGGATCAAAAAATATGAAACAACGATGCCAATTTTTCAAATTAAACGAGTATACCTTATATCTTTAAACTATTCCACATACTATTAACCTTGTCGATAACTTCCTGACTCATTTCTATTTTTTTACCCCATTTTCTATTTGTCTCAGGGTATATTTTATCGGTTGCATCTATTCCCATTTTACTACCAAGGCCTGACTCAGGAGATGCAAAATCCAAATAATCTATCGGGGAATTATCTATAAAGTTCGTATCACGCCTTGGATCGCTTCTTGTTGCTATTGCCCAAATTACTTCTTGCCAGTTACGAACATCAATATCGTCATCTACAACTATAATAAACTTACTATACATAAAGTGCCGTAAGTAAGACCAAATCCCAAGCATTATTCTTTTAGCATGACCGGGATAGGATTTTTTAATCGATACTACCGCAACTCTATATGAACAACCTTCAGGTGGAAGCCAAAAATCGACTATTTCCGGAAATTGTTGCTGCAATATAGGAATAAAAATTTCATTTAATGCTTCACCTAAGATTGATGGCTCATCAGGCGGTTTTCCTGTATAGGTGCTTAAATATACTGGATTTTTCTTCATCGTTATTGCAGTAACCGTAAATACAGGAAATTCCTCAACATCATTATAATATCCGGTGTGATCCCCAAAAGGACCTTCAGGCAAATACTCCTCTAAACTTACATAGCCTTCCAGCACTATTTCACTATGTGCAGGTACTTTGAGGTCAATAGTTTTGCATTGTACCAACTCTACTTTTTCATTACCGAGTAAACCAGCAAAATTATACTCCGAGATATTCTCAGGTATCGGCGTAACTGCTGCCAAAGTTACCGCTGGATTTGCCCAGATAACGATAGCAGCAGGAAAAGGTTCTTTTTTTGCTTCTTTCCAACGTTTATGATGCTCTGCTCCGCCCCGTAACTTTAACCAACGCATCAATAGCTTATTTTCTGAAATAACCTGCATTCTATATACGCCAAGGTTGTAATTATCGATTTTATCTTTTGTTGGACCTTTAGTAACTACTATACCCCAAGTAATTAAAGACGAAATATCATCAGGCCAACATCTTTGGATCGGCAATATATTGATATTCGGTTTGTCAATGACGATTTCATGACAAGCTGCTTTTGATACGGTTTTAGGAGGCATAGCAAATATACGCTTAGCAAGCGGTAACATTGACCATGTTTCTTTAAAAGATGTGGGAGATTGCGGCTGTTTAAGGAATGCTAGTAAAACGCCAAGTTCTCTTAATTCTTTGGGTGACTTAAGTTTAAGCCCCATACAAATACGATTTATACTAGCATAAAGATTAGTTAGAACAGGTATGTCGGACTTAATGCCGTCGGCTTTTATAACATTTTCAAAAAGTAATGCAGGTCCGCCTTGTGCTAATACTCTTCTACTAATTTCAGTAATTTCTAAGTCAGTTTTAACCTCAAGAGCAATACGCTTTAACTCACCGTTTTTTTCTAAAAATTTTAAAAACTCCGGTAAATCTTTAAAGCTCATAGTTTTATTTTTTTGTTTATAATGTGCGGCTTATTTTATCATCATTGCGAGCAGCCATAGGCTGCGTGGCAATCTCATTAAATATCCTGAGATTGCTTCGTCAATTACTTCGTAATTTCCTCACAATGACGATACGGTATGACCTGATGGATTTCGCTACTTACTAAAATTAGCTTTTACCTGCATATCATTCTGAATAATTGTGTAGTTAATTAGCTCGTCAATTACAGAATTTTTAATATTATATATTATATTTTTTTCTGAATTGACATAAATATTTTTAGCTGTTAATTCATCGATACTTCTAGATTTAATATGTGCAAAATATACTTCATCACCTACTTGAAATACAGGTGTATTACTTCCTATTTTAGTATTAAAAATTGATAATAATATTTCAGGAGTTAGTGTTAGATCATCTTCCATTTCGGATCTAATATAGCTTTTTTTGCTTATTTTTATTCCGGTAGCTTTAAGCTCTTTTATGTTCTCTTGATCTGAATTATATTCCTTTGCTAAATCCTTGATAATTTTTAAGTTTACATCTGCAATATTCCGCTTTATCCAAGCTTTATTTACCTGCTCTTTAATAGCATCAAATTCAGGTATTTTTGCCGGCTGAATAGATTTTAATTCTACCAATATAAGATAGCTTTTATCCTCTGTTTCTATAGGATAAGATAATTCACCTTCCGAAAGCTCAAAAATACTATCGGCATTTTCAGCAATTATTTTATCTTCAATAAGCTCTGCATAACTGATATAGTGAACGTTTTGTATCGGTAGCTTATATTTTTCGGCAATTTCAACTAAGCTAGAACCGGCTGCCGTCTCATCTTCCAGCTTTTTAGCAAACTCCATATTAAGTATGTCGATTTTTTGAGCCTTTAATAAATCATGTAATTGTTTTTGTACTGCTTCAAAACTTTGATCACCGAATTCATCTTTATTTTCATTATAAAATTCTAACAACTCATCTTGAGTAACTGAGACTTTTAAATCCTTAATATTAGCTTTAATATAAGAAAAGCTGCGTTTCTCAGGTACCTCAAACGCGGTTTTATTATCTTGGTAAAAATCCTTTAATTGCTGATCGGTAGGAGTAGGGATTTGTAAATCTTTCGGTTTATTTTGTAAATCTATTTGTACTAATTCTACTTCTCTTTTTTCAGCCATATAATCTACTATATTGTTAGTCATAGCTTTAGGAACATAGAAACTTTCTACAAAAGTACCGACAAAAACATTTTTTAGAGCTTTTTCTTTGAAGTTTAATAAATATTTTTCTTCATCCATATAAGAATTTCTAAAATAAGTTTTAAAAATTTTTATATTGAAAACACCTTGCTCATTTTTAAAAACCGGTGATTCTTTAACTAAAATTTTAACTGTATCATCACTTAGATCTAAGTCATAATAACTCACTAAATAATCTAAAACATTATCGTAAACAAGCCTTTTTAGGATTCGGTTATCAATATTTAACTTTGCTATTTCTTCATCCGTTAAACTTGTTCCCGTTTGCTTACTTATAGCATTAATTTCTAAAGATTTTGCTCTCAAAAAATCTTCCTGGGAGATATTTTTCACATGAGAAAAAGTAACAATATCGCTGCTTCTTCTTCCGTTTAATACATCTTTAATACCAAAGCCGACAAAAGCAAAAGCTATCATTGCGAATAAAACCCGCATTATAAAACTATCGGCAGTTTTTCTAATATTATCTAACATAATTTTTTATTTAAGTTTTTATCGTCATTACGAGGAAATTACGAAGTAAGTGACGAAGCAATCTCAGGATATTTGACGAGATTGCCACGTCGCTTCGCTCCTCGCAATGACGCTTCTCAAGACTACATTATAAAGCAAAAAAGCCTATATAGTCAAACTATATAGGCTTTTTTATGATTATAGAACGGTTAATTAAAAATTAACACGAACTTTTACACTACCTTGCTGAGCGAAATACTTACTTCCGATATTGGTATCGTAGTTAATCCCGTATTCCATCATTTTATGCTTAGCAGTAACACCGACACCGACATCAAAACTTGTTTTGCTTTGCTTAAAGCTGTTGGTTGGGAGAGGAGCAGTCATACCTTGTAATCTTGCATCAATCGCCGGAACTTTACTCTTGAATGCATAATCGACCATTGCGTAAAGCTCAGGTGTTAGCACTATTTCATTGACATTGATATTACTTGATACTTTAGCACCGAGTAAACCGTCGAAAGTATTATAGTTCTTGCCTTTAACGGTAAGATTTTGGTAAGTAGTACCGGTTTCCTTATAGCCCTTATCTTTGATAGTCGAATATCTAAGCCCAGCTAGCGGTGTTAAGTTAATGTTCTCAGGCATCATATAGGTATAACCAGCCATTAACTGACCTGTATAGCTTTCAGATTTATACTTACCGTTTGCAGTTTGATAACCGACAGTCTCTAGTGCCGTTGCAATAACACGTCTTGATTTGCTGTTTATCTTATTATCTGAGTAAGATGCTATAGCTTCAACGAAGAGATTCTCATAAGGTACATTATATAAACCGTATAAAGAATAGATGTTGCTCTCTACCTTATTCTTATCGCCCGTTTTATTATTTTTTAGCTTAATGTCAGTATCGGCTCTTGTATATGCAAGTCCGAGTGCTAGATCATCGCTAACTAAGCCGTCAAAACCTATAGTGCCACCAGTTGTATCAGACTTATAACCACTTATATTGTTACACATCTTCTGCGTTGCATTACCGACAAACGGGCTTATCCACGCACCAAACTTAGCATCCATATCTTCATCACCGGAAGAAACAGGACCTTTATTCACTGCTTGTACTTTATCCATTCTAGCATTTAGAGCAGTTATATTACTTGATATATTACTCGCTACAACTTGATTATTAACGGCAGCTATAGTATCGCTAGGTTTTACAACATCTTGCATGAGGTGAGTTGTAGCATCTGCTTCCTGTAGTGGTGTCATTAGACCAAAGTTATTGAAAGCTTGACGTGCATCTGAACCATTGGGAGCATCCTCCATTAACTCAAGCGATTTCTTTATATTTGCAGCATTTGGGATATTTGCAAGCGGTCCACCCGGTTCAAAAGCTTCATCTATAACATCTGCAGCTATATCCTCTGCAAATAACGTTAAAGTCGATGCATCAAAAGTAAAGTCAACAAAACGGTTGTCATTATTAATAGTTATTTTAACATTCTCTTCAGGAGTAGGCTTTAAACCACCTACTGTTTCTGCAGATATTACCGTATATTTTGTATCTGGACTTATATTATTAATGTCGAAATTAGTAGCAGTAACAACAAGTGCTAAAGTTGAAACCCCTGATAAATCAAGAGTACTACCTGATTTAATTAAGATATTACCACCTGACTTAGCTGCTCCGTCAAAAGTAGTATTTAAGGTTAGCGTATCGGTAAAACTACCGGTGCCAGCAGTATATGTTACTTGATTTGCACCTAAAGTAAGTGTAGTACCGCTACCTGTTATATTACTATTAAAGGCTAGGCTATTGCCGAAATTAATAGTAGCACTGTTAGCTACAAAGCTGGTAGCCGTTACATTTTTAGCAAAATTAGTGATAGAACCTTTGGCTAAAGTAACCGCACCTGTATTAGTGAATGTATCGGCAAAACTTGTAGTACCGCCAAGTGTCGCCGTACCTTTTGCGTTAACACTGCTTGCAAAACTTGTAGCACCTGCCGTTGTGATATCACCAACCAAATTAGCCGCAGTCCCTACAACACCGCTAACACTACCGCCGTTCGTGAAGTTTAGCTTCAGAGCCTGACCACCGGTTTTATTTATGCTGCCTGTTAAGTTAAAGTTTGCAGGTAATGTTAAAGTATTTGTGCCTGTACCTTGGACTTCGCCGATTTTAACGTCACCGCCTTTGGCAATAGTTACATTTCCTGCACCTACTTTTAACATAGCAATCCCGTTTACGCTATTAAGATTACTTGCACCTAAAACTATTAACGTACCGTTATTAGTACCGCCGGTATTTTGGACTGCTCCCGCAACATTTACATTGTTATTTAATGTTACCGTACCGTTTTTTGCATTAAAGTCTAAGAAACCGTCAATATTACCACCGGTTTGAGTTAATTGAATAGCATCATTAAGTAAAACTACGTTTGCCGTAGTAGCTCCAAGTTCTAATCGACCTGTAGTATCAAGCACTATATTTGTTGTATTAAAAGTGGTACCTGCCGCGCCGAAATCTCCCGCTCCTTTGAAAACTATAGTGTGTAACTTATGAGCTCCACCAAGCGTCTTGCCTCCGGCTATCGTTAATTTTTTTCCTGCAGTTACAGAATTTAATGTTACTATACCCTCATCGTCATTATCAGGGTCTATATTCGCACCTAGTGTGATCGTACGGTCGTTTCCTGAAGTATTTTGTAATATTAATTGAGCATTCGCATGTGCAAAT
Organism: Rickettsia rhipicephali str. 3-7-female6-CWPP; assembly: GCF_000284075.1. Classification (GTDB taxonomy): domain Bacteria; phylum Pseudomonadota; class Alphaproteobacteria; order Rickettsiales; family Rickettsiaceae; genus Rickettsia; species Rickettsia rickettsii. The sequence goes on from NC_017042.1 coordinate 1,278,176, forward strand.
TGAATATTTCCTGCTGGTACATTTAAATTACCATTATTTGCATCAATCGTATAAGTAGCATCGTTTATTTGTATAGCACCAGCATTAAATGCTGTACTACTAGTAAAAGCTGCATTATTGTTAATATGCACGTTCTGTATACCTTCTAAATTTACATCGTCGGTTATTGTAACGGCATTATAAATAAGTAAAGTGTTAAATTTATCACCGCCTCCATCACCGATATTTCTAGCGGTACCTACTACATTACTCCCGATATTCAGGCCATTAACCCCACCATTAAAGACTACATCACCTCCATTAGCACCGGGAGCTACTAAATCAGCTGCTAATAATATATTTTTTACTCCGACTCCGGTTAAGTTAGAAAGTGCTAAAGCAGAATCTGGAGCTCCAAAATTAATATCTTGAGCATTTAATATAGTAACATCACCAGCACTTGCATCAATTGCAAAAAGGTTACCGGCTCCAATATTGATTTCTGCAACTGTTCCTATAGTGGAATGATATGCCGTAAGTGACTTTGTATTAACATTTAATATAGCGTTATTGCCGTTTGCTATAGCTCCTTTAAAATAATAAGGGATTGTGTTACCACCACCATCAAGAGGTCCGTTAAACTCTAAAGTACTTCCGACTCCAAAATCTATATTATTCGCAGCTAGGCTTCCTCCAGCTTGTAATGTTATTCCTGCTCCTACATTCACTGTTGCTAATGCTGCTGTATTACCTATATTGCCAGTTACTGTACTATTACCGGTAAACGTTGCTATACCATTATTTGCATTACCGGTATTATCTATCGCTCCGGTCACCACTACAGGATTCGTAAATGTCACTGCTGACACATTATCCGTTAAGTTTATTGCATTCGCTTTTACCACTCCGCCTTGTACTTGTAACAAACCTGCTCCTACATTCACTGTTGCTAATGCTGCTGTATTACCTATATTGCCAGTTACTGTACTATTACCGGTAAACGTTGCTATACCATTATTTGCATTACCGGTATTATCTATCGCTCCGGTCACCACTACAGGATTCGTAAATGTCACTGCTGACGCAGCATCTGTTAATTTAGTCGTAGTAGCTTTAATAACCGCTCCCCCTAACGTGGCTGTACCTGCTCCTACACTTATCGTGGCTAATGAATTTGTATTACCTATATTCCCGGTTACTTGACTCAATGCACCATTTAAATTTAAGACACCTACATTATCAACGCCTGTAGTGTTATCAATCGCACCTGTTAATACTGCATTTGCATTTGTAAGGGTTAATACCGACGCAGCATCTGTTAAATCAGTCGTAGTAGCTTTAATAACCGCTCCCCCTAACGTGGCTGTACCTGCTCCTACACTTATCGTGGCTAATGAATTTGTATTACCTATATTCCCGGTTACTTGACTCAATGCACCATTTAAATTTAAGACACCTACATTATCAACACCTGTAGTGTTATCAATCACACCTGTTAATACTGCATTTGCATTTGTAAGGGTTAATACCGACGCAGCATCTGTTAAATCAGTCGTAGTAGCTTTAATAACCGCTCCCCCTAACGTGGCTGTACCTGCTCCTACACTTATCGTGGCTAATGAATTTGTATTACCTATATTCCCGGTTACTTGACTCAATGCACCATTTAAATTTAAGACACCTACATTATCAACGCCTGTAGTGTTATCAATCGCACCTGTTAATACTGCATTTGCATTTGTAAGGGTTAATACCGACGCAGCATCTGTTAAATCAGTCGTAGTAGCTTTAATAACCGCTCCCCCTAACGTGGCTGTACCTGCTCCTACACTTATCGTGGCTAATGAATTTGTATTACCTATATTCCCGGTTACTTGACTCAATGCACCATTTAAATTTAAGACACCTACATTATCAACGCCTGTAGTGTTATCAATCGCACCTGTTAATACTGCATTTGCATTTGTAAGGGTTAATACCGACGCAGCATCTGTTAAATCAGTCGTAGTAGCTTTAATAACCGCTCCCCCTAACGTGGCTGTACCTGCTCCTACACTTATCGTGGCTAATGAATTTGTATTACCTATATTCCCGGTTACTTGACTCAATGCACCATTTAAATTTAAGACACCTACATTATCAACGCCTGTAGTGTTATCAATCGCACCTGTTAATACTGCATTTGCATTTGTAAGGGTTAATACCGACGCAGCATCTGTTAAATCAGTCGTAGTAGCTTTAATAACCGCTCCCCCTAACGTGGCTGTACCTGCTCCTACACTTATCGTGGCTAATGAATTTGTATTACCTATATTCCCGGTTACTTGACTCAATGCACCATTTAAATTTAAGACACCTACATTATCAACGCCTGTAGTGTTATCAATCACACCTGTTAATACTGCATTTGCATTTGTAAGGGTTAATACCGACGCAGCATCTGTTAAATCAGTCGTAGTAGCTTTAATAACCGCTCCCCCAAGAGAAAGGGGGCTTGCCCCAACGCTTATTTGAGCTGCTGGGTTAACATTACCTATTGTTCCGTTAATGGCAACATCTGTATTGACAGTTATTATACCTCCTCCATCTATATTGCCTGCAAGTGTTATCTTTGCCGGGGTTACAGATTGTATAATTAGTGCAGCATTCGCTCCCCCTAAAGTTATATTTCCTAAACCTGTATAATTATCGGCAGGAGCATCAAAACCATGATTTGCAGCAACAGCATTAGTACCGTTTAAAGTTAAGCTTTTGCCAGCAGTAATAGTAACAGGCAACAAGTTACCTCCCGTCACAATCGAACCAACGACGGTATTTTGAGTAATATTTAGACCTACGGGAGTAGTACCCGCAACATTTATAGCCGTAATAATACAACCGGCTTCATCTGCAGTGATAGTATGATCACCACCGTAAGTAAATGCCATACCATTTTGAGGACCGTCAACAGGAGTACCATTAGCTACCCCTTTAGCCGTTATATCATTCCAATTATTGGCAACAGCAAGATCACTAAATGCTGCATTATTATTAGTAGAAATAACACCTACAGCAACACCGAGTGCCCCGCTACTACTCAGCATTATCGCTGCGGTTGAGGTGGTGAATAAAGCGGCTTTAAGACCTTGTTGTATTGCTTTTTGAAATAATTTTGGAGAAATATTCGTCATAGCCATATGTAAACCTTAATAAAAATTAAATCACTTAAAAAGTGTTATTTTAACGCAACTTTTTTAATATGTCTATTATTTTAATATGTCTATTATAATTAATAATATAGATGATATGTCATTCCGTAACGGCGTAGGCGTTGTTGCATGGCTCTTATGTCATTCCTACGAAAGCATAAAGCGAAATAAATCGAGCTTTGAATTTCAAAAATTTGCTGTATCCATACTTTTTTCTTGGATTCCTGCGAAGGCAGGAATGACATAAGAGCCATGCAACAACGCCTACGGCTACGTAGCGCATGACGAAAAAAATACCCTACCTCTCAGGCAATAATATCTCTCTTTTACCTGTATGATTCGGTTGTGAGACTATTCCCTCTTTCTCCATCTTCTCAACTAAGTTGGCAGCTTTGTTATAGCCAATTCTAAGCGACCTTTGGATATAGCTAATGGAAGATTTGCGTTCGTCACGCACTATCTGCACAGCTTTTTTGTAAAGCACTTCATCAGAGGTGCCGTCACCGATATCAATGCTACTATCATCTTCTTCAGGTTGCTCTGTAACGGCAGAGATATATTCAGGCGTACCGCTCTCTTTCAAATATTCCGTAATTTGTTCAATTTCGGCTTCATTAACAAACGGTCCGTGTACCCTACTTATCTTGGAAGTGCTCCCCATAAATAGCATATCACCCATACCTAGTAACTGCTCAGAGCCTTGCTCTCCTAAAATCGTTCGGCTATCGATTTTAGAGGTAACTTTAAAACTAATACGACTTGGAAAATTGGCTTTAATGACACCAGTAATAACGTCTACAGAAGGCCTTTGCGTTGCCATAATAATATGGATGCCTGCCGCTCTTGCCATTTGAGCAAGCCTTTGAATCAGCATTTCAATATCCTTACCAGCAACTAGCATTAAATCAGCCATCTCATCAACAATAACCACTATGTAAGGTAGTTTTTTCATGTTCATTGTAACGGTTTCGTAAATAGGCTTACCTGTTTCAGGGTCAAAACCAGTTTGAATCGAACGCTCAATTACCCTATTCTCTTTAACCGCTTCTAAGATTTTTGCATTATAACCTGCGATATTCTTAACACCGATATTGCTCATCATTCTATAACGGTTTTCCATTTCCTTAACTGCCCATTTAAGAGCAACTACCGCTTTAGAAGGCTCGGTTACCACGGAAGTTAGCAAATGCGGTATTCCATCATAAGCCGATAATTCAAGCATTTTCGGATCAATCATGATAAAGCGACATTCTTCGGGAGTATAGCGGTATAAGAGCGACACAATCATCGCATTAATACCGACGGATTTACCTGAGCCGGTGGTTCCTGCTACTAATAAATGAGGCATTTTAGCAAGATCTGCAATCAGCGGCTTACCTGCCAAATCTTTACCCAAGACTAACGGCAATAAAGTTGATTTGTCTTGGTATTCTGGGGTCTCTATAAGTTCTTTTAAGCAAAAGAATTCACGCTGCTTATTAGGAAGCTCAATACCAAGTACGTTTTTGCCGGGTATGACTGCTATCCTTGTTGATAAAGCAGATAGTGAGCGTGCTATATCATCAGATAATCCTACTACCCTTGATGTTTTCGTGCCTGCTGCCGGCTCAAATTCATATTGAGTTACCACCGGTCCTTGATTGATATTAATTATCTGCCCTTTAACTCCAAAATCATTCAGCACGGTTAATAACTCTTCAGCCTTTTGTTTAAGCTCTGAGGAAGAAGCTCCTTTTACATGATGGTTTTCAGGATCACGTAATAACGAAATAGGCGGCAATTCTGCTATTGCGCTTTGAGATATTTTAGGACTAACAGGTTTGCTAAAGAATTTTATAGGATTTGCAGGTACGGGTCTCACTTCTTCAGGGAATTTTACTTTTTCACTTACAGGCTTTTGGTAAGAAGAAGTTATATTTATATTATCATTGTTTTTAGTAGAGAATAATGTTATCGACGACAATCGTGAAAATACATTATGTAAAAAAGATTTTATCCGATAGATTAAAAATTTACCTAGCTTAATAATAAAATTACTTAAAGAAGTAAATTTAATTTCAAATAAAACAACTAATATAATAAAGGTAAAAAATATTAATAATAAGTATAGTTGATTTGTAAATCGCTCAAAAAAATTAGAAGCTATTATTCCGATAGCTCCACCTGCATTTGCCGGTATGAATTCTAGCTTAATCTTAGATAATAATGTGCTACTGCTAACGAGAGCAAGCAACATTACAAACATACGGATAAATGAGCCACGATATCTTCCATACCAACAATTTCTCCCCCAAACAAAGCAAGCAAGCGGTATAATAAAAGCAGCCAACCCAAAAAATTGATATAAACAATCCGATAAATAAGAGCCAAAAATTCCGACTAAATTACTATGGTACTCTGTTGTGACCGAGTTAAAAGACGGATCGTCTATATTATATGACGTGAGAACAGTAACAATCCCAAGCCCGATTATCCCTAAGATAACCGCTTGTACCTTATTGTTTGAAAGAATTTTATTTATGTAATATAGCATAGTTTTAAATATTAAGAGCTAAATTATGAGTTTTATATCTTTTTCTATAATACTCTATAGGTTTTTCAATAAAGAAATAAATTAAAAAAGAAATAATTATTACTGTTATAAAAGTAACCAACGTATTAAGAAATGTCCCATTATCAGCCCAATATGAAATAGCAGGTAATATATTATACAAGACATTGGGTAAGAGAGTAAAGCAATTAAATTTTGCCTAAAGATAGAGAAATAAACAATAAAAAAGTAATTTTTTTAGTTAAGGCTCTATTGGGATAAACGGAAAAGTAATAATTATTAATATAATATATAAATAGAGTAATTGACTAAGCCAAGACTTTTTTTCGTTTATTTCTTGATTAGTATAAATATAAAATGCTTGACTACCAATTAAGAAAACTGCAAGTTCAGAAGGAAAGAATCTATAAGACCAAGAATCTCCTATAAATCCATTAAACTGAAGAATAATTCTAGTAATTAAAGATATACAAATTATGGATAAAATATAGATATTTTTCTTTTTTAGAATCCAAGGTGCCATTATTAAATAAAAAGAAATTTCTAACCCAATTGACCAACCAGGAGGTATCAACAAAAATTGATAAAGAGGAGGCGTGAAGTCAATAAAGTATTTTGTAAAATGTACTTGTATTATTATTAATTCCAATAAACATTGTTACATCTTGCAACAACATTGTTAGGTTTGTAAAAATTAAAAAAACCAGCCGGAAATGGAAGATTACACAATTGCCTTAAAAAAGAAAAGTTTTGCTGCAAGAAGAAAGTAACTAAAATACAAAAGATATAAGTAGGATAAAGCCTTAAATATCTACTTTTCCAAAATTTTATTTTGCTTATATAATTGCTCTGAATCATAGCCATATAAAAGCCGGAAATCATGAAAAAAGATTGTACTGCAATTGTTGCACCTATAAATTTAAGAAATGGATGAGAAGTTGAATGTACAGCCACAACAGAAAGAGCAAATAATAACCTAACTACACCCAGTATGTTAAATAATAATTATATTAGCAATTATATAATATTCAAAACCTAAATCAAGTAACATAGTAGCACTTCTCAATAATAGGATAAGTTATTTACATTAAAAGCGCCATTTTGTATTATGAAAAATATATTTTTTTACTTGAGGGAAAGGTAACCAAAACTCATGACCATAAAAATCCACACGGGAAAAGATTTCATAAAGATGCGGGCAGCAGGAAAATTAGCCGCAGAGACGCTCGATTTTATTACTGATCACGTAAAACCGAACGTCACTACTAATAGTTTAAATGACCTTTGTCATAATTTTATTACTTCTCATAATGCCGTTCCTGCACCGTTAAATTACAAAGGCTTTCCGAAATCGATTTGTACTTCTATAAATCATGTGGTTTGTCACGGCATTCCAAACGATAAACCGTTAAAAAACGGTGATATAGTAAATATTGATGTTACGGTAATTTTAGACGGTTGGTACGGTGATACTAGCCGTATGTATTATGTCGGTGACGTAGCAATTAAGCCAAAGCGTCTTATTCAAGTAACTTATGATGCAATGATGAAAGGGATTGAAGTAGTTAGACCCGGTGCTAAACTCGGTGATATCGGACATGCTATTCAAAGCTATGCCGAGAAACATAATTATTCTGTGGTTAGAGATTATACGGGTCACGGTATCGGAAGAGTTTTTCATGACGAACCGTCAATATTAAATTACGGTCGCAGCGGCATTGGTCTACCGTTAGAAGAAGGGATGTTTTTCACAGTTGAACCTATGATAAATGCCGGTAATTATGACACTATATTAAGTAAACTAGATGGATGGACAGTTACTACACGTGATAAATCATTATCGGCTCAATTTGAGCATACTATAGGCGTGACTAAAGACGGTTTTGAAATATTTACGTTATCACCTAAAAAACTTGATTATCCTCCATACTAAACTGTAGGGTAAAAATTGATTTTGTTGTATGGCTATCTATGTCCATTTCCGCGGGACATTGTTGCGTGAATCGAAAAACGCACTCGGTGTCATCCCGTGGCTTGACCACGGGATCCAAAAAGCATTTAAAAAGACTAGATCCCGCGATCAAGTTAGCTAGGATGACATTAAAGATTACTGGATTCCCGCTTTTTTAGCTAGGAATGACATCAGCAACATTTTACTTATTTATAATTTGAATAAACATAAAGAATGTTAGAAAATAATTTGTTAGAATTTAGTAATGATAAAATAGATACGCCTCATTATATAGGTCACCGTAAAAGAGTAAAAGAACGCTTCGTTGTCGCTGGAGCAGAACATTTTGCCGATTACGAATTACTTGAAGTAATGTTATTTACGGCTATCCCTCGTAAAGACGTAAAACCTCTTGCTAAAAAATTACTTGATCATTTTGATATTACGGATTTAATTAACCTTGATAAGGCAAGGCTAGTTAGTATTAAAGGCACCAATGAAAATTTATATATCAATTTTGCTCTAATACGTGAGCTGATAAATTAGAGTATTGAAACAAAAAATAATAAATAAAAATATTAGTGCTTCTTGGAGTTCTTGGACTGATTATTTAAAAGTTAATATGGGCAATATGCGACTCGAGCAATTTCGTATATTATTTTTGAATAAGAAAAATATTTTAATTGCTGATGAGGTTTTAAGTCAAGGAACTATAGACCAAGCTGCGGTATATCCACGTGAGATAATTAAACGAGCTTTATTTAACAAAGCAAGCAGCCTGATACTTGTGCATCATCATCCAAGCGGTAGCCCTGAACCTTCAAAAGCCGACATTCATATGATAAATAAGATAGTAGAGACATGCCAAACCGTAAATATTATAGTTTTAAATCTAATATGTTCCTATGAATATAAAGAGCTACAGCACATTATTTATTTTTTCTTTTATATCCACCGCTATATTAACATATATATTAACTAAATATCTTCCTACTATCGGTTTAGTTGATATACCAAGTAACCGTCGTTCTCATGATAAGATAACACCGCGCGGCGGCGGTCTTGCTATTGTAGTTGTTGTAATGATTGCTTTGAGCGGATTTGAATATATAACGAGCAATAACTTTGTTAATTCAATAAAAATATTACCGTTATTATTGGCAATTGCTTCGATTTCCTTTTTAGATGACTTAAAAGCCGTACCTATTCTAATTCGTTTAATAGTCCACTTAATTTGTGCAACTTTTGCTATTTTTCTTTTTTCTCAGCTAAACTCTGTACATATACTAATATATTCTATTTTAGTTATAGCTTTAAGCGGTTTTATTAATATATATAATTTTATGGACGGTATAGACGGTATGAGTTGTGTGGAATCTATCCAGCTATCTAGCACTATGCTTATATTATGTTTTTTACAATTTCCGGCTATTAATAATCCATATTTTATAGCTAGTGTAAATGTTATTATTCTTGGTTGTTCTTGTGGTTTTTTAATATTTAATTGGCATCCGGCAAAAATATTTTTAGGAGACGTGGGAAGTATTAGTCTTGGATTCTTAACGGGTCTTTGTTTGCTCCTGCTGGCTCTTACAAGCACTAATTTATTTATAGCTTGTGCTATTGCTAGCTTATATTACATCACTGATGCAGTGCTAACCATATTAATTCGGCTACTCAATAAAGAAAAAATTTGGCAGCCTCATTTAAAGCATTTTTTTCAAAAAGCAGTACAAAAAGGTAAATCTCATAAACAAGTAGTATCGATTATAGCAGTTTGTAATATATTTTTAATGATCATATCGGTTACATCTTTACATTTTCCCGTAATATCTATAATGCTTGCTTTAGCCGTCATAACTTTAACAGTGCAGAGTTTATTAAAATGAAGCTAATTAAAGAGGATATCGATAAAATAGTTAGACGTATATTTGCCAAACAACATCCATTGCTGCCTGAAATCATGATTAACTGGAATAAAATAGTCGGGTTTAACTTCAGCACTAAAGCATTACCTTTAAAAATCACCACCTATACTTATAAAAAACAAAAGATTAATACGCTGTTTATACAAGCTGAAGATAATGCTACTGCAGCAGAATTACCTTATTATCAAGATATTATTCTAGAACGTATTAAAATTTATTTAGGCTTTAAAGCAATACATCAAATGAACGTAACGTTTTATAAAGGAAAAAAGAGTCTTTAGATTAAGAGTTTGTTGGCATGAATATCAATGCTATCTCTACTATAACTCTGCAAGCTTGTAGGTGTTGTTGCCTGGCTCAGTTTATGTCATTCCCGCGGAAGCGGGAATGACATCGTACGGGCTTTTCGAACCATACAACAACTCCGCAACCGTAGGATCTAGGAAAAATAATAAAAATGCTGTAAATCAGAACTTTTTACTGGATTGCTTCGTCAATTACTTCGTAATTTTCCTCGCAATGACGAAAAAGCTGAATCATGCTATAATACCTTGGCAGTCACTTAGCTCATGACGTCTCAGTATCCACGTAGGCAATACCAAGGCACACAAACAAAAAAAGGAGTCTTTAATTAAAGACTCCTTTTTTGTGTTAATAGCTTGTAAAAAGATTTAAGCTAATTACATATCAAATCTTAATCCTGCCATTAAGTTATGACCTTTATAATGGGTTCCGCCAAATTTAACTTTATCCCCGTCAATAGTTTTGGTGGTATTTTTTGTTTTACCGTAATCTCTCCAGCTATAAACTAGTTCAGCTTTTACACCTTGTGCAACTTCAAATGAAGTTCCTAAAGATAATTGATAAGCAAAGTTAGTTTTGTTTTTAGTAGTACCGTTGAAAGTTTTCGTTACACCATCTTTAATATCTTTAGAGTTAATTTTTTCCTTTACAAAAGCAGCACCAACACCTGCACCAGCAAATACTTTAAACATGCTTAAATCGACGAAATCAACATAACCGTTAAGTAATAAATTTACAATAGTAGGTTTATTTTTTACTGAGAAAGAAGCACTGTCTGGATAAGTTTTTGATTTCTTTAAATGACTACTTGCTACCGTTCCAATTGTTAAATCGGTTCTTAGATTATCCATAATATAGTAACCCGCACCGATCTCACCTGTAAATCCTGTATTAGACTTTAACTTAAAATCTGCTCCTTTATCTTTATGTTTTGTTTTGTTAAAAATCATACCGCCGACATTAAGTTTTAAATACCATTGATTTTCCACAGATGATGACATCGATGAATTAGTAGATGAATCTACAGAAGAATTCATATCGCAATCAGCAAATGAAAGACCGGAAGTTAAAAGTACGGTGCTTGCAGCTGCTATTAAAAGTAATTTTTTCATATTGTTAAATTTTTCCTTTAAATTTTATTAGTTGTTAGTAAAAACGATATTAGATAATAATTTTACAATTTTTACCTAAATTCGACAAAAAATAGTTTTAAGTGACATTTCTGAGTTGTCGTCTAATGTCACTCCGTGGCTTAATAACCACGGAATCCAGTCTTTTTTTGTATTTCTAGATACCGTGGTTAATAAGCCACGGTATAATATTAGGTTATTACCTAAAACTATTAATATATTCTTGTTAATTATATATCAAATCTTATACCAGCTGTTAAGTTGTGGCTTTGATAACGCATACCACCGGTTGGTACACTTGTTCCTGGGTAAATTACATTCTTACTTTTTGTTCTACCATCATCTATCCAGCTATAAGCTAGTTCTACTTTAACACCGTCAGCAATTTGTGCAGAAGTACCTAAAGTTAGCTTGTAAGAAATATTAGTTCTGTTTTTAGTGTTAGATGAAAGACCGGTTATCCCATTATATGTAATTTTTTCTTTAACTAATGCAGGACCAACACCTGCACCAGCAAAAACATCGAACATATCAAAATTAGTTAAATCTACATAACCGTTAATAAGTAAACGTGTAATAGTAGGTTTATGGCTTGCTGAAACATTAGTACCGGTAAAAGGTGCATTAGTCGCAGCTCCGGATTTCTTTAACTTTCCACCGATTATAGTACCTAAAGTTAAATCGGCTCTACAGTTTTCGGAAATATAATAACCGATACCTAAATCAACTGGAACAGTTGTATTAGATTTTAATTTAACACCGGTTGCCTTATCTTTTTCTTTATTAAACATTGCTGCACCGGTATCTATTCTTAAATACCACTCATTATCCATGCCCTCGGCAAATGATAAGCTAGAAGATAAAATTGTTGCACTTGTAGCAGCTATTAAAAGTAACTTTTGCATGATTAGCACCTCAAATTAAATAATTAAACATTATCTTAATGGCATATATAACATATTATATTTTTTAGTGCTATATTTAATCGGCAATTAGATTCATATAATAAAGCTTTTATTAAGTTTTGTGATAAAATAAACACATATAGTTAATGCATGTTATTTTAGGTTCTGTGAAGATTGCTAATTGATTTGTTATTTTGAGATATTTTTAAGCGAAAATTATAAGCTTTTTGAAGGAATAGTTAATCCTATTCCTTCAAA
>NC_017055.1 GCF_000284075.1 Rickettsia rhipicephali str. 3-7-female6-CWPP
ATCTTCATTATCTAGTAATAATGATAAAGGTAACAGAGACACAGACAGTAAGGACAAAGACAACAGGATAACTACAGAGACTTATATTGATGCCAGTAACAGCAATCAGAATGATTACAAAGATGTTTATGATCATGATCACTCTATAACTAATAATCTGCACTCTATTGTCACTTCTTATCAAGAATTACAGAAAGAACTTAAATTACATAGAAATTCTATTTCTAGAGCATTAAAGGATTTAGAAGATAATAATCTTATTAAGCGAGATAAGCGAGTTATCAGAAACAATGATGATTATAATAGCAGAGCTGATAAATCTTTATGGCAAATATCTCTTCTGAATATATCTCTAATAAATAACAATGATCAGAAAAAACAGAAAGAGCAAAAGCAACAAATAGTAATTGAGTATAATAACAATAAAGCCTTAGAAATCTCTAAAGAATGGAAATGCACAGAATATGACCCTCCTTGCACTGATTCTGGTCAATTATATAATAAAGACTTTGTATTAAAAAACAGTATTATTAAAAATATAGATTATATAGATGTAAATCTTAAGAATTTATCTGTAAATGATTCTTCAAACATATATAAATCTGAAGAAAATTTCAAAAAAGAGTTTTTAGAAAACGAGCAAAGCTCGTTTCCATCTGAATTTTATAACAATTCTTCTTGTTTAAATGATTCTGAAGCTGGTTGTTTTGTTTCTAAGAAAGAATACTATGAAACAGCTAATTTTAAACTACCTCGTGCTAATATACACCCCGAGATTGTTGCAAGAACCATCAAAGATATATCTGAAAATAAAGAATTAAGGCATTTCTATCCATTATCAGAAAAAGATGTAGATATGCTTAACTTCAAAGCAAACAGGGGATTTAGCACTAACTTTGTAAACCAGTTACTATTGAAGCTATATATCAAATATCCTGAAAAGAAATTTAAGAATAAATTTACCTTCTTAAGCTATATGGAGAAAGTGCTTGCGAGCGAAAAACATCAAGGACCACTTGTTAATCATACAACATTTAGATTCAGTTGTAATATAGGTGCTGAAGAGCAGAACATGTTAGAATATGAGCAATATTTAAGCCACATAGAGAATTCATTTGATACCAGTAAAGAAATGCAGGTAAAGAAGAAGATAGCAGGAAGATTTAGCACTTCCATAGCGTATTCAATACTAACTCAAGTAGAGTTTAAGATAAATGCCAACAACAGCTTTATAACTGTATTAATTCCAAGTAACCTAGCTTTAAGCGAGCGACAAATAGAGATCTTAAGTGAGCAGCTAGAAGCAGTGTATGGAATGAACGGTTATTATGTGCAGGAGGTAGAAGAGGTGGAGGATACAAGCAATGAAAGAAAGCGGAGAGATGAAGAAAAGGTAATGCTATATCCTAAAATCACAACATCTGATATTGTGTCTAATGGTACACATGCAGGTATTTTGGCGAAAAGTGGAGGATTAGATACGATCGAAGCAGATACAGCATGGTATCATATCAGACAAGGATTAATTGAAGAGTTAGGAGAAACTATGTATACAGCTTGGTTTGAAGAAGTAGTAGTGAAGGAGTGTAATGATACTTCTACACTAAAGCTTACAATGCCAACAAGATTTATGGCGGATTGGGTGCGTAATAATTACTCTCATGTTATACAGAGGCTTGGCTCTAGTGCAGGGGTTAAGAGAGTGGAGTATGGATATTAGTTAAAAAATTATAGTCAAAGTAGGTGAAAACACAGGATCAAAAACATAAGCGAAGGTAATCCTCCCTAAAAAAATCGACAAGAAGAGTAGAAGTTTCTAATAACAAAAAAGGAGCTTCTGTAAAATGACTATATCAAAGCATAGTGACAGCCAAATCATGTCTATCTTAAAGCAAGCAAGTAGTGGTGTACCCGTAGCATCGATACTTAGAGAGTACAAAATATCATCATAGAGATCAAGGTATGGAGGTATGGATTTACCGATGATTACTAAGCTAAAGGAATTAGAATCGGAGAATGTTCGACTTAAAAAGATGTATGCTAAAGAAAGGTTAAGAGCCGATAAAACAATAAATGATTGCTGGTCTATGGACTTCATCATGCATAATAGTTTAGAGAATGGAAGAAGATATCGTTACATCATGTTGTATTAAGTTAGGTTCTACTTAGGTTCTACGCCGTTGGCTATACTTTACGTAGGCTGGATTCTCACCAACTGTTCCTTACGCACTTTGCTTGGCACACTGGCGGATGGACTTAAATGCACCATTAAAAATTTTAGGCTATAATGCTCCCATACAATCTATATCCTCTGTTAGTATCTGTGCATTATGTATGACTTCTATATCTGGTGTCTTATTTATTCCATAAATACGACTTTTAATTGTATCAATATTTACATCTTCATTACTGTGACCGATCCGTATAGTCATGGTGCCATTACTATCTGTATCATTAATATCATCAGATTCCGCATCCCAATCCCATACCTCGCATCCTGAATCATTTTCTTCATTCCCTGAAGTATTATCCGATGTTGAATTAGCCATTTCCCGCACTAAATCTGGATCTAGTTGTGGGAGTTCTATACGTTGTAGTTTACTAAAGTGACCATCATAATAATCAGTTTCATGATATGGCTGTTGCCCTGTAAGATGAATTATAATATTCATCTCCTTAACTGTTGCAGTAAGTGTACGAATTCCGTACAGCCCTATCGCATTACTGCTCAGATTAAGATATGTAATGTGCATATTATTCAATATCTTAGCCAGTTCTCTAACTCCTATATCACCTATGTAATTCTGTCTAAGATTAAGATATGTAATTTGAGTATCCTTGAATATAGTCATCAATTCTTCTATTCTAATATTCATTATGTCATCATCTGAAATAAATTTTATGGTAATAATATTGATACAATTTTTTTGTTGAGATCTTCTCTTTTGAGAACTCAAGACATCACTACTACAATTTGTGTTGTTACTATTATTCTGCAAATGCAAATTTACTTCTGTGCAAAATAATTTGTCTTTACTACAATTTGTGTTGTTACTATTATTCTGCAAATGCAAATTTACTTCTGTGCAAAATAATTTGTCTTTACTACAATTTGTGTTGTTACTATTATTCTGCAAATGCAAATTTACTTCTGTGCAAAATAATTTGTCTTTACTACAATTTGTGTTGTTACTATTATTCTGCAAATGCAAATTTACTTCTGTGTAAAATAATTTGTCTTTACTACAATTTGTGTTGTTACTATTATTCTGCAAATGCAAATTTACTTCTGTGCAAAATAATTTGTCTTTACTACAATTTGTGTTGTTACTATTATTCTGCAAATGCAAATTTACTTCTGTGTAAAATAATTTGTCTTTACTACAATTTGTGTTGTCACTATTATTCTGCAAATGCAAATTTACTTCTGTGCAAAATAATTTGTCTTTTTTCTTGTACCCTTGGACACATTGTAATTTTAATTTCTTACTAAAAGTCCTACTAGGAGGATTATCAGTATTTTGATTATTTTGTATGACTGCATCTATCAATAAATTCTTGTTTATGTAATTTAATTCATAATCTGATTTCATTTGCATACTAGAGGTAGTATGTGTATTTGTACATTTTATATAATATTTTAAGTATGCATGATGATCATTTAGATTAGGATTCTTATTAGAGGTATTTGCTATTTTGATTTTTTGAAGCTGATTTGTAGAGAGTTCACCATTAGATGATAGGTTTTTCTCTGTGTATCGCTGTTTCTCGAGATGCCGTTCCTTAATTTGTGTATTATAACTAACTCGCTTCTTTAGCATTGATAGTGAATTTTTAATACTATTCTGATCTGTCCACATATTTTGTAGCGATACACCTTGTAATTGTGATGTCTTGCCTGTATCTGTTGCTATATATGGTTTTCCTTTACTCACTAAGGTCAAAGTTTTTTGATTTACATTAACTATTTTTGCTGTATCAACATAATATCTAGTATTTTCGTGATAGATATATACACCTTGTTTTAATGTTCGATCGTTTGGCTTTATGGATCCTATTATATATGATATTAAGCCGTCTAACCTATTTATTCTAAGATATTTAGGTACTATAGTAGTTATACTACTATATTGGTTTAATGTGTTGAATATAAATTTGTTTAATATGTTATGAGTAACATCAAGATTATTACTATTTTGTAAGTTGAGTTTATATTGCAAATGTGATGCAGAACCAGACTGTGCAATGCTATGCATCCTTCTGGTACGTATTTGTACTTCTAGCTTCCGTAAATCTTTATCTATTATTACTGTATGTAGTGATTGATAATTATTTTTCTTTGGGCACTTAATAAAATCTTTATTTCGTTTTGGAACATGTGCATAATAGTTTAAAATAGTATTTAATACCTTATAACATTCATTATCTTGTGTTACTATTACTCTGATGCCGATAATATCACATAAGTTTTTTATTTCATTAGACTTATTTACTAACTTTTGTGCTATAGAATAAGTAGACTTAACTCGTCCTGATATTGCATATGCTACATCCAATCTGGATAAAATATCATGAAATGAATTAATTACTTTAATAACTAACTGATCTGGATTTTGATAGTTTACTTTTAAGAAATCGCTTATAAATTTGTATAACTTAGGCTGTAATATTTCTAAACAAACATTTTGTAATACATTGTTAATTTTCTCTATTGTTATTTCTTTAAATAAAGGTACATATATATCTTTTATCTCTTCACTCATTAAGTAATATTCTATATCTGATATATTGCAATTAAATATTATTTTATGTAATAAATAAGCAAATCTTATTAATAAGATTCTGATTGCAATATTAGGCTTTAATGAACAAAACAACTGAAACGTTTCTTGTATTGTATTACAATATGTATTTTGTATTCGAAATAACTCAGCCAGTGAAAAAAATATCGTAGCTATTTCTTCACCAAAATGATATTTAATGTGCGTTAATGTTAAGTGATTTTTTACTGAGCTAAAAAATAACAAAGATGTAATAACGGATTTAGTATCAGGATATATTGAGATCAGGGTTTCTGATATTTCTAATGAGTACTTATTATTGTGACAATATTTTAAGAGAAACTTGATAGCCTTATCAAATTGTGTACAATCAAAATGATGATCATACCTTTGAAGTATTGTAATGATATGTTGATAAGTCATGATGTTTGATACAACTTGAGTTAGTCTCTCCGTCAAAACCCTACGAGCCCTTATAGGTCATAGGGTTTTAAGGAAGTAATAGCCAAAAATCCATAAGAAAATGAAAGGTTTGATATCAAAAGCTTATGGCAATAAGCAAAAATCGCAATTGGAAATAGGGTATTTTTTATACAACAATTTGCAATTAGGAGGGTGTCAAAGTCTATTCTCAGGAGACAGTAGTGGGTTTGACTTATCCAACTATTAATAAGATTTGCTTATTTATCATTTAAATTGTGTGATTTACAAACATCGTTACAACTAAAATGTCTGTTTAATTCGTGACTAATTAAGCATGTTCATAGAACTGTGTTAAACTAGAAACCTCCCCCAATAAGACACTCTATATAGACGATTACTACTTATTTCTCAATTCTTAATTTGCATACCTCTCTTAACTTGACGGTGCCTTCTATATACCTCTAAAATCTTCCCTTCTTTGTTTTCTTGCGGCTGCAGTTTTGCTGCCGGTAAAGTCTTGATGTTTTTGCTGATTTGCTTCATAAGCTCTGTCACCACAACCTCGGGCATATTCTATTTTTGCTTTAGCATTCTTATCTTCTTTGGTAGTGTGTGCAAAGCGAGCTTTTATTTTGTTTAAACGCTTCATATCATCAGGGCCTAGCTCAACATTAGCCTCTTTAGCTTTTTTTCAATACCTGGTTAATTTGCCCCTATATTTATTTATATTCTTATTCTATATCTTTTATTTGTTTTGCTGTAGTCTTTTTATCAAAATCTTCCATCACTTTCTCCGATATTTAAGTTAACAATATATCTATTGTCGTACACCTTTTATTTCAAAGAAAGTTAATAAGGCAAAATAAATGTATGAGTAATTAAAAATTAACCAATTTGTGTTATATAAACTTTATCACTTCTTCAGCAATATATAGAATTCTATTGCATTTATTGCCAAGTTCTGTGATATAGAGGTTTTGTCACATCTATGCATTATGCTCAGGATTTTACACTAAAATTTGAGATTTTAGACGCTATGACGCCATTAACATTTTTAAATTCTTAAAAATAGCTATATTCTTTAATTAGAACCTACCAATCAAGGTTAAACAAAATATCATGATAATGATAATTAAAAATTTAAAGTATTACCCATAAAGTTAAGGAGATGTTGTATATTAGTCTGATATTAGCATTTATTAAGTATCATAAAGTATACTTTAAGAGACTTCAAAAACTCTTGTCTTAATTAACGTCTCTTT
Organism: Rickettsia rhipicephali str. 3-7-female6-CWPP; assembly: GCF_000284075.1. Taxonomy (GTDB): domain Bacteria; phylum Pseudomonadota; class Alphaproteobacteria; order Rickettsiales; family Rickettsiaceae; genus Rickettsia; species Rickettsia rickettsii. Next base: position 6,467 of record NC_017055.1, read on the forward strand.
ATATAATTCTTGTAAACTTTAAAAGATTATAAGACATAAATATGGCAACAGTAGGATATGCGAGAGTTAGTTCATCAGGACAGTCGCTAAGTGTACAACTAGATAAATTAAAAGATTGTGATAAAATTTTTCAAGAAAAGAAATCCGGTTTTGGCGGCACAAGAAGCGTGCTAAAAAATGCATTAGATTATGTACGTGAAGGCGATATATTCACTGTCACAAAACTAGATAGATTAGCACGCTCTACTGCACATTTATGCAAAATTGCTGAGATTTTAGAACAGAAATCTGTAGCACTTAAAGTTCTAGATCAAAATATAGATACTAAAGATGCAACTGGTCGATTAATATTTAATGTGTTAGGAGCGATCGGACAATTTGAAACTGAGATTAGAGCTGAGCGACAAATGGATGGGATCTTAAAAGCAAAAGAGAGAGGCGTGAAGTTTGGCAAGAAGAAATACTTAACACATGAACAATTAAGTGCGTTGAAAGAGAAGCGAGAGCAGGGTGTTAAGATCAAAACTTTAATGCAAGAGTTTAATTTATCAAAAGCAACTATTTATCGTTATCTTGCTCAGGAGCTTATTTAATTTCTAGCATACTTTTGCGCTCATTTTCCAGTATATATGATTGAATTGGTCAATCATTAAGTTAGAACTATAAAAATAGAATGTAAATTATGTACTATACTGCATTGAAAGATATAAAGGAAAGTTGATATTAAGATTCAAAAAAGAAATAGATTTAGAAGAATTTAAGTCAAGGGGCGAAGCCCCTTTGACTCAAGAATTAGGCTTTGAGAAGGTTATTGATTTCAGAAATAGATAAGCCGGTAATACGCGAAATCTCAGGAATAGAGTAATTATTAGAAAGCATATTTTTAGCTACTTCCATAGTTCTTTCATGTTTTCCCTCATTCTTACCAATCTGCATGCCTTGAGCAATCCCCTCATCAATATATTTATCAGCAATAGTTCTCATAAGCCCCTCCCCGTCTGCTTTATTTAGATGTTTTGCTATGATTTTAGCTAGCTCTGCTTGTTTATCTGCATCTACCTTAGCATCACTATACCACAATAACCATTTAATGTAAATGTATCCATTTTCCTTATCTATTTCTATACTACTTTTAAACCTCTCAAGTAGGCTTTGCCATAGATTTAAGATATCACGAGCCTTGATATGTTTAAGCATATACTCCATCATACCAAGATGCTTTTTTTTCTCTATTTCATCATCACTTTGTTTTTGCAAATCAACAAGCAAGTATTCATCTAACATTAGAGTTTTAGCAGTATTACTATCTTCAAATAATTCCCAAAAACTCCTTGGAGCATTATAAGGTTTATCATTTGCATATACTACTATAGGACATATTAGAGGGAGTTTATCTCTTTCTTGTTTGTTGTTACCCTTATTTGCGTCCTTATGTCTTTCACATAATAGCAGCATATACTGCCACAGTCTAAAGGCAATCCAGTAATCACTACTAGACTGATGTTCTATAAGCACATATACGTAAGCTTTGTCATTATCTACACTATCAGTGGTACTATCTTTAACATTATCATTTTTTAAAGAAACAGAGTAAACAACATCACTGAATCTCTTTTTTAAATCTTCGGTAACAAAGCTTTCCTTTTCTATTTTAACACTATTTAGATTAATCTTGTTCTTAAATGATACTGGCAAATAATGCTCTAGAAATTCACGAGCAGCAATAGGCTCGCTCATGACCTTTTTAAATAATTCATCATGTCTTGGACGCTCAGAAACACCGCTATTTTCTAACTCTGTTTGCTGTTGTTTCTGATTATGCTCTTCATTAGTCATGCTTGACAATCCTTATAATCTCATGGTCATTGTATGTTCTAACTCTTTCTCTAGGCGGGGTTCTTTAACTTCTGCTTTTACCTTAGCAAAGGTTGATGCTACAGGCTTCTCATCTACAAAGCCTGGTATATTATTTTGCATCCCATGCTTCATATATTTAAGCGAGTATGAATATTTCTTAGCTCCTACCATCCCGTGCTCATCATCTAATAGCTGCTTAATATTCTCACCACGATGCTCCATATAATGCTTCTCACATGTTGTACTTAAAGTTTTAAGCGCATTATGGCTATCAGAAGAGTTAATTAGTATCTCGTGATCCTTTAATATACCATGTTTTTGGGCATACACTATCATATTATGCATAAAAATTACCTACCGCTAAAACAATCACAGTGTTAATCAGTTTTTTAAAACTCAGCAAATATGACGATGAGTGGCTAAGAGTAGGGCAGCAACTACTGCTACTGCAAAGATCTACAGATAAGCGAAGATGCTATAGGTCAGCTTTATTATGTTTTAAGTCAGTAATCAAAACCCATTCTGATAATTACGTAGCATATTACTTTGGCGGTATAACATTATGTTTGCTTGGAAGTTATGACGAAGCAATAAAGATGTTTGATATGAGTCTTCGCTGTAACAAAGAAGAAAGCACTGCTCTTGTACATACATTTATCTGAGGTGTCAAGCATCACAGAAGGCATCAGATTTGCTACAGGAAATAATAACAGTGGTAATGGTGATGCCCATGCAGAAATGTTTTTTGTTAAATAACGAGAGTTTAACAGTGAATGAGGGGCCTAGACAAGCTAGAGAGAAAAATCATTAAAAAACTTCAAAGATACAAAATAGAGGGGGTAGGGAAAACTAGTGCGACTAATCACAAACAACGTTCACCCAAAGGTAAAATATTGGCTTGCAGCTAAATCCCGAGAATGAACCAGCAAATTGTTATGTTGGGATGATACCGCAAAAGCAAGGCAGATATCATGAGAGCTTAGCAGCTTACAGAAAAGCAATATCATTAAGACCCGGGGCTTCGGTCTTTGCTTTTTATATTTGCGTAATATCAAAGGTTTTAGTTGGAATCACAAACGTGTATACAGAATATATAAGGAATTAGCACTTAATATGAGAATAAAGTCTAAGAAAAGATTACTTAGAGAAAAGCCTGAAAAGCTTATAGTACCTAAAACAATAAATGATTGCTGGTCTATGGATTTCATACACGATAGTTTAGAGAATGGAAAAAGATATCGTTTATTTAGTGTGATTGATGAATTTAATAGAGAGGGTCTTGGTATTGAGATTGACTTTTCGCTACCGGCAGAAAGAGTCATAAGGGCACTAGATCAAATTGTTGTTCATTCAGCCAGGTTAACCTCAGCAAAATGCATATATTGAAAGATATAATAGGACTGTAAGATATGATTGGTTGAGCCAGCATTTATTTTATAATATACAAGAGTACAAGAGGTACAAGATCTTGCCACTAAATGGCTTTGGTCATATAATAACGAAAGACCAAAAATTAGCTTTGGCGGCTTAACTCTCTACCCTTTATTACCATTAAAAATGGGGGGATTACCATGTAGAATATAGATGAAAAGTAGCAATGCTACTTTTCATCTAGAAGTGAGTAGTATGTCAAGATCCAATTGATCTTATTCTATTGAATTTTGCTAAATAACCGTATAAAGTCCTTAGATTTTATATAAAATGTGTTATTATTTCAACGAGCAATTAGCATAGAAATTCACTTAATCCTAAAATGCTAGAATCATCATGATGTTGTGCTATTGGTATATAGAAAGTTGCAGGTCTTGGTGGTAGTTGCGGGTAATCATAGATTGGTTCACAATTATCACATATTGGTATTCCAGAGTCTCTGTCCTCTATATGTAATTGAGCAAGTCTATGAGAATTGACATGACTGCTATCTTGAGTAGAGCTATCAGTTGAACTCATTAACTCCATTCTTTCGTAATCGTCAGAATGTGAGCTAGAAGGATTTGAAGTATCAATTAACTCCATTCTTTCGTAATCGTCAGAATGTGAGCTAGAGGGATTTGAAGTATCAATTAACTCCATTCTTTCGTAATCGTCAGAATGTGAGCTAGAGGGATTTGAAGTATCATATGTAGCTTTTGTATATTTAGCCCTCTTACTAGAAATGTCTACAATAGCATACTCCTTCCCATCTGCCGAAGAATTATCACTGTAATATATTTTAGCTTTTCTACTATTAATCTCTATTAGAGCAGGATCACTAATATTAATATCAGCAGTTTCCGTTTGCGCCACAGGTGTTTTCTTACAGTATTTATTATACATACAAGTTAGTAAATATGTAATTGATACGGCTGATGCTAAAACTAACCCACCTACGAGCATAGTATTATCTTGGCTATGTTCATCGTAGTTACTAATATCAGTACTATTGGTACTATTATAATCTATAACTTCATTAGTATAGTTTAAGCTTGTATTTTCGGTTACAGTTGTAAAGAAGAAGTCTAGTATAGATGAAGTGGTGTTATTAATTACATCAGGCGTTACTTCTTGCAGCATGTGTTTTAACTTATCAGACATATATTTTATAAGGAAGATACCACATTTTCCAGTTTTTGTTGTACGCATAGATACATCATAACCTTGTAGCACTACCTTATGCACATTTTTAATCAGTATTGACTCATCTGTAAAACACTGATGTTCATACAATAATGGAGTGTTACCGGGACTAAAGATTTTATATTCTGTCCCAAAGATTCTTGTATTATTGAATGAGCTTACAATTCTAAATATGGTACCATTGAGGTGTTCAACATATGCTTTGAGGCCTAAAGATTTCGTATTGTCGTTGAGCAATTCAAAAATATTGCATCCTACTTTTGTATCGAGTGAACAATTGTCAGTAGGGAAACATTTACTAGAAATAAGTTGCTGATCCATAAGATAATATTTGCGATTACGTAATATGTTGCCAAGTTTTACAACATCAAATGTTTTATTACTACCTTCACATGTGTTGGTATTACCCCAGATTGTGTAGAATGTATTTAGCAATAGTGTAAAAATTTCATTCATTTGTATCTCTCTAGTTTTATTAAAAAGTTATTTGTTAGTGGTATTGATTTATATTGCCACTATCTTGCCCTGGCCCATCATATAACCTTTTTTCATTTTATCAATTAGATTATGGAAAGATATTATGAACTATCACACAAAGATAACCAATTATGGTATTTAGGCAATATAAAGATTGAATAACTTAAGGGTACGAACTTTATAAATTATAAATATTAGATTATCTTGTCTAATATTAATTAGGTGTTTGAGTTAGGTTTAGAGAATTTAAGGTATTTTTAGTTTTTGGTGGCACTTCTTCTTTAGTTACTAAACTTGCTGAAGCCCCATCAAGATTAAATCTTTGTGCTCCTTCAATAAGGAGTTTTTTATATCCCGTGAACATGAGTTCTTTAAGTCTCTTGATGGCAATCTTAAATATGCAGAGCAGTATGATAGTAGTTTATTATCTGCAGTATCAAATGCTAAGACTATCGAGCAAGATAAGCTAATCACTAAGATGAGGATTGGTTATCATGATCTGCATTGTCAGCATTGCACGCTTGATCTACAAAACTCGCAACATTAGGGTCATAAGATATGTGGACTAATCTTGCAGCTTTAGGTTTTTTTATGATGCATGAGGTTTTTGAAGCAACTCTTGCTGGTTGCTAGAATTATGAAAGCCAGCGGGGTCTAAAGTTTTGCGGGGGCTAGAAAAATGAGCAGATGTTACTCTACTATTATTGCCATCACATACATTATGTGTTATATTCATTGTGACCTCGTATCTATTTAGGGGTGACTTTAATCACCAGTAAACACTCTCCTTGTCCAAAATTTGAGTGTTTACTGGTTTTTCTTTTTATAAGATAGTTTGTACTCTATTATCAGCTCAATCCACTACCTCATACTGCTACTTTATTAAATATATTTGGTGTGTCAAGAAAATAGTTTCTGGCATTCAGAAACTATTTGTATGATATTTTGAGTTATTTATGGATATTTCACTAAGGATACAAAAATTCTTAAGTCAAAAAATTAAAACTTATAAAATACAACAAAAAGATTTGGTATTAGGAACATCTTTATCGCGATCTACTATTAGCAAACTCCTAAACGCAATTTTACTTAATCCTAATATCATCACTATTCTTAAAATTGCAACATTCTTTGAATGTGATATAGATGAAGTACTTGGTCGCGCAAAATTTATAAAAAATACAAAAAAATATCAATTATATGTATCTTTAACTTTAAATGATATTAATAATCATTTACTCTCTTTTCTTAAAACAAAAATACAGCAACTTAACATTACAGAGTATATATTGGAAAAAAATTGCAGAGTAGGTAGTAGTACTATTACTCATTTTATTAATACAAATAGTGATAATAGAATTTTAAGTACTAAAGTTATCGTAAAACTGGCAGATTATTTTCAAATCTCTATAGATGAAATGATTGGTAGGACCAAAATATAAACATACATATTCCTATATGTTTATATGCTCATATGATTTGTACTACACTAAAATTTAGTTATAAGTCTGATCAAGAAACGTGACGAATAGTATTTTATCCTGCTTAACATTAAGTATCCTTGCTTTAATAAACAAAAACATTAAGTTATAAGACATATAAGCATATATATGTCTATATACTCTTTTCTACAGCTTCTATAATTATTTCAGTCATTGTTACCTCCCTCCTAGCCGCCTCGATTTTTAATTTCTTATGCAATTCTTCTGGTAAAAAGATAGTCGTTCTCTTATGTTTTTGATCCTGTTGTGCATGTTTTATATTACCCGACACCCATGCATCAATAAATTGAGTAGTATTTTTTTGTACCGGTTTTTTGGGGAACTCAATTCTTTTTCCTGTCATGACCTTTTCAATTAGTTATATTTTTCTAAAATTTCATTTGTTAAATCTGTTATTTCTCTAACGGCTAGATTGTCTCTATTATGCTCTTCCATAACTGTGGAACCAATAGCTGCTGTTTCTGCATATGCCACTCTCTGACAAATATGTGTTTGTAAAATATCCATACCGTAATGATCTAACGCTTGTTCCACATCTCGACCAATAGCAGTATTGGATATTTTCCTATTAATTAAAAAGGCGGACTTTATATTTTTTCTTCCTTCTAATGGTTGAGATACTTCTTTTATAAGGCTAACCACTTCATTAGCTGCCCATATATCATAAGGTGACGGTTGCACTGGCATTACTACCAGGTCACTAGTAACTATTGCAGACTTAGCAACATCATATATCCTTGGTGGTCCATCAATAATTATATGATCATAATTCTTAACCAATTTTGATACCTCTTTGTGTATTATTGGTTTTGTGAGCCCAACTACAGTGAATAAACTTTCTTTTCTACGAATTGCAATCCAATCTAGGGAACTATTTTGTGGATCCGCATCTATTAAAAGCACTTTTTGCTTTTTTAGTGATAGACATGTTGCAACATTAATTGAAAGTGTAGTCTTACCTACACCTCCTTTTTGATTCAAGAAAGACAAAATCATAATAACATTATTTATTTTTTATACGATAATATAAATATATAAACATACATATGTCAATATGTTTATATTAGATTGTAAAAACATACATATATATGTTATGTGCTCTGATTTTAAAATAATTATTTTTTATGCGTGAAATAATTATTCTTATTGACATGTGTACAAAATATGTTTAACTATGATTAAAATTCATTTATCTCAATAGCTTTATGCTGAAGAAAATAAACGTAAAAAGGATATCTTTAGATATTCCAGAACATATTATAGAAAAGATTGATAAAATTTGTGCTGAAAACTTTATCACGCGCAGAAAGTGGTTTATAGACGCTGCAAATGATAAACTCGAGAAATATGAATTAAATAAAATAGATATGATAGTGAAAAAATAAACTACAGGTGCTAAGTTCTCAAAATAGCGAAAAACTCAACACCTTGATTGATACGATATGCAAAAATAAACACAGGCAGCATTATTTTTACACATAATAAATATATACTATTTCTACGTAGCGGTCAAGGGTTTCAGAAAAAGGAGCATAAAATGCAATCATTTTACCCGCTTGCTACGCCAAGTGATAATGTAGGTATACATCAGTACTATGATACCACCAAGAATCAATCATACGTCCCAATAACTGGATGCGTATTATCTCATATATTATCAAGCAAAGAGTTATCTACTCTTGAGAAAATGTACTACATCTTAGCTGATGGGCTTTCTTGTATTAACTTTTCTAAGGGACGTAATAGATCTATCTCTCTACCTGCTAAAAGCTGGGCAGAAAGACTATCTTGCTCTAAATCTGAAGTATTTGTGCTTCAGAAATCCCTGGAAGATAAAGGACATTTCATTATTACTAGAGATAAGAACGATCAAGGTCAGAATAAACGTAACATTATTACCACAACAATACCCGATAAGGTCTTTAATGATCTTAAATATGAACCTGATAGGTTTGATCTAGGTGATATCGATAATACAAAAACACGTCACTCTAAGTCAGATAAGTTAGATTCTATAGATAATATCTTTATGTCAACCATAGAAGGAAAAAGGCAACATCTTGAAAAAACTAAGATGTTTATAAGAGTACCTTATGAGTTCTTAAAGCAATTAAATTCTAATTGTAGCATTTCTGCAACAGCAAAGACTATAACACTCTATCTTTTTACAAAGATTTATAA